>NZ_PVBM01000037.1 GCF_002968575.1 Neorhizobium huautlense | reverse complement strand
ATATAAGGGGGCTGTGTTTCAGGCTGTGCCGGAGACACGTCGAGTGCCCGAATTTTGGTCGTGGCAATCATTGCTATTTCCTATCACCATTGACGTCTGGGCTCTACCGGCCGAGACACGAACTGTTTGGTGCTTCGATCGGTATCGAACGACGCGGCGTTACGAAGCGTAAACAGCAAGTGCACAACGGTGCCTTGGTCTTAGAAGAATTCGAACCAAGTTTTCCAACCCAGGATGAAAAATAAACGAAGTTTGGCAGCGCAATCGCCAGAACTTTCTCGGTTGCCTTGAACTCAGCCCCGTCTTCTCCATGCGACGTCTGGGTGACGAGGAATAGGATATGGGGGGCTCACAACAAACGATACCTGAGATTGGTTGAGCGTCATGTCTCGCGATTGGCAGCGGATGTCCCATCGGGAGCTATCATCCCTTAGTGTCATCAATGATCTGCAAGGCTTGCAGAAGCGGTCGTCCAAACTTCAGGAATTTGTTCGCTAAAATTCTGATTTCCTCTAGATTCTCATCCTTGGATTCGATCCTTTTGCCGTCTCTCACAAGGCGTTCGCCGATGCTGTCCAGGAAATCCCACACATAGCCGGTCAAGGCCGCGGCGCCGACTTTACCCTCGCTGGCGGCGAGGACGAGCAGCTGCGTCATGTGGGTGAGCCCGATCCCGCCTCCGGTCACGGGCGATACCATGTGGTGCAGATCCATGCTGACAAGCGCCCGCTGCAAGATGTACCGGTTCAGCGCCCTGCATTGCTCCTTCACTCTCTCCGAAGGTATTTGCGCCGGGGCCACAAATCCGGCGCCGGTGAGTACAGTCAGGTAATCTACGACATCCTGAGTCGTGAGATTTCGCAGCTTGTTATGTTTGAAAAGTTCCTCGACGCGTTTTGGCCTGTAGCCCTCCTCGGCCAGGACCTCGAGGATCAAGTCGTATTTGCCGGAGGGCAGTGCCACCTCGCCCCTGGCACACGCGATCTTTTTCGGGACATCAATTTCTGGGATCACCAGCACGAATGCCAACGCGTGCCAGACATCGCGATGTTCCCGACTTGGAAGTAGCCTTGCCCCCTTGACGAAGATATCGGTCCGGAAGCGCCTGTTCACCAGATAGTCGCGGACCGTCTCGCGCATGATCGGATGACGGATCTGCGAAACGAACTTGATCCCTTCCTCATGGAGCTGAAAGGCATCTATGCCATCGAGCAGCCGCGCAGAGCCGACATATGTGAGCTTGGCGTCGTCCAGACTCCGGATCATGTCCGAAAAGTGCTCAAGATGCCAATCCGCGTTCATATATTCGTGGCCGAGATAGTTGCGCCCCTGTTTCGTCAATTGCTCCACATGATGCCTGGCGAAAGGGTTGTCCCGAAAATAGAACGATCCGGCCTTTGCGATCTCTTCCGCGAACTGCACCGCGCCTTCGATCATCTCCATCGGTCTCGACATCCTGCCGCCGCCATAGTCCTGATAGAGAGACATCAGCTGGCGGATCGGCACGACCGGAGCCCAGCCGGGCAGGCAGTTATAGCTTATATAGGCGATCCCTCCGGGACGGAGTTTGCGCCTGATGATGTCGGTTACGGTCTTGCGGTTCTTTTCCGATACCCAGCTCCAGATCCCGTGTAGCGCTATGACATCGAAGTCGGGAAGGCCCTTCCGGTTGGCAAACTCCTCGAAAGAGTCGTCGAACAGATGAATGTCCGCTCTTGAGGCATCGGCCAGTTTGCAGGCCTCCACGACTTGCGCCGGATTGAAGTCGGTACCCCAGTAGGAACCGGAAGACGCCGCGGCGAGCATGTTGATCGTGACACCCTGCCCGAAGCCAAGCTCGAGATAGGAAGGTGCATCGGGAATCTGCGGCTCGATCGCGTTGCATAGGCATGCCAGGCGCAATAGGGCCGGGTTCATTTCCGGATAATATCCATGGGTGTAGTTGAGGTCGGTGAAGTAGCCGTACGACCATGCCATCAGCAAATCTCCAGGACACGTTCAAGGCTCGCGCCCGCCGTCCTTCGTTGTTGGTTTAGAAAGGAAGCAACCGACCAGGGATACGGCACGGGACAAGCCTTGAGCACGCACGGCGGTTTAAGCGAATGTCGCGCCGGTCAGCGCCAGGGATATATCCCAGAGGCGCGCCGCCGCGACGGTATCCAGCGCCTGTTTCGGAGGCGTCTCCTTGACCGGATAACCGCGGGTGCCACCCAGCCTGTCGGGTCCGTAGTACGCTCCGTCACGCGCCGCCGGGTCGGTCGCCGCATAGAGCGTCGGCAAAGCGCCCTGGCAGGCGGGCTGGAACAGGAACGGCATGAAACGGCGCAGCATTCCGGGCAGGCTCCACCGCCCCGAACCGTTCACGATCAGGTCGGTGCGTGTGAGGCCCGGATGGGCCGCCAGGCTTTCAACGCCCCACCCAGCCGCCTTGCTGCGCCGGCTCATCTCGAAGGCGAACATGATGCAGGCGAGCTTGGACTGGCTGTAGACCTGCATCGGCTTGTAGCTGCGCTCGGCCTGCAGGTCGTCGAAGTCGATCGCGCCGCCACGCGCCGCCACGCTGCTGAGCGTCACCACGCGCGGATTGAGGCCTTTTTTCAGGAGCGGCAGCAGATAGGCGGTAAGAGCGAAATGACCGAGATAGTTCGTGCCGAACTGCAGCTCGAAACCGTCCTTCGTTTCGCGCCGCACCGGCGGTCTCATGACTCCGGCATTGTTGATCAGAAGATCGAGGCTGTCCTGCTCCTGAGCGAGCTTCGCCGCGAAGCCGGCGATTGAAGCCAGGTCGGCGAGATCCACCTGGCCGAACCGCACCATAGCGCCAGGGACGGCTTGCCTGATACTGGCCACGGCCTTGACACCCTTCTGAGGATTGCGGCCTGCGATCACGACATCGGCGCCGGCGCGGGCCAGAGCCAGCGCGTCTTCGTAACCCAGCCCGCCGGTGCCGGTCACGACCACCGAAACGCCGTGCTGCGAAGGAATGTTACTGGTCGTCCACTTCGTCATCAGTGATCCTCATCTCGGCAGTGCAAGATCGAGCCAGGTGTGGCTCGACGCGCTACGTTCATCTTCGTCACCAGCATGCCCATACCGTCTTAGATCTCCATGCCCAAAGGCGCGAAAAACCTGCCTGATCCTACAATCTCGACTGCCAAGCAAGCATTGGTTGCGATCCCTCAGTTCGACGTCCCAAAAGCTTTCGGGTCGCTCCAACGCACCGCGGCCTAGGAAAGTCGCCGGCGGACTGGCGTATTCCCGCCCCATACTCGCTTATCGGGATGCTGGGCCGCCTTTGTTCGTCGCGATGTTTGTTGAAGTTGCAGCAGGGCGCTTCACCGGGCGCGGTGCAGCACTATGGTCCGGCCGAGCGCGGGTGTCCCCATGTAGACGCGGACCTCCATTTTCTCGCCGAGCAGGGCTGCGCGGGCGTTTGCGGAGCGGCCGTTGGCTCCGCTGTACCAGCTTCCATCTTCCCAACGCAGATCACGGGGGTCCCATTTGAGGTCGGTCAGAAAAACAATACCCTCGAGCGAACGACCCCGGAGGTTCGGATCGGGATTTTTGGTATCCTTCTTGAATGTTTTGCCATCCGCCTCCATCAGGAGTTTTCCGTAGAGCATGCGAGCCGAATAGCTCCCGCCCGCTTCGAACATCTCTATCTTGAGGATGCCGTCCTCCGCCTCCCAGACACCGACGATCTGGTCTGGCGACGACGCCTGTGCCAAAGCATGGCCGACCGAGAGACTGGTCAATCCTGCAGCGAGTGCGGCGGCGAGCAGCGGCCTCTTTGCCGATTTCAACATATAGGTTCCTTTCCGATATTTGGGGCGTGCGATAGCGACAGAAGCCATGCCGTCAGGGATACTTGGCGGCCCGATGATCAGCCTCAACTCGGCGCGGCGCGCGAGGCTGAACCGATCCGGACCATTTCCGAGGCAATGCACTGCGAACTTAGCGGTCAGCCACGCGGGGACGAATGCCGATTTCCGTGAATTTCTTGCCTGATCCTCTATCCGCACTGTGCGAACTGACCCAGGCATTCCTGCTTCAGTTTTTGCCGTGATAGGTCACGCGACAGATGCCCGGCCCTCCGGAAGCAAAGCATCCGCCCGACGAGCTTCGGCTGAGAACCTTCTATTGCGGTAGCGGAGGAGCATCTCAGGGATCGCTTCGCGCCGCGGCGGCACGGGTGACCTTTTCCATAGATCCGCGCTTAGGCGCGGCGTGCCTTGCGGCTTGCGTACTGGCTATACATACGCTGGTGGTTCAACGCGTCCTGCTTTGGCGCAACGCCGAACATTCGCGAGTATTCGCGGCTGAACTGCGACGGGCTTTCGTAGCCGACCTTGTAGGCCGCTTCCTCGACGCTTGCAGCTTCCGCGACCATTAGGCGTCGCGACTCAAGAAGGCGCAGCTGCTTCTGGAACTGAAGTGGCGTCACCGAGGTGAGCTGCTTGAAATGCTGATGAAACGATGACGGGCTCATGTGCGCCACCTCCGCCATCTGTTCCACACGCAGCGTCTGGGTGAAATTGGCGCGCAGGAAATAGATCGCCTTTGCAATCCGCATGAAATTCGATTCCGGCACGGCCAGGCTGCAGAGTTCCGCGCCGTGCGGGCCGGTCAAAAGCCAATAGCAGATCTCCCGCATGACGGACGGGTAGAGGATCGGGATTGCCTTCGGCGTCTGAGACATCCGGATCAGGCGCAGCACACATTCAGCCAGAGATTCATCGACCTTTCCGACGAACACCGATGGACCGGGCATGGCAGGCGGAGCGGGTGGCATCTCCAACTGCTCCAGCACCTCGCGCAGCATGTTCACGTCGAGATCAATGGTAAGGCCGATATAGGGCGTCTGCTCACTCGCCTCGATCACCCGCCCGCTGGCCGGCATTTCCATGCTGACGACAAGGCACTCCATCGCCCCATAACGAAGTGTCTCCTCGCCGAACAGAATTTCCTTTGCGCCCTGTGCCACGACGCAGAGCGACGGACGATAGATCTGCCGCAGTGGCATCCGCTGCTGGTAGGACCGGATGATGTTGACGCTCTCGATATGCGTCGGAAACAGGCCCTCACCGCCGCCCTGGCTTTCGATGTAGCTGGTAATTCCACCAAGAAGCGATGACGACACGCGAACCTCCGTTTGGTTTCGAGGCCAGCGCAGAACTCGCCCTTCCGTCGGCAGGGTATCGCCGCTTGTAGGAATAGGCAAATTTATTGAGGTATTCGGCATTTTGGTCATGGGAGACTTCCTCTAGCTTGATGACGTCACTCACAGCCAGGGAAGCACACAACATGACAGGAACGGCTGCGCCGTCAATAGATAAGAAAGCTGATCTTCCCAATAAATCGAAAATAAATATTGATGAATATTTCGATGGTCGAAGCGTAACGGTACTGCTTATTACGTTGTTTCTTGTTAGCGCCATTTCCCAGGTCGACCGGATGCTTCCCTTCGTCTTGGCCGAGTCCATCAAGGAAGATCTCGATCTGAGCGACACCGAGATTGGCTTACTCACCGGCATTGCATTCGCGGTCTGCTACACGCTGCTGTCGATGCCCCTCGCCCGCGCCGCCGATCGTGGTTCGCCCCGTTCCGTCCTCATTTTATGCTTCTTGCTCTGGAGCGCGATGACAGTGCTCGGCGGCCTCGCCATGAGCTTCCTGTTCCTGGCTTTCACGCGCTTCGGTGTCGCGTTCGGCGAGGCCGGCGGAACGCCCGCCAGCCATGCGATCATCGCCCGGAAGGTACCGCCCGAGCGCCGCGGCCTGGCTCTTGGCATTTTCTCCATGGGCATCCCGCTCGGCACTATGATGGGCTTTGCCGTCGGCGGCGCGATCGGCGATACGCTGGGATGGCGTGCAGCGCTGGTGGGCGCTGGCGTTCTCGGCATGTTCATCGCCCTGCTGGCGCTCGCCGTCATACGCTCTACCCCGCCGCTCAAGCGTTCGGCCACCGATAGCAAGCCGTTCCTGAAGGCGAGCCTGCAACTGCTTTCGTCCCCGTCATTTCGTTGGCTGTTCATCAGCTCTGTCGCACTCGGCTTCGCCGCAGCGCCATTCTATGCTTTTGCAGTTCCCTTCCTGATCCGCACCCATGACTACAGCGCCAGCGAGGCTGGACTTGCGTTCGGATTGCTGCAAGGCCTGATGGGGATTTGCGGAACGCTGGCAGGCGGGCGCCTGTTTGACCGCGCGGTACGCTCCGGAACCGGTCGGGTCCTCGGGCCGCCAGCCATCCTCTTGATGATCGCAAGCCTTACGACGACCGCCGCGCTGTTTACCCCGACCGGGTGGCTTTCCATCCTCCTTTTCGTCCCCGGCATGTTGTCCTTCGCATTTCTGCTGCCCTGGTGCTTCGGCGCCGCCCACCTGGTGGCAGGCAAGGGCAGGGAGGCGATGGCGACGAGCCTCGCGATGATTGGCTCCGGTCTTTTCGGTCCTGCGCTCGGACCTCTCATTGTCGGCATGATCAGCGACGCGGCGACAACGGCGCGGGTGCCGAACGGCATTGGACTGGGCCTGCTCATCGTCCCGGTTGCAGGCATCCTGACCGGCATCGCCATGCTGATCGCAAATCAACGCATCGCTGCCTTGCTGGGACGGCAATCAACCCTGGTGGAGGTCTGAGGAATGGTTTCTCTCATCGTCAATGGATCGCGGATGGACATCGAGACGGATGTCGACAAACCCCTCCTCTGGGTGCTTCGTGAGAACCTTGGATTGCTCGGCCCCAAATATGGTTGTGGCATTGCCCAGTGTGGGGCCTGCCGCGTCCTCATCAACGGGGAAGCCACCCCCTCCTGCGTGACACCGGTCGGCTCCGTTGCGGGCGCCTCCGTGGTGACCGTGGAGGGGCTGAGTCAGCCGAACGGCACTCTGTCGGCCGTGCAGCAGGCCTGGATCGATGAGCAGGTGCCGCAATGCGGTTTTTGCCAACCCGGGTTCGTCATCGCTACGACGGCGCTATTGAAGGCGACCCCGCGGCCGACCGACGCCGAGATCGATGAGGCAATCACCAATATCTGCCGATGCGGTACCTATCCGCGCATCCGCCGCGCGATCCATCGCGCCGCCGCCCTGCTGGCCGAGCGCTGAGGAGACCGTCATGCCTCGTTTTCTCTCCCGTCGCGGTTTCCTGCTCACCGGCGCAGCCCTTGGCGGCACCGTCCTTGTCGCCGCTGTCGGCGGTGTCGGCTATCTCGCCAGCGTCGATGTCGATGGGCTGGATGGCCATCTGGATGGCGAGCGAGCCGTGCTCAACGCCTTCGTGGTCATTCATCCGGACAACCGGGTGGTCGTCAATGTGCCGAAAACCGAGATGGGCCAGGGCATCCATACAGGACTTGCCATGGTGGTGGCGGAGGAACTGGACATCCCATTCGACGACCGCATCAGCGTAGTTTTCCCGACGGAGGCGCATCCAGCCTATTCGACCTGGTTCAACGTCCTTCAGATCCGTCCGGAGGAAGCGTCGGGACCCGCTGTCTGGGTGGGTCGCCGCGTGCTGGGGCAACTGGGCTTCATCGCCACCGGCGCGTCAGGCTCGACCATGGGTATGTGGCACCCAATGCGCGTCGCCGGAGCGTCGGCCCGCCACATGCTGTTGGCGGCGGCGGCGGCTCGACTGAATGTGCCGGCCATGGAGCTTGCCACCGGCGACGGGTTTGTCCGTCACGCGGCTTCCGGCCGGCGCCTGTCCTATGGCGAGCTTGCTCACGAGGCCGCCCTGTTGCCGCCACCCGATCATCCCGCACTAAAACCCACCTCCGAATGGCGGATCATCGGCCGGTCGCAGCCTCGGGTCGATATACCTGCCAAGATTCGCGGCGAACCTGTCTTTGGCATGGACGTCACCCTGCCCCACATGATCTACGCCGCCATTCGCCATGCGCCCGTCTTTGGCGCGCAGGTGGCTCGCATTGCAAACGAGGCCGCGGTGCGTTCCCAGCCTGGCATCACGGACGTGACGGTCATCGATGGGCGGAAGGTGGCAGTGGTCGCCGGTTCCTGGTGGCAGGCCGAGCAGGCCGCGCGTCTCCTCGAAATCGATTGGACCTCAACCGATGCGGACAGTGTCAGCAGCGCCGAGATGTCCGCGCGACTTCGGTCCGCGTTCGAAAGCACGACCCCATACGAGCATATCAACGACGGTAACGCGGCTTCCGTGATCGCCGACGCCGTCACTTCGGCGGTGATAGAAGCCGACTACACCGTGCCATTCCTTCCCCATGCCTGCATGGAACCCATCAATGCGACGGTACTCGTCCGTGACGACGGGACCGCAGAGGCATGGGTCTCGTCGCAATCGCCGATGGCCGTCCGGCGGGGCGCTGCCCGAGGCGCCGGGCTGGCGGGCGTCGAACCGATTTCGGTGACCTGCAACATCACGATGAATGGCGGCGCCTTCGGCCGGCGCAGTGATCAGGATGTGGTGACCGAGGCGGCCTTCCTCGCGGCGCGGCACCGCGGCCGGCCGGTCAAGCTGATCTGGTCGCGCGAGGAGGACATCGGCCGCGGTCTTTTTCGTAGCCACGCCGCCGCGCGGCTGCGCGCCGCCCTCGGGCCGGACGGCCTGCCGGTTGCATATGATGCGCTGGTCGCGGCGCAATCGATTACCCAGGGGATCGCGAGCCGCAACCTACCCTTCACGCCCGGCCCGGACGGGGATCGTCTGTCGGTCGAGGGGCTGGACAAGCTGCACTACCCCATTCCGAACCGGCGGGTGCGCAGTCAGCATGTGCCCAGCCATATGCCGATTCACTTCTGGCGGTCGAACGGCTTCTCGTTCAACACCTTCTTCACGGAGAGCTTCATCGACGAATGCGCCCAGCGCGCGGGAGCAGACCCGCTTACCTATCGTCGGGCGCTCCTGCGCGACAAGCCCCGGCATCTTGCGGTGATGAACCGTGTGGCTGAGATGGCCGGGTGGGGCACTGCCCTGCGACCGGGCCAGGGCCGCGGCATCGCCATCGAGGAGTGCTATCGCAGCGTTGTGGCGCAGGTGGCGGAGGTGACGGTGGCCGCGAACGGCGAAGTCCGGGTGAACCGCATCGTCTGCGCAATCGACGCTGGCCTGGTGATCAACCCGGACGCCGTCGTCGCGCAGATGGAGGGCGGCATCAGTTTTGGACTGACCACGGCGCTGATAAGCGCAATCACGCTCGATGCCGGCGCGGTGGTGGAATCCAACTTCCACGATTTCCCAATGCAGCGCATCGCCGACGCACCCGAGATAGAGGTCTCAATCATGGAAAGCACGGAGCCGCCCTCTGGCGTGGGCGAGCCGGGCGTGGTGCCGGTCGCAGGCGCGATCGCCAATGCCATCCATGCAGCCACGGGCCGACGGATACGTTCGCTGCCGCTGGCCGTCACCGAGACCATCGGCGAACGCCGAACACGGACCGTCTTGCCTCCCGTCGCAACGTGAGGCGTGTGTACTCGTCTCGGATCAGGGATGCCCCTGCCCTGCGATCCGACGAGAGCCGTCACTGATAATGTCGACCTGCGGGCGGCCTCTGGAACCACCGGTGGCGCGTCGCGAAAACCGGGCGCCTCCGGTGGCTCATCTCGCCTGAGAGAGCATTCTCCACATCCGGCTAACACTGCCCAGCCATCGATCAAAGAGGAATCGCTTATGGATTTTGACCCGGTAGCAGCAATCATGGCGTGGATAGGCGCCTATGGGCTTGTTGGTCTTTTCGCCATTGCACTGGCCGAGCGCTTCGTGCCCGTCATCCCATCCTACGGGCTGCTGCTGGCGATCGGCATCGGCGCAGCGGATGAGGCCTGGCCGCTGCTGGCAGGCTTTCTTGCAACTGTCGCTGGCAGCATGTTCGGCTGTGCGGCCTTATTCTATTCTTTCCGGCTGCTGGGCACCGTAAGATCCGCCCGACTTCTGAACAGAGCTTGCCGTATCTTCGGGATGTCGGCAGATCGCGTCGAGCACCGGACCGCCTCGTTCCGCCGGAACCAGACCACGCTTGCCTTCGCGCTCCAGCTTGTGCCGACCGTCCGGCTGTTCGCTCCCGCCTTCGCTGCCCTTTTTCGTGGAAACTCCAGCGGCTTTATGGTCGCCTCGGCGGCCGGCGTCGCGGTCTGGAATGGCCTGTTCATCGGCCTCGGTTATTACGCTTCGCACTCGATTGAGACAGGGAACATAACGGTCCTTGCTTTGGCAGCCCTGGGCGGCCTGCTGCTTGCGGAGGCAATCCTGGTCTGGCTTGCGCGACGGGTTCGCAGCCGTAGACCGGGCGCGGCGCTATGCGAAACCTGATCACGCCTGACAGCGGCCCGCCATCGAACCATGCCGGGAACCAAAAACATCTTCGAGGTCATTTCCAATGAAACAACAGCGTATGGCCGAGACGTTCGGCTTCTTCCGGGCTTGGTTCAGGAATCCTTTGCGGGTCGCCGCCGTCGCGCCCTCGGGACAGGCGCTGGCCAGCCTTATCACCTCCGAAATCTCGCGCGACACCGGGCCGGTGATCGAGCTCGGCCCCGGCACGGGTGCATTTACACGCAACCTCCTCGCCCGTGGTGTCCGAGAGGAAGACCTCGCGCTGATCGAGTTCGAGGCCGAGTTCGCCGCCGCGCTCCATTTCCATTACCCGGGAGCACGTACGCTTTGGATGGATGCCGCTCGCCTGCGTACGGTTGAACTCTTCGAAGGAAGGCCCGCTGGCGCCGTGGTCAGCGGGCTACCAGTGTTGTCGATGCCGCCGCGTAAGGTGATTGCGATCCTGACCGGTGCATTTAACAAGTTGAAGCCGGACGCCGCCTTCTATCAATTCACCTACGGCCCGCGTTGTCCGGTTCCGCTGAGATTACTGAATCATCTCGGGCTCGAGGCGGAAAGGATCGGCGGCACGCTCGCCAATCTTCCTCCGGCAGCGGTTTACCGAATCAGACGCAGGCACCCCAACCCCCTCTACCTTGACCGCTTGTCATCGCGGCAGCACGAGCTCGCCGGGTAGACCTGGATAAGCGCGATCCGAGGTCTGACTGGTCGGAGCGTGGCTTCGCCGCGCCACTACCGGCGCGACGACGTCTACGTCATCACCGCCGGCGCCTGTCAAATTTGGAGCCTCATTGGCTAAACGCGCAGGCTGGGCTTGTCGGCAACATCCGGGCGTGACGAAGTTTTAGATGCGGCGGAGACGAAACCAGCGGCATTTACGGAGATGTCGGCTGGTTTCCGGCCGTCGCGGCAATATTCCCGGTTACCAGGTTTTCCCGGTGAACAATTTGGCGCAATAGTGTGTCCTGTTCACCTTGAGAAGGCCGACCGCCTGCTTTATATGATGTGTGATGATTGATGCGCGATGAGGCAGATATGAGAACGACCTTGACCATCGACGACGATGTCCTGATCGCCGCAAAAGCGATGGCAACCCAGCAGCACCGGAGCGTCGGCGAGGTCATTTCTGAGCTGGCGAGACGTTCTCTGCGCCGACCGCCCCGCAGCGGTCAACGCAATGGCATTCCTCTCCTGTCAGTTCGGCCAGATGCGCCGCCAGTGACGCTCGACATCGTGAACGCCTTGCGTGACGAACTGCCGTGACTTTCCTGCTCGACGTCAATGTTCTGATTGCCTTAATTGATCCGGGCCATGTAGCTCATGATGATGCGCACGAGTGGTTCACTGCGATGGGTCAGGTCGCGTGGGCTACCTGCCCGATTACCGAAAATGGTGTCATCCGGATTGTCGGCAACCCCAAATATCCTAACTCTCCTGGTTCACCGGCACTCGTGACGGAGATCGTCCGCAAGTTGCGCTCTCTCCCCGGCCACAGTTTTTGGCCGGACGATGTGAGCCTTGTTGGATCAGGTGATATCGCTCCCACAAAGATTCTAACACCGGGACAGGTAACTGATACCTACTTGCTTGCGCTAGCCAAGGCGCGTGGTGGCCAGCTGGCGACATTCGATCGCAAGCTGTCAGCGGCAGCGGTTACAAGGGGCAATTCTGCCTTGCACCTGATCACCACGAGTAGATCGTGAGTTCCCGTCGAGGTCTTGATGGGTATCGAGCCGCAGCTTCCGTCCTCTGCCCTCCCCGTCACCGACATTCGTAATAGAAGTCATGGCGGCTCAATCCGCCCGCGCCTCGCAGGCGCTTGTTTAGGTAGCCAGGTCAAGAAGACATAGTCCCTCTTTTGGATCGAACTTTCGCCCTCGCGAAACGCAACAGCGAGATTCTTTACCAAGTTAAGGGCAGCTGTCGGCGAATTCCTTCCCTTTGAACACCTCCGAAAGTACCCGCGTCCCTATATCCGCCTCCTCCTCGGAAAGCCCGGAAACCCAAGCAGCAGCCGTGACCGTTTCGTCGAAACTACATTCATCCTCGATAGCGGTATCACAACGACACCCTTTTTCAGCGCCACAGCGCAGACATCTGTAACATCGTCCCAGCTGCCCGTGCTCCTGACCGTTAGGTTGATGCCCTGATCCGGCAGCAGCACCGCCACATGGTCCGCCAGCCGCTCGGCCAGAAACCCGGCCATCATATCGCGCGAGGCCCTGAGTCTTTCCCTCAGGCGCCGTAGATGCACCGGAAAATAGCCCTCTTCCAGAAAATTGGCTATCACACGTTGCCGAGAGCTCGGCGGGGAGCGGTCGACGGCGGGCCGCACGGCGCAAAAGGCCGGCACGAGATCGGCGCGGGCCACAGGATAGCCGATGCGAAGGCTCGGTAGCAGCGCCTTGCTGAAGGTGCCAGTGTAGAGGACGCGGCCCGCCTGATCTAGGCCATGCAGCGAGGCGATCGGGTGGGCCTGGTTGCGGAATTGGCTGTCGTAGCCGTCCTCGATGATCCAGCGTACACCGAGCGAGACGACGAGATGGACGCTAATCGCGATCCGCAGTGACCTCTCGCCCTGAATATCGCCATAATCTTCGAAGGCATAGTTCATGTGCCTGACAGCAATACAGTTCAGGAACCGCGCCGTGCGCTCGTTATGGCGATGCGCCCGGTGACGAATGGCAGCGCCTTCTGCGGCTCGAGGCTTGGCCCGCGTGTAAGGATAACGGTGGCCGCAGCCCAGACGCCGCGGCGGGTCGCTTGTGCACTACATGCACCCGATGAACGATGCGCGCTGCTCCCTCGGGAATGGACGACGCGATATAGATGCCGGAACCGTGGCAGGCGGCCGCGAAGCCCTCCCGCAAACGCCTGGTGCTCATTGATGCGGAAACTGGTCACTACCTCGGCAACGAGGTTGGGCATTTGGTCAGTAACCTGGAGGCTTCCGGTTACAAGCCATTCCAGATCGACGCCATCGCGTATCTGGGCCGAAGCGACATTGGCCCACGCGATCCGATAACACCGTTGAGAACTGTGAAATCACGATTTCTAGAGGCTTCCAGATTTGACTATCGGGATCTACTGGTATGCTCCAGGATATAATTGCCGCAGAGTTTCTTTAACCTGCGGTATGATCCAATCCCCAGATGGTAAGCAAGCCGCACAACTGTCGTTTGCGACACGCCGCATTTTTTAGCGACCGCAGCGGCGCTTTGGAAAGCTATCAGCTCAGGCTGTTCAAACATCCGCACGGCCACCTTCTCCAACTGACCGGGAAGCACGACGTGCCCCTTAGTAATAAGATGCTTACAATCTTCAAGGGTTAGCGATTGTCGATCTCCTATCGGAAATATGTCTGGCATCGAAAGCTCCATGATCCGACGAGTGTATATCCGGCAGCCCAGGCGCGGGCATCGCATTGCAGGGAATAGGTGCGGCAATGGGTCCGTCCGAATTGCACGCGAACCGGACTCCATCCTCGCGATGTTCAATCGACCGTCACAGGCCTACGGGTTTGCCAGCTCAAAGTCGCCGCTTCCGCCAATTTCTGGGCCTGCAGACCATCAAGACCGCTCGGTCTGGGTGACCGATCGCCCCTGTCGATCGCTTCAATGAAGGCATTGATCTCATGGGCGTAGGCCTGCGCGTATCGTTCAAGGAAGAAATACTGGACCGGATCGCCACTGATGCCGCTCGCGTTGGACAGCTCCACGCTCGTTGCCTGAATGTTTTTTGCCGCCAGCATGCCTGTGGCGCCATGGACTTCGATGCGCTGGTCGTAGCCGTATGTCGCGCGACGCGAATTGGTAATGACCGCAATGCGCCCGGAGGCCGTCTGCATCTGCACCGCGGCGGTATCCACGTCGCCCTCGGCTCCGATCGCCTTGTCGACGAGAGACGATCCGAGCGCGTTTACGACGACGAACTCCTCGCCCATCAGGAAGCGGGCCATGTCGAAATCATGGATCATCATGTCCCGGAAGAGGCCGCCTGAAGACTTCACATATTCGGGCGGCGGCGGCGCGGGATCCCTGCTGGTGATCGTCACGATCTCGATCTCACCGATATCGCCGCGGCGCAGGCGCGCTTCGACATTCGCAAAATTCGGGTCGAACCGGCGATTGAAGCCGATCATCAGTGTCGAATTGTTCCTCTCGACCACATCGAGGCAGGCATTGATGCGCTCGACCGACAGGGAGACCGGCTTCTCGCAAAGGATCGCCTTGCCGGCTCTGGAGGCTGCCTCGATCAGATCGGCGTGGCTCGGCGTCGGCGTCGCGATTAGGACCGCATCGACATTCGCTGAGCTGATGACGTCCTCCGCGCCGAGGACCTCGGCGCCCGTCTGCGCGGCCAACGCATCTGCCGAGTCCTTGAAGGCATCCGCCACATAGGCAAGCTTTGCCTTCGGGTTGGCCGCAATAGTCGCTGCATGAACTTTGCCTATGCGGCCGGCGCCGATCACTCCAAACCTGATCATCGATTTTTCTCCATTAAGTATAAGTGTTGATTGCCAGGCCGTTCAGACGGTGAAGGCTTCGCGAAAGCGATCAAGCGCCGTCTCTTCGTCGCCGGAGGCCCAGGCCTCCATGCCCACCGGGCCGGAATAGCCCATGGCGTCCAACGCCTTGGCGATGCCGTTCCAATTGACCTCGCCCGTACCTGGCTCGTAGCGGCCGGGTACATCGGCCACCTGGATTTCGCCGATCCA
The DNA here is from genome assembly GCF_002968575.1 of Neorhizobium huautlense. Taxonomy (GTDB): domain Bacteria; phylum Pseudomonadota; class Alphaproteobacteria; order Rhizobiales; family Rhizobiaceae; genus Neorhizobium; species Neorhizobium huautlense. The sequence goes on along the minus strand of NZ_PVBM01000037.1, from coordinate 15,256 downwards.
CAGTAGGCATTTCTGGCAAAGCTCTATAAGGTTTCCCTCGCCAATCTGGGCGTGGTAGAGGTCAAGATTGAGACGGAGCCTCGGATGATTGACGCTTGAGACCAGCGCCAGCGTGTCTTCTGCCCGTCCGAAGGGAACGCCCGGATGATCGACCGGCAGGTTGAGGTTCTCGAGCGTGAATGTGACGCCCTCCTCTTCCGCCATGTCGGCAACGCGGCAGAGGGTGTCGCGCGCCTTCAACCACATCGCGCCCGTGACGACTTCGATCGGCTGAGCGGGCAGCCCCCCATCTCCCAAGCCCGTACCATGGAGGTTGAGCCGCTGGACGCCGAGCCGTTTGCCAACCTGCGCGGTCTCACGCGCCGTCCTGAGAAGCTCGGCGGCACCCTCGTCATCGGTCAGGCGGCCAGTGAGATAGCCGTTCATGATCGTGAAGGTCGCGCCGGTCGCTTCCAACCTGTTGAGATCGTGCTCCGGCCAATTCCAAAGACCAACGCCAAAACCCATTTCGTTCAGGCGCGAAGCACGCCATTCAATCGGCTTGTCGCGCCAAAGCATCTCCGCGCAGGCGGCAAGCGGGAAAGAGGTTGCAGCATTTCGTGTCCGATCGTTCATGGTCGCATTCCATCGTTTTTGCGTAAAGGAAGGGCGGCCGCCTCAAGACGGTGACTGAGGACCGCTCATGATGCATCAGACGGCTAAATCGTTCCGCCGAGCCCCTCGGAAAGTTGCTGCAGTTCCTTGCCGCCGGCCATGAGGTTCTGCAGCTCATCCATGGTGATATCCGACTTGGCATAAGTGCCGAGCGTCTGGCCGCGATTGAGGATGGTAAAACGGTCGGCGACCGCATAGGCGTGGCGGACGTTGTGGGTGATGAAGATGACACCTAGCCCTTTCTGGCGAACCTGGTGGATGTATTTCAGGACCATCGAAGTCTGCGCCACGCCGAGCGCCGAGGTTGGCTCGTCGAGAATGAGAACCTTTGCGCCGAAATAAACGGCCCGGGCGATCGCAACGCACTGACGCTCGCCGCCCGAAAGCGTGCCCACTGCCTGGTTAGGATCACGAACATCGATGCCGATCTTGTGCATTTCTTCGCGCGTGACCTCATTGCAGTGTTTGAAGTCGACGTGGCGAAATGGGATAAAACCCTTGAGTGGCTCCCGGCCCATGAAGAAATTACGAGTAATCGACATCAGCGGGATCATCGCGAGATCCTGATAGACAGTGGCGATCCCTGCATCCAATGCAGCACGCGGGCTCGTAAAATTGACAGGCTCGCCTTCCACCAGAAACTGGCCGCTGCTCGGGCGCACGACGCCTGACAGCGTCTTGATCAGCGTGGACTTGCCCGCGCCATTATCGCCGAGCAGGCAAAGCACCTCGCCTGCTGACACATGCATCGACACACCGTTCAGCGCAATCACCGACCCATAGTGTTTGACAATGTCCGTTACCTGGATAATGGGGCCCTTCGTATTAGCCATGATCAGCGTTCCCCCGTAACTTTGCGGCGGATGAAATTGTTGAAGAGAACGGCCAGGAGCAGCATCGAGCCGAGGAATACCTGAAACCAATCGGAGTCGAACTTCGTGTAGGTGAGGCCGATGGACACCGAACCGAAGATGATCGCGCCGAAGAAGGCGCCAATAGCAGAGCCATAGCCGCCCGTCAGGAGACACCCGCCGATAACGGCGGCGATGATCGCCTCGAATTCCTTCTGGAAACCGCGCCGCGCATCCGTTGAGCCGGCATCGAGGACGGTGATGATGGCGACGAGAGCGGCCGCGCATGCCGTCAATGCGAACAGGCCGGTTTTGACGCGGTGAACCGGAACCCCGGAATTTCTCGCCGCATTGGGATCGCCGCCGGCGGCAAAGATCCAGTTGCCCATGCGGGTACGCAAGAGGACCCAGGTTGCAAGCAAGGCAAGCGCTGCGAACCATAGCACAGACACCGGGATCCCCGAGACCTTCGGCATGCCGTTCGGAAACTTGTCGATTAGATCCTGATCCGCAAGCCAGACAAAGGCATCCTTCAGCGCATCGCCGGAGAAGATGGCGAGCGAAGCGCTGTCTTTGACGTGCTCGCCGATGCCACGAAGCTGGGTGGAGCCGCCGGTTGCCCACTTCAGACCGACGAGCGTCAGACCCCGGAGAATGAAGAGGAAGGCCAAGGTGACGATGAAGGATGGAAGGCGCGTATGGATGACGATCTGGCCGTTGATCGCACCCATAAACGCGGCAAAAAGCATCGTTAGGACGATGGCGACGGCGAGCTGCTGCCCGAAGTTCGTCAGGAGGACGCCGAAGACCAGCCCTGCAAAGGCAACCATTGAGCCGATCGAGAGATCGAATTCGCCTCCGATCATCAGCAGTGCCGCCGCGATTGCGAGAATTCCCAATTGCGACGCCGGCGCCATGATGGTCATCAGACCGGCAAGCGAGAACATCGTCGGATCTGCCGTGAGAAAGAAGAAGACCAAGACCAGAATAAGACCTGCCACGGCCCCAAGCTCGGGTCTGCGCATCAATTGCGTCAGAAGGCTAACCGGTTTGATGCGCTCATCGACTTTCTGGGCGGCCGTCGTTTTCTGCTCGAGCAAAGCCATAGTTCCTCCCACAGTAATTGGATAGCGATGGCGCTAAACTGCAGCGCCCCTGTCAGCCCAAACCTCCTCCCCCATGGAGGAGGAGGTTTGGGGAGGATGCCTTTCGGCAATCTCGTTAGCGGATGCCCTTGGCGGAAAGATCGACCACTTGGGCGGCCTTATCCTTGGTGATCAGATTGGGGCCTGACGGGACGTTGCCACCGGGGATGAGCCCGTACTTGGCATAATTGGCCAGGAATACGACCGGCAAATAGCCCTGGAGGAACTGCTGCTGATCGATCGCGAACGCCGCCTTGCCGTCAGCTACTGCCTTCAGGAAGTCGGCAGAAAGATCGAAGGTTGCCACCCTGACCTTGCCCGCCATACCGACATCCTCGACGGCTGCCAAAGCCGGCTCGCCCGCTGTGCTGGCACCAAGCCCCATAACCGTGTCGACGGCGGAGTTGGAACTGAGCGCCGCCTTGACTTTCGCTCGCACATCGGCCGGATCGTTGCTGACCGGCAGCACCGTAACCTTGCCGCCGAAACCATCTGCAAAGCCCTTGCAGCGGAGATCCAGCGAAACATTTCCGACTTCCTGGTTCACGCACAGGCCTTCCTTGCCGCCGAGCTCCTGCAGCTTGGCGCCAGCAGCCTTGCCAGCCGTGTATTCGTCCTGTCCGACGTGCAAAAGCGCTCCCAACTCTTTTGAAACGTCGGAGCCGGAGTTAATAGAAATCACCGGAATACCGGCCGCGGCGGCTTTCTTGATAGACGGCCCGAGCGCGGAAGCATCGGGGATGGAGACAATGAGGCCATCTGGCTTCTGATTGATGGCGGCATCGATTAGCTGGCTCATCGACACCATATCGAAAGTTTCCGGCGCGCGGTAATCGACGTCGGCGCCCAGGTCTTTAGCCGCAGAGCTGACGCCGTTCTTTACGACCGACCAGAAAGGATCATTGGCCTGTCCGTGGGTGACCGCCACGATGCGCACGTCAGCAGCATTGGCAACTGTAGAAGCGCCGACGACTGCCGCGGCAAATGCGACGCCGGCCAACAGCGATTTCACACCAAATTTCATATTTCCCTCCCGAAATAGTCCGCACAATGCGGACCTCCTAATGCTACCGGTAGCAACTCCACTTGCACCCGGTAGCACCACCGCCAAATTTACTTTATTGTCGCGAGGAATCAAGTATCCATTCCATTTTATTTTTTTGTGAAATATTAATTCCATAGGAGGAGGAGGCGATCATGCGCAAACGAGCAACGGCTAAAGAGGTGGCGGAAGCTGCCGGCGTGTCAAAGTGGACGGTCATCCGCGCGTTTACGCCAGGCGCTTCCATTACGGACGCCAGCCGTCAAAAAGTGCTGCGCGCCGCCGAAGATCTGAATTACTCCCCCAATCTGCTGGCCCGCAGCCTCGCGACGAACACCACGCATCAAGTCGCCGTCTTCGTCGACGACTTTGCCAATCCTCACAAGCTCCCGGTGCTAGAGATGCTAACGGAGCGTCTGCAGGCAGAAGGTCTGTTGACTGTCTTGATCAATATCAATCGGCACTTCGATCACATTCACGCTCTAATTAACGCCGACCAGCGGCAGTTCGATGCCGTAATATTGTTTGGCACAGCCTTTCGCGAAGAAACATTGACCGATCGGCGGCTCGGCCCTGGCCTGCCGGCCATGTTCGTTCTGGCGCGAGACAGTCAGATCGCCGGTGTTCCCGCCATCGGCTGCAATACGGAGCGAGCCATTTGTGAAGTGGTTGATTACTTGGCGGAGAAAGGATATCGCCGCCCGGGCTTTATGACCGGCGTAAAGACTCTTTCGACCGCGCTCGGTCGGCGGCATCACTATGTGAACCTCTGGAAGCAGAAGGGCGTCGAAGGGATCGTTGAACTGTCTGCGTCGCGTTATAGCGCGGAGGCCGGCGGCGAGGCGGCCCGCGCTTATCTAAATAATACGCCGTCCTCGTCGCGAGTCGATGTGCTGATGTGCGAAAACGACATTCTGGCGCTTGGTGCAATGGATGTGGCCCGAAGCGAGTTTAGCCTTCGCGTTCCTGAAGATCTGGCGATTGTCGGTTTCGACAATATCGAGCCTGCCGCTGCTCCCGCTTATGATCTGACCTCTTATGAACAACCCATGAGTGAGATGGTCGACATGATAGTGGCAATGATCACTGGAAGACGCGCGGCAGAAACAGTTTCGTTGCACGGGCGTCTCGTACCAAGGCTTTCAGCCTAGCCACCGACCTGGATGTGATCTTTGATGCCGAGCCTTATGGGGAACGTCCTATTGCGCGGCCATCGCCAGAAAATAGGTTCGCTTCGAGCCGGCACCTACGGATTCCTCGCCTCTTGATCGTCGCGTATAACGGTAGTCCCATTGACAGCACGGAGTGCACCGCAGCGACGAACGGGGCCGGGTTTAGAGCGTGGGATTTGAACATTGAATCTTTGGATCCCCCATAGGATGTGATCGTGATTCACTTGGCCAGGAGGTGCTCCATGGCCAAGTCATATTCATCGGATCTTCCTTCGCGTGTCGTCGCCTATGTCGAGGCGGGTTATACCCGTCGGGCAGCGGCCCGTCGTTTTGGTGTCAGCGACAGCTTCGCGGTGAAGCTGCTGCAGCGTGTTGCCGAACACGGTACGCTGTCCCCCGGTCGGCAGGGTCGTCCCCGTGGCGGACGGCTTGCCGCGTTCGAAGACTTCCTGGTCGGCACGGTAGAAAGGCAGTCCGACATCACCATGCCTGAACTGGCGGTGCGGCTTCTTGAAGAACACACGATGAAGGCCGACCCGGCAGTACTTTCCCGGTTTCTATGCCGGTGTGGTATAAAAAAGCGCTGCTGGCGTCGCAATGCGAACGCGCTGACGTCGCCAAAGCCCGGCACAGATGGCGGCAGTCCCGCCAGCCCCGCATGCGCAATCAGCCCGGCCGCCTGGTCTTTATCGACGAAACCTCGGTCACCACAAAGATGACACGTCTGCGTGGACGAAGCCGCAAGGGAGAACGTCTTAAAGTGCATGCTCCTTTCGGTCATTGGGGCACGCTGACCTTCATCGCAGCACTGCGATGCGACGGGCTGACCGCTCCCTAGATCATCGACAAAGCCATGAACCGAGCAGCCTTCGATATTTATGTAGAGACCAGCTTGCACCGACCCTGCAAAAGGGCGACATCGTCATCCTCAACAATCTTGCCGTTCACAAGAGCGCAAAGGCGGCGCAATGCCTCAGAAACAAGGGTGCATGGTTTCTCTTCCTGCCCCCATACAGCCCCGACCTCAACCCCATCGAAATGGCATTCGCAAAGCTTAAGGCACATCTGAAAAAAGCAAAAGCCAGAACCTTCGACGCCCTGTGGCGAGCTGTCGGCGACATCTGACCCTAGCGCGTGCATTGGCGCAAGCTCTCGATCTCGGCCGAGCGCCAACCCTCTAACAGCACATTGTCCCGTCGGGCATGGGCAACGCCCTCATGGACAATTTTGGAACGGTGATTAGGCGCGAGCAGCCACTATCGATGCATCGGGGATCCCGTCAATCCTCAATCCTCGCACTGGCCCCAAAATGCAGGACGCCATTCACTGCGCTCGCCCGCCTGCAAGCGCAAATTTACCTGTGTGCCAATGCATGGGGGGCGTGTGCAACGGATCCTTCAGCTAAGGCAGTGAAAATGTCATCACACGCCCAGAGAGCGACGGTCGTCAATGACCTTGCCGTCGTTGGGAAGTTCATCGGCCGTTCGATGACGACTGCGCCGCGAATCCTGCATTCGGCTCGGATGGCGTTCGCCAGAATGTTCGCAAGACCATTGGCCTCGCCCGAATATTCAACATGCAGTGTCCGCTGGTCATGCCCTTCGTCTTCCGTAACCACTAGCCGTGCCCTGCCAATTGTATCATGCGATTTGATGATACGGGCTACCTGCGACGGATGAATGAACATCCCGCGGATCTTCGTCGTCTGGTCGGCACGCCCCATCCAGCCTCTCAAGCGCAGTGAGGTACGCCCACAAGGAGACGGTCCGGGCATTTCCGCCGAAAGGTCGCCGGTTGCAAAACGGATCAACGGATGTCGGGTTGAAAGTCGTGACAAGCACCTCACCCACCTCGCCCGGCGCCACCGGATCACCTGTGCCTGGACCGACGATCTCCACAAGCACATGTTCGTCCGTGACCATGCCATCTGAAGCGCCAGCGGTTTCGTAAGCGGTCAGGCCGAGCTCCGCCGTGCCGTAACACTGACGTGCTTCGATGCCCCGGACCGCATACCTCCCTAAGGTTCGGGAGGAAGGGACCTCCGGTAACCAGTGCCCGACGCAAGGTGGCGGCATTCTGGTCAGCCGCGTCCATGCGCTCAAGAATGATTTGCAGGAAGTCCGACGTACCGCAGCATCGCCCGATAGTACTTAAGGCGCGGGCATGCTCGCCGCAGGTGCTCGTGTAGCTCCGCCTTGAGAGCAGGATCGAGCGAGAAGCCGGGCGACCACTGACGCCAGAGGCGGTCGATGAAGGCTAGATCGCGGGCGGTGGCGATCCAGCCGCTTCCCGGCAGGACCTCACCGGCAAAGAAATCAAAGATCTGCGCAGCGTGGATGGTTTCGCCGATCGCTTCGGCAGCGTCTTGCTCTCTTCCCGCGCGAGCAGTTTTCCGAGCTCCTCCTTGCGGGCAAGGATCTCGTCGGCGGTCTTCTTCAGGATCGAATGGCGCTCTAGAATGCCCAAAGGGGGACGATGCCGGGAAAGCGACCTTTGCGGCCGCGATGGCGGACTTGGCATTCTCGGCACGGGCATAAACGCCGACCACATCATGGGTGTTGGACGGGTTGAGGTTCTCAACGCCTTCCGTACCGACCCATTCGCCGGCAATCAGGTTCTGATGGATGGTTACAGGGGTTTCCTTTCCTCGGCAGCTCGTTCATCGCCGTGAGCGGGCCGTTCGACGCTGACCGCATATGTGCGACGCCCGCTACCGCCGACCCCATTCGAACGGCCATCTATCGTGCCCATTTCGGCCTTGGCACCGAGTTTAGAAGCGACATCGTGTAGGGGTGGCTGGGGCTGTTGAAGAGCATTTCCGTGTTGCTGTCTTCTACGACCTTGCCTTGCTGCATCACCATTATCCGGTCAGCAAACTCCCGTACGATCGGCAAGTCATGCGTGATGAAAACGTAAGACAGTCCCAGCCGACTTCGCAGATCGGCTAAAAGACCGATGACCTGCATCTGGATCGATACGTCGAGCGCTGATACGGCCTCATCGCACACGATCAGTTCCGGTTCGCTGGCGAGCGCGCGTGCAATCGCGATGCGTTGCCGCTGACCGCCGGAAAACTGGTGGGGATGGCGGTCGGCGTGTTCGCCCTTTAAGCCAACGAGCTCCAGAAGTTCCACGACCCTGTCGTTCCACCGTGCTTTAGGCAGAATGTCGCGATGAATTGCCCAAGGCTCCGAAATGATCGAGCGCACGTTCATCCGCGGGTTCATCGATCCGAAGGGATCCTGAAACACCATTTGCACGCGTCGGCGGAAGCCGTTCAGCGCCCTGCCCTCTAACGCAAAGATATCTTCGCCTGCAAACAGCGCTCTGCCTGATGTCGGCTCGTCCAGTCTGAGCAGCATGCGGGCAATACTCGACTTGCCTGAGCCGGACTCGCCAACGATACCGACCGTTTCGCCGCGATGGACAGTGAAGCTGACATCGTCCACGGCCCTGAATTCCCGCTTCGGCGAGAAAGAGCCGGCGCCGAGAACGTAGTGCTTGCTCAAGTTCTCAACCTTCAGCAAAATTTCGCCCTGGACCTCCGCGGACGGAGTTGGCTCAGTCGTCGGACTGCGGTGAGGCAGAGCTGTCATCAGTCGGCGGGTATAGGCATGGACAGGGTTGGTGAAGACATCCTGCGCCTTCCCGCTCTCAACCACCTTGCCACCGTTCATGACAATGATGCGGTCGGCCATGGCAGCGGCGACCTCAAGGTCGTGCGTGATCATGATGAGTGCCATGCCGGTTTCGCGCTGCAGGTCGCCGAGCAGCTCCAGGATCTGAGATTGTACACTGACATCAAGCGCCGTGGTGGGCTCATCGGCGATGAGAATGTCCGGTTTCAGCGCGATCGCCATGGCTATCATGACTCGCTGGCGCTGTCCGCCGGAGAATTGATGCGGATAATAATCTATCCGCCTTCCCGCGTCAGGTATGCCGACACGTTCGAGCAGCTTGGCGACTCTCTCGCGTACGTCGCCGACATCGCTATCACTATGGGCTTCGAACACCTCTGCGATCTGTCGCCCGACGGTATAAACAGGATTAAGGTAAGCCAGCGGGTCCTGGAAGATCATCGCGATACGGCGCCCGTTCAACGCACGCCGGCTTTCTTCATCGAGTTCCGTCAGGTCGATGCCATCGAACAGCAGCGCACCAGAAACAATATCACCCGGCGGGCAATCGATGAGTCCCATTACAGTTCCGGTGCTCACACTCTTACCCGATCCGCTTTCGCCGAGGATTACCAGAGTCTCGCCGGGGCAGACGTTAAAGGATACGTTGTCGACCGCACGAGCCGGATCCCCCTCCGAGAGGAAGTCAACGGTCAGGTTCTCGATCGTGAGGATGGCTTTGTCCGACGCGGTCATCGAGAGGCCTTTCGTAGCGATTGCAGGCGCCAGCGCTGAAGCGGATCCGCAACGGTCCGCGCCCAACTGGCGAGAATATTCAGGGAAAGCGTCGTCAGCAAAATTGCCAAGCCTGGCCAAAAAGCGATCCACCAAGCCGAGGCGAGATAACCACGTCCGTTGGCCACCATTGCACCCCACGTGAAATCCGGCGGTTGAATGCCAAGGCCAAGGAAGCTGAGCGAGGATTCAGCCAGGATCACGGTTGCGAAATCGATCGCTGCGATCGTTCCAAGCGTTGGCAGCACGAGTGGTGCGATGTGCCGGAACAGGATGCGGCCGGAACTAGCCCCCATTGAGCGGGCCGCGCTGACGAACATACGCTCGCGCAATTCCAAAACTTCAGCGCGTGCGGTTCTGATGAAGATCGGCATGCGGGTGATCGCCAGAACGATCACAAGGTTAATGATGCTGGGACCGAGCGTGTAAAGCACTATCAGCGCCAGAAGTAGCGACGGAAAACTCATGATCACGTCGGCAAGGCGCAGGATGAGATGGCTGTACCAGCGCTCGGAGTACCCGGCGATCAAGCCGAGCATACCGCCTGTCGCCATGGAGAAGAAGACGGCTGCTGCGGCAATGCCGAGCGTGTTTTGTGCGCCAACAATCAGCCGGGCCAGTATTGGGCGCCCAAGCGTATCGGCGCCTAGGACGTAAAGGAAACCTTGCTCCAGTGAAAAGGGTGCCAGGTTGCGCTGCCTCAGCCCAAGCTTTCCAGCAAGGTCACCGACTAATAGCGGCCCAAAAAGAACGCAGACAAGCAGCACGATGAGAAAAAGCGCCGCGCAAAGCGCCAGCTTGTCACGCGCCAGGTAGATCGCCAGTTGCCGCAGATTTCCGGGTGACCTCACGGATGGTAAAGTGATGTCGGCCATTGTCGCCTCCCTCAATACCGAATGCGCGGATCGAGCATGACATACAGCAAATCGATCGCGATGTTGACGATGAAGATGGCGATGGCGGTGACGAGTATTGTCGATTGGACGACCGCGAAATCTCTCTGGATAATCGAATCGATCATCAGCTTGCCGATGCCCGGCCACCCGAAAATCGTTTCAACAACAACGGCACCATTGATCAATCCCGTCGCCAGATCGCCCGCGACTGTGATCACCGGAAGTAGCGAATTTCTCAGGGCGTGACCGAAGATTATCTTGTGGCGCTTCATGCCCTTCGCATGGGCAGTCTTGATGTAGGGCGAGGCAAGCGCTGAGATCATCGTTCCGCGGACCACCTGCACCAGAAGGCCGAAGGGACGCAGCATCAGCACTGCGATTGGCATAATCCAGTGCCAACCGGTTCCAGTGCCAGAGGTTGGCAGAACTCCAAGCCCAACCGCGAGGACGAGAATACCGACGATCGCGATCCAGAAGTCAGGCGTGCTGGCGCCGGCGAGCGACACAAGCCCGGCGACACGGTCAAATATGCTGCGGGGCCGCGCGGCGGCCAAAGCGCCGACGGTGATCGCAAGTGTCGTTGCCAATGCCATTGCGACAAAAGCGAGCTTCAACGTGGCCGGAAACGCTTCGAGCGCCACATCAATGGCGGACCGGTTCCGACGTAGCGATTGACCAAAATCCAATGACAGCAGGTTCTGCAGGTATTGCAGAAATTGAACATAAATAGGCTGGTCCAACCCATTTAACCTCGCAAACGCTTCTCTCGCCTCGAGGCTGGAATCGAGCGGCAGATAGAGGGCTGAGGGGTCACCTGTCAGACGAGTTAGGAAGAAGACGAGTGTCAGCAGACCGACCAGCGATATTATGCTGTGATACGCCCGCCGTCCGATGTAGCCGAGCATCATTCGGAACCTCTGGTTTCACTTGGGGTTCAGGCGAGCGCAGAAGACCTCTTCAGCGCTCGCCAAATCTATAGCGCTCAGCTCTTGAGGCCGATATTTGCGAGTGGAATCTCGCTATTGGTGGTGATATCCGGCTTCCAGTCCAACCGCGTCCCAACACGGGTGTAGCCGATCATGTGGAACATCGGAATGTCCAGAGCCAGCTCGTCATGCACCTTGTTGAAGATCGCTTTGAAACCGTTGGTGCGATCCTCTCCGGTAGCAGCCATGGCCTCGGCGATTTCCTTATCCAGCGCGGGGTCGCTGATCGTCGAATAGCTGCCTTCCGAGGTGTAGAAGATCGGGATGGTGAAAGCTGCGTCGCCCTTGTTGTTGTCGTGCATCATCTGCAGCAGGTTCGGGCCACGACCCTCAGGAAAGGGCTTCTGCAGATAACGGAGCCAGTCGTTCACATCCAGCATCGTCAGCTTCACATTCAAGCCGACATCCTGCCACATGGCCATCATGGCCTCCATGGCTTCCGTCCCGTTCGGATAGATGCCGTTGCGACCGATCAGTTCGATCTCAGTCTCGACCGGAACGCCGGCTGCCTTCGCCTCGGCAATCAGCGCGCGCGCCTGCTCGGCATCAAACGTCCATGGTGCAAGTTTATCGTCATGGCCGTTTATACCGACGACAACCATTTGCGATGCGCGCTTGGTATCGTCGCCAAAGAGCTGCGCAAGTCCTTCCCAGTCGATCGCAAGATTGAGCGCCTTGCGAATACGAACGTCGTCCAGTGGTGCAAACCCAGCATCGATGCGCAGTGCTGTCGTTTCCGAGTTGAGATAAGCAAAATCGGTTTCAGGATTGGTTGCGTCTTGGATCGCAATGGACGGCGTCAGGTCGGCCTCTCCGGTTTCGACCATGGCGGCGCGGATTGATGATTCTGGGCGCCAGACATAGGTGGCTTTTGTGATATCGGGCTTCTTGCCCCAGTAGCCGTCAAACCCTTCCAAGACGACCGTCTGCGGCGTGAAGTTCGCAAGCTTGAACGGGCCCGTGCCGACCGGATCGTTGACCGCTTTATCTGCCGGCGTGTTCGGAGACACCACCATGACCACGCTGAGCAGTGTCGGCAAGATCGGCTGCGGCGTATCCGACTTGATCTCGACGGTCAGGTCATCGACAGCCTCAACGGTGAGTTTCGCGGCGCCGAACTTGGCAATATTGCTGCAGTTCACCTTGCCACCGGTCATGCGCTCGATCGAGAATTTGACCGCCTCGGCGTTGAATGCCGCACCATCTTGAAACTTCACGCCGTCACGCAGTTTCAACTGCCAGGTGTTCGGATCTGTCTGCGTCCACTCAGTGGCAAGGCCAGGTGTTGCCTGGCCGCTCTTGGGATCGATAACCGTCAGCGGTTCGACGACGTTGCGGCTCAGAATCTGGCCGACATTGGTGATAATAGTACCACAGGGCTCAAGGTTCGCCGGCTGTTCCGGCAATACGATATTGATTTCAGACATGTTTTGCGCCGTGGCATGGCTGGCGAAACCCGCCACCACCATGGCGCTAGCGATGATACGAAAAGAATTGATAGTCATCTGCACTCCTCCCAAAAGTGAACCAATGAAATTTTAATCGTGGTCATGGACGGGTGCCGTCCTTGTGACACCCGTCGCATCTTCTCGTCAGATCCGAACTCCGTTGATCAGGTCTTGCAGCATTTCCCGTTCCTCACCCGTCAGATCGACGAGCGGCGGACGAACCGGACCTGGCGTATAGCCAACCAGATCGACCCCCGCCTTGATAATGGAGACCGGATAGCCCGCCTTTCGGTCGCGAAGCGCCGCAAAGGGAAAGAAGAATGTGTGAAGAATATCTTCCATCGCCGGACGATCGCCGGCACGCATCGCGCGATAAAACCGCTGGGCCAGTTCGGGCACGAAGTTAAATACGGCTGAGGAATAGGTGGTGACGCCGACGCCGTTGAAACCCTCGGCGAAAAGTTCGTGTGTCGGCATACCACCGATGTAGGTGAGCCGGTCGCCCAGCTTGGCAGTCACATGCCGCACGAGATCCACCCTACCGGTGCCATCCTTAAAGCCAATCAGATTAGGGCAAGCATCCGCCAAGCGCGCGACCGTATCTGCGTTGGCTACGGAATTTGCACGATTGTAAAGGATTACTCCGAGGTCTGTTGAATCGCAGACGGCTTTAACGTGAGCGTAAATCCCGTCCTGCGGCGCCTCCGTTAGATAATGCGGCAGCAGAAGGATCCCATCTGCACCAGCCTTCTCTGCAACCGCTGCGGTCTCAAATGCAAGAGACGCTCCATACCCACATCCCGCGATGATCGGCACGTTGCCGGACACGTCCTTAGCGGCCCTCGTCACCTCACCAACTTCGGTTGGCGAAAGGGAAAAGAACTCGCCTGTTCCGCCAGCAGCAAAAAGAGCGGCCGCCTCGTAGCCGGACAGCCATTCGACGTGACGTCGATAGCTATCAAGATTAAGCTTGTAGTCTGGGGTGAAGTGCGTGACTGGGAAGGACAGAAGCCCAGAACCTACACGCGATTTGATTTCTTCAGGGGACAACGAACTTTCTCCCACGCTGCGAGCTTTGCGATGGGAAAAGTCATATGACGACTTTTGAGATGAGTCAATCTAACTCATCTTTTTTTGGGAGCTCCCCCATGACGTCAATGAGCGATAACGCTTAATGCCTGTCACCAGATGCAGTCGCATCGCCTCTCGTGCCCGGTCGGGATCTCGCGCGAGGATAGCCTCTGCGATGCCTCGATGCTCTTCGAGTATCGGGGCATCCCTATTGGGCAGAGGGTCAACGCCGCCCATGACGGTCCGGAACTTCACACGTGGAATCATGCGTCTGCCCACATGCTCAAGGAACGTTCTGAAACGGGCGTTATTTGTCGCCGCTGCAATCGCCATGTGAAACTGGAAGTCGGCCTCATCCGTCGGCTTCCCATCTGCAACGAGACTTGAAAACCGCTCTACTTGAGTTTGGATTTCAGCCTCCTGAGCCGGTGAGCTTCGCATTGCCGCAAGGCCTGCCGCCTCTACCTCTATCCCGATGCGCAGCTCCAACTCCTCGATGATATCAGAGATCTTGTCGGTCTCCCCTGTAAACAGACGAAGACCTGTATCGGACTGCCGCTGGCCTACAACAAATACGCCCGAGCCCTGCCGTGATTCGACAAGATTGTCGGCTCTTAGAGCAGCGATGGCCTCCCGGACAACAGTCCGGCTTACCCCGAACTTTTCTGTTAACGCAGGTTCGGTAGGCAGCTTGTCTCCGGTCGCGTAGTAGCCTGCCTCGATCTGGGCCCTGAGTGCGTCTTCGACCCCCGCAGATAAAGATCTGCGACCACCTGAGCGTTTTGGTTCAGCCATGCCCCACCCTTCATTGATCTCAATTCATCACATATTCATAGCACGTCTGGTGATGTTTTGCGATCACCACGAGCAGCTGTTTATGCAGCCCGTTTCACCGCAAGTTCTATCGTTTAAGGCGGAGGTGTCTGCGTGACCGGAGTCTCATTACCCATGAGATGAAATTTTGGGGCCCCAGGTGGCACCACCTCGGAAGCGCCCCGGTGCGACCTACTCACAATGGTGAATTTTGGCGCAGATCATGTCCTAGAAGCGAAGTTGATTGCTGAAATCAGCATCACATCGTCTTGAAGGGATACGAACTGTCGACTTGCCATTTCTTCGAATGCGAACCCGTAGAAAAACGCGCAAGATCAAGCACCCGGCACATTTGGAATGTCCGGATGGGGGCCGGAAGCGAACTGGCCGCTACTGTACTCTTAGGCCCACTGACGGAAATTTCTTGCAGGATGAGTTAAGCTGAGCTTTGCGTCTAACATGGTTCACTTGCTCGTATGGGTCTCGCGGAAAAGTCGCGGCGTCACGCCGAAGCGTCTTTGGAAGACCCGCGTGAAGCGTGCGACCGGCACAAGCCCCACCCGTCTTGCGATTTCCTTCAACGGAAGTTTTTGGGCGAGCAAGATACGCGCCGCATCCAGCCGTACGGTCTCGATATATTGTGCCGGCGTCTCGCCTATCGCGGCGACAAACCGTCTGTGAAACGTCCTCTCCGAGAGGCCAACCTTGGCCGCAAGCCTCGGCACATCCAGCGCGGCATCGAGATTGGCCTGTGCCCACACCAGAA
>NZ_PVBM01000036.1 GCF_002968575.1 Neorhizobium huautlense | reverse complement strand
GGCTCGCGCCTGACTTGCTTCCGGGCCTCAAAGGTCCGTATTCTTGGTGACGCGGGGTGGAGCAGCCCGGTAGCTCGTCAGGCTCATAACCTGAAGGCCGCAGGTTCAAATCCTGCCCCCGCAACCAATCTTTACAACACATCCCAAAAAAGCCCAACCGCGGGGCTTTTTGCGTTCCGGGCGCAGGAAACGCAGCCTCTCCCATCAGTTCTTCAAGGACCACCGTCTGTTCGAGGAAGTCCGGGTTCTTCTTGCCGCAGGCGAACCTCAGGGAAGAACCGAGAGCCCCTGCCTGTGAAAAGCGAACGACCGCCGGTTCTCATTCGGCAGTGGGAACCTGCCCAAGCTCTGATCGTTTACGCCTCTCCATGGGAACTGGCAGGAGACGGCGCGAGTGCAGAACCCGAGCAGCACCTGGTATGAAGAGGCGGTGATCTACTGCATCGACGTCGAAAAGTTCGCCGACGGAAATGGCGACGGCATCGGAGACTTTATCGGCCTGACCAAAAAGCTGACCTATCTTTCGGAACTCGGTATCACCTGTATCTGGCTTTTGCCGTTCTACCGAAGTCCCGACCGTGACAATGGCTACGATGTCAGCGACTTCTATTCCGTCAATCCCAAGGTCGGGACGCTCGACGACTTTCTGACATTCCTGCACAGCGCGGGAGAACACGGCATTCGCGTCGTGATCGACCTGGTGGTCAACCACACGTCCGATCAGCATCCGTGGTTTCAGGCGGCGCGACGGGACGACGAGACGCGCTACCGGGACTATTATGTCTGGAGCGCCGATCCCCCGCCGGTCGCCGCGGGCGCCAGATCGATCTTTCCCGGTGAAGTGGACAGCCTCTGGACCTATGACGAGATTGCCAGGGCTTATTACTTCCATCATTTCTACGACTTTCAGCCGGAACTGAATGCCGCCAATCCCCAGGTCCGTGAAGAGATATTAAGGATCGTCGACTACTGGATCGCCTTCGGGGTCAGCGGCTTCCGACTGGATGCGGCCCCGCTCATCATTGCGAACAAGGGGCTCGAACATGCCAATCCCCGCGATCCGCATGGCATCCTAAAGCAGATTGGGTCCTATCTGCAGAGCCGCCGGCCGGGTGGCGTGCTTCTTGGCGAAGTAAATCTTCCGCCGGAAGCGTCAAACGCCTTTTTCGGAGAGGGTGATCAGCTCCAGCTTCTGCTCAATTTCATGCTGGCCTGTTATCTGTTTGCCGGTTTTGCCAAGGAGGAAGCCTCTGTGATCAATCGGGGACTGAGCCTTCTTCCCGAACCGCCGCCCGGATGCGGCTGGGTGAATTTCCTTCGAAATCTCGACGAACTCGATTTCTCTCGCGTGCCGCCGGATCTGAAGCAGTCGGTGTTCGAGGTCTTCGCTCCGAAGAAAGAGATGGAGGTCTTCGGACGCGGCATCCGCCGTCGCGTGGCACCCATGCTGAACGGCGATCAGCGTCGGATCGAGCTGGCTTTCAGCATTGTCTTTTCCCTGAGGGGGCCGCCGTTGATCGTTTACGGCGACGAAATCGGTATCGGAGAGGATCTTTCCCAGCCGGGGCGGAACTCGGTGCGGGTGCCGATGCAGTGGTCTTCACAGAAGAACGGGGGGTTCTCCAGCGCCAATCCCAGGATGCTGGTTCAGCCGGTTGTGAACGACGGGCCCTTCTCCTACAGGAAGGCCAATGTTGCCGATCAACAGGAAGCCCCCAATTCGCTGCTGAACAGGATCAAAAGATTTATCGCGCTTCGCCGAAGTCAGCCCATTTTTACAAAGGGGCGGCCAGTAAGGTTGAGTGCGACTGACCCTGCCGTCCTGGTGCACGGTTTCGAAGATGCAGGCGACCTGTTGTTGCTTGTCCACAATCTGGCGGGCCGACGGATCGGGACCGACATCAATTTCGGCGGAATGCAACCGAAGCGTTTTCGCGACCTGATAGACGAAGTCGAATTCGATGTGGGAAAGGATCCCCGTCTGGAACTCGAACCCTATGCCTACCGCTGGCTGATTTCCAAGGGCAACGGATCATGACACTGATCGGCTATCACGCCTCCCACGAGCAGTTTCCGCCGAGCGAGCTCCTGGGCCATGTACAAGCCGCAGAGGCGGCAGGCTTCGACGCGGTCATGTCCTCCGACCATCTCACCCCCTGGAGCGAGCGACAAGGGCAATCGGGCTTTGCATGGGCTTGGCTTGGGGCGGCGCTGAAGGCGACGCAAGCCATCCCATTTGGAATCATCACGGTACCGTCGGGCTGGCGCTATCATCCTGTCATCACGGCGCAGGCGGCTGCGACCGTCGCGGAGATGTTTCCGGGGCGGTTGCCCTGGATGGCCGTCGGCAGCGGCCAGGCAATGAACGAGCATGTCACCGGCGAACGCTGGCCTTCGAAGCGGGAACGGAACGAACGGTTAGAGGCAGCGGTGGGAATAATCCGTGACCTGTGGTCGGGCCAACTCGTCAGCCGGGAAGGACCGATCAGGGTAGACGAGGCGCGCATTCATACTCTTCCTCAGGAATTGCCCCGCCTTGTCGCCGGTGCGCTGTCGCCGAAGACGGCAGAATGGGCGGGAAGCTGGGCCGACGCACTGATTACCATCAATCAGCCGCGGGAAAGCCTCCGGGAGATAATTCAAGCCTTTCGGCGCGGCGGTGGAGAAGGCAAGCCTCTCTACCTGCAGGTCCATGTCTCCTTTGCAAGCTCCGATCATGAGGCTCGCGCGAACGCTTTTGATCAGTGGCGCAGCAATGCCGTGACAACAGCTGTTTCGGAAACGCTGCGTTTGCCGGAGGAATTCGATCAAGCTTGCGCCAAGGTGCGGCCGGAGGACATGGATCATCATGTCCGCATCTCGGCGGATCCGGCGCGACACGTGGAATGGCTGGAAGGGGACGTGGCAATGGGTTTTGAGGAAATCTACGTCCACAACGTGGGCCGCAATCAGCGTGAATTTATCGACGTCTTTGGGCGGGAGGTCCTGCCGCGGTTCAAGGATGGGGGCCGAAAGGTTCCGCAATAACCCTTTTGAGAACTGTTGTGTTTCCGGATCGCGGCCGACGCGCACCCGACCTGCAAACCGTTACGAGGCTCGTTCGAGGAGCCTCGTAAGTTGTTTCCTTCGGGCGGGTCAGGAAAGCCGATCAGACTTTTGCGCTCATCCCGGCTTCCTTGAGCGAGGCAAACTTGATCGTCACGCTCCTGAGATTATCGTCCAGCCATTTGGCCATGGCGATTTCCTCGTCCAGATTGGCTTTCAGAGCGGCGACAGATCCGGGAAAACCGCCGAGTTCGGCTATCGTCATAAGGGATTTGTAGGCGGCGATTTCGAAGTTCTCGAAGGCGAAGTTCGCGAGGGAGTTTTTGATGATCTCGTCGCCGGCAATGCTGTGGCCCATCGCTGCCATGCTGCCGGTGAAGGAGAGCGCCATGTTCAAGGTAGAATGATCTTCGGATAGGCTGCTCAGGATCTCCTCAAGTCTGGCGATCTGCCCTTCGGTCTCGCGGATATGCTGCTCGAGCCGCGATGCCACGTCGGGATAGTTTTCGATCCGCGAGACCTGCGGCTTCATAATCGACAGCGCCTGATTTTCCATGGCGTGCGCATTCTTGAGACCGGTCACGAAGATGGAACGGGTTTCGGATGAATCCTTCATTGCATTTCCTCTTTGGTTGCCAGCGGGACTAACCAGGGAGGATGGTGATCGTTCCAGAATCCGCTTACGGGCAGCCGGAACATCCGGCATCGCGACAGGTTAGGCTATTCACCAGGAGGACCAGCAATGACAGATCCGAAAGACAAAGATCCGGCAGAAGGCTCCCGCAAGACCATCGAAAACGAACTCAAACGGCAGAAACCGACCGGCGAGAAATCCAACCCGCCCAATGAAGAACAATCTCGGAGTTCAACTTGAGCCGGCGCACTATCGATCAATGATGCAGGCGATCGGTCATAAACCAAGGCAGATGCCGAAACGACGGAGGCCTTCCGCGTGTTGTTGAGAAATCAGCGTTCCGCTTATGCGTGTCGGGCGGCCAGGACGTGGCGGCGTGCGGCGACAAAGGCCGTCACCTCCGACTGAGGCATGGCTTTGCCGAAGAGATAGCCTTGGCCTATGTCACATCCCTGGCCGAGGAAATAGGCCAGCTGGGCGTTTTCCTCGATTCCCTCCACCGTCGTCTTGAGATTGAGGCTGCGGCTCAGCCCAAGGATGGCATCGATGATCTTGGCGTTCTTGTCGTTGTTGGAGCAGGCGGCAACGAAACTTTTGTCGATCTTGATTTTGTCGAATTTGAAGCGGGCAAGCTGGGAGAGGCTGGAATAGCCCGTTCCGAAATCGTCGAGCGCCACCTGGATCCCGGCGGCGTGAAGATGGTCGATGGTCGACGCGGCGAGATCAGGGTCTCCCATGAGAGCATTTTCCGTAATCTCGATTTCCAGCCGCGACGCCGCTAGGCCGGTGTCCTGAAGAATATGGAGAATCCGCTGCGCCAACAGCCTGTCTTCCATCTGGACGGGTGAGACATTAAACGAAAGCGTTGCGGCTTCCGACCAGAGCTGGGCATCGCGGCATGCCCGCGACAGCAGTTGCTCGAACAGCACGGTTATCAGCCCAGTTTCTTCCGCTACCGTGATAAACTGCTGGGGGGGAATGAAAGCCCCTTCGTTGTTGCGCCACCGCGCAAGCGCTTCGAAGCCGCACAAGGCGCCGGTCCGCAGGTCAATCAAGGGTTGATAGAACGGCTCTATCTTGCCCTCGTCGATGGCTCGGCGGAGCTCGCCTTCCAGCTTCGCTCGTTCCGCGACCTTTTCCTGCATTTCCGGCTGAAACAGCGCATACTGATTGTGCCCCCGGCTTTTTGCCTCATAAAGGGCAATATCCGAGCGGTGGCAGACCTCCTCGAGCGAGCGGCCGTGATCGGGCAGCCTCGCATATCCGACGCTTGCACCGACCTCGGTCGACAATGTGCCGATCCGCACAGGCCGGGAGACCGAATGGATCAGCAGTTGCGCGACAAGTTCTTCCCTCTCTGGCGGCAGGTCGCGGGCGACGGCGACGAACTCGTCGCCGCCGAAGCGGAAGACGCATTCGTGTTCTGCAAGTGCACAGATCCGTCGCGAAACCTCTTTAAGAAGAATATCGCCGCCTTGGTGGCCGAGCAGATCATTGACCTTCTTGAAGCCATCGAGATCGATGGAGAACACGGTTGCGGTTTGCGAAGCCGTCTCTTCCACCGCTCCGCGAAGGTCGGATACTACGAGGCGGTCGAACGCATAGCGGTTGGGGAGCTTGGTGAGGTGATCGTGAGTAGCGATGCGGTCGGCTTCGTCGAACGCCTCGCGGCGGTTCGCCATCTCGTCGCGCATGTCTAGAATGCGCAGGGCCGAATAGGCGAAGCTGGCGATGCCCGCCACAATCAGGGTGACGATGATGAGATGGGCCTTCCCTGCGCTGACCGCCTGGACAAGCGCCAGTATCTTTTCGCGAAAAATCAGGCAGACAAGCCAGAAAAACAGGCCGAAGGCGGAGATCTGAATCAGCTGCCTGCCGGCCCTAGTCTTCAGGAAATCTCTCATAACACTCCTCCGTACGCCCGGAGTATTATCAGGCGACACTAAAGGATGCGTTACTGATACGCTGCAACTCTTGGAGTCCGGCAGGCTCGGGCGCAAACGTGAGATGCGTCAAGCGGTTCGCAGATTGCAATCCTGTCGAAACGTGCCCAATCGGCCGGCCTTGTCTAGTGCGTCCCTGCGACCGCTGCTTTGGTCGGGTCAGTTTCGGCGGACCAGCTCGCGAGAAGATCGGCAAGTCTCGCCCTGTCTTCGGCATCGAGCCTGGGTAGGCCGGGGAGACGCACCTCGCCGACCGGCGTTCCCAGGATGCTCACTGCCTCCTTGACGACTGTGACATTGGCGCCGTTTCGATATTTGGCGCGCATGCGCTCGAAAGGCTCGATGAGATCGATGATCCGGCGCGCCTCGCCAAAGGCGCCTCTCTCGAGAGCCGCGTGAATGGCGAGCGAAAACTGCGGTGCGACATTGACGAGGCCGGATGTGAAGCCGCGGGCGCCTGCGGCTGTGAAGGCGGGAGCCCAGCTTTCGGCGAGTCCGCAGACGAAAAGTGCATGGCTTGAATCGGCGGCTGCAACAGACCGCGAGAGGAGGAGAATGTCGGTCGTGGCGAACTTCACGCCCGCGATGTTCGGATGGCTCGCGAGCCGCAGCATGTCGTCGAGGCCGAAACCTTCCGCCCGTACATAGGCCACCAGCGGCAGCGGAGACGCTTCCGCCAGCCGCCGGAAATAATCTATCTGTGCCGCCGGTGCTGCGAACGGATCGACCGGTTGATGAGACATGACCGCTGAAGCGCCGATATCCCTGGCCGTTTTCGCCATGGCGATTGCCTCGCGGAGCGAACGGCCGACAGCCGCAGTCACTGGCGCCTTGCCATCGACGCCGGCAACTGCGGCCTCGACAACGCGGCTGATCTCTTCTGGGGCCAAGGCATAAAATTCGCCGGTATTGCCCGCTGCCACGATGTTGTGGATGCCCGCCGCGGCGACCCGCGCGTAGATCGCGCGGGTGGTGCTGATATCGACCTCGCCATCGTCTCCGTACGCAGTAACAGGCACGCCGGAGATGCCGGTGAGGACGTTGCGGAATTCTCGAATGTTCATGGTTTTCCCTCTCCAGATGGGGAGATGATGGATCAGATCGCGAAGCGATGCACCGGCGTGCCGCGCATCCCGGTTTCGAAGGCGAATATCGTACCGTTTTCGAAGGTGCCGTTGTTGTCGGTGGAAAGCGTCGTCACGTAGATCGTGTCGAGGTTCGGTCCACCGAAACAGGGCATGGTGGGTGATTTCGCCGGTATTTTGTAAATTTCGACCACATCGCCTTCCGGCGAGAGCCGGTTGACGCCGCCCGACAATACGCCGGCGATCCAATAGAAGCCGTCCGCATCCATCGCCGCCCCATCCGGACGGCCTTCCTCCGGAGTGAAATCGTGCAGTCGCCTGGGTGCGCTGGTAACGCCCAAAGCCGGATCGAAATCGAAGATCTGGGCAAAGAGACCGCTGCTGTCGGAATGATACATCGTTCGGCCATCCGGGCTCCAGGCGAGGCCGTTGGAGGTCAATAGGCTATTTGCAATCGTCGAAAAGCTGCCGTCGGGCATAACCCGGTAAAGACGGCCATTCCCGGTCTGCGGCACCGCCTCGTCGCGGGTGCCGACCCAGAAGCAGCCGTCGGGGCCGATCTTCCCGTCATTCAACCGGCTGTCGGGGCGTCCGCCATCGGGATTGCAGAGCAGTTTCATCGCGCCCGTTTTCGGATTCAGCAGATGAACGCCGTTCTCCAGGGCCACGGCGATATCGTCCCCTTCGCAAAGCGCCAGGCAACCGATCTTGAAAGGCATGTCGAAACGGTCGAGACGCCCGTTGGCCCGCAGGCAGAGTGCCGCGGGGGCAAGAATATCGACGAACCAGAGGTCGCCGGTCCTGTCGTCCCAGGTGGGAGACTCTCCGACCCGCAAGGGCAGGTCTATGACCCGCCTCACCTGAGGGGTGATGATCTTGGTTTTGCTCACAGCGCCACCTCCAGGCATGCCACCAGCCCATTTCTGTCACGCGTTCGTATCGTCCCGTCATGCTCGGGCACGCAAAAACCGCCGCCCTGAAAGACGCCTTCGACCGCGTTTTCCGTCCGGCGGCTTTCAATCCGTAGATGGTCGAGCGCCCTGTCCTGCGGCCGGTAACCCAGGCGCTTGGCAACTTCGTCTCGCCACCAGCCGGCATCGCTGCGCGACATGCCGTAGACGACCGCAGCGGCAATATCCGGATGGGTCAGGCCAATCTTCACGAGTTGCCACAGATCGCGGGCGCTGATCCAGATTGCAGCTGATCGCTCGCTGTTGGGATAGAGCGCCGCATTGCCGATCCGGATAGAGAGAGTTCGGATGCCCGCGGTGTCGTAATAGAGGCCGGCAACGAGCTCTCCCCAGCATTTCGACAGGCCGTAACGGCTGTCCGGGCGGGCCGGATCGAGCGGCGTGACGGGATCGGTGCGGGGATAAAAGCCGGTCGCGTGGTTGCTCGACGCGAAGACCACCCGGCCAATGCCGTTTTCCCGTGCCGCCTGATAGAGATTATAGGTGCCGAGCACGTTGCTGCGCAGGATGTCGCCGATGGCCGCCTCCCGCGGAATCCCGCCGAGATGGATGATGCCGTCCATATCCTTCAAAGCTGCCACCATCGCGTCGCCATCGGCCAGATCGGCAGCAAAGAAGCTTTCATTCGGAGCGAGCTCCTTCGGCGGCCGGAGGTCAATAAGCCTCACATGCTCGAATTCAGGGCGGAGAAAAGCCCTGAGCTGCGAGGCGATGTGGCCTGAGCCGCCCGTCATTGCGATCCGTTGCAAAACATCCTCCTCCGTGCGCCTCCCCGCGCCGCGGCCCGTTGCAGCCTCTATCCTCCCACGCCCTGGAACATGCGGGCGCGTGCGTTCAGGATGTGCGTCTTCATCGCGTCGTGTGCTTCCACTTCGTTTCGGGCCAGGATGGCCTCCACGATTGCCGTATGCTCGTCCTGGACGTTGCGGACATGCAGTGGAGTTCGTTTCAGGCTGAGACTGCGCGTGACGGACATGCCGATGGCGAAATGCGGCTTGAACCATTCCCTCACGATGGTGTGGAACTGATTGCCGGTCGCCATCGCGATCGCGTCATGCAGCGCCTGGTCCTCTTCCGCTCCAAGCTCACCGACCTCGAGACAATGTTCGAGCGCCTTCAACGCTGCGGTGATGCGGATCTTGTCGTGAGGCTGCCAGTTGCGGGCCGCCAGTTCCGCGGCCTCCGCCTCCAGGCCGGCCCGGAACTCGAAGAACCGCTGCACATCCGCAAGTGATCCGACGGGAACCTGTTTGAGAACCGACGAGTCTGGTCTCTGGCGTACATAGGAGCCCGATCCCTTCCGCGAGACTATCAGCTGGTCCGCCCTTAGTCGCTCCAAAGCCTCGCGTACGACAGGTCTCGATGCACCGAGGAGGATGGCCAGATTTGGCTCCGATGGCAGCCGTTCGTTGACGGGAAAGCGGCCGTCGGCGATCATTCCCACGATCTTCTCGTAGATGATGTCGCTGAAACGAGGTTCAGCTTTCGCCGCCGCTATCACGTCTGGCTGCTCCATCAACGTCCCTTCTCACGTCTCCAATCGCGGAATTCGGCTTCGGCTTCGGGGCCGGGCGGATAGAGACCGAAAATGCCTCGTCCCGCCTTTACGCGGTCCTCCACAAAATCCTCGAAAACCGTCTGCTCGAAAGCCTCGTCGGCGATCTCTTGCGCCATGTCCGCCGGAATGACAACCACGCCCTCGTCGTCTCCGACGATGATATCTCCGGGATAGACGGGCACGTCGCCGCAGCCGATCGGCTGATTGATATCCAGTGCGTGGTGGCGGATGAGATTGGTGGGAGCAGAAGGTGCGGAATGATAGGCGGCAAACGGCAGTTTCGCGATGTCGGGTGTGTCGCGGAAGCCGCCGTCGGTCACGACGCCTGCGACGCCGCGCATGTGGAGCCGGGTCACCAAGATACCGCCGGCGGAAGCGGCTGACGGGTCCTTTCGGCTATCCATCACGAGAACATGGCCGGGCGGACATTCTTCTATCGCACGTCGCTGCGGATGGGCGCGGTCGGCAAAGACGCCGATAGTGTCGATATCCTCCCGAGCCGGAATGTACCGCAAGGTGAAAGCCGGCCCCACCAGCCGCGGAGCGTCCGGGTTGATCTTGTGAACGCCGCGAATGAATACGTTTCGAAGTCCGCGTTTCAACAGCACGGTCGTCAACGTGGCCGTCGAAACGGCCTTCAGCTTCTCGAGCGCTTCCTCGGTGAACGTCATTCCTGTCTTCCTATCGGACCTGGTCTTTTGCCGTACAGCTATGCAATCTGTAAAAATCTGTCAATACTTGTAATCATCTGAAAAGCGGCTTATGGTCCGAGGCGATCGGATGGAGGTCCGAGGCGTTGCGGCTGGGAGGCCGCTCGGGCGGGACGGCCCGAGGAGAAGCTCGGTATGGATTGGGAGGAGATCAGATGCACGACGACAATTTCATTTCTGCCGGTGTGACCCGCCGGACATTCCTGGCAGGCGTGGGTGGAGCTGTTGCTCTTTCCGTTGCCGGCACCGGCGCAAAGGCGGCAACCGGAAAAGAAGCGCCGCAACTGGCAGCGCTCGTAAAGGACGGCAAGCTGCCGCCGCTGGCCGAGCGCCTGCCGCAGAACCCGCTGGTGATAAAGCCGTTCGAGAAGATCGGCACCTACGGCGGCACGTTGCGGCGCGGTCTGCGCGGCTCATCCGACCACAATGGCATCCTGCGCATGGTCGGCAACCAGGGGCTCGTGCGCTGGAACATGGATTTCACCCAGGTCCTGCCCAATCTTGCCGAGAAATGGGAGGTCAGTGCTGACGCAACCCAGTTCACGTTCCATCTGCTGAAGGGTGCTAAGTGGTCCGATGGCCACCCCTTCACCGCCGATGATGTCGTCTTCGCCATTGAGGATGTGGTCAAAAACAAGGAGCTCTACAGCGCGACGCCGGCCCAGATTTCCGTTGCCGGCAAGCCGGTCACCGTCGAAAAGGTTGACGACTATACCGTCAAGTTCACTTTCGCCGCCGCGAACGCGCTCTATCTGGAAAACCTGGCTACCCCTCTTGGGCAGCATCCGACGCTCTTTGCCAAGCACTACTGCAGCAAGTTCCTGCCGAAATACAATCCGAACCTCGACGCCGACGTGAAGGCGGCGGGCGTATCGAGCTGGACGGAGCTTTTCCGCGCCAAATGCGGCGACATCGAAATTCCGTCGCGCTGGGGTAACGTCGACAAGCCGACGCTCGACCCCTGGATCGTCAAAGAAGCCTATTCCGGCGGCGCCACGCGGGTGCTCATGGTCCGCAATCCCTACTTCTGGCAGGTCGACACCGAGGGCAATCAGCTTCCTTATGTCGACGAGATCAACTTCGGCATTTCGCAGGACGTCGAGTCGCTGATGCTGAACGTCATCTCCGGCAAGATCGACATACAGGAGCGCCATATCAGCACGCTCGCCAACAAGCCTACTCTGTCGCAGAACATGCAGAAAGGCGACTACCGGCTACTGCAGCTCGTCCCGTCCGCGGCGCAGCAGTGCCAGCTCTACCTGAACATGACCCACAAGGACCCGGCGATGCGAAAGATGTTCGCTGACAAGTCCTTCCGTCAGGCTCTCTCGATCGGCATCAACCGGCAGGAGATCATCGACATCATCTATTTCGGCCAGAGCGAAGGTTATCAGACCGGCCCGCGCCCTGGGCATCCCTGGCATCACGAGAAGCTGGGGCGGCAGTTTACGGAATACGATCCCGACAAGGCCAATGCCATGCTGGACAAGGCTGGCTTCGACAAGAAGAACGGCAGCGGCATTCGGTTGCGCCCGGACGGTCAGCCTGTCTTCTTCGCGGTCGACGTTATTCCGACGCTCTACCCGGACCTGGTCGACGTGCTGGAGCTTGTGAAGGCCCATTGGGCGCAAATCGGCATTGACATGAAGGTCAATACCATCGAGCGGGCGCTCTACTACACCCGCGGCGACGACAATGCCCATGACGCGCAGGTCTGGCCAGGTCCCGGCGGCCTCGACCCGATGCTTGACCCGCGTGATTACTTTGCCTTCCATCCGCAGGGTTCGCGTTACGCAATTCCGTGGACGCTCTGGTATACGTCCAACGGCCAGAAGGGCGAGGAACCTCCGGAAAGCCAGAAGAAGCGCATGAAGCTTTTCGACGAGGCGCGGTCAACGGCCGATCTCGACAAGCGCGGCGCGATCATGAAGCAGATCTTCGACCTCGCGGCGGAAGATTTCGAGACCATCGGCGTCTGCCTTGCGGTCGGCGGCTTCGGCGTCATTCGCAACAACCTGCGCAATGTGCCGGAAAAGCAGCCCGATAGCTGGTCATGGCCAAATCCCGGTCCTGCCCTCCCGCAGCAGTTCACCTTCACGAGCTGATTTGCCTCGTCGGTGCCGCCGACTCGCTGCGGCGGCACTTTCTCCCAGTCCCGTTGCAAGACCTTGGGCGAGCCTTACGGTTCGCAGCGGCGCGTCATGCAACCCGAATTGCGAGCATTTCCATGCTGAAATTCATCGTCAAACGACTCTTCTGGATGATCCCATCACTGTTCGCGGTGAGTTTTCTCGCCTTCGTGCTGATCCAGCTCCCGCCGGGCGACTTCGTCACCACCTATATTGCCACCCTCGCGTCGTCCAACGAGGTGGTCGACCAGAACACCGCCGCACAGCTGCGTGAGCGTTTCGGCCTCGATCAGCCGATGCTGGTACAGTATCTCAAGTGGGTCTGGGGCATTGTCACGCATGGCGATTTCGGCATCTCGTTTGAATGGCAGCAGCCGGTCTCGGGACTGATCTGGGAGCGCATGGCGCTTACGCTCGTGCTTGCTCTCGCAAGCCTGATCGCCACCTGGGCTCTCGCCTTGCCGATCGGCGTCTATTCCGCCGTCAAAAAATATTCGATCGGTGACTATGCTTTCACGGCCTTCACCTTTTTCGGACTCTCCATCCCATCCTTCCTGCTGGCGCTGGTGTTGATGTATGTCGCCGCGGTCGAGTTCGGGCAGGATGTCGGGGGCCTTTTCTCCTCGCAATACGAGACTGCGCCATGGAGCATCGGCAAGATGTACGACCTGCTGACGCATTTGTGGCTGCCGGTGGCGATCCTGGCCGTGTCCTCGACCGCCAGCCTCATCCGCGTGATGCGCGCCAACATGCTGGATGAGCTGCCGAAGCCCTACGTGACAACCGCACGCGCGAAGGGCCTCTCGGAATTCCGGCTACTGGTGAAATATCCGCTCCGGATCGCGCTTAACCCGTTCATCTCGACCATTGCCTGGCTTCTGCCGAACCTCATTTCCGGCTCAGTGGTCGTGGCGATCGTGCTCAACCTGCCGACGGCGGCGCCGCTGCTGCTGCAGTCGCTGATGGCGCAGGACATGTATCTCGCCGGTGCCTTCGTGCTCCTGATCTGTGCGCTCACGCTGATTGGCTCCCTCATCAGCGACATCCTGCTGGCGCTGGTCGATCCGCGCATTCGGCTGGAATAGGAGGCTGCTGAAATGGTCGACGTCTCAATAGCCAACCTTCGTCCCGAGCGCGCCGCAGTCGCCTCGCAATGGCAGCTCATCTGGTGGGCGTTCAAGCGGCACAGGCTTGCGATGGCCGCTCTGTTCGTGACGCTGGCTTTATATATCGTGGCCCTTGTTCCCGGTTTCTTCGCCATAAACGATCCCACCGTCCAGAATGCGCGGGCGACATTTCATCCACCGCAGCGGATCCACCTTATCGACAATTCCAACGGCTTCGAATTCGGTCTGCATTATTTCCCGCTGAAGCTCACCCGTGATCCGGAAACGCTGGCCGCCATCTATGTGGAAGATACGGCAAAAAAGATACCGATCGCGTTCTTTGGTCGCGGTTACACCTATTCGGTCCTCGGCCTGTTTCAGACCGACATCCACCTCATCGCAAGTACCGATAAAGCGCGTCCGCTCTTCCTGTTCGGTGCCGACCGCCTCGGGCGCGATGTCTACAGTCGCGTGGTGCAGGGCGCGCAAGTATCCCTCTCCATCGGCCTCGTCGGCGTGTTCCTGTCCTTGGCTCTCGGCATCGTGCTCGGCGGCATTTCGGGTTATTACGGTGGCCGCATCGACTTCGTCATGCAGCGGGTGATCGACTTTGTTCTTTCGCTTCCGACAATCCCGATCTGGCTCGCCTTGGCTGCGGCGTTGCCGCAAGGCTGGCCGGCGACGCTGCAATACATGATGATCACCATCATATTGTCCTTCACCGGTTGGGCTCAGCTTGCCCGCGTGGTGCGAGGGCGGTTCCTGTCGCTCAGGACGGAGGAGTTTGTGGCGGCTGCGCGTCTGGATGGGGTGTCAGAGGGGAGGATCATCTTCCGTCACATGCTCCCGAGCTTTTCAAGCCACATCATCGCCTCCATGACGCTTGCCGTGCCGGCGATGATCCTTGCGGAAACCTCGCTGTCTTTCCTGGGTCTCGGCCTCCAGCCGCCGACGATCTCCTGGGGCGTGCTTCTGCGCGAGGCGCAGAACATTCGCTCGATCGCCACGGCGCCCTGGCTCTTCCTGCCGGGGCTTGCTGTCGTCATTGCCGTCATGGCGCTCAATCTTTTCGGCGACGGCCTTCGCGACGCTGCCGATCCCTATAACAAGTGAGGCGCCGATGACCGATATCCTGTCCATCGCACCCCGTCCTGCAATGACGACCAACAAGCCGCTGCTTGAGGTCCGCAATCTGGTAACGGAGTTCCCGCTCCGAACCGGCATCTTCCGTGCCGTCGACGACCTCTCATTTTCCATCGAGCAGGGCAAGACGCTCTGCGTCGTCGGCGAAAGCGGCTCGGGCAAGTCGGTAACGGCACGCTCGATCCTGCAGATCATCGATTCGCCCGGTCGTATCGCGTCGGGATCGATCCTGCTTCATCAGCCTGATGGTACCTCGCTCGATCTTGCCAAGCTCGATCCGCGCGGCCGGGCGATCCGCTCTGTCCGCGGGCGTGACATCGCCATGATCTTTCAGGAGCCGATGTCCTCTCTTTCGCCGGTGCACACAGTGGGGGACCAGATCACCGAGGCTCTGCGTCTGCACCTCAAGATGAGCAAGGCCGAGGCAAGGACGGAAGCGATCTCGCTACTGCGCCAGGTGGAAATTCCCAATCCCGAAAAAGCGATAGACCGCTATGCATTCCAATATTCAGGCGGCATGCGGCAACGCGCGATGATCGCCATGGCGCTGGCCTGCAAACCGCAGCTGCTCATTGCCGACGAACCGACCACCGCGCTTGACGTGACCACCCAGGCGGAAATCCTCGACCTAATTTCGCGGCTCCAGAAGGCCCATGGCATGGCCGTGCTGTTCATCACCCACGACATGGGGGTCGTTGCCCAGATTGCCGACGATGTCCTCGTCATGCACCACGGCGTCGCGAAGGAATACGGGCCGGTCGAACAGATATTCCATTCCCCCCAGGATCCATACACGCGCATGCTGATCGGCTCGGTCCTGAAGCTGGAGCAGAAGGCGGAAATCCGGCTCGCGCGGCCGCCGCTCGATACGACCGCTGCCCCGCTTCTCGAGATTCGCAACCTCTCCATGCATTTCGGAGAGATGAAGGCGCTGGACGACGTTTCGATTTCCCTTCTTCCGGGGGAAACGCTCGG
The DNA here is from genome assembly GCF_002968575.1 of Neorhizobium huautlense. Taxonomy (GTDB): domain Bacteria; phylum Pseudomonadota; class Alphaproteobacteria; order Rhizobiales; family Rhizobiaceae; genus Neorhizobium; species Neorhizobium huautlense. The sequence continues at coordinate 17,119 of NZ_PVBM01000036.1, read as the reverse complement.
CATCGTCGGGGAAAGCGGCTCGGGAAAGACCACCATGGGGCGGTCGATCATGCGGCTCTACGATCCCACCGCCGGCGAAATGCACTACCGCCGCGCCGATGGCACCGTCATGGACCTCGCCAAAATCGGTGGCGGCGAGCTGAAGGCGGCAAGGCGTGAGCTGCGCATGGTCTTTCAGGATCCGTTCGGATCGCTCAATCCGCGCATGACCGTCTCCCAGGTTATCGGCGAACCACTGCTCGTCAATGGTATAGCGAGAGGCAAGGCTCTGGACGAGCGGGTCTGCCACCTGATGGAGCAGGTCGGCCTCGATCCGAGCACACGCGAGCGTTACCCGCACGCCTTTTCCGGCGGCCAGCGCCAGCGTATCGGCATTGCCCGTGCGATCACGCTCAACCCACGCATCATCGTGGCCGACGAGGCGACCTCGGCGCTCGACGTTTCCGTGCGCTTCCAGGTCCTCGATCTCCTGATGCGGCTGCAGGATGAACTAGGCCTCGCCTATATCTTCATCAGCCACGACATCGGTGTCATCCGCTATATGTGCGATCGGGTCGGCGTGATGTATCGCGGCAAGCTCGTCGAGGTGGGCGAGGCGGACAAGGTCTGCAATGCCCCTGATCATCCCTATACGCAGGCGCTCATCTCGGCCATTCCACGGCCTGACCCGCGTGACCGCGACCACTCCAGGCGCTTCCGCTACACCGAGCCAAGTGCTGCAAAAAACGGTAGTTCTGCGCGATGAAGATCACCGGAATCCGAACCTTTCTGATGCAGACAGGTGCGCCGGATATCGGCAAGCGGCAGACGGCGCCGCCCTCCAGGGCGGAGCAGCCCTTTGCCGGAACCCGCAACTGGCTGTTCCTGAAGATCGAAACGGATGAGGGCATTACCGGCATCGGAGAATGCTCCGGCTGGCCGCGTGTGGTCGAGACCGCGATCAAGGACCTGACGCCGCTTTTGATCGGCGAGGATCCGGTTCATACCGAGAAGATCTGGCAGAAGATGGCGGTCGCCATGATGGGCCATGGCATGCTCGGCACTGTCGGCGGCGGCGCCATGACGGGTATCGACATGGCGTTGTGGGACATCAAGGGTAAGGCTCTGGGCGTTCCTGTCTGGATGTTGCTCGGTGGGAAAGTTCGCGACCGTATACCGATCTATTCGCATGCCAATACGGCCGAGCTTGCGCTCAAGCTCAAGGACCGGGGTATCAAGACGATCAAATGCGGCGGGGTGACCGACCCGTTGCGCAAAGTCGCCACGCTGCGCGAAGCCGTCGGCGACGAAATGGATATCGCGATCGACTTGCATGGTCCGCCCTGGATGACGCCGGCCGATGCCTGCCGCTTGGTTCGGGCGTTGGAGCCCTATGAGCTTTTCTGGGTCGAGGATCCGATCGCGCCTGAAAACCTCGAAGGCTATCGCCGCATCCGCGATGCCGCCCATGTTCCGCTTGCTGCTGGCGAGCGCATGGCCACGATTTTCGGCGAGCGGCAGCTGATCGAGGAGGAGCTGGTGGACATCATCCAGCCCGATACCGGGCGGGCAGGCGGCATAACCCAGATGAAGAAGATCGCCGCGATGGCGGAGGCCCATCATATTCAGATGGCGCCGCATTCCGGCTCGCTTGGGCCTGTTGCGGAATATGCCGCATTGCACCTCTTGGCTTCGATCCCGAACGCACTGATGCTTGAACGCCTTGATGACGATTGGGAAGGGCGCAAGCACACGATCGTCCCGCACCCCGTGCAAGAGGGTGGGTCGATCGCGGTGCCGGATGCACCGGGGCTCGGATGCGACATAGATGAAGAATTTGTCGCGCGCTTCCCCAGCGAAGGCAATGTGGCAATCCCGGTGACGGAAAGCTCCGGATCCTACAATCCGGGCACCTATGGCGAACATCTATACGTACAGGCACGCCTTTCCCGCCGCTCCTATTTCAATCGGTAAGGAACATTAAGACAATGAAAATTGACCGCATGCGGGTTTTCATGACTCGCGACAAGGATCGCCCGCGCGTTATCGTGGGCCTCGATACCGACGATGGCCTGACCGGCTGGGGCGAATGTTACAATCATGGCCCCGACAAGGCGCTGCCGCCGCTGCTGGACTATCTCTACGGTTTCATCGCCGGACAGGATCCAACCCGGGTGGATTTCCTCGTTAACCTGATGATCCAGCAAAGCCGCTTCCCGCCCGGTGCAATGGGCCTGGCGGCGATTTCCGGGTTAGATCATTGCCTCTGGGATCTCGCCGCCAAGGCTGCCGGCGTGCCGGTCTACAAGCTGCTTGGCGGCGAGGTGCGTGATCGGATCAAGGTTTATGCAGGGGTCTATACCGCGCCAGATGCGCCGGCTGCGCGCGACGAGCTCGACCGCCTGAACGCGGGATGGGGCTTCACCGCCTTCAAACTCAGCCCGTGGCGGATCGACATGCACTCCAATCGCTGGGGCAATGTCGTCAAAGCGTCCGCGGACTATTTCCGCCAGCTCCGCGAAACCATTCGTGATGACTACGAGATAGCCTTCGACGCGCATGCGAAGATCTACGAGCCGGCCGCTGCCCGCCAGCTTGGCAATGCGCTCGCTCCCTACGATCCCCTTTTCTTCGAAGAACCGCTCCGCCCGGAAAACATGGAAGCCTGGGGAGATCTGAAGCAGGGTCTGAACTGCACTCTCGCGACCGGCGAGTCGCTCTACAGCCGCTACGAATTCCTGCGGCTCCTGCAGGTTAAGGGCGCCGATCTGATCCAGCCGGATATCTGCGTGGTCGGCGGTCTGTCTGAGATGCGGCGGATCGCGACGCTGGCGGAAGCCTTCTACGTGGGCGTGGCTCCGCACAATCCGATGGGCCCGCTCGCCACTGCCGTCAATGTGCATTTCTCCGCTGCGCAGCAGAACTTCAAGATTCTCGAATACCGATTGCCCACGGGTCAGGCTTACGTCTATGGTGGGACCGAGGTCGAGAAACGTGAAGATACGACGCGCTACGTGGTCGACCCTTACCTGCCGAAGGACGGTTATCTCGAGCTGAGACCGGACCGTGCGGGTTGGGGGGTCGAGATGGATGAAAAGGCCATGCAGGAGGACGGTTACGTCCATTGGCAGCGGCGTGTGCCGAAGCGGCCGGACGGGTCCTATGCCTTCGCCTGATTGGCTCAAAATCCGAGGTGGACCGATCGAGGCCCGCTTCCTGCCGGAAAATGGAGGGCGGATGACGCATCTCGTCCATGACCGGCTCGGCAGTATCCTGGTCCCGACGGCGAGTGCGGAGTTCGATCCGCTGAACTGGCCGAAGGCCGGCGCATACCCGCTCTTCCCCTATCACAATCGGCTGATCGGCGCAGCTTTCGAACATGAAGGAAAGCGCTACCGGGTTCCGCCGCATCCGTTGCTGGTTCCGGATGCCCAGCACGGTCCCGCCCACCGCCGGCCATGGCATGTCGTATCCCACCAAAGTGACGGGATCGAACTCGCCCTCGATTATACTGCCGACGCCGACTGGCCTTTCGATTTCCGTGCCGTGCAACGCTTTACCCTTGCGGCGGATCGCCTGGACATTGAGTTATCTCTCACGAACACGGGGCAAACTTCGATGCCGGGCGGCTTCGGTTGGCATCCTTATTTCGCAGCCGGTTTCAAGCAGGCGGCGTCATCCGATGCCAAAAAAATCTGGCCCTTAAGCGCGGCGGGCATTCCCGGCGGCGCACCGCCGATCCTACGAGAGGACAAGCATTTCCCGGAGGAAGGCTTCACTATATTCCTTTCGGAATGGCACCATGCCACCGCCGCCTTGAACGATGGAGCGCGCGTCAGACTGGCCGCAGACCCGGCTCTGCCGCATCTCGTGGTGCATCGTATGCCTGCTTACCTCTGCATGGAGCCGGTGTCGCATGTCGCGGGTGTGTTCGGTTTCCCGCCCGAATTGCGAACCGCCGCTGGCCTTCTTGTCCTGCAGTCGGGTGAGGGGCGGTCGGCTCGTCTGTCCATCGAGATCACGGCCGCCGGCTGATCCGTTTTGGCCGGATCGGGGCATCAGACTGTGACAGAGCTGTCTGCCGGCGCTTTGAGCAGCGGCACCAGATCCTCCTCGCCGAGCGTTTCCTTTTCGAGCAGGAGTCGCGCCGAGGTTTCGAGCGTATTTCTGCGCTCCTTAAGAAGAGCCACCGCCCGATCGAATGTTGCGTCTACGATCCGGCGTACTTCATCGTCCACCGCTGCGGCCGTCTCGTCGGAATATTCGTGCTCCTGCGGCCCATAATAGGGTTGGTCTGTCGCGAGAAAGGAGCGGCGATCCTTTTCCAGTGCCACATGCCCGAGCTTTTCCGTCATGCCGTAACGGGTCACCATGGCGCGGGCAATGTCGGTGACCTTTACCAGATCGTCGGCAGCGCCCGTCGAGAGATGGCCGTAGACGAGCCATTCCGCGGCACGACCGCCGAGCAGCACCGCCATCTTGTTTTCGAGCTCATCCCTGGTCATCAGGAAACGGTCCTCGGTGGGGCGCTGAATCGTATAGCCGAGTGCGCCGACGCCGCGTGGGATGATGGAGACCTTGTGGACCGGGTCGACCCCCGGCAGCGCCATAGCCACCAGCGCATGGCCCATCTCGTGGTAGGCGACGATCTCGCGCTCTTTGGGATTGAGCAGCCGGTTGCGCTTCTCAAGCCCCGCCACGATGCGCTCGATTGCATTGTTGAAGTCCTCCATGGCGACCGCATCCGCCTTGCGGCGGGTGGCGAGCAGCGTCGCTTCGTTCACCAGATTGGCGAGGTCGGCGCCGGTAAAGCCGGGCGTAAGGGCTGCGATCTGTTCGACGTTTACCTCCGGTGCCAGTTTGGCCCTCTTCAGATGGACGTTGAGGATCTGGATGCGGCCCCCTTTGTCGGGGCGGTCGACCAACACCTGGCGGTCGAAGCGCCCTGCTCGGAGAAGAGCAGGGTCGAGAATTTCGGGACGATTGGTTGCTGCAAGCAGCACCAGGCCGGTCGAGGAGTCGAAACCGTCAAGCTCCACCAGAAGCTGGTTGAGCGTCTGCTCCTTCTCGTCATGGCCGCCCGCCATCGGGCCGATGCCGCGGGCACGACCCAGCGCATCGAGTTCGTCAATGAAGATGATAGCCGGCGCCTTGGCGCGCGCCTGATCGAAAAGGTCGCGGACACGTGCGGCACCGACGCCCACGAACATTTCCACAAATTCAGAACCGGAGATTGAGAAGAAGGGAGCGCCCGCTTCGCCCGCCACCGCCCTCGCGAGCAGTGTCTTGCCCGTCCCGGGTGGGCCGACCAGCAGCACGCCTTTCGGCATCCGCCCACCGAGTCGCCCGTAGGCGACCGGATCCTTCAGGAAGTCGACGATTTCCTTCAATTCATCCTTGGCTTCGTCGACGCCGGCCACGTCCTTGAAGGTCACCCCGGTGTCCGACTGCACGTAAACCTTGGCCTTGCTCTTGCCGATCTGCATCAGCCCTCCGCCCAGGCCGCCGCCTGCCCGCTTCAACATGAACATCCAGACGCCGAAAAAGAGCGCAACCGGGATGATCCATGACAACAGGTCGCGCAGGAAGGTGCTCTGGATTTGGCCGGTTACCACCACGCCATGCTGCTGGAGCTGCCGGGCGAGGTCCGGTTGAACGCGTGTGGTGATGAAATAGGGACGTTCGTTTTGCGGCTCCTTATAGCGCCCCTGGATATATTGGTCCGATACGGCGACTTCGGCGATCTTGCCATCCTGCAAATCCGTCTCGAACTGGCTGTAGGGTATCTGAGCGACCTGGGTTGCCGTCGTGAAGAAGTATTGAAACACCATGAGTCCGAAGAAGGCGGCAACCCAGTACCAGACGTTGAACTGCGTCTTCTTGTTGATCGGCATGCGGCTCTCCCGGTGCGAAGGTATGGCTCTTGCGGTTGCGCTGACACGAATAATCTATGTCGCGGGCGCGGCTTTATCCATAAGGGCGTCAAGCATGCCTGTTCTTGGCATCGGCAGCGCAGCAAGGTGGCAGGAATTCCGGATCGGCCGCATCGACGCAAAAATATCTGTGCTACGATCCGGCAACGACCGTCCGAAACGAAAGAGATTGCATGCCTGTCCAGCGTATCAGCTTCTATGTGCTCCTCGTGCTTGTGAGCCTGGCTTTCGTCGCCGTCGTACTGCCTTTCTATTCCGCGATATTCTGGGCTGTGGTCCTTGCGATCATATTTTTCCCGCTGCATGCGAAACTGGAAGCGGGATTGGGAGGGCGCCATCCAAATATTGCGGCGGGGCTGTCCGTCCTGGTCTGCGTTTGCCTCGTCATCATACCCGGCCTGATCATTCTCAGTTCCCTTATCCAGCAAGGCAACAATCTCTACCAGCGGATCGACAACGGCGAGATTGATGTCCGGCGGCTTCTCCAGCAACTTCAGGACGCTCTGCCCATCTTCCTGCAGGATCGAATCCGGACGTTGGAGCTCACGGGTTTCGCCGAGTTGCGGGACCGTGTGTCCGGCGCGCTCATGCAGGGTGGCAGCTTTTTTGCCGGTCGTGCCTTGAGCCTGGGGCAGAACACGCTGCAATTCTTCGTGGCTTTCGGCGTTATGCTCTATCTGCTGTTCTTTTTGTTCCGGGATGGCCGTTCGCTAGCCCGCGCCGTCCGGACTGCGCTGCCGTTGAGCGAGGCGCATACGCGGCGGTTCAGCGCCAAATTCACCTCCGTCATCCGGGCGACGGTCCGGGGAAATGTTATCATCGCGCTCATCCAGGGAACGATCGGCGGCATTGCCTTCTGGGCGTTGGGGGTAGAGCCCGCGCTGCTTTGGGGCGTGGTGATGAGCTTCCTGTCCCTGCTCCCCGCCGTCGGCGCGGCGCTGGTCTGGATACCGACGGCGATCTACCTCGCTCTTGCGGGATTTTGGCTTAAAGCTGTCATTCTCGTCGCGATCGGCGTGCTGGTCATCGGTTTGGTCGACAATTTCCTGCGCCCACCCTTGGTAGGGAAAGAAACCAAGCTGCCGGACTATGTCGTGCTGATTTCAACCATCGGCGGCATTTCACTGATCGGGATCAACGGTTTCGTGATTGGGCCTTTGATTGCGGCTCTCTTCATCGCGGCCTGGGGCATTCTCGTGGAAGAGCAGGGTCAATCGAGCGCTGAAGAGAGCTGAATCCAAAACGCAGCGCCTGACTTTCGTCGAAGCGAGCCCGTTGCCCCTGAGCTCATGAGGCCGCGTCTTGGCCGCTACACGAGTTTGTAAGGCGTGATCTCGCGCAGGTTGTGGTCCACCGAAATCTTGCGGCGGAAGGGCGGCACAGCTCTGCTTGTGCAGTTCGGCCGCTCGCAGATGCGGCAGGATATGCCGATGGAATCGAAGCCTGCACGATCGGTCAGGTTCAGGCCGTCCGCATAGACGAAGGCTTCCGCGTAGGAAATCTCGCAGCCAAGCGCCAGCGCAAAAACCGGCTGGTGCGTTCTGAAGCCGCCGATGCCTTTGCTCACCTGCGTGGCCAGACATAGATAGCGAACCCCGTCCGGCGTTTCGGCAAGCTGGCGGATAATGCGTCCCGGCGCTTCGAACGCCTGATGGGCGTTCCAGAGCGGACAGGCCGCGCCGAACCGTGCGAATTGCAGCTTGGTGGCGCTATGCCGCTTGGTGATATTGCCGGCCCGGTCGATGCGGGCAAAAAAGATAGGCACGCCCTTGAGACCGGGCCGCTGGAGGGTGGAAAGCCGGTGACACACCTGTTCGAGCGATGCGCCGAAACGCGCCGCCAGAAGCTCGATGTCGTGCCGGAGCTCCCGCGCCGCCTTCAGGAAGGCCTGATAGGGCATCAAAAGCGCGCCTGCGAAATAATTGTGAAGGCCAATGCGACAGATATCCACCGCTTGCTCGGTCCGGAAACCGGCATTGCGGGCGATCGTGTCGGCGAGCGCGCCGGCATGAAGCTGAGCAATCTCCACCGCCGCCTGAAAGACGCGCGTCTGGGCAGGCGCATAGGGATTCAAGGTCAGCACACAGGAACTCGGTTCGTATTGTCGGATGGTGTCGGCGACCAGTGGCCCAAGCACCACACGCACGCCGAACTGCTTTTCCAGGTAATTCGTCAAAATTGGATAGCTGTCTGCAGACGGCAGGCCGAGATCGAATGCCAGCTTCTCCGCGGCGGTGTCGATGTCGTGAAGGTAATTGTCCACGAAATGGAAAAAATCCCGCACTTCGTCATAGGGTGTGGTTTCGGCTGCCGCCGCCCGCCCCAGTCTGTCGTCCATACTGGCCAGTTGCTCGCCGCTGCGCCGATACGCCTGATGACAGGTGATCAACGCATGTGCCAGCCCCGGCGCATTCTGGGTCACCAGCTTCAGTTCCTGAACGCTCGGCGCATAAGCCTCGAACAGCGGGTCGGACAACGCCTCGGCGAGCGCCGAGAGGAGCCGGTCCGTCTCGCCGGTCGACAGTTCGGCGATGTCGAGCTGGAACTTGTCTGCGAGCGCCAGAAGCACGGCGGCCGAAACCGGCCGCTGGTTGTTCTCGATCTGGTTAAGATAGCTGGTGGAGATGCCGATGCGCTCGGCGAACTGACTCTGCGTGGCATTGCTCGCCGCCCGCAGTTCCCTTACCTTCCGGCCTATGAAGAGCTTTCCGATTGCCATGTTCGCAGATTCGCAATTTTAGCTTTGCGATTTTATAATTTCACAACGACACGCGTTCAATGGTTTTCTGAAGCACGCAGACGGAATAGGGAAAGTTAAAGCATCCGGGAGTGATCATGCGCGCGGTATTGGGTGAGGTTGAGAGGCGTCGGGCGGAAGCAAGGCTCGGTGGAGGTGAAAGGCGTATCGAGGCACAGCATACCAAGGGCAAGCTGACGGCCCGTGAGCGCATCGAGGTGTTGCTCGACGAAGGCTCCTTCGAAGAGTTCGACATGTATGTCACCCACCGGGCTGTGGATTTCGGCATGGCCGAACAGAAGGTTGCAGGTGATGGTGTCGTCACCGGCTGGGGCACGATCAACGGCAGGCAGGTGTATGTCTTCTCGCAGGATTTCACCGTCCTCGGCGGCTCACTCTCCGAAACGCATGCCCAGAAGATATGCAAGATCATGGACATGGCAGTCCGCGTCGGGGCGCCGGTGATCGGCCTCAACGACAGTGGCGGTGCCCGCATTCAGGAAGGCGTATCTTCGCTTGCCGGTTACGCGGAGGTCTTTCGCCGCAATGCCGAGGTCTCCGGTGTCATCCCGCAGATTTCGGTCATCATGGGTCCCTGCGCCGGTGGGGCGGTTTATTCGCCCGCCATGACCGACTTTATTTTCATGGTGCGCGATAGTTCCTACATGTTCGTCACAGGCCCGGATGTTGTGAAGACGGTCACCAACGAAATCGTCACGGCCGAAGAGCTCGGAGGCGCCGGCACCCATACGAAAAAATCGTCGGTCGCCGATGCAGCCTTCGAAAACGACATCGAAGCCTTGGAAGCGGTCCGGCAGCTGTTTGATTTCCTGCCCCTGAATAACCGCGAAAAACCGCCGGTCCGTCCCTTCCACGACGATCCGGCCCGCCTCGAAAACCGGCTGGACAGCCTCATTCCGGATAGCGCCGCCAAGCCCTACGACATGAAGGAGCTGATCCTGGCGGTCGCCGACGAGGGCGATTTCTTCGAGATCCAGGAGGCCTTTGCCCGGAACATCATCACCGGCTTCGTCCGAATCGAGGGCCAGACGGTCGGTGTCGTTGCCAACCAGCCGATGGTGCTCGCAGGCTGCCTGGATATCGACAGTTCGCGCAAGGCCGCTCGTTTCGTGCGCTTCTGCGATGCTTTCTCGATCCCGATCCTGACGCTCGTCGACGTGCCGGGTTTCCTGCCCGGCGTGGCGCAGGAGTACGGCGGCGTCATCAAGCACGGCGCCAAGCTGCTGTTTGCCTATTCGGAGGCGACCGTGCCGATGGTGACGCTGATCACCCGCAAGGCCTATGGCGGCGCCTACGACGTGATGGCGTCCAAACATATCGGGGCCGATATCAACTATGCCTGGCCGACTGCCGAAATCGCGGTGATGGGAGCCAAGGGCGCGACCGAAATCCTTTACCGTTCCGAACTTGGCGACCCGGAGAAGATTGCGGCACGCACGAAGGAATACGAGGAGCGTTTCGCCAACCCGTTCGTCGCGGCCGAGCGCGGCTTCATCGATGAGGTGATCATGCCGCATTCGTCTCGCCGCCGCATCGCCCGCGCCTTTGCCTCGCTGCGCAACAAGCAGGTGACGACGCACTGGAAAAAGCACGACACAATCCCGCTCTGACGGGGGCGGAAAAGCATTGAGGCAGTGCCTATATTGACCGCGTAGCGCTCGCCAGACTGCGAGACCCGTTAGAGAACAAGGATCGATTTTCATGTCCGAAAAATCCCCCGCCGACAATTTTCCCGCCGGCTACGAGCCTTCGAAAGTATGGACTTGGGAAAAGGGCAATGGCGGCCAGTTCGCCAATATCAACCGTCCGATTGCCGGCCCGACACACGAAAAGGTCCTGCCGGTCGGAGAGCACCCGCTGCAGCTTTATTCGCTCGGCACCCCGAACGGCGTGAAGGTCACCATCATGCTGGAGGAGTTGCTGGCCGCCGGTCACAAGGGCGCCGAATATGATGCCTGGCTCATCAAGATCGGTGAGGGGGATCAATTCGGTTCAGGTTTCGTCGAGGTGAACCCAAACTCCAAAATTCCGGCTCTCATGGACCATGCGCCGAAGAGTGGCGGCGAACCTCTTCGAGTTTTTGAATCGGCCTCCATCCTCGTTTATCTGGCGGAAAAATTCGGCGCCTTCCTGCCAACCGACCCGCGGACGCGCACCGAGACATTAAACTGGCTGTTCTGGCAGATGGGCTCTGCGCCCTTTTTAGGCGGCGGGTTCGGCCATTTCTATGCCTATGCCCCGATGAAGATCAAATATGCGATCGACCGATATGCCATGGAGGTCAAGCGCCAGATGGACGTGCTGAACAGGCATTTGGCGAACAACGAATTCATGGCGGGCAGCGAATACACAATCGCCGACATGGCAATCTGGCCCTGGTACGGGCGGCTCGCCCTGAAGGACGCTTATAACGATGCGGGCGATTTTCTGTCTGTGGATGAATACGAGCATGTGCAGCGCTGGACAAAACAGATAGATCGGCGCCCCGCAGTCCGCCGAGGCCGTATGGTCAACCGGACATCGGGTGATCCGTCCGAACAGCTGCATGAACGCCACGATGCCTCCGACTTCGACACGAAGACGCAGGACAAGATCGCGATAGCCTGAGGAGAGCGGAATGGCCAACCTGCCCGACATGACGAAACACCGGGGCTTCCCGTCCGGCATGCCGGGCACCGGCATCCAGTTCACCATCCGCCGCGCCAATCCAAAAGGGGTGACGCCGATCAAGGCCTTGCCCCGCCGCGGCCGTCCCGGCACGGCGGAGCATCGGGTCGACGCGGCCTTCCTGCATGCGCTCTGGCATCATTTCGGTCCCGAACCCTTCGAACGCGGCAATCTCGACGCCGCTCGCCTCAACCTTCTCTTTGGCCGGGAAGTGGTGGCGGCGGAGAAGGATTTCGATCCGCTCTCCTATGAAGCTCTGCTGCAGATCAACGAGAAGGTCGCGCGTCAGAATTTTCCGGAATCCTTCGAAGATGTATTCGAAGTGTAAGACCGTTGGGGAAAGGGCCCATGTTTCAACGTGATCTGCATATGGCGAGGTTGCCGGATCCCATTCGCTGGCTGAGGCGGTGGGCTGACGGGGAGCGTGCTCGATCGGGATCCATCCACAACAGTCGCAAGCCAAAGATGACCCCGGAGGAAGCACGGAAGGATCACTGGCAGATGCTGCGCTTCCTCGCGCTTCACGCGCTGGTGGGGGTGACGATCGGCGCGGCCGTCGGCATCGGCCTCGTCCTCCTCGATATCGGCGGGCTTGGAAAGCTATTGTCGCGGGCGTCCAATCCCGTCCTCTCCTTGCTCCTGGTGATCGTGCCGTTCGCGTCGCTCTTTGGCGGTGCCGCGGCCGCCTCAGCGATCTTCACCCTTCCCTATGACACCAAGTATCGCGACGAAGACGATCATCGCGAAGGCGAGTCCTGATCATGTTCAATAAAATCCTCATCGCCAATCGCGGCGAGATCGCCTGCCGGGTCATCAAGACGGCAAAGAAAATGGGCATCAAGACGGTCGCCGTCTATTCCGATGCCGATCGCGATGCCCTGCATGTGCGGATGGCCCACGAGGCGGTGCATATCGGTCCGGCGCCTTCGTCCCAATCCTATATCGTCATCGATAACATCCTCGCCGCAATCAGGCAGACCGGTGCCGATGCCGTGCATCCGGGCTATGGGTTCCTCTCGGAAAATCCGGCGTTCGCGGAAGCTTTGGAAAAGGCTGGCATCGTCTTTATCGGTCCGCCCGTTGGGGCGATTCAGGCGATGGGCGACAAGATAACATCCAAAAAGCTGGCAGCCGAAGCTGGCGTCTCGACGGTACCTGGTCATATGGGCCTGATCGAAGACGCCGACGAGGCGGTGAGGATTGCTTCATCCATCGGCTATCCCGTGATGATCAAGGCGTCGGCGGGCGGTGGCGGCAAGGGCATGCGCATCGCCTGGAACGACATGGAGGCTCGCGAAGGCTTTCAGTCCTCGAAAAACGAAGCAAAAAGCTCCTTCGGCGACGACCGCATCTTCATCGAGAAATTTGTCACCGAGCCTCGTCATATCGAAATCCAGGTGCTTGGCGACAAACACGGCAATGTTCTCTACCTCGGCGAGCGCGAATGCTCGATCCAGCGGCGCAACCAGAAGGTCATCGAGGAGGCGCCGTCGCCATTCCTCGACGAGGAGACGCGGCGGGCGATGGGCGAGCAGGCCGTCGCGCTTTCGAAGGCGGTCGGTTATTTTTCCGCCGGCACGGTCGAGTTCATTGTCGACGCCAGCCGCAATTTCTATTTCCTCGAGATGAACACCCGATTGCAGGTGGAGCATCCAGTCACAGAATTGATCACCGGCATCGATCTTGTCGAGCAGATGATCCGCGTCGCCGCCGGTGAAAAGCTCTCGTTCAGCCAGGATGATGTCAAGCTCAACGGCTGGGCGATCGAAAGCCGGCTATATGCCGAGGACCCTTATCGCAGCTTCCTGCCCTCGATCGGGCGGCTGAGCCGTTACCGCCCGCCTCGCGAAGGCAGACATGACAACGGCACCGTGGTCCGCAATGACACCGGCGTGTATGAGGGTGGCGAAATTTCCATGTATTACGACCCGATGATCGCCAAGCTCTGCACCTGGGCACCGGACCGGTTGACGGCCATAGACGCCATGGGTGCCGCGCTGGATGACTTCGAGGTGGAAGGCATCGGCCATAACTTGCCCTTCCTCTCGGCGGTGATGGGGCAGGAGCGTTTTCGCTCCGGTCGGTTGACGACCGCCTATATAGCCGAAGAGTTCCCTGAAGGATTTTCCGGGGTGTTGCCGAATCAAGCGGCGGCGCGCAAGCTTGTCGCCATTGCCGTCCTCGTCAATCAGGCTCTTCAGGAGCGCGCCGTTGAGATTTCCGGCACCATCGGCAACCATCGCCGTGTCGTAGGCAAGGAATGGGTGGCGACGCTGGCCGGTTTCGAAGAGGCAGTTACCCTCGAAGCTACGCTTGACGGAACATCCGTCGTCTTCGCCGATGGGAGGCGGATGTCGGTCGCAAGTGGCTGGCTGCCGGGGCAGAGCCACGCTGTTTTCCATATCGACGGTGAGGGAATGGGCGTAAAGGTCAATCTTGTCGGATCGGCAATCCGGTTGCGCTGGCGTGGTATGGATGTGACGGCGCGGGTTCGATCGCCGCGCGTGGCCGAGCTTGCCCGCCTGATGCCGAAGAAAGCTCCGCCGGACACTTCGAAAATGCTGCTTTGCCCCATGCCCGGCGTGATCACCTTGGTGGCGGTGAAGGCAGGGGATCACGTCGAGGCGGGTCAGACGCTCGCCACAGTCGAGGCGATGAAGATGGAGAACGTCCTGAAGGCTGAGCGAAAGGGTGTCGTGAAGCGAGTAGCTGCGGCTCCGGGGCAGAGCCTGGCGGTCGACGAGCTGATCCTGGAATTCGAGTAGCTCTTTCAGTTGAGGGCGCCTGACATATATCCGACGCAGGCGCGAGCGCTTTGCGGTAGTGAGGTTCGAACGATGTCCGAAAAGACCGTGAAAGATTGGGAAGCTCTGGCGGAAAAAGAGCTGAAGGCACCGCCGGAAACGCTCCTCTGGCACACCCCGGAGGGCATCGATGTCAAGCCGCTATACACGGACGAAGATCTTCAGGGCGTCAATCATCTCGGTTCGCTGCCGGGTTTCAAGCCTTTCGTACGTGGGCCACGTGCCACCATGTATGCCGGAAGGCCCTGGACCATCCGCCAATATGCCGGTTTCTCGACGGCCGAAGCCTCCAACGCCTTCTATCGCCGCAATCTGGCCGCCGGTCAGAAGGGTCTTTCGGTCGCTTTCGATCTTGCCACTCATCGCGGCTACGACTCCGACCATCCCCGCGTGGAGGGCGACGTCGGCAAGGCGGGGGTGGCGATCGATAGCGTAGAGGACATGAAGATCCTCTTCGACGGAATTCCGTTGAAGGAAATGTCCGTCTCCATGACCATGAACGGCGCCGTCATCCCCATCCTCGCCTCCTTCATCGTCGCGGGCGAGGAGCAGGGCTGTTCGAGGGCCGAGCTTTCCGGAACCATTCAGAACGACATCCTGAAGGAGTTCATGGTCCGCAATACCTATATTTATCCCCCCGAGCCTTCCATGCGGATCGTCGCCGACATTATTGAATTTACGGCGAAGGAAATGCCGCGGTTCAATTCGATTTCGATATCCGGCTATCATATGCAGGAGGCAGGCGCGACCCTGGTGCAGGAATTGGCCTTCACACTCGCCGACGGCCGCGAATACGCTCGTGCAGCGCTTGCAAAGGGCCTGAACGTCGATGAGTTTGCGGGGCGTCTTTCCTTCTTTTTCGCGATCGGCATGAATTTCTTCATGGAGGCGGCAAAGCTGCGTGCGGCACGCCTGCTCTGGTCCAGCATCATGGAAGAATTCAAGCCCCAAAAGGCGTCGTCGCTGATGCTACGCACTCATTGCCAGACCTCCGGTGTCTCGCTGCAGGAGCAGGATCCATATAACAACGTTATCCGCACCGCCTACGAGGCCCTCTCGGCCGTTCTCGGCGGCACGCAGTCGCTGCACACCAATGCGCTCGACGAGGCTATGGCGCTTCCGACGGACTTTTCCGCCCGCATTGCCCGCAATACCCAGCTCATCCTGCAGCACGAGACCGGCGTCACCAAGGTGGTCGATCCTTTGGCGGGCTCCTATTATGTCGAAAGCCTCACCAATGAATTGGCGGAAAAGGCCTGGGCGCTGATTGAGGAGGTGGAGGCGATGGGGGGCATGACGAAAGCCGTCGCCGAAGGCTTACCGAAGCGGCTGATCGAAGAGGCTGCCACCCGGCGCCAGGCTGCAGTGGACCGTGGCGAGGAGATTATCGTCGGGGTCAACAAGTACCGGCTCGAGAACGAGGACGAGCTGGATATCCTGGCGATCGACAACACCGCAGTCCGGAAGGCTCAGATCAAGCGGCTGGAAGAGGTACGCCGCCAGCGTGATCCGGCGCAAGTCGAGCAGACACTGAATGCCCTTTCGGAAGTTGCCCGTTCCGGTCACGGCAACCTGCTCGCCGCTGCGGTCGAGGCGGCGCGGGCCCGTGCCACGGTGGGAGAAATCTCCGATGCGATGCGCAAGGCCTTCGGTGACCATTCCGCCGTGCCGGAAGTGGTCGGCGATATCTATGGCCCCGCCTACGAGGACGATCCGGAATATAAGACCCTTACCGCGCGCCTTGCCGGTTACGCCAAAAGATCCGGCACGCCGAAGATCATGGTCGCCAAGCTTGGCCAGGATGGTCATGACCGTGGCGCCAAGGTAATAGCTTCCGCCTTCGGGGACATAGGCTTCGACGTGCTCGCCGGCCCGCTGTTCCAGACGCCCGAAGAGGCTGCCGAGCTTGCGATCAAGGAAAAGGTGCAGGTGGTCGGCATGTCTTCGCTTGCCGCCGGCCACAGGACGCTGGCGCCGCAGCTCGTGAAGGCGCTGAAACAGAACGGTGCCGAAAACATCATCGTTGTCGTCGGAGGTGTGGTCCCCCGACAGGACTACGACTATCTGATGGAACATGGCGTCTCGGCGGTATTCGGTCCCGGCACCAATGTTCTCGATGCTGCGAACTCCATCCTCGACCTGCTCGAAGGCAAGCGGCGCAATATCTAGGCAGGGAACGCCGGGCGCTGGAAGGACTAATCTATGCCGCGCATTGATCGGCGAAGCCTCCTGGCATGCGGACTTGCGGCTGCGGCCATCTGGCGACCGCTCGGGCGGGCACGTGCGGCAAGTTTTAAGGCTGATCCGTTTTCTCTGGGCGTCGCCTCCGGCTCGCCGCGGGCGAACAGTGTCGTCATCTGGACGCGACTGATTCTGGAAGATACGTCTGCGATCACTTCCGCCGATCCTTTTGCCCCTGCTCCGAAGCGGGTGGCGGAACCGATGGACATCGAGTGGATGGTCGCCGAGGACGAGACGTTCTCGAAAACGGTCCAGTCCGGTCTTTTTCGCGCCGTGCCGGAATTCGCGCATTCGGTGCATGTGGAAGTGAAGGGCCTTGAGCCCGGCCGCTGGTATTTCTACCGCTTCCGCTCCGGCAATGCGACAAGTCCGGTCGGGCGCACCCGAACTGCGCCGGAAGGCGGAGACGCTTTCCGTTTCGCTTTCGCTTCCTGCCAGCAATACGAGCAGGGTTTCTACAGCGCCTACGGTGAGATGGTCAGGAGCGACCTCGATCTCGTCGTGCACCTCGGCGACTACATCTACGAACGAAGCTACGGTACCGAGCTTGTCCGCCGGCATGGAACCGGTGTGCCTTCGCTTCTCTACGAATTCCGTGATCGCTACGCGTTATACAAGTCGGACCCGCAATTGCAGGCAGCGCATGCCGCTTTCCCTTGGCTCACCATCTGGGACGATCACGAGGTCAGCAATAATTATGCGAGCGATCGCGCGCCGGATGCTCCGAACCCGGCGGA
>NZ_PVBM01000035.1 GCF_002968575.1 Neorhizobium huautlense | reverse complement strand
TTCGATCCACGCTTCCTCCCCACGGTCGGTCGCCCTTCCGCAGTTGCGCTTCACTTCGCTCGCCATGACCAGCTTACGGTGGGACTTCCACCCACAAGAATGCGCCCATGCTGGGCGCACAACAAAAGCCGCCGCGGAGCTACCCGCAGCAGCTTCTTCTATCCCTGTCCTTGCCTTCAATGGGGCTGAGGCTCAAGCCCGCTTTCCGGCTCCCCGCCCTTCGGCTCATCCTTCTTGGAGCCGGTAGCAGGAACTGCCGAGCCACGAGCAGGCGGCGCATCGTCGCCAAGATCACGCGACGGTTTGTGTCCCTTGAGCAGCGCCTTGATCTCCTCGCCGGACATGGTTTCGTATTCGAGAAGGCCTTCTGCCAGCGTTACGAACTCGTCGTGTTTCTCCGTCAGGATGCGCCGGGCCTCGGTATAGGCCTCGTCGATCAGGCGGCGAACTTCCGTATCGATCTTCTGGGCAGTCGATTCGGATACGTTTCTCGTCTGCGAGACGGAATGGCCGAGGAAGACTTCCTGCTGGTTTTCGCCATAGGCGACCTGGCCCAGCACATCGGAAAAGCCCCACTGCGTGACCATCGCACGGGCGAGCTTGGTGGCCTGCTCGATGTCGGAGGACGCGCCGGAAGTGATGTTCTCCTTGCCGAAGGTCAGCTCCTCGGCAACGCGGCCACCCATCATGATGACCAGGCGCGACACCATCCACTTGTAGCTCATCGAATAGCGGTCGCCTTCCGGAAGCTGCATGACCATGCCAAGCGCACGGCCGCGCGGAATGATCGTCGCCTTGTGCAGCGGATCCGCGACCGGCACGTTGAGTGCGGTTATCGCGTGGCCGGCCTCGTGATAGGCGGTGAGCTTCTTCTCCGCCTCGGTCATGGCCGAAGAGCGGCGCTCGGCGCCCATCATGATCTTGTCCTTGGCGTCTTCGAACTCGCTCATGGTGACGAGGCGCTTGTTGCGGCGCGCTGCCATCAGGGCTGCTTCGTTGACGAGGTTCATGAGGTCGGCGCCGGAGAAACCGGGCGTACCGCGGGCAAGAACCTTGAGGTCGACATTCGGCGCCAGCGGCACGTTGCGGGCATGCACCTTGAGAATGCGCTCGCGGCCGATGATGTCCGGGTTCGGCACGACGACCTGACGGTCGAAGCGGCCGGGACGCAGCAGTGCCGGGTCGAGAACGTCCGGACGGTTGGTCGCAGCGATCAGGATAATGCCTTCATTGGCTTCGAAGCCGTCCATTTCGACGAGCAACTGGTTGAGCGTCTGCTCGCGTTCGTCATTGCCCCCGCCGAGGCCGGCGCCGCGATGACGACCGACCGCGTCGATTTCGTCGATGAAGATGATGCAGGGCGCATTCTTCTTGGCCTGTTCGAACATGTCGCGGACACGGCTTGCACCGACGCCGACGAACATTTCGACGAAATCCGAACCGGAAATGGTGAAGAAGGGCACGTTCGCCTCGCCGGCAATGGCGCGGGCGAGCAGCGTTTTGCCGGTGCCGGGCGGGCCGACCAGCAGCACGCCGCGCGGGATTCGTCCGCCAAGCCGCTGGAACTTCTGCGGGTCGCGCAGGAATTCGACGATTTCCTCGAGATCCTGCTTGGCTTCGTCGACGCCTGCGACGTCCTCGAAAGTCACGCGGCCATGCGCCTCGGTCAGAAGCTTGGCCTTGGACTTGCCGAAGCCCATCGCCCCGCGCGAGCCGCCTTGCATCTGCCGCATGAAGAAGAGCCAGACGCCGAGGATCAGAAGCATCGGCAGAAGCGTCCCGATATAGCTCAGGAAACCGGAAGACCCGTCCGTTTCCGGGCGGGCCACGATGGTGACGTTCTTGGCCTGCAGCTTCTCCATCAGCGAATCATCGATGACGGGCGAATAGGTCTGAAACCCAGAGCCGCTTTCCGTGTAGGTGCCCATCACCCGGTTTCCGGTAACGACGACATCCCGCACCCGCCCCGAATCCACATCGCGCAGAAACTGCGAATAAGGAACCTCACGCGAGTTGGACTGTGTCGGTGCCGTCTGGAACATGCTGAACAATGCGACCAGCAAGAGGGCTATGATGACCCAGAGGGCGATATTGCGAATGTTTGGGTTCATTGAACTCCCCGGACTGTGACGACCAACTCTAAAGGCGGCCGCCTTGCTTGCCGCATAACATAGGGTTGCGGGAAGTCCTTGCCAAGGCGAACCGGAGCCGCCACCTAGCTTTTCCGCGCAGAATCCTTAATTGGCAGCGGGGGAAAAACGTCGCATCCGAGCAAAACCGCAATTTCGCTGCCGAGCCTAAGATCAAACTGCGGCAAAAAACGGTCGAACGGCGCCAGCACCGGCTCGACATCTATGCCGGCTGCAGATGTCTTTTCGGACAAACTGGCTGCGATCTCCCCGTTTCTTTCGTCGGGCGGAAATGACAGGGCCGCTTCGATATGCGGCATGGCCGAGGCGGCCCGCATGGCGATGGCAGGCGGTACATCGGGAAACAAGGTGGATGCCTCCTCCCGATCCGGCGCCGTCGGGCCGACAACGATCTCTTGAGGGCATCCGTTGTCGATCCGGTAGCGGCCGTCCCATATATCGGCCTCACTCGGCCGAATATGAAGCGGCAGCATGCCGCGGTTTTCGCGAACGAAATAAAGGCCGTCCCGACGAAGATCGAAGATCACCCGCCCGGCCGTCACGCGCCCCGACTGCCCGCTCTCGACAAAGGCCATGACCCGCTCCAAGCTGTCGGCGCCGAGTGCGTGTGTTCTGCCTCCTAAAACCGCGGCGAGCAGGGAGAGCGCGTGTCGGCGCAAAGCCGCTTCCGTCTTCAACCCTTCCGGTGAGAGCCGGGCCAGCACCCCATGCCGGATCGTCACATGATCGCGCAAGTACATGGCGGCGGCATCCGACAAGCTGGTTCGCCGCTCCACCGCCCGCAACCACTGGCCCGGATCAAACGATCCCTGCCCCGTCAGCTTTCCGCGCACCCTCACCCGCTCGTAATGGGAATCGAGATTGCTGGGATCTTCGATCCACCCCTGACCCTGCGACGCCAGCCATGCACGAATGTCGGCGCGGCGGGTCCTGAGGAAGGGACGAACGAGCCAGCGCCGTCGATCGAGAAGCACCGCTTCCGCCATGCCCGCGAGGCCCCGCCCGTCCTCTGCCTCGCTGCGGGCAGCCCGCATCGTCACCGTTTCGGCTTGGTCGTCAAGCGTGTGACCGGTAAGGATGGCAGTGGCGTCTACCTCGTCCGCGACCTCCAACAGGAGGCGGTAACGCGCCTCACGCGCGGCGGCGGAAACTCCGGTGGCGGGTTTGGCACCCTCCCAGCGCCGCGTCACATGGGGAATGCCAAGATCCACACAAAGGGCCAACACCGCCTTTGCCTCATCGGCCGACTCCGGTCGGAGGGCATGGTCCACAGTCGCGGCAAAAAGGGTAATGCCGGCATCTTCCCGAGCCGCTTTCGAAAGGCTGACGAGGAGGCCGGTCGAATCGCTGCCGCCGGAAACGGCGACGAGAAGACGGGCCGGTCTGACAAGATCGCGACAAAGGCGTTGGATCGCCTCGTCCGGCGACAGGATGAAGGCTGCGGCAGCCACGGAGGGCGCCGTCAGCTGCAGCGCAGCCGCTTCTGTTCGCTGCCGACCTTGGCGAGCACCGCCTTGGATGCGCTCGGATAGCGCTTCGGCACTTCGCGGAGCGTCGCACAGGCGGTTTCGGTGTTGTCGAGGGCTGCCAGCGACATGCCGAGCTTCAGCAGCATTTCAGGCGCCTTGGCCGACTTGCCGTAGTTCTGGTGGGCGTTCAGAAACGTCTTTGCCGCTTCGTTGTATTTTTCCTGCGAATACTGCGCCTCGCCGAGCCAGAAATTCGCGTCGGCAATGCGTCCACCCTTCGGATAAGCCTGGATGTAGGCCAAAAATTCCTTTTCCGCGAGCGTATAGTCGCCGGACAGCACGTGATTGTAGGCAATCTGATAGGCGTCGTTCTCGTTGCCCAGCGATGCGGTCTGCTGCGGATCGGTCCGGCCTGGGGTGGCAGTTTTGCCGGGCAGTGCGGGGCCGGTATCGACGCCCGGAAGCGCCGCCGAATTGCTGCGGTCGTTACGGGTGGCGGCGCGGGGATTACCGTTCTGGTCAAAATCGATGGAGCCGAGCGTCGTGGGCGGCGGCGCCGTCCGGCTGTCGCCCCCCTGCTGCTGGCCGATATCGCTGTCGGCAGGCGATCCGATGATGCGGGCAACGTCATCCGAGGATTGAGCCGGAGGAGCAGCTTGCGCAGGCGGAGCGCGGTTGGACGCCACGGCCGGTCCCCCGGCCGTGGTGTCAGCTTCGCTTCTCTTCTTTTTTTCCAGGTCCTGGAAACGGAACTCGTTGTCTTCCTGCGTCTTGCGCAGTTGCTCCTGCATCTGCAGCAGCTGAAAACTCATTTCCTCGATGCGGCCATTCAACTGCCGGATCTCTTCCTGGAGTTGCTGGACACGGACTGCCTCGTTGGCCTGTGCGAGAACAACCGGCGGATTATCGGCCCGCGGCTGTTCTACAGCAGACTGACTGCCGCCCTGAAAAAGTTTCGGCAGCGAGAAGGCTCCAGCCGGGCCGCCCGTTGCCATGAGCCCCAGCATCACTGCCAAGACAAGTTTCTTCATGAGTGTTCGTCCTGCTCTCTAGTGTGCACCGATTTGGCGCGAGGGGAGATTTTTCCAACTGCCGCCAAAAAGCAACCAAGTCACCAATGAAAAATCCCCGAAAACAGGGCTAAACTATGGAAAAAAGAAAAAGGCGGCCCGAAGACCGCCTTTTGTTGGGGCGAGTGGCCCGCATTACATGCCGGCGCCGCCGAGAACCGTCACTGCACGACGGTTCTGCGACCAGCAGGAAATGTCGTCGCACACGGCGACCGGGCGTTCCTTGCCGTAGGAGATCGTCTTCATGCGATTCGCCGGTACGCCGCGGGAAGCGAGATATTCCTTGGTGGCAGCAGCACGACGTGCGCCGAGGGCAAGGTTATATTCGCGCGTGCCGCGTTCGTCGGCATGGCCTTCGACGGTGATCGCGTAGTTCGGATAGCGCTGCAGCCACTGGGCCTGGCGGTCGAGCGTCTGCTGGGCGTCGGCGCGGATCGAGGTCGAGTCGGTATCGAAGAAGATGCGGTCGCCGACATTGACGGTGAAGTCCTGGCTCGAGCCGGGCGTCGCGGCACCAGCCCCGCCAAGGCCGAGTTCCCCGGCACTGTTCGGCAGGTTCTTCTTGTTGGCGCAGCCCGCGAGCGCAAGCGCGAGCGTCAGAGCGATGACGGCGGGGTTGCGAGCGAGGGTCTGCATGCGGCTCATCGCCGAAATTTCAATGCGGCTCATGGCCGGTCTCTCCTTGATCACTAATTATCAGAGTTGCCAGACTCTAACCGGGCTCGGTTAACCACGATCAAACACTTATGGTTAACGAATTATTCCGATGTCCCTTTATTGGCCCTTTCTCAACAGAATAAGGCCGGAAAGAGGCGGAAAGCCGCCTCTTTCCCGTTAACTGCCGCTATTCCAGAAGCGGCGACCAGGCGGGGTCGGATGCGTAGGACGGGGTCTTGACCTGTTGCTCGTTGTAACCGGTCAGGTCGATCGAATAGAGCTGCGGCCCACCGGCGCCGGCATTCTGACGGAAGAACATCAGCACGCGACCGTTCGGTGCCCATGTCGGACCCTCGTTGTGGAAGCCGCTCGTCAGGATACGCTCGCCCGAACCGTCCGGCTTCATCACGCCGATCGAGAACTTGCCGCCCGACTGCTTCGTAAAGGCGATCAGGTCCCCGCGCGGCGACCAAACCGGCGTCGAATAGGAACCGTCACCGAAGGAAATGCGGGTCTGGCCGGAACCGTCGGCATTCATGACATAGATCTGTGGCCTTCCGCCGCGGTCGCTCTCGAAGGCGATCCGCGCACCATCAGGCGCATAGGAAGGCGACGTGTCGATCGCCTGGGTGGAGGTCAGCCGCGTCGTGGTGCGGGAGCGCAGGTCCATCGTATAGATGTTGGAATTGCCTTCCTGCTGAAGGCTCATGATCACCTTCTGGCCATCCGGCGAGAAGCGCGGCGAGAAGGTCATGCCGGGGAAATTGCCCACGACCTCGCGCTGCCCGGTCTCCAGTTGCAGCAGATAGACGCGCGGCTGGTTGCCTTCGAAGGACATGTAGGTGATTTCCTGACGGCTCGGCGAGAAGCGCGGAGTCAGCACGATGTCCTTCGAATTGGTGAGCATGCGGACGTTGAAGCCGTCCTGGTCCATGATCGCAAGCTGGCGCTGGCGGGCATTCTTCGGCCCGCTTTCGGAAACGAAGACGACGCGGGTGTCGAAATAACCATTTTCGCCGGTGATCTGCTTGTAGATCGCGTCGGCGATGATGTGGGCCACCCGGCGCCAGTTTTCCGGCTGGGTGAAGAACTGCTGGCCGGTCATCTGCTGGCCAGAAAACGTGTCCCAGAGACGAAATTCCGCCCGAAGCCGCCCATCGCCTTCACGGGTGATGCGGCCGGTCACCAGCGCCTGCGCGTTGATGACTTTCCAGTCCTCGAAACGCGGCGCCCGGTTCGGGTCGGAGATCTTCTCGATAAAGGCGCTCTTGTTGATCGGCGCAAAAAGGCCGGAACGCTGAAGGTCCGCAGCAATGACGTGGGAGATCTGCGGCCCCAGCTCGTTGTTCGACAGGAAGTCCGTCACCGCGATCGGCAGCGGCTCGACATTGCCTTTGTTGATGTTGATTTCTACGCGAGCCTGTGCGGGCGCGGCAAACATCACGGCCATGCCGGCAAGCGCAAGCACGAGGCGGATGAAAGAACGTTTCATCATGTTACTAAAGCCTTTCAAAGCAATTCGCTCGGATCGAAGTTGACGACAACTTCACTCCAGGCGTCGTATTTGTCGGCAGGCAGGTTCTTGAACGGCGCGGACCTGCGAACCGCGCGGAGAGCGCTCGCCTCGAGCGTACGGCGGGCGTTGTCTGAGCCACCAGAGGCTTCCACTTCCGGCTCACCGACGATTTCACCAGTCTGATCGAGCCTCATCGTCACGCGGATCAGCACGCCGTCAGCACCCTCGATGCCGGCAATCACCGACCAGTTCTTCTGGATCTGGCCGCGCAGCGCGTCCATCTCGCTC
This sequence comes from Neorhizobium huautlense, assembly GCF_002968575.1. GTDB lineage: Bacteria > Pseudomonadota > Alphaproteobacteria > Rhizobiales > Rhizobiaceae > Neorhizobium > Neorhizobium huautlense. The sequence continues at coordinate 28,000 of NZ_PVBM01000035.1, read as the reverse complement.
TGGCTGAGCTTGGCACCGGTCGAGGGCTTGGTGCTGCCCGTTGACGCCGGCGACGACGAGCGCTTGGCCCCGCCCCCGGACGCTTCCTGCTTGTTGAGCAGCGAGGCAATCTCATCGGCGTTGAAGTCGCTCGCTTTCGAAGACGAGGACTTGGCGGTCTCCTGCTTCTTGCCTTCCTTCTTGTCCGTCGGCTTCTCGGCAGCCTTGGCGGTTTCCGTCGGCTTTGCCGTTTCCGGTTTTTTCTCGGCGGGCTTTTCAGCCGGCTTCTCGACGGGCTTCGCCTCTTCCTTCGGCGGTTCCGGCTTCGGCTTGGCGGCCGGCAGCGGCACCGCATCCGGAAGCGGGATGTCTTCGGACTTCGCTTCGGCGGGCGCAGGCGTCGGCTCGGGTTTCGGCGGCGGAGTCGGCTCGGGCTTTGGAGGTGTCGGCGCGATCTCCGGCTTCGGCTGCGGCAGCGCGGCCATCTCGGTCGGCTTCGGCGCAGTCTCTTCCGGAACGATGTCCTTCACATCGTTCTGTTCGGGCGTCGGCGTCGGCATCGGCCGTTCGACGGGCTCCGGCGCCGCGGCAGCCTCCGTCGGCGTCGGCTTTTTGGCCGGCGTCGGTGGTGTCTTCAGATCGAGATCGTTCTCGCCGGCATTCTCGGCGTTTTCCACGACCTTCTGATTCTTGGTCTCCTTGGGAGAAGGTTTTTCAGACATGGGCGCCTTCTTGTCGCCCTGCTGCATCTGGGTAATGGATTCGACCGGTATGATATCGACCGGCAAGGCTTCGACATCGGCCACCTCGAAAGAAGCGGGCGCGCTCAGCGACACCAGTGCAGCACCGAGCACCAGCGTATGCAGGATCAGCGATGTGCCGAGACTACCTTTCATGGCGCCGCGATCACTTCTCCTGTTCCTGCAGAGTTACAAGACCGAGGTTCTTGTAACCTGCTGCAGAAATGCGGGCCATCACCTTCATGACGACGCCGTAGGCGGCTGTGGTATCGCCGCGCACATAGATGCGCTCGTTATAGCCGGTGGTGGCGATTGCCTGCAGCTTCGGCACGATCTCGTCGATGGCGATCGGCGTTTCCTGCAGATAGATTTCGCCCTGCGGATTGACCGATACGGTGATCGGCTGCGTATCCGCATTCATGGCCTTTGCCTGCGTTTCAGGCAGGTCGATCGGCACCCCGACCGTCATCATCGGCGCCGCCACCATGAAGATGATAAGCAGCACGAGCATGACGTCGACAAGCGGCGTCACGTTGATTTCGCTGATTGCTCCGCCGCGACGGCCGCCGCGCCTGCGACGCCCGCCACCCGATGCCTTTGCTCCTCCGGCCGACATACCCATGAGAGATTACTCCTTGGCCCGAACCGTTATTGCGCCGCCTGTCGCGGCTGCAGCTTCTCGTCGATCTGACGCGACAGTATGGCCGAGAATTCGTCGGCGAAACCTTCCATGCGGGCAGAAAGCTTGCCGGCATCGGCAGTGAATTTGTTGTAGGCGATGACCGCGGGGATAGCGGCGACGAGGCCGATCGCGGTGGCGAGCAGCGCTTCGGCGATACCGGGCGCCACGACCGCAAGATTGGTGGATTTCGAACCGGCGATCGCCTGGAACGAGGTCATGATGCCGACGACGGTACCGAAGAGTCCGATGAACGGACCGGCCGAGCCGATCGTTGCAAGCGAACCGAGGCGGGCTTCATAGGTTTCCGCCTCGCGAGCCATGGTGACGTCCATTGCCCGGTCGATACGCATCTGAAGGCCGATCGGCGAGCGCGCGCCGCGTTCGAAGCTCTTTTTCCACTCGCGCATGGCGGCGACGAAGATGGCGGCAAGCCCGTTGTTCGTCCGCTCCGATAGCGTGCGGTAGAGCTCCTCGAGCGACTGGCCGGACCAGAACACCTGCTCGAACTGGTCGAACTGGCGCTTGGCCTTGCCGAAGCTCACATACTTGTCGATGACGATCGCCCAGGTCCATACCGACGCGCCGATCAGACCGATCATGACCAGCTTGACGACCAGCCCGGCCTGCATGAACAGCGACCAGAGGCTGACGTCGCTCGCCGCTGCCGCCAAAACTTCGTGTTCCATCTACTATCCCCGAATCCAAACGCCCGGCTTTTAAGGACCGGGCGGGTTCAAAAGCGCGCTCTCGCGAGAATGTCGTTGATCGCCGGGTGCGCCCGCCTTAACCCCAAGATACCCTGAGTTTCCAGCTTGGCTTCTCGCTTTCAATTTTGGTCAAAGGAAGGCGTGCGTTGCACAAATTCCTCACAAGCCAGTAAGACATCATTATCGTTAAGAATGCGTTACAGGCGGGAGGTCTGCTATACTTTCACAGGCTAAACCGGATGCCCCAGAAACTTCTCCGCGATCGCTTCCGGCAAACGGCGCGGACGACCGTGCTTGTTGATGACGGCGATCACGACCTTGGCGGCAATCAGCAGCGTTTCGCCGCGTCTGATTTCCTGGTTGAGCACCATCTTGGCGCCGCCTGCCTTTTCCGTCACCGTCTGGATCGTCAGGATATCATCCATGCGGGCAGGCTGCTTGAAGTCGATCTCCATCCGGTGGACGACGAAGACGAGGCCCTCTTCATCGGCGGAAAGAAGCGCGCTCTGCTCGCAGCCGAGGCAGCGCAGATAGTCGGTGCGGCCGCGTTCCAGGAAGTGCAGATAACGGGCATGATAGACGAGGCCGGAAAAATCGGTGTCTTCGTAATAGACGCGCTGGAGAAGCCGATGGCCGCCTTCAATCAATTCGCCCGATAGCAAAAAATTGTGTTCCTGCATAAGCTTGCCTTGAAAAATTCCTGTTCACCCACTGGATGAACGTCAAGCACTGTTCCAGTTTCTGTGGACCGAACTAAGTCCTGTCATACTTCCTCCCTATCAGGAAATGTTCCAAAAACCAGCGGAGACTCCATCATGAAGATAGCAGTCCTGGGCGGCGACGGTTTTGTCGGCTGGCCGACATCGCTCCACCTGTCCGAGTGCGGCCACGAGGTCCATATCCTCGACAACCTCTCGCGCCGCTGGATCGATACCGAGCTCGGTGTCCAGTCGCTGACCCCGATGGACTCCATCCAGGAGCGCACCCGGATCTGGCATGCCGAGACCGGCCGGCGCATCCACTTCCATCTGATCGACCTTGCCAGGGACTACGAGCTCCTCAAGGGCTGGCTCGCTAAACATCGTCCGGATGCAATCGTCCATTTCGCCGAGCAACGTGCGGCGCCCTATTCCATGAAAAGCGACCGCCACAAGAACTACACGGTCAACAACAACGTCAACGCCACCCATAATCTTCTGAATGCGCTGGTCGAACTCGACCTCGATGCGCATCTGGTCCATCTAGGAACCATGGGCGTCTACGGCTATTCGACGGTCGGTGCGGCAATCCCGGAAGGCTATCTGCCGGTCGGCATCGAGACGGCGGACGGACGTGAAGTCTCCCAGGAAATCCTCTACCCCGCCAATCCCGGCTCGATCTACCACATGACCAAATGCCTGGATCAGTTGCTCTTCCAGTTCTACGCAAAGAACGACGGTCTCAGGATCACCGATTTGCACCAGGGCATCGTCTGGGGCACCCACACCGAACAGACCCGACGCCATACGCAATTGATCAATAGATTCGATTATGACGGGGATTACGGGACGGTCTTGAATCGTTTTCTCATCCAGGCGGCGATCGGTTATCCCCTCACCGTCCACGGCACCGGCGGTCAGACGCGCGCCTTCATCCACATTCAGGATTCGGTCCGCTGCATCGAGATTGCGCTGAAGAACCCGCCTGCCCGCGGCAGCCGCGTCGAGATCTTCAACCAGATGACGGAGACCCACCGGGTCCGCGACCTGGCCGAAATGATCGCGAAAATGACCGGTTCGAAGATCGCCTGGCTGCCGAACCCACGCAAGGAAGCGCCGGAAAACGAGTTGATCGTCAAGAACGAAAAGTTTCTGGGCCTCGGCCTCGAGCCCACCACGCTTGGCGAAGGACTATTGGGCGAGATCGTCGATGTTGCGAAGAAATACGCCTATCGTGTTGACAGGACTCGCGTTCCGGCCGTTTCCGCCTGGACCAGGGATATCGCGACCAAGGTCGAGCACGATCCCGAAGGCAAGCGGCTGAAATCGGTTTCGTAAAATTCGACCAGGGAGCGCCGATAGGTCTCCTCATCTATCACATCAGCTTTCGTCATTCCTCGGGCTTGTCCCGAGCATGACGAAGGAGAGGGATCGCAACGGGGCACTACCCTTCATGACCAACGCTTTCGTCACCCTCGTCACCAATGCCGACTATGCCATGGGCGCCACTGCGCTGGCCCGCTCCATCCGCCGCACCGGCACGGGCGCCGATATCGTCATCCTCCATACCGGCGGCGTCGAGCGCCCCTCTCTCTCCCCGCTCGAAGCTCTGGGCTGCCGCCTTGTCGAAACCGACCACCTGCCGCTCTCGGACGCCTTCAACGAACGCCACGGCAAAGACAGGCTGCACGGATCAGCCCCCTTCACCAAGGGGCGCAAGCCGGACTTCCACACGCCGCTCGACAATTTCTGCAAGCTCCGGCTCTGGCAGCTCGTCGAGTATGACAAGGTGGTCTTCATCGACGCCGACGCGCTGGTGCTGAAACCCATCGACAAACTGTTCGCCTACCCGGAATTTTCCGCCGCTCCGAATGTCTACGAAAGCCTCGCCGACTTTCACCGGCTGAATTCCGGCGTCTTCGTCGCAAAACCTTCGGCGGACACATTTGCCGAAATGCTGGCGGCACTCGACCAGCCGGACGCCTTCTGGCGGCGCACCGACCAGACCTTTTTGGAAACGTTCTTTCCCGACTGGCACGGCCTGCCGGTCTTCATGAACATGCTGCAATATGTGTGGTTTAACATGCCGGCCCTCTGGGATTGGCAGAGCATTGCCGTCCTCCACTACCAATATGAAAAGCCCTGGGAAAAGCACCATCCGAAAGCCGACCGGCTGGGCCCCCTGATCGACCTCTGGCATGCCTTTTACGAAGACCGCGACTTGCCAGATCTCGGCTCGCTGCCGAAACCGGGAGGGGCGGCATGAAGGTCTTGGTCTCGGGAGGAACAGGCCTGGTTGGTCGCCATGTCGTCGAGGGATTGCTTGGCGCCGGATATAAGGTGATCGTCGGTGGCCGCGTACCGCCCGATCCGGAAGCCTTTTCGAAACCGGTCGGCTTCGTGCCGCTTTTCCTTGAACCGGACCTCGACCAGACCGAAGCCTTCGATGACGCCTATTTTTTCGTTCACGCGGCGTTTGATCATGTCCCGGGAAAATACCGCGGCGGCGAAGGAGGCGATCCCGTCCAATTCCGCCGGCTGAACCTCGACGGCAGCGTCAAGCTCTTCGAAACGGCACGCCGGGCCGGTACGCGGCGCGCCGTCTTTCTCTCCAGCCGCGCCGTCTATGACGGCCTGCCCTCCGGCACGGAACTCACCGAAAACCTCCTGCTGCAGCCGGACAGTCTTTACGGTGAAATAAAGCTTGACGGCGAACGGGCGCTGTCGGCTCTTTCCCAACCGGGCTTTACGACCGCAAGCCTGAGGCTGACCGGCGTTTACGGCAATCGGCAACCGAACAAATGGGACCCGCTGATTGCGGACTATCTCGCTGGTCGACCCGTCCCGTCCCGCGCTGGAACGGAGGTTCACGGCCGCGATGTGGCCGCGGCGGTGCGCCTGATGCTGGAAACCGAAGCGGGCGTGATCGACGGGCAGGTCTTCAACGTTTCCGACATCCTCACCGATACTCGTGAAATCCTCGGCTGCCTGCCGCACCGTCCTCATCCACTCCCGCCGCCTGGCGATCGCGCGGCGGTCAACGTGATGTCCACTGCCAGGATCAATGCACTGGGCTGGGAGCCGGGCGGGCTGGCACTTCTGCGGGAGACCGTCAGGGATTTGGCGAATTCTCCTGGTGCCGCGGCCTGAAGCGCCGCATCTTCGCCTCCTCTTTGGCTTTATCCAGCGCCTTCTTGTGCTGCTCCGCCCATTTCGCTCCGGCGTCACCGCCCCAGAGCAGCCAGGCTATGTAGCCAGTCGAGGCGTTTTCCTCGTCGCCGAAATTGTCGGCTCGTTTTTCGGTCCGATGCCGGGAAAAATAGCTGACCATTTTGCGGATGGTCTGCTCCGAAACCGGTTTCCGGTTTTTCAGATCCTTGGCACGTGCGATACCGGCAGTCGTTCCGCCGCGCCGATACTGCGCCCGCAATTTCAGGCCCTTCTCGGCGGCAGCCGCGACCTCCACCGGGGGGATACGATCGGGACGTTCCTCAGCCATGGCTCTTCCCCAGCTCGGACTGGCTTTTCAGCACACGATCACCGCTTTTCCGCTCGATTAGAAAGACAGGCTCCTTTTTGTCCCCTTTTCTCTTGACCGTCTTGCCTTTGATCTTCCGCTCGACGTCCTCGGTAAACTTCTCGGTTACTTTGCCTTCGGCTTCACCGCGGCCCCATTTCCATTTCACTTCATGTCCGACGCTGATGTCTTGCATGGCCTTCTCCTTCTTGCGCAGAAGAACGGGCTGCCGTGCTCAGATGTTCCAGAGATTACGGCTTAAGATCGAGATCACTATCGCGCCAGACCAGATGGCGAGGGCTCTCCGGCAGTCGCTCTATCTCTTCCGCGACGAAATAGGGCAGGATGTCGAGTGCTCTCAACGCTGCCGTGGTCGCCGGCACCCACTTGAACTCCAACTCGTGCCCGTCAATGACCCGATGGACGATGTCGCGCGGATGGAATGGAAACGAGGGCGGTAGCTCCATCAGGTAATAAAGCCCTAATTCGTGGCAGTCCCTGATTTCGTAGTGAAAGAAATTCTCGACCGCCCAGAGAAGGCGTCCAACCGTGACAGTAACCCCGAGTTCCTCGATCATTTCCCGTTTGAGGGTCTCTTCCGAAGTCTCTCCGATTTCGGCGCGTCCGCCGGGTAAGGTCCAGAAGGTTTCATGGACAGCGCGATGCACCAGGACATGGCCATCGCGAAAGCAAAGTCCGGCAACGCGCATCTGGAAAACACGACGAGCATCCGTTTCGATGCGAATGAGGATCCTGTCCTTCACGCTATCACCCGAGCTCAATGACGACGATTTCCGGCGGGGCGCCGACGCGGATCGGCAGGCCGGAACAGCCAAGCCCACCGGAGATGATGATATTGCGGCGCCCCTCCTGCACATGGCCGTAAACATACCGATCGCCAAAACGCGACGGCACGACCGGCGCATAGCCGAACAACCGCACCTGGCCACCATGGGTGTGGCCGGAAAGGGTGAGAGCGACGCGTTCCGGCACCATCGGGAAGATATCCGGCTCGTGCGCCATGAGGATGATCGGCGCGTCGTCACTCACCTGGGCGAGCGTGCCGGCAAGATCATGTTTGCCCTGCCCCCAGCGGCCGATCTTTCGGTCCGGCAGAAGACCGATCTGATCCTCGAGGCCTGCCAGCCAGAAAGCTCTGCCGTCCTTTTCGAGCCGAACCGAACGATTGCTGTAAACGGGAATGCCCACCCCCTCCAAGGCTCGGCGGGCGAAGGGAATGCCGCCGCCATTCGCCTGGACTTCCGGATCTTCCCACCAGTCGTGGTTGCCAAGCACCGCATGCACGCCGAGCGGCGCCTGCAGGATCGATAGCGCCTTGGCCCAGAGGTCGGGGCTCACTCGGTCCAGCACGAGGCGCATGCCGGAGACATAGTCGCCGAGCAACAGGATCACGTCCGGCTGAAGCGCATTCGCCTGCCGGCAGATGGCGGCGATCCGCTCGGCAGTCATCCAGGGCTGGCACGCATGGAAATCCGCCAGGGCCACCACGCGCAGTTTCAGGCCGGGCGTCCATTCAGGCGGCGTTAGCGCATAATAGGTGGCCCGCAGGCGGACCAGCGGCTCCGCCACGGCATAACCACCAAACGCCACCATCGCCGCGAAGCTGGCGCCCAGCGTCTTGAAGAAGCCGCGGCGAGTAATCACTCAGTCATCCTCGAGATTCATCCTGAACTGCGCCGCTTCGAGATCCTTGGGCGGCTGAAGTCCCAGATGTTTCCACGCCGTTGCGGTCAAAACACGGCCGCGCGGGGTGCGCTGGATAAAACCCTGCTGGATCATATAGGGCTCGATGATATCCTCAATCGCGTCTCGGGGCTCGGAAAGCCCAGCCGCAATCGTCTCAATGCCGACAGGCCCGCCGCCGAAATTCACCGCGATCATGTTGAGGTAACGCTTGTCGAGCTGGTCGAGGCCCATATTGTCGACCAGAAGCCGCGTCAGCGCCTCGTCGGCAATCTCGCGGGTCACGGCTTCGGCCTTCGCCACTTCAGCAAAATCGCGCACCCGCCGCAACAGCCGGCCGGCGATGCGGGGCGTACCACGGGCACGGCGGGCGATTTCGCGCGCACCGTCATCGGTCATCGGCAGGTTCATCAGCCGCGCGCCGCGCCTGACGATCAGTTCCAGTTCCTCGACCGTGTAGAACGCCAGCCGTACCGGAATGCCGAAGCGGTCGCGGAGCGGTGTCGTCAGAAGACCGAGACGGGTGGTGGCTGCGACCAGCGTAAATTTCGACAGGTCGATCTTTACTGAGCGGGCGGCCGGTCCTTCGCCGATGATGAGGTCGAGCTGGAAATCCTCCATAGCGGGATAGAGGATTTCCTCGACCGCCGGATTGAGCCGGTGAATTTCGTCGATGAACAGCACGTCGCGCTCTTCGAGATTGGTCAGCAGTGCTGCAAGATCTCCCGCCTTGGCGATGACGGGGCCGGATGTGGAGCGGAAGTTCACACCAAGTTCTTTCGCCATGATCTGGGCGAGCGTTGTTTTGCCGAGGCCCGGCGGACCGACGAAGAGAACGTGGTCGAGCGCCTCGCCGCGATTCCTGGCCGCTTCGATGAAGACTTTGAGGTTGGCGCGCGCCTCCGCCTGGCCGGTAAACTCGTCCAGCGACTGCGGACGCAGTGTCGTATCCAGGTCTTCGCCCCGCTTTTCCGGCGTTATCAGGCGGGCAGGTTCGGTCATGCGAGAAGTTCCATTCCGGGTACGGCCTGAGCAGCCTTACGGTCAAAGGTGATGACTTTGCGGCAACCGACCCTGCCGGCGCTCCAAGCCACAAGATAGTCGGCGACGTCCCCAGCGGGAAATGTTGAACCGGCAAGAAGCAGTTCCAGTTCTTCCGTGTGCTCGATGACTATCTCCGAAGACGCGATGAGGAGGCGAAGCATATCGACGATCTGGGCTTTTGAATAATTCAGCCGTTGCCGCAGAAACCAGATGACTTCAGCCAGCACCACCGCGCTGACATAAGCAGGATCTTCCGCTGTGCGTTCCGTCATGAATTGACGTGCTTTTTCACCCTGCTCCGGATCATCGTGAACGAGAAATCGCAACAGGACATTCGTGTCAATTCCGATCATTTCTGACCTTCTTGCCACTCGCGACGGATGCGTTCGTCATCTTCGGCTACGGCTGCCATGATGGCCTCATCGATCTCCTCGATCGTGAAACCCTTGCCATTAGGGGGATTTCCCAAAATGCCGGCCAGATCCGCAAGCTTTTTGTTCTTCGGGATTGCTACGACCTCACCATTGCGGACAGTGACATAGAAGCGGGTACCGGGCGTGAGCTTCAACTGCTCGCGCACATCCTTCGGAATGGTCAATTGTCCCTTGGATGTCATGGTCGTAAGCGCGCCCATTTTTCTTACCTTTCTTGCCATTTCTTACCAAACTATATCAGTAAGAAATTGCTCATCCAACACTACCGTGCCAATTCCTTCAGCCCCAATCTAATGAGTTTGGCGCTGTCTGCCCCTTCGCCGCCGTTCTTGAGAGCCGCCGCCACCGCGTTCGCAGCCTGGTCGCGGGAATAACCGAGATTGGTCAGGGCCGAAACTGCGTCAGCCACGGGAGCAGAAGCCACGCCCTCGCCGATCTCCTGCTTGAGGCCGATATTGCCGGAAGCCTCGCCGGCAAAAGCCGGAGCCTTGTTCTTCAATTCGGTCACGATGCGCATTGCCACCTTCGGGCCGACCCCCGGAGCGCGCGAAACGGTTGTCCTGTCCTGCAGCGCGATCGCGTTGGCGAGTTCGGATGGCGTCAAAACGGAAAGTACGGCAAGCGCCACCTTGGCGCCGACACCCTGCACGCTCTGCAGCAGGTTGAACCATTCCCGCTCCAGCGCCGTCAGGAAACCGAAGAGCTTGAACTGGTCCTCGCGCACATAGGTCTCGATGAACAGCACCACCGCCTCGCCGACCGAACCCATCTTCGACAGCACCCGCGACGAACAGAAGACCTCGTAGCAGACGCCATGCACGTCGACGAGCACGTAGTCGTCGCCGATTTCGTCGATGGTGCCTTTAAGCTTGCCGATCATGGAAGAAGTCCGCCAACGATTAAGGTTACAAGGGATGAGTTTCGGGAGAGATGATGGAGATCAGTGGGAAATAGGTCCGGTATTTGGCAACATCCCGGCTGAGCAGCCGATAGCCTCTGACCACTGCGTGGGCACCGATATAGAAATCGGGAAGTGGCGAACGTTTGTCCCCGCCAGCGCGGCGATATTGCAGAAAGGCGCGGCCGGCTGCATACGCCGCTTCCCAAGGAAGATCCTCCCGCCGGAAGAGACTGGGCGCAAGCGCCGCTTCCAGTTCCTCGCTCGTCGCGTAGCCGGCGGCCATTTCCGCATAAATCAAAGGATTTATCAGCAAGAGCCCCTTGGCCCGGGCCGCCGCCAACTGTTCGGTCGACCATTCGGTAAAGGCAGTCCGGGTATGGAACACGTCGATGAGGATGTTCGTATCGACAAGAGTTGCCATGGGGTCAGTCTCTCAGCAGCCGATAGAATTCCTCGCCGCTCATATCGCCAAGAGACATGGAACCCTGATGCCGCCTCAGATGAGCAACAAGCTCGCGTATATCGCGCTCGACTTCCTCCCTTGACGGCTCGACGCGCCGAAGTACGGCCTCCCCCTCGCGAAGAACAAACTCCACCTCGCTGCCCGCCTCGATCCCCAGGTTGGAGCGGACATTCTTCGGGATCGTAACCTGGCCTTTTTCAGTGACGCGCATGGTAATACCTCTGCGGTATTACTTATCCGCGAAACAAGAACAAGTCAAGAACAAACTTACCCGGCAAGCGCGGCGCGCATGCGGTGGCCGCCGCGGTTGTGGGCATGGCAGATGGCGATCGCCAAGGCGTCGGCGGCGTCATTGCCCTTGAATTCGGCCTTGGGCATCAGGATCTTCAACATCATGTGGATCTGCTGCTTTTCGCCGTGGCCAACCCCGATGACGGACTTCTTGACGGCATTTGGCGCATATTCGGCGACCGGCAGGCCGGCCCGCGCCGGCACCAGCATCACGACACCCCTCGCCTGCCCCAGTTTCAGGGTCGCCACCGCATCCTTGTTGACAAAAGTCTGCTCGACCGCCGCCTCATCTGGCTTGTAGGCATGCACCACTTCGGCCAGCCCGTCATGCAGCTGGCAGAGGCGGGATGCGAGATCCATGTCTCCGTCAGACGTGACCGTGCCTGAAGCGACGAAGCGCAGGCTGTTTCCCAGCGTTTCGATAATGCCCCAACCGGTTCGGCGAAGTCCCGGATCGATGCCGATGATGCGAATCGTTTGTGTCATCCGGCTACACTACCGCCTTGCCGCAGAAGGCGCCATGTCGACCCCAGATGGTCCGGCGATGCCCTCCGTTGATGCCCTGTCGTCGTTAACCATATCGAAAAGCTTTTGGGCAGAACCGCTCCAAATTGGGCAACCGACTTTCTTTCACCGCGTTGCTTGGTCAGAAAGGGGGGCCGAAGCATAAGGAGCCGCCCGAATGATACGGGATCGAGATCGGAATGAACTGGAACTGCAGCAGATGCGCGTCGTCGTCAACGCGCTGGACGGCGGCCTGAGACGCTTTGCCGCCGGCGACCTGGGCACAACGCTGGATACTCTTTTTCCCGCTCAATGGGAGGGAATGCGCCGGGACTTCAATCGCGGTCTGAATACCTTGAACGGCACGATGGACTCGGTCGTCGGCAATGCCCGCCTTCTCCGTGAGGAATCCGATTCGCTGCGAAAAGGGGTTAAGCAGGCCGCCGAAACCGACGCGGAGCATACCCGCCAACTGTCCAGGACGCTCGCCGACGTCGGCAGCCTCACTCAGCGTCTTCGTGAACAGAAGATTCGCGCGCAACACGCAGCAGCGATCGCCCAGAACGCCCAAGTCGACATCCGCAGACCTAAGGAAGCGGTGGAAACCGCACTGAAGCTCATCGCGGAAATGGATGAAAATCAAGCCGGTCCTATGTCCGTCGAAAGCAGGGAAGCGCTGTCTTCGGCAACACAACAGATCGGCCGGGAACTGGACGCCCTTTGCCTCTACCTGGACGCCCTGACCGACCATCTCGGTACGCTGTCGGAGACGGCACAAGGCCAGGCTGATGCCGCCTCCTCCATCTACGATGACCTGAACGAGACCGCAAAATCGCGACGCAGCGTGGGCCTGAAGGCCGACATGGCGACGCTGACACTTGACCGAGTTGACCGGCAAATCGCCGAGATCGATCAGAAGGCCAGCCGTTTTGCCCGCGTCACGGTCATTGTCCAGCCGCCGCACGATCCCGATCCGCATGGTTCCGGCCCGCACGGTTCAGGTCCGCGGGGCCTTCATCTGAGGCTCGTCAAATCGTAATCCCGAGGGGCCGCTGACGCGGCCCTTTTTTCTTGCTTCCATTTTCGATCGGCGGGGTCGTATTCCCGCATCGGGCTGCCTAGATAAGTCGAGCCTATTGTCACTTATCCCGCCTCCCAGGACGTGCCGATGATTCCCTTTTCCATTCTAGATCTTTCACCGATTGGTGAAGGTTATTCCGTGCGTGACGCGCTTGAGCAGTCCCGCCGCCTGGCGATCAAAGCGGAGGAACAAGGCTACAAGCGGGTCTGGCTTGCCGAGCACCACGGCATGCCGGGCATTGCAAGTGCTGCCACCTCTCTGGTGATTTCGCATGTCGGCGCGGCGACGAAAACCATCCGTGTCGGTTCAGGCGGCATCATGCTGCCCAACCACTCGCCGCTCGTCATCGCCGAACAGTTCGGAACGCTGGAGGCCCTGCTGCCCGGCCGTGTCGACTTGGGTCTTGGTCGCGCCCCAGGTACCGATATGCGCACGGCAAGCGCCCTTCGCCGCAATCTCGACGCAGGCGCGGAAAACTTCCCGCACGACATCCTCGAACTGCAGCGGTTGCTCGGCGCGCCTGAAGATGACCAGGCGTTGCTTGCCGTTCCAGGCATGGATGCGCATGTGCCGATCTGGTTGCTGGGCTCCAGTCTTTACAGCGCGCATCTCGCCGCCGCTCTCGGCCTGCCCTATGCGTTCGCCTCGCATTTCGCGCCGGACATGCTCTTGGATGCAATTGCCATCTATCGTGAGCGCTTCCAGCCCTCGGCCCAACTCGACAAGCCCTATGTCATGGTCGGCGTCATGGGCGTCGCGGCGGAGACGGACGAGGAGGCCGAACGGCTCTTTACATCGTCACAACAGCAGTTCGTAAACCTGCGCAAGAATGTTCGCACCCGTTTCCCCAAGCCCGTCGACAGCATGGAGGGCATCTGGACGCCGATGGAGAAGATGAGCGTCGAGCATACGCTTCGTTATGCCGCAGTCGGTTCCGTGCCGACGATTACGGCGAAGCTGAAGGGTTTCCTCGAAGAGACGCAAGCCGACGAACTGATCATCTCCATGCCGATCCACGACGTCGAGGCCCGGCTCCGCTCGGTTGAACTGTTCGCGAGCCTGCCGATGATGGAAAAAGTCGGGGCCTGAACGAAAAAGGGCCGGTCAAAGCCGGCCCTGAATTCATCGGTGGATCAAGCAGACAGTTTGGCCATGACCTCGTCGGAAACCTCGAAATTCGAATAGACGCTCTGTACGTCGTCATCGTCTTCCAGGTTGTCGATCAGCTTCAGCAGCGACTGCGCCTTCTCCTCGTCCACCTCGATCGTGTTCTGCGGCCGCCAGATCACCTTGACCGTCTCGGCTTGGCCGAGTGTCGCTTCGAGTGCCTTCGACACTTCGCCGAGGCTTTCGAAAGCGCAGATGATCGTGTGGCCCTCCTCGTCAGAGGTTACGTCGTCGGCGCCTGCTTCGATCGCCGCTTCCATCACCTTGTCGGCGTCACCGACGCTCGCCTTGTAGGTGATCTCGCCCACATGGTCGAAGGAGAACGAAACCGAACCGGTTTCGCCAAGTGCACCGCCGGCCTTGGTAAAGATCGAGCGGACGTTGGAGGCGGTGCGATTGCGGTTGTCGGTCAGCGCCTCGACGATGACGGCCGTACCGCCCGGACCGTAACCCTCGTAGCGGACGGAATCGTAGTTTTCCGCGTCCGCACCGGATGCCTTCTTGATGGCGCGGTCGATATTGTCCTTCGGCATCGACTGCGCCTTGGCGTTCTGGATCGCCAGACGCAGCGCAGCATTCATCGCCGGGTCGGGCAGACCTGCCTTCGCCGCAACCGTGATTTCGCGGGCGAGCTTGGAGAACATCTTCGAGCGGATCGAGTCCTGCTTGCCCTTGCGGTGCATGATGTTTTTGAACTGTGAATGGCCAGCCATGGCACCCCTGACACTTTAGCTTGTTTGGAATGGCGCCTTATAATTTCGAAGCCTTGGCCGTTCAAGGCATTTTGCGGCGGATCAGAAGGCTTTTCGCGCTGCTGGATGCCGGAACAAAGCCAAAAGCTCGTCGTTTTGTCACCTTGGCAGACAACAAGGAGACACTCGATGGCCAGCCTTACCGAAGCCCGCGAAGCGCCGGAACGTCAGCTCTGGGACGAGATCAGCAATATCCATGCCGGCATGCTCGGCATCGAAGGTTCGCATATGCATTTCCAGCCGATGGCGCCGAATGTCGACCGCAAGACCAACACGATCTGGTTCTTCACCAAGACCGACACGCATCTGGCCCGAGCGGTCCGCGCAGGCTCCAAGGCGCATTTCTGCGTCGTCGGCAAGGATCACGACTACCACGCCTGCCTCATGGGCACCCTCGAAATCCGAAAGGACCCCGCCAAGATCGATGAATACTGGAGCGCCGTCACAGCGGCCTGGTACGAGAACGGCAAGGACGATCCGATGTTGACCATGCTCGCCCTGCGGGTCGAGGATGCGGAAATCTGGGCATCGACCGACAGTTCGCTGAAATTCGGCTGGGAGATCGCCAAGGCCAACCTCCAGGACGAGAAGATGCCCGAGGTCGGCGTCAAGCAGCACCTCGCCTTCCCGCAGTTCCACTGAGCTGCCGAATACGCCTGCAGGGGCTCAAAGCCCCTGCGGCACCATGATCGTCGGCTTCTTCGGCAGACTGCGCATCGAGACCTTGAGGGTTTTTTCTCTCGCATAGGCGATATCGAACCGACCGTCGAACATGGCGAGGAAATTGTCGAGCGGCGGCCCCCAGCGATGCATCGGCAGGATCAGCGACGAGCGCAGCCGCTGCACGACACGGCTCATGCTGTCCGCCCCCATGGTCAAGCCGCCATCGACCGGCACCATCAGGATATCCAGTCTGCCGATCTCGGTATATTGGGCCTCGGTCAGTTCGAAATGCAGATGGCCGAGATGACCGATGCAAAGACCGGCGATTTCGAAGATGAAGATCGAATTGGCGTTTTCCTCGACGCCGCCTCCCCAGGAGCGGATGTCGGAAACGACATTGCGGATATAGGCATCTCCCACCATCAGCCGATGCTCGGCCTTCTCACCCGGAACGTCGCTCCAGCCATGCAGGACATGCGGGATCTGCGGGTCCGGCTGGAGGGAATAATGAGTGGAATGGGCCTTGTTCATTGTTACCACGTCCGGCAGCCGCGTCGGCTGGTAGACGCCGCTGTAGTCCGTGGCGATGCCTATGCCTTCAGGCGTTTCGATGAAATAGGTGGAATGGCCGACGAAGGTGATCTCAACCTCCTCCCTTTCCGAAAGGGCAAGGTTCTTCTGTACTTGGGCGAGTTGCATGTTAGTGGGCTTGAAACTCGCAAACATGACGCCGGGAAGCTTTTGAGCTATCGCCTGGCACTGGCTGACGGGCAGTCCGCCGTCCTGCGCCGGCGCGGCGAAGGCCCAAAGGAAAAAACCGGCTAGGCCGAATGCGAGAGCCCGTAGCATCATGCCACTCCCAAGGACTGCGTTCCTGTTCATTCCCGCGCGAAAGATGCGGCAATGCTGAAGGCCGGTCCAGACCGAAGTATCCCGCAACGTCTCACAATTCTGTCATTGGTGCGGCACCTGGAATTGACTATTGACAAGCCGAACCACGCCGGATGTAGCTCGCCCGGCGCTTGAACCATCACGTCTTGAGTGGAGCCTCTGATGAAGCATGACATTGAGATCAGGACTGCCGATGGCGTTGCCAAGGCCACGGTCATCAGGGCCCACGGCAGCAGCCGGACGGACAAGGGCATCATCATCTACATGGACGCCTTCGGTCCGCGCCAGGCCCTTTACGATATGGGCCAGAGGATCGCCGATGCGGGCTACATCGTGCTCGTACCCGATCTCTATTATCGATCGGGCCCCTACGAACCGTTCGACGCAAAGACTGCGTTCAGCGAGGAGGGGTCCAAAACGAAGATCCGCTCCATGATGCAGGCGACCAGCCAGGAACTCACCGCCCGTGACGGCGCGGCCTTCATCGAGGCGCTCGAAGCAGAAGGCGTCACAGGCCCGATCGGCGTCGTCGGCTATTGCATGGGCGGCGCCCGCGCTCTGACCGCCGCGGCCCTATATCCCGACCGCATCAAGGCGGCAGCCAGCTTCCATGGCGGCAATCTTGCCAGCGACGCGGAAGACAGTCCGCACCGGCTGGCCGAGAAGATCAAGGCACGCGTCTATGTAGGCATGGCGGGTGTCGACAACAGCTTCCCGCCCGAACAGTCCGCCCGCCTTGCCGAGGCGCTACGCATCGGCGGCGTTGACTACGCGATCGAAAACTATGCGGGGATGGCGCATGGCTGGACCGTCCCCGACCACAATGTTTATGACAGAGCCGGCTCCGAACGGCATTTCAGGCGCCTGCTGACGCTGCTTGAGGAAGCGCTATAAATCTCAAACAGATTGCCGGACCGACGGGACACGAGGGAGGAAGAATTCCATGTATTATGCCATTCTCGCCTATCACGAAGAAGGCGTGGTCTCATCCTGGAGCAAGGAGGAGGACGACGCGCTGATGACGGAGCTGCTGCGGATCAACGATCGCCTCGTTCGCGAGAAGCATCTCGGACCCGCCGCAAGACTCGGCCCCACGCAGGGCGCCGTGACTTTAAGAGGGCCGGGCGACGGCCTGGTCATCGACGGTCCTTTCGCCGAAACCAAGGAGCAGTTGCTTGGCCTTTATGTCGTTGACTTCCCCACGCTGGACGACGCCGTCGCCGCCGCCCGCGAACTGCGACGCGCCAATCCGACAGCCGTATATGAAATACGCCCGATTATGCTCTATCTTCCAGGTGCGCCGCTGGAGACCGGGGACGAAAGTTAAGGGCGCTTTCCGAAGTCACGAAAGGAAAAGAGGCGGCGGCTCGGACCGCCCCTCACAGAAATATGGAATTCAAGCGGATGTCGATACCGAGTCCGCTTGCGGCGCGGCTGTCTCAGGTGGGGCATCTTCCGAATTATCTTCGTGACACATTCCGCTCACTGTCACGGGATATCCATCCTAGCGACGCCGCAGAACCCAATCGCGAAACAGTCGCTTTAGGCGGGATTTGCGACCAGCGCCTGATTGACAATTTTTGAAAATTTGCCCTCCTTGTCGTGTCTCAATCCTCAACTGGAAAGGGACGACAATGCGCAAAACCTTCTATGCTTCCCATAGCATCTATTCCGAACCCGGGCCCTATCGCGAAACGTTGATGCGCGGTGGTAGTGAACCGGATTTAATTGCCCGTTGGATTGGCTCATTCATGCAGCATCCTCGCGGGGCCGAATCCGAAGAACGAGGCTTCACACCTGAACAGGCCGCCGATCTGGAGCTTCGTTCCGTGGCAGAGATTCTGTCTGTTGCTGTAGAACGCGACGTCCTCGAAAGCGATTCCCGGCTCAAGGTTGGCGGTGTATGTCGGGATTTTGCTCTTCTGGCTGTCAGCAGATTTCGTGAGTGCGGCACTCCAGCTCGCCTCCGTGTCGGGTTCGCGGATTATCTGGTTCAAGACCATTGGGAGGATCATTGGCTTTGCGAGTGGCATGACGGCGAGCGTTGGAAAAGGCTTGATGTGGAGTTTGCAGCTATAGGAGGAGTTTCTTTCGATCCTCTGGATGTGCCACGCGAGCGGTTTCTGACGGCAAGCGAGGCATGGTTTCGGGTCAAAGACGAGCCGGAGATCGCCTCGCGATTTGGCGTGTCGAGCCTCGGCCTTGGCGGAGGATGGTTCGTCGTGGGAAGCCTGCTTCGAGAAATCGCAGCCCTGCGTAAACTGGAACTGAAACCGTGGGATTACTGGGGTCTATCAAAGGACCTCTCCCCCGTTTCAACCGAATTGTCGCATCAGGCAAGGACGATGCTAGATCATCTCGCTTCACGGCTCGAGACCGCCACTGTTGATGGGGAGGACGAGCCGGAAGCCATCGCGGATTGGCCTTTACCAGAGCAGGTTGTCAGCTTCCCACACGGCCAGCCTATGGCCGTCAGGTTGCGCAACTCCTAACTTCTCCGACAAAAACGGGGTGGCTGATCCTTTCGGAAAATCCTGTCGCGAAAGTCAAAGTTTCGCGACAGAGATTTTGAAAGCATTCCCACATTCAGGTCGGGGGCTGGGCCTTAGACCATCCCTCAATTACAGCCCTTTAATTCCAGAAAGACGGAACCGTCTCGGCCAGCCGCGGGCCGATCCGCAAGGGCGCGATCCTTTCGGCAAGACCGGTGGAATCGGAGATGTCGATGCCGAGGCCGCAGATCGTGGCCGGCCCGGTTGCCGCCTCGAACCGGCCTTTCGGCATCTTCGAGATGAAGCGGTTGAGCGGTTCCTCCTTGTCCATGCCAAGCGAGGAGTCGTAGTCCCCGCACATGCCGGCATCCGACATGTAGCCCGTGCCGCCGTTCAGGATCTGGCAGTCGGCCGTCGGGACATGCGTATGCGTACCCACGACAAGGCTGGCGCGGCCATCGACGAAATGGCCGAAACACTGTTTTTCGCTGGTCGCTTCCGCATGGAAATCGAAGACGATCGCGTCCGCCTGTTCCTTGAGGGGACAGGCGGCAAGAATAGCTTCGGCACTTTTGAACGGATCGTCGAGTTCCGGATGCATGAACACCCGACCCATGATGTTGGCGACGAGCACCCGAGCGCCGTTCCGGCCGTAATAAAGGCCGGAACCCCTGCCCGGCGTGCCGGCCGGATAGTTGGCGGGCCTGAGGAATTGGTCGTGACGGCCCGCAAAACCGACCGCGTCCTTCTGGTCCCAGACATGGTTGCCGGTCGTCACCACATCAGCGCCGGCATTGATCGTCTCGAGGAAGATATCTTCGGTGATGCCGAAGCCGCCGGCGGCATTCTCGCCGTTGACGATGACGAAGTCGAGCTTCAGGTCGGAGACGAGGCCGGGTAGCTTTTCCCAGACCGCCGTACGTCCGGTCTTGCCCACCATGTCACCGAGAAACAAAAGGCGCATTCTTGTCCAATCTCTGTCTGGCCTGCCTATCCGAAAGGCCGGTAGCCGCTCTCCGTCAGGATCGCGTGAAGTCTGATATCGTGAGTTTCAGCGGGAACAGATGCCACTTCCTGGCAGTCGAAGGCAACGCCGATCAGCGTCGGGTCCAGGCCTTTTTGCTGCAGCCGGTGAATGGCCCGATCGTAATAACCGCCGCCGTAGCCGATCCGGTGACCAACCACATCGAAGGCCGAGAGCGGCACCAGCATCATGTCGGGATCGAGTTCTTCCGCCTCCGGGCCCGGCCCGAAGGTTCCGAAAGTTCCAGCGACCAGCTCCGCGCCCTTGACGAGTTCGCGGAACACGATCGTCTGTTTGTCGAGGATGACCGGCACGCAAAGCCTGGCTCCCTTGTCCCTCAAAAGCGCCATGAGGGGCCGCAGGTCAACCTCGGATCGGATCGGCAGGAAACCCGATACGATGGCGCCAGGCTCCGGAGAGATGGCTGCCGCTCCGTGGGAGGCGATCGAAAGGCTTTTTTCGATGCGTTCCTCCGGCGGTACGGCATCCCGGGCCGCCAGCCGTTCGCTGCGCAGCAGCGCTTTCACTCGGCCGCTCGACATCACGCCTTTTCCAGCGCCCGGCTGACGAGCAGCTTGTCGATGCGACGGCCGTCGAGGTCTATCACCTCGAATGTCCAGCCATGGGTGGTGAAGCTCTCGCCCAGTTCCGGCAGGTGCTTCAGTTCATCGAGCACGAAACCGGCAACGGTCTCGTAACCGGGATCGTCTCCGATGGGCAGGCCCATCTGGTCGGCGAACTCGTCGACCGGCATCCAACCGGCAATAAGGAACGAGCCATCGTCGCGCGCAACGATCGCCGGCTCCTCCTTCTCGTCCTCCTGGAAGACACCCGTTATCGCCTCCAGGATGTCGCCGGAGGTGATGATACCTTCGAAATGGCCATACTCATCATAAACGAGCACCATATGCGCGGGCGCCCGCCGCAACGCCTGGATGACGTCCAGCGCTCCCGTGAGGTCGGAGACAACAGGAGCGTCCCGCATGATCGCCTTTACGTCGAACTGTTTGTCTCCAGCCATGAAGGCATAAAGGTCCTTGACGAAGAGGACGCCGAGAATCTCGTCGGAACTGCCGTTGCGCACGGGCAGACGTGAACGGGGGGTGGCGCGCAGCTGTGCGCGGATCTCGTTGAGGTCATCCTCGATATCGATCACCTCGACCTCGCGGCGCGGGGTCATGAGGCCGCGGGCGGTGCGGTCCGCAAGCCGCATCACGCCGGAGATCATGGCGGATTCCTCCGTCTCGATCACGCCGGCGCTCTGGGCTTCCGCAAGCACTGTGCGGATTTCCTCGTCGGTGACGCGGTCGCTGGATTCGCCCCTCTGGCCGAGCAGGCTCAGCAACAGGCGGCCGGATACATCGAGAAACCAGACGAGCGGCGCGCCGACTTTCGAAAGCAGCATCATGGCCGGCGCGACGCGTGCGGCAACGGTTTCCGGTGCACGTAAGGCGATTTGCTTCGGCACCAGTTCGCCGACGATCAGCGAGAGATAGGTGATGGCGACGACCACCGTGCCAACCCCGAGCCAGCCGGCAAGATTTTCGGTCAATCCTTGGCTTTGCAGCCAGATGGTGAAGCGCGCGCCAAGCGTGGCGCCGGAAAACGCACCCGACAGCACGCCGACAAGGGTAATGCCGATCTGGACCGTGGAGAGGAAGCGGCCAGGGTCTTCGGCGAGCTCGATCGCCTTCGCCGCTCCGCGATTGCCCGCCTCGGCCATCACCCTGAGGCGCACCGGGCGGGAGGAAACGACGGCGAGTTCCGACATTGCCAGGACACCGTTCAGAACGGTGAGTGCAATGACGATGAGGATTTCGGTTAACAAAGGGAGCTCATCAGCTAGGACACTATTCCTGCACGCAAAACAAAGAAGCCGTCTCGAGAACGGCCTCGCCAGAAGATGGCGCCGGAACGCCGCATCGGCAAAGTCTCGCGCACAGATCGGAAAACCGGAGCCCGGTTCTCGGAGCTATGCACCTTCGCTCGCACCGGGAAATCATAGGGTCCGGTTCGACCCTTTGCAATGGCTGGAACAAAATCAGCGGGATCGGCACCGCCGGAACGCTCAAACAGAGGCTCGGTATCGCGCCTGAAAAACCGAAAACAGCTTGGGAAAGAGTGCGATCCGCGGCAACCGATGGAGATTTACGATCCTGGGCGCCTACAAACGTAGGTGGGCACCGTGTGACCAAGCCCACGGGCCTGGTCAGGGACAGCTCCCTTTGGATCGAGTATGGCCCCAGGGATTGTGGTTCCTGTCGAGAGGCGCAGATCGCAGCCGCAATATAAGGCCTGACTTCACTCCGCGCCAGTGGCGTCCCGGAGCTTTTTATCGAATCTCAATTGACCGAGGCGGGCGCCCGTCCGTTCAGCTTGGCGGTAAGACTTTCCAGCCGCGTGGCGAGTTCGCCGAGCGCCGAGACGACGACCTGTTCGTTTTGGCGCTGATTTTCCAGAACGCCGTCGCTGTTCGTCTTGAGCGACGCGACCTCCGCTTCGAGGGCGGCGATGCGACGGTTCGTCTCGGACAATTCGTCCATGATCATGATTCCGGCCATGACCGTGATCCTGAGATCGCCGATTTCGCCGAACTGGCTCTTCAGATGCCCGACATAGCGGTCGAAACGCTCGGCGAGATGGGTCAGGTGGTCTTCCTGTCCTTCTTCGCAGGCCATGCGATAGGCCTTGCCGTCGATCGTTACCGTTACCTGGGCCATGGGCTTCCCTTTGTTCTCTGGCGTCAGCGATCCAGAACGGCGCGAATGGTTTCCATCGCCGTCACCAGGCGCCGGGAGACCTCGCGATTGACCTCTTCAAGGCGGTTGGCACGGAATTGCGACTGGTCGAGCTCCTGGGCAAGGCGCGCACGATCCGCATGGACACGGCGGACCTCGGCTTCGACGTCCTGGGCTTCCCGCTGGCGCTCGATGCGGGCATCGACGGCGCTCTCCAGGCCGCCGATGGCAGCCCTGAGTTCCGAAATCACCATTTCGATCGTTTTTTCCCCCGGCATGAAACGCCTTCCGTCGATACGCAAGGTGGACCGAATCGAAACAGTTCACCTCTCCAACAAGCTCCGCAGACTATTCACCGTCCGCGAGGCGGTCAATCAATCCAAGCGCCCCGAACATGTCCTAACTGTGGATCGCCGATGATGTCCCCGCTTTAAAGATGCCGTTGCACAATGCGGAGGCAGTATGCGGGAAACTTGCCCATTCCGCCTTGGTTCAAGCCCCGCTTTTGTTGACTTGCGCGTTGCACCTGCTAAGGATCACCCGCTCTCAGACGGTCCATACCGGGACCGTGATCGACACCCGTAAAAAGCGGATAAGCCATGATCTCTCGCGACAAACATAACCGGATGGCGAATGCGATCCGATTCCTTGCCATGGATGCTGTGGAGAAGGCCAATTCCGGCCATCCCGGCCTGCCGATGGGCGCTGCCGACATCGCGACCGTGCTCTTTACCCGCTACCTCAAATTCGATCCGAAGAACCCGCTGTGGCCGGATCGCGACCGTTTCGTCCTCTCCGCCGGCCATGGCTCCATGCTGCTCTACGCGCTCCTCTACCTGACGGGCTACGAGGACATGACGATCGAGGACATCAAGCAGTTCCGCCAGCTCGGTTCCAAAACAGCCGGCCATCCGGAATACGGCCATGCCTCCGGCATCGAAACCACCACCGGCCCGCTCGGCCAGGGCATCGCCAATGCCGTCGGCATGGCGATCGCCGAAAAGAAGCTCGAGCTGGAATTCGGCTCCGACCTGCAGAGCCACTTCACCTACGCGCTCTGCGGCGACGGCTGCTTGATGGAAGGCATCAGCCAGGAAGCGATTGCGCTCGCCGGCCACCTGAAGCTCAACAAGCTCGTTCTCTTCTGGGACAATAACAACATCACCATCGACGGCCCGGTCAGCCTGTCGGACTCCACCGACCAGATCATGCGCTTCAAGGCGGCCCACTGGAACACGATCGAGATCGACGGCCACGACACCGACCAGATCGCAGCCGCGATCGAAGCCGCGCAGAAGTCCGACCGCCCGACCTTCATCGCCGCCAAGACCATCATCGGCTTCGGCGCCCCGAACAAGGCCGGCACCCACAAGGTTCACGGCTCGCCGCTCGGCGCCGAAGAAATCGCCGCCACCCGCAAGGCGCTCAACTGGGAAGCGGAAGCCTTCGTCGTCCCGGCAGACGTGCTCGATGCCTGGCGTCTTGCGGGCCTGCGCTCCACCAAGACCCGCAAGGAATGGGAAGACCGTCTTGCCCAGACTCCGTCGGAAAAGAAGGCCGAGTTCGTGCGCCGCTTCGCCGGCGATCTGCCGGGCAGTTTCGACAGCGCCATCGACGCCTTCAAGAAGAAGATCGCCGAAAACAACCCGACGGTCGCGACCCGCAAGGCCTCCGAAGACGCGCTCGAAGTCATCAACGGCCTTGTTCCGGAAACGCTCGGCGGCTCCGCCGACCTGACGCCGTCGAACAACACCAAGACGAGCCAGATGAAGGCGATCACGCCCGCCGACTTCTCCGGCCGCTACATGCACTGGGGCATCCGCGAACATGCGACCGCCGCGGCGATGAACGGCATTGCGCTTCACGGCGGCCTCATCCCCTATTCCGGCGGCTTCCTGATCTTTTCCGATTATTGCCGCCCCTCCGTTCGCCTTGCGGCCCTGATGGGCATCCGCGTCGTGCATGTCTGGACGCATGACTCGATCGGCGTCGGCGAAGACGGCCCGACCCACCAGCCGGTCGAACATCTTGCAGCACTGCGCGCCATCCCGAACCTGCTCGTCTTCCGCCCGGCCGACGAGACCGAAACCGCCGAGTGCTGGCAGCTGGCGCTCAAGGAAAAGCATCGCCCGTCGGGCCTGGCGCTGACCCGCCAGAACCTGGCGCCGGCCCGCAAGACCTACGAAGAGAAGAACCTCTGCGCCAATGGCGCTTACGAGCTCGTTTCGTCGGCCGATGCCAGGGTGACGATCTTCGCGTCCGGTTCGGAAGTGGAAATCGCCCTCAAGGCGCAGGCCATCCTGGACGGCAAGGGCATCTCCACCCGTGTCGTTTCGGTTCCCTGCGTCGAGCTCTTCATGGACCAGTCGGAAGACTATCAGCAGGCGATCATCGGCAATTCGCCCGTCAAGATCGCGGTCGAAGCGGCGGTGCGCGAAGGTTGGGATCATTTCATCGGCCCGAAGGGCACCTTTATCGGCATGAAGTCCTTCGGCGCTTCCGGTCCGGCCAAGGACCTCTACAAGCACTTCGGCATCACCGCCGAAGCGGTCGTCGCTGCGGCCGAGAAAGAGCTCGCCTGAGCCAAACCATTCATTCGAAGACAAGCCAAAAGCGGGAGTATGTAAAATGACTGTCAAGGTTGCCATCAACGGGTTCGGCCGCATCGGCCGCAACGTTCTGCGCGCCATCGTGGAATCGGGCCGCACCGACATCGAAGTCGTGGCCATCAACGATCTCGGCCCGGTTGAGACCAACGCCCACCTGCTGCGTTACGATTCGATCCACAACAAGTTCCCGGCCGAGGTGAAGGTCGAAGGCGACACGATCATCGTCGGCGGCGGCAAGCCGATCAAGGTCACCGCCGTCAAGGATCCGGCCACCCTCCCCCACAAGGAACTCGGCGTCGACATCGCTCTCGAATGCACGGGCATCTTCACCGCCCGCGACAAGGCCGCCGCCCACCTGACGGCCGGCGCCAAGCGCGTCATCGTCTCGGCGCCTGCCGACGGCGCCGACCTGACCGTCGTCTACGGTGTCAACCACGACCAGCTGACCAAGGATCACCTGGTCATCTCCAACGCGTCCTGCACGACCAACTGCCTGGTTCCGGTCGTCAAGGTCCTCGACGACGCCGTCGGCATCGATCATGGCTTCATGACCACGATCCATTCCTATACAGGCGACCAGCCGACGCTCGACACGATGCACAAGGATCTCTACCGCGCCCGCGCAGCCGCGCTGTCGATGATCCCGACCTCGACGGGTGCCGCCAAGGCCGTCGGACTCGTCCTGCCGCATCTGAAGGGCAAGCTCGACGGCACCTCGATCCGCGTTCCGACCCCGAACGTCTCCGTCGTCGACTTCAAGTTCGTCGCCAAGAAGACGACCTCGGCCGCCGAAATCAACGAAGCGATCAAGGCCGCTTCGAACGGCAAGCTCAAGGGCATCCTCGGCTACACCGACGAACCGCTCGTCAGCCGCGACTTCAACCACGATAGCCACTCCTCGATCTTCGCGATCGACCAGACCAAGGTGCTCGAAGGCAATTTCGTCCGCATCCTCTCCTGGTACGACAACGAATGGGGCTTCTCCAACCGCATGTCGGATACGGCCGTGGCATTCGCCAAGCTGATCTAAGGATTAGAGTGGCCGCCTTCGGGCGGCACCGGCAGGATATCGCCCCCTCCCCGCAAGGGAGGGGGTTTTTGTTTGTGGGTGGCGGAGAGGGCGATGGCCGCGATAAAATGCGTCGGGAACTGTGCGCAGCAGACGTGAAGCACCCATAGCGCCACAAGCGGACGTTGCCGTTTTCGGCATCACCAATTTTAATATGGCCTGAAATACATTCGAGTGAACGCTGTGTTTGACCTTGCCGCAAGCACTGGCGAGGGTGACAATTTCAAACTGGTTGAAAACTGGGTATAATATGCAGACCTTTGACGAAATCGCGAAAGACTTCTCGGGCACGCTTTTACACGGTCATCATCGTGACCCAAACGCTACCGGAACCCTCACGGTTTCGGGTAAAGATACTTTGGTACGGATAACCTCGCATCAGCCTGCGCGGTCATACAGTAACAGTCAGGGCTTTTTTTCTTTTTCGACCACAGCAGAAAACGGAAGAAAGATCTTTTTGCATAACTGCATAAATATGGGATTTCAGAAATCACAAATACATTCCGAAAAAATCACGGAAACTATATTTCCAAACATTGTCTCCGTTGACGCCGAGGCTTTATCGAAACAGAATAAAGTAAATCTGATCGTATTCAGCATTGATAAATTTGGGGATTTCTTCCGCTACGACTTTATAGAATCTCATTCTCTTTATAAAGCTCCAAAAAATATCCTCAACAAGCTTATGCAGATCAGATCGGCTGCCGATAAGATCAATCAATACCAAGATTACGTGCGGACGCATGACTTTTTTAGTCCTGATATGGTCTACATATCTCACGGTCCCAAAAAGATAATCAGCTTTACCGTAGATGACGCTCGCTATGAGATAGTGAGTGCAGGATCGTCAGGATTCGGTGGCAATAGCTTGCATCTTCAGACTCGATTTTATGCGCGTATATATTGGAGCAAACTCGTAAATTTGGACGATGCGTTGGATGCTGCGTGGTCTTGGAAGCGATTCTTTTCCCAGATCGCTAGCGAGGAGTTAGAACCTTCTAAAGTTGGGGTACGAGCCAATGGCACCTCAAGGCGTACCGTATCAGCAAGCTTGTACCTCCCCAACTTGATCGGCGTTTCACATAGGCCAAACCCATGGAATTTTGGACCAGCAAACGTTCCTTTCCGTGAATGGAATGAGCGTAGCAAATTATCAGATTTGATGCAGTCTTGGCTGCTAGGCGAGCCTGACAGGCGCCGTTTCCGGGTTTTGCTCAATGGCGTCATTTCCACGATGCATACGCGATATAATCTGAGCGACATTGTTGATTTATGCGCAGCGGTTGAGAGTATTTCAAAGGGGGGAATAAGCGCCTATTCGGAAGAAGCAATCGAAAAAGTCACACTCGCTGCGTTTAAAGAAGCGGAACTACTCGGGCTAAACGTCTCTGTCGAACGTATTACGGGCCTTATTAAGCAATTGAACCAGAGGTCTCTGCCTACTCGATTGAAGGAGATATTCTCCACCATATCACCACTCATATCCAGCAACGAACAGCGTGTTCTTGTTCGAAACATTCTAGAATTACGGACAATCGCTGCCCATGGCCATGTCGTGACTGAAATGACCATTCCAAAACTCTCTCCGACAGTGATCGCTTTAGCTTCAGCGCTTATTGTCTTTGATCAGGTTGCTAGCGGCCTAAATGTCAATGACGAACGGCTGATAGCAAAAACTGATTTGAAAATGAGCATCGGCGCGATAATGCGACTTCACGCAGAGAGAAAGCTTGCTTAGCCGTGAAATCTAACGTGTGGCGTCAGATGGATAACTACCTATTCAGGGCTTCGACGCGTGTAGCGAAGGCTTCAAAGCCCCGCCCCGCACCTCTCCCTCAGATTTTTTCACC
>NZ_PVBM01000034.1 GCF_002968575.1 Neorhizobium huautlense | reverse complement strand
CTGCCACGGCATCGGCGTGCTGCGACGTGAACTTCGGCTCGCTCCACATAATTCCGGCGCGATCATAGGCACAAGCGCGGGTAAGGCGTGCGACGCTGTCATGTACCTTTGCCCACGAAAGCGTCCCATATGTCGGGCGACGCGCCGGCGTCAGCTAGGCTCCCATCTGAGCAATAAGGCCCTGCCTGAGGCCAGATCCTGACCCTGCTTCCTGGCGCAGCAATCTCGGCGGCACATGAACCGGGCGCTTCGAACAGATTGGAATCCGAGCTATTCGTGCGGACCTTTTGGTTCCATTCACTGAAGCCTGGTTTGAGCGATGAACTCTTGTTCCTGCAGGAGCTCGCGTGATCGATCGGCTGGCAGCGCATCTTCGGCGAGATTTTCCTCAAATGAGGGGCCATTCCGCTCCGAAACCTCAAGTATATGCGTGCCTTTGCTGAGGCATTCCCGACGAGGAGATTATGCAACAGCTTGCTGCACAATTGCCCTGGGGCCATAGCGTGCGGTTTTGCCTCTGATCCGACCGCCCTTGATCAGGCAGATGGACGTCAACCGCGCAGCAGGTCCTTCAGAACTTGCGAGAACATCTAAGCGGAAACATCTTCAGATACCCCTGCGGTCGTCAACGAAGTGAATCGTCTTCAAGCCGGACGAACCGGCGACATTCGCTTTAACGGGGAAATCTCGCACCTCTTTCTCAGGCGCTCCTGGCGCCAGCCGCGAGGATAATTCGCGCATGGATGGTTTGGTCGTCGTTCTCGACGTTTGGACCTTGGTGGTGAACGCTCTGCTGCTGCCGACGGAAATAGTCCTCGCGATGGATACAGCGTCGGCTGGACTTGGCGTTTTGCCGACAAGGGGTTGGGAGACCCCAGATTGGGAGCAGGCCTCCGCTTCAGGTGATGTATTCGCCCTCCTTCACCTGCCTTTGCACAGCGAGGGACAGCATGTGGTCCAATTTGCCGCCATCGGACATAGGTCCGACGGAGGAACTTTTTCCTCGCCAAGATCTTGGTATTCCAAACTTCGGGCACCTTCGGGAGAACTCTTTATGGATGAACAACTTGCTCCTGAGGACGCTGAACGTGTTCGTAAAAGCTACCTTTTGAAGCGCTTTTGGATCAGCGCTCGCGGCTTCTGGGGCATGAATGGTGACCGGCTCGCTTGGTTATGCACAGTCGCCATCCTGGCGCTGATCGGCATCAACGTAGGTTTCCAATACGCGACGAATGTGTGGAACCGTGAAATCTTCGACGCAATCGAGCAGCGTAACGCGCCCACGGTCTATGACTTGGCGACAATATTTCCGCTCCTGGTCTTGGGAGCCGTTGCTGTCGTGACGAGCCAGGTCTTCGTCCGCATGATGGTCCAACGGCGCTGGCGTTCGTGGCTGACTAAAACGTTGATCGCCCGCTGGCTGGATCATGGACGCTACTACCAACTCAACCTCATTGATGGCGATCATCAGAACCCGGAGGCACGCATCTCCGAAGACATGCGCATAGCGACCGAGTCGCCGGTGGACTTTGTCTCCGGCGTCCTGGCTGCATTTCTGTCCGCGTCGACATTCATCCTAGTGCTCTGGAATATCGGCGGTGCTCTTAGTCTTACGATCGGCGGAGGCACTATAACCATACCGGGGTTCCTTGTGTTCGCGTCTTTCCTTTACGCCGTCATAGCATCAGGCTCGATCGCCTTGATCGCCCGCAACTTCGTGAAAGTTTCAGAAGTGAAGAACCAAGTTGAAGCCGAGTTTCGCTACGCGTTGACCCGCGTGCGCGAGAACGGCGAAAGCATCGCACTGTTGGGTGGTGAAGAAGAGGAGCGCGACGGGCTTCAACGCGTGTTCGGGCATGTGCGGCATCAATGGCGGCTACTCTCACATCAGTACATGCGCACCACACTCGTCTCCCATGGGTCACTCTTGATTGCGCCTGTTGTGCCGCTTCTGCTGTGCGCGCCGAAATTCCTGGCCGGACAGATGTCCCTCGGCGAGGTGATGCAAGCAGCATCTGCATTTACGATCGTCCAGACGGCTTTTGGCTGGCTCGTCGACAACTATCCTCGGCTTGCAGATTGGAATGCTTGCGCGCGGCGCGTCGCCTCCTTGATGGTGTCGCTTGATGGTCTGGAACGGGCGGAGCAGACCGAGACGGTTGGCCGAATCAAGCGCGGCGAAACGGATGGCGATGTGGTGCTCAGTCTCAACAACCTTTCCGTTTCCCTCGGCGATGGTACCGCAGTCGTCAAAGAAACGAAGGTCGATATCGAGGCCGGGGAGCGGGTGCTGGTGGCGGGAGAGTCTGGATCGGGCAAGAGCACTCTGGTCCGAGCAATCGCTGGTCTTTGGCCTTGGGGAGATGGCGGCGTCCAGTTCCGCTCCGGCAGTAGCGTCTTCATGCTTCCGCAAAAACCTTATGTACCGTCAGGAACACTGCGTCGTGCAGTGGCCTATCCGCATTCAGCGAGAGATTGGACCGCCCAGGAGCTACAGTCAGCCCTGACCAAGGTCGGGTTGGGCAAGATAAGCGACCAAATCGAGGAAGAAGCACCTTGGGATCACACCCTATCCGGAGGTGAGAAGCAGCGCTTGGCATTCGCCCGTCTTCTTTTGGACAGACCGGACATCGTGATCATGGACGAGGCAACCTCTGCTCTGGACGAGAAAAGCCAAGATCAGATTATGCAGATGCTGACCGAGGAGATGCCGAAGGTGACGATTGTCAGTGTCGGCCACCGCGCGGAACTGGAAGCATTTCACAGCCGGAAGATCACGCTGGAGCGGCGCGAAGGTGGCGCACGTTTGGTGAGCGATGTCGATCTACCATCCAAGCCAACGAGGCCGAACATACTGTCTCGGCTGGCACAACGCGCGATTAGGCGGAACGAATTCAAGGAGAAGCGTGAGGTTCGCAGCTAAGGTTCCTGCCCAGGATCGACCGCCAGTTGTACGTTTCTTGCCGCCAAAAGCAGATCTGATCTAAAGCCACAACCTCTTCGTCCCGGGCATCGTAAACTTAACGTTACGAGACAAGCTGAGATGCTGGGATGTTTGGTCCGCGTTCCCGAAATCCGGATTCTCGATGAGGCCACGAATGCCATGGACGGCTTGTCCCAGGCATCGATCGTAGAGACCCCGAAATCAAGAGCCGGACGCCGCGCCACAATCGTTATCAGTCATCACTACAGCACCATTTCCTTCTGTGACGAGGTCGTCATTGGCGGCGCCGGCCGCGTCCGCAATCAGACGCCGTTTGCCGAAATTGCCTCCTTGAGGATGGAACAGCTCTACGAACATGAGACGCCTTGACTCGGCTCAATGAGCAGATACGACCGCCTTCTCGTCGATATTTGCGCGGGCGTAGATCTTTCGGGCGGAGGCGGCGAGAACGAGCAGCGTCACCGCCGCGAGCAGGCAGCAGCTCGCGAATCCCGTCGAAAAGGATTGACGGGCAGCTTCAAGCCAGGCCGGCACGAGGTTCCCTTCAAGCGCCCTCGCAGTTTCGACCGCACCGCCGAGCGTTGTCCGCACGGCCGCCGTCTGAGCGGGATCGAGCCCGTCGATATTCACCGCATCCATCAGCACGCGATAGATCAAGGTGCCCAGGCTGCCGAGCAATGCAATGCCGAGCGCGCCTCCAAATTCGGCGCTGGTTTCCGAAATAGCCGAGGCGGAGCCGGACCTTTCGGGCGGAGCGGCTCCCACGATCAGGCCGGTCGTCGTCAGCACGACCGGCACGAAGCCGACCGCGATCACCATGGTTGAACCTAGAACCCCGAAAAGACTCTCGGAATAAGCGGCAACCGACATCAGGAACATGCCTGCAGCGTTGATTACCAGGCCAAGTAGTACGGTGCGGACCGGGCCGAAACGGTTGGTGAAACGATAGGCCTGCAGAGACATGACGGTGAAGACGATCGAGGACGGGACCGACCAAAGAGCCGCTTCGAGGGGTGTGAGGCCAAGCACGAATTGAAGGAACAGGTTCTGGTAGAGAAAGACGCCGAAGACGAAGAACATCCCCGCGAGATTCACCAGAAGCGAGGCTGTGAAAGAGGGTAGCGCAAAGAGCTTCAGCTCGATCAAGGGATCTGGAAGGGTTTTCTGACGGTTCACGAACAGCCAGCCGACAGCAAGTCCGGCGGCGATCGGCAGCAGATAGCGAAGATCGAAACCGTCTGCCGCCATGTGCTTGAAACCGTAGATGATCGGCAGCACGGTGGCGAGCGACAGCAGCACGCTCAGGAGGTCGAGTTTGGCGCCGTCGGGGCTTTTGTATTCCGGCAGCAGGATCGGTGCTACGACCAGCAGGATGAGCATCACCGGGATGTTGATGAGAAACACTGCGCCCCAGTGGAAATATTGCAGCAGAAAACCGCCCAGAAGCGGCCCGATCAGGCCACCGAGCGCAAACGCCGTGCCCCAGATGCCGATGGCGCGGTTGCGCTCCGCTTCGTTCTTGAAGAGGTTGACGATCAGCGACAGTGTCGAGGGCGCGATCGTCGCTCCGGCGATACCGAGAAGCGCCCGCGACGCGATGAGTTGCTGCGCGCTGGTGGAAAAAGCTGCCAGCGCCGAGGCGACACCGAAGGCGGCTGCACCGATCAGCAGCACGCGGCGACGGCCGATCCGATCCCCCAGCGTGCCCATCGTAACCAGGAAGCCGGCGACCATGAAACCGTAGATATCGTTGATCCAGAGCAGTTCGGAGGCCGATGGGTCCAGGTCGGCGACGATCGCGGGAATGGCGAGGAACAGGATGGAAAGATCCATCGAATAGATGAGGCAGGCAATCGACAGCACGCAGGCGCCGATCCACTCCCTGCGGCCGGCGAGATTCAGGCTCGCATTGCCACTCTCGATACGCATGGAACTCCTCCTATCGCGGCGCGCAATGTGACGCGCCGGAGGAGGAATGGCAACCGACGTCGCGATGCCTTCTGACATCATCTGGCGACTGGTTAGGCGGCAGATGTCCGACTGGACACTCCGATGTCCACAATCTGAGAGGAACAACCCAGACCTTTTCCGCGATCTCGCTAACTGTCAGCGACGAATTGTACTTTTTTGTTATTCGCATTGTGTACTCAAATTATACAATTGGGCCGACTCTCTTGGACGCGTGGTGCAGTCTCCATAGAAATCGGCGCATCAAACGAGGAGGCTTCGGTGAAAAGCGGCAAAAACGGGCTCATTGACGATCTTAAGCGTCCAATTCTGACGATGGAGCTGGATCCCTATCAAGACTTGGACGAAGTCGGCCTGAGTGAACGCTATGGCCTTTCCCGTACACCTGTACGGGAAATAAAAGCAGCCGCCAAATAGGTCCCCTTGATAGGTTTCTGCACAGGAACTTTCATACTCGCTGAAGCCGGTCTGATGAAAAATCACCAGACTTGCGTGAGCTGGCTTCACTATCCTGCTTTTCGCGAGCGCGTCCCTGATCACGAAGTGCGAGCCGACCGGATATTCAACCTCGATCGCAACAGGGGATCCTGCGCCGGAGGCAGCAGCTCGGCAGACATGGCCGCGTCGATCGTCAGACGTCAAATCAGCAAAGAGGTGGAGAGAAACGCGCTGGACGTGCTGCAGATTCACAAGGCGCGTTCAGCTCTCGATATACAGCCGCGCAGGCCCCTTTCAATCGAATGTGACGATCCGCGGCTCAGGGCCGTTCTCATCATGATGGAAAACCACATCGACAGCATGATCCACTTGACGACCTGGCGGCATCGGTCGGCCTGTCGCGAGGGCAACTGGAGCGTCTCTTTGCAAAGAATGCGATGAGTTCTCCAGGACACGTCTACACCCGCCTCCGTCTGGAGTGGGCAAGGCAGCTGCTGATCCAGACAAAGGCTCCCCTGATCGAAATCGCCATGGAAATCGGCTTCGAAAATGCCTCGCATTTCGGAAAGCTGTTTCGGAAAACTTACGGCCAGACGCCGGCTCAGCTGCGGGCGGCAAGCACCAATGTTGGCCATTAGCGAGAAGAGCGGTGAATGTGTTGAGTGAAGACGCCCACCTTCTTCGCCTCGAACGGGTATGAACCGTTGCTTCCTTTAAGTTCACAGCGTCCTATTGATTTCATTTGTTTTTCGGGTGGGCCTGATGTCGTGCAACAGCGCTGTCGTCGCTTTTTCCCGCAGGACACGGCAGCATTGGTCTCCAAGATTTTAAACCAGGCTGAAAATCAGCATGAAGAGCTGTTTCCGACAAAGGTTAGGCCGAGCGCAACCTGATGAAAATGAGTATTGTCATAGGGCCTTCCTTTTCAAGCGGGCCTGACCTTTATCTCTTGAGAGAGCCAACCATTCGATTGATAGCGCCCCAATATTCCTTGTGCATGGTTTCGGCTGCTTCCGAGATCGCCAGCTTCCAAGCAGGTCCGCGATCCCATGCCTCTTCCAGAGCGTCAGCCAGTGATGGCCCATGGCCCGTGACCGGCAAGGCGTCGAATAGTATTCCTGCCTGTCTAAGGTCTTTATCTCGTTTGGCCTGGCCGCCGGCGTCATTTGGGCGGCGACCGGCAATGATAAGCTTGTGCACCGCGTACCTGCAGGGATCAGGGATAATAACTGAGATACCGGCACCATGTAGCAAGATCGAACGAACGGGATCGCGGATCAAGAAATCCATGAATCTCAGCGGTTCGGCTGACGCGCCGCCGAGAGCGGGCATGTTGGCGGGTTTGTCCGAATATTCTTCGGCTCCCCTGTTTGTCGTCATGAACTCGATCCTGTAACCGCTCTGATTCCGGAAGGCATGAGATCGAGAGCTGCCGCTGAGATGCGGCACGGCGCGGAACGTTGGATCAAGGCCTTTTAGGAGATCGAGGATCGGCGGCAGCGAATCCGCCACCTCGGCGGAGATCGCGAAATCCTGGGCTATGTCTGCATCACCTGTTAGGATCGCCGCCGAGGGCAGACGGATGCCAAGATATGCCGAGTAGCATTGAAAAGCGACGGTGCCGATGAGAACACCTCGCAGCCGGAAGAGGCCGGCCTTGGAAAGCGCCTGTACGATGTCGCCGGTAAAGCGATCAGCGGCAATCAAACCGGCTTCGCGCGTTAGCGTGGAAACGAACTTGCGGCGAGCCTTATAATCTGACTTCTCACCCTTGAAGGTTTCGACCCGTTCCGAAATTAAGGGATCGTCGGCAGGTCCGACATACCGGCGCTTCTGCCCACCCTGACCGTCCGGTTGATCGAAATACCAATAACGCCGACCATCGACTGCCACCGGCACGAATCTACCTGATGGGGGAAAATCTTCCGCCCAATCATCATCAAATGCCCGTTGCTGGAGTTCCGCGACCATGGTGCGGAACATGAGATCAATCTGCTTAATGACGGCATCCTCTATATTGCTTTCACAAATCTAGTATAGTTGCGATCACCACGCAAGCTTTGCGACTTTGCCCAGGGGTCGCTGCCCGCCTCCGCTCCGCCAATGCAAGGCACAACCCAACGCGATCCTAGATATACTACTTTTTCAAATATAGTATAGCTCGCTATCGAGATACCCCGCCTTGAAGGGATTAGAACTCGCGGCCCTCATTTAATTTCGGGACCTTCTGCCGAAAAATTCAGCGAGATGGATTGCATCAACCGAAATTTTGAGGAGTTCCGCCTAAGGGTTCAGCGCGTTATTGAGGTCATGCAATCCGACCATCAGCATCATGGGGTCGGCAGGAGAAGACAGGAAGCCGACGGCCTCGTAGAAGGCTCGTGCGTCATCTGAAATCGCATGAACGAGCATACCTCGAATGCCAAGTACTTCCGCGGCATTGAGCAGGCGCAGGCCCGCGTCGCGCACCAATGCCCTGCCGATACCGCGCTCTTGGTAGGATCGATCAATGGCGAGGCGACCAAGCACAGCGACCGGAATTGGATCAGGCATATTGCGCCGAAAACGGCCAGGCGCTTCCGGCTGTTTGACGGCGCCGGAAGCGAGCGCGTAATAGGCGATGACGCGGCTCTCCTCGCACACGACGAAGGTCCGCGATGCGCCGCTCGTTTGATTAGAACGGGCGCGACGTCGCAGCCAGTCGTCCAGTTCAATGACTCCAGAATGGAACTCGGCCAGCTCATGATGATCCGCCAGGGGTGCCGGTGCGCTGAGGGTCACGCCTCATCCCACGGTGCTTTGGTCAACATGGTGCGTGCTAAACGCTCATTGGGCTGCGTGGGTGCATCGAGCCGGGCAAGGTATTCAGCATAGATTTCCGCGCTTACCGTGAAGACAGTACGGTCGAGCAGCACTTCCTCGGCTCGGCGCTCGGAAGCTTCCAACATAAAATCCGTTCGCGTCTTACCAAGCAACTCAGCGGCGCGATCGATCAAGTTGCGGGTGGCGGGCTTGATGCGCATATTCAGCGGTACGCTTGCATCCGAGCTTTTACTCGTGTGTGAGGTCGGCATGGCAAACTCCTGTTTGCACCTATATAGCGTAACGACAATATCTTTACAAGATTCCCGTAAAGACATCGTCGTTACACCGTGCGCGTATTCGTGATCCGCGGCATTAGCTCATAGAAGCTCTTTGATAGGATACGAACCGGCGACCTTCTGCTCGCACACGTTCCGTACGGCAAATGTCTTTTGTGGCTCAGGCATGTAGGCTGCTGCGCGGGCTGCCCATCATCTATACGGCGCGTCTATTTCATTTCGTTGAATGAGACCGCGCGCTCAGCTTGTTTCCATCCGGGTCGCGAAGATATGCCACAAAGGCCCCATTTGAACGCTCCGTAGGGGGACTCTCAATCGCCGTGCCACCATGCGCGGTACCAGCGGCATGCCATGCGAGAACATGGTCGCGGCTCTCCGCGGCGATACCTATCGTGCCTCCATTGGCTGCGGTCGCTGGTTTGCCATCGATCGGTGTTGTGATCATGAGCCGGCCCCCCTCATGGACGTAGATCAGGCGGCCTCTCGCATCCATCTCGCCGGGATTGCCTCCCAATGCAGCGAATGTGGCGTCGTAAAAGCGTCTGGAACGCTCCAGGTCATTGCTGCCGATCATGATGTGGGTGAACATGCTTCCTCTTCAATCGGTTGCTTCTGTCGATGCACTCACTCACGTTCAACGCTCGAATTTCCGCAAATATTGCGCTGGCGATGTACCGAGTGCTTTCTTGAACATTGTAATAAACGCGGAAACGGATTCATACCCGAGATCACCCGAAACCTGCTGCACCGTCGCCCCAGCCGCGAGGCATCGGATGGCAATGATCAATTGCAACTGCTGACGCCAACGGCCGAAGGTCAGGCCGGTTTCCTGCTGAACGAGACGCGCAAGGGAGTTCTCGCTCATGGCCACGCGCCTGGCCCATTGTGCCATGGTGCTGCGGTCAGACGGATCTTCCACCAGCGCAGAAGCGATACGGTTCAATCTTGCCTCGGATGTCAGCGGTAAATGCAGATCCTCCACCGGCATCCGTGACAAGGCCGACAGAAGCAGGGTTGTCATCGTCTCCCCATAAGCAGCCGCTACCTCGGATTGGTCAGCCATCTCAATGATGAGCTCTCTGACAAGCGGAGACAGCGAAAGCGTGCTGCATCGATCTGGCAGATCGGCAGCGTCCGGCTCAACCAGGATCCCTCCATGCTACTGAAGGGATCCCGGCATTAGGCGAGCGGTAATGTACCCATGCAATCCACCGCCGCGATAACACTCAAGCGCCAGAGCGTGTCATGTTGTTTGTCAGCGAAACGGACATGTCGATGCGATGGAGCTGGCGGCGAAGCGGCGCGCAGTCGGGATAGCCCGACTTCAGCTTCTGCTTCAAGTCTGCAAGCATCGCCACAACCTCGTCGGGTGATTTCGCCATATCCCGATATGGGAAATCCGCCTCGACGTCGGTATAGTAGACCTCAAAAAGCTCGGGACCTTCCAGTTCTCCTCGGCCGATCTCGAGGCCCATCCAATCCTCTAACGTCGAGCGCAACGAATTCAGTCGCCGGTATGCTCCGTAGGGCCGGTGCTTTGAACGGACCTCCTTGATGTTCCGCCCAGCCTCGACGTGCCCCCGCAACCCCCGGCTCGCCGGCGGGGCGAGGCTGAGACCCGCCTAAACTATAGCTGTACGGAACGGTTGTAGCGCTGGGAGAGGATAAATAGTGCCCTGGCACCTGGCGCGGCGCACGTCTTGAGGGCTTTTCGCCAGCGGACTTATGAAATATCCCAAGAATCCGAAGATTCTCCCGGCCAGTTCGATTCAACAAGCGGCGCAGGCATGGCTTCGATCTTAGCGACAAGTCCATCAAGATTACATCCTGAGCGCCCATCTGTCGCGACATGGAGCTCGCAACTATACGGGCTGTACATACCCGGCCAGGAAGTTTTCACAACTCGCCACCCCGTTCGAGTCGCCCACGCAGCACGCGCCGCTTCATCTGGTGCTCGAGCGTACGGCTCGTCGATCAGAATGAACTGTCCAATCGCGGGATCGACCCAGAGGGTCGCGGGATCGCTGCTCGGCAGTTCATCATCGATCGAGCCGTTTGGGTAAGCTTTTCGAGAATCGCGCGACGGCAGAAGACCTGTATTCTCCATGAAGCTAAGTGAGCGTTCGGCAGAGCAGAGCAGTCCGCGTCGTAGCTCTGCGATGGGTCAACCATGTCACACACGAAATGATCGTCGGCAACCTGTCGAAGCCCTCCAAAGCCACGAACCTTCTTGAGTCCGGATTTCCCGCATACTTCTAGGAGAGGCTTTGAAAGTTCGATTCTGAGGGTTTCGCGAACGCTTTACCATTGCTTCTTATCCAGCCAATATCTGGTCAACAGCACATATGTGTTGATTAATCAACAACCTGACGGGATGGCCTAAAGACACTGAAGCGAAACACTTGACGGGCGCTGGTATAATACCTTAAAAGCTTGACCACGATGAAGATGCCAGCCAGACGCAAACTGTCGGATGAAATCCGGATGCGGATCGAGGAGATGATCCGTGACGAGGTCTATCCCGTTGGGACCACGCTCCCGTCGGAGCGAGAAATGATGGAAATGTTCGACGTGGGTCGGCCGTCCATTCGAGAGGCCTTGTTCGCGCTGGAGCGCATGGGCCTGGTCAAGATCAAGACCGGCGAAAAAGCGAAGGTCACGCGGCCCACTCCAAAGGACCTGCTGTCGTCTCTGTCAGGCGTGGCCAACCTGCTGCTTGAGCAGCCGCATGGCGTAGAGCATTTCGAGCAGGCCCGTCTTTTTATGGAAACGAGCCTTGCGCGACATGCAGCCGAGCACGCGACAGATCTGCAAATCGGGACGCTTCGCGAGGCGCTGGAGAGGAACCGTGATGCGATACCGAAGGCCCGTCTGTTCGCGATCACGGACGTCGCTTTTCATCGCATTCTCACTGAGATTCCCGGCAATCCAATCTTCGTCGCGATGCATGACGCACTGGTCGATTGGCTGATCAACCAGCGACGTCTCCCGTCCGACCCTGATGTATCGAACAAGCGCAGCTACGAGGGCCACGCGGCGATATTCCACGCCATTGAGGCTCGCGATCCCAATGCGGCCGCGCACGCCATGAAGGTACACTTAGAGAACGCTCAGAGGAAGTTCAAACCAGCAAATTAACTTGGATACCTGAGGAGGAGGAAAAGAATGAGACTGACATTTTCGTGCATAGCAATGGCAGGTCTATTGGTGGCCGGCGCAGCTACGGGCCAGGAGAGCCGTGTCCTGAAGCTTGGCATGCAAGGCACCGCCGGCGACCCACAGTATCAAGGAGTCATGGCGGCTGCCAAGCAGATCGAGGAGAAGACCGGCGGCAAGCTGAAGGTGGAAGTCTTCCCAAATTCCCAACTCGGCAGTTTCACGGAAATGATGGAGCAGGTCACACTCGGCGAGCTCGACTTCACGCTCAATCCCTTCGGTGGCATGGATCCTTGGGTCGCTCGTGCGGGCGTTGCCAGCGCCGCCTATGTTGTAAAAGACTTCAGTCACCTGCAAGCCATTCTGGCCTCCGACTGGGGCAAGGCCGTGCTTGAGGAAATGAAGACGAACAACAAGTGGCACACGATCGACTCGTGGTATTTTGGCACCCGCCAGACGACCTCTAAAAAGCCAATCTCCAAGGTTGAAGACCTGAAGGGCATGAAGTTGCGCGTCCCGAACTCCGCGCCGCTGCTTGCTTGGGCCAAAGCCATGGGGGCAAGCCCCACTCCAGTCGCCTTCGCCGAGGTGTATCTGGCGCTGCAGACCAATCAGGTTGACGGCCAGGAAAACCCCCTTCCCATCATCGACGCGATGAAGTTCATGGAGGTGCAGTCGCACATCTCCCTGACCAATCACCTCGTGCAGGATCAACTCATCCTGATGTCCGAGGAGACATGGGAAGAACTCAGTGACGCTGACAAGCAAATCGTCACCGACGCCTTCAAGGCTGGCGGCGACGTCAACAACAAGATCGTCACGGACAAGGAGACCGCCCTCCTCGCCCAGTTCGAGAAAAACGGAGCGACCGTCGTCAAGCCTGACCTCGAAGCCTTCAGGGCTGCGATGAAACCCGTTTATGACGAACTAGACGGCAAGTTCGGCGCCGGCACCGTGCAGTCGCTGGCAGGTCTGGCCAAGTAGAAATGCCCGTTCCCCGGGGCGAATGAGGCGCCCGGGGACGACCGGCGGAGATTCCCAATGTCCAAGCTAACGCCCGGGCAAACCTCGCCCGTTCCCCATAGCCTTGCCCGTTTTGAAGAGTCTATCGGCGCAATCCTGCTGGTGCTGGTTTTCGGTTCAATCGCGCTACAGATCGTCACCCGTTTCATCTTCCGCGATCCGCTTTTCTGGACGGAGGAAGCCGCGCGCTACCTGTTCGTGTGGCTTGTCGCCATTGGTTCGGCAGAATGCGTCCGCAATCGCTCGCACATCGCCATGGACGTCTTTACCACGCTGCTGCCTCCACGCCCCCGGCTGATCCTGTCGATCGTACTGAACACTGCGATCGTCGCAGCCCTGCTGTTCCTCTGCTGGTATGGCTTTTTCGGCACGTTGCGGGCTCATCGGGTGATGTCGGTTGCCGTCGGCGTTCAGGAATCCCTCCTGTACGGCGCGCTGCCAGTGGGAGCCGCACTGATGGCGATCCGTATGGTCGCGGTCATCATCGGCGACGTCATCGTGCTGACGACACCCCACAAGATCGCCGATGACGATTTGCCTCCGGCAAATGAAAGGTATCTGTAATGGTCTCCCTTTTCGGCGGCTGGTTCGCCCTTCTCTTAGCCGGCATGCCAGTTGGCTTCACGCTGATCGTGGCGTCGCTTGCCTTCATGCTTTACGATGGGCAGGGGTTGAACTTCGCGGCCCAGCGCATGGTTGCCGGCCTCAACAGCTTTCCGCTGCTGGCCATCCCCTTCTTTATCCTGACGGCGCAGTTGATGAATACATCAGGGGTAACTGACCGCATCTTTGGCTTCGCCAAGGCGCTGGTCGGACACGTCGCCGGTGGTCTGGCGCATGTGAACATCCTGGCGAGCCTGATGTTTTCCGGCATGTCCGGCTCGGCAGTCGCCGATGCAGCCGGTCTTGGCCAGCTGGAAATTCGGGCTATGCGCAATGCCGGTTACGACCAGAGATTTGCCGGATCGATCACGGCGGCTTCCGCCATCATCGGTCCGCTCGTGCCGCCGTCCATCCCGCTCGTCGTCTATGGCGTCATCGCTAATACCTCGATCGGCGGACTTTTTCTGGGTGGAATTGTGCCTGGCTTGATGTGCACCGCGGCACTGATGATCATGGTCTACATACTGGCCCGCCTGCGCAACTATCCTCGGGAGCAGAAGGCGACGGTTCGGCAGATGGGGCGGAGCTTCCTTTCAGCAATCGTTCCGCTGATGACGCCCATCATCATCATTGGCGGCATTTTCGTCGGCATCTTCTCGCCGACCGAAGCGGCCGTGGTCGCGGCTATTTATGCACTGTTCCTTGGTACGGTTGTTTATCGCGAACTGACCTGGTCGAAGCTCGTCGTGGTGCTGCGCGAAACTGTCAATCACACCGCGGCGGTCGGCCTGCTGATGATGGGTGTTTCCCTGTTCGGCTATGTGATCGCCCGCCACCAGGTGCCGCAGCAGGTGGCGGCCTTCTTTCTCGATTTCTCCGATAGCCCGCTCACCTTCCTCATCATCGTCAACCTCATGCTGCTGGCGTTGGGGACCTTCATTGAGGCGCTCGCGATCCTGCTGCTCATTGTGCCGGTCCTGGTGCCGGCTGCCGTCAGCTACGGCATCGACCCCGTCCATTTCGGCGTACTGGTGGTGATGAACCTGATGATCGGCATCCTAACGCCGCCCATGGGCGTCGCGCTCTTCGTGGTCTCGAAGGTCGCAAACATTCCATTCGGCAGCCTGGCGGTCGGTATCATCCCGTTCCTGATACCGCTGCTCGTGGTGCTGGCGCTCATCACCTTCTTCCCCGCACTCGTCACGTTCGTCCCGAGCCTCGTCATGGGTTGACGCCCTGCGCTCGCCCGATTTCAATCAATCCAAATGGTGCACAATGACCAATCTCGAAGGCATCTTTTCCGCCCTGCTCACACCCTTCAAGGATGACGAAACAATAGATCGCGCCGCGATCGGTCCTTTCGTGGACTTTCAGGTGCGGCAGAAGCTCCAGGGGACCTACGTCGGTGGTAGCTCGGGCGAGGCTATGCTGCAATCGCTGCAGGAGCGTTCAAATGCGCTCGAATGGACGGCCGATGCCGCGGCCGGTCGCCTAGCGCTGATCGCCCATGTTGGGGCGATCGCCACAGCCGATACAATCGAGCTCGCCAGGGTGGCAAACACGAACGGCTATAACGCAGTTTCTGCCATTACCCCTTATTACTACGGCTTTTCCCGCGAAGAGGTAATGGAGCACTACCGGGCACTGGCCGATGCCTCGGCCCTGCCGCTGATCATCTACAACTTCCCGGCCCGCACCGCGGGATTTTCCACCGAGGAACTGTCCAACCTGCTCGGCCATGGCAACATCATCGGAATCAAGCACACGTCGAGCGATATGTTTCAGCTGGAAAGGCTGCGCCAGACGAACCCGGACGCGCTGATCTACAACGGCTATGACGAAATGTGTCTTGCCGGCCTTGCGAGCGGTGCGCGGGGAGCGATCGGCACGACCTACAATTTCATGGGCGATCTGTTTGTGGCGCTGCAGGCCCATGTTCTGGCGGGCCAGATAGAGGATGCCCGTACGCTGCAGCGTGTGGCCAACGACATCATCGACGTCCTGATAGCGGTCGGTGTTATGCCCGGATCGAAGGCGGCCCTTGACGTTATGGGCGTGCCTATCGGCCCATCGCGGCGGCCGTTCCGCAAGCTCCACGACGCAGACCGGGCACGGCTGGAGGAATCCCTTCAGCCCCTCCTTTCCTGGCGGGCCGCCAATGCATGAGGACGTCGAACGGCTCTTTGACCTCTCCGGCCGCACCGCCCTGGTGACAGGCGGCAGCAGCAACCTTGGATGGGCGGCGTCGGGTATTCTTGCTGCTGCGGGAGCCTCTGTTGCCATATCCTCCCGCAGCCTTGCCCGCGCCGAGAAGGCAGCGGAACGTCTCGCGAGCAGGTACGGAGGCGAGAGCCTGGCACTGGAGATAGATCACAGCCACCCCGCGTCAATTGAATCGGCGCGGGACAGGCTGCTGTCGTGGCGCGGCAGCCTCGACATCCTGGTCAACAATGCCGGCGGCGGCTCCGGCAGCTCCATCGCGCGCCTGTTCGAACGCGATCCGAAGGATATGCGCACGATGCTGGAATCGAACCTGCTCGGCCCGCTGCTCTGCTGCCAGGTCTTCGCCGAGCCGATGGTCGATCGGGGACGGGGAAAAATTATCAATCTTGGCTCGATCGCCGGCATCGTCGGCCGGGATCGTCGAGTGTATGAAGATACGGACATGCTGGGACAGCCGGTGGACTATGCGGCGGCCAAGGGCGGGATCATCGCCATGACGCGTGACCTCGCAGGCTATCTCGGTCCGATGGGGGTCAACGTCAACGCGATCTCGCCAGGCGGGTTCGAGCGCGGCCAACACGCGAAATTTGTCGCCGGCTATCGGGATCTCACGCCCCTCGGCCGCATGGGCCGCGAGCCTGACGACCTGACGGGCGCGGTCCTTTTCCTCGCCTCGGCGGGATCAGATTACGTGCACGGCCACAACCTTGTCGTCGATGGCGGCTTTTCGGTATGGAAATGACGAACGGTAACCTGCCGAAGGGGATCTGGGGAACGGTCCTGCTGCCGGTCGATGGCCGGGGCGAAATCGATTTCGGAGCGCTTCGCGAAGAGATAGCAATACTCTGCGCCTCCGGGCTCGACGGCATCTACAGCAACGGCACGGCAGGCGAGTTCCACAATCAGACCGAGGCAGAGTACGAGAAGATCGTCACGATCGTCGCGGAGGGAGCGAGAGGCGCTGGCTGCCCTTTCCAGGTCGGCGTCAGCCACACCAATCCGAGAATTGCGAGGGATCGCCTGCGACGGCTTACCCCGCTCGCACCGAGCGGCGTGCAATTTATTCTTCCCGATTGGTGGACACCTTCCGATCCCGAGATAGTCCATTTCGCGGACGGTATGCAGGACGCTGCGGCTGGAGTACCGCTTATCCTCTACAATCCGCCCCACGCGAAGCGAAAGCTGACGCTCGACGAGATCGCGAACTTGAGAAAACGCATGCCGAACCTGGTCGGCACCAAGCTGGCCGGCGGCGACGAGGCCTGGTACCGCGAACGCCGGGCGCTCCTACCCGACTTTTCCGTGTTCGTGCCGGGCCACACCGTGGCGTTCGGCCGCCCACGCGGCGCGGATGGCGCCTATTCCAACGTTGCCTGCCTCAGTCCAAGGGGGGCATTGCTGCATTGGCAGCTTGCCGAAGAAGACCCGGAACGTGCAACTGAGCTCGAAAAACGGATCGTCAGCTTCATGCAGCAGTGGATCATTCCGCTGATCAGC
This sequence comes from Neorhizobium huautlense, assembly GCF_002968575.1. Taxonomy (GTDB): domain Bacteria; phylum Pseudomonadota; class Alphaproteobacteria; order Rhizobiales; family Rhizobiaceae; genus Neorhizobium; species Neorhizobium huautlense. Next base: position 25,929 of record NZ_PVBM01000034.1, on the reverse strand, counting down.
TCGCACGGTCTTTCCAACATCGCACTGGACAAGATGATGGCGGCGATAGGCGGCTGGGGACCAGTGTCGGAGAGACTGCTGTGGCCTTATATATCAGCGCCGACCGAAGCACTGAACGAAGCTCGTGAGCATTACAATAAAATGCTGCCGGAGTTTGCCCCTCTGTTTTGATGTAACCCGCGGCGGCGGCTTGGGCTTGCTCCAATGCAAGGCGTACGACCTGCCGTCTCTGCGTGCAAACGCACGGAGGAGCCCACTTTGTTCGTGACCGGAATCGAACTTGCGGTCCCACAGAGGCTACCTTTAGTCGGCAGCAAAGCTAATGAAAATTCCTGGCCTTCACCTTGAGCGTATCGATATGCAGGTCGGGAATGTAGATATCGCGCGTCTTCACGGCGCGCTCACGTGAATCCGCACCGCCTGGCGAGCCAAGGGCGAACTCGTCGCCGCGGCCGGTCGGGAGCTTGAACGCTTCGTCACGATCAGCAAGCCCGGAAAGATCGCCCGAGAGATCGAAGAGCTGCTGGGCGATGAGATGGACCACCTCGCCTTCCCTCTGGATCCGGCCGTTGATCGCCATCATGCTCGATCCGAGCACGATCCGCCGACGCCGCTCGAATAGCTTCGGCCAGACCACGACATTGGCCGGCCCGGTCTCGTCCTCGATGGTCAGGAACATGACGCCCTTCGCCGACCCCGGTTTTTGTCGAACAAGGACAAGGCCTGCCGTCATCAGCCAGCGGCCGTCACGCGCGTACATCGCCTCTTCGCAAGTGACGATGCCGCGGGCGGAAAGATCCTTGCGTAGGAAGGCGATCGGATGCTGGCGCAGCGTCAGACCGGTGTGGCTATAGTCCTGGATGACGTTGTGCCCCTCGGTCATCTGCCGGAGCTCCACCTCCGGCTCCTGCTGTTCGGCGATCGCCCTCTGCTCGCGCTCGGCCGCAGCGGAGAAGAGCGGCAACGGTTCGTCGCGGAGCGCTTTAATCGCCCAGAGCGCGTCGCGCCGCGGCAGAGTCAGAGACGGCAAAAAGGCGTCGGCCTCGGCAAGGTCGACCAGGGTTGCTGCGGGAACCGCGGAGCGACGCCACATGTCGTCGACACTTTCGAAGGCCTGATCCATGCGCGCGGCAACGATCTTCGCGGCGTCGATGGCGGAAAGCCCGCGGACCAGACGCATGCCGAGCCGGACCGCGTGGCGATCGGTTCCATCGATGGCCTCGAGCGTGCAGTCCCACCGTGAGCGGTTGACGCAGACCGGCCGGATTTCCACACCGTGTTTTCGGGCGTCGCCGACGATCTGGGCGACCGCGTAGAACCCCATAGGCTGGCTGTTGATCAGGGCCGTGCAGAAGGCGTCGGGGTAGTGGCACTTCACATAGCTGGAGGCATAGGCGATGAGTGCGAAGCTGGCGGCATGGCTTTCCGGAAAGCCGTAGGAGCCGAAGCCCTCGAGCTGCGAGAACGTCTTTTCCGCGAACTCCGGCGAATAGCCGTTCCTGATCATCCCCTTGACCAGTTTGTCCTTGAACTTCGACACGCCGCCGGTGAACTTGAAGGTTGCCATCGACTTGCGCAGTTGGTCGGCCTCGCCACCGGTAAACCCGGCGCAGACCATCGCCACCCGCATGGCGGACTCCTGAAACAACGGCACACCGAGAGTCTTGCCAAGCACGGCTTCAAGTTCGGGCGTCGGATATTCGACCGGTTCCTTGCCCTCGCGGCGGCGCAAATAGGGATGGACCATATCGCCCTGGATCGGTCCCGGCCGGACGATCGCCACCTGAATGACCAAATCGTAGTAGGTGCGCGGCTTCAACCGGGGCAGCATCGCCATCTGCGCCCGGCTTTCGATCTGAAACGTGCCGAGCGTGTCCGCCTTGCGGATCATCGCGTAAGTCGCCGGATCCTCCTGCCTGATACTCGCAAGATCGAGGTCGTCATTCTTGTGCTCCTTAATCAGGGCAAAGGCCTTCGACATGCAGGTGAGCATGCCGAGTGCGAGCACGTCTACCTTAATGAACTTCAGCGCCTCGACGTCGTCCTTGTCCCACTCGATCACCTGCCTGTCGGCCATGCTTGCCGGCTCGATGGGGACGAGATCGTCGAGACGATCATGGGTCAGGACGAAGCCACCCGGATGCTGGCCGAGGTGCCGTGGCGCCCCCATCAGTTGTTGGGCGAGCTTCAACGTGAGTGCCAGCCGACGATCGTTGGGGTTGAGGTTGAGTTCACGCAGATTTCGTTCGCCGACCATCTCGGCCGACCAGGACCACATGCCCGACGACAGCGCCTTGATCATGTCTTCCGGCAATCCGAGTGCCTTGCCGACGTCGCGGATCGCGCCCTTGGCGCGGTAGCGCGTCACGGTCGCGCAAAGCGCGGCTTTTTGATGCGTATAGGTCCTATAGATCCATTGGATGACTTCCTCGCGCCGCTCGTGCTCGAAGTCGACATCGATATCGGGCGGCTCGTCCCGCTCCTGGCTAACGAAGCGCTCGAACAGGAGGTCGTTCGTTTCAGGATCGATCGAGGTGATGCCGAGGATATAACAGACGGCGGAGTTTGCGGCCGAGCCCCTCCCCTGGCAGAGAATGCCTTGCGACCGCGCATAACGAACAATGGAAAACACGGTCAGGAAGTAGGGCGCATATTTCATGGTGCGGATGAGATCGAGTTCGTGCAGCACGGTCTTCCGGACTTTCTCAGGCAATCCCTCTGGATAGCGCTGCGGCACGCATTCCCAGACATAATGCTCGAGGGACTGCTGAGCGTCCTTGCCCGGCACGATCGCCTCCTCAGGGTATTGATAGGTCAGTTCCTCGAGCGAGAACTTGCAACGGTCAACGATCTCCATCGTCCGGGCAAGCGCCTCTGGATAGCGCGGAAACAGGCGTGCCATTTCCTCTGGCGGCTTCAGGTAGCGGTCGGCGTGCCGTTCGCGTTCGAACCCGACGTCGTCGATCGTCGTGCCGGTGCGAATGCAGGTGACGACATCCTGGAGCTGACGGCGAGACGGCTCATGGAATAGCACGTCATTGGTGACGACCGTCCTGACCTTGAAGCGCGCGGCCATGTTCGACAGCTCATGCAGCCGCATCTGGTCGTTGGGTCGTCGCCGGAGCGATAGCGCAATGTAGGCACGATCGCCAAAGATCCCAGCCATCTTTCTGAGCTGCACGGCACACGTCTCATCCGCAAAGTCGGGAACGAGCACGCCAATGAGGCCCTCGCAATAGTGTCCGACATCATCGAGCGTGAGAATGCAATTCGCCTTGCCGCCCCTGGCCTTGCCCAGCGTCAAGAGCCGCGTCATCCGCGCGTAGGCGGTGCGATCCGTAGGATAGACGAGGATCGACATGCCATCCTGTAAATCGAGACGGCAGCCGACGACCAGACGAAGACCCGTAGCACGAGAGGCTTCGAGCGCGCGAACAATGCCGGCGAGCGAATTGCGATCGACGATGCCGAGCGCCTTGATGCCGAGCAGTTTTGCCGTCGCAAACAGTTCCTCGGCCGACGAAGCGCCGCGCAGGAACGAAAAATGGGTCGTGACCTGGAGCTCGGCGTAATTCATGCGAAGATCCCGTGCAGAAACCACTTCTGCGACCCCGTCGCCGTGTCGAGACCGTCCCCACTCCGAAAAATCCAGAAGCGCTCGCCGGCGTCATCCTCGATGACAAAGTAGTCGCGCACGGCGTCGAATTCGGAACTCCTCGTCCACCACTCGCCAAAAATCCGTTCCGGGCCGTCGGCACGTTTCACGCGCCGGCGCTTGCCGCGCCAGGTGATCGAGACGGGCGGATGGTCCGGCAGCAGTGCGATCACCTCGATCGGGTCTGGACGGGCAAGAAGCCGCACCGGCCGTGGCCAATGTAATGCCCAGGACGCACCGACCTCCTCGGCTGCGGCGGCAATCCGCGTGACGCTGCGTTCAGGTACGTCGCTTGCGACCGGCGCGACACGGTAGACGCGCTGGCCGCGGTTGCCGATCACGTCGATCAGCGGCGTGATATCGACGACCTCCTCCTCGACGAGGGAGGAGGTTTTCTGTGTCTCTGTAAGCGGCTCGGCGATGACGGCGACGAGCGACAGCTTTTCAATGCCGAAGCCCGGCTCGATCTTTTCGATCCGATCCTTGAACAGCTTCGTCAGCCAGGCGACGTCGCGGGCGGGCTTTGCCGTGCCCGCGCGGATTGCCTGCATGGTGTTGTCGACCTTGTGAACGATGAGATCGGATCGGCGAACGCCAAGAGCCTTCTTCTCAAGCGCGTCGCAGAGCTCTCCGACCAGGCGTGAGACATATTTCGCGATCGTTTCGGGTGCGCCGATCGGCTCGGCGAAAGTACGGCTGACTTCGACGACATCCATCGGTCGGATTGGATCGATCGGCTCCGGCAGCCGTCCATACATCTGATCGAGACGACGGCCTATTTCAGGACCGAAGCGAAGGGCGAGCGGCGCGCGCGGCGTCGCCGCCAATTCCCCGATCGTCCGAAACCCGAGCGTCCGCAGGCTGATCACGGTTTCAGGCGAGAGCCGCAATGAAGAAAGCGGCAGCTTCTCGACAAAGCGTGACGTCTCACCGCACGGCGCGACAACCGTTTCACGACCGCTTGCCCGCGCAAGCGCATGCGCTGCACCCCAGCTGTCCGCGATCGCAACTCGCGCCGTGAGACCGCGGGCGCGGAACCGATTGACGATGCCAGATAGCATGAGTTCCTCTCCGCCCTGGAGATGATCGGCGCCTTCTGTGTCCATGACGATCCCGTCAGGTGCATCCATGGCAACGATCGGCGAATATTGCGTTAGCGCCCAAAGCGTCAGGCGCTCGAGTGCCGCAACGTCGGCGATGGGATCTGCCTCTACCACCTGCAGGCCCTGGACGATTGCCTGCGCCTTGGCCGCCGGCATGCCGACATGCAGCCCAGCCGATCTCGCCTTGGCATCGACGGCGGCAAGCCAGCGCTTGGATCCGCTCTTTTCGACGACGACGAGTGGCCGTTCAGGCGACAGTTCTCCCGTCCCATCGGCGCGTCTGATCCTCTCGATCGCGAGATCCGGGAAATAGATGGATACGACCCGTGGCATCGCACGCTCCTACGATAAACTCCGCGCACTCACCTGCTTTCACGCGCATCAGCTCCAGAAGCCAGCGAGGGCGGCCGACGCCCGGGACCGGAAGCTCCTCCGACGGCAAAACGCTGACCCGCCACCGCGTTGTCGATGCCGTCGGCTGCCCGAAATCCGAAGCCTCGGTCTGCCGCCGCCACCGCCGCACAACCAGCCCCATCGTCCCTGTTTTTTCCGCGACGAGCTGCAGCCGCCGCGATGCGGTCATCGGAAGCCGGACGACTTCACCGACGACAGCGCCCAGGCCGCCGAAGCCAAGCCCTTCCTCCATCGTCGCCAGCACATCTTCTTCGCGGTCGGCTTCGGCGAAGACCACGCGATTGGGATTGAGACCCGCCTGTGCAAGTGCGGGGAAAAACAGGTCGGGACGCGTCATGCACCAGAGGATCTGACCCTTCGTGCGTGCCGCAATACCCGCGACGCAAAGAGCCGCGGCTGCGCCATCGACGGTCCCCGACCCGCCGCCGGCAAACTCGTGCAGAGCACCATAGGCGAGGCCCCCGCCCGGAAGTGCGGCGTCGATCTCGTCAACCCCGAAGGCAAGACAGCCGCGTTTCCTCACCGTGCCGCTCTCAAGCGAGGCGATACGCTCGCGTAGATCGGATATGACCCATTCGCGGGCAGCAGTCATCGTTCACGAATCCCTTTCAGGTCGCGTTTCAGGATCGACATCATGTCGTTCAAACACAGATGTTCACTATCTGTTCCGACGTCATAAAAGAGTCAAGCAACCCGAAATAGGAATTTTATCCGTCCTATTTGAACTTCGGACAGATTTGCGAGAGGAATCAATATCGTCGGCTGTTTTGGCCCGGCGGAAGAAATATCTGAGATATTTTGCTGCCGGCGTGCCATTGGCGCGAAGCATTTCTGTCGACTAGGATGCCGGCACCATCAACCGGACCTGACGCTGCGATGTGTAATCTCTACCGAATGGAAGACAAGGACTGGGTGGCCAAGTGGGCACAGGATGCCGAGAGCCTGATCAACTTGATGCCGGCATACCAGATGAACCCCAACGAGACCGGGCCGATCGTGCGCAATACCGCCGATGGCAGAAAGCAGCTTGTCCATGCGCGCTGGGGTCTGCCGTCCCCCCGTTTTGCGCTTGAAAAGGAAGCCGAGAAAAAGGCGGAAAAGCTGCGCGCCAAGGGGCAGGAGGTCGATTTTGAAAAGCTCGTCCGGGAGCAACTCGACAGCGGGACCACGAATGTCCGAAAACTGAACTTTCCACATTGGAAGCGGTGGTTTGGTGTCGCGCATCGCTGCCTCGTGCCGGTCACGAGCTTTGCCGAGCCGGATCCGGCGAGCAAGGAGGAAGGTGGAAAAACTCCGAACGCCTGGTTTGCCCGAGACGAAAGCAAGCCATTGATGTTCTTCGCCGGGCTCCATGTTCCGCAATGGACCAGCGTGCGCAAGGTGAAGGATGGCCCGACGACCGACGACCTCTATGGCTTTCTGACCACTGACCCGAACAATGTCGTCAAACCGATCCACCAGAAAGCGATGCCGGTCCTGCTTTTGACCAGGGAGGAGACCAATGTCTGGATGCGGGCACCATGGGACGAGGCGAAGGCGCTTGCCCGGCCGCTTCCCGACGATGCAATCATCGTGACGTCGCATGAGCCCTATGGCGCCACGATCGTCACCAAAGCAGGCGAGCCGGTTACCCAACCGATGCTATTTTGACGCGCCTTTGACCGGTCCCGGTCATCAGATACCCGCACAGTGAACGTGGCCTGGGGTAGCCGCCCTTTCATTGCAATCTGTCAGAAACTTGCATATATTTCTGACAGGAGAAATGCTATGCAAAACCTAACGTCTCAGATCCTGGGCTATGCCGAACAAATGCCGGAAGGCTCTCCCCTTTCGGCAAAGAGCCTTTTGCATCTCGGGAATCGTGCCGCGGTCGATCAGGCCCTTTCACGGTTGACCGAGCGCGGGGAGCTCGTCCGGGCTGGTCGTGGCATCTACATGCGGCCCGTAAAAAGTCACTTTGGCAGCAGACCGCCGACGGTCGAACAGGCCCTGGGGGCAGTGGCGCAGCAGCGCGGCGAGATCATCGTTTCCAGTGGCGCCGCGGCGGCAAATGCGTTGGGATTGACGCCACAGGTTCCGGTCCGTTCCGTCTACCTTACATCCGGCCGCAGCCGGACAATGAATCTTGGCAGACAGAGTGTCGAGCTCAAGCACGTGCCTCGCTGGCAGCTGGCTCTGGCCGACCGGCCGGCGGGCGTGGCGGTCCGGGCGCTTGCATGGCTTGGACCCGAGAAGGCCGAGGAGGCACTGTCGAGGATCAAGCGAAAGCTCCCGCCGGCCGAGTTTGGCGAGTTATTGGCCGCAGCACCGCAGTTCCCGACATGGCTCGCAAGGAGCGTCGGCAGGGCTGCGCATGGCTGACCGTTTTCTGGCACTGTCAAAGGACGACAGGCGTGGGGCCTTGGCTGTCGCAGCCGCCCGCACTGGACGGCCCATTCAACTGCCGGAAAAGGATGTCTGGGTCGTCTGGACCCTCGAGACGCTCTACTCGTCAAAACTTGGCGAGCACCTGGTGTTCAAGGGCGGCACCTCGCTTTCGAAAGCCTCGCCATTCGACGGTTTTCGGAAGACATCGATCTGACTTACGACCTACGGGCTCTGGCTCCCGATCTTGTCGGTGACAATGACGAGGCACTGCCGAAAACCCGCAGCGAGGAGAAGCGCTGGACCAGCGAAGTGCGAAAGCGCCTTCCTGTCTGGGTGGCCGAGTCCGTGGAGCCGGTCATCGCAGCGGCAGTGCGCGGCCAATCCCTTCCCGCCGGCATCCGCATCGAGGGCGATACGCTCTATCTCGACTACGAAGCCGTGAGCAGCGGATCAGGTTATGTCGCACCGAGCGACATGCTTGAGTTCGGAGCACGATCGACCAGTGAGCCGGCCAGCATCGGGATGTGGGTTGCGACGCCGCGGGTCATGTCGATGGTGTTGAATTCCAGAAGGCAAGCCCACGCGTCATGCATGCCGAGCGGACATTCTGGGAGAAGGCGACCGCGATCCACGTCTTCTGCCTGCAGGAGCGCCTGCGCGGCGATCGGTTCGCGCGCCACTAGCATGACGTCGTCGGGCTCGACGATGCCGGTTTTGCCGACAAGGCTTTTGCTGACCGGCAGCTCGCCGATGCGGTGGCGAAACACAAATCCATGTTCTTTGCGGAAAAGCCGGCCGACCGGTCACCGATCGACTATGCGGCCGCCGTCACCGGTCATCTGGTTCTGACACCGTCCGGAGACGGTCTTCGCGCGCTCAGTGAGGACTATGCAAAAATGGTTGATGACGGCCTTCTGCTTGGAGATTCCGAACCGTTTGAGCAACTGATCGAGCGATGCGCGATCATCCAGGAGCGCGCGAATAAATACGGCACGAGATAGTAGCCGAGGGCCAGCAAACAGGCTTTACGCGGTCTCAATGCTTGCGATCGCCTTTGTCACCCTGGCCCGGTTTGGCTTCATGTTTGGCATCGTGCCGGGCGTCCGCCGAAAGCGATCGCGAGACGTCGTCGCTCTCCTTGAACTTGCCCTCCTTGTCGCGACGGACATAGCGTTTGTCGGTCCCGGTATCGATAAGTTCGCGCTTGCTCACGCAGAGACTCCCTTGAAGTTGTTCCTCCAAGAAAACGCGCGGTGCCCCGAAAAGATGCACCGAATCAGGACTCTAGGCGAGACTCGCAAAACGAGCACGCAATCGCAGCTAAGTTATTGAAAAATGATTCGTTTCGACTCGGAACGATTCGCCGCCGATTCGCTTGAATCGCTTGAGTTGCGTCGGGAGTATCAGGGTCATGGTTGGTCCAAGAGCGAATTGGAAGGGCTATATCAAGTTCGGAGAAGTGACCTGTCCGGTGGCGCTTTATACCGCCGCATCATCTTCGGAGCGCATCGCCTTCAATACGCTCAATCGCAAGACAGGCAATCGGGTCAAGCGGGAGTTCATCGACAGCGAGACCGGTGATCCGGTCGAGCGCGAGTATCAGGTCAAAGGCTACGAGGTCGAAAACGGCCAATATGTCGTGCTCGAAGCCGACGAGGTCGCGGCCGCCATTCCGGAAAGTGACAAGACGCTTGCCATCGACGCCTTCATTCCCTGCTCGCAGATCGACACCACCTATTTCGACAAGCCCTATTACCTGGCGCCCGACAAGATGGGCCGGGACGCCTTCCTGCTGCTGCGCGACGGCATGAGAAAACAAGGCGTGGCCGCCATCGCCCGAACCGTTCTGTTTCGCCGGATGCGCACCGTGCTCATCCGCGCCCATGGCAAGGGCCTGATCGCCTCGACGCTGAACTTCGACTACGAGGTGCGCTCATCGGAAAAGGCGTTCGACGACATGCCGGACATGAAGATCGAAGGGGAAATGCTCGAGCTCGCCGAGCACATCATCGGCACCAAGAAGGGCAGTTTCGATGCCAGTACCTTCCACGACCGCTATGAGGCCGCCGTGGCCGAACTGGTGAAAGCCAAGATCGAAGGCCGCGCGCTGCCGAAGAGACAAGCTCCGGACGCTTCCAACCCCAGCGATCTCTTGCAGGCCCTGCGCGAGAGCGCCGGCATAGGTGCGAAAGAGACGAAACCAAAGCGCACTGCCGCCAATGTCAACCGCGGCGCCGCCCGCCAGAAGGCAGCCAAGCCCGCGGCGAAAGCAAAGCAGGCTCAGGCGCCGGCTCGGCGCGCCGGCTGATCGGAGGTCACCGCCATGGCCCTGCGTCCCTATTGGAAAGGCTATCTTAAACTCTCGCTGGTCACCTGTCCGGTGCAGATGATGCCGGCGACCTCCGAGAGCGAGAAGGTCCGCTTCCATACGCTCAATCGCCAGACCCAGAACCGCGTCGTAAGCCACTATGTCGACTCCGTGACCGGCAGGGAGGTCCGGGAAGAGGACGAAGTGAAGGGGTACCAGCGTGGCGAGAATGAGTACGTCATCCTCGAAGACGAGGAGTTGGAGAACGTCGCTCTCGAAAGCACCAAGACCATCGACATCTCCACCTTCGCGCCTCGCGACAGCATCGAATGGATCTGGCTCGACACGCCCTATTATCTCTCGCCGAACGACCCGGTCGGACAGGAAGCCTTCTCTGTCATCCGCGATGCGATGGAATCACAGGACATGGTCGGCATATCCCGACTGGTGATCTCGCGACGCGAACGTGCCGTCATGCTCGAGCCACGCGGCAAGGGTATCGTGCTCTGGACGTTGCGCTTTGGAGACGAAGTTCGCGATGAAGACACCTATTTCGAGGCGATCGGCGATGAAAAGGCCGATTCTGAGATGATGCCGCTCTTCGAGCAGCTGATCAAAAAGCAGACCAAGGATTGGAGCCCGAAAATGGTCGCCGACCCGGTTCAGGAGCGCCTGCTCGAAATCATCGCAGCCAAGAAGAAGGCGTTGAAGCCGCAGAAGGCCAAGGGCAAGACTGCACCTTCGTCGCCGCCGAGCAATGTCGTCAACATCATGGACGCCTTGCGGAAGTCAGTCTCGGCTGAGAAACGGGCGACCAAATGAGCCGTCGTGCCAAACCTTTGCTGCAGGACGATTCCGTTGCCAAGTCCAAACCGGCCCGGCCGCGCGATCCGGCACAACCCAATCTTCCGTTCGACCCGATGCCCGAGCGCATCGAGCCCTGCCTGGCGCTCCTGAACCCGGTCCCACCGAAAGGCCCGGATTGGGCGTTCGAGGTGAAGTGGGACGGCTATCGCCTGGCCATTCATATCGAGCCGAAAGGGGTGCGGATTATCACTCGCGGCGGGCACGACTGGACGCATCGTTTCCCGGCAATCGCCGAGGCCGCCATCAAGCTCGGTGTCGGGACGGCTATCCTGGACGGCGAGGCCGTCGTGCTCGATGAGGAAGGACGCTCAGATTTCGGGGCGCTGCAGCGTTCGCTCGGCGGACGCGGCGGCAAGCGCTCGTCGACGGAGTCGGTGTTTTTCGCGTTCGACCTACTTTATTTCGACGGTCACAACCTGACCGGAACCGAGCTCTCCCTGCGCCGGCATCTGCTCGAGGACTTTCTCGACGGTTCCAGCGGCGTGATCCAGTTGTCCGAGGAAGTCTATGGCGATGGCGCCGCACTTCTCGAGAAGGCTTGCTCGATGGGGCTCGAAGGGATCATTGCCAAGCACCGGGATCAGCCCTATCGCTCCGGCCGCACCGGCGACTGGCTGAAGATCAAATGCGTCCAGAGCGAAAGCTTCATGATCGTCGGCTACGAGCAGTCGCTGACTGCCCGCGGCGGGCTTGGCAGCCTGCTTCTCGCCGGGCGCAAAGGTCATGACTGGGTTTACGTCGGCTCGGTCGGAACGGGGTTCAACACCAAGCATGCCGAGTATTTGCGCAAGACGCTCGACCGGCTTAAGACAAACAAACCGGCCGTGCCGCTCAAGGGCAAAAACCTCGTCTTCGCCCAGCCGACCTTGATCGCGGAGATCGAGTTTCGTGGCTGGACCCATGACGGCAGCCTGCGCCACGCCTCCTACAAGGGCCTTCGCGAGGTTCAGGACAATGCCGCGGTGTTTGACATGAGCGAACGGGCGACCCTCTGAAAGGCGGGGTGGTGAGGCGGCCGCGAATGACCGCTACCAGAGCTCCTCCTCGACCGCCTCTTTGATAGCGCCGACGATATAGTTGACGAGCCCGCCGCCGGCCGCTTCCACCAGCATGTCGCGACTGATGCCCTTCTTCTCCGCGTCAGCGAGAAGATTCTCGACCAGCCTCGACGCGTCGCTCTGCTGCGTGCCGCTGTCGATATGCTCCGATTTCCAGCGTTCAAGGAATTGTTCAGGCTTCATAGCTTGGACCTCCTGACGTGGCGAACCCTTAGGAACGGAAATGGTTCTCAGTATGACGCCACCGAGATTTGGGAAAACCGACTGACAAAAGAACAGGGCGCTCGACCCTTGCGGGGAGCGCCCTGTCGGACCCGGACAACCGCGCGGCAGACAAGCTGCTCGGCAAGGCGATCATCGATACGGGTGGTGAGCGATAGATGATGACCGGCTGCGCACATTTCAAGGTCCGTCGACGCGCTGGAGTTCGAAGAAGTAGATCCGCTCGTCGCCCTTGATCGTCATGGCGCCCATGATCCTCTCCGCATCGTCCGCCGGAAGTGGTCCACGATCGGCTGGTGGTCATAGACCATGGCCGCGCTCTCGACGCCGCCAAACACCATCGTCTTCAAGGACGCGACCGGACCCTTCGCCCGCAGCCGGCGGTGGAAATAGGAAAACAGGTTGCGCGCGACGCACATTCTGCCGCCCTCGTGAAAACGCAATGCCAAACCGAAGCGGGATCCATTTCGGATCAACGGCAACCAGCCTCAGGTCCCCGGAACGAAATAGCAAGGCATCGGCGCGCATGTCCGGCCTGAACCGTTTGCCGAACCAGCCGAGATTTTCGAGCACACCGTCGAATGGATGCCCGGTCGCGATGCCGTGTCCTTTCCAAAGCCCGATCAGTTCGCCCGGCGCAATCGGCGGCAGACTTTGGAACTCCTCAAGCGCGGTCTGCTGATCTCTCACCGGGAGCATCCTTCGCCTCCTTGCGCTCTCTGGCACGACGCCTGGACTTGGCGTCGCGCCGTGCGATCCGCAGTTCCTCCAGATCAGGTATCCACCAGCCCCGTTCGAGCTCGTGCTCGTTCGGCGGCGTTCGTGCAGGCCAGGTCGTCACCAGTTCTTCGAGCGAACCCGATCGCCACGACGCCCAGACATATTCATCGCTATTTGCGGCGGGGAAATAGAACGCGGTGACTGTCGCCGGATCGGCCAGCTCGCCGTCGGTGCCGAGGAAGAAGACGACGCCGACATGCGTCCCAATGGCGCGGTCCGAGGGCGGAGCATCATCGGCAGGAACGGGATAGCGTTTCCGACGACGTTCCCTCATCCTCGCCTTGGATGCCTCGTCTTCTTGCGTTCCCTTGATTGCTTCGCGCCGGGCCCGGCGTGCTTCCGGCTCACTGCGCTCGGCCGCCGCCTCGATCGTGGGCCATCGCCTCCGGAGTTCATCGAACGAGCGGTAAGGGACGGTCCATAGCCGGCGATCGGCGTCCCAGCGTGCGTGCGGAATTTCCCGGATCTCGTTGACGACCGTACGTGAATAGGGCGTCTGAATCTGTAGTGTGGCGGGCGTCGCCTCGAGATAGCGGCTTTCGATCGAATCGAAGGCGAACGCGTCCCTGCCCTTCTCATCGGCGAATCTATCGGCCTCCGCCTCCATCGCGGCCAGCCAGCGGCTGATGCGCTTCTGGGCAGTGCGACCCGGCACGAACCAGGCATTCAGCCTGTCGCTCCAGCGCGCCCGCGGGAAAGCCTCCCGAAACCGCGCGAGCGTGATGCGGTCATGCGGCAGGTCGGTCGTCGCACCCACACGGGCGGAGGTGGCAGATTGGTCGTTCGTTTCTTCGTCCATCGGTCCGAGCCAGCACCTTGTCGCGATCATGCGGCCCGTCTGGATTTTCCAAGGCGCTTGATCGCCTGTTCGAGCGGACGCTCGCCGTCACAATAGTCTTGCCAGGCAGTGGTTTTTGCAAGCAGTGCCGGCACGGTGCGGACGGTGAACCGCTTCGGGTCGAGATCGGACTTCACCTGGGTCCAGTTGAGCGGCATCGAGACTGTGGCGCCGGGCCGTGCGCGCGGCGACAGCGGCGCCACAGCGGTCGCCATGCGATCGTTGCGGAGATAATCGAGAAAGATCCTTCCGCCCCTGAGGCTCTTGCTCATCTTGATGAGATAAAGATCGGGATTATCGCGCGCCATTTGGAGGCAGACATCATGCGCGAATTCCTTGGCCTCGGCCCATGACAGAGGCTTACGCTTATTCACAGCGAATGGCGTGACGACATGCAATCCCTTCCCGCCGGTGGTCTTGCAGAAACTGACGAGGCCGAGCTCGTCGAGCCGGTCACGCATTTCCCGCGCGGCCGCGACCACTGTCGCAAACGGCACCTCGGGACCAGGATCGAGATCGAACACCAGACGGCCGGGCACTTCCGGCTTGCCGGGTTCGCAGTTCCACGGATGTAGTTCGATTCCGCCTATTTGGGCGATCGCCGCGAGCCCTTCGATCCGATCGATCTGAAGGTAGGGCTTCTTGTCCCCGAAGACTTTCACCAGTTCGAGCAGATTGGACGTGCCGGACATTGCATGGCGCTGAAAGAACTGTTCACCGCCAATGCCGTCGGGCGCACGAATGATCGAGCAGGGCCGGCCCTTGATATGATCGATGAGCCAGGTGCCGACGGCTTCATGATAGCGGGCAAGGTCCTCCTTTGTGACCGGCTCGCCATCGCCGGCGTCCGGCCAGAGTGGCTTATCGGGGCTGGAGATGAGGACGCCCATGACCTCGGCCTTGGCGCCCTTGCGCCGCAGCGGTCTGGTCTTGGCAGACGGCCCAGGCTCGGGCGTGTCGGTTTTGGCGGGCGATGCCGGCCTTTCGGTCTCGACCTCCGCGGACGGCTTGTCTTCGCGCAGACCCTTGAAGGCTGCCTGACGAACTAGGCCGTCGGCCGTCCAACCTTCGAATTCGATTTCGGCGACGAGTTCGGGCTTCACCCAGGCCACTTCCGCCTGCTTCTTCGGAGCACCGATACCAGTGAAGGGCGATCTTGTCGTCTCGAGCGCCTTCAGTTTCGGAAGCAGCATCTCGACTTTCTTGGCGCCGAAGCCCGTGCCGACCCGGCCGACATAGACAAAGTGATCGCCGCGGTGGACGCCGGCCAGCAGTGAGCGAAATTTGCCGTTGGTCCTGGCATAGCCACCGATCACCACTTCGTGGCCGGCGCGGCATTTCGACTTTGCCCAGGTATCGGTGCGGCCCGACTGGTAGGGCGCATCCATCTGCTTGGAGACGATGCCTTCGAGCGACAGCTTGCAGGCGGAGCGCAGCACCGCGTCACCGCCGGATTCGAAGTGATCGACGTAGCGGATACGCGGATCGTCGCTTCCGGCAGCGAGGAAGTCTTCGAGCCGCTTCTTCCGCTCGACCAGGCGCATCGACCGCAAGTCCTCGCCGCCATCGAAGAGCAGGTCGAAGGCGAAGTAGACAAGGTTGCCGGTCTTGCCTTCCGAGAGCGCGGCCTGGAGGGCGGCGAAATCGGGTGCGCCATTGTCGTCGAGGGCGCAGATTTCGCCATCGATGATGCAATCTGGCAGTTCGGATGCAGCATCGGCGATCTCTGGATATTTCGCGGTCCAGTCGAGACCCTTGCGCGTCTTCAGCGTCACCTTGCCCTGGGCGACGCGCATCTGGATCCGATAACCGTCGAACTTGATCTCATGCAGCCAGTCGTCGCCGGCCGGCGGCCGCGCAAGCGTCTCGCAGAGCTGCGGCGCGATGAAGTCCGGCAGGTCAGCCGCCGTAAAGGTCGCGATATCCTTGCGCGATCTCTTCTTGCGCTCGTCAGCCGCCAGACCGTGCTTGCTGTCCCAGACGGCATCCGCTTCTACATCCGCATTCGCCATCATGAACGGTCGTGGCTTGCGGCCCTTGCCTTCCGCGATCTGCTCCATGCTGCGGCCGGAGGCGACGGAAGTCGCGTTCTCCTCCAGGATCTTCGCGCCGTTCTCCTCGACGGAATAATCGTCATGATGTTTGATCAGCAGCCAGTTGGTGCGCTTGCCGCCATCGCGATCGTTGCGCATCCGCACCAGGACGAAACTGCCATGCAGCCGCTTGCCCTGGAGCGTGAACTTGAAGTCGCCCTTCTTCAGGGCCTCTTCGGGTGATTTCCTACCCTCCGGCTCCCAATAGCCGCGATCCCACAACATCACCGTGCCGCCGCCATACTGGCCCTTGGGGATCGTGCCTTCGAAGTCGCCGTAGTCGAGCGGGTGATCCTCGACCTCGACAGCGAGCCGCTTGTCATTAGGATCGAGCGATGGCCCCTTGGTTACCGCCCAGGACTTGAACACACCGTCGAGTTCAAGCCTCAGGTCATAATGGAGCCGTGTGGCGTCGTGCTTCTGGATCACGAACCGACGCCGGTTTGACGGCTTGACCTGTGCTTCACCGCTCGGTTCGCTGGTCTTCTTGAAATCGCGCTTGGCACGGTATTTCGAAAGATTGTCAGCCATTGGTGTCGCGGATCCTTCCAGTCGTACGAGGAGCGGCGCCGGCGTCTGCCTCCCGATCGATCGTCACGGGACGACAACGCCGCTGGCGGTCCGTAGTTTCGCGGGCCGCGTGGGTCCGGGTCGGTCGAACAGTTGATATCGCGGTAAAGGCTGGTATGTTCCCTATTTGCTCGACACAGCCGCCATGAACGACATGTTGCCTCCGTGGCACCTGTAAAGTGACGTTTACAGGCTACTCAGCTACCTCTCCCACTCGATCCCTCTATCCCGATCCTGCTTTAACTCGAGTTGGCGCGACGGCTCCGGTCGGGACAGGTCTGCCGTTCGGGCTCGTTCAGCAATGCCCGCGATAGTTTTGATGCGATCGAGTTTGGCCAAGTTTTCAGGCGCCATTCGCAAGTTCTCTCGTCTCAAATCACCAAAGTCAGCGCTGCCAAACCGCTGCTCGAGCGCATGAACGATCTTATTCGCCTCTTCGAGCGCCAGTCTCCCTTCGGTGGTGCCGGCGAGCTGTTCGAGGAACCTTGGCTTCTCAGCCTGAGAGAGCGCATCAAGCTGTTTCAGAATCGCCTCGCTACGAGAACTCAATCCCGGCACTTCGATTCCATCACGCTTGTCGCGAAGCCATGTTTCGGACTGCCGCTCCGCGTCCAGCCGGCGTTGCCAGGATTCAACTGCTGAGCCAACATGGATACTGAACGCCTTGGTGTAGGATCGCGCTTCCCGACGCTCCCTGTTCTCGCCAAAGATGCCGGTTCTTCCACGCAAGTCTCCAAACTGCTCGGGCTGCGCGGTGATCAGCCTCGTCAAAGCCCATTGGTCGAGGCCCTTTTCCACGATTGCTTCTCGTAGTTTCGTCATTGCACCATCGGGATCGGCATAAATGCTGCGAGCGAGGTCCCGTACGCTGTGCATCGCTCGTTCGAAGGTCGGGCGAGCGTTTTCGCGGGCTATGGTTTCGATGCTGCGCGAATATTTCGTCAGCGCCGGTACAAGCGGTTCGGCCTTTTCAGCCGGAGCTTTCTGGCGAGCCTCGGCGGTCGTTGCCGATTGCCGATCGGCCAGGGAGCGAGCACGCTCGTTGCCAGGACCGTAGCGAGCCGTCAGCCGGTTTTGAACCATTCTGGACGAAGGAACAACGACAATCTCGCTGCGAACACCCAGCTCCTCGGCAAGTCCACGACGCTTGGCAAAGGCTTTGGTGTAATCGAGAGTGGTCTCCTTCACACCCGACCGGCTCATGCTGGCGCTCAGCACCTTCATATCCTTCAGTTCATCCTGCCCGGCATAAAGCCGCACACTGTCGCGATGACGGGTCATCGCCACATAGGCCAGATGACGATCCATGGTGCGCGACCCCATGACGAAGCTGCGATCAACCGTCGTCCCCTGAGATTTGTGGATCGTGATCGCATAGCCATGATCAAAGGATTGGTAACTGTTGACCGGTATGGAGACGGTCCGGGCAAGGTCTTGCCGGCCGTCGAGGCGCACTTGTACTGCGTTCGGCTCGACGGAGAGTACCGTCCCCAGCATGCCGTTTCTGACGCCAAGATCGCGATTGTTTTCCAGGAGTACAATGCGATCGCCGGCAGCAAAACTCCGCTCTCCCACCGTCGTTTGATAAGTCACCTCACGCCCAGGCATTGCCTGCGCCTGTTTCCCACCCGCCAACCGACCACGCTCCTGAAGCAAAGCCCGGATCTCGGTGTTGATGATCCGGACATCGACACGTCGATGGGCAAGCGCTATGCGCGAGCCGGAGGAACGGGCTTCGTAGTCATTGACGTAGTCGCGCACCAGTGCTGCTCTTGCCGTCTGCCGGTCCTTCTCAAAGCTGATTGAACCGTGGTTGTTGTAAGCCTTCAGCCCCTCGCCTGTTCGGTGCGTTGCAAACGCACTCGACGCCTGCCGCTGCCAGCTCGCCTTTTGGCGACGGATTTCCGAAAGTTCGACGGCACCGATGCGCTCGGTAATCGCCCGAAGTGGAGACCCCGCCCCGATCGCCTGCAACTGCTCGTGGTCGCCGACGAGGACGAGTTTTGTCCCCTTCGTCTCGGCTTCTGAGATGAACCTTGCCAATTGCCGGCTTCCAACCATGCCAGCCTCGTCGATGACGAGAATATCGCTCCTTCCCAACTCTCCTCGACCAGCCTGCCATCCATATTCAAAGGACGCCAAGGTCCGGGACCGGATACCCGAGGATGCCTCCAGACCCTCGGCCGCCTTGCCGGCAAGAGCCGCGCCATGGACACGGTAACCTTGCCGCTCCCATGCCTGCCGTGCAGCAGCCAGCATCGTCGACTTACCCGCTCCTGCAAAGCCGATCACCGTTGCGATCTGCTCCGGTCCGGTGATGTGGCGAACCGCCATCCGCTGTTCATCGCTCAAGCCCACAGGATCAAGCGACCGATCGCCTTCCCCCACCCCGGTTTCACCGCGTTCGGTTTTTGCCTTGATCGACGCATCCGTCGCCCTCAACGCCCAATCCACATGACGGCGTTCGACGAAGTGACTATCGATGCCTGCCATCTTGTTAGCGCTCATCGCCATGACATGCTCGATCGCCACCATCTCTCGCGTCGAATAGCGGGCAGGCTTGCCCGCCTGTTCGGGCTGCAATTCAACGAGGGCTGGCGATCCCATGACCGCCGCAAACGCGTTCTGGAATGCCTCAGGCTCATCGACGTAGCGATGCAGTGTCCGCGCCACATCGTGGCGATCGAACACACTTTTCTCGGAGGTGATCACCGACAAGACCTGGTCCGGCTTTTGCCGAAATAATTCGGCGTTTTGACGCGCGGCATGTGCGTCGAGCCGCGTGCGCGACACACTCAGCTCCCGCCGCTCCATCTGGCTTGCATGTACGCCGACATGCTGCGTCGGCTCGATCTCAAGCCCTCGCTCCTGATGGGAGCGATGGTCGACCCGAGTATCCAAACCGGCCATTGCCAGATGGCGGTTGACGCGATGCTCCCAGAGCTGGCGAATATCCCGAAGCTGCATTTGCGAGGTCGGCAGATTGTTCGACAGCAGCCATTTGTTTTCCCGCTCCAGATGGGTCTTAATCCCGAGCCCGTATTCCGTCACCTGCCGCGTGGTCATCAAGAGATGCGCATGATGGTTGCGAATGTCGCCAAGCTTGGACGGTTCGGCTCGTTCATGCGGGCTATGGATCGCAAAATCGACCGCCGCCCCAAACCGGTTGGCAAGCTCCTGTGCAAAGGCCCACGTCAGACGAAGGCGCTGCTCTCGCGTCAGTTCATGAGGAAGCGCGATCTCGAACTCTCTGGCGACGCGGGCATCTTTGCGTGTCTCGCTGCGCTCTGCCGCATTCCACAGAGCTGCACGATCCCTCGCCCACTCGGCACCAACGCCCGTCGGCAGAACGATCCCGGAATGTTCGACACCCTGTTTGCGGGTGAAGTCATGCACCTTGCCCGTCGCGCTCGTTGACCAGTCGTTCACCGGCGCGATAGGCAGCGGCTGCCACCGCGCTGCGCCCGGCATTGCGTGAGATCGGCTTCGTGCTGGCATGATAGATCGCCAAGGCTTCGCCCTCGTCCCGATCTGAGATCGGCGCGCCTGAGTTGCATAGCAACTCGTAAGTGCGCCCTTCCCCGTTTCCGCCACGTTAGCGCAAGCCGTCGCCACCGAGCAAGCGGAGACGTCGCCAACCATCAACAAAAGCAGCGATTTGATCAAAATCTACGAACTTTTACGGATATCAAAACCGCACCAAGTCTGCTTATCATATTCCCGCGTGACGAGATTTTTGCTGCATTTCAACCAGATTGGGAATCAATTCCTGATTGCCGGATGTGGGGTCGAATAGGCGCCTCCGGCCGGTCCATGGTTCATGCGTTTCCCAAAGAAGAAGATGCCGTCAGGCTGTTTCTCGAGGTCATCAAAAGAAAGCGGGCGCGCGGCTATCGCCCGACGACGGCCACTCGCTGTCGAATTTACTGATTTCGAGGTTTCCCGCGGCGGCTTTCGCGATGGCGGTAATCGGGTGAACCGCACCAGCATCCCCTTCAGCTGTGCGTACTGAAGCTGAAGCTTGCTCGCCAATTGCGCCCGCAGCACCCTGATTTCTTCATCAAGGCTTATCGCGTCGTCAAAAAGCGGCGGGAGCGTCCGCCGAGCTCTGCGGAACGACGTCAAGCACGTCAACCTTCTTGCCACGTCTGCTAGGACCTGGCTTTACATCATGACGAAGCGACGCGGGTTTACGTGACAACGCCTCCGGCGATGTTCAGACCGAGTTTGCCCTTGCGGAAAAAGTGACTGACGACCTTGCCAAGGGTGCGAAGACGGCGGCCGGTGGCGCTGAGGAATTTTGCGAGCTGTCGCATCATGGATCTCCTTTTGATTGCGGTTCATTACGGGGATGAAGAGCGGACGGGAAAGGAGGGCTGCACCCACAGGGCTGAAGCGGAGCGGAGGACCTGATGGCGACTGAATCTTGATGCGCGAGGAGCGTTAAGCGGGGAAAATTCTGGCGTCATCAGGTTGCAGCCAGACGCCCGGGACGCACCACCACTGATGTCAATAAAATGGGATCGACAGGAGATCTGCGACAGCGTGTGATGAAGACGCGGTTTGACGCCGCCCCTCAGAACGGTGGCTCGGCATCGACGCGGCCGTCCAGCTCCGCTATCGCGACCGTCAGTTCGGCCTGTGCGAGATCGAGCTCGGCTTCGATCAGGCGGCGCTCGCAACGATCGAGAGCGTTTCGCAATTCGGCCCGAAGTTCTTCGATCTGGCATTCGAGTTCGTAGGTCATCGTCTGATCTCCTATGTGAAAGACGATCAGCGGCGCCGGATAGGGAATGACGATGTCAAGGAGCGCTGAAGCGACCGGCAGCGCCGGGGAGTGGGGGAGCCGATTTCGTGTTGGCGGCTCTGCTGCCAATTCGAAATTGGGGGAACCGCTCATCCTTGACGACGGCAATCCCGTCGGCATCATCGTCGGATACTGAGCAGGTTTTTCCTCCTCTCCGTATGGCACCCAAAAAAGCCGGACCTCGCTCGATGCGTGGTCCGGCTTTGATCTCATGGTAGAGATGGCGACCTGGCAAACGCCGAATGCACGCGAAACACCGCTTTCCGCATTGACTTTAAGTAACGGCGAATCAAAAGCTTGGCGGCCTAACAGAGGAGAACACTGATGGCCGACGAAACCACGATTGAAGCATCTGCCGCGACAGAAACGCCAGCCCCTGCCCCCGCTGAGAAGAAGACGCGCAAGCCACGGACGCCGAAAGCTGTCACTAAGGCCAGCACCGTCGATGCTACCTCTGCACCGGTAGAAAAGCCGGCCAAGAAAACACGTGCCAAGCGTGGCTCCAAAGTGGTTCCGGTCAAGGCGGAAAAGCCGGTTGCCACACCGAAGGCGGCCGCCAGTCGCGCGCGCCGCGTTGGAGCTGCTGCGTCCGCTCCGGTCGCTACCTCTGTTGACGTCATCGACGATATCGCCGACCTCATCAAGCTTGAGGAAGAGAACAAGCAGCTTCGCAAGGAGCTCTCCGAAAAGCTGCGCGCAGAGAATGCAGATCTGCGCAAGCGCCTTGGCAAGGGCTGATTTCGGCTTTTTTTGAGCGGCGCCACCTATTCCATGCGATGGCGCCGCCGACCTTTCGTATGATTGACCCGAGATCAATGCGGTTTTGGTGACAATGAATGACCGCGGCAATATCCCCGCCGCCATGCTTTGAAGGTAAATGCGATGAGAACACCATGGAGATTTGTGGCTGACCTGGTGTCACGTAAACCGAAACCAGATAGCCATGACGAGAGCCCAGCAGTCGCGCCGAAGACCATTGCTCTCGAGTACAGACCCTCCCTCGAAGAGGAACACCCGGACATTGAACCAGCGGTGCCCGACCGCTCCGCGGAGGCCGACTCCGAGGCGCAAGTCGAGGCAAACCTGCGCGACCCAGATACTGACTCGACGGACATCGAAACGGCGACACCAGTTGTAGCGAAAGCTCCTGCGGCCCCAGCCAGAAACGAGGAGCCGGCAGCGCTCCCCCCATCGCAAGAGCCTGACGAGAAGCCGCCTGCTCCCAAGCCGACCCGAGCTGCCGAAACACCGGTCGAGCGAGCGCCGGCACGCCAAAAGAAGATTAAGCCGATCGTTGAGCCGGTGGTTTCCGTCGCCCAAACCGACGAGGTCGCCCCTGCCGTCGCTGCCGGCCCGAAATCTTTCGCGGATGAAATGGCTAACCTGGATGTGGAGGTCGATGCGTTGCGGCGCCAGCTTGCAAAGAAGCTCATCGAGCAGAACGCGCAATTACGCAAGATGCTCGCCAGGTTCGACGCGCGGTAATCGCGCGTCCCCATTCCGATAAGGGAAAAGGCTCCGCCGGTGGCGGAGCCTCGTGATCTTGATCAATCCCGGTTCGGGCGGGACCAGATGAGCTGGATGCCGTCTTCGCCTTCGACTTCGGCGAGTGTTGCGTAGATTGGAGCCGGGAAGCTCGGATCGTCGAGTTTAACCGAGAGGTAGTCGCGGCCCTCACCGGAGGTCTTCTGCCAGGCGGCGCCTAGTTCAACGCTCCCGGCGTAGACGCGGAACTGCGGGCCCTTGTCGGACGGGTTCTCGACGCGGGCGATGCGGGCTTTGACGTTGAGGGCGAGAGTGCGGATGGAGCCAGTGAAGCCGTTTTCGGTGGAGGTGAAGGTGCCGATGGTTGCCATTGTCGTATTCCTTTTCTCGTATTCGGGCCGCGCCCATCGCGGTCTCGATGGCTGTCGCAAAGACCGGTGACGATCGGACCGCACCTGATAAGGCCGGAATGAAATGGAGGGCGGCAACTGCCACTTTTGTTAGTGGGAGAGGAATGGCGGCGCAGCCGACGGGGGTAAGAAAAGTGGTCGTGGCCGTTGCGGGAAAACGATCGAGGCGCAGCCGGTCTCCGGTCAGACATGCCTCATCGAGCTCGCAGATGGGTTGCCGGCAACTCCGACGGGAAGGGATATGGCAGTGGCGTCCCGCCGCATTTCCCTCGGTCAGGAATAGTAGCCTAGGCCCTGCCTCACTTGCACCGCCGTCGTTGCCTGCTTCAATTGGGGAAACGAGCTCCACGTAGACATCGGCCGGCTTGTCCAAGACGCCTCGTGCGATATCGTTGCACCCGCGAATCGTAGCCTGGAGAACCAATGCGTCAGCAGACCAAGCCGTTCATCGTCGAACGCAAGCCGTCCCGTAAACCCAAACCCGACACCGCAAAACCGTCGATCTGGGGAAGGCTGGATGCTGACATTGCACAAGGTCTCCAACAACAATTGGATGGGGACCAGCGTGATACGGATCACGCGGCCGCCACCGGTGGTGACGACCGCGCTTGAGCATTAGGCCGCAGCCATCAAATCCGCTTCCGGCTGTAAGGAATGCAGAAAGCTCACTGCCTGCTGCGCATGGGCGGCCGCCTGGAAAATTGCTCGCTTGTCGTTGGCCAGCACCGATAGCCACGACTGCAGATACGATGCATGATCCGGCCGCGGCTCAAGTTCCGGCGCGATACCGAGGTCAGCGCACAGGAAGCAGCTGCCGAGTTCGGCAACAAGTTCTTCCCGCGCGCGCTCCGTCCGGTCCTTGGCATAGCGGGACAGGTCACGTCCGACGCGATGCGCTGCCGCTGTCCAGTGCGTCGCCTCATGACTGAGGACGGCCGCGTACCCGGCAGCATCGCGAAACGCCTCGAAGGGCGGCATCTGGATATAGTCCATGACCGGCGAATAGTAGGCTTGATTGCCGCCGTGCCGGATGACTGCGCCGGTATTGCGGAAAAAGCGATCGGCACTCTTGATCCGGTCGATCGGATCAAGAACCTTGGCCGGCGGCGCATAGTAGCCATCGGGCAAACCCTCGATCTGCTCCACATTGAACACCGAATACGCCTTCAGGAACGGGATCTCCCGATCGACTTCGTTGCCGTTTCCGTCGGCTTCGGACTTGGTGAAACGGCTGGCGAAGACAACGGTCGAGCCGGTCTCGCCCTTGCGCACGGCCCCGCCCAGTTCGAGCGCCTGCTTGAAGGTCATCCACATCGACGAGGCGAAGCCGCGCGACATCTGCTCCGACCATAGGAGGAGCACGTTCATGCCCGAGTAGGGAACGCCGTTGTGGCGCACCGGCCGGCTTATGCGACCATTGGTGTTGGCGGCGCTCCACGGCTTCATCCAAGTACGCACACCTTGTTCGAGATCCTCGACAATCCGATCGGTGATCCGCGCATAGATGTCGACGCGGTTGGAATCCGTTTTCCTGCTCATGACTTCCTTCTCCATTAGGATAGCGCCTATCGCGGTCCGTCACGGAGGTCCGAACTCAGGGGCCGATGGTGTGGCCATGCACCGGAACGGCCGCAACAGCGTGGAGGACGGCAAAGCCGTTACATGGGCGCCCGGCTCCTGCAGGACCGCCGAGCGGGGCGGGTCGCGATAGGCGCGTCTCCAGTTTTCCTTTTCGGCATGAGAAAAGCCGGCGCTGTAAGCACCGGCTTTGGACCAGGAAAAGAAGGCGGGGTGCGACCCCGCCAAATGAGTTATCCGAATGCAGCCATCTGAACTTCGGCCGCTTTGCGGTCGAGCGATGCGCCCGGGTTTTCGACCGGCCGGTCGAATGGTTTCCAGCTCTCGCCGCCGACCTGTTCGTAAGCCGCCACCGCGCCCTCGGCTGCCATGCGCAGCGGATGGGACTGGATACCCATGTCAGCCGCGAATTCCCGCTTGCGTTGTGCGGCGCTGTCATAGCCGACCGGACCGTCGAGATCCTCGTCGCGGGCATCGTTGGATGCCTTGGCCGTTGCGTCGCGCGCCTCGGTGACGACGCGCGAGTAGAACTGCCCGACGCCATGCGCCGATCCGACGAAGGCCCCGACGATGCGCTGCAGATGGATCTGCATGGCCCGCTCGCCCAAGCCTTCGGAGAGGCTGTCGGCGGTTTCGACGATCAGCCGCTCATGCAGGCTGCGGATGCCTTCGCTGTCGACAACCGTGGTGCCGAAGCTTTCGGCGATCTTGAGCGCCTGGGCCGCATCGGGGCATGTGAGACGGACCATTTCGAGTGTTGCTCCTTTGCGAAGTTGCGAGATCCGTGCGTTGGAGCGGTTTGAAGTTGCTGGCTTGGCCATGGCTGTTCCTTCCTTGGCTGCCGAAGCGGTTCCGGCCCGTGCCGGTCTGCCCTTCGATGCGGACGACCAGAACCGGCAAAGGACGGGCGGCTTCACAGGTCCGATCCGGCTGAGCCAGCAGGGCCGGTCTGCGGGCAAGCAGGTTTTGACCTGAGCAGACGGCGAGCCTGCCCTCGCGCAGGGAGGCTGGGTCGGCCGCCACGCGGCGCGACAGCGGCCTTGAAACGCCCGGCCGCCGGTTCAGACCGCAGCGAACAAGAAGGGCAGTCCAGCACGGCCCGATATCTGGTGTCAAGCGAAGCGAAGAATTGACCCCCCCTATTGCCTCACCCAGGGATGTTACCGAAGTGTTTGGCGCTGAGATGGCCGTTATCTTCTCCTGCCGCGGCGGGAGAAGATAACGGCGCGCGCTCCATCCAGTCTCCATCGAGAATAATCTGCCCGGCTGTTTCGATGCGCCAAGCCTTGATGGCCATTTGCACCGTCCGCAGGCTTTTCTTCGTGAAGCGTGACGGATCGGCGCTCATTAGACGCTCTAGGACCGAGGCTGCCG
>NZ_PVBM01000033.1 GCF_002968575.1 Neorhizobium huautlense | reverse complement strand
TCCGCCGGGTTCGGAGCATCCGGCGCGCGATCGCTCGCATAATTATTGCTGACCTCGTGATCGTCCCAGATGGTGAGCCAAGGGAAAGCGGCATGCGCTGCCTGCAATTGCGGGTCCGACTTGTATAGCGCGTAGCGATCACGGAATTCGTAGAGAAGTGAAGGTACGCCGGTTCCATGCTGGCGGACAAGCTCGTTACCGTAGCTGCGTTCGTAGATGTAGTCGCCGAGGTGCACGACGAGATCGAGGTCGCTCCTGGCCATCTCACCGTAGGCGCTGTAGAAACCCTGCTCATATTGCTGGCAGGAAGCGAAAGCGAAACGGAAAGCGTCTCCGCCTTCCGGCGCAGTTCGGGTGCGCCCGACCGGACTTGTCGCATTGCCGGAGCGGAAGCGGTAGAAATACCAACGGCCGGGCTCCAGGCCCTTTACTTCCACATGCACCGAATGCGCGAATTCCGGTACGGCGCGGAAAAGACCGGACTGGACCGTTTTCGAGAACGTCTCGTCCTCGGCGACCATCCACTCAATGTCCATAGGTTCCGCCACCCGCTTCGAAGCAGGGGCAAAAGGATCGGCGGAAGTGATCGCAGACGTATCTTTCAGAATCAGTCGCGTCCAGATGACGACACTGTTCGCCCGCGGCGAGCCGGAGGCGACGCCCAGAGAAAACGGATCAGCCTTAAAACTTGCCGCACGTGCCCGCCCGAGCGGTCGCCAGATGGCCGCAGCCGCAAGTCCGCATGCCAGGAGGCTTCGCCGATCAATGCGTGGCATCGAACAGTCCTTCTCGCACCCTGACGGCCAGGTCCGGTCGATCGGTGGTGATCTGGCGGATCGGCTGCTTCAGCCAAAACGACAGATCATCCGGCTCGTTCGGCACCCAGACGCCCAACTTTTCGGCCGGTATCAAGGCTGACAGCAGGTCCCATTCCTCGGAGAGCAGCGCCTTCTCGACGGCAAGCACGTCGGACACCTGCAGCATGAACTCGACCGACCGTCTCAGGCCTCGAACCTCGACGGACTTATGATTGAGCGAAGAAAGCCGGCGGATATGCGGTGCCACCTCACCGACTTTCTTCAGGACATCACCGTTGAAGCTCGTCAGGAACGCGCGGTGTGCTAGGTCGAAGCGGTCCAGCTCCGCAGTCACCTTGGCTTCAAGACCGTCGTAAGGCTTGCCGCCGGAATCGGCCTTCAGTTCGACGTGCAGTTCGAGGCCGGTGGGCGCGTAGGTTTCCAGCACCTCCTCAAGGGTCGGTATGCATTCATCGGTACCTTTGAGGATGACCGAGCGATATTCGCCGTCGGCAAGATCAGCCACACGGCCGGACCGGTCCGTCGTGCGGTCGAGCGTCGCGTCATGGATGACCAGAAGTTCGCCGGCAGCGCTGAGATGCACATCGAACTCCACGGATTCGACCTCAAGCCCGATGAGATTGCGGAAGCCCGAGAGACTGTTCTCTGCCCAGAGATTGCGGGCGCCGCGATGGCCGACGATGATCGGAGTGGTCATTGGAAATACCTCATTTGCTGGAATCCACCAGGCCCCTGGTGAACCACCGCTGCATCAGGAGAATGACGAGCGCAGGGGGCGCCATGACGAAGAAGGAGGCCGCCATTGCCAAGTGCCAGGCGGGCTGGGCATCAGCCACCGGGATCAGGTCCTTCAGTCCGATCATCGCAGTGTACATCTCCTTTTCGGTGGTGAAGAGCAGGGGCCACAAATACTGGTTCCAGCCATAGAGAAAGAGGATGATCGACAGCGCCGCGATATTGGAGCTGGACAGCGGCAGCAGCACGTCGCGGAAGAACTTCAACGGACCTGCGCCATCGAGCTTGGCCGCCTCGCAAAGCTCGTCCGGCACGGTCAGGAAGAACTGGCGAAACAAAAAGGTCGCGGAGGCCGACGCGATCAGGGGTAGTATGAGGCCGCCATAGCTGTTGATCATGTTCCACTGCAGGGCGGCATCGAGTTGATAGCCGGTGGTACTTGCGAGGAACCCGGTCAAGCCGATCGCTCCGAAGAAGGACCGAAGCGGCCCTCCGGCATCCGCCACAGCCTCATAGGTCGGGATGATACGCACTTCGACCGGCAGCATCAGCGAGATGAAGATCAGCCAGAAAGCCGTCATACGGAAGGGAAAGCGGAAATAGGTGACCGCAAAACCGGCAATGACCGAAACAGCAAGCTTGCCAACGACGATGCCAACCGTGACGATAATCGAATTGAGGTAGAGTCGCCCGAAATCGCCCTCCATCCACGCAGTAACCGTGTTTTCGACGAAATGATCGCCCGGTACCAGCGGGAACGGGACCTGCTGCACCTCACCGACTGTGAGCGAGCCGGCAACAAAGGCGAAGTAGAGCGGCAGGCAGACGGCCGCGGCGCCGATCAGAAGCACCACATGGCAGAACAGGGAAAGCCAGATATGCCGTTCGACCATGGTCACACCTGATAGTTGACTTTGCGCTCGACGGCGCGGAACTGCAAGACCGTGAAGAGGACGGCGATCGCCATCAGCACCACAGATTGGGCGGCGGAAGAGCCGAGATCGAGCTGGCGGAATCCGTCCTGGTAGACCTTGTAGACGAGCGTGTTGGTGCTGCCGGCCGGGCCGCCATGGGTGATGACGTCGATGATACCGAAGGTCTCGAAGAGGCCGTAAACGAAATTCATCACGATCAGGAAGAAGATCGTCGGTGCGGCCATCGGCAGCGTGATTGTCAGGAAACGCCGAACAGGCCCTGCGCCGTCAATCGCGCCGGCCTCGATGACGGAGGCGGGCACCGCGAGAAAGGCCGCGACGAGGAAGATGTAGTCGTAACAGACATGCTTCCAAATTGCCGCCACCGAAACCAGAAGAAGCGCATCGGACGGGCGGCGGTTCGGATCCCAGGCATATCCGAGCTCGTCCAAGATCTGCGCCAGCGGCCCGACGGTCGGGTTGAAGAGAAACGCCCAGAGCACCCCGGAAATCGCCGGTGCGATGGCATAGGGCAAGAGGATGACGCCTTTGTAGATCGCCCGGCCGCGCATCACCTGATCGGTGGCAAAGGCGAAAAGGCAGGCGACAAAGAGCGTCACGAAACATTGGACCGTCGTGAACCACAAGGTCAGCACCGCGCTGTCGCGGTATTCCGGGCTCGAAAACAGCGTGGTGAAATTATCAAGGCCGACGAAGATCATCGTCGCCCCGAAGGGATCCACCTGCACGAAAGCGAGTGACAACGCCTTCCAGGTGGGGATGAAGAAGAAAAAGAGCAGGATGAGAAGCTGCGGGGCCAGAAGGCCCGCTGCCAACCACGGGCGCCGGAAATGCGAGGCCTTCAACCCGGTTTCCGACGAACTGAGCAGCGAGCCCAGCTTGAGCCGCAGCGGGAAACGAAGGCGCGTCGCCGCGCCCTCGCTCAACCTCATGGCACTACTTGCCGGCATGGAGCTTCTCGTACTGGCGCAGGATTTCGTTGCCGCGCTTGACGGAGCTGTCGAGCGCTTCCTGCGGTGCCTTCTTGCCGGTCCATACGGCCTGCATTTCCTCAAGCAGGATCGCGGTCGACTGATTGTGGTTGCCGAAGCGGAAGCCACGGGAATTGTCGGTCGGTTCGCCGCGGGAGAGCTGCTCGATAGCAACCTCACGGGTCGGATGATCCTTGAAATAACCTTCCAGCTTCATCTTCGCATAGGCGGCGTTGGTGACCGGCACATAACCGGTCGCCTTGCTCCACCATTCCTGCACGTCGGGTTGAGCGACATAGTTGAAGAAAGCGGCAACGCCTGCCTGAACCTCTTCCGGCTTGCCCTTGATCGCCCAAAGCGCGGCGCCGCCGATCGTGCTGTTCTTCGGCTGGACGCCTTCCTCATGCGGCATGACCGCGGCGCTCCACTTGAACTTGGCATCTGCCTCGACGGCCGAATGGCTGGCCGTGGAATTGATGATCGATGCGCAGGTGCCCGAGGTATAGAGGCTGATCGGCGCCACGCCCTGACCGGCGATCTTCAGCACGCCGTCATCGATCCACTTCTTCAGCCGCGCGACCTGCCCGACGACGGAAGTCCTGTTGTAGACGAATTCGGTGTCGAGGCCGCCGTAGCCATTGGCCTTGGTTCCGAACGGCTGATCGTTGATGGCCGAATAATTCTCGATCAGGCTCCACTGGAAATCGCCCGGCAATGCCATGGGGCAGTCGGTGACCTTCTTTTCCTTCAGCGCATAGAGCTGCTTTTCAAGCCCCTGCCAAGTATCGGCGGGCGCGTCGAAGCCAGCAGCCTTGAAGGCATCGGCATTGTACCAGAGGATCGGCGTCGAGGAATTGAAAGGCAGCGCCGCCGGCTTGCCGTTGACGATGTAAAAACCTGCCACCGGCTTTACGAAATCGCTCCAGTCGATCTTATAGCCCTGCTTGGCCATCAATTCGTCCGCCGGGATAATGGCGCCAGATTTCAGCATGGTCATGAAACCGCGCTCCGCCGACTGAAGGATAGCCGGCTGCTGATTGACGCGGTAGGCGGCAACCATGGCCGCCATCGTCTCCTCGTAGTTGCCCTTGAACGTGCCGACGACCTCATACTTGTCCTGCGACTTGTTGAAGTCGGAGATCAGTTGCTGCACCGTTTCGCCAAGCTTGCCGGAGATGGCATACCACCATTCGATCTTCACGCGTTCCGCCGCGGAAGCACCGGCCGCGCCCATCAGCAACGCACCGGCGGCAAGCAGGCTGGCAACCGATTTCATATATGTCGAAGCCATGTCTCGGATCCTTCTATCGGGTCTTTTTTCATGACCCGCCTTGTTTCGGTTCTGGCCATCACCATCCGTCTGGGTTAGCCATGACATGCAGGTTTATGTTACATATGTTACATCGTTGTGACGTTTGTGCAAGCGGGTGGTGGGATATGGAACATCGTGAGTTGATGGTGCGGGCTGCATGGCTCTACCACGTAGAGGGACTTACCCAGCAGCAGATCGCCGAGCGGATGAACATCACCCGGCGGCGGGTAAACGAAATCCTGTCGGAAGCCCTGGAAACCGGCGTTGTAAGAATCAGTTTCGATTCCGCGCTCTCCGAAAGCGTCGAATTGGAGGTGAAGCTGCGCAAGCGTTTTGCGCTCAGGGACGCGGTCGTGGTTCCGACCCCGAATGAGACGGCTCTCCTGCATTCGGTGCTCGGACGGGGCGCCGCGGGCTTCCTCGGCCGACTGATCCAGACGCAGAAGCCGGCGTCCATCGGCATCGGCTGGGGCTCGACGCTCCGCGAGACGATCCAGCACATGCCGTCGCTCAACGAGCCGCAGATCAAGGTGCGCTCGATGATGGGCGGTCTTACCCACGGCTCCGAAATCAACACATTCGAGATCGTTCGCGGCTTCGCCCAGGCGATCAGCGCCCAATGCCGCTATTTCGCCGCGCCGATTTATGCGGAAAGCCCCGAATCCCGCGAGGCCATCATATCTCAGACGGTCTTTCAGAGGACTTTCAGGCAGATCTGCGACGTGGACGTGGCCTATTTGAGCGTCGGCGACGTATCGCAGCAATCGCTGCAGGTGCGCTATGGCCTGCCCGAAGGGATGAGCGAGGAAATTCTCCAGAAGGCCGGCGCGGTGGGCGATCTGATGGGCCGGTATCTCAACGCCTCGGGGCAGGAAATCGACCACCTGCTGAATCGGCAGGTGCTCTCACCGGAACTGGATGACTTCCGTCGCATCGGCTGCCGCATTGTCGCTTCCGGCGGCGCACATAAGCACAAGATTCTTCACGCGGTAGCGCAAAGCGGCCTTGCCAACATACTGATCACCGATGCCGACAGCGCCCGGGCGATCCTTGCCTAGATATTGCGCCGACATCGTCAATGCGCTGATCAGGCTTTCTGTACCCCGTAGACATCGTCGCTCGCAGCAAAGGAATGCGCAAGCTCGGTGAGGATGTCGTTGACCGCGAGCGCGGGCTCAGACAGCGGGAACTGGTCTGAAACGCAGAGCGATATCTTCACGTTCATCGACGGCTTAACGATCCTGAGTACGGCGACCTGTTCGTCGGAGTCGCGCACCGCATTCGCCGCAGACCACGGTAGAATCGTCGAGCCTATGCCGGCACTAATAGCGCGAGCCATCGTGGAGAGAGATTCGATTTCGGCAATCAGTTTAGGCGCGAGGCCCACCCGTCTAAACGTCGTATCGACGACCTTGCGGACCGTATGTATCGCGGTCGGAAGCATGAGGTCGAGCTCTGCGAGCTGCTCCACCGTGATTTCGTCCTTGCCGTCTATACGCTCGACATGGCTAGAGGGGGCCACTGCGAACAGGTTCTCGTTAAGCAACGGCTCGAAGGTCACACCGCGGATCGGGCCCGCATCGTAGATGAAGGCGACGTCGAGCTTTCCCGTCATGATCATCTCGCTGATGACGCCACCGAAATTCTCGTTGATGTGCAGGAGGATGTTCGGATAGCGGGCACGAACGGTCTGCAACAGGGGCAACGCCAGCACCGACGCCGTGCTGAAGGGTGCGAGGCCGACGGACACGCGTCCGGCGACCACATTACCCGAGGCGCTGATATCCGCCTGGGCCTGGTCTATCTGGCGTAGGATCATCTGGGCGTGACGGTAAAGCGCGCGCCCGGCCTCCGTCGGCACGACGCCCTGTTTCGAGCGGATCAGCAGCTTCTTCCCGAACTGGCTTTCCAGCGAGATGATCTGCTGGCTCAGTGCCGGCTGCGCAATATGCAGGATGGCGGAAGCCCGCGTCAGGCTGCCGATATCGACGATCTTTACGAATGCCTGTAGCCGGCGTGTATCCAACGGGCAGCTTCCTCCAAAACCTGCTTGCAGTGTAGCAATCAACGCTGTCGCCGCCTATGCCAAGCTTCTGTTTTGGCGGAACTATAACAAATGCCGATCACCCCATATGCAAGTGATCTTTTGCAGCGTCGGGAGACAGGGTTAGCGTGATCGTCAGCAACAGATGCGAAGGACGAACCACGGATGGCATTCTCGGATTATAACACCGCACTGGTAACCGGCGCGTCGACCGGTATGGGCGCCGTTATCGTGGAGCGCCTGCGGCGCGAGGGGCTGGAAGTCCATGCGCTGGCGCGCAATGCGCAGCGGCTGAATGCGCTGGCGGCGAAGTGCGGCTGCATTCCGCATGTGGTCGATGTTTCGGACACCAAGGCTCTGACATCGGCGGTCGGGGGCCTGAAGATTGACATCCTCGTCAACAATGCAGGTGTTTCGCGCACCGGCAACATCTTGACGGCAGATGAGTTCGCGATCGATGAACAGATCGAGGTCAACATCCAGGCGGTGCTGCACCTCGTGCGCCTGCTGATGCCGGGCATGGTCGAACGTGACCTCGGGCATATCGTCAACATCAGTTCGATCGCCGCGGTCTACAATTTTGGCGGCAACACCATCTATCACGCGACCAAGGCGGCCGTGCACCAATTGTCGCGGCAGCTTCGAGTCGATGCCTACGGCAAGCGCGTCAGGGTCACCGAGATCTGCCCCGGCCGGGTGGAAACGGAAATTTTCGGGCGTCTGCTCGGCGACATGGAGGAGGCGCAGCGTCAGTTCTACGACGGCTACGAATCCCTCAAGCCGGAAGACATTTCCGATGCCATCGCCTTTGCGATCGATGCTCCGCGGCATGTGAACATCGGCCATATCGAGATCCTGCCGACCTTCCAGGTCCCAGGTGGTCTAAACTTTGAAAGGCGGTCCGGCGACTGAACACCAGCCGGGAGGCAAACGACTTACAAAAAGGGGAAAGGAACATAAAAATGTCCGTCAGCAAACGTCAGTTCATTCGCTCGGTCGCAGCCGCGGCCCTGCTCCTATCGTCGGCCCTTCCATCCATGGCGGAGATGCAGATCAATCTCTCCGATGTGCTGCCGGAAGGCAATTTCATGGTGAAGAACGCGATCCGCTTCGCCGATGTTGTCAAGGAAGCCACCAAGGGTGAGATCGTCATTTCGGTGAAGCCGGGCGGTTCGCTCGGCTTCAAAGGGCCGGACCAGCTCACGGCCGTGCGGGATGGGCTCGTCGAGATGGCGGACATCAACATCTCCCAGCAGGTCGGCGTCAATCCGCTGTTCGGCGCTGAGGGAATTCCTTTTCTCGTCAGCTCAATGGAGGAGTTGAAGAAATATCACGCGATCATTCGCCCGGTTTTCGAGAAGATCGCCGAACAGAACAACCAGAAGATCCTCTACATGGTGCCGTCGCCGGCTCAGTACGTCTATCTGAAGGTCGCGGTCGACAATATCGAGGGGTTCAAGGGCATTCCGGTCCGCGGCGCCGACAAGAACACGGTCGATATCGTCAATGCACTCGGCATGGCCGGCGTGGCGATGCCCTGGGGTGAACTCATCCCGGCCCTGGCGTCCGGCCGCGTTGCGGGCGTCGCCACCTCCGCCACCTCGGGAGTCGACGGCAAGTTCTGGGAGTTCCTGGACTACATCTACCCGACGAACCACACCTGGGGTTCGAACATGGTGACGATCAACCTCGACATTTGGAACAAGATTCCGGACGACCAGCAGGCGGCGATCGAGAAGGCTGCCCGTGATCTGGAGCCGGAATTCTGGGGCATCTCCCGCCAGGGCGACCTTGACAGCATCAAGATCATGTCCGACCAGGGCATGAAGCTCGCCGATATTTCCCCGGAGATGCGCGCAACCATGGTCGAACGGGCCGAGGCTCTGCAGAAGGCATTCATCGAGCGAGTTCCGGATGCGGCTCCTCTCGTCGAGCAGTACAAGGCCTCGGTCAAGGCGAACTGAGATGGCACAGACGCCAGCTCCCGCAAGCGGGACGGGGCGCGAAAATGGACTGGTGGTCGCGCTTCAACGCGCGGCCGATCACCTCTCCGTTGCCGGCGCCCTGCTCGCGGCCGCATGCATCGTCGCCTTGACCTTCCTTGTCTTGGCTGAGATTGCAGTTGCCTTGCTGTCGAAGATCATTCCCACCATGCCAAATAGCATTCACGTGGGTTGGGAATACAGCGCCTATCTGATGGGCGCCTCCTTCCTACTGGGTGCCGGCATGACCCTTCGGGCCGGCCTGCAGATCAGGGTCGAGATGCTGATGCGTGCAGGCCATGGCCGATATGCCCGAGTGCTGGAAGGCATTTCCAGTGCGCTGGGCTCCGCCGTTTCAGCCTTCATGGCCTATACGCTGGTAGAATTCACGCTCAGGACCTACCGCTTCGGCGAGGTGTCGCAGGACAGCCTGACACCGCTTTGGATACCGCAGGCGGTTCTGGCGCTGGGCGCCATCATTCTTGCCGCGCAAATGGTCGCGCGGACGCTGACATGCCTGGCCGGCCATGCCGTCGACCGTCCGGATCTCGGTGCTGCCACCGCCATCGAAGGATAGGCCCCATGCCGCAGCCTTTCCAGGCGCGGCCAGATGGAGAATTTTGACATGACTGCTGTTATGGGAAGCCTGTTCGGATTTCTGTTCGGATTCCTGGCCATCGGCGGATGGATCGGTATCGCGCTCCTGGCGACGGCGCTCGGCCTCGGCTTTCTCTTCATGACGGCGCCGATGGGTCGGCTGTTGCCGCAATATGCATTCAACATCTTGACGACGCCAGATCTCGTCGCGCTCCCGCTCTTCGTCCTGATGGGCGAGTTCCTGTTCCGTACAAAGCTCTCCAAGGCATTGTTTGCCGGGCTCGCGCCCTGGGCCGGACTGCTGCCGGGCCGGCTCCTGCATGTGAATATCATCGGATGCTCGATTTTCGCCGCCATTTCGGGTTCGTCTGCGGCGACCACGCAGGTGGTCGGCCGCATGACGCTGACCGAATTGCTGCGTCGCGGCTACTCGCCGGATATCGCCATCGGCAGTCTGGCCGGGGCCGGCACGCTCGGATTTCTCATTCCACCCTCGACGGTTATGATCATTTACGGCGTGCTGGCGGAAGAATCTGTCCTGCGGCTGTTCACGGCGGGGTTCATTCCCGGTATCCTGCTGGCGGGGACGTTCGGTGCCTGGATCATGATCCACACGACCCTTCGCAAGGACATGGTGCCGGAAAGCGAGCGAGCCCTGCGTCATATGCCGCTTTCACAGCGAATCGGCGCGTTGAAGGAGCTGTGGCCGGCCCTGTTCCTGATCCTGTGTGTGCTAGGGTCAATGTATGGCGGGTTAGCCACGCCGACGGAGGCGGCGGCCCTCGGCGTGCTCGGTGCCTTCGCTCTCTCCTGGGCACAGGATGCGCTGTCTGCAAAAGTCCTGCGCGATATCGCGCTCGGCGCGGTGCAGACCTGTTCCGTGATGGGCATGATCATTCTCGGTGCGACGGTGCTCGGCAATGTCAGCGCCACGCTGGGCATCCCCGATGTGGTCGCGGCGACCGTCTCGGCCTGGGAATTGTCGCCCATCACCCTGATCATCGCGCTCATGGTGCTTTACCTGATCCTCGGCACGGCGCTCGAAGGCTTCTCGATGATCGCCACGACCCTGCCGGTCGTCCTGCCGATTGTCGAGCAGGCCGGTTTCGATAAGGTCTGGTTCGGCATCTTCATTGTGTTGGTGGTCGAGATGGCACAGATCACGCCTCCGGTGGCCTTCAATTTCGCGGTGATCCAGAACATAACCGGACGCGGAACGGGCTACATCGCCCGCGTGACCATGCCCTATCTGCTGATCATGATGGGTTTCGTGGTGTTCCTGGCGCTATTTCCCGAAGTTGTAACCTTCCTCCCGGACCTGATCCTGAATTAAAGTTGTCCACGCATTCGGCAAGCGGAAGGGGCAAGTCCATGACCCGCCCCTTATTCATTCCACAAGGTGGAAACGGTGAAGGTTCACTCGTCTGTGGTCAGGCCCTTGGCGGCGAGCACCCCGGCGAGATTGCTCACCTCGATCACGGTATTGCCGGCCTTGTAGGCGGCGATGTAGCCAGCTTCCGCTTCTTCGCGCTGCTGCGACTTGACTGCGACGGCGGCGGCATCTTCGCGACGGATGACGACGACGCCATCGGCATCGCCGCGCACCACATCGCCCGGACGAATCAACTCGTCACCGACGACGATATCGGCATTGATCTGGCCAAGCGTCTCCTTGACGGTTCCCTTGACGCAGACGCTGAGCGAAAACACCGGCAGGCCGAGCTTGATCAGGTCGGCAGTGTCGCGGACGCCCGTGTCGGTCACAACCGCCTCGATGCCTTTTGCCAGGCAGGCATTGGCAAGCACGTCGCCGAAGGACCCGGCCTCCTCATATTCCCCGGCCGACACCACGATCACGTCGCCGGCCTTGGCGTAGTGGATAGCGACCTGGAGCATGATGTTGTCACGTGGCGCGCATTTCACCGTGAAGGCGGTGCCACAGAAGGACATCGCGCGGTCGACAGGCTTTATGCGGGAGCTCAGTGCGCCGAGACGTCCCTGTGCCTCGTGGATGGTGGCGACGCTGTGCCGCGACAGGGCGGCGACGCTTTCCGGCGACGCGCGTTCGATTTTTGTCCGGACGTGGACCATGGCTTTCCTCCTTGTGAAAAGGGACCGGTCATCCGGTCCCCAAGATTGGTTCGATGTTCCGGCGGTCTCAGGACAGGGCTGCGCAGGCCTTGGCGATCAAGGCGCAGGCCTTTTCGATCTGCGCCTCCGACGTGGCGATCGACAGCCGGAAATAGGGTGAAAGGCCATAGGCGGCGCCCTGGATGGCCGCGACCCCGCAGTCGAGCAGGTAGAGCACGAAGTCGAGGTCGTTGGTGATCTTTCGCCCGTCGGGGGCGGTCTTGCCAATCAGGCCGGCGCAGTTGACGAAGAGATAGAATGCACCTTCCGGAGCCGTGCAGGAAATACCGTCGATCGCATTCAGGCGTTCGACCGCGATGTCCCGGCGGCGGCGATAGGCCGCGACGCTGTCGATAATGAAAGCCTGGTCGCCGTCGAGTGCGGCCGCGGCCGCTGCCTGGCTGATGGAGGACGGGCAGGACGAAATCTGCGACTGGAGCTTGTTGACCGCCGCTACCAGCGGGGCGGGGCCGGCTCCATAGCCGATGCGCCAGCCGGTCATGGCGTAGCTTTTCGATACGCCGTTCACTAGGAAGATGCGGTCAACAAGGCTGGGGGCGGCCTCGACCAGGCTGACGGCCTTGCCTTCGCCGAACCAGATCTCGTCATAGATTTCGTCGGTCAAAACCCAGACATGGGGATGGCGCTGAAGCACCGCGGCCAGCGCCTCAAGTTCCGCGCGGGAATAAGTGGCGCCGGTCGGATTGGAAGGCGCGTTGAGAATCAGCCACCGGGTTCTCGGAGTGATCGCTGCCTCGAGGGCTTCCGGTTTCAGCTTGAAGCCGTCCGCCTCGGGGCAGGTGACGATGACGGGCTTGCCTTCATTGGCCAGCACCATATCGGGATAGGAGACCCAGTAGGGCGCGGGAATGATGACCTCGGCCTGGTTGTCTACTGATGCCATCAGCGCCAGGAAGATGATCTGCTTGCCGCCGCCGCCGGCCGTGATTGCGTCGAGCGGATAGGCGTGGCCCGTATGGCGCTGCAGCCGGCCGGCGATCGCTCGGCGCAGAGCCAGCGTGCCGTTGACCGGCGTATACTTGGTGTCGCCGGCGCGGATGGCGACAATGCCCGCTTCCTTGATGGCGTCGGGGGTATCGAAATCCGGCTCGCCGACGGTCATGTCGACGATATCACGGCCTTCGGCTTTCAATTCCCTCGCTCGGGCTGCGGCTGCGGTGCTCGGAGAAGGCTTGATGCGCTCGACACGCGCTGCGGGCTGGAAGTCGGACATGGATCACCTGCTTGCCGGTTTTGCGGCTTCTGGCTGTGAAAAGAGCAGGGGAATCATAAGATGGGCGGGAAGGCAGGGCTAAGACGGAATCGGTCTGGCGTAATAGTCCCGGCCAATGGACAAGCGGCCGGACCCATCATTAAAAACCGGTCTGACCCCATCATCGAACCGTTATGATAGCGTTTTTGCCAGTCTTGCCTCGTCTCGCAGTGCCATCGAGCGCTGTCCGGCAGGCCCGGCAGAAGCGCAGGTTCCGATGGATATCGAAAGACTCAAGACCGTGATGCAGTGGATGGCGGCCTCGCCGCTCGCCGAGCTGGAATTCACCGACGGAGACCAACATATCCGGCTGGTCAAGGCTGGCTCCGGCATCGTTCAGCCGTCTCCCGCGCCGCAGGCCTCAGGCGACATGGTCCCAGCGGCTGCAGCGCCACCACGGGTCTCCCCGTCCAAGCAGACAGTCGACGCGCCGATCTTCGGGATCGTCCATCTCTCGCCGTCGCCCGACGAACCCGATTTCGTCGAACCCGGGCGTCCCGTGCAGGCTGGCGACACGCTGTGCCTGATAGAGGCGATGAAGGTCTTCACTACCGTGGAAGCGCCGCGCGACGGCGTTATCGCCGAAATCCTGGTCAAGGCCGGCGGCGAGGTAACAATGGGGCAGCCGATTTTCGTGATCGAGGCCAGCGCATCATGACACGTCCGCATGCCCTGCCTTTCTCCAGCGTCCTGATCGCCAATCGCGGCGAGATCGCGTTGCGCATCCAGCGCGCCTGCCGAACCCTTGGCCTGCGCTCTGTCTGCGCCTATTCAGAGTCCGACCGACACGCGCCCTATCTGCAGAGCGCAGATGCCGCCATCTGCATCGGCCCGGCACCCGCAGCCAAAAGCTATCTCAATATCGAGGCGATCCTCACGGCCGCGGAGTTGACGGGCGCGGAAGCGATCCACCCCGGCTACGGCTTCCTCTCTGAAAATGTCGATTTCGCCCAAGCGGTGCATGCGTCCGGGCGCGTCTTCATCGGACCGCCGGCCGAGGCGATCCGCGTCATGGGAAACAAGGTCGCCGCGAAGAGGGCGATGCTCGCCGCTGGCGTGCCCTGCGTGCCGGGCTCCGGCGGTGCCCTGGGGGAGGATGAGGCCGAGACCGCGCGAATCGCTGCCGATATCGGTTACCCCGTCATCCTGAAGGCGGCGGGCGGCGGCGGCGGGCGCGGCATGCGGATCGTTCGTTCGCAGGCGGAACTATTCAAGGCGGTGCAGGTCACGCGGGAAGAAGCACAGCGCTTCTTCGCCAATCCGGATATCTATATCGAGAAGTTCCTGGAACATCCGCGCCATGTCGAAATCCAGGTACTGTGTGACAGCCATGGCGAGGCCGTTTGGCTCAGCGACCGCGACTGCTCGCTGCAGCGCCGGCACCAGAAGGTGATTGAAGAAGCGCCGGCGCCTGATATTGACCGTTCCGCAATTGCCGCGATCGGGGAGCGCTGTGCTGAAGCGTGCCGGCGTATCGGCTATATCGGCGCTGGCACCTTCGAGTTCCTTTTCGAGGACGGGGCCTTCTATTTCATCGAGATGAACACCCGCGTCCAGGTCGAGCATCCGGTCAC
Source organism: Neorhizobium huautlense (assembly GCF_002968575.1). Classification (GTDB taxonomy): domain Bacteria; phylum Pseudomonadota; class Alphaproteobacteria; order Rhizobiales; family Rhizobiaceae; genus Neorhizobium; species Neorhizobium huautlense. The sequence goes on along the minus strand of NZ_PVBM01000033.1, from coordinate 30,061 downwards.
GGAAATGGTCACGGGCATCGACATCGTCGCGGCCCAGTTGCGCATTGCAGGCGGCGAGCCGCTGGGCCTCCGGCAGCGGGATATCGGCATCTCGGGCCATGCACTAGAATGCCGGATCAATGCGGAGGATCCTTTCACCTTCGCGCCGCGGCCGGGCCTTATTGAAGATCTGGTGCTGCCCGGCGGGCCTGGTGTGCGGGTCGATACCCATGTGACGCGCGGCTACGTCATCCCGTCGAGTTACGATTCCATGATCGCCAAGCTGATCGTGCATGGCGCGACGCGGGCAGAGGCCCTGGCGCGCATGCGGCTTGCCCTGTCGGAGCTTGTCATCGCCGGACCCGCCTGCAACGCGCCGCTGCATGCGGAACTGCTGTGCGATCCGGGCTTTGTCGCGGGGGGCGTCGACATTCACCATCTGGAAAAGCTGCTGGAGAAGAGGGGCATCGCATGAGCGCTTCCGCCGCCAGCCTGGAAGAGCCGCGTATCACACCGCTTGGGTCCAGCGCCATCCTATTCGAAGCGCCGGGCGCATTCGATATCCAGCATCAGAGGCGCATCTGGGCGCTGGCGGATGCCGCCGCAACCTGGGACATGGTCGTCGAGGCGGTGCCCGGCATGACCAACCTGATGCTGATCCTAGCCCGGCCGCCCCGAGATATCGGCGTCTTCGAAACGCTGCTCCGTGACGCCTGGGATATCGGCGACGAAAAGCATGTGGAGCCGACCGTGCTGGAATTGTCCATCGTCTACGGCGGCGAGGGGGGTCCCCATCTGCACGACGTGGCGGAAGGCGCGGGCTTGTCCGTCGCCGAGGTCGTACGCATCCACACCGAGCCAGATTACACCGTCTATGCCGTCGGCAGCCATGCCGGCTATTGCTATCTTGGCGGTCTCGATGCGCGTCTGTTCATGCCCCGTCGCAAGGTGCCGCTGGTTAGCATTCCCGGCGGCTCCCTCTCGCTTGCCGGCATGCAGACCGGCGTTTCGGCCTCCGCCGGACCGAGCGGCTGGCACACGATCGGCCGTGCCGAGATCAGCTTTTTCGACCCGAAACGGCTGCCGCCGGCCTTGATGAAGCCAGGCGATGTCGTCCGGTTCAAGGCGGAGCGCGTCATCGCATGATCGAGATCCTTTCCACGCCTTCGCTAGTCACTATCCAGGATCTCGGCCGCAGCGGCTTCTATCGCTATGGCGTCTGCCGGTCCGGGGCGATGGACAGGCTGGCGCTCGCCATTGGCAACCTGTTGCTGGGTAATGACCGTGGCGCCGCCGGGCTTGAGATCCCGATCCTGCCGCTGCGCCTGCGCTTCAATTCCGACCTGAATTTTTCACTGACGGGGGCGGATTGCGGCGCCATGCTCGGCGACCGGCCATTGCCGCCCTTTTGGGCCACCCGCGCAAAGGCGGAGGATGTGCTCACGCTCAATGCGCCTCGTTCCGGATGCCGCGTCTATCTCTGTGTTGCCGGTGGCATAGACGTACCGGAAGTGCTTGACTCGCGCAGCACGCAGTTGCGCGAGACCTTCGGGGGCATCGAGGGCCGGGCGCTGGCAAAGGGTGATCGCATAGCCGCCGTGGGTAATGACGTCAGGCTTCCTCATGCAGGGGTCGGGACGGTGCCGCCCGCTGTGGCGCTTGCGGCGGCAGGCGATAGCACAACTGCGGTGCGCGTCATCCCGGCGGCCGAGTACGCGGACTACGACGACGCCTCCCGTGCCGCCTTCTGGTCGGCAGACTGGAAGGTGACCGTGCAGAGCAACCGTGCCGGCTACCGGCTGGAAGGTCCCGAGCTAGCGCTGACGCGGCCGCGCGAACTCAGGTCGCATGGGGTAGTGCCCGGCGTCGTCCAGGTGCCGGCCGGCGGACAGCCGATCATCCAGCTGGCCGATGCCGCCACCATGGGTGGTTATCCGAAGATCGGGGTGGTCATCGATGCGGACCTTTGGCGGATTGCCCAGGCCCGGCCGGGTGATGCGCTGCGTTTCGTGGAATGCGACACGGCAGGCGCAGCCGATGCGCATGACGAGACGGAGACATATCTTGCCCAACTGGCAGCTGACGTAGGTCGCCAGCGCCGCCTGGCAACAGCATGGGGTGTCGCATGAGCCTGACGGTGGCCGACCTCGATGACCTCCTTGCCCGCATGATCGCTGCCGGCTTGTCGCATTTGTCCTATTCCGATGGCCGGGCGAGTATTTCGATGCGGCTCGACCCCGCCTCCGCCGTGCCCTTGAGCGCGGTCCCGGCGCCGGCTGTTGCTGAGCCAGAGACGATCTCGACCGCGTCCATGGGGCGCCTTGTCTTCACCCATCCCGGCCGGCCGGAAGATGTCGCGGCCGAAGGTCTCACCATGGGGGCAGGACAGGCCGTCGCTTATGTCGTCTCCGGCCAGGCCATCACCGCTGTCGTCGCGGAAAAACCGGGCTCGCTCGGCAGGAGGCTGCGGGAAGAAGGCGAAATCGTCGGTTACGGCACGCCTGTTTTCGAATTCGTAGCGCATGGCTGACAACAGGGGAGGTGCGGGAATGCGGATCGATATCAATGCGGACCTCGGCGAGGGTTTCGGGCCCTACACGATTGCCGACGACGCGGCGCTGATGCCGCTCATCACGTCGGCCAATGTCGCCTGCGGTTACCACGCCGGCGATCCCGTCATCATGGACCGCACAGTGCGGCTGGCGCTTGAGCATGGCGTCGACCTGGGCGCCCATGTCAGCTATCCCGACCGCATGGGTTTTGGGCGCCGTCCCATGGTCATGGATGCCCGGGAACTGGAAATGCACATCCTCTACCAGCTCGGAGCGTTGCATGCGATCGCCGGGGCCGCCGGACACCGCATCACCCATCTCAATCCCCATGGAGCGTTGGGCAACAAGGCATCGGCCGATCCCGCTATTGCCGAAATTCTGGTCAGGGCGACCTTTTCTTTCGATCCGGATATCCACTTTCTCGTCCTGCCCGGCTCGGCGCTGGAAAAGGAAGCGATGGGCATGGGTATGAAATGCCATCGCCTGTTTCTCGCCGACCGGGCCTATACCGCCGACCGCCAGCTGGCACCGCGCTCCCTGCCGGGAGCCGTCATCAAGGACGAGAGCGCCGTCATGGCGCGCATTCTGCGCCTTCTTCGCGAGGGCACGGTCGAGGCGGTCGACGGTCAGGTCATCGACATGCATGCGCGCTCCATCCTGTTGCATTCGGATACGCCGGGGGCCGTCGCACTGGCGCGAGAAATCCGCCGGTCGCTCGCGGCCGAAGGTGCCGAATTCACCGCGCTGTCCAAACTGCGCGAAGGCTGATTTCCGGCTGCTGCCGGCGACAAGACAAATTGGGAGAAAACACCGTGAGCAGGATCGAAATTCTTCAGGTCGGCCCCTATCCCGCCTGGGACGAGGAGCGCCTGAACGCCACCTTCACCATGCACCGCTATTTCGAAGCGAGTGACAAGGTCGCATTTCTGGCCCAGCATGGGTCGAATATTCGCGCCATTGCGACCCGCGGCGAACTCGGTGCCAACAGGGTCATGATCGAGGCGCTGCCGAAGCTTGAAGTCATCTGCGTCTATGGCGTCGGCTTCGATGCCGTCGATCTGGCTGCAGCCCGGGAACGCGGCATTCGCGTCACCAACACGCCCGATGTCCTGACCAAGGACGTGGCAGACCTGGGGGTCGCAATGATGCTGGCACAGGCGCGCGGCATGATCGGCGGCGAGGGCTGGGTCAGGAGCGGTGACTGGGCGAGGAAAGGCCTTTATCCGCTGCAGTCGCGCGTGCATTGCAAGCGCGCCGGCATTCTCGGCCTTGGCCGGATCGGCTTCGAGGTCGCCAAGCGCCTTTCAGGCTTCGACATGGAAATCGCCTATAGCGATGTAGGCCCGAAGGACTATGCGAAGGACTGGACCTTCGTCGCCGATCCCGTCGCACTCGCCGGCCGCTCGGATTTCCTGTTCGTGACCTTGGCCGCATCAGCCGACACGCGCCACATCGTCGGCAGCAAGGTCATCGAGGCGCTCGGTCCCGAGGGCATGCTGATCAACATCTCGCGCTCTTCCAATATCGACGAAAAGGCGCTGCTCGATGCGCTGGAAAATCGGACGCTCGGCTCTGCCGCCCTCGATGTCTTCGAGGGGGAACCCAATCTCGACCCGCGGTTCCTGGCGCTCGACAACGTGCTGCTGCAGCCGCACATGGCCTCCGGCACAGTGGAAACCCGCAAGGCCATGGGCGCGCTGGTCTTCGACAACCTGTCGGCCCATTTCGACGGTCGGCCATTGCCGACGCCGGTTCTGTGAGGAAAGCCATGAAATCGATCGTCATTCATTCCGCCAAGGACCTGCGTATCGAGGATAACGCCGTTGAAGCGCCGGGGCCGGGCGAGGTGGAAATCCGCCTCGCCGTCGGCGGTATCTGCGGATCGGACCTGCATTACTACAACCATGGCGGCTTCGGCACGGTGCGGCTGAAGGAACCGATGATCCTGGGGCATGAGGTATCTGGCCATGTCGCCGTGCTTGGCGAAGGCGTATCCGGCCTCGCGGTTGGCGATCTCGTCGCCGTATCGCCTTCGCGGCCCTGCGGAGCCTGTGACTACTGCCTGAAGGGCCTGCCGAACCATTGCTTCAACATGCGTTTCTACGGGTCGGCCATGCCCTTTCCGCATATCCAGGGCGCCTTTCGTGAGCGGCTCGTCGCCAAGGCCAGCCAGTGCGTGAAGGCTGAGGGTCTTTCGGCGGGGGAGGCTGCGATGGCCGAACCGCTGTCGGTGACGCTGCATGCCACCCGTCGCGCTGGAGAGATGCTCGGCAAGCGCGTGCTGATCACCGGCTGCGGTCCGATCGGCACGCTATCCATCCTCGCCGCAAGGCGGGCGGGTGCATCAGAAATCGTTGCGGCCGATCTGTCCGACCGAGCGCTGGGCTTTGCTCGCGCGGTCGGCGCGGATCGGACGATCGATCTTTCGGAAGATCGCGACGGACTTGTTCCCTTCAGCCAGAACAAGGGTACATTCGACGTCCTGTACGAATGCTCTGGCGCACAAGCGGCCCTGGCCGCCGGCATTCAGGCGCTCAGGTCGCGCGGCACGATCGTGCAGCTCGGCCTCGGAGGCGATATGAGCCTGCCGATGATGGTGATCACGGCAAAGGAACTGGACCTGCGGGGCTCCTTCCGTTTCCATGAGGAATTCGCCACGGCGGTGGCGCTGATGCAAGGCGGCCTGATCGATGTGAAGCCGCTGATCACCCACATGCTGCCGCTCTCCGATGCCCTCAAGGCATTCGAGATCGCCTCGGACAAGGGGCAGTCCATGAAGACGCAGATCGCATTTTCCTGAGAGCAATAGTAGGAAGAGACCGACGCGGTCTTCAGGCCGCCACTGCAAACAAAGAGACCAGCAGACCATGAGCATCCAACTCTTCGATCTCACCGGCAAGCGCGCCCTCGTCACCGGCTCCTCCCAGGGCATCGGGCTCGCGCTCGCACGCGGCCTCGCTGCCGCCGGCGCCGAGGTTGTCCTCAACGGCCGCGACGAGGCCAAGCTGGCCCTAGCCGCAAGGGAGATTGGGGCAAAACACACCCTTGCTTTCGATGCGACCGATCACGAGGCCGTGCGCCGTGCGGTCGATGCCTGCGAGGCGGAGGTCGGTGCGATCGACATCCTGGTCAACAATGCCGGCATGCAGCACCGCACGCCGCTGGAGGACTTTCCGGCCGACGCTTTCGAGCGACTGCTGAAGACCAATATCTCCACCGTCTTTAATGTGGGCCAGGCGGTCGCCCGCCACATGATCGGGCGCGGTGCCGGCAAGATCATCAACATCGCCAGCGTGCAGACCGCTCTCGCCCGTCCCGGCATAGCCCCCTATACCGCCACAAAGGGCGCCGTGGGCAACCTGACCAAAGGCATGGCGACCGACTGGGCGAAATACGGGCTGCAATGCAATGCCATTGCGCCAGGCTATTTCGACACGCCGCTGAATGCCGCGCTGGTTGCCGATCCGGCCTTTTCCGCCTGGCTGGAGAAACGCACACCGGCGGGCCGCTGGGGCAAGGTGGAGGAACTGGTGGGCGCCTGCATCTTCCTTGCCTCCAACGCCTCCTCCTTCGTCAACGGACACGTGCTCTATGTCGACGGTGGTATCACAGCCTCGCTCTGATGTACCTCGGCGCATCCTGCTGATGGGCGTCGCCGGCTGCGGCAAGTCGGCGGTCGGCGCGGCGTTGGCCGCGCGCCTCGGTGCTATCTATCTCGATGGCGACGACCTGCACCCGTAGGCCAATATCGAGAAGGTGAGCCGCGGCGAGCCGTTGACCGACGAGGACCGCTGGCCCTGGCTCGGCGAGATCGGCTCGCGGCTGGCCGAGGCGGAAAGCACCTTGATCGTCGGCTGTCCGTCGCTCAAGCGGAGCTATCGCGACCGTATCCGGGCGAGGAAGGGTGCGCTGGTCGTCTTCGTGCACCTTTCTGGCACAAAGGACCTGATCGCCACCCGCATGGCGGCCCGCACCGGCCATTTCATGCCGACGGACCTGATCGAAAGCCAGTTCGCCACGCTGGAGCCGCCCGGCGTGGAGGAAGACGCCATCACCGTTGATGTAGCCAAGCCTTTGGAGGCAATTGTCGACCAAATTGTTGTGTTCTTTGACGCTCGGTAGCTGGTCTCGGGTTCATGGAGTTTTGGATGTGGCGACGAGCGTTAGCGCAAGGAGGATATCCCGCGGTTGCTTGTCTTTGCCCAGCGTCGGAAAAGAACGCTGGCATTGACGCCGCCAAAACCGAAACCGTTGGATATGGCATATTCAGCGTCCAGGGATCGCGCTTCGTTTGCGACAAAATCGATCCCGTCCGCTTCCGGATCCGGCGTGTTCAGGTTCAGTGACGGCGGCGCGATCTGGTTTTTGAGCGCCAAAATCGTGAAGATGGCTTCCAGCCCGCCGGCCGCGCCGAGCAGGTGCCCCGTCGCAGACTTGGTTCCGCTGACAGCCACCGACTTTCTTTGGCCAAATACACTTTTGATAGCCTTGATTTCTCCGAGATCGCCAACCGGTGTAGAGGTCGCATGCGCGTTCAGATGACCAATCGCAGAAGGGGCAATGCCCGCTTGCGCGATGGCAATTTCCATTGCCCTGCGCGCGCCGCTTCCGTCTTCGGGACCGGAGGTGATGTGATGAGCATCGGCTGTCGTGCCGTACCCGACGAGTTCTGCAATCGGGGTCGCACCGCGAGCGAGAGCATGACTAAGGGCTTCTATAACGAGTATGCCCGCGCCCTCACCCATGACGAAGCCGTCGCGCAACGTATCGAAGGGACGTGATGCCTTGGCCGGCGTCTCGTTAAAGCCCGTTGATAGTGACCTTGCCGCCGCGAAACCGCCAAGGCTGACAATGTTCATACAGGCCTCAGTGCCACCACAAACCGCAATGTCGGCTTCATTGGACCTGATCAGTCTTGCGGCATCGCCGATCGCCTGAACCCCAGCGGCACATGCCGTCACGGGCGCTCCAAGCGGACCTTTGAAACCATGGCGGATCGAGACTTGTCCCGCTGCGAGATTGACGAGGAAAGACGGAATTGTGAATGGTGAAAGGCGGCGGACACCGCGGTGGTCGACGGTGCGTACCGCGTCGGTGATTGCTGGAAAGCCGCCGATACCGGACGCGATAATGGTCGCGGTTCTTAGCCGATCTTCATTCGATGCCGGCTTCCAATGTGCCTGCGCCAACGCCTCTTCAGCCGCTGCCAGTGCAAAGATGATGAAGCGGTCGACCTTCCGTTGATCCTTCGAGGGCAGGGTCCTGTCAGGATCAAATCCTCCTTCGGGGTCGTCAGCCAGAGAAGGGACCAAGCCTCCAATTTTCGACGGCAGATCCCCGACCACGTCGTCATCCAGTCGTCGAATGCCGCTTTGGCCTGCAAGAAGTCGCGACCAGGAGATATCGACGTTTGCTCCCAGGGGGCTGATGGCTCCCATTCCTGTTACAACGATACGGCGCATCTGTTTTCCACCTGTGTTTAATCCTAGAAATAGGCATGCCTCCGGCGTCCTACCGAATAACCGGTCGTTAACGTGGGACACGCGGTTCTCGCTATTTTTCAGATACTTGGGCGACTGAGGCTAGGCTAAATGCACCTACCGCCGCCCAGTACCAAGAAGCTGTCCGTTAGGCGCTGACATCGCGGCCAGCTATGCGCCGGACTTCACTTGCGGCTGAATCAAGAACACCGGATGACAATTCTTTATCCTCGATGATCCTGGACAACATTACTGCACCGACCATCATGGACAATATTGCCATGGCCTTGTCGGCGACCGCCGTTCCGTCGCTCTCGCCGATCATTTCTTCGAGCACCTCGAAATGTGCTCGGATGCCATCCTCAAACGGGCGCCGAACTTCGGCAGTTTGACGGGCAGCGTCGGAACCGAGAGCGACAAGCGGGCATCCTTCTGCCTTCTCGCCGCTATGATCTTTCGAGAGGTAGAACCTGATGACTGCCTCTAGTGGGTCTGACGTATCTGCTGCGGCAGCAGACCACCGGCGGGTCGCACTCTCAAGCGCGCGCCGCGAAGCCAGTGCAGCAAGATCGTCCTTCGATGCGAACTGCTTGTAGAATCCACCCTGGGTGAGGCCTGCACCCTTCATCAGGTCTTTCAGGCCGATCCCATCGAACCCGTGCTCTCGAAATAATCGGCTGGCGACAGTGATCACCCGTTCCCTGTTTTCTTCTGCCTGTGCGCGGCTCACTCTCATATGGACCTCATTTTAGATTTCATTTGACATCTATATTATTTTAAGAGTTAGGTTGCAATCTAATATTTTTGGAATGGCCGTCAAGAAGGGGCGATGAAATGAAACGGAAACTTGTTGTCACTGCAGCAGCAGTGCTGGCGCTGGCCGCAGGCGGAGCCGCGGCACTGCTGCTTCCGACGCAGGCACCCGAGGCAAAGGGTGCCGATCCCCGGACATTGGCGCCACTTGTCAACCTTGCGACGGCCCGACTGCCTGCCAATTCGAGCAGCAGCTTTACCGGAACCGTTGGTGCCCGGGTCCAGAGCAACCTCGGCTTTCGTGTCCCCGGCAAGATCGTTGAACGTTTTGTCGACGTCGGGGAGCAGGTAAGCGCTGGACAGCCATTGATGAGGCTTGACGAGACCGATCTTCGCCTTGCTCTGACCGCCAAGCGGAACGCTGTCATTGCAGCACAGGCGACATTTGTACAAGCGAAAGCCGATGAGAAACGCTTCGCCGTGCTGGTGAAGACCTCTGCCGCTTCGACGCAGCAATATGAACGATCGAAGGCCCTGTTGGATACGGCGACGGCACAGTTGGCTGCCGCACAGGCGGACGCAAATGTAGCAGAAAACGAAGCGAAATATGCAGTTCTCGTTGCCGATGCAGACGGAACGATTGTCGAGACGCTTGGTGAACCCGGCCAGGTTGTGACGGCCGGGCAACCGGTAGTGCGGCTCGCGAAATCCGGTCCTCGCGAAGCCATCGTCTGGCTTCCTGAAACCATGCGTCCTGAAATCGGTGCGCAAGCTTCTGCGTCCATCTATGGCAGAAGCAACACGGAAAATGCCACCTTACGCCAAATCTCCGATTCTGCCGATCAACAGACCCGCACCTATGAAACGCGATGGGTGCTTGAAGGGGCTGCGGCCAATGCTCCACTGGGGGCGACCGTCACTATAGAAATCGAGAACAGAGATGCACAGAACCACGCCGAACTGCCGATCGGTGCCCTTCTGGACGACGGTACGCGCACAGGCGTGTGGATCATTGATCAGCAAACATCTGCCGTGACGTTTCGTGATGTGAAGGTCGAACGGCTGAGCGAAGAGAATGTGGTCGTTACGAACGTTAAGCCCGGAGAGGCAGTTGTTGCCCTCGGCGCGCATCTTCTGAAGGATGGAGCGTCGGTTCGCACCAGCCTTGAGACAGAAAAGGCAGCAAACTGATGAACTTCAATCTGTCCGCTCTGGCCGTTCGTGAACGTGCCGTCACGCTCTTCTTCATCGTTCTCTTGTCGCTCGCCGGTGCGTATGCCTTCGTCAAGTTAGGCCGCGCGGAAGACCCCTCCTTTACCATCAAGACATTGACGGTCACGACTGTCTGGCCGGGCGCAACCGCACGCGAGATGCAGGATCTCGTTGCCGAGCCGCTGGAGAAACGCATTCAGGAATTGGCATGGTACGACCGTGTCGAGACAACGACGCGTCCCGGCTTTGCCTATCTTACCGTTACGCTCAAGGACAATACGCCACCAAGCGCCGTCGCCGAAGAATTTTATCAGGCGCGCAAGAAGCTCGGCGATGAAGCCAGAAACCTGCCGCAGGGTGTTCTGGGGCCATTCGTGAACGACGAATATTCTGACGTCAGCTTCGGCCTTTACGCTCTCAAGGCGCAGGGCATGCCAATGCGCGATCTCGTCCGGGAAGCGGAAAAGATCAGGCAGGACATGCTTCATGTGCCAGGCGTAAAGAAAATCAACATTCTGGGTGAGCAGCAAGAGCAGATATTCGCCGAGTTTTCATACGAGAAACTTGCGACACTTGGCATCTCTCCGCAGGATGTTGCCGCAGCGCTTCAACGGCGTAACACGGTAACGCCGGCAGGTTCTATCGACACGCAGGGTCCCCAAGTTTTCATCCGTTTCGACGGCGCGTATGACAGCATACAGTCTATCGCCGATACGCCTATTGTCGCCTCGGGGCGCGCGCTAAAACTTTCGGACATTGCAGAGGTTCGTCGCGGCTATCAGGAGCCGTCAACTTACCTCATTCGCCACAATGGCGAACCGACCATCATGCTCGGTGTTGTCATGCAGCAAGGCTGGAACGGTCTCGAGCTCGGCAAAGCCCTGGAACAACGCTCCAGCCAAATCACGCAATCGCTGCCACTTGGCATTACGCTGACGAAGGTGAGTGATCAGGCTGTCAATATTGATGCGGCCGTTGGCGAGTTCATGATGAAATTTGCTATGGCTCTGGGCGTCGTGCTGTTCGTCAGCCTTATTGCACTTGGCTGGCGGGTGGGCATTGTCGTTGCACTCGCCGTGCCGCTGACGCTTGCCGTCGTCTTCATTATCATGCTGGAGAGTGGACGCTTCTTCGACCGCATCACGCTTGGCGCGTTGATCCTGGCGCTCGGTCTTCTGGTGGATGACGCGATCATCGCCATCGAAGTCATGGTTGTGAAGATGGAAGAGGGCATGGACCGAATCGGGGCGGCTGCCTATGCCTGGAGCCACACTGCGGCGCCTATGCTATCGGGCACGCTTGTGACCATTATCGGCCTGATGCCGGTCGGTTTTGCCGCCTCCGCAGCGGGTGAATATGCCGGCAATATCTTCTGGATCGTCGGTTTTGCTCTGATCGTATCCTGGTTCGTCGCGGTGATCTTCACCCCCTATCTCGGCATTAAGCTGCTCCCCTATATCAAGCCTGTGGCAGGCGGCCATCATGCGATTTACGATACGCCGAACTACAGGCGGCTGCGCGGCGCGATCGAATTCACCGTCAAGCACAAATTCCTGACCTGCGCTGTCGTTGGCGTCGTTATGGCACTTTCCGTTGTCGGAATGGGTGCGCTGAAGCAGCAGTTCTTCCCGACCTCTGACCGCCCTGAGGTTCTTGTCGAAGTCCGCATGCCTGAAGGCACGAGCATCGAAACGACGACAGCCACGGTCAAGAAGCTTGAAGACTGGCTGAAGCAGCAGCCCGAAACGAAGATCGCGACCAGCTACATCGGTCAAGGTGCGCCCCGATTCTTCTTTGCAATGGCGCCTGAGCTGCCCGATCCGGCCTTTGCAAAGATCGTTGTTCTGACGCCCGACGCCCATGAGCGCGAGGTGCTGAAACTGCGTCTGCGGGAAGCCGTTGCGCAAGGGCTGGCGCCCGAAGCATTCGTTCGTGTGACGCAACTCGTCTTCGGCCCCTACACGCCGTTTCCTGTGGAATTCCGGATCAAGGGGCCGGACGCCGAAGAGCTGTACAAAATCTCCGAGCAGGCCCTTGCTCTCATGACTTCGGTACCTGACGTCAGAAACGCCAACCGCGACTGGGGTAACCGCACACCTGTTGTCAGGTTCGTTCCTGACCAGGATCGCCTGAACCTTATTGGCATGTCCAGTGCCGAGGCTGCCCAGCAAATACAGCTCCTGCTGAGTGGTGTGCCGGTTACGCAAGTCCGTGAGAACATCCGAAATGTTCCTGTCGTGGCCAGAAGCGCGGGTGAAATCCGCCTCGACCCAGCAAGGCTCGCCGACTTTTCGCTTGTCACGAGAGAGGGTCGGACAATCCCGCTCGACCAGATCGGCCACACGGAGGTGCGCTTCGAAGAGCCGATCCTCAAGCGCCGTGACCGAACGCCTGTGGTAACCGTGAGGTCCGACATCAACGAGGCGACCCAACCGCCAGAAGTCGCCCAGCAGGTTATGAAAGCGTTCGAACCTCTCATTGCGTCACTTCCGGCGAGCTATAGCATCGAGATGGGCGGCAATATCGAGGAGTCACTTAAGGCCAATACGGCCTTGGTAAAGGTGTTCCCGCTCATGATAGCTGCAACCCTGATCGTCATTATCCTTCAGGTACGCAGCCTATCGACGATGACGATGGTGATGCTGACAGCCCCGCTCGGTCTCGCAGGCGTGGTGCCGACGCTCATCCTCTTCAATCAGCCCTTCGGCTTCAACGCGATCCTGGGTCTCATCGGTCTGGCGGGCATCCTCATGCGCAACACGCTGATCCTGACCGAGCAGATCAAGGAGAACAAGGCGGCAGGTCTGGATGACTATCATGCGGTGATCGAAGCAACGGTTCAAAGAACAAGGCCCGTCATCCTCACGGCGCTTGCCGCAGTCCTCGCCTTCATTCCCCTGACGCATTCGGTTTTCTGGGGTTCGATGGCCTACACGCTGATCGGCGGAACGGCAGTCGGGACGTTTATCATCCTGCTCTTCCTGCCTGCACTCTATGCAGCATGGTTTCGCATCAAGCCGCCAAAAGCGGAAGGATCTTCGACGACCGGCGCGGACGTCCCCAGACTTCAGCACGCATTGGCCGCCGAATAGACAAGGTATCTCCCGCAGGAACCCCTGCGGGAGATATATCCCTAGAGGCAGGCACGGCGTTGGGGGGCAAGCCCCCACTCGGGTCTCGTCGCAGTCATGATGAGAAGGAAACCGCAATGAACCCTGTAGTATCAGTATTCAGGCATCCTCCTGATGGTGGCAGGGGGTACCACCGCGACACACGCGTCAGATGGGCGCTTGAGGAGGTCGGTCAGCCGTATAGTTTGAGGTATGTTACCTTCTCTGAAATGCGTCGCCCCGACTATATGCAACTGCAACCGTTCGGTCAGATGCCGGTTTATCAAGAGGGGGATTTGACCCTCTTCGAATCGGGCGCCATTGTACTTCACATAGCACAGCGTTTTGCCGGCCTGCTTCCAGGGGGGCCAGAAGCCCGCTCCCGGTCCATCATGTGGATGTTTGCCGCCGTTAACACAATCGAGCCATGCGTCGCTTCAGGCAGTGTCGGGTATCTTGAGCAGAGGCTTCAACAACTCGCCCTGGTCCTTGGCGAGAAGACATGGCTTGAAGGCGAAGACTTCAGCGTTGGCGATCTGATGATGGTTAGCGTTCTGCGACCACTGAAGGATTCGGACATTCTGAAGCAGAGCAGGCGTCTGCAGAATTACGTGGCCTGCGGCGAGGAAAGAGAAGCGTTCCAACGCGCTCTGAATGCGCCCCCATCAGTGAGGAGAACATCAGGGAGATCAGACGAAAATCTGTCGGTGGAAAATTTCGCTCTTTAACGGGAATCCGCATGATTCGGGTTCTTTTTCTCGCGGCGATTGGCAATTCAGGAAGCAGCAAAGGAAGAAACTCCTTTTTCCTCTTCGCCGCACCATCGATCCGTTTGAGGTAAGTAACCTGAGTTTGAGTTATTTAGAGGTCTGATCAGGATGACGCAAATTCGTATCGGTCAACTGCGTTCGCTGATCACTGAGTGTCACTAACGAACCGATGATGCGGCGTGGTTGCCTGTGCTGCGACACCATCGAAAGCAGGTCCCGCCTGGAAACAAACCAAGACTTACGGCTGCCAACAACCAAAAGCGTGGGAGAGATCAGCCCAGCGAGCGGGAAGCCGACCGGCGCTAAACTGATTTTGGAGATCAGGCTGAGCCGCCGCAGATAGCTTGCCGCGCCTTGTAACTCGCAGCTATATCGGTTGCGGGATTGCCAGCCCTTCCACCAAGGTGGCGATGGCTGCGTCTAGCGGCGCCGATCCGACCTTTTCCGGCACCAGAATTCCATCGATCGCCAGCAAGGTGATGCCGTGAATAAGCGCCCATGCGGCGGTCGCCTGCCCCCTGACTGGCCGCTTGCGAATGGTCCCGGCGTCCTGACCGCGACTGAGCATGTCCAACACTATGTCGAATACCGCAAGCGCTCTTTGATCGAGATGCATTCCCACGGAGCGTCCCTCCTCCGCGCTGAACATCAGGCGATACAGGGCCGGGTTATCGGTGCCAAAGGCGACATATGCCAGGGATATTGGCATGATTTCTTCGAACAGAGATTGGGGGGCTTCGGGTTTCGCTCCCGCTAGTGCCTCGCGTAGTCGATCGAATCCAATCATGGCGAGTTCGACGAGCAGAGCAGCTTTGTCCGGAAAGTGTTTGTAGGGCGCGGCGTGGCTGACGCCAGCCCGACGGGCGACCTCTCGCAGCGTAAACTGCCAGTTCTTTTCATCGCGAAGGATGTCTAGTCCCGTTTCAATGATCGTGCGGCGGAGATCACCGTGGTGATAGGGGCGGTTTTGAACGTCCGTCATGGCCTTAAGTTTCTCGTGACTACATTGTTGACAGTGGTAACATTGCGACCTATATAGATCTCAATGTTTCCTTTGTCTACATCGGGGTGTGCCATGAACGCCATAGAAAAAATTACAGACGCCGAGCGTATGGGCCGCATCCTCGCTGCCCAGCGAACCGCATTTTTGCGCGACGGTGCAACATCGCTTGCCGAGCGGCGTGCCTCTCTCGCCAAACTCAAGAGTGCCCTGATCAGCCGGCGGCAAATGTTCGAGGCGGCGATCTCGTCCGACTTCGGTCACCGGGCCCGACAGGAGACAGCCATCATGGAGATCTACGGGGTCGTCGGCGGCATTGACTATCTCCACAAGAACCTGCGCCGCTTCATGAAGCCTGAGCGACGTCATGTTGCCCTTCACATGCAGTTTGGGCGCGCCCGGATCGACTATCAGCCGCTTGGAGTGGTTGGTGTCATCTCGCCATGGAACTATCCCGTTCAGCTGTCTCTGATGCCGTTGATTACCGCGGTTGCTGCGGGAAACCGCGTCATGCTCAAGCCGTCGAATGTGACGCCTGCCACCAATGCCCTCATCGCTTCGATGCTCGGAGAAATCTTTACTGAGGAACAGGTGGCGCTCGTCGAGGGCGACGGTCCGGCCTTTTCTTCACTTGCCTTTGATCACCTCGTTTTCACCGGCAGTACCGCCGTAGGGCGCGCGGTGATGAAGGCGGCGAGCGACAATCTCGTACCCGTAACCCTGGAGCTTGGCGGGAAGTCCCCGGCAATCGTCGCCAAGGGCGGTGTTCAGGATCGTTTTGTGTCAGACATCGTTTGGGGGAAGCTCCTCAGTGGCGGGCAGACCTGCATCGCACCTGACTATGCGATGGTCCATGAGTCCGAAGTCGATACGTTTGTCGCGAGTTTCGACAGGCTGGTAAAGGCGGCCTATCCCGGCGGTCCGACCAGCGAGGACTATACCTCGATTGTCAACGACCGGCAGTATGGGACTCTTATCGACTTGATCGAGGATGCCCGAGCCCATGGCGCGCAGATTATCGAGGTCGGCCACCAGCCGGGCGACGCCGCCCGCCGTCCGCATACGCTCGCGCCGACGGTTGTGCTGGGCGTCACCGACGAAATGAAGATCGCCCACCAGGAGATATTCGGTCCGATCCTGCCGGTTTTTCCCTATCGTAAAATCGGTGAAGCGATCGACTATGTAAACGCCCGTCCCCGACCGCTCGCACTTTATTACTTCGGTGGAGACTCTGCGGAACGGCGAGAGGTGCTCGACCGCACCACATCGGGCAACGTCACGATCAACGGCACGATTATGCACGTGGCGCAGGATGACCTGCCATTCGGCGGTGTCGGCGAAAGCGGCATCGGCGCCTATCACGGCATCGAGGGCTTCAGGCGACTGAGCCATGCCAAGGGCATCTATGAGCAGGGGCGGTGGAACATCGTGAAACTGCTCCAGCCCCCATACGGAATACTGGCCGAACGGATCCTCAAGGTCCTACTCCGATGAAAGTTCGAACTCAAGGGGCGTGCTCGGGGAGCTTCGCTTTCGCCGACACGCCACGTCACGAAGCGATCTAAAGGATAATTCAATGCAAAACGTTACTCACGCTCAAACCTCAAAGACATTCGCAGGGAAATCGCATTCCGGCGCCGCAAGGCGCGCGCTGATCACCGGTGCATCCAGTGGCATGGGCCTCGAATATGCCGACCTTCTGGCAGCACAGAAGATCAATCTGGTGCTCGCAGCCCGGCGAAGGGAGCCGATGGAAAAGCTCGCTGCTGAGCTTCGCCAGAAATACGGAGTAGAGGTCGTTGTTGAACCAATCGATCTCGCAGTCCCTGGCGCTGCCGCTCAGTTGAAAAACAGTCTGGACGACAAGTCGCTGCAGATCGATATCCTGGTGAACAACGCGGGCTATGGGCTGCATGGGGACTTTCTGGACACCACCTTGGAGCGCACGACCGATATGATACAGCTCAATATCACGGCGGTAACAGAACTCAGCTTTATCTTTGGGCAGGACATGGCAGCCCGCGGAGATGGACAGATTCTCCTCATTGCAAGCATTCTATCCTTCCAACCTGTTCCTGGGTTTGCCGCTTATGCCGCTACCAAGGCTTACGTTCTTTCCTTCGGAGAAGCACTTCACCACGAGCTGCGCCCTCGCGGCGTCACTGTTACCTGTCTTTGCCCCGGCCACACAGAAACTGGATTTGATGCAGCCGCCAGCGCGCCGGTGTCACCAGTGCTACGTTTTCTGACGATGAAGGCGCGTCCGACCGCTGAAACCGGTCTGCGGGCGCTGGCGAAAGGAAAAGCATCCGTCCTCCCAGGGTTCATGAACAACATCATTGTGTTTTCAAATCGCCTGACACCTCGCTCGATGCAGCGATCCGTCATGAAAAGCGTCACGGGGGGATGATGTATTGAGGTGAGGCGGCGGGGTATCCGTCGCCTACCGCCTCGCTACTTTTCAACGCGGGTTCCCGGCCGCCGTGTCTGGCTCTAAGGCTAAAGGTTACTTTATTCCATCCTCCCTAGGTATTTAGCTCTGCTTAATACCCCTTTAACTTTAGTAACTATCTGAAGGTTCAGCCTCTCACTAGATTTCACTTTTGGGAGGACTACTGGATGCTAGATAAAAAATACGGTCTGTTGCCGTTGCTCCCCTACGTCGATACTCGTGTCGTGGGGATGGGTGACGATGGACAGCAATAAGACGGCGCTGATCTCGGTTCGAAATTTGATGAAGGGTTTCGGGGCCACGAAGGTGCTCCGCGGCGTCAACTTTACCGTACTCCCGGGCGAGATTCACGCCCTTCTGGGTGGTAATGGTGCTGGCAAGAGCACGATGATCCGGATCATCACGGGTGCCGTGCGCAAGGACGATGGCGACGTTGTGCTGGCATCACCGAGGGGCGGCATTCCGAAAATCGCGGTGGTGCACCAGGAGCTCGCCCTTCTTCCCGACCTGACCGTCGCCGAGAATATCGCGCTTGTCCACGCCGCATCGGCGGCAACACTGGTGCGCAACCGGTCGCAAGCTGCCCGGGCGCATGAAGCCCTTTGTCTGATCGACCCCCATCTCGCCCATCACGCCCTGCATCGCAAGGCGTCGGAACTCTCGATGCACGAGGGGCAGATCGTGGAAATCGCGCGGGCTCTCTCCACGGGCGCCGAAGTCCTACTTCTGGACGAGCCGACCGCCAATCTTACGGCAGGCGAAACCGAGCGACTATTCGTTGTCCTGCGGCGGCTGGCGACTGAGAAGAATATTGGCATCGTCTTCGTGTCGCATCGCATGAAGGAGATCCGGCAGCTCTGCGATGTCTGCACGATCATTCGCGACGGCATGACCGTCATCGATGCTCTGCCGTTGACCCACTTGAGTGACAACGAGATCATTCATCAGATGGGGCAACCGACAGAGCGCAGCGTCGAGCGCGACAAGCGGGTGCTCGACCAAGCGGGAGGCGGTGTCGTCTTGCGCGGACCCGAGACCTCCGTCCCCGTCCTGAAGGGCCAGATCCTTGGTCTTGCCGGTGCACCTGCCGGGCCGTCGCGCTTGATTGCAGTGCTGAACGGAACAGCCGCCAATGCAGATTGGGAGGTCGACGCTAAGGATTGGCCGAAGCGACCCACATCGCCGCGTCAGGCGGTGCAACTGGGAATCGGCCACGTGTCCGGTGATCGACGTCTCAAGGGCGTGCTTTCCCAACTGCCGATCGTCGACAACGTGCTGGCATCCCGACGGGTGCGCGAAGGTCGCCATCTGGTCCGCGGCTCCGAGCGTGACGAGTGCCTCGGTCTCGTCAAGGCGCTGAAGCTCAAGGCAGGCTCGATCTGGGATCTGCCGTCGACGCTCTCCGGGGGCAACCAGCAGAAGCTGCTCGTCGCGCGCTGGCTCGGTATGCCTCTGAAGATGGTGGTCTTCGAAGAGCCGACCCGGGGCGTCGACATCGGCACCAAACGCGAAATCTACGAGCTCATCCGCAACATGGCCGGGCAGGGCACCATCGTCGTGTGGTGGTCGACCGAAAATGTCGAGCTGCTCGAGCTCTGCGACGAAATCCTCGCCTTCGACACGGAAGGCCGCGCCAAAGGACTGCTCCCACAGGATCAGTTCAACGAAGACGCACTGGCTGACCTGACGGGAATGGCCGCATGACGACGAAAGCAACATCCATGACCTCGAATGACAAAACGGCGCCGCCGCCGAAGTCGCCTTCACTCCTGTCCGTCTACCGGTCGGAACTCGCCATCGCCATTGCCTGTGTCGTTCTGCTTGTCGGCGTCGGCTTCTTCGTGCCGGCTGCCCTGTCTTCCGGCAATTTTGCCAATATCCTCCAGGCCTCGGCTCCCCTTGTCATCATGTCGCTTGGCGTGTTGATCGTCATCATCACCGGCGGCATCGATCTGTCTGTGGGCTCCATCTTCTCGCTGACGGGCATGGTGACGGCTCTCGCCATGGCGAACGGGTTCAGTGATATCAGCGCAAGTCTTGCCGGGCTGGGTGTCGGGATTGTGTTCGGATCGATAAACGGGGCACTGATCACGCTGGTGGGGCTTGCGCCCTTCGTCGTCACCCTGATCACCTATGCGGTTGCGGCATCACTGGCCTTCATCGTGACCAACGGCCGCTCGCTCGGCGTGAACTCGCCAGACTACTGGCTGTTCAACAGCGGTGAATTCATACCGGGCCTGCCGAACTTCATCCTGTTCTGTCTGATTTTCACCGTGGCGCTGGAATTCGTGCTGCGCAAGGTGACGGCCGGACGCTGGTTCTATTCGGTCGGTAGCTCACCCATGGCCGCCTATCTGCTCGGTATTCCGGTCAAGCGCACGCGCTTCGCGGCCTATGTAATTTCGGGCACGATGGCGTCCTTCGCCGGCCTCTTGACCGTCAGCTACATTCTCAATGCGGAGGCGACGGCGGGAGCGTCCCTCATGCTTCAGGCGATCGCCGCCGTCGTCATCGGCGGGGCTAGCCTCTCTGGCGGATCAGGGTCCGCCATCGGTGCCGTGCTCGGCGCCCTGATGATCACGATCATTCAGAACGGGGTCAATCTCATCGGCATCAACAGTTTCTGGCAGGGATCCGTGACGGGGCTCGCAATCCTCGTCGCCGTGCTCATTGACAGGTTCAGTCATCGATAGTCACTCAAGGAGGAGGAGAAAGATGAAAACGATCGTTAAAGCAATTGCCATGGCCGCAGCCGTGCTTGTCGCACAGGGGGCTCACGCACAAGACAAGAAGTTTACGGTGGCCTATATCGCACCGTCGCTAGACATCGACTACTGGCAGTGGGTTGCACATGGCGTGCAGCAGAAGGCCAAGGAGCTGGGCATGGACTATGTCGAGTACACCTCGGAAAACTCACCGGCCAAGCAGATGGACAACGCCCGCGTTGCCGTCACCCGTGGTGTCAACGCCATCGTCATCGGTCCGGTCAGCTCGACCTCAACCCCGCCGCTTCTGAACTATCTTGCGCAGCAGAAAGTCCCGATCGCTTTCGCTGGCATTGGCCCGCAGCCCGGCGAGACCAAGTTCACCTCTTCGGTCACGGCCAATAACTACGAAACCGGTCTTGCCCAGGGCAAGTACACTTGCGAACTCGCCAAGGAGCGCGGTGGCTCGGAAGTCGGCATGCTCTCCCTGCCGCAGGACCGTGAAAACGCGCAGAAGTATCTGAAGGGCGCTCAGGAAGCCTTCAACGCCAATGGCTGTCAGCTCGTGCAGATGCTGGAAACCAAGGGCTTGACGATCAACGAGGCCGTCACACAGGCGAACGACTTGTTGACCGCCCATCCCAAGGTCAAGGCAATCTATGGCATGTATGACCAGGCGGGCACGGGCGCTGCCAAGGCCCTCGCAACCCGCGGCCTGAAGGGCAAGATCGGCGTCACCGTTGCAGATGGCAGCCCGACGACCATCCAACTGCTGAAGGACGGCGCCATCCAGGGCATTTTCTTCCAGGAAGCTGTCGGTCAGGGCATGGATGCGACGGAGCAAGTGTACAAGGCTCTGAAGGGTGAAAAGACAACGCAGAACATGGCGCTCGTGATGCCGCTGGTGAAGGCTGCCGACATCGACTCCGAGGACGCGAAAAAGGTGATTGCGCGCGTTTTCCCGCAGTGATCCATACGACCGGAGGTATCAAAGATGCCTCCGGTCCCTCCGGTTTCCGGCTCACCTCTCTCTCTGATCGGCATCGCGATGAACGACATTCCCTTGATCGATCCCCATCACCATCTGTGGGACATCACCAACAACTACTATCCCTGGCTGAACGATGGCGCTAAGCCGTCAGCCTTCGGGGATTACTCGGCCATCATTCACGACTATCTGATCGAGGACTTCCTCGAGGATGCGAAGAACCAGAACCTGGTCAAATCTGTGCATCTCGACGTCGGTTACGATCCCAAAGATCCGGTGGGCGAAACGCGATGGCTACAGGACATCGCCGATCGCTGCGGCTTCCCCCACGGGATCGTCGGCTATGCGGATTTTCGCAAAGCTGATGTGGCCGACCTTCTGGATGAACACATGCAGTTCAAGAACTTTCGCGGTATCCGGCAGTCGATGAATTTTCACACCGACCCCGCCAAGACTTATCTGGATCGAGCTGAGGTCAGCCGCGCCCCGGAATGGCGCCGCGGTTTCAAGGAACTGGTGAAGCGTAACCTCTCCTACGATCTGCAACTCTACTACTGGCAGATGGAAGAGTTCTTCGAACTGGCGCGCGATTTCCCCGATACGCAGATCATCCTCAACCATACCGGCATGCAGGTGGATGGTCCGTCTCATTTTGACGGCTGGCGCAAGAGCATGCAAAAGCTTGCTGAGGCTCCCAACGTCGCCTGCAAGATCTCCGGCCTCGGGATGGGTGACTTCACCTGGACGACGGAATCAATTCGTCCTTACGTCGAGTCGGCGATCGAGATCTTCGGAGTGGATCGCTGCATGTTTGCGTCGAACTTCCCCGTCGACAAGCTGTTCTCCTCGTATGACGCCATTTTCAATGCCTTCAACGAGATTACGGCAAGCTATCCGCTGGAGGATCGCATGAAGCTTTTCCACGACAATGCGGAAAAGTTCTACCGGATCTGAACCTTGCATCAGCAGGTGCATGTAACCTCCCAAGGTCAACTCGACAGGCGGCAACTCTTTGGGGAGCCGCCTTTCTTTTTCAGCGGTTCGCACGGTGGAACGCCGTTCAGCCTTCAGATAAGCTTCGCGGATGCGTGATCTCAATCTCAAAGCGACCGAGTATTTTGAAGCCGTTGCCCGCTTGAGCAGCGTGACCAAGGCGGCCGAAGAACTTGGCATTTCTCCCTCGGCGGTGAGCCAACAGCTTTCGCTCCTTGAGGCGCAACTTGGCGTGAAGCTCTTCCGCCGTGAGAAAGGTCGTCTGGTGCTGACGCTGGACGGCGACCGCCTGTTCCAGACAACCACCCAAGCCTTCAGCGCCATACGCAACGCCCGCTCTGCCGTTTCATTTCAACGGGACCGACGCAATTTCGTCATCCGCGTCAGCCCGAGCTTCGGTGTGCGCTGGCTGGGGCCTCGGGTCGGCGCCTTCGCTGCAGAAAACGAGGACTGGAATCTCCGTATCGATGCGACGCCGGACTTTACTGCATTCGAAACGGAAAGTGTCGATATCGACCTGAGATATGGGTTGGGTACCTGGAGCGGCGTGGCCGTGACGCCGCTGATGCACGATCTGGTTCTGCCTCTCTGCAGCCCTGATTATCTGGAACGTTTGCGCCAGATCGATCCTGATCCCGCTCGTCAGCTTGCGGGCGCGCGCCTGATCGACAGCGTCAAAACACTCTATCGCTGGGATCTCTGGCTTGCGGCCAACAGGATCGATATTCCGAAGGTCAACTATCCGCTCCGTTTCGACCGATCCTCCATGTCGATCGAGATGGCTAAGCAGGGAGGTGGGGTCGCTCTCGACAGTGTAAGCCTCTGCCTCGGCGAATTGCAGAGGGGAGAACTGGTCCCGTTTTCGACGGCCTATGAGGTGATCGATTTTCCGGCCTACTGGCTGGTGTGTCCGTCCCGACATCTAAGCCGACGCATCGTCCAGCGTTTCCAGACCTGGATGACGAACGCTTGCAAGCTGCATGACGACGCTGCGCGGGCCCACCTCAAAGATCTGGGGTGCCGTTTCCGGATTGGTTCGGCGACCGACCTGATCGAGGTGAAACCTTGGGGGCTATAAGGCTTTCGTCTTAGCATTAAGGTGGCCTACAGAGGTCTTTCACTTTACTTAAAATCAATCCTCCGGCGACGGTGCTATCTCTGGCTGTAGAGAATGCCGGGAGGAAAACATGAATTTGGCTGGCCGCGCTGTCGCGCGTTCCAATGTTTCATTGGAGCTGCGTGCATGGAATATTCGTCGCAAAGCACTGCTCATGGGGCAGGTTCAGGGGCAGGGCTATATCGGACAGGCGCTCGGGATCGCCGACGTCCTTGCCGCATCCTATTTCCACGCTCTGGACTATCGTCCCGAAGACCCCGAGTGGGAGGGGCGAGACCGATTCCTCCTGTCGATCGGGCATTATGCCATCGCTCTTTATGCCGTTCTGATGGAAGCCGGCATCCTGCCTGAGGATGAACTGCAGACCTATGGGATGGATGACAGTCGCATGCCGATGTCCGGCATGGCATCCTACACACCTGGCATGGAAATTACCGGCGGTTCGCTCGGCCACGGTCTCGGCATTGCCGTCGGCATGGCAATGGGTCTGAAGCGGAAGGCCAATCGCGCCTTCGTCTACAACCTGATGTCGGATGGCGAGCTGGGCGAAGGTTCCACCTGGGAGGCGGCGATGTCCGGCGCCCACCACAAGCTCGACAACCTGATCTGCCTCGTCGACTTCAACGACCAGCAGGCTGACGGTAAGTCGACCGAGATGCTGTGCTCCGAACCGTTGACCGAGAAATGGGAAGCCTTTGGCTGGCACGCCCAGAGGGTCAATGGCAACGATCTCGCCGCAGTCGTCGAGGCCTTCGACAAGGCACGCGCGGTCAAGGAGCCCCAGCCGCGCGTCATCATCTTCGATACCACCATGTGCAAAGGGGTCCCCTTCCTCGAAAGCCGCGAAATCACTCACTTCGTCCGCGTCGAAGCGGACGAATGGGACAAGGCGCTCGCAGTTCTGGAAGAAGGAAAACCGGCATGACCCTCGCATCAATGGCCCGCAAATACGAAGCCCGCAAAGCGCCTGAAGGGGAGCGTCAGGCGACCTCCGCGATGATCGCCTCTCTGGCTGCCGAAGGGTATGACACCGTCGCTGCCCCGTTCGGCAACGCTCTCGTCGATGCCGCGCGCAAGGATGAGCGCATCGTCGGCCTGACCGCCGATCTCGGGAAATATACCGACCTCCATATTTTCCAGCAGGCGATGCCTGACCGCTTTTACCAAATGGGCATGGCCGAGCAGGTGCTGATGTCGGCTGCCGCAGGTCTCGCCCGTGAAGGCTTCATTCCCTTTGCCACGACCTATGCCGTTTTTGCCTCGCGTCGCGCCTACGACTTCATCGCCATGGCGATCGCCGAGGAAAACCTTCCTGTAAAGATCGTCTGCGCCCTTCCGGGTTTGACGACGGGCTATGGACCGAGCCACCAGGCAACCGAGGATCTTGCGATCTTCCGCGGCCTGCCGAACATGACGCTGATCGATCCCTGTGACGCTGACGATATCCTCGGCATGATCCCGCAGATGATCGCGCATGATGGGCCCATCTACTCCCGCCTGTTGCGCGGCAAGGTGCCGTCGGTCATCAAGAAGCACAAGCCGGACTATCGGTTCCAGCTCGGCAAGGCGCAGATGATCCGCGAGGGCAAGGACGTCCTCGTGATTTCCACGGGCCTTATGACCATGCGCGCGCTCGATGCGGCCGTGAAGCTCGCTGATGACAAGGTGGACGTGGCGATTCTGCATTGCCCGACCATCAAGCCGCTCGACCTCGAAACCATCGCTGCCGAAGCCGCCAAGGGCGGACGACTGGTCGTCACCGCAGAGAACCACACGCTCATGGGCGGTCTGGGCGAGGCCGTCGCCGCCGGTCTTCTATCGCGCGGCATTGCTCCACGGTTCCGCATGATCGGCCTTCCGGACGCGTTCCTGGAGGCGGGCGCGTTGCCGACGCTGCACGAGATGTACGGCATCTCGGTCGGCAAGGTCATCGAGCAGATCAAGGGCTGGCTCTAACCAGCAAGTTCATTTCTTCAAACAGCAGACAGGGAGGAGAAGGGCCCATGAGCCTTCTGAAGGGAAAATTTGCCGTCGTGACGGGGGCTGCCTCGGCACGTGGTCTTGGAAAGGCCACTGCGAAACTGTTCGCCGAACATGAAGCTACAGTCGCCATTCTCGATCTAGATGCGGAGGCCGCACACAATGCCGCTGCCGATCTCGGCCCGGATCATGTTGGCCTGGCGTGCAACGTGACTGACAAGGCCGCCTGCGATGCGGCCATTGCCGAACTCCTGAAGCGCTGGGGCCGTGTCGACATTCTCGTGAACAATGCCGGCATCACGCAACCGTTGAAGGTCATGGAGATCGGTCCTGCCAACTACGACGCCGTTCTCGACGTCAATCTGCGTGGTACGCTCTACATGAGCCAGGCGGTCATTCCTGGCATGCGGGAGCAAAAGTCCGGCTCGATCGTCAACCTCAGCTCGGTTTCGGCCCAGCGTGGCGGCGGCATCTTCGGCGGCCCGCATTATTCCGCAGCCAAGGCCGGCATACTCGGGCTGACCAAGGCCATGGCCCGCGAGCTGGCGCCCGCCAATGTGCGTGTCAACGCGATTTGCCCGGGCTTCATTGCAACCGACATCACGGCTGGCAAGCTGACGCCCGACATGCTGGAGAAAATCGTGGAAGGCATTCCGATGGGACGTCCAGGTGAAGCTTCCGATGTCGCCGGCTGCGCGCTGTTCCTGGCGTCCGAGCTTTCGTCCTATTGCACGGGCACTGAGGTCGACGTGAACGGAGGATCACTGATCCATTGAATTGATCCAGGTCAACAGGATGGCCGTCTTTCAAGAGGAGGGAGACGGCCTAGGCGAAGCCTCGCTTCGCCCTTAAACATCACACCAAGGAGGAGGATATGCATATGAACATCAACAGACGGACATTCCTGACCGGTGCCAGCGTGGCTCTTGCGGCCCCCGCCATCGTCTCCGGCATTCGTCCGGCCCGTGCGGCGACCACTCTCACGCTCGGCCATGGCGCTGCGCCGGGCAATCCCCGCACCGTGGCTGCGGCAAAGTTTGCCGAACTCGTTGGACAGAAGACCGAGGGCCGCGTGACCATCAATGTCGCCGGCGCCGAGACGCTCGGCAGCGACTCCGCCATGCTGACCAGCCTGCGCACCGGGGCGCTCGACTTCACCGCAAACAGCCAGGGGGCGACCTCGGCGATCGTGCCGGAACTCGCCGCTCTCGGCCTGCCTTTCCTGTTTGCCGACACTGCGGCGGCCATGCGCGTGCTCGCCGGTCCCGTCGGCGAGGATCTCAACAAGCGCTTCGAGGCCGTCGGTGTCGTTCCGCTCGATTGGTGGGACAACGGCATCCGCCACCTGACCAATTCCAAACGCAAGGTCGCCACGCCGGACGACCTCAAGGGCATGAAAATTCGCACGCCCGCCGATCCGATGACCATCGACATCTTCCATGCACTCGGGGCGAGCACGGAACAGATTGCTTTTGGCGAACTCTACATCGCCCTTCAACAGGGTGTCGTCGACGGGCAGGAGAACCCGCTTGCCAATATCGAAAGCTCCAAGCTGTTCGAGGTCAACCGTTTCATCAGCCTCACCGCGCACAAGTGGGAATCGACGCCATTCCTGATGTCCAAAATCGCCGAGGCGCGGCTCGGTGCCGATCTGGAGGCCGTTCGCGCCGCCGCGAAGGAGGCCGGGGACCTGCAGCGCAAGCTGTCGCTCGAGAAGTCGGCGCAGGTGCTGGAGGCCTTCAAGAAGAATTCGGCGGTTGAAGTGACTGAAGTCGATCGCGAGGCCTTCGTCAAGGCGACAGCAACCGTTGCGGAAAACTGGAAACAGAAGCCGTTCGGGGACTTCGTCAAGCAGATCGAAGCTGCCGCACGCGGCTGATGACAAAGCCAAGCCGGAGGCTTCCCATGTCTACTCTTTTGAGGTCCCTCGACATTCTGGCGCTTCTGACCGTGAAGTTCGCACGCTTCATGGTCATTGCCAGCGGCATCGCGCTGACCGTCGTCACAACGGCGAACGTCCTGGCCCGATACGCGCTCAGCAGCGGCGGCTTTTCCTTCGCACAGGAACTACCGATGCTGATCTTTCCCTGGTTCATCCTGTCAGGGATCGTGCTGGCCGCGCATATGGGCGGCCACATGGCCGTCGAGTGGCTCTACGACAAGCTGACCGGGACCGCCCGGCTTGGCGCCTTCGCCCTGGCAGGCGCGATCAGCGTCCTGTCGTTTGTGGTTCTCGCCTATCAGGCGGTCCTGGTGGCCGAAATTGCCAGCGTCGAAAGCAGCCCCGTGCTCGGTATCCCGAACAGCGTCGGCTACTACGCGCTGGCAATTGGTGCCCTGCTCGTCGCCCTGGTGACGCTCGCTGCCACGGCCCGTGTCTTCCGGCGCGGTTGGGAGCACCGGATTGAACTCAAGTTAGAGGATGTGCCGCTATGACGCTCATCATGATCGCCGCCTTCTGCATCCTCATGGTTCTGGCAGTCCCTGTCGGGTACGCCCTGATAATCTCCGCCGGCATCGCGGTGCTGTTCAACGGTTATTTACCGCTCTCGATCGTGGCCCAGCAGATCTACGATCAGACCCAGTCCTTTCCCATGCTGGCGCTGCCGTTCTTTATGCTGGCGGGCACGCTGATGCTCGGCGGAGAACTCGGTCGGCAATTGCTCGAACTCGCCTCCAAGGCGATGCAGCGCTGGCGGGGCGGTCCCCTCTCGACCACCGTCGTTTCGTCCGTGGTGTTCGGTGGCGTCTCTGGATCGGCCGTCGCCAATGCCAGCGCCCTGGGGTCGGTGCTGATCCCCTGGCAGAAGAAGCACGGCTATCCGCCGGCGCTCTGTGCCGCCAACAATGCGACCTCCTCGGTCATCGACGTGCTGATCCCGCCGTCGATCCCAATGATCCTCTACGCCCTGGTCAGCGGGGTCAGCGTCGGGGACCTGTTCATCGCCGGCATCTTGCCCGGACTGATTATGGCGGCGAGCTTCGTCCTCGTCTGCTGGTTCGTCTCGGTGCGCCGGAACTATCCCACGGAGAAGTCCCGCCTCGGCGGGCGGGAGCTGGCGACTCTCGCGACTAAGAGCTTCCCGGCCATTCTTCTGCCGATCCTGATCATCCTGCTCTTACGCTTCGGTTTCGCAACGCCGACAGAAGTCGCAGTGCTCTCTGTGGTTTACTCACTGCTTCTCAGTCTACTGTTCTACCGAGATCTCACATGGAAGCGCTTCTGCGAGAACGTCGTGGAAGCCGGTGTCGGGACTGGTGTGGTCATGCTCGTGATCATGGGGAGTGCGGCGGTCGGCTGGGTGCTGACGTTCGATCAGGCGCCGCAGCACATGGCCGACTGGGTTGCTAGCAATATCTCGAGCCCCATCGCCATCATCCTGATGATGAACATCATCATGCTGATCGTTGGCATGCCGCTCGACATGCCACCGGCGATTCTGTTGCTCGGCCCTATCTTCGGGCCGCTGGCTGATGCCATCGGCCTCGACCGTGTGCAACTTGGGCTGATGATGGTTATCAATCTTGGTATAGGTCTCTACACGCCTCCGATCGGAACCACGCTGTTCATCTCGTCGTCGATCGCCAAGTCTCCGCTTGGCGAAACAACGCGGGAACTCGTGCCGTTCTTCACGATGGCGATACTTCTGTTGCTGGCTGTGAGTTTTATTCCGGCGTTGACCGTCTACTGACAGAGTATCTGGGGCGTTGTCTACAGTCGACGCCTCAGACGCTCCTCCTGTGCTTGTCCCGCCAGGCACTGGAAGCATCGTGCGCCGAGGCATCCGTGCAGCCTCGGCCCAAGGTTCGTGAAACCCCGCAGCGCACGTCGAGCATTTCTCTAACGAGCACTTCGTTCATGCGTCGGCGCGCTTCGCACCGCCAGCCGGCGAGTTGCTCGATTGGATCCGGGCAAATTCTGCCACGGCCGTCAATGGCGCGGCGCCGTGCGACGACGACGGTGATGCTGACGACTCCGCTGAAGTCCAGGAAGGGAAGATCGACGAGGAAGCGGACCAATACTATGTGCAGGATACAGACTGTTCTAACCACGAAGAGCACGATGCCGACTTCGATCAGAGGGATGCAGCGTGAGCGCCGTCTCCCCGTCGAACGTGGCAGCACCAGCACCCACCCCTTATTTTTCGGGGGTGGAGTTTGCAAGCAGTGCGGACGGTTTATCCGTCGACAGACCATCCTCCTTCATCGGCCGCCGGCGACCGGGGGATGGGCGATGATCAATGTCCGCGTTTCGAAACCGCTGGCAAAAGCAATCGTCGACCGGCGAGAGATCCAGCGGCATCTGGAATGTCTCACCCGGCAAATTACAGCGCGCGGGGGAAGGCAGACGACGACGGTGAAAGCCCTGAGCCGAGCGCGTCGCCGATCGGGTCGTCGTACTTGCCATCAGGAGCTCGTCGACCGCCTCACCTTCGAGCGTTGGGTCGAACTCGACATGATCCGCCGCAGGCTGGCGATGCAAGAGAGTGTCATCGGTGAACTGCAGCATCGCGACGAGCGACCTTTGCATTGTCCGGCGACATAGGCAGGCCCGGAAACGTAGCCACTGGTGCTGAACTTGCCCGGCTTCGATGTCGTCGGCGTGGCGGGTTTGGCCGCGTCTGTTCCTTCCCCGCTAGAGCCAGATGTCGGGCGAAGTGAGAAATTGACCCCCGCATTGCCTCAAGCAAAATGTTACCGATAGTGTTGATGCTCCCGATGGGATGGTGAAGGTTCGCTGTCCCAGTTCGGGGGATGGATGGCACGGCGGATCAGCATGGCGACTCGGACGGAACTGATTGAAGCAATCATTGAGCGCTATCAATCGAGCGGTCGGGCGGATAAGCATAGAATCCTAGATGAGTTCGTCGCGGTTACCGGCTACCACCGCAAGCATGCGATCAGAGTGCTCCGCCATCGTGGGTCCGAGCCGCCTTCCGCTAGGCAGCACGCTGTCCAGTATGGTTCCG
>NZ_PVBM01000032.1 GCF_002968575.1 Neorhizobium huautlense | reverse complement strand
TGCTGCGCTTCCTTTCCTGATGCTTGTGGCTGTTTGGACAGACCACGTTTTATCATCAGCTCGAAGCGCAGCACCTCCTGCATCACCGTGGAAGATGAGGCGAAAGCCGAATACCCCATCTCCGGTACGAAACGTCACCTATCTCTCAGGTCGGGCATTCTATGAAATCCTAAATAAACGCAGCCTCGGCGGGCAATGATTTATTCGGCTTAGATGCCACACGAGTCGAGAGACCACGACATGGCGCAGGCGGCCGGTTGCGGCCGACAAGGTCAAGCCGCACGTCCTCATGCTTCCCGCTTAGTGCTTTGAAAAAACGTAATCGGTCTCCTGCCGCAGGGCCTCACCGGGGCGCAGGACGGCATTGGGGAATCCGGCATGGTTGATCGAATCGGGCCAGACCTGGGTTTCGAGGCAGAAGCCTGCGAAGGGGCCGTATTGCCGCCCGTCAAGTCCGGTCACCGGAAGCTTCTGCAGCTTAAAGGCCGCATAGAACTGCAACCCAGGTTCGGTCGTGCGCACTTCCATCGCAAGGCCGGAATAGATGCTGCGCACCAATGCCACGGGTCGTTTGGCTGTGCGTTCAGGCGACAGGCAGAAATTGTGATCGAAAAGGGTCTGATCGCCGCCGCCGAAGCGTTTCATCGGCCCCATTTCCCGCAGATCGAAAGGGGTGCCGGCAACGGCTAAAATCTCGCCAGTCGGCACCTGCCTGTCGTCGAGAGCAAGCACATGGTCGGCGGCGATCATGATGTCATGGCCGAGGGCGTCGTCACGGCCATCAAGATTGAAATAGGAATGCTGGCAGATATTGGCGAGTGTCGGTTGATCGGCCGTCGATTCGTAGATGACCGACAATACGCCGTCAGCCTTGAGCTGATAGGTGGCGGTGATGGTGCAGTTTCCGGGGTAACCGGCACGGCCATCCGGATCGGTGATGCGCAGCACCACCTTGTCGGGCGTGCAATCAACGATCGTCCAATTGCTGCGGCCGATGCCATCCGTACCGCCATGCAGGTGCGTAACGCCGCGTTCGTTCAGTTCAAGCTGATATTGCCTACCGTCCAAGGAGAAACGGCCACCGCCGATGCGGTTGGAACACCGGCCGGGGGTAGCGCCGAAATAGGGCGAGTGTGCGAGATAGTCCTCGAAGCGCTCGAAACCCAATACGAGCGGCGGCTGATGTCCGTCGAGCCGCAGATCCTGAATGACGGCCCCCCAGGTGATGACATGCGCCGTCAGCCCGCCGCCGGAAATCTTGACGCGGTAGACCGCCTCGCCCTTCTCCGTCTGCCCGAAAACCTCGAAACCCTGCTTCGCTTGATCCGCCACGGCCTGCTCCTCCGAATTGTCGGCGTGCAAACTGCGCGATTTGTCCGGCAGCCGCAACGTCGTTGCGAACAAAATTATCCGCCGCCATCGGATCCAAGCTTATTGCGCGCCGATCTTCTCCATATCGTAGGGCGTGGTCTGATAGATCTCGTTGATCCAGTTGCCGAACAGGAGATGCGCGTGGCTGCGCCAGCGGTTCAAGGGCGTCAGCGTGTCGTCGTTATGCGGGAAGTAGTTATGCGGCAGCTTGATCGGGATGCCCGCGTTCACATCCCGGAAATATTCGTCCGCCAGCGAGGTGGAATCATATTCGACGTGATTGAACATGTAGAGCCGTCTGCCGGCCTTCTCATGCACCAGGCAAATGCCCATCTCCTCGGATTCCATCAGGATTTCGAGATCCGGCACCTTCTCGATGTCTTCCCGTCGCACCTCCGTCCAGCGCGATACCGGAACCTGGAAATCGTCGGAAAATCCGTTGAGATAGACGGACGACGGGCAGAGATTGCGGTGGCGGTAAACTCCGAACGCCTTCTCTTTCAATTCGTATTTCGGAACGCGATGGAAGTGATAGATAGCGGCCATCGCCCCCCAGCAGACATTCATGGTCGAATGGACGTTGGTGGTCGTCCAGTCGAGGATCTTCTCCATCTCATCCCAATAGGTGACCTCTTCGAACGGCAGCGTTTCAATCGGCGCCCCGGTGATGACGAAACCGTCGAATTTGCGGTGCTTCACCTCTTCCCAGGTCTCGTAGAAGGCAAGCAGATGATCCTCGGAGGTATTCTTGGCCCTGTGGTTGCCGACGCGCACCAGTGAAAACTCGACTTGCAGGGGCGTCGCACCGACGAGGCGCGCCATTTGCAGCTCGGTCTTGATCTTGTTCGGCATGAGGTTCAGGAGCCCGATCTGAAGCGGACGGATGTCCTGCCGCACCGCCGCGGTTTCAGTCATCACCCGCACACCCTCTTCAACGAGGGTACTGAACGCGGGCAGCGTATCGGGAATCTTGATCGGCATGGCTCAACCCAACAAAAACAAAGCCGGCGGCGAAAAATCGCAACCGGCCCGTGGGAAGACATCTTCTCGCGGCCCTTTAGCGACTTTTTTAACGTGGCTGCAAGCCGGCCGGCCAAATCACCACGGAATTATGAGCTTTCAAATAATCCTTGCTAAGCCCCGCGTCAATGGTAGCAAAATCTACCTGACCTAGCCCAGCCGCCGTTCCAAGCATAAGACCCAGCGCAAAGCACTCGAAATCGGCGAGACGGGCTTCTGGCCGCTTTCCCTTCATGCCCTGTTTACGCTATGGGCAGTGGACATGACCCATTCAACCTTTGCCATCCTGCTCGGCGGAAACCTCACCGTCACCGCTCGTTTGAAGACGGCGCTCGCAGACAGCCGCTTCATCGCGGCAGATAGCGGCATGCGGCACGCAGCGATACTCGGCGTGGAACCCGAACTATGGGTTGGCGACTTCGACTCCACCGATGCCGAGCTCGCAAGGCAATGGCCGGGTATCAAGCAGAAGACCTATCCCCCGGAAAAAAACGAGACCGACGGCGAAATCGCCACGGCCGAGGCGGTCGACCGCGGAGCCACACGGCTAGTTTTCGTTGGTGCGCTCGGCGGCGAGCGGAGCGACCATGCCCTCCAGCACCTGTTACATGCAATGAGTCTCGCCGAGCGCGGCGTCGATATCGTTCTGACCTCCGGCGAAGAAGAAGCCGTACCTCTTTTGCCAGGCAGGATCAGCCTCGATCTTCCAAAAGGCTCGTTGTTTTCCGTCATCGGTTTTTCTGCCCTGGAGGGGCTCGATATCATCGGAGCTCGGTATCCGCTGGTAAATTTCTCACTTCCATTCGGTTCTTCGCGCACGGTTTCGAACGTTGCAGAAGGGCGCGTCGAATTCCATCTAAGAAGCGGCAAGGGCATGATACTCGCCCGCCCCTATGACATGACAGGAGCCTGACTTTTGGCGCCCCCAATTTTGAAACTGGACGACATCTTCTTGAGCTTCGGCGGCGCACCGCTGCTTGCCGGCGCGGGATTGCAAGTGGAACCGGGCGACCGGATCTGCCTCGTCGGCCGCAACGGCTCGGGGAAGTCGACGCTGATGAAGATCGCCGCTGGAATGGTCGAGCCCCAATCCGGTGAGGTCTTCCGTCACCCCGCCGCAACCATCCGCTATCTCGAGCAGGCCCCCGATTTCGCGGATTTCAAGACGGTGCAGGCTTATGCGGAGGCCGGTCTTGGTCCCGGCGACGATCCTTACCGCGTCACCTATCTGCTCGAACATCTGGGATTGACGGGCCAGGAGGATCCGAAAAACCTTTCAGGGGGGGAATCCCGCCGCGCAGCGCTTGCGCGCGTCATGGCGCCGGAACCGGATATCCTGATGCTGGACGAGCCGACCAACCATCTCGACTTGCCAACGATCGAATGGCTTGAAGAGGAGCTGCGCAAGACGAGAAGCGCGCTGGTTCTGATCTCCCACGACCGGCGGTTCCTGGAAAAGGTATCGACCGCTACCGTATGGCTCGACCGCGGCACTTCCCGGCGGCTCGACAGGGGATTTGCTCATTTCGAAGCTTGGCGTGATGAAGTGCTGGAAGCGGAAGAACTGGAGCAGCACAGGCTCGGAAAAGCCATCGAACGCGAGGAGCACTGGCTGCGCTACGGCGTGACAGCGCGCCGCAAGCGCAATATGCGCCGGCTTGGCGAATTGCACACGATGCGCTCGAATTATCGAGGCCACAAAGGACCGCAAGGCACGGTACAGGCACAAATCACCGAAGGCCGGGAGTCCGGCAAATTGGTGGTCGAGGCCGAGAACATTACCAAAGCTTATGATCGGCCTATCGTAGCACCGTTCTCGATCCGCGTGCATCGGGGCGACCGGATCGGCCTTGTCGGTCCGAATGGTGCCGGAAAGACGACACTTCTGAAGATGTTGATCGGCCAACTTTCACCCGATAGCGGAACCGTGAAGCTCGGTACCAATCTGGAAATTGCGACGGTCGACCAGAAACGCGAGGACCTGGACCCTGAAGAGACGCTGTCCCACTATCTGACGGATGGCCGCGGAGAGACGCTGCTCGTCAATGGGGAACAGCGTCACGTCGCCGGTTACATGAAAGATTTCTTGTTTCAGCCGGAGCAAATCAGGACACCGATCAAGAACCTGTCCGGCGGAGAACGCGCCCGCCTGATACTCGCCCGTATCATGGCAAAGCCATCGAACCTGCTGATCCTCGACGAACCGACCAATGATCTCGACATCGAGACGCTCGACCTGCTCCAGGAGATCGTGGCAAGCTACAACGGCACCGTGATCCTCGTCAGCCACGACCGCGATTTCCTGGATCGCACCGTCACCTCGACCATCGCGCCGGCCAATCCCGACGCACCGGATGGGCGCTGGATCGAATATGCGGGCGGCTACACCGACATGCTGGCACAGCGCAAAGGCGCTTTGGAGGAAAGGCGCAGGGCCGAAAAGGCTGAAAAGCCGAAGGCCGAATTGAACGCTTCCGCAGAAGCGCCGAAGGGCAAAGGCAAGCTTTCCTACAAGCAGAAATTCGCGCTCGAAAATCTGCCGAAGGAAATGGCGAAAACGGAAGCCGAAATCGCCGCGCGGGAGGAGAAGATGGCCGACCCCGGCCTGTTCACGCGGGATCAGGCTGCATTCAACAAGCTTGCCGCCGAAATGGAGAAGCTTCGCAGCAGCTTGAACAAGATGGAAGAGGAGTGGCTGGAGCTCGAAATGCTGCGAGAGGAACTCGAAGGGTAGCTAAGAATTTGTTATCCTTAACAAATAGTTAGCAGAAAAACATATGTATCGGCCCGGAACAATCCGGCTCGTTCGGCGTTCGACAGGCAGACAACGCCGGGACGCACCTCACGTGTCGGCATGATGAGAACCGCAACAGTGGGGACATTCAATGCTGACAAATGTTGAGAGTGGTCGGCTGGCCCGCGAGGCGCCAAGTCAACGCGTATTGATCGTTGAGGACGAATTCCTGATTGCCCTCGATCTTGCCGAAACGATTGAACATATGGGACTGGAGGTCGCAGGATTTGCACATGGCCGCCGGAATGCTCTCGAATTGGCACCGGAGGCGGATATCGCCATTGTCGACGTCAATCTCGCTGATGGGCGGACCGGGCCGGATATCGGTCGCATGCTCGCTGAACGTTACGGGGTCACCGTCATTTATATGACCGGGAATCCGGAAGACGTTGACGGTGTGAGGGGACCTCTGGGTGTTCTGACAAAACCGGTGCTCCCCCATGTGGTCGAGCAGTCGATTGACTATGCTGTGGCAAACCGTCTTGGCCGTTCCGCGAAGGTGCCGCGTGAACTCAAGGTCTTCCGGCAGGGGCGGGCCTGAGCCGGCCTCTTGCCAGCGGAACTTCCTGCCGTTAAATCTTTCTCCGCTCTAACGGGGTGCCACGCAATTTTCTGTGGCTGAGAGGCATCGCCAACCCGCGGAACCTGATCCGGCTAGCACCGGCGGAGGGATTAGACGGCTCGTTACCAGCGCCTATTCCCCAAACTTTTGAAGAGGAGGCGCTGATGCGCAATGTCATTGTGTCGATGTTCGCGGCTGCAGCGGCGCTGTCCCTTTCCACTGTTGCATACGCCCAAGAAAAAACGCTGACCGTCTATACCTACGAGAGCTTCATTTCCGACTGGGGTCCTGGACCCAAGGTCAAGGAGGCTTTCGAGAAGACGTGTACCTGCAATGTGAAATTTGTCGGTGTGGCGGATGGCGTGGCGCTGCTCACGCGCCTCAAGCTGGAAGGCCAGGATACCGATGCGGATCTCGCACTTGGTCTCGACACCAATCTTGTTTCCGAAGCCAAGGCTACGGGGCTTTTCGAGGCGCATGGGCTTGATCTTGCGGCGGTCAAAGTGCCTGGCAGTTACAGCGATGACACCTTCGCCCCTTATGACTATGGCCACTTCGCGGTCGTTTACGATACGGAGGTGATGAAGAACCCGCCAAAAAGCCTTCGGGAGCTTGTCGAAGGTGACCCATCGCAGAAGATTGCGATTGAAGACCCTCGCACCTCGACACCTGGTCTCGGCCTGCTCCTCTGGGTGAAGTCTGTCTATGGCGATAAGGCCCCGGAAGCCTGGGCAAAGCTCAAGAACCGCATTCTGACGGTAGCGCCCGGCTGGTCCGAAGCCTACGGCTTGTTCACCAAAGGCGAAGTCCCGATGGTGTTTTCATACACGACCTCTCCCGCCTATCACATGGTCGAGGAAAAGACCGAGCGTTATCAAGCAGCGTCCTTTGCCGAAGGCCACTACATCCAGATCGAGGTGGCCGGCATCCTGAAGGGCGCTTCAGATAAAGAACTGGCGAAAGAGTTCCTGAAGTTCATGGTCTCACCGGCCTTCCAGGACATCATTCCCACCACCAACTGGATGATGCCCGCCGCCAAGATATCCGGTCCTCTGCCGGACGCCTTTAACAAACTGGTCCAGCCGCAGAAGACGTTCCTCATGGGATCGGATGAGGTCGCGAGGAACCGCCAGGCCTGGATAGACGAGTGGCTGGCTGCCATGAGCATGAATTAAGAAGATCATGTTGCTGACGCGGGGAGAGCGAAGAAGAGGCGTCGCCTGGGGTCTGACGAGCTTCGCCTCTATCGCCCTCTTCGTCGCCATTGCCGTTGTTGCATTGCTTTCCTGGGATGCCGACGGCGCCCAATCCCGGGTCTTTACGGCCTACACATGGCGAATCCTGCGCTTTACGCTTTGGCAGGCGATGCTGTCGACATTGCTTTCCGTAGGGCTTGCACTTCCCGTGGCACTCGCTCTTGCCCGCCGGCCCGACTTTCCCTGCCGAACCTGGATCGTCCGCCTCCTGGCGCTGCCGATGGGGCTGCCGGTTTTGATCGGCGCGCTGGGGTTGATCGGTATATGGGGGCGGCAGGGCCTGATCAACGGCCTGCTGTTGACGCTCGGCCTAGACCAGCCCATCAGCATCTACGGTCTTTCCGGAATCCTGCTCGCACATATGTTCTTCAACCTGCCGCTCGCCACGAGGCTGTTGCTCGCGGCACTGGAGCGCCAGCCGGCGGAATACTGGCTTCTATCCGCAAGCCTCGGCATGAAACCGCTCTCGGTCTTCCGGTTTGTGGAATGGCCCGCCGTTAAAAACGTCATCCCGGGCATCGGCGCGCTCGTCTTCATGCTGTGTGCCACGAGCTTTACGCTGGTGCTGCTGCTGGGCGGCGGACCGGCAGCGACCACGCTCGAAGTGGCGATCTACCAATCGCTGCGTTTCGATTTCGACCCGCCGCGGGCGGTCGCCCTGGCGCTGCTGCAAATCGTCATAACAGGCGTTATTCTGCTCGCCATGGCATTGTTGCCGGCGCCGGACGACCAGGGTGCAGCCTCGGGCCGTACAAGCCGCCGCTTCGACGGTCAGGCGTTGTCTGTACGTCTTTGGGATTCATTTGCCATACTTGCTGCCACGGTATTCCTGATCATGCCCCTGGCTTCGATCCTTGCCGCCGGGCTTAGAGCAAATCTCTGGAACCTCGCATCGAGCGCCGCCTTTCTTGCCGCCGCCTGGACGAGCTTCTCCATCGCTTTGAGTGCCGGCCTGCTGACGATTGTGACCTCGCTCGCCATGATCGCAGGTAGGGAAGCGGTGGCCGACATGAAAAAGCCCGCCGCGAGCGCTCGGGGCTTCGCTGCGATGCTTGCGGGCACGTCCTCGCTTGTTTTGCTGGTGCCGCCGGTCGTCCTCGGCACCGGTTGGTTCCTGGTGTTACAACCCCTTGGGGATGTTGGTCGCTTTGCCCCTCTGCTGGTCGCGGTGATCAACATGCTGATGGCGCTGCCTTTTGTGATGCGGGTGCTGGAGCCGGCCATCGAGACCCATCGTCAGCGGACAGCCAGGCTTTCCGCAAGTCTCGGCCTCTCCGGTCCTTCGCGGCTTTGGCATATCGACCTCCCTGTGCTTTTAAAGCCCCTGGCGACGGCACTTTCCTTCGCCATGGCACTGTCTCTCGGTGATCTCGGGGCCGTGGCTTTATTCGGTTCCAACGATCTCGTCACGTTGCCCTGGCTCGTTTACAGCCGGCTATCCAGCTACCGGACCAATGACGCCGATGGCCTGGCGCTTATGCTGGGCATCATTTGCCTGCTGCTGACCATATTGGGAACGACCGGCCGGAGAGGGGCGGAGAATGGCTGACGGCATCAAGCTGGAGAATGTCGAATTGAGGCTCGGCACCACGGATTTCCGGTTTGATTGCGCTCTTCCCTCCGGCGCGGTGACAGCCATTACCGGGCCGTCAGGGTCGGGCAAATCCACTTTTCTCAATATCATTGCGGGTTTCGAAGTTCCCGACATGGGCCGCGTCTTCGTCGCCGGAGAGGACGTGACCGAAAAGCATCCATCCGAACGACCGGTTTCGCTGGTTTTTCAGGACCATAATCTCTTCGCTCATCTGGACCTCTTCACCAATGTCGGTCTCGGCATCAGTCCTTCGCTGACCCTTTCGCCCGAACACCGGAAGGCAATTTCGCAGGCGTTGGAACGTGTGGGGCTAGGCGGATACGAAAAACGCCTGCCAGGCACGCTTTCCGGGGGCGAGAGACAGAGAGCCGCCTTTGCGCGCGCCTTGGTGCGCAACAAGCCCGTACTGCTGATGGACGAACCGTTTGCTGCGCTCGACCCGGGTCTGCGCATCTCGATGGCGGGCCTTCTGCTCGACCTGCATCGGGAGACGGGCAATACCGTGCT
Source organism: Neorhizobium huautlense (assembly GCF_002968575.1). Lineage (GTDB taxonomy): Bacteria > Pseudomonadota > Alphaproteobacteria > Rhizobiales > Rhizobiaceae > Neorhizobium > Neorhizobium huautlense. The sequence continues at coordinate 36,804 of NZ_PVBM01000032.1, read as the reverse complement.
GATCGTCACCCATGATCCGAAAGAACTGAACCGCTTGGCCGATCGCGCCCTATTTATTGAGCAGGGACAGATCATGCTGGAGGCACCGGCAGAGGAATTTTTGGGCCGTCGCGACATCCCGTCGCTCCTCGAATTTCTTTCGAGCTGATCGCTCCCGGCTCTCTTGAAGGAGAGTCTATCGACCTTTTTGACCGATCACGCCCGGAGACTCTTGCAAAAGCTCCGTTACATTTGCCGCCACAATTTGGACGTGGCGCAATGGCATCGCGAACTGGCTGTGGGGATTTTCTTTGCAAACACGCCGATAAGACATATCTCAATAATGTCTGTGCATGCGATGCGAAAATCGCTAAGCGAACATGGAGAACAAACTCGCTTTGGTTCGAGAGAGCCATCCTGAGGCCGGATGGCAGACCTTGGAAATGACGGTGCGTGAAACGAAGACGATGAGGCGCGATACGGCTGGTTCGATGGTCTTGCCAAGGGCTCGCTTCATGCTGGGCTTTCGGACTGCGGGCGCCTTGTTGCTCGGGGGAACCCTCCTGGCCGGCTGTCAGTCCATCTTCGAGCAGGCCTATACTCCGAACGTCTCTCCTTCCGACTCGCCGCAGATCGTCGATGAAGTCCAGAAGAACGATCCCCGAGCGCAAATGGGAGCGCGGGAGCATCCCCGCATCGTCGCAAGCTATGGCGGAGAATACCGCGATGCCAAGACCGAACGGCTGGTCGCCCGGATAGCCGGCGCCCTGACCGCTGTCTCGGAAAATCCCAACCAGTCCTTCCGCATCACCATCCTGAATTCGCCGGCGATCAACGCCTTCGCCTTGCCCGGCGGCTATCTCTATGTGACCCGCGGGCTTCTCGCCCTTGCAAATGACGCGTCGGAAGTCGCAGCGGTCCTCTCCCACGAAATGGGGCATGTGACCGCTAACCACGGTATCGAACGGCAACGGCGCGAGGAGGCGGAAGTGATCGCCAGTCGCGTTGTCGCCGAGGTCCTTTCGAGCGATCTTGCCGGCAAGCAGGCGCTTGCCCGCGGCAAGCTCAGGCTTGCAGCATTCTCCCGCCAGCAGGAGCTGCAGGCTGACGTGATCGGCGTGCGAATGCTGGGCGAGGCAGGATACGACCCCTATGCGGCGGCGCGTTTTCTGGATTCCATGGCAGCTTATGCCAGGTACTCATCCGTGGACCCTGATAGCGACCAGAGCCTGGACTTTCTGTCAAGCCATCCCAATTCCACGCAGCGTGTCGATCTTGCGCGCCGCCATGCGCGCAATTTCGGCCAGGAGGGTACGGTCGGCGACAAGGGGCGCGACTATTATCTCGCCGGCATCGACGGCCTTCTCTATGGGGACAGCCCGCAGGAAGGTTATGTGCGCGGTCAGACCTTCCTGCATGGTGGGCTCGGCATCCGCTTCGACGTGCCACCCGACTTCCGTATCGACAACAAAGTGGAAGCGGTACTGGCGACCGGGCCGGGTGAAACGGCAATCCGGTTCGATGGGGTCGCCGCCGGCGATAACAACAGCCTGACCAATTACCTGACGAGCGGTTGGGTGGCGGGGCTGCAGCCCGAAACGGTGCGGGAAATCCAGGTCAACGGACTGCCCGCGGCAACCGCTCGCGCTTCAGCCGACCGCTGGGACTTTGACGTTACAGTCGTCCGGGTGGGCGAGCAGATATTCCGCTTTCTCACCGCGGTGCCGAAGAACAGCGCTTCACTGCAGACCACGGCCGATCTGCTGCGCAGCACGTTCAGGCGAATGACACCGGAGGAGACCGCAACATTGAAACCTCTGCGGGTCCGGATCGTGACTGCCGCTCAAGGCGACACGGTGGCTTCCCTCGCCGCCCGCATGATGGGAACCGACCGGAAACTCGATCTTTTTAAGCTGATCAATGCACTATCGGCTGGCGCCACCTTGTCGCCAGGCCAGAAGCTGAAGATCATTTCCGAATAGCCCGCCGAATATCAGCAGACAGCGGCCATTTGCGGGTTGGCTGAAACCAGCGCCATCTTGAGTTTTTCGATCGCGCGACTCTCGATCTGACGTACGCGCTCTTTGGAAATGCCGAGCTCGGCACCCAGCGCTTCCAGTGTCGCACCTTCATCCGTGAGGCGGCGTGCCCGGATAATCTTCTTTTCGCGATCATTGAGCTTGGTAAGTGCACCCTGAAGCCATTTCAGGCGCCGTTCGCCGTCTATCATTCCGGAAACCTGTTCATCGGGCAGCGGCTCGGTACTGGTAAGCATGTCCAACCGTTCGCCGCTGTCGGCGTCGCCGGCGATGGACGGAGCCTGTAGCGAAGCGTCATTGCCGGAAAGGCGGGCATCCATGGTCTGAACATCCGCGACACTGACCCCGAGAGCTACGGCAATTTCTTCGTGGATGGCGCGCGCCGTCAGATTGGAATCCCCGCGGGCAAGTTTCGCACGCAACCGACGAAGATTGAAGAACAAGGCCTTCTGCGCCGAACTGGTGCCGCCGCGAACGATGGACCAATTGCGCAGGATATAATCTTGCATGGAAGCTCGGATCCACCAGCTTGCATAGGTGGAAAAACGTACATCACGTTCCGGTTCAAACCTTGCCGCAGCTTCGAGCAGCCCTACATAACCTTCCTGTACGAGGTCGCTCATCGGCAATCCAAAGCCGCGGAACTTGGAAGCCATGGCGATTACGAGCCGCATATGAGCAAGCGCGATCCGGTTGCGGGCGTTCTGGTCTTGATCGTCCTTCCACCGTACCGCCAGATCTCGCTCTTCATCTCGTGCAAGATAGGGTGCCGACATCGCTATCTTGATCATAGTGCGGTCTGCGGACATGGCTGTCATCGTGCTCTCCGTGAACGGTCTGATCCGACAAAAAGCAAAGCCCAACTCCAGCACCGTGCCTTCGAACGGCGATGAAGATTTTAAGGCTGCGCTTTTCTCCCCTCGTTGAATTCCGCGGGGATTCATCCGGCCGACAAGCCAAAAATCCGCCCGCACTGCTTCCTGCGGACGCGAATGATGCCGTTAACGCAATTCGCCATCCCGGTGGGACAACGCTGCAGCACGGAAAAAGTTCCAATAAAAAAACCCGGCTGGAAGGCCGGGTTTTAAAAACAAGGGCGCAATAGGAGCTTAGGCGGCTTCTTCCTGTGCCTCGTCTTCTTCGATTGTCTTGCCGCGCTTGGGACCCTTGGCAAGATTGATCTCGACAACGCGAACGGCTTCCGTTTCAGACATTCTGTTAACGGCAGCGATTTCACGAGCCATACGGTCGAGCGCGGCTTCGTAGAGTTGGCGCTCGGAATAGGATTGTTCGGGCTGGTTCTCCGCACGATAAAGATCGCGCACCACTTCCGCGATCGAGATCAGGTCACCAGAATTGATCTTGGCATCATATTCCTGAGCGCGGCGCGACCACATGGTGCGCTTCACGCGTGCCTTGCCCTGGACCACCTTGAGGGCACGCTCGACAAAATCCGTTTCGGACAACTTGCGCATGCCGATGTTCACGGCCTTGGCAACCGGCACCTTAAGGCGCATCTTGTCTTTCTCGAAATCGATTACGAAAAGTTCGAGCTTCATGCCCGCCACTTCCTGCTCTTCGATGGCCGTGATCATTCCCACGCCATGAGCGGGGTAGACAATCGATTCACCGGTCTTGAAGCCCTGGCGCGCGGGAGAATTCTTCTTCTGCTGAGTCGTCATTCGTTTCACAAACTCCCTATTACTCACCCGTGTTTCGGGTCGGGGAAACCGGGTCTGTCAGGCCCGGATGAGACGGGGGAAACCGTCGGGTCACTCCATACTGGTCCGACCAACGCTAGCGAAAAACAAACCCCATCGCGAACTGCGACCGCCAACATTCAAGCGTTGCAATGTCACTTGTACCGCGTTTTGGATGATCTGTTGCTTTCGTGATGTTTTTTGGGCACGCGAGTGCCGCCTTGTGGAACAGTTCTTATTACCTACCACAAAAAAGTGCGGAAATCAATAATTTGCTTTTGCATGTGCACACAAGGCCACATTCGTCCTGTGCTCAACAAAAAGGCAATATGATTCCAGATGGCTGCCGAGCCATGCGAGGAAGGTATGGATCAATCGCCCTTGCCAGGCTCCGGCGAGAAGAATTGCTCGTATTTGCCAGCCACGCCGTCCATCTCTTTGGCTTCCGGTAAAGGATCGCGCTTGACGGTGATGTTGGGCCAGACCTGCGCAAAATCCGCATTCACCTTGAGCCATTTGTCCAGCCCCGGTTCGGTGTCCGGCTTGATTGCCTCGGCGGGACATTCTGGCTCGCAGACGCCGCAATCGATGCATTCATCCGGGTGAATGACGAGGAAGTTTTCACCTTCATAGAAACAATCGACCGGGCACACCTCGACACAGTCGGTGTATTTGCAACGGATACAATTGTCGGTCACGACATACGTCATGCGGCACCCCAGCAATATCTCGGATCAGCAACACGCCGGCAACAGGATGAGTGCCGGCATGCCGGAAAGCCGGGACAGGCGAAACCCTAACTGCAAAGAGGACAGGAGGCAGGCATTCCGGCTTTTCGACTGTCAGGTAAAGCCTTTGGCTTTGCTTAGCAAGGATAAAGCGTCCTGAAAACCGCAGCTCGGCAGGTGATTTTTCTAATCTAATCGCTATCTGCGTCCGGAAACAGCCGGTCGGTTTCCCGACGCTCCTTCTTGGTGGGCCGGCCGCTTCCCTGCATGCGCTGCGCTTGCTCGAAGAGCGTCAGCCGCTGCCTCTCTTCCGGTGGCGGGCTGAGATCCTCGTAAAGAAGACGCGCCTCCTCGAAAGGGCCACGCCGCTCGCCACCCGACCTCACCACGAGCACGACATCGCGACGTTCAAGCGCAAGCTCGATGCGGTCCCCCGGCTTCACCTGGGAACTCGGCTGGGAAACAACATCTCCGTTCACCCGGACATGGTTCGATCGGATAAGGTCCTGAGCGATGGAGCGTGATTTCGCCATGCGGGCAAAAAAGAGCCACTTGTCGATGCGCTGGCGCGAACCGCTCAACGACGCCGCTTGTGGCTCCTTTTCCGTCATAGCCTTACTTCTTCATTTGCTCCTTGAGAGCAGCGAGCTTTGCAAAGGGCGAATCCGGATCGATCGGCTTCTCCTTGCGCGGGGGCTTAGCCTCAAAACGCGTCGGCTGCGACCCTTTGCCGCGCTCGTTACGATCCTGGCGCGGGCCGCCCTCCGGGCGTTCGCCGCGGTTTGGCCGATCGCCACGGTTGTTGTCAGGTCGGCGATTGTTGTCGCGGTTCTGCCGGCCGCCGTCGCGGCGCTCACGATCCCGGTCGCCGCTTGGCCGCCCTTCCCTGCGCTCTCCATCGCGACGATCGTCACGGCGCCCTTGAGCACCCTGAGCCGCCTCACCGCCGGCCTGGCGTTGGCCACCGCCGTGGCCACGCCGATCACCGTGTTGCTGGCGTCCAGTTCGCTGATTGTTGTCCCGGCCACCACCGGGCCGCCACAGAAGAACGGGCTTTGGCTCCTCGGGCTCATCAGTCTTTGCCGCATCAGCAGGGTCTGCCGAAGGTGTTTCCTCTACTGCCTCCGGTACCGCTTCGGATTGTGCCGCTTCGGATTGCGCCGTTTCAGCAGCCGTATCCGGCGAAGCCTCTGCCGTTTCGGAGGCGTCCGCGTCGTCAGCCTCTCCGGTCTCCTGTGCGGCTTCGGCAGATGCCGGCGCTACACTATCGGCAGACGCCCCGCCTTGAGCAGCCAGGAAAGCCTGCGCCTCTTCCGCCTTGACGGCATCCGCACGGTAACCCAATCCCTTGAGGATCTCTTCCATGTCATCTGGTGTGGCGCCTAGGATGGAAAGCATCGCGGTCGTCGTCGTGAACCGGCGGCCGTCATAAGCGCCCTCCGGACGTGGGGTGGTGCCGGGCTTCCACTGGAGGAGCGGACGGATCAGATCTGCCAGGCGCTCGAGAATATCGATACGAACCGCTCGTTTTCCGAGGAAACGGAAACCTGCCAGCTTGTAGAACATGCGTTCGAAAGCCGGATCCGCGACAACCGAAGTACGGCCGGCAGCAAGTGCCGGAATAAGGTCGCCGTAACCCGGCTTGTCGAGGCCGTCATTCTTCAAGGCCCAAAGAAGCGTGATCAGTTCGGCTGGAGCCGGCTTCAGAAGCGTTGGCATGAAGACGTGATAGGCGCCAAAGCGGATACCGTAGCGCCGCATCGAAGCGCGCGCGTCCTGATCCAGCGACTTGACTTCTTCTGTGACATCGCGCCGGAAGAGAACACCCAGATTCTCGACAAGCTGGAAAGCCAGCCCCTTCGCAAGACCCTGAAGGTCTTCGGCCCGCGACAGATCATCGAGCGGCTTCAGGATCGTGGCGACATGATGATTGACGAAGCGTTCGATGCGGGCAACCACATGATCGCGGGCATTGCCGGTGAGCTGCTCGTCCGACAGCAGGATAACGCGCGGACGCATGATATGATCGCTTGCTGTAAGACGGGCAACAGGTTCGCCCAGCCAACGCACGAAGCCATCGGATCCCACGGCGAGATCGCCATTGCCGGAGGCATAGAGCCTTGCGGCGCGGGCCTCGAATTCGAGGGCCAATGCCTTCTGGGCGGCCGCCTGCACCGCCTTAGCGTCCGGCCCCTCGGCCCCTGCGACGGGTGTGAAGCGGAATCCCGCCAACTGCCCGACGTGATGTCCTTCCACAAAGACATCACCATTCACACTGATTTCAGCTTCCAGCATAGCATTCTCTCTCAGGCGCTTCATGAGCACAGATGTCCTGCGATCAACGAAGCGTTTCGTCAACCGTTCATGTAGTGCGTCCGACAACCTGTCCTCAATTTCCCGCGTCTTTTCTTGCCAGTGTGTCGGATCGGCAAGCCAGCCGGGACGGTTCGAGACATAGGTCCAGGTCCGAATTTGCGCAATGCGTGCCGACAGCGTGTCGATTTCGCCATCGGTCCGATCGGCTCGGCGGACCTGCTCCGCCATGAAGTCCTCGTTCACAGTACCGAAGCGCACAAGATCGGAGAAAAGAGTCGAAATGAGGTCCGCATGCTGCGCCGGCGCAATCCGCCGATAATCCGGAAGAGCGCAGGCTTCCCATAGTTTCTCCACGCGTTCCGGCGTCGTCGCCGCGTCCCGGATCTCCGGATATCTCGAAAGATGATCAAGGGCTTGGCTATCGGTCGCGGGCAATGCACGGGTAAGACCGGAAACCGTGGGCGCCGCATCGAGGCTTTCTCGCAAAGCTTTGAGCGAAGAAAAATCCAGGTTCTTTGAACGCCACTGAAGCACCTTCACCTGATCGAATTGATGCCCTTCGATTCGCTCGACCAGTTCATCATCGAAGGGGGCAACCTGACCGGTGACACCAAAGGTTCCGTCTCTGACATGTCGCCCGGCGCGGCCAGCGATTTGGCCGAGCTCCCCCGGATTGAGATTTCGGAACTGGTAACCGTCGAATTTCCGGTCCTGGGCAAACGCGACATGATCGACGTCCAGGTTGAGACCCATGCCGATCGCATCCGTCGCAACCAGGTATTCAACATCGCCTGACTGATAAAGACCGACCTGAGCGTTGCGAGTACGGGGACTGAGCGCGCCGAGAACGACGGCCGCGCCGCCGCGCTGGCGCCGGATGAGTTCTGCGATGGCATAGACCTCGTCAGCCGAAAACGCCACGATGGCAGAACGCTGCGGAAGACGGGTGATCTTCTTCTGGCCGGCATAAAAGAGCTGAGACAGGCGCGGTCGCTCAACGATCGTCACGCCTGGCAATAGCCTTTCGAGAATCGGACGCATCGTCGCGGCACCCAGCAGAAGGGTCTCGTCGCGCCCGCGAAGATGCAGGATCCGGTCCGTGAAGATATGTCCGCGCTCGAGATCGCCGGCCAATTGCACTTCATCGATTGCAACAAACGACGCTTTCGTCTCACGCGGCATCGCTTCGACGGTACAAACGGAAAAGCGGGCGTTCGGCGGAGTTATCTTTTCCTCGCCGGTCACTAGAGCCACCTGGGAGATCCCGACTTTTTCCACCAGACGCGTATAGACCTCCCGCGCCAGAAGCCGGAGCGGAAGACCGATCACACCTGAACCATGGGCGACCATTCGCTCGATGGCGTAATGCGTTTTGCCGGTATTGGTGGGTCCGAGCACGGCGGTAACGCCGCGCCCGCTTGTAATCAAGGGCTGAAAATTCAAAGCCTAGGTCCGCGCATATGTGGACCGGTCATTACATGAGAAAAGGCCGGCCACGCCACACATGGCGATCCCTGCCGATAAAGGCAAGCCTCCATTGCGGTTTTGCACGCCAGGTACGTGGTTTTCCGCGCGATTTAATCATCTCCTTCCACAAGGAAAATCGTAGCAAAGAACAGACGCGAACGAATCGGAGACGAATCACAGACTCCACAGGATTCAACGTTTGTTCACGGCTATATATTGATGCACACCTGCTCGCACACACGACATCCTGAATCTCCGCGCCGATTCCTACCGCTTTTGATGGATGCCCCGGCGAAATCGCCGTCACTCACAGAGAAAGACCATAGTCAACATATTGATATAGTTAATTTTTGATAAACCAGCAACGCATGACCCCACTCCTAAAAGCACCCAAATTAACGTTCGGGCCAAAGCCAGAACGAAACGTTGACGAATCAGCGACCGGTCTTCTTTCCGGTTTTGTTCTCACAACATCTAGTATGTGCCGAGCCGCGTCCGACTCTAAAAATCCGAGCCGCAGTCAATCGTAACGGTAGTTTCCGATGCGGGCGTTAACCCCGCCTAACACCCGTTAACCACACGTGAGAGGTCACGGTTCCTGCTCTTGGAACAAAAAACGCGAAGCCACGTTTCCTCGCCACATCCGAACCGGATTGCCTAGCGGAGTAGAATGCCATGCTCGGAACCATATTGCTCATCATCCTCATCTTACTGCTCATTGGCGCTTTGCCGAATTGGGGTTATAGCCGAGGTTGGGGCTATGGTCCGTCCGGCGGATTGGGCCTCGTAGTACTGATCATCATCATCCTGCTGCTGATGGGCAGGATCTAAAAACGGCGTAGCCGTGCGTTAAAAGGGAAGGGAAATCACATGAAGAAGATTCTGGTTGTGGGCTGCATGATCGGCACGCTCGCCTCTTGCACATCCACCGAACGGGGCACGGCAATCGGTGCTGGTACCGGTGCTGTCATCGGCGGTGCTGTTACCAATAGCTGGGGCGGCGCAGCAGTCGGCGCTGTCGCGGGCGGTCTCGTCGGCGCAGCAATCGGCGAGTCCGAAAAGCGCCGCGGTTATTGCGTCTACCGCGACCGTTACGGCCGCACCTACGAGGCTCGTTGCCGCTAAGCCGCACGAGCGGAAGATATCGGCGACCGGCGTAGGGCAACCGACGCCGGTTTTTCTTTGCCTTAACGCGCTGGCGTCAACCTTTGGAGCAAAGCCGGAACAAATCGCTGACGAATCGGCGACATCGGCTGCTTCTCGGTTTGTTCACCACAATATCTCGTATTATAACAACACGTTAACCATATTGGCAGGCGGGATCGCCTGCCAAATTAGCCCCTAGTCACGGTAGACGGTTAATGGCGGAAATTATCCGGCCATAAACTGGCCGCCGTTTGCCGACAGCGTCGAACCGGTAATGAAGCCTGCCTCGTCGGAAGCGAGGAAAACGACGCAGCGGGCTATTTCCTCCGGCTCGCCAAGACGACCGACCGGAATCTGCGGAATGATCCGTTCGTTGAGCACCTTTTCCGGAACAGCTCGCACCATTTCTGTGCCGATATATCCGGGGCAAACCGCATTGACGGTGATGTTCTTCGCCGCTCCCTCCTGAGCAAGCGCCTTGGTGAAACCGAGATCACCTGCCTTGGCCGCAGAGTAATTCACCTGCCCCATCTGGCCTTTCTGGCCATTGATGGAAGATATGTTGACGATGCGACCGAACCCGCGGTCACGCATCCCGGCCCAGACCGGATGCGTCATGTTGAAAAGTCCTGTAAGATTGGTACCGATCACTTCGTTCCATTGTTCCGGGGTCATCTTGTGGAACATGCCATCGCGCGTGATACCGGCATTGTTCACAAGGACATCGATCGGTCCGAGTTCTGCTTCGACTTTGGCGATACCTTCAGCGCATGCTTGGTAGCTCGATACGTCCCATTTGAAGACCGGAATTCCCGTCTCGTCATAGAAGGCTTTTGCCTTCTCCTCATTGCCGGCAAAGTTGGCCGCCACCCGATAACCCGCGGCCTTGAGCGCAATTGAAATCGCCGCCCCGATACCACGCGTTCCTCCCGAAACCAATGCAACCCTGCTCATGCCACTTCCCTTCCCTTTGTGATACGGTCCTTCTGTGTAACCAGATGCTTACGGATTTTGACAGACTCGCGCCAGGAACAACCCCGCCTTCCGGATTCGAGCAAGCGGGGCTATCCCGTGAAAATCACATTGCTTCGAGACACATGGCAACGCCCATACCGCCACCGATGCAAAGTGTTGCGAGACCCTTCTTGGCGCCGCGACGCTTCATTTCGAAGAGAAGCGTATTGAGAACGCGGGCGCCGGATGCTCCAATCGGATGGCCGATGGCAATGGCACCGCCATTTACGTTGACGATCGAGGGATCCCAGCCGAGGTCCTTGTTGACCGCGCAAGCCTGCGCCGCAAAGGCTTCATTCGCTTCGACAAGATCGAGATCATTGACAGACCAGCCGGCTCTCTCCAGCGCCTTGCGGGAAGCAGGAATCGGGCCGGTACCCATGATCTGCGGATCGACACCGGCGGTAGCCCAGGAAGCGATGCGGACCAAAGGCGCAATGCCTCGGCGCTTGGCTTCTTCTTCCGTCATGAGCACGGTGGCCGCCGCACCGTCGTTGAGGCCGGATGCGTTGCCGGCAGTGACCGTGCCTTCCTTGTCGAAAGCCGGGCGGAGTTTTGTCATCGCGTCCATTGTTGCACCCGCACGGATGTACTCGTCGTTATCGACGGTCACGTCGCCTTTTCTCGTTTGAATGACGTAGGGAATGATCTCATCCTTGAAACGGCCTGCAGCTTGCGCCGCTTCTGCCTTGTTTTGGGAAGAGACGGCAAACTGATCCTGCTCTTCGCGGGAGAGCTGCCACTGGCGCGCAATGTTCTCCGCCGTAATCCCCATGTGATAGCCGTAGAAGGCGTCTGTGAGCCCGTCCTTGATCATCGTATCGATCATCTTGAAGTCGCCCATCTTCACGCCACCGCGCAGATGAGCGCAGTGCGGAGCCATGGACATGGACTCCTGGCCGCCTGCGACGATGATCTTTGCGTCACCCAAAGCAATCTGCTGCATTCCGAGTGCCACGGCACGCAGGCCCGAACCGCAAAGCTGATTCACTCCCCAAGCGGTTGCCTCCTTGGGAACACCGGCTTTCATCGCAGCCTGGCGCGCCGGATTCTGGCCTTCGCCCGCCGGCAGCACCTGCCCAAGGATGACCTCGTCCACGTCGGACGCATCGACACCGGCACGGGCAAGCGCGCCTTTGATCGCCGCCGCGCCGAGTTCGTGGGCCTGGACATTGGCGAAGGCACCGTTGAACGAGCCGACGGCAGTGCGGGCAGCCGATGCGATCACGATGGATGGATTAGCCATGGGAGGTCTCCTCTTATTCGATATTGCTCACGAGACTGGCAAAGCTTGGCCGCAGAGTCAAACGCTGGGGCGCATCAGCAGGCTGTGTTGGAAATTGGCCTTGAGATTTCGCGGATTTGCTGCGCAACAAAGCACTCGCCGCGCCGCACAAATCGATTGTCAGCCTGCTTCATTTAGGCTTACATTCCTCTTGGGAGCGCAACGCCATCGACAAAAAACAACCACGTTGACGGGAGCAGGAGGCAATTATGGCGAAGACCGAAGGCGAAATCATAATCAAGAAATATGCCAACCGACGCCTCTACAATACAGGCACCAGCACTTATGTGACGCTGGAGGACCTGGCAAAAATGGTGAAGAAAGGAGAGGAGTTCCTGGTTCAGGATGCCAAGACCGGCGAGGACATTACCCATTCCGTTCTGACGCAGATCATCTTCGAGCAGGAATCAAAGACGGGAAACACCCTGCTGCCCATCTCGTTTCTCCGGCAGTTGATTTCCTATTACGGCGACCAGATGCAGATGGTCGTGCCGACTTTTCTCGAACACTCGATGAAGACCTTTACGGAGCAGCAAACGCAGATGCGGGAGCAGATGGCCAAGGCCTTTGGCGATACGCCGCTCAGCAAAAACCTGCAGGCGCCAATGCAATTGATGGAAGAGCAGGTGCGTCGGAACACTGAGATGTTCCGTCAGGCGGTGCAGATGTTTTCCCCCTTCACGGGCCAGCCACCAGCCGCAGCTCAAAAGAAGGCGGATTCGAAGGATATCGACGAACTGAAAGAACAGCTTCGCAACCTTCAAAGCCGGCTCGACAATCTCTGATTAAAGCCCGATCGATACATCCCGCCCGGCCGAACGGATCGCGACTGCAAAGCCGCCGATGACGTCGATGAATGTTATGATCATCAAGATGAAGAATATCTGCGTTGCAGCATCTCTGACCAACAGGAATTCCGTCAGATATCCGACGAAGGTCAGCATTGAGAGCATGTGATTGAAAAGCGAGCCGCGACCGTTGCGGCTCGCCTTCAGGATTTCCACGAAGAGAAAAAACAACGCAACCACGATCAGAACGTCGCCCAGCGTCATCGTCCACTCCGCGCCGGAGAGCATCCGCAGCGAGATCAAGACGTTGTCGAGCGAAGCCACTCCGCCCCCGCCCATCGTTCCCAACATCGCAAGATTGTAGAGAACGAACGGAATGATCATCAACGGCAGGGCAGCGAGCATGGCAGACTCCAAACAATGATTGGTCGGCCGGACTGTGATGGCTGCTCGCGCTTTCCGCAAGACATCGCTGAAACAAAAAAGGCCGGCAAAGCCGGCCCTCATGCAAACTGCCTGCTAAAACGCTTATGCGTTTTCCTTCGGCGTCAGAACCTGGCGGCCACGGTACATACCGGTCTTCAGGTCGATGTGATGCGGACGGCGAAGTTCGCCGGAGTTCTTGTCTTCGATATAGGTCGGAGCCTTGAGCGCGTCGGCGGAGCGGCGCATACCGCGCTTGGACGGGCTCGTTTTTCTCTTCGGTACAGCCATTTTCGTTACTCCACTTTCGTGCAAAACATAATCCCCGGCCGGAACTGAGGCCGATTGGGCATGTCTCGATCTCGGAAATTTGGGCGGCTTATACATGCCCTGCAGGGGTTTGACCAGTCCTCAGCAGGATTTTTTGTAAATATGAGGCTTACGCCTCGTCTTCCGGCACGATCCAAGTTTCGGCAAGCGCCGCTTCCTGCCATTGGTGCCAAGCGGGATGGGATTTCATCGCCGCCATGTAAGCGAGCGCATCTGCATCCGATACAAGATCATAAACGTCAAACCGATTAACGACCGGTGCGAACATCGCATCCGCTGCGGAGAACTCGCCGAATAGAAATGGCCCGCCAGACGTCGCGCGCAGTTCCCGCCAGATCGCGGAAATCCGGGCAACGTCCTCCATCACGCCTTCGGCCAGTTCAATTTTGCGCTTTGGCCGCCGGATATTCATCGGGCAGGCGTTGCGCAACGCTCTGAACCCAGCAAGCATCTCAACCGAAATCGACCGGGCTATCGCTCGGTCGGGCGCCGCTTTTGGCCAGACGCGCCTTTCGGGGAAAAGCTCGGCCACATATTCGATGATCGCCAGCGACTCCCAGACGCGCAGGTCCCCATGGTGCAGCACGGGCACCTTGCCGGTTGGCGATATCGGCTTAAACTTCGGATTCCCTGCTGGAAAATCGAACGGTATCAGCACCTCTTCGAACGGAATCCCAGCTCCCGTCATCGCAATCCATGGGCGGAAGGACCATGACGAATAGTTCTTGTTGCCGATATAAAGGATGAGCTTTTCCACGACGGCGCCTCCAGCAGGTTTTACCTGCCTATAATCGGCCCGCCGGACAACAACCAATGAAATTGCGCGAAGTCAGCCATAAATGCATTTGATATAATCGGCGGAGCTGCGGGCACGCCGCTCGACGACCGCGGCCAAGCGCTGCATTCCGCGGCCGGGCTTGCCAGCAACCCGGGTGATGGGATTGGGAAGCGCCACAGCTAGAAGCGCTGCCTGCCGCGCACTAAGCTTCGCGGCCGGCACTTTAAAATGATATTGGGCTGCCGCCTCTGCCCCGTAGATGCCAGGGCCCCATTCAGCGATATTGAGATAAATCTCCATTATCCGACGCTTCGACCACACGAAGTCGCCGCCGATTGCGAGAGGCAGTTCGAGACCTTTTCGGATGAACGAACGACCATTCCAGAGGAACAGGTTCTTGACCGTCTGCATGGGAATCGTGCTGGCTCCGCGTGTCGCTTCGCCGTCAAGGGCATCCTCCACCACGCCGCGCATCTGGGCCCAGTCAACGCCGCCATGGAAGCAGAACTGTCCGTCTTCCGACATCATGACCGAACGCACCAGGTTGGGCGAGATGTCGTCGAGACTAACCCAGCGCCGATCATAGCCACGGAAAAGGATCAGTTCCGAGAGCATCAAGGTCGAGACAGGGCGAGTAAACGGTATGGCGTAGACCAGGATCAACAGGTAGGGCAGCACCAGGACGACGACCGCAATTGAGAGAAAGCGACGCGTCAGCCTATTGGACAACAGACGGTCCCGCCGCGTCCTCATGACGGACTCCTCTTCGTCCACGTGCTGTTCGGGTGAAATGTCCAATATCCCGCTTATCCCATGCTTAGCAATTTCATAACCGGTGAATGCTTCCAAGGCGAGTCCGGCGCCGAAACTTCCGGTGTACTGGTAAATCTCCGTTGCTTGCCAACGGTTGGCATGCCAAACAGCGGCCATGACGGACACCAAACCTGCATTTGACGAGCGCTTACGGCAAAGCGCTTCCGAGACGGAAGCCTTGCTTGCTTCAGTGCTTTCCGATGCCGCCCTGCCGGATGAGATCGCACGCCCGGCACACCTGATGGCAGCCATGCGGCACGGCTCCTTGAACGGTGGGAAAAGGCTTCGGCCCTTTCTGTTGCGCGAAAGCGCGGTTCTTCTTGGCGGGTCATCCGATGCCGCGCTTCGTGTCGGCGTGGCGCTCGAATGCCTTCACTGCTATTCGCTGATTCACGACGATCTTCCGGCCATGGACGACGACGATCTGCGGCGGGGCCAGCCGACCGTTCACAGGGCTTTCGACGAAGCGACAGCTATCCTCGCAGGCGATAGTCTTCTGACCTATGCTTTCGACATCATCGCGGCTCCGGAAACCACGCTTGCGGACAGGCTCAAGACAGAGCTTGTGCTGGCACTGGCGCGGGCAGCAGGCCCCGGCGGCATGGCAGGCGGACAGGCTCTTGACCTTGCCGCAGAAAAATCAGCGCCGGATGAAGCCGGTATCGTGACCTTGCAGGCAATGAAGACCGGTGCGCTGCTGCGGTTTGCCTGCGAGGCAGGCGCCATCGTCGCCGGGTCGCCGCCGGCCGATCGGGAAAGACTTCGTCTTTTCGGCCAAAAGATCGGCCTCGCGTATCAGCTCGCCGACGATCTGCTCGACCTCACCTCCGATGCCTCCACCTTGGGGAAGGCGGCCGGCAAGGATGCCGCGCGCGGCAAGGGAACGCTGGTCGGCCTCCATGGCAGGGATTGGGCTGAAAAGAGGCTCGAAGTACTGACCAATGAAGCTATCGGCCTTCTTGCGCCCTACCGAGAAAAGGCGCTTATTCTGCAGGAAGCGGCGCGCTTTATCGCCAGCCGAGACAATTGACCCCCGAGGGAAGACCTTGCCTGAGATCCTGATCTATATGTGGCCCGCCTATGTCGCCTATATCATCAACGTCGCAAGCCCCGGCCCGGCCAATTTCGCGATCATCGGCGCCTCGATCTCGCAAGGCCGCCGGGCCGGGTTGATCACCGCACTCGGTATCGGATGCGGTTCTTTCACCTGGGCCTGCGCCGCAGCGCTTGGCCTGGCGGCGCTGCTGCGCAACTATGCGCTTGCACTGGAGATCCTGAAAATCCTTGGCGGACTCTACCTGATCTATCTCGCCTGGAAGGCTTATAAATCCGCACGCTTACCGGATGCAAAAGCCGCAATCGGCAATGCCCGGACCGATTATACGGCGGGCCAGCTCTGGTTGCGTGGTTACATGATCCACTTGACCAATCCGAAGGCGATCTTTGCCTGGCTCGCGATCATTTCGCTCGGTCTGCCGGAAAACGCGCCGGTCTCGGCAATCGTCCTGATCATCGCCATCTGCATGACATCAAGCCTGACGATCTTCACCACCTATGCGGTGATATTTTCCACATCCCACGCGCTGCGGAGTTACAGGAGCGCGCGACGCTGGATCGAAGGCACAATGGCCGTCTTCTACAGCGTCGCCGGGTTCAAGCTTCTGACGAGCCGCATCTGAGCGGCTCGCCGAGTTCTCAAATCAGCCCTGGGTGATCGGAGCGATCGCCACTTCGACGCGACGGTTCTGCGCGCGACCATCCGAGGTCGCGTTAGACGCAACCGGTTGCGACGGACCAAAACCCATCGTCGACATGCGGCGCTGGTCGACCCCGCGGCCTGCCAGATAGTTCGCAACCGACGCAGCACGGCGTTCCGACAGCCCTTGGTTATGCGAGAGGCTGCCGGTCGAATCGGTATGCCCGTTTACATCGATAAAGGTCTTGTTGAACTTGTTCAGCACGACCGCTACCGAATCGAGGGTTCTGTAGAATGGCGGGATCACCTGATCCTGGTCGGTCGCAAAGGTGATGTTGGACGGCATGTTGAGGATGATGCGGTCGCCGACGCGCGTCACGGAAACGCCCGTGCCCTGAAGCTCGGCACGTAATTCCGCTTCCTGATTGTCCATATAGGCGCCAATCCCGCCGCCGGCAAGCGCACCGATACCGGCGCCGATCAGAGCATTGCGACCCGCATGGCGTCCTCCCGTCAGCCCGCCGGCAAGTGCGCCCAGGCCGGCACCGATCACGGCACCACCAGCGGTGTTGGAAACCTTTTGTTCACCCGTATACGGGTCGGTTGTGGTGCAGGCAGAGAGATAGGTCGCGCAAAGTGCGACGATTGCGATTTTCTTGAGCATGAAGTTGAAGTCCCCGTCGTCAATGGTGACATCTCATTTACCACGAATTGCGGCAATAGCGAGGAGAGGCTTCGGCACTCGGTAGCCCCTTTTGTCCAACAGCTGGCATTCCGGGACTGACCAACCTCGTCGACGATTGCAACGTGTTGGCGTGGCGGCTCTTGGGAACCAAATTACTCTGCAGCCGAGCGGTGCCCGAAGCGCTGTTCGATATACTCGATGACGAGTTTCTCGAAATCGGCGGCGATGTTCGGGCCGCGCAGCGTCATAGCCTTCTGGCCATCGATGAAAACCGGTGCCGCCGGCGTCTCGCCGGTGCCGGGCAGCGAAATGCCGATATCGGCATGCTTGCTTTCGCCGGGCCCGTTGACGATGCAGCCCATGACGGCGACGTTAAGCGCTTCGACGCCTGGATATCTCTCGCGCCAGACCGGCATGTTCTTGCGGATGTCGTTCTGGATGTTCTGCGCCAGCTCCTGGAAAACTGTCGACGTCGTGCGGCCGCAACCGGGACAGGCCGCGACCACCGGCAAGAACTGGCGGAATCCCATGACCTGCAGCAGCTCCTGCGCCACCTGAACCTCGCGGGTGCGGTCGCCATTCGGCTCCGGCGTCAGCGAGACCCGGATCGTGTCGCCGATCCCATGCTGCAGCACATAACCCATTGCCGCAGACGAGGCGACGATGCCTTTCGATCCCATGCCGGCTTCGGTGAGGCCAAGGTGCAGCGCGTGGTTGGAGCGCTCGGCAAGCATGGAATAGACAGCGATCAGGTCCTGCACCTGGCTGACCTTAGCCGACAGAATGATCCGGTTGCGTGGCAGGCCGATCTGCTCGGCAAGCTCTGCGGAAATTAGCGCGGATTGGACGATGGCCTCATGCATGACCTGACGGGCGGAAAGCGGCGAACCCTCGGCGGCGTTGCGGTCCATCAACATGGTCAGGAGATCCTGGTCGAGCGAACCCCAGTTGACGCCGATGCGCACCGGCTTGTCGTAGCGGATCGCCATCTCGATGATGTCGCCGAACTGCTTGTCCTTTTTGTCCTTGAAACCGACATTGCCCGGATTGATGCGATATTTAGCCAGCGCTTCGGCGCAGGCCGGATGGTCGGCAAGCAGCTTATGGCCGATATAGTGGAAGTCGCCGACCAACGGCACGTCCATGCCGAGCCGCAACAAGCGCTCGCGGATTTTTGGTACCGCTGCAGCACTCTCGTCACGGTCGACGGTGATGCGGACGATTTCCGAACCCGCCTTGTAG
This sequence comes from Neorhizobium huautlense, assembly GCF_002968575.1. Taxonomy (GTDB): domain Bacteria; phylum Pseudomonadota; class Alphaproteobacteria; order Rhizobiales; family Rhizobiaceae; genus Neorhizobium; species Neorhizobium huautlense. The sequence continues at coordinate 18,375 of NZ_PVBM01000032.1, read as the reverse complement.
AGCGCGGCGACCTGCGCGACCGTCGCATCAATGTCGGCAGTATCCGTATTGGTCATCGACTGAACGACGACCGGCGCGCCGCCGCCGACGATGACGCCACCGACATCGACCGCAACAGTGGCACGCCGCGGCTTGGGATCGTAATCGACGGGTGAGGACATGGAACTTCTCGTCGCCTTGAAAATAGGAGCGCCTTTCAGGTGGCGTATGGCTTGCGGCTTGTCAACCGGCTGGCCGCGCACTTTATCGCAGCAGGCTCTCTTCTTCCATCAGCGCGCGATTGCGCCTTTTTTAGTGATGGGCGTTGTCGGCATGCCTTGCAAGCGGTGACAGCAGCAATGCCACTGCGATCAGGATGGAGAGGGCTGCAAAGATCACGGCAAGCCCGGTGTGCTCTGCAATGAAGCCGATTGCCGACGGCGCCACGAGAATGCCGGAATATCCCATCGTCGTAACGACCGAGAGACCGACACCGGGTGCCATCCCGGGCAGGTTGCCGGCGGCGGAAAAGGCGATCGGCACGATGTTGGAAATGCCGATACCCGTCAGCGCAAAGCCCGCGATCGCCATTGCCGTATTCTCGGCAAAGCCGATCAACAGCAGACCAAGGATTGCAATCACTGAACAGACGCGAAGCGTCATGACGGCGCCGAACCGGTCGCGGATGAGGTCACCCGCAAAACGCATCGCCGCCATGGTCAGAGAGAAAGCAGCGAACGCGAAACCGGACAGCGTGACGGAAGCCGCAAGTTCGTTACGGAGATAAAGCGCACCCCAGTCGAGGATCGCGCCTTCCGGTATCATGCAGAACAGGGCCATGATGCCAAGCAGCCAGGGAAGCGGCGAAAGCGGCAGGCGACTCTTGCCATGATGCCCCTCGTCGGGATGCGGTGCGTCATGCAACACCGTCCGCCAGGCCGCGACGATCATCAGCGCCGCCAGTGCTGTGACGAGGATCGCATGCGCGGAAACCCCTATATGCTCAATCAGGAAGCCGCCGGTCGAGGAGCCGATTAGGCCGCCTAAGCTCCAGAAGGCGTGGCAGGAGGACATGATGGCACGCCGCATGCGCTTCTCGACGGAAACCGCATTCGCATTCATCGCGACATCCATTGCCCCGATCAGGCCACCGAAAAGGAAGATTGCGATTGCGCCGGTCCAGATGCCGCCGACCCAAGTCAGAAACAGCAACGTCGGCGTGAGCAAAACCGCCGTCCATTTGGAAACCTGGCTCGATCCGAAGCGGGCGATCTGGCTGCCGGCGAGCGGCATCATCACGATCGATCCGAGCCCGAATGTCAGGATCATCAACCCGAGAGCCCCTTCGTCCAGGCTGAGGCGGCTTGCAAATTCAGGAATTTTCGGAGCCCATGCGCCCACCATGAAGCCGTTCATCAGGAACAGCAGCGATACGCCTACCCTTTCGCGGGTAATGAATTTTTCAGACCGAATAGGAGAATTAAGAGGTGCGCGAGTATCCATACGTCCAATCCTTCTGGTTGTCGCGACCATATTTAAATCGATTGAAATTGCAACGGCGCATTGGCGGCCCGTGTCTCACAAATTATGTGCGAACGAAACCGGCAACGATCCAAAAGGTTCTCGGGATTGGCAACGGGACAAAAGATAGGAGGCGCCATCCGGAAGGGTGGCGCCTCTAACATCGACGAATCTCAGAAATAAAGTCGGTAAAATCAGCCGCCGTAGACGATCAGCAGATCCTTCGCATCGATCTGGTCGCCTGCCTTGACGAGGACTTCCGCGATCACGCCGTCCTTTTCCGCATGGAGCGCGGTTTCCATCTTCATCGCTTCGATAGAGAGCAACACGTCGCCAGCCTTGACCGATTGGCCGGTGGAGACGGCGACTGTCGAGATCACGCCAGGCATGGGGGCGCCGAGATGCAGACCATTGCCAAGCTCAGCCTTGCGGCGATTCGCGCCCCCGGATGCGCCATGCGCCCGGTCCGGCACCTTGATGCGGCGCGGCTGACCGTTCAGTTCGAAGAAGGCCGTCACCATGCCCTGCGCATCGGTAGCGCTCATCGCCTGATTGACGATGACCAGCGTCTTGCCTTTCTCGATATCCGCAAACAGTTCCTCGCCATCCTTCAGCCCGTAGAAATACGCAGGTGTCGGCAGGACGGAAACCGGTCCATAGGTATCGATCGCCAAGGCAAAATCGGTAAACACCTTGGGATACATAAGATAGGAGGCGAACTCGAAGTCGTCGATCTTTCTGCCGAGCTTCTCCTCGATGACCTTGCGTTCTGCATCGAGATCGGCTTCCGCCAGCAGCGAGCCCGGACGCGCTGTATAGGGTTCTTCGCCCTTCAGCGCCTTCTTCTGCAACGCTTCCGGCCAACCGGACGGCGGCTGGCCAAGATCGCCCTTCAGCATGGAAACGACCGATTCCGGAAAGGCGATATCCTTGGCTGGGTTCTCGACATCGGCCACCGTCAGGTCCTGGGAGACCATCATCAGCGCCATGTCGCCGACGACCTTCGAGGACGGCGTCACCTTGACGATGTCGCCGAACATCTGGTTCACGTCGGCATAGGTTTGGGCGACCTTATGCCATTTGGTTTCAAGGCCGAGCGAGCGGGCCTGCTCCTTGAGATTGGTGAACTGGCCGCCCGGCATTTCATGGAGATAGACTTCGGAAGCCGGTCCCTTGAGATCGCTTTCAAAGGCTGCATATTGGGCCCGCACCGCTTCCCAATAGAAGGAAATGCGACGGATCCATTCCGGATCAAGACCAGGGTCACGCTCGGTGCCCGACAGCGCCTCGACGATCGATCCGAGGCACGGCTGCGACGTATTCCCCGACAGCGCATCCATGGCCGCATCGACTGCGTCGACGCCTGCATCGACTGCGGCAAGCACGGTGGCAGCAGATATGCCGGACGTGTCATGCGTATGAAAGTGGATCGGCAGGCTGGTGGCCTCGCGCAGCGCCTTGAACAGGACGCGAGCGGCGGCGGGCTTCAGAAGGCCTGCCATATCCTTCAGCGCGATGATATGGGCACCCGCCTTTTCCAGTTCCTCGGCCAAAGCGACGTAATATTTGAGGTCGTATTTCGGCCGGGCAGAGTTCAGGAGATCGCCCGTATAGCAGATCGCCGCTTCACAGAGCCTGTTTTCCTCCTGAACGGCATCCATCGAGACACGCATGTTCTCGACCCAATTCAAGCAATCGAAAACGCGGAAGAGATCGATGCCGCCCTTCGCCGCTTGGCGGACAAAATATTTGACGACGTTATCAGGATAGTTCTTGTAGCCAACGCCGTTGGCTCCACGCAAAAGCATCTGCAGGAGCAGGTTCGGAGCTCCCTCGCGGATCAACGCCAACCGCTCCCAGGGATCTTCGGTCAGGAAGCGCATCGAGACATCAAAGGTCGCCCCGCCCCAGCACTCCAGCGAAAAGAGATTGGGAAGCGCCCGTGCATATACGCCGGCGACACGGGCGATATCATACGTGCGCATCCGGGTCGCGAGCAACGATTGATGTCCGTCACGCATCGTCGTGTCGGTCATCAGCACGCGCTGTTCACTTCGCATCCATTCGGCGAACTTCTTCGGACCAAGGACATCGAGGCGTTGTTTCGTGCCGTCCGGGATATCACCGTTGATATAAGGGATGATCGGCTTTGCCATCTGTTCTGAAGGCATTGGCCGGCCCTTGGTTTCCGGATGGCCGTTCACCGTTACGTCGGCAAGATAGGTCAGCAGCTTGGTTGCGCGATCCTGCCGTTTGACCTGCTCGAAGAGCTCAGGCGTCGTGTCGATGAACCGCGTCGTATAGGAATTGTCGCGAAACTTCGGGTGACCGATGATCGCTTCGAGGAAGGTGAGATTGGTCGCCACGCCGCGAATCCGGAACTCGCGCAGCGCCCGATCCATGCGGCTGATCGCCTCCTGCGGCGTCGAGCCGGCGGCTGTCACCTTGACCAGCAACGGATCATAATAGCGGGTGATGACCGCACCCGAATAGGCCGTGCCGCCATCGAGGCGGATGCCGAAGCCGGCCGCCGAACGATAGGCGGTGATACGGCCGTAGTCCGGAATGAAATTGTGCTCGGGATCTTCCGTTGTGATACGGCACTGGAGCGCATGACCGTTGAGGCGGATATTCTCCTGGGCCGGAACGCCCGATTCCGGCGTGCCGATCGCAAAGCCTTCGAGGATATGAATCTGCGCCTTGACGATATCGATGCCGGTGACAACTTCGGTCACCGTATGCTCGACCTGGATACGCGGATTGACTTCGATGAAGTAGAATTTGCCGGTATCGGCATCCATCAGATACTCGACCGTGCCGGCGCCGATATAATTCGTCGCCTTGGCGATCTTCAGCGAATAGTTGGCCAATTCCTGCCGCTGCGCTTCCGACAGATAGGGGGCCGGGGCACGTTCCACGACCTTCTGGTTGCGCCGCTGGATCGAACAGTCTCGCTCGAAAAGATGCACGGCATTGCCGTGGGTATCGCCGAGAATCTGGCTCTCCACGTGGCGTGCCCGCTCCACGAGCTTTTCCAGATAGACCTCGTCCTTGCCGAAGGCAGCCATGGCCTCGCGCTTGGCTTCAGTCACCTCGCGGGCGAGATCTGCTTCGGCGCGGATGACGCGCATTCCGCGCCCGCCGCCGCCCCAGGAGGCTTTCAGCATCACCGGATAGCCGATCGTCGCTGCCATTCTGGCCACTTCCGCCAAGTCATCCGGCAGGGGCTCCGTTGCCGGAACGACCGGTACGCCGACTGAAATCGCCAGATTGCGGGCCGCCACCTTGTTGCCGAGCTGACGCATCGTCTCGGCCCTCGGGCCGATGAAGGTGATACCGGCAGCGTCGCAGGCTTCGACAAATTCCGGGCTCTCCGAAAGAAGCCCATATCCGGGATGGATGGCGTCCGCGCCGGACAATTTGGCAACGCGGATAATTTCGGGGATAGAGAGATAACTTTCGATCGGCCCCAGGTCCCGCGGAAGATGCGGGCCGCGGCCAACCTGGTAGCTTTCGTCGGCTTTGAAACGGTGCAGCGAGAGTTTGTCCTCCTCCGCCCAGATCGCAACCGTTTTAATACCCAGTTCGTTCGCAGCCCGAAAAACGCGGATCGCAATTTCAGACCGGTTGGCAACGAGAATCTTCGAAATCGGCAAAACGGACCTCCCCAGGCGCCATCGAAATGCTGCACTGCGAAGAACCCATATCGCCTTAATCGCCTCAGTGCAATTTCCCTGGAAGCCTGGCGCTAAATTATTGTCATAATTCGGTCATCGGCGGTTGCTCAAGTCACCAATCCCATACGGAAGGCAGAGGCAACGACATGCTGACGGTTCTTTGCCCGCAGCTTCTCCTGCAAACCGTTGATATACCAGTCGACGGTATGGCTGGATATCTCCAGCGACTTTGCGATTTCGTTGGAGGTCAAGCCCTCCGCAAGCAATCCGACGACTTCCATCTCTCGGCGCGTAAGCTGCGTGTCGACTTGGGCTGCGGCCTCAAGCGCTGCAGCCTCACCCCGCATCTCCATAAAGCGCCAGAAGACCTTTTTCGCAGCCGCATCGAACAGCGCCATCTCGGCAGGCGAAAGATCGACGGGCCGGCCACCGACCGTCATCGTTCCCAGAAGCCCGTTGCGACCATAGACCGGAAAGATATAACCGTCCTGCAGACCGTAGCGAATTCCTTCCTGCATCATTCGTTGCATGCGCTGCCGGTGCGGATCGTTCCTGAGCGTAAAAAGTGCGTCGCGCCAGCGGAACGGCCTTTGCGCGATACTCAACATCCGGATGGTTGGATCGATGAGAACATATCTGCGGGTAACATACACCTGCGGCCAACCGTTGGGCCAGCGGCCTGCCAGCAGCAGGTCCATGGGATTTTCGTTGAGTCGAGGCTGTATCAGTACGCCATAGTATTCAAAGCCATAGGCCGCCAGCAGGGATTCAAGCTGGGCCGTCAACTCAGCCTCCGCCTTGGTCTCACCTGCCAATACCAGGAGCTGTATGATCAGCTGAATGTTCAAGACTGCCCCCGCAATGCCCATCTGCGTCTTTTGTTTGCGTGAAATTTCAGTTAATTCCCCGGGCCATAGTTGACTAGCATAGTTATCATTCGTTGAAGGTATACCGCAAAATTTAGCCTCTTGACGGCTTGAAAAGAGTTACTTCGAGGTCAGCCCAGAAGCCAGCTTTACAAAGGCTTGCCGTATAAGGAACATTTCTGGCAGAAGGGCTGTTAATCGCCCGCTTCGTCGCGGAATTGCCGTTTCCGATCTTTAAGTACCAAGCACGACGCAGTTGCGGCTCCATATGAATGAGGTGGTATTCGTTGACGCTGTTCCAGGTTTATGCCCGAGCACTGAAATATCTGGCGAAGAACAAATGGCGGGTTACCGCAGTGGTCGTCGCCAATATCGTGCTCGCGATCATTACCATCGCAGAGCCGATCCTTTTCGGCCGAATCATTGATGCCATTTCCTCAGGTGGCAACGTTACCCCTGTGTTGATGCTCTGGGCTGGATTTGGCGTTTTCAATACAATCGCCTATGTGCTTGTTGCAAGGGAAGCCGACCGGCTCGCCCATGGACGCCGCGCATCCTTGCTGACTGAGGCCTTCGGGCGAATCATCTCCATGCCGCTCGCGTGGCACAGCCAACGCGGTACGTCGAATGCTCTGCACACCCTGCTGCGTGCCGCCGAAAGCCTGTTCGGTTTATGGCTCGAATTCATGCGCACGCATCTTGCCACGGCAGTCGCTTTGGTTCTCCTGGTTCCGACAGCCATCTCCATGGACTGGAGACTGAGCCTCGTCCTTCTGGTGCTGAGCATCCTCTACTGGATCATCGGTGTGACGGTGATGAACCGCACCAAGGAAGGGCAAGCCTCTGTTGAAAGCCACTACCACACAGTCTTTTCACATGTGAGCGACGCCATCAGCAACGTCTCGGTGCTGCATAGCTACAACCGGATCGAGGCTGAAACCAAGGCACTAAAGAACTACACGAAGGACCTGCTCGCCGCCCAATATCCGGTGCTCGATTGGTGGGCCCTTGCCAGCGCTCTGAATCGTACGGCCTCGACAGTATCGATGGGCGTTATTCTCGTGATCGGCACCGTGCTTGTCCAACAGGGCGAACTGCGTGTCGGGGACGTCGTCGCCTTTATCGGCTTTGCAAATCTTCTCATCGGGCGCCTCGATCTTCTGCGCCAGTTCGCCACACAGATTTTTGAAGCACGGGCCAAGCTCGAAGACTTCTTCGCGCTTGAGGATTCAGTCGAGGAGCGCGCCGAACCGGTCGATGCCGGCGAGCTGTCTGACGTTCGGGGCGAGGTGGAATTTCGAAACGTCTCCTTCGGCTTCGCCAGCACGAGCCAGGGCGTCCACAACATCTCCTTCACCGCAAATGCCGGGGAGACAGTTGCGATCGTCGGCCCGACAGGTGCCGGCAAGACGACCCTTATCAACCTCCTGCAGCGGGTCTACGATCCCCAGGAGGGCAAGATCCTCATCGACGGCACCGATATCAGCAAGATCACGCGCAAATCGCTCCGCCAATCCATTGCCACCGTATTCCAGGACGCGGGACTGTTGAACCGTTCGATCAGCGAGAATATTCGCCTCGGGCGCGAGGGCGCCACCGAAGAGGATATCGCGAGAGCGGCCGAAGCAGCGGCGGCGACAGAGTTCATCGAAAGCCGGTTGGTCGGGTACGAGACCCCGGTCGGGGAGCGTGGCAATCGCCTCTCGGGCGGCGAACGTCAACGAATCGCCATTGCCCGCGCCATCCTCAAGAACGCACCTATCCTCGTACTCGACGAGGCCACCAGTGCATTGGATGTGGAGACGGAAGCCCGTGTGAAGGCCGCGATAGACAGGCTGCGCCAGGACCGTACCACCTTTATTATCGCCCACCGGCTCTCGACCGTTCGCGATGCCAACAAGGTGATCTTCCTCGACAATGGCCGGATCATCGAGATGGGCACCTATGACGAGCTCAGCCAGAGCGGTGGCCGTTTTGCTTCGCTTCTCAAGGCCAGCGGTATTCTGAACGACGAAGATGAGAAACAGCCCGAAGGGCCGCTGCCGCAAACGGCCTGAACCGAAGCGGACCACGCGAAAAAGCCCGCCGCCATTTCCATGGCGGCGGGCTTTTTTTTCTCACCGTGACCTGATCTCAGTTGGTGAACTCAGTTACTCGTGTCGACGACGTCTTGAGGAGGAACCCTTCTCCCTCGCTGACGGACTGCCCATTGATGGTGACTTTGCCACTTTCCACCGCGATCTTGTGCGCGACTTCATCAATGGTGATTTCAGCAGTGAAGCCGTTCCAGCCTGCCGGTAGCACGGGATTCACGAACAACCGGTCGCCTTGGCGCCGGATGCCGAGAATGCCTTCGACTGCCGCACGATAAAGCCAGCCGGCGGAACCCGTATACCAGCTCCAGCCGCCTCGGCCGGTATAGGAGCCGTGCCCATAGACGTCGGCGGCAACCACATAGGGCTCCACGCGATAGGTATCAGCCGCCTCACGGCTGAGCGCGTGATTGATCGGATTGAGGATCTGGAAGCATTTCCAGGCGTCGTCTCCCCGCTTCAAAGCAGCAAGAGCCAGCACCACCCAGATCGCCGCATGCGTATACTGACCGCCGTTTTCGCGGACGCCGGGCGGATAGGCGCGGATATAGCCGGGATCTTTGCGCGTTTCCTGGAAAGGCGGGGTGAAGAGACGGATAATCCCTGCCTGCTCGTCAACGAGCTTTTCCAGAACGGCGTTCATCGCTTGGCTCCCCCGCTCGGGATCGCCTTCGCCCGAAAGCACGCTCCAGGACTGTGCAAGCGAATCGATCCGGCATTCGTCGCTCGAAATCGAGCCAAGCGGAGAACCGTCGTCGAAGTAACCGCGGCGGTAATAGCTCCCGTCCCAGCCCGCTTTCTCCAGCGCCTGCTTCAGAGTCTCCAGATGCGCCGTCCAGCTTTCGACACGCGGTTGGTCGTTTCGCTCGGAAGCGTATGGCAGGAAGCTCCGCAAGGCACTTGCAAGGAACCAGCCTAGCCAGACGCTCATACCGCGGCCGCCTATACCGACACGGTTCATGCCGTCGTTCCAGTCGCCGCCGAGGATCAAAGGCAGGCCTTTTTCCCCGGTGCGGGCAACGGCAATATCGAGTGCCTTGGCGGCATGCTCGTAAACGGTAGCCGTTTCTGAGGATATCTCCGGTTTGAAGAACGAGTCGTGCTTGTGTTTTTCGAGAACAGGACCCTCGAGAAAAGCAACCGGCTCATCCAGCAGCGATTTGTCGCCTGTCGCCGAGACGTATTGATGCGCCGCATAGGCGAGCCAGACCACGTCGTCCGAAATCATCGTGCGGACACCGGCGCCGGAATTCGGCAACCACCAATGTTGCACGTCGCCTTCGTGGAATTGGCGCGACGCGGCGTGAAGGATTTGATGCCGCGCCAGCGACGGCTCCTGAACCAGGAAGGCCAAAGTGTCCTGCAGTTGGTCGCGGAAGCCATAAGCTCCGGACGACTGATAGAAGGCGGTGCGCGCCATGATGCGGCAACCGAGCGCCTGATATGGAAGCCAGTGGTTGACCAGGTTATCGAGAGACTTGTCCGGCGTGGAAATCTTCAGGCGACCGGTAAATCCTCTCCAAAACTCGCGATTTGCGTCGAGAACCGTTTCGAAATCCTCTGCCCGCAGCTCGGCGACAAGCGCCCCAGCGTCTTCCTGGGTCTCGGCATCGCCCAGGAAGAAGGTTATCCTCTTCTCTTCGCCGGGCGCCAACTCGATGTCATAGGCGAGTGCCGCGCACGGATCGCCATCAAGATCGAGAGAACCGCTAAGAGCGGAAGCGGACACGACTGCCGCAGGCAGCTGTACCGAACCGAAGCGGCCGATGAATTCGCGCCGGCTTGTCGTAAAGCCGGATGGCATCTCCCGCATAGCCATGAAAGCAAAGCGGCGATGATCGATGCTGTAAGGATTCGTGGCGAAGAGCGTGCCCGCTTCCTCGTCGCGGGTAGACAGAATGAACGGGATGGTCCGGGCAGGATTGCTACCCAGCAGCCATTCCGCATATCCGTACACGCGCAGCCTGCGAACTTCGGAACCGATATTGCGGAGGAAGAACGACGTGAGTTTTGCCGGGCGCGTGCGGTCAACCGTCTGCGTCAGCTCGAGTTTCAAACCGTTATCTTCTGATGCGAACACCGAATAGCCGAGCCCGTGCCGGGCTTCGAATTTTATTTCCGGCTTGCGCGACAGAGCCGCGAAGGGGGTCGATACGGTGCCGCTGTCCTGGTCGCAGACGTAGAAGGCCTCGCCTGGCCGATTGATGACCGGATCGTTGCTCCACGGCGTAAGCTGGTAGTCGCGAGAGTTCCGAGCCCAGGTGAAGCCCGCCCCTTCCGCCGACACATGGAAACCGAACTTCTCGTTCGAGATCACGTTGATCCACGGCTGCGGGGTTGCCTGCCCGCCCCTGAGGCGCACGACATATTCGCCGCCGTCCTTTGAGAAGCCGCCATATCCGTTCCAGAACTCAAGGTCGGCAGGTGCTTCCGCCTCAGCGGGCGGCTGGAAGACTTCGCCGTTCAGCAGCGGACGCCGGTCTATCTCGATTACCTGATCCTTGGCGGGTGCGAAAATGGATGCTGTCCGGTTGAGCTGGTCACTGATCTTGCCGTTGCGCGCATGCAGAACGACGCGCGATGCGGCTACAAGACCTTCCGACGCCGTCTCGTCCAGGATGTCGCGGCGAAGGGAGAAGACATGCTGACGCTGCCCTTCCTGCTGACCGAGACGACGGGCATTCTCCGACAGATACTCGATCGCGTGCTGCATTTCCTGCGCATAGGAGGCTGCGCGCTCGTTGAAGATCACCAGATCCGAGATGACCCCACGCGAACGCAGATATTCCTGAGCGCTCATCGCCTCCTTCGCGACCGCCATATCAGCATCGTCGTTGATACGCAGCGTAAAGATCGGGAAATCGCCCGAAATCGCCGAAGGCCACAGAGACGATTGCGGCTGCATTGAAGCCTGAATCGTCGCCTGGTCCGCCCGGAGCTGCATATCCGGATAGATCAGGTAACGCGCCAGATGCTGGAATGCCGCGGCATCCTGGGACGACACGCCGAGATGACGCATCTGCACCTGCGTACGGGTCCAAGCCTGCGTCAGTTCCGCCTGGAAAGCGTCCGGATGACGGTACCGCTCGATCGCCTGGTCGAGTTCCTCGCGTTTGGGAGCGGCAATCGTCCAGAAGATGACGCTCACCTTCTTGCCCGCCGGTACCCTCACGACGCGGCGCAGCGACAGGATCGGGTCGAGCGTAAAGCCGTCCGTTCCGGAAAGCGTCGCGCCGGGGTCGAAGGCGGCCGCTTCCGCAAGCGTGCGACCACGGCCGAGGAACTTCCGTCTGTCGGTCTCGAACTCCGTGGGCCGTGCAGACCCTGCGTTGTCGGCAGCAAGATGCGCAATCACCATGTCGGGATCGCCGGGGTTTCGCTTGTTGCGCCACGCCCGGATCACATCGCCGCGTTTGCCGATCTCGGTACGGACAAACATCCGCGAAAAGACGGGGTGGGCATTGTCGTCATCTTCCGGAGCCAGCACGGGCTCCATATAGGAGGTGACTTCGATGAAGCGATCCTCCGTACCCATATTCAGCAGGGTCAGGCGACGACCCTCCGCATCGTGCTCGGTCGCGACGATGCACTCCACCGTGCTGGTGAAGTCGCCAACGGTTTTGTGGAACTCGGCGCGCTCGTCGCTGAAGATAGCTTTGGTCGTCTCGCCTTCCACACGACGAGGCTCGGAGGTCGCCGACCACCATTCGCCGGTCGCCGTGTCGCGAAGGAACAGGAACTGGCCCCATCGATCCTCCGTGGGATCCGGCTTCCACCGGGCGACCGACATGCCGTTCCAGCGGGAATAGCCGGATCCGGTCGCAGTGAGCATCACCGAATAATGGCCATTCGACAGAAGAACGAGTTCGCGGTCCTTGGTCGCCGGATTGGTGATCGTGCGGATTTCCGGACGCAGCAGTTCGCCCTGACCCTTGCCAGGCGTCTCCTCGTGCTTTGCACTCATGACCGGGATGTCGCGCGGAGCCTTTTCCTGCAGAAGGAGTTCGGCTGCCTCGATTACCGGATCGGAGTGGAAGAATTCGCGCAGCAGGCCATTCATCACCACGTTGGCGATCGCTGCGATCGACATGCCGTGATGGTGTGCGTAGTAGTTGTAAACCACCGCGCAACGCTGCCCCTCCGGAACACGGGTCGGGGTGAAGTCGACGGCGTCGTGGAAGCCGAACATGCCGAGCGCGCCGAGGGAGCGCAGCTCCGCCAGGTTCTCGGCAGCCGAGATCGGATCATACTGACTGGCGAGGATCGAGGCATAGGGGGCTATGACGGCGTTCTGGCCGAGGCCACGCTTCAGGCCGAGCGTTGGCACACCGAAATTCGTGTACTGATAGTTGAACAAATGGTCGCGGGCATTAAAGGCGGCTTCCGAAATGCCCCATGGCGTGCCGAGCCGCTTGCCGTGGTTCATCTGCTCCTTGACCACGAGATTGTTGGTCTGGTTCAGGATGCCCCCTTGTCGCTCCTGCATGACGAGCGGCGGCATCAGATATTCGAACATCGAACCCGACCAGGATACCAGGGCGCCCTGCGCACCGATCGGCACGACCTGACGACCCAGGCGATACCAGTGCTCCGTCGGCAGGTCGCCCTTGGCGATCGCAAACAGGCTGGTCAGGCGGCATTCGGACGCCAGCAAGTCATAACAGGCTTCGTCCAATTCGTTGCTGTCGACACGATAACCGATCGAAAGCAGCCGGCGTTCCTTGCGGAATAGGAAGCTGAAGTCCATCGAGAACGCGATCGTCCGGGCACGGTCCCTCAACGCAGCCAGCCGCCCGCGCAGCGACTCCATATTGGAATTATCAAAGACGTTGTCGGCGATATGCGCTTCGCAGACGTTGACTAGGGATGCCGACCAGCGGGTTACCTCGTCACTCTGAACCGAACGAACCTCATGATCGAGATTGGTCGCCAGTTTCTGGATCTCACGCGCCAGAACCGTCAGGTTGATGATGCGGATCGATGCAAACTCGTGCTCCCGCTTGACGGCGGCAAGCGCGTTTCCGAAGCCGGCGATGCGCTCCTCAAGCCGGCGGCGCAACGGGCGCACTGTCTTGCGGTCATCGGGCAGAGCGGTCAACGTTTCGGCGAGGATGCCGGCGACATCGCCGATACCATCGAGATTGCCCTGCAGGTGGGCTGACGGCGCTTCGGCCCACATGCGGCAGGCGGATGAAATCGCAATTAGATGACCGGCAAGATTGCCGCTGTCGACTGCCGAGATGTAGGGTTGGCCAAGCGGCTTCAGCGTATCGCTATGATACCAGTTGTACAGATGCCCACGGAATTTCTCCATTTTTTCGATCGTCGAGATCGTCTGCTCGAGACGCTCGATCGTATCCGTGAAGCTGATCCAGCCGAAATGGCGCGCCGAGATCGTCGACAGCAAGTAGACCCCGATATTGGTGGGCGAGGTGCGCTTAGCGATGATTGGATCCGGGCGTTCCTGGAAATTGTCCGGCGGCAGGTAGTTCTGCTCGAGCGTTACAAAGGTCTCGAAATACCGCCAGGTGCGGCGAGCGATCTTGCGTAGTTCAACGGAGACCGTATCCGGAACGAAAAGGCGATCTTCCGTTTCCGCCGACTGGCTTACATACCACGCAACGAGCGGAGAAAAGATCCAGAGCACGGCGAAAGGAATGCCCACCAGAAACGCGTTGTCGCCGGGCAGAGCCGAAAGGATGATGCTCAGAACGGCAATCGTGGGCGCATGCCACATCGCGCGATAATAGTCCTGCGGGCTGCCTTGGGCACTCGACTGGATCGATGCGGCCGTACGCCATTCCAGCATCAGCTTGCGGCTGAAGAACAACCGGTAGAGCGAGCGCGCGATCGCGTCCGTCATGATGCAGGCGGTATCGGCAATGAAGACGACGCGAAGTGCGACCTGCGCGTTTGCCGAACGCATATCCGACCAGAGCGAATAGAAATGCGCACCAGGCACGATATCGGTCGAGCGCGGAAGCAGACCTGTCACCAGAGAGAGTGTCGGCGCCACGAAGAGGAGGAAAATCAGCAGGATCTGCCAGATCAGCGCGCCGAGCGGATCCATGAAGTACCAGCCGAGAACGGATGCGAAAAACCAGGCGATCGGGGTGAGCGAGCGGCGCAGATTGTCGATCATTTTCCAGCGGCCGAGTGCAGTCACGCCGCGCGTCGGATCGAGAATATAGGGAAGCAACTGCCAGTCGCCCCGGGCCCAGCGATGCTGACGGGAAACCTCGACCTCGTACCGAACCGGGAAATCCTCGACCAGTTCGATGTCGGTGATGAGGGCGCAGCGGGCAAAAGAGCCTTCCAGGAGATCGTGCGAAAGGACGGAATTTTCGTCGATCCGGCCTTTGAGCGATGCTTCGAAAGCATCGACATGATAGAGGCCTTTACCGGTAAACGTGCCCTCGCCGGTCAAATCCTGATAAACGTCGGACACCGTGAAGACATAGGGATCCAGCCCTCGGCCGACAGAGAAGACGCGCTGGAAGACGGATGCCTCCTTACCGGTCGTCAGCGATGGCGTGACGCGCGGTTGCATCAGCCCATAGCCATGAATCACACGGTTGCTCTTCGGATCGAGCACCGGACGGTTGATGGGATGATGCATTTTGCCGACAAGTTTCGTCACCGCATCCCGCATCAGACGCGTATCGGCGTCGAGTGTCATGACGTACTGGACGTCCGAGGGGACCATGTTGGCGCCCGGCAGATAGGTCGTATCCTGATCACCCCGAAGCAGCAGGTTCAGTTCATGCAGCTTTCCGCGCTTGCGCTCCCAGCCCATCCACGCGCCTTCGTTCGGATTGAAGAGGCGACGCCGATGCAGGAGATAGAAGCGCGTCTTGCCGTCATGAGCATACTTGGCGCTGAGTGCCGCAATCTCGCGCTTGGCATAATCGAGGATTTCCAGATCCGCGTCCGTCTCTTCGAGCTTGCTGTCACGCCAGTCGCTCAGCAACGCGAAATAGATTTCGCCACGGGGATTGGCGAGATAGTGGACTTCGAGGTTCCGTATGAGTTCATCGACCGTGTCGCGGTCGGTAATCAGGCACGGCACCGCGACGAGCGTTCTGGCGTCGTCCGGGATGCCTTCTTTGAATTCATACCCGACGAGGCGTGCCGGACGGACCACATAGGTCACCAGTGTATTGAACAGGCCGGTTGCACCTTCCGAAGCAGGGAGGGCGAACATCAGCAGAAAGAAGAACACGACCGGCAGCGGCATATTCGCCTGGACGAGGAACCAGCCGGCAATTGCCATCGCCAGCACGGTCAGGAATATGACCGGACCCGCAATTGCGAACCAGTTGAGCCGTCGAACAAGACGGACCGTCTGCTGCACGATAAGCGGCTTGTAACCGACTGCAGCTTCCAGTTCCCTGCGCCGGCGTCCGACGATGAAGGCGCCGATATTGCTTTCGCGTGGATCGTCGCTTTCCCCGGCTGCTTGCTCTGCAAGGCTGATGGCCGCATTGGCGACCTCGCTTTCGCTCCTGCGGGAGCGGCGGGCGATCTGTTCGATACGGTTGCGGTAGGCGTTTCGCGAACCGAAATCGAGGGCTTCGTAATCCGTGCGGTCTCGGAAGATCTTGTCGATCTGCGAAACTTCTTCGAACCAGACGCTCCACTCCGTGTCATCGATGTGACGCAGGCTCTTGATGATATTGCCCATCGTCACATTGCCGGACGAAAGCCGGTTCTGTTCGGCGAGCATCACCTCTTCGACATCGGTGCCGGCCTGCTCGAGCCGCTGCTCCAGCCAGGTTACCGCAAAACCTGAGGTCTGGGAGGCATTGCGCAGACGATAAAGAAACTGGGTGATGAACGTGTTGTCGCTGGTGAGCGCCTCAATGCTCTTGAGCACATCCGCACTGGCGGCTTCGTCGTTCAGCCTAATGACTTCGTCGGCTACATCGTTCGCACGACGGCGCATGTTGCGGGAACGGTCGACGCGGGTGGCGATACGACGAAGGTTTTCGATCAGAACGAAGCGGATAAAAGACGGCAGAGCCCAGAGTTCACCGATCTCGAGCGGCTCTTCGACCTGGAATCCGTCGACCATGGCAGCCAGAGCGTCCTGTGAAACGCTGCTGTGGGTGTGGGCGACATAGAGCCATGCCACCGCGAGCACGCGGGGAATTTCCTGCCCCGCGACCGTCATGGTCGGAAGCTGCCGATAGAACTTTTTGGGGAAGTCGCGGCGGACTTCCTGGATCGCTTCCTCGACAATGTAATAATTGTCGAGAAGCCACTCGGCGGCGGGCGTGATCGACGCCCCGGCATCCACATCCGCAGCGGTTGCGCGGTAGACCCGGAAGATTTCCTTCTCGTTCTCCTGATGGCGCTTGAAGAAGTCGAACTCCAGGAAACCGGGTAGGCTGGAAGTGCCCTCCTTGCCGAGCTTTTCGCCGCACTCCCTCAACGCATCTATGTTGAAATAAGTCGAACGGATCGAATCGTTATGATCGATCTGCTTGGCTTCGGTATCGCGCGAGGAAGCTGGCTGCGGATTCTGAAAGGACATGGACACGGCTTCTGGGTGAGAAAACTTTAAGGGTTCGTCGGCCTCGCCTTACTCGGCCTGCATTGGAAGCGCCAGTCATCATTTTGATTATGGTGACTGGCCCGACGCAAATTCGCGAAGAGGGGAAATAGAGGGCAGTAACGATATTGCAAATAACTGACCAAAATCTATTGCCCGCTTCTGGCGGATTAACACATCAACGCCTCTAATGGCGCAAGCCTGAATGAAAGCTGAACAACAGCAGGGCCTTGATAAGACGGGAGATTCACCTTCGGCGACGACCACGGGCCGCCCACACGAAATTTGATCAGGAACTGGGTTACCTCCGTACGGCGGCGCTGCTATCCATGGTGGAGCGGAAGGTTTTCAACTCCCGCAGACAAACTAGCGAAGGCAGTTTTT
This sequence comes from Neorhizobium huautlense, assembly GCF_002968575.1. Taxonomy (GTDB): domain Bacteria; phylum Pseudomonadota; class Alphaproteobacteria; order Rhizobiales; family Rhizobiaceae; genus Neorhizobium; species Neorhizobium huautlense. Next base: position 1,301 of record NZ_PVBM01000032.1, on the reverse strand, counting down.
GCGATGACGGTACAATTTTCAAACTATATGGCCGAGGTGGTGGCAACCCGCCGCTATCTTCATCAGCATCCGGAACTGGGACTTTCGGAGTTCAACACGTCCGATTTCGTGGCCCGGCAGCTCACGGAGTTCGGCTACGAAGTCACGCGCGGCCTCGCCAAGACCGGGCTTGTAGCGACCTTGAAAAACGGCACAGGCAATCGGTCGGTCGGTATCCGCGCGGATATCGACGCCTTGCCGATCGAAGAAGAGACAGGCGCCGAATACGCCAGCAGGAACAAGGGCCTGATGCACGCCTGCGGGCATGACGGCCACACGGCCATGCTGCTCGGCGCGGCCAGGATTCTCGCTGAACGAAGGAATTTCGACGGTACGATCCATTTGATTTTTCAACCGGCAGAGGAAAATTTGGCCGGCGCAAAATTGATGATCGAGGACGGCTTGTTCGATCGCTTCCCCTGCGATGCAGTGTTCGGCCTTCACAACGACCCTACTTTGCCGTTCGGAAAGATCGTTGTGAAGGAAGGACCGATACTGGCCGCTGCCGACGAATGCCTTATCGTCATCAACGGGCGGGGCGGCCACGGCGCGGAACCTCAATCGACATCCGATCCGATCGTCTGCGGTGCAAGCATCATCATGGCTCTCCAGACAATCGCCTCCCGGAATATCCATCCGCTCGACCCGGTGGTAATCACCGTCGGATCTTTTCGTGGTGGTATGGCGAGCAACGTGATTCCGGAACGCGCCGAGATGCGGCTTACGATCCGGTCCTATGACCCTGCGGTGCGCGAGAGACTGGAGGAACGTGTCCGCATGATAGCCGAAGGCCAGGCTGCAAGCTTCGGCATGACCGTCACCATCGATTACGAGCGTGGTTACGACGCGACGATCAACCACAAGGCCGAAACCGACTTTGTCCGCGAACTGGCAAAACAGATCCTCGGAGAACAGAATGTCGAAGATCTGCAAAGGACATCGATGGGCAGCGAGGATTTCGGGTTCATGCTGAAGGAGCGCCCGGGCAGCTATTTCCTGCTGGGTACCAAACGGACCGACAACGACCCGCCGTTGCATCATCCCCAGTTCGACTTCAATGATGACGCGCTGCCGATCGGGACAAGCTTCTGGGTAGAACTCGCGGAAGCGTATCTGCCGGCGAAATAGCCCTCAAAATCGGGATAGGGGGGAGCCTATTGGCTCCGCCCCTCCCACACCACCCGGCATGCGGGTCCGCACCGGGCGGTTGGAGCAGTTGAGGTCGTCAGGCCCGTAGTTCTCCCGGCCTGGCGCCTGGGTTT
>NZ_PVBM01000031.1 GCF_002968575.1 Neorhizobium huautlense | reverse complement strand
AACCCAGGCGCCAGGCCGGGAGAACTACGGGCCTGACGACCTCAACTGCTCCAACCGCCCGGTGCGGACCCGCATGCCGGGTGGTGTGGGAGGGGCGGAGCCAATAGGCTCCCCCCTATCCCGATTTCAGTCTAGCGACCAGGTCGGCCACCCCGGAGATCCAGCTGGGGGCGAGTGAACCGAACTGCTCGTAATAAGCGTCCTCAGCCTGCCGGCTGTCACCTTTCGCAGCGGGATAGATTGGGCGGGAAAGAATGAGGGCGACGACATTCTCATACATCGGGAATTTCTCCTCTAGAAAAGCCGTCTCCTCCTCTAAACATAAAAAAGTGCTTCTTATAGAGAAAAAACCGCATTATGTTTTTCACTGATGAAAAACATAACTTGGGACGCTTACGAGCTTTTTATGCAGGTGGCCCGCCACGGAGGACTGTCGGGAGCTTCCGCCGTCAGCGGCCTCAGCCCCGCAACCCTTGGCCGTCGCATGCTCGATCTGGAGGAAGCGGTGGGGCGATCTCTCTTCGTCCGCAGTCGCACGGGTTACCGTCTGACATCCGATGGTTCGACCCTGTTTTCGCAAATCATGGAAATGGAGGGCACGATCCGGCGGATCGAGAGCTGGAAGCACAAAGGCGTGACTGCTCCTCTCGTCCGTGTGGCATGCGGCACCTGGCTTGCCTGGATCTTTACCCGCAACCTGTCTCTCATCCGTACGGATGAGGACAATTTTCGCCTCGACTTTTATGTGGCGGAGCGGCGGGCGAGCCTCGCGCACCGGGAAAGCGATATCGGCATTCGCGCCTTTGAACCGCAGGAGCCGAACCTGGCAGCAACGAAGCTCGGCGATGTTGCCTATGCCGCCTATCGTGCCCGAAGCGCGCACCCCTCCATGGCGGACCGATGGCTTGCAGTTTCGGAGGAGGACGCCATTTCCGCTTATCTGCGCTGGCCGCATGAAGAGCGGGCCGATCAGATCGTGGTTACCGTGAACCGGCCGCGCTCCCTGCGCGACCTCGCGCTTGCCGGTGCCGGCACTGCGGTTCTTCCCTGTTTCGTGGGCGATCAGGATATGCGCCTGGAGCGGGTGGGAGACGAGATCGCCAGCCTTCGCCACACTCAGTGGGTGGTCATGAACAACGACGATCGCCACCGCCGGGAAATCCGGGCGGTGGTCGATCGCATGGTGAGGTTCGTCAAAGGCAATTCAGACCTCTTTGCCGGTAAACGTCCTTAGTTACTGGATGCGGTTCGTCACGATGACGGGGATCATCAGGTCTCCCCAATGGCCGTCTCCGCCGTGGTGCCGGGCAGACCGGACGAGCTCGACAGAAACGCCCGCCTCGACCGCCTTCATGATGGAATGGTTCAGGCGATGCAGATCGTTGGCGAGTGTACGGATCGCCGCCTGCTGTTCTGGTGTCATGGCGGAGGACTGTTCCTCGGCGCGTTCCTTGACATGAGTCTTGACTGGGGCTTGGATCGTCATGGCATTTCTCCTCTTTTTTGATCGGGGTTTTTGAAAGGCCCTGCCCTCCGAGAAGGGCAGGGAGTTTGGCCATCATTCAGCCGCGGGGCGGAACTGGTCGTGCTCGGTGGATTCCTTCATTGCGGTGGTGGACGAGAGGCCGCCGGTGATCGCCACGGAGACGGCATCGAAATAGCCGGTGCCGACCTCGCGCTGGTGCTTGGTCGCGGTGTAGCCGTTGACCTCCGCCGCGAATTCCGCCTCCTGCAACTCCGAATAGGCCGCCATCTGCCGGTCCTTGTAGCCGCGGGCGAGTTCGAACATGCCGTAGTTCAGCTGGTGGAAGCCGGCGAGCGTGATGAACTGGAACTTGTAGCCCATCGCGCCGAGCTCACGCTGGAATTTGGCGATCGTCGCGTCGTCCAGGTTCTTTTTCCAGTTGAACGAAGGCGAGCAATTGTAGGCGAGCATCTTGCCGGGATGCGCCTTGTGGACGCCTTCAGCAAATTTGCGCGCCTGCTCGAGATCCGGCTTCGAAGTTTCGCACCAGATGAGGTCGCAATAGGGTGCATAGGCCACCGCGCGAGCGATGCAGGGCTCAAGCCCGTTGCGGACCTGATAGAAGCCTTCGACGGTGCGGCCGGCGTCGTAGTCCACGAAGGGTTGGTCGCGCTCGTCGATGTCAGAGGTCAAAAGCTTTGCTGCTTCGGCATCCGTGCGGGCAATGACCAGTGTCGGCGTGCCCATGACGTCGGCTGCAAGACGTGCTGCAGTCAGGTTGCGGATATGGGCGGCGGTCGGGATCAGAACTTTGCCGCCGAGATGGCCGCATTTCTTTTCCGAAGCCAGCTGGTCTTCATAATGAACGCCGGCAGCGCCAGCCTCGATGAAGGCCTTCATAATCTCGAAGGCATTGAGCGGGCCGCCGAAGCCGGCCTCCGCATCCGCAACGATCGGAGCAAACCACGTTTCGACCGAAAGGCCCTTACCTTCGGCAGTTTCGATCTGGTCGGCACGCTGCAGCGTGCGGTTGATACGACGGGCCAGCTCCGGTGCAGCATTGGCCGGATAAAGCGATTGGTCCGGATACATGGCGGATGCCGTATTGGCGTCGGCCGCGACCTGCCAGCCGGAGAGATAGATTGCCTTCAGTCCAGCACGAACCTGCTGCATGGCCTGGTTGCCGGTCATGGCGCCGAGCGCGTTGACGAAGTCCTCGTTGTGGAGCAACGACCAGAGACGGTTGGCGCCCAATTCCGCCAGCGAATAACGGATATCGGCCGAGCCGCGCAGCCGTTTTACGTCGTCAGCCGAATAGGGGCGCTGAATACCCTCGAAGCGGTCCTTCGGTGCTCCTGGAACGAGTGTGTAAAAATCTGTCATTGTCATTCTCCTCAACAAAGTAACCACTGCGCTCAACCGCGTTCTGTGTGACTAGATTTACAGAAAGGAATGCTGCACCGCCAGAAAAGAAGCAAAATTGGCGCCTGAAAAAGGGTTAGGATGTGTTGCTTTTCACAAACGGCTCTGTGAAGATGTCAAAACAGTAAAAGCGGCAGTTGTCTTGATTTTGTAAAAGAGGCCAAATTGGCAGAACGGAAGATATTCGCAGGTCCCCGGGTCCGGCGGGTGCGGCTGGGGCTCGGACTGACCCAGACGGCGATGGCGGACGCTCTGGGCATTTCGCCCTCCTATCTCAATCTGATCGAGCGAAACCAACGGCCGTTGACGGTCCAGCTCCTCTTGAAGCTTGCTTCCGTCTACAAAGTCGATCTTGACGCCTTGCAGGGGGAGGCAGGCGGATTGGCGAGCCAACTCCGCGAAGTTTTCGCCGATCCGCTGTTGGTTGGTGAAATTCCCGGCGATCAGGAAATCATCGAGGTTGTCGAAGCAGCCCCCAATGCAGCGTTGGGCCTGATGAAACTCTACCGGGCCTATCGCGAGCAGGCGGCGCGGCTTTCCGATCTCGCCGACCTTCTTGCCCGCGAGGGGCATGAAACCTCGATCGCGGGTGCACGTCTTCCGATCGATGAGGTACGCGAGGTTCTGGAGCGACGGCCCAACTTCTTCATGCGGATCGAGAACGCGGCTGAGGCCTTTGCAGCAAAGCTGGGCATCGGCGACGAACTGCCGGGCGCGTTGAAGGCCTGGCTGAAGAGTGAGCATGGCATCGTGGTGCGCGCGCTTCCCGTTCATGCCATGCCGAACCTGAGCCGCCGTTATGACCGCCACTCGATGCGTCTGTTCCTGTCCGAGCGCCTCTCGCCTTTCGAACGCACCCGTGAGCTCGCAATGGAAGTGGCCTTGCTGGCGCTCGGGCAGGAAATTGCAGCCGAACTCGATGAACTGGCCTTCTCGACCAACGAAGCGCGCCGGATTGGAAGATTCGAACTCGCCCGTTATGCCGCCCATGCGCTGATGATGCCCTATGGCGCATTCCTGTCGGCGGCACAACGCGCCCGCTACGACCTCGATGTGCTGCGGTCCCGTTTTGAAGTTTCCTTCGAGCAGGCGGCCAGCCGCTTGACATCGCTTGCGCGTGCGGGTGCTGCCGGCATCCCGTTCTTCCTGATGGAGGTTGATCATGCGGGGAATGTGATCCGCCGCGCCGGGGCGCAGGGTTTTCCCTTGGCACGTTTCGGCGGGCACTGTCCGAAGCTCGGCATTCACGCCGCGTTTGCCCAGCCTGGACAGATCCTGGTCGACCGGGTCGAAATGCCTGATAGCGCTGCGTTTGTCACGATTTCGCGAACGCTTGATGGCCCCCAGGCCGGCTTCGGCGAGCGTGTCCGGCGCACGGCCGTTCTGCTGGGTTGCGACTTGTCCAATGCAGGTGATGTTGTCTACGACGGCGCATTGCCAGGGCCGATGGGAACGGTGCTCGCCGGCACGGCCTGCCGCCTTTGCGAGCGGCAGGGTTGCCTCTCCCGTGCCGAGCCACCGATCACCCGCCCGCTCGGTCTGGACGAAATGGTCACCGGCTTGAGCGCCTTCGATTTCCAGTGACCTTTGTGGCGGTGCACATTTCCCCTTGTGGTGGGAAAAATTCCTTTCTACTCTCCCGAAAAAGATAAGGGAATTAAGCGCCTTTCGCATTCGCGCAGAAAAAACTGGAACAGGAGAGATCATGAAAAGCCATTTGCTCAGCTTAGCCGCCGCCGTTGCTGCGACGGCATTTGCCGCGACCGCAGCCATGGCGCAGGAGCGCGTGGTTCATGTCTATAACTGGTCCGACTATATCGACGAGTCGATCCTGGAAGACTTTACCAAGGAAACCGGCATCAAGGTCGTCTATGACGTCTTCGACAGCAACGAGATGGTCGAGACCAAACTTCTCGCCGGCGGCTCGGGTTATGATGTAGTTGTTCCGACCGGCCCATTCCTGGCTCGCCAGATTCAGGCCGGAGTATTCCAGAAGCTCGACAAATCGAAGCTGCCGAACCTCCCCAATATGTGGCCGCAGGTGATGGAGCGCCTCGCCAAATACGACCCCGGCAACCAATATGCCGTCAACTATATGTGGGGCACCACCGGCATCGGCTATAACGTCGAGAAGGTAAAGGCTGCGCTGGGAGACGTGCCGGTCGACAGCTGGGACGTACTTTTCAAGCCTGAAAACGCAGCAAAATTGAAGTCTTGCGGGATCAACATCCTCGACGCGTCCGACGAGACCTTTGCGATTGCGATGAACTACATCGGCAAGGATCCGGACAGCAAGGAGACGGCCGACCTGGAAGCGGGCGGCGACGTCTATACGAAGGTCCGCCCCTATGTGAAGACCTTCAATTCGTCGGCCTATATCGATGAACTCGCGAACGGAGACACCTGCATTTCGATCGGTTGGTCGGGCGATGTGCTGCAGGCCAAGGATCGGGCCGAGGAAGCGAACAACGGCGTGAAGGTCGAGTTCGTGATTCCGAAGGAAGGGACCTATATGTGGTTTGACAACCTGGCCATTCCCGCAGACGCCAAGAATGTCGAAGAAGCCCATGCGTTCATCAACTACCTAATGAAGCCCGAAATCATCGCCAAGGCATCGAACTACGTTCAGTATGCAAACGGTAATCTTGCGTCTCAGAAGTTCCTCGACAAGGAGGTTCTCGAAAACCCTTCCGTCTATCCGCCTGAGGATGTCGTCAAAAAGCTCTTCACGATTTCGCCCTATGGCGCCAAAGAACAGCGCGTGCTGAACCGGGTCTGGACGCAGATCAAGACCGGCAGCTGAGACAAGAGAGCGGGGCAGGCGGAAGCGTCTGCCTCGAATGCTATCGGGCTGTGGTGGGCGAAACGGGGTAAGGCATGGCGAAGTCTCTTGGGCCGGTAAAACGCAAATTCTCTCCCTGGACCGATCCTTCGGCCGTTCCTTTCATCCGCTTCGAAAACATCACCAAGCGCTTTGGTGATTTTACCGCCGTAGACAATCTGACGCTGGATATCTACGAGCGCGAATTCTTTTCCCTCCTAGGTCCTTCGGGCTGCGGCAAAACCACGCTGATGCGTATGCTGGCCGGTTTCGAGGAGCCGACGGAGGGTCGCATCCTGCTTCAGGGCAAGGATATTTCCGGTGTCCCGCCCTATCGCCGGCCCACCAACATGATGTTCCAGAGCTACGCGCTCTTCCCGCACATGACGGTTGAAAAGAACATCGCCTTCGGGCTGGAGCAGGACAATCTGCCGAAAGGCGAGATTGCGGCTCGGGTCGAAGAAATGCTGAAGCTCGTAAAACTCGAGCCCTTCGCCAGACGCAAGCCGAACCAGCTTTCCGGCGGCCAACGCCAGCGCGTTGCTTTGGCTCGCTCGCTCGCCAAGCGTCCTAAAGTGCTGCTTCTCGACGAGCCGCTCGGCGCCCTGGACAAGAAGCTGCGCGAGGAAACGCAGTTCGAGTTGATGGACATCCAGACCAATCTCGGGCTCACCTTCCTGATCGTCACCCACGATCAGGAGGAGGCGATGACCGTATCGGATCGGATCGCCGTCATGGACAAGGGTGTGATCATGCAGGTGGCGACGCCGGCTGAGATCTACGAAGCCCCGAACAGCCGCTATGTCGCGGACTTCATCGGCGATATCAATATTCTCGAGGGCACGGTTTCCACTACCGAAAGCGCGCTCGGGGCGCCGGGGGCAGTGCGGATCGATTGCGATGGCGTTTCCGTTGCCGTCGAGCAGGAATGCCAGGCCGTGAAAGGCGACAGAGTTGCCTTCGCGATCCGCCCCGAAAAGGTACGGATATCCCCGGATCAACCGACGGATACGTCCTTCAATGCCGTCTATGGCGAAGTCTGGGATATCGGCTATCTCGGCGACTTTTCGGTCTTCCTCGTCAAGATGGCTGACGGCCGCATCGTTCGTGCAGCGCAGGCAAACGTATCGCGCCTGGTCGATCGGCCGATTACGTTTGGCGACATGGTCTGGCTCACTTGGCCGCTCGATGCCGGCCTTGTGTTGACGCGCTGACCAAGGAGGAGGGGGAGATGGCGAGCGTTTCGGAGACACAAGCCGCCAATACGCCCAACCCGGCGCGCTGGTTCGTTGTCGTCGTGCCCTATCTTTGGCTGCTGCTGTTTTTCACGGCGCCGTTCCTCATCATCTTCAAGATCTCGCTGTCGGACACGGCTATTGCCATGCCGCCCTATACACCGGTCTTTCCCGGCTTTGGCGCGATCAGCGGCTACATTTCGAAGCTGGATTTTGAAAATTATCTCTTCCTTACGGAGGATCCCCTCTACATCAAATCCTATCTGTCCTCACTGAGGATCGCGGTGATCTCCACCTTCCTGCTGCTCCTGATCGGCTATCCCATGGCGCTCGCCATGGCGCGGGCGCCGATCACGCTCCGGCCGACCCTCGTCATGCTGGTCATCCTGCCGTTCTGGACCTCGTTCCTGATCCGTGTTTATGCCTGGATCGGCATCCTGAAGCCGGATGGCTTGCTGACCCTGCTCTTGCAGACGATCGGCCTCATGGGACCGAACGAGCAGGTCCTGATTTTCAGGACCGACATCGCCGTCTTTATCGGTATCGTCTATTCCTATCTGCCGTTCATGGTCCTGCCGCTTTATTCGGCGCTGGAGAAGATGGACAATACGCTACTGGAAGCCGCGAGCGATCTTGGTTGCCCGCCGTGGAAGGCATTCTGGAAGATCACCTTTCCGCTGTCGCTGCCGGGCGTCATTGCCGGGTCGATGATCTGCTTTATTCCAATTACGGGTGAATTCGTCATCCCCGATCTCTTGGGAGGTGCCGACACGCTGATGATCGGCAAGACGCTCTGGACGGAATTCTTCGGCAATCGCGACTGGCCGCTCGCCTCGGCCGTGGCCGTGGTCCTGCTGATCATGCTGGTCGTGCCGATCATGATTTTCCAGAACCAGCAGAAGAAGGTCGTGTGAGATGAAATCGTCCCGTTTCGACGCCACCGTCCTGACGCTCTGCTTCGCCTTTCTCTATATCCCGATTATCATTCTGGTCGTTTATTCGTTCAACGCATCCAAGCTGGTGACGGTCTGGGGCGGGTTTTCGCTGCAGTGGTATCGCACCATGTGGTCCAACGAGGGGCTGATGGATGCAGCCTGGGTAACAGCGCGTGTCGGCGTCCTTAGTGCGACCCTGGGCACTGTGCTTGGAACGCTCGCTGCCCTGTCCCTTGTCCGTTTCCAGAAGTTCCCCGGCAGGATGCTATTTTCCGGCATGATCTACGCGCCGCTCGTCATGCCGGAAGTGATCACCGGTCTGTCCATGTTGCTCCTCTTCGTGGCGCTGAATATCGACCGCGGCTTCTGGACGGTCACCATCGCTCATACGACCTTCACGATGTGTTATGTCGCGATTGTCGTTCAGTCGCGCCTTATGACCTTTGATCGCAGTTTGGAAGAGGCAGCACTCGATCTCGGCTGCCCGCCCGTCAGGACCTTTTTCAAGATCACCCTGCCGCTGATCCTGCCCGCTGTTATCGCCGGCTGGATGCTCGCCTTCACGCTGTCGCTCGACGATCTGGTGATCGCGAGCTTCAACACCGGCCCGGGCGCGACGACGCTGCCGATCAAGATCTATTCGCAGGTGCGTCTGGGTGTAACACCGGAGATCAATGCGATCTGCACCATCCTGATCGGTTTTGTGACCATCGGCGTGATTCTCGCCTCGATCAGCACCAAGCGAACCGAACTGCGGCGTATCCGCGATGAGCATGTCGCCCTGCGGGGTACGACCTGATCGGGAGCAGGGAGCTCTGTTGGCGGGCTTACTCCGCCGGTTTTGGCGCGGTCTCCGAAACTGGCCAGATCACCGGATTGGGCCAGGATCCTCCAATGAAAACGGTCAGCTGTGCTGGTTCATCGGCTGCCGGGCGAATGGTCGCGGAAAGAGCAAGGCCATTGCTGGCATACGGTATCACCCCGGAAATCGCCAACGTACCGTCGCTGCCGGTGATCTTTCCATCGTGGATCTCGGCCGAGCCATGCGCGATGCGCGCAGCCAGGTCGATGCTGTCGAACTGCAGATTGCCGCTGCCGACCTCACTCAGAGAGAAATACTGCTTGTGAGTTGCGAGCTGCCTGACACTTGCGATGTTGACGCCGGGAAGAAAACCCTCTCCTCCGCGCAAGCGGAAATTCCCCTCTGCCTCGCGCCACGCCTGCGGGTTTATCGGCCGGCGGATGTTGAGCGACAAATCCAGGGAGCCGTGGGTCATGGGCAACGGGCCGCCAAGGCCCAGATTCTTGATGATATTGCCGAAATCGGCGCCCTGCACGGCAATATGGAGGGCCATCTCGTCCTGCCGGTCGATGCCTGCGGTAGCAAGGCGCCCGGTCAGCCGGCCGGTTTCGAAATCGCTGTCGACGATGTCCACCCGTGACTGGTGCGGCGTGTCCAGCACGCTTATGGCCGCCTCGGAAAGATGGAGAGGCCCCAGCACTGCCTGCTCCGCCGAAAGCCGCAGGTCGAATTCTATTCCTGTTTGCAGGTTGTTGTTTTTACTTGCTTCATCGGCTGCCGGTGTCAGTGCATCTAGGATTCCGGACAAATCCAGGCGATCAAACGCGAGCGTCCCGGTAAGCCGCGGTAACCGATCTTCGGGAACCATCAGATCCAGGATGCCTGTTGCCTTATCGTCGTTGAGGCCGAGCGACAGGTTCTCGAAGCGCAGCGTGTTGTCGTTAGTGACGAGACGCGCATTCAACGAGAGGCGTTTAATGCGCTCGGCGCCTGCAAAATTTACCCCCGACCATGCCATGACGGTTGGCAGGTCCGGAATAGTCAATTCGGCATCGCCGGATAGGAAAGCATGTGTCGCAAGGTTGGCGACGCCTTGGAAACGCCCCTGAAACAGCTCGGATACGATAGCCCCCGATGCGTTTCCGCTTCTGCCAGCGAGGAGAAGGAGAGGTTGCGTCGAATTGAAGTCCACTGAAATCTTGCGGCCGTTGATCTCGCCCCTGGCTTTGATCTCCATGCCGCGGGAAAGCCAGGGCCAATTGAGATCGCCATCGATGGCTGTAAATCGTAGGGTGCGACCGCTCGAAACCTCGGATATTTCGAGAATTCCATTGGTGATGCGGACCTCTCCCATCGGAGCGTCGGCGTATGCGGCGAGCTGCTGGCCGCTGGCATTGGGCTTTGCTTCCCTTACCGCCCGGCTCAACAGCCCGTCATTTGCCCAATCAAGCCGGCCGTCCGGCTCTCGCAGAACGTAGATTTGCGGATCGGTCAGGCGGAAATCCTTGAATTCCGGCTGCCCGATCAGGGTTTGAAGGAGGTCGAACGAGGCGGAAAGGCGCGAGACGCGGCCGAGCACCCGTTCGCCGCCGTCCACCGGCTTGCGGATGGTGATGTCGCGGAGCGTAATCCTCGGCTCAGGCCAGAACCGGATGTCCGGAGATCCTTCGATCGTAACGTCGTGGCCCGTCCATTCGGCAACGGCCTCCTCCATGCCTGCCCGCACCAGGGTCGAGGAGATCAGGAAGGGGGCGATGATTTGGAAAAGGGCAAAGAGCCCCAAACCTGCGAGGACCCCGATCAGCAGACCGCGGATCCGCCAGCTGAGCGGGCGCTTCAGGTGTCTTGGCAGATTTTTGATCCCCACGGTCAGCATGTCCAACGCGAATATAGGAAATACCAAGATCGCGCAAATCCGCACTTTCTTGGCCGGCAATCCTCTTTATCATGCAGTGCAGCATGCTATACAGGCCAGGGCCATTCAGCTTGAGTTCAAGCCTGAGCGGCCATGGAAAGAGCTCGTTTGGTCAGACGGCTCTCTGGGATGGAGGAATGGGAATGGCCAACCAACAGCCGCTGTGGAGTCCTTCGCAGGAAGCCCGGCAGAAGACACCGCTTTTTCACTTTATCGGCTGGTGCGCTGAGCGCCACGGGAAGAGCTTCGCGGATTATGACGCCTTTTACGCCTGGTCGATTGCCGAGCGGGAGGCGTTCTGGTCCGCGATATGGGACTATTGCGGCGTTAAGGGCAAGCGTGGGGAGCGCTCGCTTGAGGATGGCGACGATATGCTCGCAGCCCGCTTTTTTCCCGACGCGACGCTGAATTTTGCCGAAAATCTCCTGACCGGCACCGGTGCGGCCGATGCTCTTGTCTTTCGCGGAGAGGACAAGGCGAGCGACTGCTGGTCCTGGGATAGGCTGCGTGCTGAAGTTTCCCGCCTGCAGCAGGCGTTTAGGGCTCTCGGTATCGAAAAAGGCGACCGGATTGCGGCCATGATGCCCAACATGCCGGAGACCGTAGCTTGCATGCTGGCGGCAGCCTCTATCGGCGCGATCTGGTCTTCCTGTTCTCCCGATTTCGGGGACCAGGGCGTCCTCGACCGCTTCGGCCAGATCGAACCCAAGCTCTTCATTACCTGCGACGGTTATTGGTATAACGGCAAACGTCAGGATGTCGCTGCCAAGGTGAAGGCGGTTTCCCAAGCGTTGAAGACACCGGTCTTGGTCGTTCCCTATGCGGGAGATGCTCCGGCGCTGGCCGCCTCGCTTTCCGACGGACGCATGCTCGCGGACTTTATTGCGCCTTTTCAGGCAAAGCCGGTTGAGTTCGAGCAGCTGCCCTTCGCGCATCCGCTCTATATCCTTTTCTCCTCCGGAACGACTGGTGTGCCGAAATGCATCGTTCATTCGGCAGGCGGCACGCTTCTGCAGCACTTGAAGGAGCACCGCCTTCACTGCAGCTTGGAGCCCGGTGAGAAGTTATTTTATTTCACCACCTGCGGGTGGATGATGTGGAACTGGCTGGTCTCCGGCCTTGCCGTCGGCGCAACGCTCTGCCTCTTCGACGGCTCGCCCTTCGCGCCGGACGGAAACGTTCTCTTCGACTATGCTCAGGAGGAGAAATTTGCCGTATTCGGGACCTCGGCAAAATACATCGATGCAGTCCGCAAAGGCGGCATCCTCCCTAAGCAGACCCACGATCTCCAGAGCTTGCGATTGATCACCTCGACCGGCTCACCGCTTTCGCCGGAAGGCTTTTCATTCGTTTACGAGGGCATCAAGAGTGAGGTGCATCTTGCATCCATTTCCGGCGGCACGGATATCGTGTCCTGTTTTGTACTTGGCAATCCGCTAAAGCCCGTTTGGCGGGGGGAAATCCAGGGACCCGGACTGGGTCTTGCGGTGGATGTATGGAATGACGACGGGAAACCGGTACGTGGGGAAAAGGGGGAGCTCGTCTGCACCAAGGCCTTCCCATCCATGCCGATCATGTTCTGGAACGATCCCGACGGCAGGAAATACCGGGCAGCGTATTTCGAGCGGTTCGAGAACATCTGGTGCCATGGCGATTTCGCCGAATGGACGGAACACGGCGGCATCATCATTCATGGCCGTTCCGATGCCACTCTCAATCCGGGCGGCGTGCGTATTGGCACGGCGGAAATCTACAATCAGGTCGAGCAGATGGAGGAGGTCGCGGAAGCGATCTGCATCGGCCAGGATTGGGAAGACGATGTGCGCGTCGTCCTCTTCGTGCGCCTGTCGGAAGGCCGACAGCTCGATGAAGATCTCGTCAAGGCGATCAGGAGCCGAATTCGCACCGGTGCCTCGCCGCGTCACGTGCCGGCAAAGGTCGTCCAGGTTGCCGATATTCCGCGCACAAAATCTGGCAAGATTGTTGAACTGGCGGTACGCGACGTGGTCCATGGCCGGCCGGTCAAGAACAAGGAAGCCCTCGCCAATCCGGAAGCGCTCGATCTTTTTGCCGGGTTGACCGAACTTGAGAACTGAAGACATACCATCGGAAGGTCCTGATGTGTATCATGACAACCCATCAGAAATGACGCTTCCCAAAACGAGGCGCAGTTTACCGGCTGTTAAGTGGAAATGCTCAAGAGTGGAGCAATAGGGATTCATCCGGTGTATGAAGACGGGTAGCCGCGAGCTTTCATAGACATGATGTCTCCGCCAACTTTCGTTGGACAGCATTTAAATTTAAAGGCAGCTTTGGCTGCCTTTCTTTTAGCCTTCAATGCATCTCAGAATTGCAATCATCCTCAGTGCAATCTGTTGAGCGAGCGCGACACCAGCGCGACAGGCACCAGCCCGGCAAGAATGATGATGATTGCGGCGACGGAGGAATCCTCTATCCGGGCTCGCGAGGCGTCCTCGTAGACGAGCGTTGCCAAGGTGTTGAAATTGAATGGCCGAAGCAGGATGGTGGCCGATAGTTCCTTCATTGTCTCAATGAAGACAAAGAGGGCGGCTGTCAGAAGCGCGGGATGCATGTTGGGGAGCAGCACGGACCAGAGGGTCTGCCGGCGATTTCGGCCAAGAGCACGCGCGGCCATGTCGAGATGCGGCGAGAGTTTTTGAAAGCCGGCATCCAGATTGCCTTCAGCCATGGCCATGAAACGAACAGTGCAGGCATAAACGATAGCAAAGCCGGTACCGGAAAGCAGCAGGCCCGTCGAAATCCCAGCGCTCTCCCGCAGGATGCCGTCCAACGCGTTGTCGAAGGCGGCAAGCGGAACAAGCACGCCCATCGCAAGGACCGTGCCAGGTACCGCGTAACCGAGCGACGCGAGCCGGTTGGAGAATGCGACGAGCCCCGAGCGTTCGCTGCGTGCCGCGTAGGAAAGGACAAAGCCGAGAGCAACAGAGCAGAGAGCGGTCGCCGTGGAGACGGTAATGCTGTTCCACAGCGCGTCAAGGAGGCGAGGATCGGCAAAATCCTCGATCCGTGCCAGCGCAAAGCGGCCCTGCACCAGGAATGGGAGGCCGAAGCCAAAAGCAACAGGCAGGACGCAGAAGGCAGCCGCAAGCAAGCCTTTTACTCCGCTCAGTCGCGGCCGCATTGCCGCATCGGCGAGCGTCGTCGTCCTGTTGCCGGAAAACCGCTGCTGCCGGCGGGCTGCCCGTTCGACAAGAATCAGGATCGAGACGACCAGCAGCATCACGGCGGCGATCTGCGCGGCGCCGGAAAGACTGCCGCGGTTCAGCCAGGTGTCGTAGATCGAGAAGGTGAGAGTATTGACGCCGAGAAATTCCACCGCTCCGATATCGTTCAGCGTCTCCATCATGACGAGGGTCAGCCCGATCATGATTGCTGGCCGCGCCATGGGAATCTGCACCTGAAAGAACACTCGAAGAGGGCCGGCGCCGAGTGTGCGGGCAACATCGGCAGCCGCGCGGCCCTGCATCATGAACATCGAACGGCAGGCCAGATAAACATACGGATAGAGGACAGCAGAGAGCACCAGCACCGCCCCGCCGAGCGAACGAATGTCTGGAAACCAGTATTCACGGGCAGTTTGGTAGCCGAAGATCTGCCGGTACCAGGTCTGCAGCGGACCGGTAAAATCGAGGAACTCTCCGAAGGCGTACGCGGCAAGATAGGAGGGAATAGCAAGCGGCAGCACCAGCGCGGCCGAGAGAAGCCGGCGGAAAGGGAAGTCGAAACTTGCGACGAGCCAAGCGGTGAGCACGCCAAAAAACGCGGTCACCAGTCCGGTTAGAAAGAGAAGCCGCAGCGTGCGCCCGGTGGCGCGCGGTACGACATTGACGATGATATGTTGCCAGGTGCCATCGTCGCCGGATATCGCAATCCATAATATAGCGAGGATCGGCCAGGCGATCACGGTGGCGACGCCCACCGCGGTCCAGGAAAGCGGTCGGCGCGGCTGCCGTGCTTTCTGCGTCGGCATGGCGGGTGTCGTCGAAACCTGCAAATTCTACTCCTCTTTCAAAGAGGAGTGCTAATCATTGAAAAGTCAGTTCGCAAGCACTCGCGGCGAAGGGAAGGTAATTTCCACCAATGTACCTTCGTTCGGAGCCGATGTGATCGAGAAGGCTGCGCGGTTTGCGTCTACCATCGCTTTGGTAAGCGGCAGGCCAAGACCGGTGCCGTCGCCTCGTTTACGTGTGCCGCCTGCTACCTGACGGAACGGCTTCATGGCGAGTTCGAGTTCCGGGCGCGTCATGCCGATGCCCGTATCGCGAATGCGAAGCACCACGTTGCCATTGGCTTCATAGGCCGTCGACACGACGATCTGCCCGCCCGACGGCGTGAAGCGGATGGCATTCGACAGAATGTTGAGGACGATCTGCTTCACGGAGCGAAGATCGGCGACGACCTGCGGCACGGCATGCGAAAGCGCCGTGCGAATGATGACGCGTTGGCTGTTTGCCTGCGGCTGCACCAGGGACACAGCCTCGGATACTGTTTCGTTAAGGCCTACAGCGACGAAATCGAGTTCCATCTCGCCCGCCTCGATCTTCGAAATATCGAGCAGATCGTTGACGATATCGAGCACATGTCGTCCGGAGCGACCGATATCGTTGGCATATTCGATATAGCGCGGATGTCCGATCGGCCCGAAACGCTCTGTCGCCATCATGTCCGCAAATCCGATGATGGCGTTCAGCGGTGTGCGGATCTCATGGCTCACATGTGCAAGGAACTCGCTCTTGTGGGCGTTCGCCGTCTCGGCGGCGCGTTTGGCCGTGCGCAGCTCTTCCTCTGTGCGTTTCCATTGGGTGATGTCGCGTATGACTGCGCAATAGCCATTGGACGAGGTGAGCTTGCCGATCGTCATGAAGAGCGGCAGGAACCCTCCGGAGGCTTCCCGCCCGATCACTTCGCGACCATCGTTCAGGACGCTGGCGACGCCGTGGCCGGAGAGACCGCCGAGGTAGTCGAGAATAGCGCGCTGGCTTTCATGGGCGAAGAGCGTCACGAAGGGTTTGCCGTTGATCTCTTCGTTGTCGTAGTTGAAAAGCCCGCTCGCGGCCCGGTTCAGGGAACGGATATCGCCTTCGGCGCCAATGATCACCACGCCGTCGGTTGCCGTCTCCAGAATGGCGCGCAGCTCCTCCACCTCGACCTGCAGCTTTGCGAGCTGATCGGCCGGACGACGGGGATGTAAGGGAATGACCTCGGCCGCCTCGGTGCCGTCGGATGCCGAGCTTTCCGCGACGACCGGCATGAGCGCCAGCATCAGGGCGGTCGAATCGCCCCAGCGGACCGATTGCAGCCGCGCTGTCACCGGAACCACAACGTCGTCCGAGCGCACGACGACCATACCGCCAGCTTCCGTCGTCTTGCCTTCGAGATCCTGGCGCTGCAGAAGCGCATCCAGGCCGCCGACTTCAACCAGTTCATCGAGCGCGGCATAGCCGGTCAGCCTCAGGAATTCCGGGTTGCCGTGGATCAAGTGGTCGCCGTTGTGAATAAGCAGCGCAACGGGCATCTGATCGACGATTTCCGCCGAAAGTCCGATCCGCTCTCGCACCGGCATCATCCGATTGAGAAGCTCACGGTCGGAAAGCTCCAGTCCGGGACCAATCGCCTCTTCCGTTCCGTCGGCGTCGACCGGTACTTCTTCCTCGGCAACAATGTTGCCCGTTTCACCGGTGATCGTGGCCACCTTGTCGGAAGCGTCCTCAGCCGCTTCAGCAGGTTGCTCTTCAACTCTGTCCGGAGTCTCGGTCAGACTTTCCGCCGAGGCACGGATGCCGCCTTCCTGGACAAGATCCCGTTGTTCCTTCTCTGAAAACGCCCCATCCTGAACGGGATCGATGGCGATGGGCGCAGTTTCGTTTGCCTCGGAAACAGGCGAGGGGGCGTCTGGTTCCGCGTTCTTTTGCTCGGCGTGGCGGTCGATGAAGCTGTCGAGCTGCCGTGCGATCTCCCGAAAGGCGGCCTGCTCCACGGGGGTCAGACGTTCGCGCCCGCTCGACCGGTGTTCCTCAAGCTGGATCACCTTGTCGGAATAGCGGCGGCCTGCATTTTCAACGATACGCAGCGCCGGCTTTTCGCCTTCGGGCCAGTCGAGCAGTGAGGGGACCTGTCTGCCGGTCAGCGATAACGGCTTTGGTTCACCGGCCGGCTGATCGTCCTCGGCGGCGATGGCTTCGGTCTCGGCAGGTTCCTCAGTCGCCTTCGTCTGCGTCATTTCATCGACGGTATCTTCCTCATCCGCGCCTGAAGCGTTCGCTACGCTCCCTTCCGGATGGGCTGACGGCTCATCGTCTTCCAACTCGAATGCGATGAACGGCGAGTCGGCTGGTAGGGATGTCGTATTTGTCGCGCCGGCCACATCCTCCGCTAGGGTAGGCGTGAGCGTCAGGCCGATGGCATTGGGATCTTCCGCCGCGTCGCCGATGCGGACGATGCCGAACCCTCGAAAGCCGTCGAATTCCCGGGTTCGGGTATAGGTGGGCAGAGCCGCGAGATCGACAGGCACAACGAGCGACGTGCCCTCGACCGGCCACCAGATCGTTTTGCCCGACCAGGTGTCGCGCTTATTGAGGAGCTCGGCAATCTTTCCATCCGGATCGAGACCGAAGAGAGCGGCCAAATCGCCAAAGCCCATGCCGTTGATGTTAGCGGCATTCGGGCCAACCGCATCGGCGAATTCACTGGAAACTTCGCTGAACCGGCCGGTGGCGTCGATCTTCCATACGAAGCGGATCGCGCGCCCGTCGCGGCGGAACACGAAGCCGGTGGGGTCTTGGGTTGAAGCTTCGCCGGCCGTTGCAACAGGCTCGGACCCGCCGCCCGCTATCGACTGAGCATCCGACCCAGCCGCCTCGTCCGTGGAAACGTCGTTTGTCTCTTCGGCAGGCACGTCCTCGTCTTGGCCAAAACCATCAGAGACTTGCGCCTCAAGCGAGATTTCTTCCTCCAGTTCCTCGGCATCCTCGATTTCGGAGACGGCGGTGATCACATCTTCGAAACCGGCGCCAGGCACGGCCTCGACGGTGAAATCCTCATCCTCTTCGCGGACGTCGGAACCAAATGCCCCGTCCGCATCTGCTTCCGTCGCATGGACCGTTGCCATCTGGCTGGCGGACTTTAGACCATCGTCAGCGGCAGTCCGGTCTTGCACGGTTTCGACGGTAAACAGAAGATTGAGTGCAGGCTCCTCGGAAAGCCGGCCGATGGCCGCCGGCAGATAGCCCTTGGCCGTCGGGATCGGCCGCTTGACCAGCCGACTGGGGTCATTGCCGGCCGTGACAGACAGCATTTTTGCTGTCTGATTGGAAATTCCGAGGTCCGCAAATTTGGCGGAAGCGGCAAGCACCTCGCCGTTCTCGTCAAGCACCGCCATGTGCGTATCCGGATCGTCGAAACCTTCGATCATTCGCGCGGCACGGGCTGAAAGGGAAAGGCGAGATTTTTCAACGGGTGCGCTGAACAATACTGCCGCTTTCCCTTGGATCCGAATGAGCTCGCACGCAGCCTGGATAGGCACACGCTGGAATCCGGAGGCTATGCGGATCATGAGATGGCGAACGTCGCCCGCCGCACCGAGCTGGCGCGCCGCCGCTTCTATTTGGCGGAAGACGATGTCATTGCGGTTCGGCCCCTGGTCGAGAAAGTCATAGATGGACTCAAAACCAAAAAGATCGGCGCCGCGGCCATTGCACCACAACGGATCCATTGTGTCCTGAGAAAACAGGATGATCGCTTCACCCGCCGCAAAACGGTCGCGCACATGCTCGTGTACGGCAATGTCGATGAACGGATATTGGACTGCGGACATAGGCGAAACCTGCAGAGTCGTTTAACCGCATTTCTACGGGATTTAACGGATTATTAATATCTCCCCCCCGCCTGCGGGTCGAGAGCGGTTGCCCTCAAACCGCTAACAGGGTTAATTCCGAAATTTTTATTGTGCGGTGCACAATATATTGCAATGCACAATAAGATGGGTTATATAAGAGGCATCACATCTTCGGTTCTGCCGAAGAAAACGCCAACGAGGACCAGAAACGATGGCATACAAGACCGACGACATCTTTTCCTTCACCGCTTTCGACCCGGCCAAGCTGACCGAGAGCTTCCGCGAATTTGCCGAAAAGGGCGCCACTCAGTCGCGTGACGCTTATGCTAAGATGAAAACCGCCGCTGAGGAAGCCACCAAGACGGTGGAGACCACTTTGCAGTCGGCTCAGGCAGGGTCTGTAGAGCTCGGCCTGAAGGCTATCGACGCGCTGCGTACGAATGCCGACATGTCCCTTTCCCACATGGAAGCGCTGCTCGGCGTGAAGTCCGTATCGGAGCTTTTCGAGCTGCAGACCGCCTTCATCCGCAAGCAGGCCGAAATCACGGTTGAACAGGCGAAGTCCATGCAGGACGCAGCCCGCAAGCTTGCCGAAAATGTCTCGCAGCCGGGCAAGGTTGCAGCTGAAAAGGTCATGGCGACCTTTAAGGCCGCCTGATTTCTACGCGCCGATTTCAAGAAGAGGGCCGGAGCAGGTTTCGGCCCTCTTCTATTTGAAGAAGGGACTTGCAAAACAAGTCTGATCGCCGTATGTGACCCGAAATGCCGCTTTGAGCGGTTTTTGTGCGGTTGTAGCTCAGTTGGTTAGAGCGCAGGTTTGTGGCACCTGAGGTCGTAGGTTCGATTCCCACCAACCGTACCACTTTCATTCAAGGCAAACTGATCGACGGGGCTTGTCTCCGCCTGGAACAGTCTCTCTAAGTCTTATTTCTGCTGGCCTGTAAACGCCAAACCGACACGTTCTTCGGACATTCGACGGTTTCCGGATACCTCGGCCCTTGTCTGGCCCGGAAACGAACACAATCTTGTGCACTGCATTATCAGGCCTTGTCACAATCGCTGACATGCCTATGTTTGCGGCAGCGAGTGCCCAAAATTTTGGACACTTGCGTCTTGGGCTTTGGCCCCCTTCACCTGTTCGCCCTGCGCGGCAGGCCTTTTTAGAAGGAGTCATGAGGATGACAATTTCCATCAATAATTTCGCATCTGCGAACGGAACTACGCTTTCTCCGCAGCACATCGCCTCTGCAGTTGCCGAAGCCCGACGGGCGATGGGCTATAGTATTGACGAACTTGCCGTCACGACCGGCCTCGTCAGTGACGAGATTCTCCGTGTTGAAAGTGGCATGGACGCAGATCCGGCAAAGTTGAAACGCATTGCCGCAGCCCTGCAGGTTCCGATTTCGACCTTCTTGCTTACCTGATGTTCAGGCGTCCGGCCGCTTCGGCGGCCGGTCCTCCTTCTTCCATCCGTATAGGGTCGATTTCCTGCCTACACGAAGATGTGTCGCTCCTCATCGATCAGTTCCCTCAGAAAGTCGACGACGGTGCGCAGACGTATCAGGTCGCGCGTGGTTTCATGATAGGTGGTCCAATAGGAGCGCCGGATGACGATTTCCGGTAGCACGCGCTTCAGTTCGCAGGATTGGCGCGCTACGTAATCATGCAGGATGCCGATGCCGGCGCCCGAACGAACCGCTTCCGTCTGCCCGATCGCGCTCGATATCTCGAAACTTGCATCCCAATCGCGCATCACTTCGCCCGTGAAATTGAGCGAGGGGGAAAAGATCAGGTCTTCGACATAACCGATGCGGGGATGTGCTCTCAATGCCTCGACGGTTTCTGGAGTTCCGGCCTGGTCGAGATAACTTTTAGAGGCATAAAGCCCCAACGTGTAGTCGGTAAGTTTTGACGAGACGAGCCGGCCCTGTTCCGGTCGCTCGATCGTAATGGCGATATCGGCCTCCCGCTGGGATAATGAAAAGGAGCGCGGCACCGGTACGAGTTGCAGTTTCAGGTCCGGATGTCGGCGGGTCAACCGCCCGAGCCGCGATGCCAGAAACGAGACCCCGAAACCGTCGGGCGCACCGATCCGCACCGTTCCCGCAACCGCGGTGTCTATCCGTCCCGTACTCGCCTGCGCTGCAAGCATTTCCGTTTCCATGCGTTCGGCGGCGTGGAAAAAGATCTCGCCTTCTACGGTCAACTCGCAACCATTGGTGCGGCGGATCAGCAGCCGGGTCCGCAGGCCCTCTTCCAGCGCGGTCACCCGCCGCCCCAGTGTGGCATGGTTGATGCCGAGCCGCCGGGAGGCAGCAAGGATTTGCCCAGTCCGCGCCACGGCTAGGAAAAGGCGCACATCATCCCAATTCATCCAGCGCTCCGATGTCGATTTTTGCACAACAGATGCGTAAACTACGGCGTTGCCTTGTGCAATTCTGCGCGTATCCTCCGCCTATACAGATAAGTCGTTCAGAAACGGTAGGAGGAGCATCCCATGCGTGAGATCGGGCATTTCATAGGCGGAGAGCACGTCGCTGGCACCAGTGGCCGGACTGCGGGCGTTTTCAACCCGGCGACCGGCGAGGTCCAGGCGAAGGTTTCTCTCGCCAGCGTTTCGGAAATTCGCGCAGCCGTCGAGAATGCGAAGGCAGCGCAGCCGAAATGGGCGGCGACCAATCCACAGCGTCGCGCCCGCGTCTTCTTCAAATTCGTGGAGCTGCTGAACAAGCACATGGACGAGCTTGCCGAACTGCTCTCCCAGGAACATGGCAAGACGGTTGAAGACTCCAAGGGCGATATCGTGCGCGGTCTTGAAGTCTGCGAATTCGTCTGCGGCATTCCGCATCTGCAGAAGGGGGAATTCACCGAAGGCGCCGGCCCCGCGATCGACATGTACTCGATGCGCCAGCCCGTCGGTATCGGCGCCGGCATCACGCCGTTCAACTTTCCGGCCATGATCCCGATGTGGATGTTCGCCCCGGCGATTGCCTGCGGCAATGCTTTCATTCTGAAACCGTCCGAACGCGACCCCTCGGTGCCGCTGCGGCTTGCCGAACTGATGATCGAGGCAGGCCTGCCTGCCGGCATCCTCAACGTCGTCAACGGTGACAAGGCGGCCGTCGACGCAATCCTGACTGACCCGGATATCGGCGCCGTTACCTTTGTGGGCTCTACGCCAATCGCGCGTTACGTCTATGGAACGGCGGCGATGAACGGCAAGCGCGCCCAGTGCTTCGGCGGCGCCAAGAATCACATGATCATCATGCCGGACGCCGACATGGACCAGGCGGTCAATGCGCTGATGGGTGCGGGTTATGGTTCGGCCGGCGAGCGCTGCATGGCGATTTCCGTTGCCGTGCCAGTTGGCGAGGAAACGGCCAACCTTCTGGTCGAGAAACTGGCGCCCAAGATCGAGTCGCTGCGTATCGGCCCTTATACCGACGACAAGGCGGACATGGGTCCGGTCGTCACCAAGGAGGCGCATGCCCGCATCAATGGTCTGATTGACCGCGGAGTCGAAGAAGGTGCCAAGCTCGTCGTGGATGGCCGCGGCTTCAAGCTGCAGGGCTATGAGAACGGCTATTTCGTGGGCGGCACGTTGTTCGACCATGTGACGCCGGAGATGGATATCTACAAGACGGAGATATTCGGGCCGGTTCTGTCGGTCGTTCGCGCCAAGAACTACGAGGACGCGCTTTCCCTTCCGATGAAGCACGAATATGGCAACGGCGTCGCCATCTACACCCGCGATGGCGATGCTGCCCGCGATTTTGCCAGCCGCGTGAATATCGGCATGATCGGCATCAATGTTCCCATTCCGGTTCCGCTCGCCTACCACTCTTTCGGCGGCTGGAAGGCGTCGAGCTTCGGAGACCTCAATCAGCACGGGACGGACTCGATCAAATTCTGGACCAAGACCAAGACGATCACCGCGCGCTGGCCCTCCGGCATCAAGGACGGCGCCGAATTTGTCATGCCGACGATGAAATAGCCGAAAAGTCAGCTTCAAACATAGAACAGGCCTCTTCGGAGGCCCGTTTCCGTTGATGGGAATTGGTGCCCTTACCTGTAGTTGAAATGACAACCTTTGACCTTAAGATGCTCCCGGATTCGGTCAACCGAATCTGAAGGGTTCAATGGGGGACATTGTTTCATGGAATTTCAGGCAAAACCTCCGGTCGAGGCGGGAAAATTTGAGCGCGCTTCCTTCACCGGCAATGCCAGCGAATATTTCGGCATCTGGATCGTCAACATCCTGCTGACAATCATTACCTTGGGCATCTATTCCGCCTGGGCCAAAGTCCGACGTAAGCGCTATTTCAACGGCAATACGGTTATTCTTGGCCGGGCCTTCGAATATCACGCGACCGGCAAGCAGATTTTTATCGGACGCCTGATCGTCTTTGCCTTCCTGATCGTGGTCAACCTGCTTTCCGCCATCAACCCGCTTTTCTCTATTGTCACGACCGTTCTGATCCTCCTCGCCTTGCCTTGGCTGATCATGCGCGGCTTGCGCTTCAATGCCCGCGTGACGAGCTATCGCAACGTGCGTTTTGATTTCGCGGGTTCGGCAGGTGGTGCCTTCGTGGCGGTTATCCTCGGCAGCATCGTGGCCTTCGTTTCCCTTGGCATTCTGGCTCCGTTGGCAAGCCGCTGGGTCTGGCGCTATGTCTTCAACAATTTCCGCTATGGCGATCGGCCGTTTTCGACGGATCCCTCGCTGGGGTCGCTCTATCGCGTCTGGATCCTGCCGGCGCTGATGTTCCTCTTTGGAGCGTTTGTGTCTACGGCCATAATCATATCCATCGCGGTCGCTTCGGGGACGCTCACCGGTGGGGACGGCGTATCGAGCGAGGAGACTGTCGGCATGCTTGCCTTTGCGGCGTTCCCGGTCGTTGTCCTTGCCTTTCTTCTTTACGGCCTTGCCGGCCTCTTTTATCGCGCAGGCGTGC
Organism: Neorhizobium huautlense; assembly: GCF_002968575.1. Taxonomy (GTDB): domain Bacteria; phylum Pseudomonadota; class Alphaproteobacteria; order Rhizobiales; family Rhizobiaceae; genus Neorhizobium; species Neorhizobium huautlense. The sequence goes on along the minus strand of NZ_PVBM01000031.1, from coordinate 28,646 downwards.
GCAATGTGGCTTGGTCGGCAGCGAAACTGGATGACCGTCACGAACTGCTGAGCGATCTTTCCCGGTGGCGTTTTGCATGGATTGCAATTTCCAACGTTGTCGTCACGATCTTTACGCTCGGACTGATGAGGCCCTGGGCTGCGGTGCGTATGGCGAGGTATGTCAACGAGCATACAGCCATCCGCATCCACGGAGACCCAGGCCAGATCATGTCTTCGATCGAGGCGACAGGTGCGGCGATCAGCGCCGAGTACATGGACATGGAGGGGTTTGATTTTGGCTTCTGATCCCGCCGTCATAGCCAAAGGCGAATGGCATCCCGCCAATTCGAGCCACGCGACCCCCTCCGTCCTGCGGGTGGAGAATGGTCGACTGGTTGCCGAAGGGGAGGGGGCGGTTCTTGCCGTGGCGGTTCCGGAGCGAGTGGAGATCAGCCCGAGAGTGGGAACGATTCCGCGGCGCTTGACCTTTCCGGACGGCTCGGTGCTGGAAACGCGTGAAAACGATGCCATCGACGCCTATCTTCGTTCTCAACGGGGTGCGCGCAGCGGGTTTGTTCATCGGCTGGAGGAGTTTCACCCGCGCCTGATCGCCATCACCATCGCAGTCGTGGTCCTGGCTGCCTCCATCTATCGGTTCGCTTTGCCGGCACTTGTGGAAGTCGCGATCCTCGTAACCCCGCCTTTCGTGCCGGAGATGATCGGTTCGGGTACGCTCGCCTCCCTCGACCGAACTGTCCTCAAGCCCTCGCAATTGCCGGAAGCGGAGCGGCAGGCGATCTCCGAAGGGTTCGGAAAACTTGCCGCGCATTCGGAAGGCGGCAAAAAGGCCTATACGCTGAATTTCCGCGATGGCGGGGTGATCGGTCCCAACGCCTTCGCCCTTCCCGACGGCAATCTCATTCTCACCGACGATCTGGTGAAACTGGTCGGGGACGATCGCGAGATGATCCTTGGCGTCCTTGGTCACGAGATTGCCCATGTGGAAGGAGAGCATAGTCTTCGCCAGCTTTATCGCGTTGCCGGTGTTGCGGCGCTTGTCATGCTGATCGCCGGGGACGTCGGATCCGGCGTCGAGGACATCCTCACCCAGGGAGGCGCCCTGGTTGCGCTGTCCTATTCACGCTCGGCCGAAGCCGAAGCCGACCGCCGATCGGTAGAACTCATGAATGTTGCCGGTTACGATCCGGCGGCGCTCGCCCGCTTCTTTGCGCTTCTGGAGGAAAAACTCGGCGATCACGGCGACACGAGCATGTTGTCGAGCCATCCTGGCACACCGCAGCGCCAGCAGGACATCCGCAAATATTCGCAAGAGCTAAAAAGTCGGTCTGGCGCAAGGTAGCCGTGTTTCATGGCTGACTGTTGACGTCTGTGAAGACTGATCTAATTTAGCTCGCGGAGTAGGAGTGGGAGTTCATGGTATACGAGTGGGATGCAAGGCGCGCGCGCCGCGCATATTTGGCCAAGATGGGCATCAGTTTGCTTGTGATCCTGGCGGCACTGGCAGTACCTGCTTGGTTCGCCGTTTCGATGGCAAGCTAAATTCCAGGATCGCTCATTCCGTCGAACCGCCGCCGATGCGGAAAAACGCCCTCATCGTGCGGGAGATCGACATGTAAGCCGGAGGCTGCCGCCCGATCGCGATATAGCCGGATTCCGTCAGCGAAAAGAGCCGTTCGGATCTGCCCTCGCGATGGACGATATACTGCATGTTCAGCGCCCGATTTAAAGCGGGTGCCATGTCGCTCGTCCAGGCAACCTGCGAGGCCGGCACGCGCGAAGCGCCCGCTTCATAGAGAATCATCAGGACAATGTGCAGGTCGCGCGACAGCATGGAATATTCTGTCACGGAACGCGAAGCCTGACCAGCGGGTCTCCGGGCGCATTATCTCCATAATGCCAAAAGCCGGCGTCGCAGCCGGCTTTTGTTTTGTTGTGGGCCACCAGGGCGAGATCCGGTTTAACTCAGCTCTCGGGACCTTCGTTGAAGGCGACCTTGTCGACCAGTTCGGAAGCCTTCTTGCGGTTGGCGGCGATGTCGGCAAGCGAGAGCGTGTCCGGCTTGATCGGCCCGAATGCTTTGACGATGTCGGAAGGTTCGGCGCCCGGCATGACCGGATATTCGAACACCTGCTCGGCATAGATCTTCTGGGCGTCACTGGAAGCCAGGAATTCCATCAGCTTCACGGCGTTGGCCTTGTTCGGGGCGTTCTTGGCAAGCGCCATGCCGGAAATGTTGACATGCGTGCCGCGATCGGCAGCGTTCGGGAAGATGATCTTGATCGCCTCCGCCCACTTCTTCTGCTCCGGCTCCTTCTCGTTCGTCTGCATGAGGCCGACATAGTAGGTATTGCCAAGCGCGATATCGCATTCACCGGCGAGAATTGCCTTTGCCTGGTCGCGGTCGCCGCCGCTGGGCTTGTGAGCGAGGTTGTTCTTCAACGCTTTTAGCCATGTTTCCGTATAGGCTTCGCCATGAACTGCGACCATCGAGGCGAACAGGCCGATATTGTAGGAGTGCTGGCCGTCTCGAATGCAGATCTTGCCTTTCCATTTCGGATCGGCCAGTCCCTCATAGGTGATTGCCGTATCGGTGACGCGCTCCTTCGAAGCATAGACCACGCGGCCGCGCGTCGTTAGCCCGAACCATTCTCCGGCGGGATCGCGAAGATTGGCGGGAATATCCTTGCTGATGGTTGGGTTGTCCCCAACGGGCTGGGTCACGCCGCCTTCCTTGGCCTCCATCAAGCGGGCGATATCGACCGTCATGATCACGTCCGCCGGCGAGTTGGCGCCTTCGGCACGGATGCGCTCGACAAGCCCTTTGTCGAGGAAGAGTACATTGGTCTTGATGCCGGTTTCCTTGGTGAACTCGTCGAGCAGCGGCTTGATCAATTCCGGCTGACGATATGAGTATATGTTCACCTCACCATCGGCCCATGCCGTCGAGGCCGTCGTAAGCATAGAGGCACCTAGAAGTGCAATGAGCCGAAGCGGGCTGCGGATAGGCATGAAAAGTCCTCCTGGGTTGTTTGTTGACGCCAACATTCATGTTCTCAATCCCGCGTCAATGGCGGAGTTTAAGGTCGGACAGAAAACTTGATCACAATTTTCTTATTTTGGAATTGTTCAAAACTAGCGAAGCCTCTATATAAGTATGTACGAGTCTTGGGAGACCAGCATGCGTTTGACCAAACAGACGAACTACGCAGTACGAATGCTGATGTATTGCGCTGCCAATGAGGGCCGTTTGAGCCGCATCCCCGAAATCGCTCGGGCTTACGGAGTTTCCGAACTTTTCCTGTTCAAGATCCTGCAGCCGCTCAACAAGGCTGGTTTGGTCGAAACAGTGCGCGGCCGTAACGGCGGTGTGAGGCTTGGCCGCAGCGCTGACCGCATCACGCTCTTTGATGTCGTCAAGGTAACGGAAGACAGTTTCGCGATGGCTGAGTGTTTTGAAGACGGCGTCGCCGAATGCCCGCTCGTCGATAGCTGCGGTCTGAATTCGGCGCTTCGCAAGGCACTCAATGCTTTCTTCGATGTGCTTGCCGATTACACGATCGACGATCTGGTGAAGGCTCGCCCGCAGATCAACTTCCTGCTCGGTATCGACACGCATATGCCGAAAATCGTAGCGCCGGCTGCCTGAATCCGATTGCCTACGCTTTCAGGGGCGCCGTCCGCAGCGACGGCGCCTTTTGATTTTTGTCATGTCTGATGGTTGACCTTCCCTGCATTTGCAATAGAAGGACGATAGGCGTTTTCGGCTTTGGAGCCATTCTTCCTGTGGCGCCTTCAGGACCAAGCCATGCCTTTTCTGGAACTGCGCGCTTACGCGCTGACTGCGCTGCTCGGAACCGCCGGCGCCGCAGCAGCCATCGTCGTCGGACTTCCCGCCCCTTACCTGATCGGCCCCGCCGTTGTTATCACCGTTGCCGGACTGTTTGGATTGACGCTCCGCGTACCGATCCAGCTTCGCAATATTTGCTTCGTCGTCGTGGGCGTTTCGATGGGAACAAGCGTGACGCCGGATGTGGTCGTGGCGGCGCGCACCTGGCCGCTTAGCTTCGGCATGGTTCCAATTTCAGTTGTCCTTTTGCTTTATGCCAGCTGCTGGATGCTGCAGCGGATATTTCGCTATGACCGGACCACCGCGCTTTTGGCCTCGTCCCCCGGCCATCTGAGTTACGTTCTCAGCCTTGCCGCGGAAACGCGAGGCGATCTGCGCACCGTCAGTATTGCCCAAAGCGTGCGGGTATTGGCGCTTACCATCACCACTCCGCTTATCGTCGAGGTTTTCGGCTTGGCAGCGACGGAGCCGGCAGTGCCGGTAGTGGCGATGAGCATGCCGGTCCTCCTCGCGACGCTCGGGGTGTCGATCGTCGTTGGCCTGCTTTTCCTGCGCTGGCAGTTTCCCGCCGCGCTCCTTCTCGGCGGTGTTGCGGTCTCGATTGGCACGCATGTAACCGGCTTGGTTGCAGGCGGCGTCCCCAATTGGTTACTCATTCCGACCTATGTCATTCTCGGATCGATGATTGGCACCCGTTTTAGTGGCGTGTCGCTCGGTGCGATCCGCACGGCGTTTATCGCAGGGGCCGTGGTGACGGTCTTGGTGATGGCATTGGCCGCGGCGATTGCTTTTGGTGTCTCCCATGTGACCGGAATCCCGCTTGCGGCGGCGTTGATAGCTTTTGCGCCCGGCGGCCTCGAGACCATGGCGGCAATGGCTGTCATGCTGCACGCCGATCCAACCTATGTCGGTGCTCATCATGTGTTGCGGCTGATGGTTCTTTCCGTACTGATGCCATTGGTCCTCGGCAAAGATGCACGCCGGCGCTGAGCAAGCTTGTGAAACCCATGTTTGAACAGATATTGCGATAGACAATCGGGAAAGGAAACATCGACGTGAGCATTGACATGCATCAACAGTCTCCTCGAGCAATCATCGTCATGGGGGTCAGCGGGGCGGGCAAGACCTCGGTCGCACAACTGCTTGCCCAACGGCTCGGCTGCGCCTTTGTCGAGGGGGACCGCCTGCATCCTGACGCGAATGTAGAGAAGATGGCGAAAGGCATTCCGCTGACCGACGAGGACCGTTGGCCATGGCTGGATCTCGTCGGAGGCGAACTGGCTGCGGCTCGGGCGCGCGGCGAAAGCGTCGTGGTGACCTGCTCGGCACTGAAAAAGGTCTATCGCGAACGTTTGCGTGAGGCGAGCGGCGGATCGCTCAATTTCGTTTTCCTTGCCGGCGCGGTGGACGTGCTGGAAAAGCGAATGGGCGAGAGAAAGGGACACTTCATGCCGGTTTCCTTGTTGCACAGCCAGCTTGCGACCTTGGAGAGTCCGGTGAACGAGGAAGGTGTCGTCACCGTGGATATCGATGCCAGCCTGGAAACGATCGTGGACGGAGCTGTGACGGCGCTCGTTGAGCAGTGGCGGTAAGCAAATGCCCAAGAGCTCGTTATCTGATGGCCATCTTGCGTTTTTCGGCGAAGTTTCGGTAAAGTATTGTAAAAAAATCTAATTAGCTTGATCCGGATATCTCCACCCATCGTATAAAACGACAAGATTTATGTAGGTGCATTCGGGCGCGTCGAAACCAGCGCCGCCAGATGCACCGCGAGGGGAGACGGTTCGCGAATGCCAGATTCGACGCAAGGGCCAGGGCGGGGCACCCTTCGCCGGATACCGAAACAGGAAAGAAGCCGCGAGCGTATCGACGAAATCTTGAAGGTATCCATGGAACTGATCGGCCGGAAAGGCATCGATGCGGTAACCATGAAAGAGATTGCGGCGCTCTCCGGTGGTCCGATCGCCTCGGTTTATCAGTACTTCCCGAATAAGTCCGCAATCATCGCGATGCTTTATGAGAAGTATGCGGAAGAGGTTCTCGGTTTCGTCAACGAATGCGTTGCGGACCTGCAGACCGAACAGGATGCATTCGGCGCTATCGACAAGCTGATCGACCTCTATTACGCGAACGTCAGAAACAACCCGCCGGTCCAGGATCTGATCAACGCGATCCAGGCCGACAAGGCGCTTGCGGATATGGATATCGCAGAGTCGCGCGTGCATAGTCGGATTTTTGCGGATGCGACAGGAGCGTTCGTCCCGGACAACCTGCGGGAGCGGTATGTCCGCCTGGTGTTTATGATGTTTCACCTTGCTGCCAGCGCCGTGCGCCTGGCACTGCTGGTTCCAGAGCAGGAGGCGGAAGGCATAATCGAGAATTTCAAGGCTTCGGCAAAAATCCAGCTCGGGCAGTTCATGAAAGGAAACTATCCGAGTTTCTGAGATCGCGGCCTTACAATCCGAGCCTGTCCCTCAACCCGTACCACCATGCACCAAGAACGGTCAGCGGCACCCGAAAAGTCTTGCCACCGGGGAATGGCAGGTTCGGCAACGAAGCCCAGACATCGAAGCGTTCGGCATGCCCCGCGACGGCCTCACCGAGAATCTTTCCGAGCAGATGCGTGGTCGTCACGCCATGGCCGCTGTCACCATGGGAAAAGTAGACCTTGTCGGAAAGCCGGCCCATATGCGGAATGCGCGTTAACGTCAGCGCGAAATTGCCGCTCCATGCATAATCGATGTGGACGTCTTTCAACTGTGGGAATGTCTTCAGCATGTTCGGGCGGATTATTCCCGTCAGATCCTTCGGATCGTGTCCGCCATAGCCGATGCCGCCGCCATAGAGCAACCGGTTGTCGGAGGTACGGCGATAATAGTCGAGGATATAATTGGCATCCTCGACGCAATAATTGGACGGCAGCAGGCTCTCGATGAGCGCCTGATCGAGGGGCTCCGTCGTCATGACCTGGCTGGAGACCGGCATCATCCGGCCGTGAATTTCAGGCAGCAGTGGCGCAAGATAAGCATTACCGCAGACGAGGACGTAGGACGCCTTTACGGAGCCTTTGGCCGTACGGACCACGGGCCTTTCGCCAAGCTCCAGGCCGACGACACGCGAACCTTCGAAGATGCGCCCTCCGAGGTTTTCCACGGCGGCAGCCTCTCCGAGTACGAGATTGAGCGGATGTATATGGCCTCCAAGCATGTCGATCATGCCGCCGGCATAGCGGTCCGTCTTCACGTATTTCCCTATATCCCGTTTGGCGACCATCTCCAGCCCGGTGTGCCCGTGCCTTTCCCAATGGTTCTTCTGAGCCTCCATCTCGCGGATCTGTTTATCCGTAAAGGCGGCAAAAAAACCGCCATGGACGAGATCGCAATCGATCGCATATCTGGCGACGCGCGCCCGGATGATCTCGCCTCCTTCGAGCGACATCTTTCCAAGTTCTACGGCTTTCTCCCGGCCATATCGCCCGGCAATCGTTTCAAGATCGCGGCTGTAGCCATTGACGATCTGGCCGCCATTTCGTCCGGATGCTCCGAAGCCGATGCGCTCGGCTTCCAGCACGACGACAGAGTAGCCGCGTTCGGCAAGCTCCAGTGCCGCAGAAATACCCGTGAAGCCCGCGCCGATCACGCAAACATCCGCCGAGGTTTCGCCATCGAGGGCAGGGCGGACCTTTTTATCCTTGGCGGACGCGGCGTACCAGGAATTAACGTGGCGTGGGTTGTCGCTTGCTCTTAAAACCATCTCACACCGTCCGGATGTAGGCATCGTATTCGACGTCGGTCACCCGCGTGGCAAACTCCGCAAGTTCCTGCTGTTTGCAGGCCGTGTAGAGCGCGCGGTATTTCGGCCCGAGCGTCGCATAGGCAAATGTAGACCGGGCGAATTGTTGCAGCGCATAGTCCCAGTTGGTTGGAAGCGGCTCATGGCTGACGGCGTGGTCGTCACCGGTGATTGCTCCGCCCGGGTTACGCTTCTCCTTGATGCCCGAGAGCGCTGCGTTAAGGATCATCGCCAGCACCAGATATGGATTGCTGTCGGCGCCTGCGACGCGGTGTTCGATGCGGGTGGCGGGCTTTGAAGTGGTGATGACGCGCACCGCCGCCGAGCGGTTGTCGAAACCCCATGAGGCATAGGTAGGAGCATGTTCGCTCGGCCGAAGGCGGCGATAGGAATTGGCATGCGGCGCAAAGACCCCCATGCTCTCGCCCATATTCTCAAGAAGCCCGCCGACGGAGTGGAAAAGCATTTCCGAGGGCCCGTCTTCGCCGGCATACACATTGCGTCCGGCTTCGTCGACCAGCGAAAAGTGCACATGCATGCCGCTGCCGGCCTGGCTGCCATAGGGTTTGGCCATGAAGGTCGCGTCAAGGTCGTTGGCGCGTGCGACACCCTTCACGATACGCTTCAGGAGTACGGCATAGTCGGCGGCCTTCAGGGCGTCCGGCACGTGGTTGAGATTGATCTCGTACTGACCCGGCCCGTTTTCGCGCAGCGTGGTGTCGGCGGGAATACCCTGTGCGCGCGCCGCGCTGGCGATCCCGTGAAAGACATCTTCGAAATCCTGCAGTTCGGAGATCGACAGCACCTGTGTCTGGCCCGTGTGCCATCGCCCCTCGCGCGAATTCGGTGGGCGGACGGGGTCGAGCGCCGAGCGCACCGGGTCGATCAGGTAGAATTCAAGCTCCGTCGCCACGACCGGCGTCAGGCCAAGCTTTGAAAATCCTGCGACGACATTGGCAAGCACCTGGCGCGGATCGGCATAAAATCCGGCGCCATCGGTGTCTCGCATACCAAGCAATACCTGCGCAGTCGGACGATTAAGCCAGGTGACCCGGGACAGGGTTCCGGGAATGGGGAGGCAGATGCCATCCGGATCGCCGGTGCCTTCCGCAAGGCCTGCGGCGTTGACGTCGCGGCCCCAGACGTCGAGGGCATAGACAGAGCGTGGCATGGCCATGCCCTTGGCAAGCACGTCCAATGCGCGCTCCCTCGGGATCCACTTTCCCCGCGGCACGCCGTTTACATCGATGACGAAGGCTTCGAGAACCTCGATATCGGGATTGCCCTCGAAGAAGATCTGCGCGGAACTGATATCATCCATGGAACACCAGATAGCCCAGTCTCTCCATTTGAGCTAGGCGTTGAAGCGTTCGGGGCCGTAGGCGGAGATATCGATGAGCGTCTTCTGCCCGGTAATGGCTTCGGCGATCACTTGGCCCGTTACCGGTCCAAGCGTCAGGCCATGATGCGCGTGCCCGAAGGCGAACCAAAGGCCATCATGGCGCGGCGCCTTGCCGATCACCGGCATCATGTCCGGCGTGCACGGACGTGCGCCCATCCACGGCTCCTTGTCGAGCCGCTCGCTGAGGGGGAAGATCGTCCGGGCGACGGCTTCCGCCCGCTCCAATTGCACCGGAGTCTTCGGTGCGTCCCGGCGGGCAAATTCCGCGCCGGTGGTCAGCCGGATGCCCTGGTTCATAGGGGCGAGGAAATAACCGCGCTCAGCGTCCATGGTCCAGCCGTTGAGCTTCGCGTTCCCCGTCGTCCCATAATGCATATGGTAGCCGCGCTTGACGCCGACCAGGAAATTGTAGCCGAGCGGTTTTGTTACCGTATCCGACCAGGGCCCCAGGGCAACAACCACGTCCTTGGCCTCTACGATCCCGTCACCGGCGACCACCTGCCAGCCCGTCCTGGTCTGCGACAGGCTCTTTGCATCGCCTTTCAAAACACGGCCGCCCAGCTTTTCGAAGAGAGCGATATAGGCGCGTGTAAGGGCCAATGGATCCCTGACCGACCACGGATCCTCCCATTTCAGGCCGCCGACGAAATCATTGGAGAGATGTGGTTCCTGTGCGGCGAGGTCGGCAGGCGTCAATCTCTTGAAAGAGACGCCGTATTCGCCGGCCAGGCGTTCGGCTTCCCTGAACTCTCCGTCCTGTTTGGCATTGCTGCGGAAAACCTCGGTCCAGCCGTCTTTGGCAATCAGGGCCTCGGCGCCGGCTTCCTCGATCAGTTCGTTGTGGGTCGAGATCGAATGTTCGATCAGCGGCGCATAGGCGCGCGCAATGAGCTGATGACGGGTCAGGTTGGAATGCCACCAGTATTTCGCCAGGAATGAGGTGACCGAAGGAATTGCCCGCCAGTGATAATGAGCGTCGATGCGATTGTTCAGTGCATAGCGCAGGATCAGGCCGAATTGCTGCGGAAAGCCGTAAGGCACCACGCCCTCGCGCTGGATCAGACCGGCATTGCCATAGGAGGTTTCCATGCCCGGTTCTTTCCGGTCGACGAGTACTACCGATTTGCCCCGCCGGGCCAGTTGCAGCGCTGTCGAAACGCCGATGATGCCGGCTCCGAGCACGATCGCATCCGCTGTCATGATCTGATTTCCATTCCCATTTCTTTATAGTTCGAAGTTTCGAACATGCCGCCCAGGATGCTGCGGCGCAAATGAAAAATGAAGCTGTGCGCAGGGATTTTTGTCGCGGCATGCAGTGAAGTGAGAGGAGCCTAATCAAATAAATTTCAAGCAATGTCACATCGGCAAATCCTGTCTCGTCATGGTGCTGTAACCAACAGAAGGAAACGAACCATGAGTGCCAAACTTGATCCTTTCGCCGCCGCTCCCTCGCTGATGAAGAAGTGGATGGGCCTTTCTGTCGACGTCGACTCGAGCCTTGAGTGGAACGTCATCGAACTCGTGAAGATCCGCGCATCGCAGATCAACGGCTGCGCCAACTGCATCAACATGCACACGGCGGAAGCGCGGGCTAAGGGCGAAACCGAGCAGCGCATCTATCTGCTGTCCGCCTGGCGCGAAGCTCCTTGCTATTCCGATCGCGAGCGCGCCGCGCTAGGTTGGACCGAAGCCTTGACCCGATTGTCGGAAGGCCACACGCATGAAAGCGCGCGAGAAGCCCTCAAGGCCCAGTTCACGGAGGAGGAACAGGTGAAGCTTACACTGATGATCAATGTCATCAACGGCTGGAATCGTCTCGCCGTCGGCTTCGGCCTCTGGGCCGGTCCGGTAGCCGCGAACGCTGCCCAGGCGGCGGCATGATGACCGGCTTCCACCAGGAAGACGCAGCGGCGAGTTTCGATCCGCTGCGTCCGAAGCTCATGCGCGTCGCCTATCGCATGCTCGGATCGGTAACCGACGCAGAAGATATGGTGCAGGAGGCCTTTATCCGCTGGATGAAGGCCGACCGCAAAACGGTGCTGGAGCCGGAAGCGTTCCTGCGCCGCACAGTGACACGGCTCTGCCTCGATCAGTTGAAGTCGGCGCGGCGCCAGCGCGAGACCTATGTCGGTCCCTGGCTTCCCGACCCCGTGGTGGAAGAGGAAGAACAGGAGGACGTCACCTTGCCGCTGATGCTCGCGCTGGAACGCTTGTCGCCCCTCGAGCGGGCGGCTTTCCTGCTGCACGACGTCTTTGGACTGGGATTTGAGGAAGTCGCCGCGACCATCGAACGCGACTCAGCCGCCTGCCGTCAGCTCGCTGCCCGGGCGCGCACCCACGTTCGCGAGGCGAGAACCCGCTTTCAGGTGGACAAGCAGCGCGGCGTAGAGCTCGCTGAAGCCTTCTACGCGGCATCGCGCAGCGGCGATATGAAGGCGCTTGGTGCGATGCTGGCGGCCGATGTCAGTATCCATGCGGATGGAGGCGGAAAACGTCCTGCGGCCATGGAGCCGATCTTCGGCCTCGAAGCGGTCATGAAAGTGCACGTCTATCTTGCAGGCGAATTTCAGAAAAACGGCTCGCAGTTCGTCCGTGCCGGTTTCGTCAACGGATTGCCTGGTTTCGTCACACTCGAAGCGGATGGCGAACTTCAGACGACTGCACTCGACATCGAAGACGGAAAAATCACGGCCATCTATGTGGTGCGGAACCCCGACAAGCTGAGGCATCTGCATTAGCGATCCCAGGCGGCGGGCGGCTTCGGCTGCCTTGGTATGGCGCGACGCTAAAGTTCGATCAGCCGCTGAGCGGTGAACTTGTCCGTCACAAGCATGTCGATGACGCCGGTTCGGAGCGCTCCGGCGATGGCTACCGTTTTCTTCATGCCGCCCGCGAGCGCGATCACTCGTTCAACTTTCGCAAGCTCCTCAAGCGGAAGCCCGATCACCCGCTCGTCGAGCGGCGTTTTGACCGCCTTTCCTTCCTTGTCGAAGAACCGGAGCGATATGTCCCCCACCGCTCCTGCATCAGCCAAGTCGGCAAGCTCCCGGGACGAGAAGATGTTGCCGGAGCGAGCCAGCAATTCGGAGGGTTCGACCGCTCCGATGCCGACGATTGCCAGTGAAATGCTGCTGAAAAGGTCGATTGTTTCCCGGACGAATGGATCGGCCATCATCAGAAGTTTCGCTTCCCTCGATGACGTCACCCCTTGCACCGGAAGCAGTTTCGGTTCCGCGCCGGTGAGGCGTGCCAGGCGCGTCGTGAGCTGAGTGGCATGCGTCTGCACGGAGGGATCGCCCATGCCGCCCAGTGTCTGAACGACATATTTGGCCTGTGCACTTTTCTGGGGATGGATGTTCTCGACCATCTTGAAAATGGTCTGGCTCCAGCTCGAGACGCCGATAATCTCGCCGGGCGCAAGCGTCACTTCGAGAAGATGGGCGGCCGCTTCGCCGATCCGTGCCATGATCGCTCCGTCGCGATCTTCCGAGCATTCCACGACGACCGCTTCAGGGACACCGAACCGCTCCCGAAGCGCCTTCTCAAGGTCCGCATAGGTTCCGACGGGGGGGATGACGCTCGTGCGCACGATATCCTCCGCCTCGGCCCGCTTCAGCATGCGGGAAACGGTTGCCTGCGACAGGCGAAGATGCTGCGCGATATCCGCCTGCCGACGTCCCTCGATGTGATACATCTGAGCAACTCGTGAGATCAGGCGAAGTTCGTTTAAGCGACTCATGGCCGTTCCCGGTGTGAATTATTATTCACCTTTAACGATTGCGGGGTTCCACGTCGAGCGGGCCACGGCATCACCCCATGTCTTTCTCCGCTCTGCACTATCGTTGGCTTCGGGACTGACGAGTTGCGATTGCCTCGGAAGGCGGCTGATAGTTTCGAGGGCGGGCCACATTCCCACCGACAGTCCCGCAAGATAAGCTGCTCCAAGAGCAGAGGCTTCGGGCGCTTTGCACTGCATCACGGGCCGCATGAGCACGTCGGCGACGCATTGCATCAGGAACCTGTTCTGGCTGGGGCCGCCGTCCGCATAAAGCGCGCCGATGCCGCCCCCGCTCTGGTTCTGCATGGCGGAAAAAACGTCATAGACCTGGAATGCGATCGAGTCGGTGACAGCCCTCGCCATCTGCGCACGCGTCGTGTTGAAGTTGATCTGCGAGAAGAGCGCGCGCGCCTCGGAGTTCCAGTATGGCGCGCCGAGCCCGACGAAGGCGGGTACGAAACCAGGCCCGTCCGGTTCAGCTGTCGCGGCAAGATCGATCAGGGCCGCGACATCGGGCAGTCCGAGGATCTCGGTCATCCAGGGCAGGCTTGCCGCCGACACGAGAATGTTTCCCTCGAAGGCGAATGTGGGTTTTCCAGAAATACGCCAGGCAATCGTGGTTGTGATGCCGCTCTTCGGCGCAATGAAGCCGGGCAGTGTCGTCATCACAGACGAACCTGTCCCGAACGTCACCTTGCCGTCGCCCGGGTTGAAGGCCCCATGTCCGAAAAGGGCGGCATGACTATCGCCGATCGCCGATCTGATAGGCGTGCCATCGGGGACACCCGGCAGGCCAAGCGTTGTTCCAAAATCGGCTGCGCTGTCGAGCACCTCCGGCAAAACCGATATGTCGACGTCGAAGATCGCGCATAATTCTTCGCTCCACGCCTGCTTTTGGAGGTCGAACAGCTGACTTCTTGCCGCGTTCGATGCGTCGCAGGCATGTCGTTGCCCGCCCGTCAGGCAGTGGACGAGCCAACTGTCGATGGTGCCGACCCAGAGGTGGCGGCCCGCCGGAGCCCGATCGAGGAGCCAACGAAATTTCGGTCCGGGAAACATCGGATCGAGAGGCAGTCCCGTTATCGACTGGACGCGATCCAGGTGTCCTTCATGAATAAGACGTTCGCAATCCTCGGCCGTGCGGCGGCATTGCCAACTGACGACCGGGCCGAGTGGTTCACCCGTTTCGGCATCCCAGATCGTGACGGACTCGCGCTGATTGGAAATTGCGACGGCTTCAACGCCAATATCGGGCGCAGCTTGAAGGCAGGCGGTAACCGCTTCGCAGACCGACTTCCAGACTCTTTGCGGGTCCTGCTCTACCCAGCCGGGTTTCGGATAGGCGATGCCAACTGGTGCCGAACCACGGGAGACAAGTTCTCCCTTGTCCGAAACCAGGACGGCTTTGGAATTGGTCGTGCCCTGGTCGATGGCCAGAATAGCCCGCATTCATGTCCTCCCTTGAAACGGCCGGGCAAATACTTGGCTCCGGCCAACGCCTGCGTCGAGCGCTTATTTCCTCTTGATAACCGCTAGGGCAGCTTCGGCGATGGAGGCGGGTCTCATACCGAATTCATCCAGGAGGAATTCGGCCGAGCCGGTCGGCGCGAAGATCCCCGGAACGCCAAGGCGCTTCATCGGCACAGGCGCGTGTTCCACGATCACTTCGGCCACGGCCGACCCGAGTCCTCCGAAGATGGTATGCTCTTCCGCAGTTACAATCGCCCCGGTCTCGCGAGCAGCGGCAACGATGGCTTCCTCGTCGATCGGCCTTACCGTCGCCATGTTGAGCACCCGCGCGCTGATGCCCTGACTTCCCAGGATTTCTGCGGCCTTCATCATGCGGTGCGTGAGAGTGCCATTGGCGATAAGCGTGACATCCGAACCCTCACGCAGCAGGTTCGCCTTGCCGAGTTCGAACTTGTGATCTGCAGGAAGCAGATCGGGAACGCCGACGCGGGAAAGGCGGAGGAAGCATGGCCCGTCGTAGCCCGCAGCCCATTCGACGGCAGCCGCCGTTTCGATACGGTCGCAGGGGGCGATGACCGGAAGATTCGGCAGCGCGCGCGTCCACGCAAAGTCCTCGATCGAATGGTGGGTCGGGCCAAGTTCGCCATATGCCATCCCGGACGAGATGCCGACCAGCTTCACATTGGCATTCGAGTAGGCGATGTCGGCCTTGATCTGCTCCAGCGCACGCCCTGTCAGAAATGGTGAAGCTCCACAGACGAACGGAAGCCGCCCGCCATTCGCGAGACCCGCGCCGACGCCCACCATGTTCTGTTCGGCGATGCCGACATTGACGAGGCGGTCCGGAAATCTAGATTTGAATCCGCCGAGCTTCGAAGACCCCACCGAGTCGTTGCAGACTGCAACAATGGAATCGTCATTTGCCGCAAGCTTTTCGAGCGTCGCCGCAAATGCATCTCGGCAATCATGGAGCTTTGTGGCTGTTACTGGCGCGTTCATCAAATTGCCTCCGATAGTTCTGCCACCGCGAGATCGTATTGTTCCTTGCTGGGCACCTTGTGATGCCAGTCGACGCGATCCTGCATGAAGGAAATGCCGTGGCCCTTGTTGGTATGAGCGACGATGCAATGGGGACGGGAGCCGCGATGCTCCAGAGCCGGCACGATTTCGCTCATGGCGTTGCCGTTGATTTCGGTCACGTCCCAGCCAAAAGCTTCAAGCTTGGGGCGGAGCGGGGCCAGGTCATTGGTATCGGCAAGTGCCGCCCCCTGCTGGAACCTGTTGTGGTCGATGACCAGAGTAAGATTGTCCAGACCGAACTGGGCGGCCGCCATGATGGCTTCCCAATTCGAGCCTTCCTGCATCTCGCCATCCCCGGTGACGACATAGGTGTGGTATTTCGCGCCGGACAGCTTGGCGGCCTTGGCCATCCCCACCGCGACGGGGAGCCCGTGACCGAGAGGTCCGGTATTGGTTTCGACGCCCGGCACCTTGTTGTTGTTGGGATGGCCGTTCAGCCGGGAGTGAGGCTGAAGGAACGTGGAGATTTCCTCCTCCGGAATGAAGCCGCGTTTGGCAAGCGCCACGTATAGTGCGCAGGCCGTATGGCCCTTCGAAAGAACAAACCGATCACGTTCCGGATGCCTCGGTTGATCCGGCCATACGCGCAGTACCCGGAAATACAATGCCGTGAGAATGTCGATCACCGACATCTCGCCGCCGATATGGCCCGCGCCGGCTTCGTACACCGCCTGAAGATCGCGCAGCCGTATCTGGCGTGCGACACGTTCGAGTTCTGTGGGCTCCATTGCTTCCTCGATCTGAATATTTATTCATACTAACATATTTTTGCATATGGCGAATCCATGTCAAGTGCAAACTGACTTTTGTGGCATACGGGTCTCGCTACAAATTTGATTGACACATCCGTAGCAGCTTGCTAATGAATTTTCCAACATAGATGAATAAATATTCTTATGGTGAAATACCCTTCGTATCTAGGGAGGAACGATGGTGGCGATCGACATCACTGAACAAAGCCGCCCCTCTGGCGTCTGGCTTAGGCGCTTGGCTGGAGCTACTGGCCCGCTTCTCGGTCTGCTCGCGCTTTGCGTCTTCCTGAGCTTCTCCACGGACGCGTTTCTTTCGCTTCGCAATGGCTTGAACATCCTGGATCAGATCACCGTGCTTGGCATCATGGCCGTCGGCATGACCTTCGTCATACTGATCGGCGGCATCGACCTTTCGGTCGGTTCGGTGCTCGCGCTGTCGATGATGGTGATGGGTTGGACGGCCAATGTCGCGGGAATGCCTCTTGGGGTGGGTATCGGCTTCGCGTTGATCGCGTCCGCCGTAAGCGGATTGATCGTCGGTCTGCTGGTGACGATCTTCCGGGTCCCCGCGTTCATTGCCACGCTCGCGATGATGTCGGCTGCCCGGGGCGTCGCGAACATGATCACGGATGGTCAGCAGATCGTCGGCTTTCCCGACTGGTTCATGATGCTGGCGATCGACCGGCATTTCGGCATTCTCACAGCGACAGTTTTCCTGATGTTGATCGTGGTGCTGATCGCCTGGTTGTTCCTCAAGTTTCGGGCCGAAGGCCGGATGCTCTATGCCGTAGGCGGAAATCCCGAGGTGGCGCGGCTGGCGGGCATCAATGTTCAGCTCGTGACGATCAGCGTTTATGTCGTCAGCGCGGTGCTGGCGGGTCTTGCGGGCATCGTTCTGGCAGCCCGCCTTGACTCGGTTCAGCCGTCGAGCGGTTTCGGCTACGAACTCGATACGATCGCGGCGGTGGTTATTGGCGGAACATCCCTGTCCGGTGGGGCAGGCGGTATCGGCGGCACCCTCATTGGGGTCCTGATCATCGGCGTCCTGCGCAACGGGCTCAATCTGCTCAACGTCTCGCCATTTCTGCAGCAGGTCATCATCGGCATCGTCATCGTGCTTGCGGTCGGCGCCGAAACCATTCGCCGTCGGCGAACCTGACATCGGCTTCGCGGTAGCGCGGACGTCTCATGAATTCCTCTCCGAACGGTTGGAGCGGATCAGCGGCCCAAGGGTGGAGGAATACTCGAGGGTTCAGTTTAACAACGGAGGAAAATGAAATGAAACTCGCGCGCATTCTCCTGACTTCGGCTGCCATGCTGGGTCTGACGATCGGCTCCGCCCATGCCGCCGAAGTCAAAAAACTCGGCCTTGCCGTAGCCAATTTGCAGGCCAATTTCTTCAATCAGATCAAGCAGGCTGTCGAAGCCGAAGCCAAGAAACGCGGCATCGAGGTCGTGACCGTCGACGCCAAGGGTGACGGCCCCACTCAGGTCAACCAGGTTCAGGATTTGCTGACGCAGAACGTTGATGCGCTGATCTACATTCCAGCAGGCGCTGCGGCGGCAACGGTGCCGGTAAAGCTCGCAAAGAGCGCAGGCATCCCTGTCGTCAACGTCGACCGCAATGCGGAAGGCGCGCCGGGGGATACCTTTCTCGCAACGGATTCTGTGACCTCCGCCAAGGCCGTCTGCGACTATATCCTCAAGGAGGCGGGCGGAAAGGGCAAGATGGTGATCATTCACGGCCAGAAGGGCACGACGCCCGAGGTGGACCGCTCGAAAGGTTGCGCGGAAGCTCTGAAGGCCTATCCGAATGTGAAAGTCGTAGCCGAACAGTATTCCAACATCTGGAGCCAGGACGAAGGATTCCAGATCATGCAGAACATGCTGCAGGCCAATCCGGATGTTTCGATCGTGTTCGCCCAGGCGGATGCACTCGCGCTTGGTGCTGCGCAAGCCATCAAGGTCGCCAATCCTTCCCAGAAGATCGTGGTCGGCGGCTTTGACGGCGATACCGCAGCGCTTGAGGCTCTCAGCAAGGGCGTGTTCAACGTGACGGCGACCCAGCAGACCCAGAAGATGGGTCGTGACGCAGTCGCCAACGCGGTGAAGCTTGTCGCCGGCGAGAAGGTGCCTCCGGTGCAGCTGATGGACGCGACGCTGACGACCAAGGAGAATGTGGCTGGTTTTATCACCAACCATCCGTAACAGGTTTTAAGGCTTGAGGAGGGCGCGTGGTGACCGAGCCAGTTCTTTCACTGAGAGGCATATCGAAGCGTTACGGGCCGCTCCAGGTCCTCAACAACGTGAGCCTGGATGTTTATGCCGGGGAGGTCGTGGCACTTCTTGGCGAAAACGGCGCAGGCAAGTCCACGCTGTCCGGCATCATCGCCGGATCCCGCGCACCGTCTGAAGGAACGATGACCTGGCTGGGGCAACCCTATGCCCCGGCCACTCCGAGAGAGGCAATCGACAAGGGTGTGGTGCTGATCCATCAGGAGCTGCAGCTTCTCCCGGAACTCTCCATTGCGGAAAACGTCTTCATCGGCCGATGGCCGATGAAGAACGGCGTTATCGATCGCGGTGAAATGGTTCGCCGCGCACAGGAACAATTGTCGCGTCTGAACCTACATATCCCCGCCACCCGCAAAGTGGCTGGCCTCTCCACGGCCAATCAGCAGCTCATTGAAATTGCAAAAGCACTGGCGCTCGATGCCAAGCTGCTCATTCTCGACGAGCCGACTGCCGCATTGGGCGGCGCCGAGACGGAAGCTCTTTTCAACCAGGTCAGGAAGCTGCGGTCGGAAGGCGTCGGCATCATCTACATCTCCCATCGTATGGAAGAGATCAAGCAGATCACCGATCGCGTCGTGGTGCTGCGTGATGGCGTGCGTGTTCAGGAATTCGCCGACAGCGCGACCCCGGTGCGCACCATCGTTGAAAGCATGGTGGGGCGTCCCCTTGAACGCATGTTCCCGCCGCTTCCGGAGCCGAGCGGGCGACCGGTCCTGCAGGTCTCGGGGCTAACCTCGCCAGCCCGCTCCTTCCGCGACGTATCCTTCGAGGTGCAGTCGGGAGAAATCCTCGGCATTGCCGGGCTTGTGGGGGCTGGTCGAACCGAACTGGTTCGGGCGATTTCAGGCGCGGACCCGATCAGCGCGGGAACGATCAAGCTCAACGGCGAAGAGCTCAAGCTTCGCAGCCCAGCGGATGCGATCGCCAAAGGCATTGTGATGGTGCCGGAGGACCGGAAGGACCAAGGGATCGTCGTCACCCATCGGATAAGCGAAAACGTCGTCTACCCCAACCTCGACATGTTTGGGCGCCGCTGGATTACATCCGGAATGAAGCGGACATTCGCCGAGCAGGCGATATCCAAATTCGGCGTGAAGGGGCGGGCCGAACAATATGCATCGGATCTCTCCGGCGGCAATCAGCAGAAGGTGGTGATCGCCAAATGGCTGATGCGTGATCCCAAGGTCGTGATCCTCGATGAGCCGACGCGGGGGATCGATGTGGGCGCCCGCGCCGGGATCTACGACATCATCGTGAACCTTGCGAGGAAAGGCGTCGCCGTCATCGTCGTGAGTTCTGATCTCGAAGAGGTGCTCGGCGTATCGAACCGCATTCTCGTGCTCGCGCAAGGCAAACAGGCGGGCATACTTACCCGTGAAGAGGCGAACGACGTTTCCGTCATGGAACTGGCAACGATCTAGCAGAACATAGAAAGGAAGAGCGGTGGCGGACATCACTCTCAACGCTCCGAAGCTTTTCGATCTCTCCGGTCAAACCGCTATCGTAACAGGAGCGGGCAGCGGCATAGGTCAGCGGATTGCAGTCGGGCTCGCCCAGTGCGGCGCAGACGTCGCGCTTCTCGATCGCCGTACGGACGACGGACTTGCACGCACGGTTGAATATGTCAGGGCGGCCGGTCGAAAATCGATCGAGATTGCGGCGGATGTCACCAGCAAGGCATCACTTGCCGACGCCGTGGCTCGGACCGAAGCCGAGCTCGGTGCTTTGTCCCTGGCAGTCAATGCAGCGGGGATCGCCAATGCCAATCCGGCGGAAGAGATGGAGGAAGAGCAATATCAGACGCTGATGGACATCAATCTGAAGGGCGTCTTCCTCTCCTGCCAGGCCGAGGCGCGCGCCATGCTGAAGCATGGCAGGGGATCGATCGTCAACATTGCCTCGATGTCCGGCGTCATCGTCAATCGCGGCCTCAGCCAATGCCATTACAATGCCTCGAAGGCCGGCGTGATCCATATGTCCAAATCATTGGCTATGGAGTGGGTCGGTCGCGGCATCCGGGTGAACACGATTTCTCCGGGATATACCGCGACCCCGATGAACACGCGCCCCGAAATGGTCCACCAGACAAAGTTGTTTGAGGAGCAGACCCCGATGCAGCGCATGGCGAGTGTCGACGAGATGGTTGGACCTGCCGTTTTTCTGCTCTCGGGCGCGGCAAGTTTTGTGACGGGTGTCGATCTGCTCGTAGACGGTGGTTTCTGCTGCTGGTGATCCCATGAGAAGGTTCCGCAGGCAATTGGAAGGTGATCGGTCCGGCTGCCTCCCTGGCTGAGACCGTGGCGTTGAAGGCGCCAGCGGGCGGTCGGCGTCGATATCGTCGTCCGCCCGTCCTTCACGCTGATCGAACGAGCCGTAAAGGCGTCGCGATTTGATCTTCGCAGACGCTCTGCGACGGTTCCATATTTGCTGTTTGGAGGACATCAATGAAGCGTTTCGAAAAGAAGACTGTCGTCGTCACCGGGGCAAGCCGGGGCATCGGAGCGGTGATCGCAAGGCGTTTCGCTCGAGAGGGCGCGAAAGTAGTTGTTTCGGCCAATGAGGAGTCCGTGGAAGCGGTTGCCCGCGACATCAATGATGGGGGCGGTAAGGCCATCTCTTTCGTGGGAGATGTCACGGATAAAGGCAGTGTCCTGGAGCTTTTCGATACAGCCGAAAAAGCTTTCGGCTCGGTCGATGTCTCCGTCCAGAATGCGGGGGTGATCACCATTGCCCGGATCGAGGATATGACGGAGTCCGAGTGGGATCGGGTGATGGCGGTGAATACCAAGGGCGTTTTCCTCTGCGCCCAGGAGGCGATCGCCCGTATGCGCAAGCACAAGCGCGGCGGCCGGATCATCAACACCGCGTCGGGCCAGGCCCGGCAGGGGTTCATCTACACGCCCCACTATGCCGCTTCGAAGATGGGGGTTGTCGGCATCACGCAGAGTCTAGCCAAGGAAGTCGCCACCGAGAACATCACCGTCAACGCCTTCTGCCCCGGTATCATCGAGACCGACATGTGGGCCTATAACGACGAGGTGTGGGGCAAACTGCTCGGCAATTACGGACCGGGCGAACTGATGAAGGAATGGGTCCAGGGCATTCCCATGAAGCGGGCAGGGTCGGGAGAGGACGTAGCAGGTCTCGTAACCTTCCTCGCCAGCGACGACGCTGCCTACATCACCGGGCAGACGATCAACGTCGACGGCGGCCTGATCATGTCCTGAGATCTGCGGAGGCCGGATGAAAAAGTTTGAACAGCGTGTTCATCGCGAGCCTCTTGCATTTCCTGCAGCAGTTTTACTATCTTGTCGTCGTTCTCAGGGCGGGGTGTAATTCCCCACCGGCGGTATCGGGAGTGATCCCGGAGCCCGCGAGCGCTTCTGCGAAAGTGGAAGGTCAGCAGATCCGGTGAGATGCCGGAGCCGACGGTCATAGTCCGGATGGAAGAGGACACGCTGGAACGTCCCCGGTTCGGGGACGTGCTTGGCTTGTTCGCCCAAGGGATAAATAGCGGCTCGCAAGGCCGCGGTTTGGCCGCTAATGCGGATAACCCTTGAAAGGCAGTGGAATGAAAATCTCGAAAATTGAAGATGCGCTTGAGGCGCTTGCTCTCGGTCGGATGATCGTTGTCGTCGATGACGAGGATCGCGAGAATGAGGGGGACATCATCGCGGCGTCGCAATCCGTGACTGCGGAAACGATCGCCTTCATGATGAATCACGCCCGCGGTCTCATCTGCGTGGCGATGGAAGGTGACCGGCTGGACGCACTCGACATCCCGTTGATGGTTCCCCGCAACACCGAATCCCACAAGACGGCCTTTACGGTTTCCGTCGACTATATCCCTGGCACGACGACCGGCATCTCGGCATCGGATCGCGCCGCCACGGTAAGAGCCCTGGTCGATCCGCAGGCGCAGCCCGACGACTTCGCGCGCCCGGGCCACATCTTTCCGCTTCGTGCGCATCCGAACGGAGTGGTTGCCCGACCGGGGCACACGGAAGCCGCTGTCGATCTCTGCCGCCTTGCAGGCCTGGAGCCTTCCGGTGCCATTTGTGAAGTGGCCAAGGAAGATGGCACCATGGCGAGGCTGCCGGATCTCCTGGAATTTGCCACACGGCACGAGATGCCGTTGATCACCATCGCGGATCTGATTTCTCATGTGAAAGGCCTGGCAGGTGTAAGCGACGCTTACGCCGCCTGACGATCTCACCGATGCTCGACCATTTTCTCCTCGCACTCTTCTCTGGAAGGCGGGGAGTTAGCCTCATGAGTGATGGCGGCTCTGCTGGACTGGCGATGATTCCCGCCCTCGAAACGGTGGCCATCAGGCAGTCGATGACGCCATACCGGATTCGGCGGGTCTGAGGGGATGAAAGATCAGGGAGAATTGGCTGGGGGACCCGGATTTTCGCATGATTTAAATAGCTTGGGCGGAAAAGCGTTGAAATTCCCTCTGTTTTCCCATCGCGAGCGACCGTGGATGCCACCTTTGTGCCCTGGCTTTGGGCCTCAGTCAACAGGAGGGGTATTGCGGCAATTATTTCCGCTTTCGGACCTTCGGTTGCGGTGCCGCAGCGAGGAAGCGTCCGGCAGCTTTGCGCCATAAAGCGCCCGGCAGCTTTGCGCGTCCCAGTCTGCCTTTCAGGAAGCCGCGGAAACTTGCTATAAGCAGACGCAAAGGTTTCATATGAGGCAAACAAGCCGGTCCCGCCGTTCTTGCAACCTCTTCTCATGATGATGCGTCCAAGGCAGAATGAAACCAGTTTACAGCGATCAGGAGGCGAAGGTGCGCCTAAAACCATAGAGTCGGCCGACACCGAGGGTGAAGTGGCGTGGATCAACTTCCGGCTCATCACGCTGGTGGCGGCCAAGTACGTGCCCTCTAGTTATTACTCCCGGGTATCCGTCGTGATCGGCCGTAAAGCAGTAAGCCGTGACCGCCCCTGGAATGGGCCGGCCGCGGAATGGTTCCAGACGACTTGATCATCTTCGATTTGCAATCCGATGAAGGCTCTTCTCTGGGATGCTCGGCAGGCGCCGCCGTTCGTGCCGGTTCGCGGTTTGTCACGCATTGGCGATCGGAGGTCGGAAAGCACTTATGATCCGTATCATTCTCCTACGCCTCCTATTCGTATTGATCGTGGCGGCGCAACCAGTCCATACCTTCGGTCTCATTGCGGCCCTTCGGCATAAGGTCGAGCATGGCGTAGGTGCCCATCATCACCTCGACGCCGCGCCCGTAGGTGGAATAGGTGTGGAACACATTGTCGGCGTCCTTGAAGAACGTGCTGATGCCGGGCCACTCTTCGCCGGTCTCCTGCCATTGTCCGAAATTGTAGTCGATCTTGCCCCCGGCAATCTCCTCATGCGTGAAACTGACCTTGAAATCATAATTAAAGTCGTTTTTTAAGGACGACACCCATTTGAACTGCCAGCCCATACGCTCTCGGTAGCGCTCGATCTCAGCCAGCGGCGCACGTGAGACAGCAACGAGGGTGACATCGTGATGCGCCAGATGCAGGTTCATGCCATCAGCGTGGTCGGCCATAAACGAGCAGCTCGGACAGCCTTCCTTCCATTCCGGCGCGAACATGAAATGCTGCACCAGGAGCTGCGACTGGTCCTCGAAGAGATCGGCGAGCATGCGCGGGCCGTCGCGCGTGTCGAATACGTATTCCTTGTCGATGCGAACCCATGGCAAGGCGAGCCGCTCGCGCGCGACCTTGTCGCGAAGGTGGGTGAGCTCCTTTTCCGCTTCGAGGAGGTCCCTTCGGGCCGAAAGCCACTCATCCCTCGAAACAACAGCGTGCTGCATTGTCACTCTCCTTCGGTTTACGTCACGAATTGTCGGAAAGCTGCGGACCGGCAGAAAGAGCCTCAACACGCCGGCAGGCGAAGCAGCTCCTCATCGGGCACATCCCATTTCGTCGATCGGCACGATGCCGACATGGCAGAGTATAGAGCCATGCCGGAGAACCTTCGGGAAAAAGTCCAGCCATGAATGTGAAGGTCGGGCGCGCCAGCTCAGTCCAGCCAATACATAGTCCACGCGTCGGAGCCATGAACTTGTCTCCAGTGTCGTTGCAGTTCACTCCTGACCTGCAGTGCCCTATGGAACTCCACATTCACCAGTCATCGGCGTTGCTATACGGAGCAATTCGCTGCTGATCGGAGCGAAGCTCCCGAAAGTTGAGGCAGATGGCGGACAACCGGATCGATATGGGTCACACGCTGCCTTTTGGAAAGGTATCGGATATCTTCTCCTCCTCGATTATGGCAGCTTCCGCTATTCGCAAGCGTAGGCGCGCCATCGGGTGAGAATTGCTAGTGCGATGGGTTCCAGGTCCGGCTGGTTTGAGCCCAAGGTCGAGAAGGCAGGGACGACTAAGGCCCCAGACTGGCATCGTGAGGCCGGCGCCCTTGCCTCTCTGGAAAGGAAGTAATGACAGCGAAATTTATGAACCGGGCATGCGCTTGTCCTATATTGGCGCTCTCGTCACTCCTGTGCGCGATGCCTGAGGAGCCCCGTGTTCCGACTGGTCACCGCGACAAGCAAACTGCTGTCATAGCTCTGTGCTTGACGCAAACGCGAAGTCCTCCGGTACATAGATTCGTGCAGGTGCGGTCTTGGATGTGCCGTTTACCACGACGAGTGCGAAGACCATCCCGAGCATCAACATCAATATCGTAAGGATCGGACCAGCCATCCCGGCTGAATGTTCTTTCGAATTTTGTGCCATTTGCCCCTCCGGTGGGTCTGGCATGAAAAATCCACGCCCGACCCACAAACATTAGTTGACGACCTGAATGACTTTACGGGAGGACGGCTCGACGATGACGCGCTGTTTGTTCACCACCGCATAGGAGTATTTCGGATTGTCCGGTACCGCTTTGACGACGACGCTTGAGGGCAGGGGCTGACCGACCACCACCTTTTCTTTCACCACGACGCGTTCCTCGGGTTCAGGCAAATCGCGGACATAGGTCACAACCGGTGGCGGCGGCGGATCGATCGCCGTGCCCGCAACCGCGCCGACAACGCCGCCAACCGCAGCGCCGACAGGGCCGCCGACGATCGCGCCGGTGACTGCGCCACCTGCCGCTCCGTTGACCGTGGAGGACTGGCCGAAAGCTGATCCGGCGGCCAGCGAAAGGATGCCCGCGATCAGGATAAGGTGCTTCTTCATTGTCATTCTCCGTTTTGCTGCGGCGTGATGCCGTGCGGCCTGCAACGTGGGCCCTTGATCGCTGTTCCCTGATTGGGACTTCAGTCCGGCGAACATCAGCCTTTCGTCCCTTAGGGCCCCACTCAGCATTAGGCTTTGGTCGGAGCCCCTTAGGACGGAAGTCCCGCAGCGGGAACATGAGCAGGTCGAATGTGTTCCGACACCATCTCGCCAGACGAGAAAAAGCAATCACGACAGGAGGATAACGCGATGAGGAAATTCATAATTTCGGCCGTCTCCGGCCTGGTTTTGGCAGCAAGCGCTGGGGCATCTTTCGCCCAGACGGTGGTAATAGCGCCTGAACAGGAAACCGTCATCAAGGAATATGTCACGAAGCAAAAGGTGAAGTCGGTCGACGTACCGAACGTGACAGTCAGCATCGGAGCCACTCTCCCTGAGACCGTTGAGCTTCATACCGTCGATGTCCCCGACGTGAAATACCGATATGCCGTCGTCGGCGGCAAGACCGTTCTGGTCGAACCGGACACCCGCAAGGTCGTCCACGTGATCAACTGACTCGGTCCAGGCCGCAGGCTTCGCGGCCGCAGGATTGGTTCACTCCAAACAAACCAAGATTGGTGAAACAACATGAAACTCTTTGACAAGAAAGCACTCGCCATTGCGCTTCTGGCAGGATCCACGCTGTCGCTGCCTGCACTCGCACAGGATTCGTCCGGTGGCTCTGCAGATCCAAAACTACTTCCGAAGGCCGGTACGACGAACCAGGGTTCTTCATCCGGCAGCCAGGGCAACCAGACAGCATCGCCGGACGCAGGGTCGGCCGGCCGATCGGCAGGCGCTGCCAATTCCGACGCAAAGCAGCCGGCCCAGGACCAGGCCCAGTCTGAACAGCTACGCAAGCCGGGTGACGCCGGCAGTGCAACGTCGAAGGACGGGAAGAGCGCAGCCACCCAGGATAGCCAGAGAAAGACTGGAACTGATGCCGCTCAGACCGAGGACCAGAACAAGAAGAAGATGAACCAGGATGCTGCGGCCGGCTCAAATACCGACCAGACGAAGCAGTCGGCACAGGGTTCTGGCACTTCGGGCAGCACCAAGGAAACCGACGCTGCCACCAGCACAACCAGATCGAGCCAGGACACCAATCAAGACACCGCCAGCGGAACACAGCAGCGCCAGTCGAACGATACTGACTCCGCCTCCGCCGACCGTCCGTCAAACGAAGTGACCGGCAGCATCAATATCTCGACCGAGCAGAAGACCGAAATCCGCAACATCATTGTCGATAACAAGGTGGAGCCGATCAAGCCGAGCTTCAGCGTCTCGCTCGGGGTGACGATCCCGAAGACCGTGGAACTGCACCCGCTGCCGCCGAGGGTCGTAGAGATCCTCCCAGCCTATCGTTCGTACCGATATTTCGTACTTGCCGACAATCGCATTGTGATCGTCGAGCCGGATACCTACGAGATCGTCTACATTCTCGTGGTTTGATCCCTCGGCCACGATTGGAGTGCGCGCCGCTGTCCGGGGAGGGCAGCGGCGCGCACTCGTTTGTTGCGCCGCCATCTAGCCAACTGGACTGTTTGAAATCGCTAGCCATTGGTCCCTTACGTTCCTCCAAGGCGAGCCTTTATATGATCCGAAACAGCCCGCGCTCTTTGTGATTTTCGATTAGATCCGGGTTGGCGCCTGCTACGGCGATTGGCCGATCCACGAGCCGTTTGATGTCCTGTTCGTCGGGATTAAACGCGCAGCCCACTGCCGAAGGCAGTCTAGATCTTGATCGATTGAAGTCGATGTTTTGGGGAAAGCGAGCATGGCGGCACCTCCCGGCATTTAGCAGGCGGGAGCACGTTAAACTCTCGGCCGTCACCGCCTACGGTCGTTTGGTGACCATAAGACCATCATACGCCCTATCGGCGGCGAGTCCACTTATCGTCCGAACTATATCGTCAAGTGGGGAGGACGAGGTCACGGGAAATCCCTAGTGCCCGATAGCATCGCCAGCAACTGGTCTTCACGCCGCATGTTGGAACATTGCTATCAGGTCTGCAGCGACATCGGTTGCGGGGGCCGTATTCTTGGCAATACCGCGTCGCTCGCAGACCGTGTCGAATACGCGTTGAAGCATTTGTAGATCGTCCGCGTCCATACCCGCGGCGGATGGGTGGTGGTTCTGGAGCATTGCTTCCACTCCCTGTCATAGTGTGCGCGAAACGGAACAGCATTGGAAGCCTTCGACCCAGGCAAGGAAACGCTCCGGGTCCGAAACAGCATTATAGGGACATAGGGAAAGATCACCTCCGTGCCGGGACACTTCGGTTCCCTGCTCGAAAGCTATCAAGAGCCCTTCCTGAAGATCAAGCGATGGGCCGCCATACTCTCTGTTGACGTATTGACTGAAGACCTCAGCGCAGCGACGTTCTAGCACTTTGCACTCCATCAATGCCACCAACCTTTTCGAAGGCCGGAGTGATTGTCGTCAATGAACCTGTACGTTGAATGAACAAGCGGACATTGGTCTGGCAGAGCTGCCAGCGGCGCAGGGGCTGGCGGCTGAACCTTTCAGCCGCTTTCAAGCCTTAAGCGGCCTGGAAGGTGATATCGCATACGGCTGCCTTACGCCCTATCACGGTCATTCCGCCGATTCTTTACAGTCCTCCGGAAGCGGACATAGCGCCGTCAGCATCGTGACAAGGTTGCGTCATAGCAGACCCAACAGAGCGGGCTGGTCCAAGGGGGGCGCAGGGCGAGCGCGTCGAGATCAACCTCGACGTCAACGTACGACGGGGTGGTGCCCTCTCAGCCTCTCAGTGTAGCCAAGACGATGACGATCGCGAGAGCTGTGTCCAGCACGAAGCAGAACTCGGCCATCGATCGTACCACGACCTTGTTCTTGACGTGGTGATAGACATCCCAGCCGGCATGTGCGACCAGCCCCGCCGCTACCAGCAGCGCTCCCACAAAAGGACTGATGAAGAGGGCGACGGTGGCCAAACCGCCGAAGACGATCATTGCGATGGCTTGCAGCGGCA
>NZ_PVBM01000030.1 GCF_002968575.1 Neorhizobium huautlense | reverse complement strand
GTCGGCATTTCCTCGTAGGCGACCGTCTGGGCGATGTGGTCGACATGGTCGAGATGTGCCGGCACCACGGCCTCAGCCTCTGGCTCTGTCCCTGCCCCTGTTCTTGTCCCGGCCCCTGCCCCTGCCTCGTCGTCGACGGGGATAAAATCGATCTCGGAAAAGCGGCCGGCTTCGCCTCTGTCGTCGAGCAGGTAGATCAGCCCGCCACCGACGCCGCGGATCGCCGGGATCTCCACCTCGCCGGGGCCGACCGCCTGGATGAACGGTTCGGCACCGAGCGCCATGGCGCGCGCAAGTGCTGCCTGCGCATCGTCGACGACAAGCGCCGTCGCATAGGCCGAGGTGCCGTGCACCGCAAACGAGGCGCTGGCAAAACCCCTGTCCTCGGTATTGACGAGAAGCCGGATGCCGCCCTGCTGAAACAGCGCGACCTTCTTCGTCCTGTGGATGCCGATCCTTCGAAAGCCGAGCGTCTTCAGGATCGCCACGAGATCGGCGGCATCCTTCTCGTCGGCGGAAAATTCCACGAAACCGACGCTCCTGACCTTTGCCCGGTCCGGCATCGCCGGCACCGAAAGGCTTGCCGCACCGGGGCTGCTGCGGCGCACCCGGTCGCCGAGATAGATCAGCGAGCGGTAGCCGTCGGCGGCAATCGCCCGGGCCTGTCCGCCGCGGAACTGGTCGTTGAAGATCTCCAGCGAGAAATAGCCGTCATAACCGGTTTCGGCGACGGCGGCGGTAAACTCCCTCACCGGAAGATCGCCCTCGCCCGGCATGTTGCGGAAATGCCTCGACCAGTAGAGCAGGTCCATGTCGATCAGCGGCGCATCGGCGAGCTGCACGATGAAGATCTTGTCCTTCGGGATCGAGCGGATCGAATTGATGTCGATCTTCTTCGACAGGGTGTGGAAACTGTCGAGGATGAGGCCGATATTTGGATGATCGGCGCGTCGGACGATCTCCCAGGCGTCGCGGTGGTCGCTGATATGCCGGCCCCAGGCGAGCGCCTCGTAGCCGACCTTCAGGCCGCGGCTGGCCGCCCGCTCGCCGAGCTCATGGAAATCGGCCGCCGCCCGCTCGATGCCGCCAAGCGACACCGGCGAGACATTCGAGCAGACCAAGAGAAGATCGGTGCCGAGCTCCTGCATGACGTCGAACTTGCGCTCGGCCCGGTCGAAGGTGCGCCCCCGCAGCGGCTCCGGCATGCCCTCGAAATCGCGGAACGGCTGGAACAGGGTGATCGTCAGCCCATAATCGCGAACCATCTTCCCGACATCCGCAGGCGACCCGTCAAAGGCCAGAAAGTCGTTCTCGAAGATCTCAACCCCGTCAAACCCGGCTCTCGCAATCGCCTCAAGCTTCTCAGGCAACTCACCGCTGATCGATACCGTCGCTATCGAGGTCTTCATCGCTCTCCACTCCTCCAAATCCATCCGCCATGCCCAGCGCAGCCGCTGCAATAGGCCTGCATTCGTGCAAAAATATTTTGTACTAAATAGTACGTAACATCAAACGGGAAGAAACAAAGTCTGTCGAGGAGGTGCCTCACCACCCGGTGACCCAATGCGCCCACGGTTCGATCACTGCCAAAAATGTCTGACGACCGCGGATCGCTTGAGGCTAAAGTTTTAGCTGGTCCGCCCAGGCCCGGACCATCTGCGCCATTGTGGCGAGGTGATCGGCTGTCGAGAAGCCGGAGATCGTCTTTCGCGGCTTGAGGTCGTGATCGCCATCCTCCAGCCAGAGGAATTCGATACTGTCGGATAACTGGTAGCCGGAGACCTCTTCCCGCGTGCCGAATTCGTCGCGCGTCCCCTGGCATATCAGCGCGGGCGTCTTCAGAGCCTTGAGATGCTGCGTGCGAAGCTGATCCGGCTTGCCGGGTGGATGAAAGGGATAACCGAGGCAAAGGAGCCCCGCCACCTTGCCCTTGGCATGGAGGTCGTCGGCGATCATGCTGGCGACCCTGCCGCCCATGGACTTTCCGCCGATAATCAGCCTCTCAGTATTGCCGATGTCATCGATCGCAGCCCCGTATTCCGGATTGAGGGTTTCCGCTTTCGGCGGCGGCTTTCGCTCGCCGGACGTCCGGCGGGCTCTCATGTAGCCGAACTCGAAGCGAGCGACGCGAAAACCTTGGGAGGCGAGAGCATCTGCCGCCGCAGTCATGGAGGCCGAATCCATCGGTGCGCCGGCGCCATGCGCCAAAAGGATCGTGACGCTGGAATTGCTCGGTCCCTGGATGAGAAATCGTTCCTGCATGGCGCCTCTCCCGCGATCACTCTTCAAGGCCTCATAGCAACCATTCTTCGTCGCCTGCAAGGAAATGATCGGGACCTGACTCGGCGCCTGAAGAAGCAAGCAATGTCAAACTACATCCTCCTCCCGCTCTACTGGCCTGCCGGCATTTTCTGATAGACAGTAGCGATCAGCGGGTGCAAATTTTTATGCCTAGGCGGGAGGAACCGTTTCGCGCGTTGCGCGTTTGTTATGGTTGGCATCAGGGAGGAGACACACATGCCGCAGACAAGCTGGCAAAAGCCGGTTCGCGTTGCATTCGGCCATCTCGGCACAGAGGTCATCAACGGACCTTTCGAGGCGTTGGCTTTATTGACCGATCGGTGGCCGGATATGCGCGGACCGCATTTCGTCAAGGCACGCAGCGTCTGCCGGGCCGCGCTCGACGGCCGCAGATCACCGGAGGAAGCGCGCCAGCAATTCGAGCAGGCAGTCAGTGAAGCGCAGCTTCACCTGAACTAGACGTCAAGCCGGTGAATGCCGGCTTTTTCTTTTGCTGCTCATATGCCGAGAATATCGCCCACCAATCTCGGTATCCGACCGGAAAGAGAAATCGGCGCGAACAGGATGGAAAAGCAGATGCACGGTGCGCGGCTTGCCGCGACGGGCCGATGATCCAGCGTTTCATCAGCGACAGAAACATCCCCAGCTGCAAACCGGCCCCGATGGTCGTGGAACTCGCCCTCGATCACCAGCGTCAGTTCCAGTCCCTTATGCCCATGGTGGGGAAGGGCCCTACCCGGGCGCAGCCAGAGAAGACTGGCTTCCACGTCCTTGGATTTTTCGATGACATACTGCCGGAATCCCGGCAGCCGTGTTCGCCATGGGATGTCCGCAAGATCGCCCCCCGCATAGGATTGCAGGAGGGAGGGCAGACCGGATCGGGAATATTGGGACTTTTCGCCTGTGATCACGGGCGGGCGTGAGAGGAAGATCTTTTCGAGGCTCTGATCCCGATTTGACATTGCAAGCGGTTCGCTGCCGGCCAAAACCTCACCGGCTATTCCCTCGAGCAGACTTGCAAGGCGCGCCGCCGCAGCTTGCATTTCCAGATAAGACCCGACAAGCACATCGGCCGGTTTCGGAAGAGCGCCGGCCACGTAGTGTGCGATAAGAAGGTCTAACCTCTCCAGGTTCAGCAGCATGTCCAAAGGCCAGTTCGTAAGTGAAATTCACGCTGCGCGAAAATCATGAATGACACGGTTCAGTATGGGCTTCAATCGAATTGATATACGTACGGCAGCGGTTTTGGATTACTGTTTCCGTGATATTAAAATCTCAAATCTCAGGGGACCCCCGGGCGCGGCGACCGGCCCCTCGATCGCGCGGCAACCGCCCGCCCGCGGTCTTTCATCAACCGAAGATGGATTTTACCGGGGTCCACTCTTTCCGGAAACAGAATTTCTTGCTCTCCGACGCTTGCCCGCCGAAAAGACCGGTCTTAAATCAGCATGGAACAACAAGGTAGCCCGATGACCTCCCATTCCTCCGTCCTCGACGTGATCGGCAATACGCCCCTTATCCGATTGAAAGGTGCTTCCGAAGCGACCGGCTGTGAGATTTTCGGAAAGGCCGAATTCCTCAATCCCGGCCAGTCGGTCAAGGATCGCGCGGCACTCTACATCATCCGCGAAGCGGAGAAGAAGGGACTGCTGCGGCCGGGCGGCGTGATCGTCGAGGGGACCGCAGGCAATACAGGGATCGGCCTGACGCTGGTCGCCAAGGCGCTCGGTTACCGCACGGTTATCGTCATTCCGGAAACCCAGAGCCAGGAAAAGAAGGATGCGCTGAAGCTATTCGGCGCCGAACTGGTGGAGGTGCCTGCGGTTCCTTATAAAAATCCCAACAACTACGTGAAGATTTCCGGGCGTCTCGCGGAAGAACTTGCCAAAAGCGAGCCTGCCGGGGCCATCTGGGCCAATCAGTTCGACAATGTCGCCAACCGGGAAGCCCACGTTGAGACGACCGCACCGGAAATCTGGGAGCAGACCAACGGCAAGGTCGACGGGTTCATCTGCGCTGTCGGCTCCGGCGGCACGCTCGCAGGTGTCGCCAAGGGTCTCCGGGCGAAAAAACCCAATGTCAAGATCGGCATCGCCGATCCCGAGGGCGCCGCCCTCTACGAGTATTACGCCCATGGCGAGCTTAAATCGGAAGGATCCTCCATCACGGAGGGTATCGGCCAGGGCCGCATTACCGCCAATCTCGAAGGCTTCACACCCGATTTCGCCTATCGCATTCCGGATGCCGAAGCCCTGCCCTTGATCTTCAGCCTCGTCGAGAAGGAAGGCCTCTGCCTCGGCGGATCGACCGGCATCAATATTGCCGGCGCCATCCGGCTTGCGCGCGACCTCGGCCCCGGCCACACGATCGTGACGATCCTCTGCGATTACGGCAACCGCTATCAGTCGAAGCTCTTCAATCCCGATTTCCTGAAATCGAAGGGCTTGCCGATTCCCGCATGGCTTACCCAAAAGCGGCACATTTCCGTCCCCTTCCAGACCGCCTGATACAGATGATCGAGTGACCTATGCCCGTTGAAATCCTCTATCGCGACGACTTCTACCTTTCGACGGCCGAAGCGGTGGTGACGGCTATCCACGAGGACGGCGGCATAGAACTTGACCGGACCTGCTTCTACGCGACCTCGGGGGGCCAGCCCGGCGATACCGGCTTCCTCGAACGTGCCGACGGGACAAAAATCCAGCTCGGCCAGACGAGGCACGGAGCCGCCAAGGACATCGTCATCCATGTGCCGCTCGAAGGCGAGCCGCAACTCCTCGTCGGCGAGAAGCTGACGCTGCATGTCGACTGGCCGCGCCGCTACAGGCTGATGCGCATGCACACCGCCTGCCACCTGCTTTCCGTCGTCTGTCAGTATCCGATCACCGGTGCCGCGGTCGGCGAGGAGGAATCGCGCGTCGACTTCGACATGAGCGAAACGATCGACAAGGACGAGGTGACGGCAAGGCTGATGGAACTCGTCGGCCAGAACCACCCCGTCTATGTGCAATGGATCACCGACGAGGAGCTCGCGGCCAATCCCGGCATCGTCAAATCCAAGAACGTCCGGCCGCCGATGGGCATGGGCCGCGTCAGCCTGATCTGCATCGGCGAAAACTCCAGCATTGACAGCCAGCCTTGCGGCGGCACACATGTCTCCGAAACGCAGGAGGTCGGCGCGATTCACATCGCCAAGATCGAAAAGAAGGGCAAGGAGAACCGTCGTTTCCGCATCCGGTTCGGCGAGCCCGGCACAGAGGGCTGATCTCGGCCCGAGGGAGAGTTACATGAGCGGAACCAGCCGTTTCGTCGTTTCGTCCGAATGGCTTCAGAGCCAGCTCGGCAGCCCTGACCTGAAGATCGTCGACGCCTCCTTTTATCTTGCCGCGCAAAACCGCGATGCCGATGCGGAATATGCTGCCGGCCACATTCCTGGCGCCGTCCGCTTCGACCACGACAAGGTCGCCGACCACTCGAGCGGGCTGCCGCACATGGTACCTTCGCCCGAGGTGTTTGCCGAGACCGTCGGCAAGATGGGAATCCGCGAGACGGACCGGATCGTCATCTACGACGGTCCCGGCATCTTCTCGGCGCCGCGCGGCTGGTGGCTCTTCCGCACCATGGGAGCTCAGAACGTCTTCATCTTGGATGGCGGGCTTGACGGCTGGAAGGCGGAAGGTAGACCGCTCGAAACAGTCCTCCCGAAGCCGGAAGCGGTGACATTCAAAACCAACTTCCGGGTGGATAAGGTAATCGATTTTCAGACGATGCTCTCGATCGTCAGCGACGGCTCGCGACAGATCGCCGACGCCCGTTCGGCCGGACGCTTCGCCGGAACCGAACCCGAGCCCCGCGCGGGCCTGCGATCCGGCCATATGCCCGGCGCCCGCAGCCTTCCTTCCGGTACGTTCTCCGTGAACGGCAAGCTGCGCTCCCTGCCGGAACTCAGAGAGGCGATCGAGGGTGCGGGCATCGATTTCGGCCGGCCGGTCGTGACGAGCTGCGGTTCGGGGATCACCGCAGCGATCATCACGCTTGCGCTCGAATCGCTCGGTCATGAGGACAACGCGCTTTATGACGGGTCCTGGACGGAATGGGGCAGCCGCGAAGACGCGCCGGTCGTCACCGGACCGCCCGCTTCCAAAGTGGCATAAGCCGATGGCAAGGAAGCCGGCACCGCTCAAGGCCCATGTCACGCAACTGGAAATGACTGCACCGCCGAAGGCCAGCCTGCCGGTGCCTGTCAATCTCCAGACGGCAATCATCCGCGCGACCGACATTCCGCTGCATTATTATCGTTATCTCTACCGGCAGGTGGGCAAGCGCTGGCACTGGTATAATCGGCTCAAGCTAAGCGACGAGGAACTTGCCGCGGCGATCCACGATCCGCGCGTCTCCGTCACCGTACTCTATGTCCATGGAGCGCCGGCAGGTTTCTTCGAACTGGCCAAGCAAAGCGACGAGGTCGTCGAACTCTCCTATTTCGGCCTGTTCGAACGAGCGATCGGGCTCGGCATCGGCAAATGGTTTCTGCTGCAGGCGCTCTATATCGCCTGGCAGGACAATCCGCAGAAGGTGACGGTCACCACCAACACGCTCGATCACCCGCGCGCCCTGCAGCTCTACCAGATGATGGGCTTCTCGCCGGTTTCCACCTATGAGGCGCTAGTGACGCCGATGACGGATGCGGAATTGCTCAAGGCGCTGGACGCCTGAGTTCAGGCAAGAAACGGGTGGTTTCCCGATCCGTTCGGGAGCATTCAAAGGCAGATCCAAGAAGGAGTTTGCCATGACCGTCGCCTTCATCGCCATGCCCGCCGCAGATGCCGAACACCTCTGGAACGGCGGCCTAGACGCCTACGGGCGTCAGCCCGAAACAATGGTCTCCGATGGACCCGGCTATCCGTGCCGCCATTGTCTGAAGAATATCAATGCTGGCGAGGAACTTTTTGTGCTCGCTTATCGGCCCTTCCCGGCGTTGCAGCCTTATGCGGAGACCGGACCAATCTTCCTGCACAGGCAACCGTGCGAACGTTATGCAGCCGACGAGATCATCCCACCGATGCTGTCGAGCAGCGACTACATCGTGCGCGGCTACAGCCACGAAGACCGCATCGTCTATGGCAGCGGTGCGGTGACGCCGACGGAAAGGATCGCGTCGCGTGCCGAAGAACTGCTCGCCCGCGACGATATCGCCTATGTGCATGTCCGTTCGGCGCGCAACAATTGTTATCAATGCCGGATAGATAAGGTGACAACGCCGGCTTTCGCCGATGCGGCATCGGCGATCTGAACGTGAAAGGCGCGCCGGTCGAGGTGGCAGGCGCGCCTGCTGCCGTCAGTTCTGGATGTAGCCGGGTTGATCGTCGCCGCGTTCAAGGTTTTCGGCAAAGTCGAGCAGCAGCCGAACGATTTCACTGCCCTTCTTCTCATCCGCTTCGAGCTTGCGGGCGATCGTCTCCCGCAGGTTCAGCATGGCAGCATCGACGCTGCGTGGCAAAGTCGGGCCCCCGTCCCTGCCCCGCTCGTGCCGTTCCTGCCGCTGCTTGATGCGCTCGGCGAGCTGCGAAAGCCGGTCGAGAATCGTCGCCGCGAAGCTCCGGTTCTCATCGAGAAATTTCCGGCCCTCGTCCGTGATCGCGTAACGCTTCTTGTTGCCGTCGGCTTCGGCGACCACATAACCCGCCTCTTCGAGATAGGTCAGGGTCGGATAGATGACACCCGGGCTTGGTGCATAAAAGCCGTATGTCAGATCCTCTATGTGCTTGATGATCTCGTAGCCATGGCGCGGCTCCTTTTCGATCAGCGCGAGAACCACCAGGCGCAGATCGCCCTGCATCAAAAACCGGCCGATGCGGCCGTCACCTTCGTCGCCGAAACCGCGACCACCCGGGCCGCCGCGGCCGCCGGGACCGCGGCCAAATCCGCCGCCAAAGGCACGCGCTGCGAACATTTCCTCAAAACCCCTGCGACCGCCGCGTTCGCCGCAGCCATTCCGTCCATCAAACCGGTGCTTGAACATCTTCATCTCCTTAGATCATCTTTCGATATATCTAAAGCTAGGATAGGAACGAACCGTCGTCAAGATTTGCGATATATCTAAATCATATCTTTTTTGCAAAAATGACGAAAAAGGCGCCGGACCTTTAAGTTCGGCGCCTTCAGCCCCACGATATTTGGGTATTTTAGGCTACTCGATCGGTTTAGATATATCTAATCCGATCGACCCCTCACGCTACGTTGAGGAGGCTTTCCGGTGCGAAAGCTTCGTAACCCAGGGCTTCGGCAACCGGCTTGTTGGTCACCCGGCCCTTGTGGACGTTGAGGCCGTTGCGCAGGTGCCGGTCTTCGGCGATTGCCCGCAGCCCGCGGTCAGCAAGGGCAAGTCCGTGCTGCAGGGTCGCGTTGTTCAATGCATGCGCCGATGTGACGGGCACAGCGCCCGGCATGTTGGCAACGCAATAATGCACGATGCCGTCGATTTCGTAGGTGGGCTCGGAATGGGTGGTTGCATGCGAGGTCTCGAAGCAGCCTCCCTGGTCGATCGCAACGTCGACCATGACCGCGCCCCGCTTCATGCCGGAGAGCATCTCACGGCTGACGAGTTTCGGCGCAGCGGCACCCGGGATAAGCACGGCACCGATAATGAGATCGGCGGAGAAGACTTCTTCTTCGACCGCGTCGATCGTCGAGTAGCGCGTGTGGACGCGGCCGTTAAAGATATCGTCGAGCTGGCGAAGCCTCGGCAACGAGCGGTCGATGATGGTGACGTCAGCACCGAGGCCTGCTGCCATCTTTGCCGCATGCAGGCCAACGACGCCGCCACCGATGACTGCAACCTTGGCCGGCAAGACGCCCGGCACGCCGCCAAGAAGGATACCGCGGCCGCCATTGGCCTTCTGCAGCGCAGTCGCGCCTGCCTGGATCGCAAGCCGCCCGGCCACTTCCGACATCGGCGCCAAAAGCGGAAGACCGCCGCGCTCGTCGGTAACCGTCTCGTAAGCTACGGCCGTGACACCGGACGCGAGCAGGCCCTTGGTCTGTTCCGGATCAGGAGCGAGGTGGAGATAGGTATAAAGAAGCTGACCGTCACGGAGCTGCGCCCATTCCGCCGGCTGCGGCTCCTTGACCTTCACGACCATGTCGGATTTTTCGAAAATCTCTTTCGCCGTGCCGACGATCTTGGCGCCGGCTGCGATATAGGCGGCATCATCCGCGCCGATGCCAGCGCCTGCCTTGGTTTCGATGAAGACCTCATGTCCATGCGCCACATATTCGCGTACCGCGCCGGGCGTCAGGCCCACACGGTATTCATGATTTTTGATTTCCTTCGGGCACCCGACACGCATGCAGCGTTCCTCTCTGTTCGTGGCTTTCGCCTGTTGATGTTCCCAACTCACAGCAAACCAGAGAACCTGCGGAATGTCCTTGCGAAGACGAATTGCGAAAAGCAGAATTTTCGCAGATTATTGCAAGGAACAGAATTTTTTCGGGAAAGCTTCGAATGAGCGCGCTTGATGCCATTGATCTTGCGATAATGCGGACCCTTCAGGATAACGGCCGCATCTCCAATGCGGAGCTTGCCGACAGGGTGGGGCTGTCGCCGTCGGCCTGTTCGCGCCGCCTCGACATCCTGGAAAAGAACGGGACGATCAGCGGCTACCATGCGCGCCTGTCGAACAAGGCGCTCGAGTACAAGATGATGGTCATCGTCCACATCTCGCTGTCGGGCCAGTTTGCCAAGACGCTGACCGAGTTCGAGACAGCGGTGAAACTCTGCCCCAATGTGCTGGTCTGCTATCTGATGTCCGGCGAATACGACTATATCTTGCGGGTAGCCGCCAAGGACCTGGAGGATTACGAGCGGATTCACCGCGACTGGCTGTCGGCACTGCCCCATGTGGTCAAGATCAATTCGAGTTTCGCGCTGCGCGAAATAATCGACCGCCCCAATGTGGGACTCTGAACCACGTTCCGTCGAGTTTTACGGTTCCGCCTAAACCGCCCTCAACTTTTCTCTGCTATCCCGGCTGCGAGGATTAACCGTTGAGGACGCCATGCTCAGCAAGACCATCGGCATGAAGAGCCGCAGTGCGGCTCGCCAAAAGACACGAATTTATGGGACGGTGAGGTATTACAATCAGGAAGCCAAGGGCCGTGTCGTCGATCTTTCCGCGACCGGCATGGCACTCGATCTCGGCGGGCCGTTCCATGCCGCCAATGGCAGCGCGATCAAGATCGAGAGCGAGGAACTCGGCATTCTGGAAGGTACCGTAAAATGGTGCCATCGCGGTCGCCTCGGCATTGAGTTCCGGCCAAATTCGAATGCCGCCGCCCAGGTCTCCTCCTATTTCCGTTTCTTCCATAGAGAGGTGAAGCCTGTCATCAGCCGGTGACAAGCCGCGGACGGACGGCATGGTCCGCTCTCTCGCCAGGGACGTGTTTCCCCTGTCATTTTACTGATGCAAGCGCGTGCGATTTCGCTAATCTGGTTTCAGTCAATAACCAGAGAGGGAAACGCCCATGTCGTTCTTAGCCGGCTTTCAACCCATGACCCGCCGCTCGCTCCTTGGCGGCATCGCCGCGTCGTCGGCGCTCGTGATGCTGCATCCGTTTGCGGCCCGCGCCGCCGGCAACCAGGCGCATCTGCGCATCATGGAAACGACTGACATTCACGTCCACGTCTTCCCTTACGACTATTACGGCGACAAGCCGAACGACACGATGGGACTTGCCCGGACCGCCTCGATCATCGATGCGATCCGAGCCGAAGCCGGAAACTCCATGCTCATCGACAACGGCGATTTCCTGCAGGGCAATCCCATGGGCGATTACATGGCCTATGAGCGCGGCATGAAGGAGGGCGACAAGCATCCGGTCGTCAAGGCGATGAACGTGCTCGGCTACGATGCGGGTACGCTCGGCAACCACGAATTCAACTACGGCCTCGACTTCATGTTCAAGGTACTCGCCGGCGCCGGCTTCCCTTACGTCTGCGCCAACCTGACGAAGGGCCAGCTCGCTTCGGACCCCAAGAAGGACGAGCTTTTCCTGAAACCCTATGTGATCGTCGAAAAGCAGATCCGTGACGGCTCAGGCGCCACGAGCCCGATCAAGGTCGGCTTCATTGGCTTCGTGCCGCCGCAGATCATGGTCTGGGACGCGAAGAACCTCGAAGGCAAGGCGCAGACCCGCGATATCGTCGATGCAGCCAAGGCTTGGGTGCCGGTCATGAAGGAGGAAGGCGCCGACATCGTCATCGCGCTGTCCCATTCCGGGATCGACGGCACCGGCCAGAGCGAACGGATGGAAAACGCCTCTCTCTATCTTGCCGGCGTCCAGGGCATCGACGCGGTCTTCACCGGCCACCAGCATCTCGTCTTCCCCGGCCCGAAGGATTTTGAGGGTATCGCCGGGGCAGACGCCAAGAAAGGCACGCTGATGGGCAAGCCCGCCGTCATGGGCGGCTTCTGGGGCTCGCATATGGGTCTGATCGACCTGCTTATCGAAAAGGACGGCAACAGCTGGAAGATCGTCGATTCGACCTCCGAAGCCCGGCCGATCTACCACCGCGACGAGAACCGCAAAGTCGTTGCCGACGTCAAGGACAAGCCGGAAGTCACCGCCGCCGTCAAGGAAGAACATGAGGCGACGCTTGCCTATATCCGTCGCCCGGTCGGCAAGACCTCGGCTCCTCTCTACTCCTATTTTGCGCTGGTTGCCGACGATCCGTCCATCCAGATCGTCTCCAACGCACAGACCTGGTACATCAAGGACATGCTGAAGGATGGCCAATACAAGGATCTGCCGGTTCTTTCGGCAGCGGCTCCTTTCAAGGCCGGCGGACGCGGCGGCGCGGAATATTTCACCGACGTTCCGGCAGGCGACATCGCCATCAAGAACGTTGCCGACCTCTATCTCTACCCGAACACTGTTCAGGCGGTGCTAATCACCGGCGAGCAGGTGAAGAATTGGCTGGAAATGTCGGCCGGCATGTTCAACCAGGTATCGGCCGGCTCGAAGGACGCTCCGCTGCTCAACGACAGCTTCCCGTCCTACAACTACGACGTCATCGACGGCGTGACCTACCAGATCGACCTGTCGCAACCCACCCGTTTCGACAAGGACGGTAAGCTCGTGAACCCGAACGCCAACCGCATCGTGGACCTCAAGTTCGACGGCAAGCCAATCGATCCGGCTCAAAAATTCGTCGTCGCGACAAATAATTACCGCGCCGGTGGCGGCGGCAAATTCCCCGAAATCGCCGGTGACAAGGTGATCTTCGTGGCGCCCGACACCAACCGCGACGTGATCGTCCGCTACATCGTCGAACAGGGCACGATCAATCCGTCCGCCGATGCTAACTGGTCGTTCAAGCCGCTGCCGGGCACATCGGCAATCTTCGAGACCGGCCCGAAGGCCCGCCAGTTTGCGTCCGCGGTCAAGGGCGCCAAGATCGAGGACGCCGGCGACGGCGCGAACGGTTTCGCCAAGTTCCGGCTGGTGCTGTAGGCGATAATTCCAACACGCGAAAATGCTACGGCAGCCTTTGGGGCTGCCGTCTTTCTTTCCGAACAGAACAGGCAATCAACAGGAACGCTGATGCCCCGATTTTCATTCCAGCAGGTCGATGTCTTTTCCAGCCGGCCGATGCGTGGCAATCCGCTTGCCGTGGTCGTCGGGGCCGACGATCTTTCCGACGAGCAAATGCAGGCTTTCGCCAATTGGACCAACCTAAGCGAAACGACATTCCTGATGGAGCCAAGCAAGGCCGGGGCGGATTACCGGGTGCGGATTTTCACGCCAATTCAGGAACTGCCGTTTGCCGGGCATCCGACGCTCGGCAGTTGCCATGTCTGGCTGGCGCATTCGGGCAAGTCACCATCCGGGTACATCGTCCAGGAATGCGGCGCGGGCCTCGTGCGTATTCGCCGTGACGGCACTCGCCTCTCTTTCGCGGCCCCACCCTTGAACCGGAGCGGGCCGGTCGATCCGACCCTGATTGACCGCATCGCTCACGGCCTTGGCATTCCGGCAACCCTGATCGAAGACGCGAACTGGATCGACAACGGTCCCGACTGGATCGGACTTCTGTTGCCAAGCCGCAGAGACGTACTGGCCGTTCGGCCGGACTACAGTCTGCTGAAGGGACTTCGCGTCGGCGTCATAGGCCGCTTTGACCCCGAACAGGACGGAGCCGACGCCATGTTCGAAGTGCGC
This sequence comes from Neorhizobium huautlense, assembly GCF_002968575.1. Lineage (GTDB taxonomy): Bacteria > Pseudomonadota > Alphaproteobacteria > Rhizobiales > Rhizobiaceae > Neorhizobium > Neorhizobium huautlense. Next base: position 40,002 of record NZ_PVBM01000030.1, on the reverse strand, counting down.
GCCTTCAGCAACCGCGGTACGGAAGATCCCGTGACAGGCAGCCTGAACGCCGGCTTCGCCCAGTGGCTGATCGGCGCCGGCATCGCGCCGTCCGACTATATCGCGGCCCAGGGCACGGTGCTCGGCCGCGCCGGACGCGTGCATGTGCGGCAGGAAAGTTCCGACATCTGGATCGGCGGCGAGGTCACATCCTGCATTCAGGGCTCGGTCGAGCTCTGACGACGAGTATCGGGGCTTCAGCCGGGAAGGCTGAAGCCCCCGTGCTCATCTCTTCAGGAGGGGCGAACCAGGCCAAGTGTTCACCACTCTCGATGTAGCATATCGGAGAAACCGCTCAGGCCGCCTCGGCTTTTTGGCCGATCCGCTGAAGCAACAGCTTCAGCTCCGGCACCGGCTTCTGCTCGATGCGGCGGTATTCGCGGCCATCGCGGGTCCGCTGGACTAGTCCGGAATCGAAGAGATCGCGGCGCAGCATGGCGGCATCGCCGAAGAGATGCAGGCTGTTGAGAAATTCGCTGATCTGTCGTTCGGTAAAGTCCCGGCCGGGCGGTATCTTCGACCACAGGTACCAGAGGCAGAGTTCCTGCAGCCCCCGCCTCCCCGGCCAACGGATGAGTTGCCCTGCCTCGTCGAAATGCCGCGCGGTCTTCAATACGCGCCCTTCGTCAGGCGCAGGCCTGTCGTCCAATGTCGGGCGCCATTGCTCGATGACGTCGGCGGTAAGCGTTACCGCGCGGAAATGCTGATAGTTGCGGAAGCCGGCGGCGCGGGTCAGCAGGTTGAGCATCTCCACGTGGCTCGGTCTCTGGTCGAGTTTGTCGAGCTGCTCACGGATGGATTTGGCAAATGCCGAAAGGTCGGCGATTTGCATCGGAAAGATGGATCTCGGCATGTCTTATCCTTCAACGTGCCGTCTCTTCAAAAGCTGTCGCTGGTCGCCGGCTTGTCGACTTCGGCACGGGATAAGTGCTGATCATCTTTAAGGTTGGCAGGTTTAGCTTCCCTTGCGGGACGGCAACGCCTCGGTGAACTGCAGACCGTGGCTCCGTTATAGCAGAGCCTGGAAGCCCGTCAATTCGCTCAGGCCGACGAGGACGGCTCCGCCTCTTCGTTCGTGTCATATTTGCTGATAGAATCGCCGAAAGCCGCGCATGGGAGGAACAGGCTGATGCTGGAACACGTGAAGACGGGCGCGAGCTATGGAGAAGAACCCGGGCTGCGCTTCGCGATCATGCTCGACGGTCACGGCGGCTGCAGGACGCTGAACATCGCCCAGGCCTGCACCTGGAAACCGGAGGACGGCATCATCTGGCTGCATTTCGAGCGCGACCATCCCGCGGCGGCGGAATGGATAAACACGAAAGGCGGGTTCGACCCGCTGGTGGCCGAAGCGCTTCTTGCGGAAGATTCACGCCCGCGCGTGGAGCCGGTGGATGACGGTCTTCTGATCATCCTCAGAGGTGTCTGCGCATCTCCACCGGAAGAAGCCCAGGAGCCTGCTCCTGACATCGATCTCGTACCGCTGCATATCTGGGTCGACGAGCACCGTCTCGTATCCCTGCGGGACAGCGGCCATTACATCACGGCCTTGCGGGACATCCGCAAGGCGCTGGAAAACGGCAAAGGGCCGCGCCAGGCCGGGGAGCTTCTTGCGCTTGTCAGCGAGAAGCTGGTCCGCGACCTGGAACCCGTACTGGACGGTATGGATGAGGAGGTCGACGAACTTGACGACCTGATCTTCCAGGGCGAAGCGGGCGAGGTCCGCCAGAGGCTGAAGCTGCTGCGCCGCCGCTCCGTGCAGTTGCGCCGTTACCTGTCGCCGCAACGCGACGCGCTCAATCGCATAGAACACGACGATGCGCCCTGGTTGACGGAGCGGGAGAAGCTCCGCTTTCGCGAGGTGATCGACAAGCTGATGCGGTTCATCGAATATCTTGATGCGATCCGCGACCGCACCAGCATTCTGCATGACGACCTGTCGACCGTGATCGGCGAGCGTATTGCACGCAGCTCCAACCGCCTCGCGGCATTGGCAGCACTTCTCCTTCCACCGAGCGTCGTCGCCGGTCTCTTCGGCATGAATGTCGGCGGTATTCCCGGTGTCAACGACACCTGGGCGTTCCTGATCATCGTCGTCTTCATTGCAGCCATCTCCGCGGGCACCCTATGGCTGCTGAAGCGCATCGAATGGCTTTGAACCTGCCGCAGACTTGATATCCCATCTCCCGTCGGCCTGTTTAGCGACCTATTCCGCCGCGTCCTGCATTTCGTGCGGCGCGTCCAGACCCAACATGTCCGATAGTTCCTCATGACTCGGGCACGAGGAAAGCCGACGCTGGAAGGTGTCGATCAACCACTGACCCGCAGGCCCCGGCGGATTGGAAGCCTTGCGCATCGCATAGAGCGGGTACTCCCCCTGCTCGTATGCATCGAGCTTCAGCGCAACCAGTCTGCCATCCAGGATATCCCTGGCAACAACGGAGGCGGGCAAGCCGCCCCAGCCGAGACCGCCCCTGATGAGCTGATGCTTGGTCGCAATATCGCTGACCCGCCAGGTCTTGTAGGAAAGCACATTGAAGTCGCGGCCCTTGGTCAGTTCCGACGCGTCGGTGACGACCAACTGTATTTCCTCCCGCACATCGGACACCGTCAGCGGCCGGTTCAGCCTTGCCAGCGGATGGTCGGGCGATGCGACCGGGATCAGGAAGGAATAGCCGATCTTCTCTGCGATGATCGTGTCGTCATGCCTGAGAAGCGCACCACCCAGCCCGATATCGGCGCGACCGCTCATCACCATATCCATGACCATGCCGAGTTCGCCGACATTCAGGTTGAGTGCGACGCTCGGAAACCGCTCGCGGAACTCGCGCAATTCGCTTACCACGGCGTCGGAGGGCACCATGACACTGATCGCCAGCGAGACTTCAGCTTCAAGCCCCTGCTTCATGCTCTTGGCGCGCGCCCGCATGACCTGAAGGTCGGCCACAATACGCCGCGCGTCAGTCAGCATCGCCCTGCCCGCATCCGTCAACTTCGGTTGGCGGGCACCACTTCGTTCGAAAAGCGGCATCTCCAGCTGAGCCTCGAGGTTGGCGATCGTATAACTCACCACCGATTGGGCGCGGTTCAGCGCCCGCGACGCCGCCGAAAAGCTTCCGGTTTCGGCAACCGTCAGAAAGACCTGCAATTGGTCTAGGGTAGGATTGGCATCCATGTCATCATCCAAATCTTCGATAGATAGCTTCGATATTATCTCCGTTTTATCGATAGCCGTCCACGCCTATCTTCTGCGTCGAGAACGAGATCCACCTCGAAAACAGACCTCCCAGAGCAGTAAGGAATGCCCCCATGACCATTCTCCTCGTCACCTCCAGCCCGCGCGCCGAGTCGCTTTCCACCAAGATCGCCTCGGAATTCGTTGAGAAGCTGCAGGCCCGCAAGCCGAACGAGTCCGTCATTCATCGCGACCTCGGCACCGCCCCCATTCCGCACCTCGATATCGTCTCGACGGCCGCAATCCGCAAGGCTCCGCAGGACCGCACGCCGGAAGAGGCTGCCGCTGCCGAGTACTCCGACAAGCTTGTCGCCGAGCTGCTCGCGGCCGACACCGTCGTGCTCGCCACCGGCCTCATCAACTTCAATATCTATTCGACGCTGAAATCCTGGATCGACAATGTCGCCCGCGCCGGCCAGACCTTCCGTTATACGGAAAGCGGCCCGATCGGCCTCGCCACCGGCAAGAAGGTCTATATCGTCCTCTCCGCCGCCGGCGTCTATTCCGAAGGTCCTGCCGCGGGCATGAACCACGCGGTACCCTACCTGAAGACAGTTCTGGGCTTCATGGGGATGACCGACATCGAAGTCATCTATGTGGAAGGCACGGCATTCGGTCCGGAAGCCTTCGACAAGGCCATTTCCGACGCCACCGCGAAGACTTCGGAGCTCGCTCTCGCGGCCTAAGCCTCCGTTCCCGCCTCCGACGAGGCGAGCCTGCCGAGACGGCCGTGAACGTTGTTCCGGCCGTCATTTTTTGCCCTGTAGAGCCGCTCGTCCGCGCAGGACAGAAGCGCCTCGAGAATGAAACCGTCTTCAGGTGCCGTAGCGACCCCAAAGGATGCGGTTACCGGTTGTCCGTCCGGCCGCTTCACCATTCGGCCGATTTCGATACGCAGGCGGTCGGCAAGCATCAGGGCGCCGTTATGATCGGTATCCGGAAGGATCAGCACGAATTCTTCACCGCCGAAGCGAGACAGGTGGTCGGTCGGCCGCGAGCCGATCTGCAGCCGGCCCGCCACGTCCTTCAGGATTTCGTCCCCCTTCAAGTGGCCAAAGCGGTCATTCACGTCCTTGAACCTGTCGACGTCGACAATCACGAGGCTCAGCGCCCGGCCGGCGTCAAGGCAATTGCGGATCAGCCGCGGCGCATCCGCCTCCAGGCGGCTACGGTCCAGGACGCCGGTCAATCCATCGACTCCGCTCTTGGCGAGCAGCGCCTGATAACGCTCGCGGAAGGTCAGGTCATTGAAGATATCGGAGATCTCCCGTGTCGCCCGGGCCGGCCGCGGTTTCTGGTCGATCTTGAGGTAGATCGCAAAAAGCAGGGAATAGACGACCACCGCAACGAGCTTGGCGTACCAGCCTCCGAGGAGGACGGAGAGAGGCGCATCGAAAAGCATGTTGAGGGCTGCGTAGAAGCCGAATTGGTCGAATGTCAGAACGGCCGCACCGCTGACGGCGAACCTGAGAACGACGGAGTTGCGGAAGAGACGTCCCAGCCGCTCATAAAGCAGGATGATGCCGATCGCATCGAGATAAAGCAGGCCAGTGCCCCACACCATCAGCCACCCCATCTCGTTCAGAAAGCCGACATCGACGGCCCGGCCGGCTGGCAGGGTGGTGACGTCATGAAGCTGCACGAACTGGGCTATGCCGACCGTCAGGAGATTTCCCAGAAAGAGCCCGTAGATCGGCTGGCGCACGACTGCTGCGTCCTCCTTCAGGTAAAGGAGCAGGATCATCATCAACTTGCCGGCAAAGAAGATCGAGGAGCCAGGGGAAACGGTTCCGAAGGGAAGCTCGACATAAAAGACCGCTGCGAGGTAGGTCTCCATGAAGTGCATGACGCCGAGTGCCGTCAAAAAGACCCCGAGGCCAAGCACGCGCCGGAAATGAAGAAAGGCGGTCATCAGGGTGAAGTAGATGACCGCTTCCAGCAGGAACAATGCGAGATTGAAAACTTGCATCTTCGACCTGTATCAACCCCTGCAGATCTGAAGCCGTCGCAACGGCTGCTTTTCCCGAATGCGCCGCCCTAACCGGATTAGGTGGTTACGCATGATGAAGCAATAACGGCTTAAACGTTTCAGCCTCAAAAGCTCCGAAATCCTCGATCTGGGGCAACTTTTTCGGCATGTTGCGCAACTGGAGGGCAACGGCCGGATCAACTTCCCGAGCAATCGTCTTCATGCTCGCGGGCCTGCCAAGGAGATAGCCCTGCAGTTCGTCGCAGCCCGCATAAGCGAGGAAGAGCGCCTCCTCCATCGTCTCGACGCCTTCCGCGACAATCTTCATGCCGAGACCTGCACCGAGATCGATGATGGTCCGCACGATGACCTGAGCGCTGGTGACGGCCGCAAGATTGCTGACGAAGCTGCGGTCTATCTTGATCGTGTCGAAAGGATACCGGCTGAGATAGCTGAGAGACGAATAACCGGTGCCGAAATCGTCGAGCGCGATATGGAAACCAATCTGCTTTAGCTCGTTGAGGATTTCGACGGCGCGTCTGTCGTCTTCGATGAGAACGCTTTCGGTGATCTCGAGTTCGATGCGCCGTGGATCGGCTGCAGTCTGGTTCAGAAGTTCGGTGAGATCCGTAACGAAATTCGCATGCCGGAATTGCAGCGGGCTGACATTCACGCTGATATGGCCCTTGACGTGATCGAGCAGGCGGCAGGCCTCGGCGAGCACCCATCCACCCAACTGGATGATCTTGCCGGAAGCCTCGGCGACCGGGATGAAGTCGCCGGGGCTGATCATCCCCCGTTTGGGGTGATGCCAGCGCAGCAGTGCCTCGTAGCCCGTTATATCGCCTGAAGCTGCCTGAACACGCGGCTGCAGATACAGTTCGAACTCGCGGTGCTGCAGGGCAAGATCAAGGTCGGCTTCCAGCGCACGCCGCTTTTCGATCAGCTCGTTCATGCCGGGCTTGAAGATGTGGCATGCATTCCGGCCGGCATTTTTCGCGTGGTAGAGCGCAACGTCTGCGCAACCGATCAAAGCATCCATGTCGTGTGCATGCACGGGGCAGAGCGCACAGCCGATACTCACGCTGATGGCGACCTCCTCTCCATAGCCGATTTTGACGGGGGCGGCCGTTGCGGCAAGCAGTTGATTGCCGAATTGTTCCATTTCATTTTCGGCCGGCACGTCTGCCAGGATGACGGCGAACTCGTCGCCGCCCAGGCGAGCGACCACGGCTTCCGGCCCGGCCTGGTTGGAAAGACGCGCTGCCATTTCGCGAATGACCGCGTCTCCCGCCTGATGCCCATGAATGTCGTTGATGTCCTTGAAACGGTCGATATCGACCATGAAGACGGCGCAACCGGCGCCCTCACCTGCCCACTCTACCAGATCGGCAAGCCGTTCGGAGAAAAGGACGCGGTTGGGCAAGCCGGTCAACGGATCGTGGAGCGCGAGATGCCGCATGCGCCTCTCGGCCTCTTTCCGTTCGCGCAGGTCGACGAGGCAGCCGACCCGCACCGTTTCGCCGCGATAGCGCATGTAACGCCCGCGCGCCTGTACCGGTATCTCCTCGCCGCTTGCGAGCCTCAGCCGGATTTCGTAGGAGCGCCCGTCATCCTTCTCCATCATCATCTGGATGAGGCGCCTGTCGCCCTCGTTCAGGAAGTCAAAGATCGGCCGGCCCACCAGATCTGCGATGGGAGAGCCAACAAGCTTGGCAAGCTGGTCGTTGCCGTCGACGATCAGACCATCCCTGTGCATGACGATGGCCTCGAAGGTGGCGTTGGCGATTGCGGCGACGCGCTCTGCCTCCTCGTGGTCCCGCTTGAGCTCCATCAGCTCGCCGCGGTTGCGCTCCTCTTCCTCGATATTGTCCATCAGACGGTTGAAAAGGCCCGTCAGCTTTTCCGCCTCGTCGCCTTTCACGACCGGCAGACGCTTGGTTAGGTCGGCATTGCCCTCCAGCAGATCACTGATCGCCTCCTCCACATGTCCCACCCCCAGACGTGTGGCATGTTCGGCAATGTTAAGCCCGTCCTCCTCATCCGTTCGAGTGACCCGGATGCGCATCGTCCGGTCGGCAAACCAGAAGAAGGCATAGCCGATCCCGAACGACCAGTAGAAATTCAGGCCGACACCGACAAGTTGCACATGGAGTTGCGCCAACCTGCTGCCGGCCGGCAATTGATCCACCGGAGCCAGAAAGACAAGAAGCAGCGTCCCCGCCACGCCGGCAAACGCATGGACGCCGATCGCCCCGACGGCATCATCGATCCTGAGCTTGTTTTCGATAAAGGCATTGCCGAGGATTGCCACCGCGCCGCCCGCCGCGCCGATCATCAGGGCGCTTGCGGGGTCGAGGATGTGACAGCCAGCCGTCACCGCCACCAGCCCGCCGAGCAGGCCGGAATTCGACTTCTCCGGCAGAATGACGCCGTCCTGGTAAAAGCCGATCACATAGCCGACGCAGGCTCCCATAGCGCCCGCCAGAACGGTATTCATGATGATCGGCGCGACATCTTGCGAAGCGGCAAGCGTCGAGCCGCCATTGAAGCCGATCCACCCGATGAAGAGCAGCAATGCCCCGGTCGTAGACAGAACCGGGCTATGGCCGGTGATGCGGGTCACGGACCCATCCGCATTGAACTTGCCGATCCGCGGACCGATCACCAGGCAGGCGGCGAGCGCCACCCAGCCGCCGGTCGAGTGCACGACCGTGGAACCCGCAAAATCGACGAAGCCCATTGCCGTCAGGAAGGCGGAAGGATTGGGAAACAGCGCCGTTCCCCAGGCCCAGTGAACGAAGACCGGATAGATCAGGCCGGACATCAGAAGAGAGCCGAAGACATAGGCCGAAAGCTTCATCCGCTCCGCGACCGCGCCGGAAACGATCGTCGCCGCGGTGCCGCAGAACATGACCTGGAAGACGAAGAACGCCGCCTTCCCGGAATCCAGCTCCCGCAGGAAATAGAACTCGCTCTGCATGCCGAAAACGAAGCCGTCCGAGCGTCCGAAAGCGATCATGAAGCCGACAGCGGCGAATGCGACGACGCCGAAGACGAAATCGAGGAGATTCTTCTGCGCCACGTTGATCGAATTCTTCGATCGGACCATACCGGCTTCGAGCAGAAGGAAACCCACCTGCATCATCATGACGAGAGCGGCGGCGACCAGAATCCAGGTGAGGTCGAGCGAAGATGCCTGCGATATCCCGTCGTCAGCAAAGACCATGTCTGGAGCAAAACAGGCAATGAGCCCGCAGCTGCCGATACGCACCAAATATGAACGGGGAAACCGCATCAAAAAACGACCGCAGCAAAGGACAATCTGAACAGATGTCCAACCTACCGCAAAATCGTTTAATTTTATCTGATTGTGTATCCGCTTTCCCGCGGCCGCATGCCCGTCAGGCCGAGCGTGACTTCTCGCCATCGGCAAACAAAGAAGCACCGTTCTGGTCGATGATCTGCTGCGCCTTTTTGATCGTGTACTCGACGGCATCATCCATCGACGTGAAGACGTCCGCGCGAACGAAGGTCCGGACCAGAACCTCGCCACCCATATCCTTTTCGATCCGTCCCGCCAATCTGAACTGCGAACCTTCGCGGATCGGGGCCGGATGGATCATGCAGCCGTTGTGCTCCACCGGCTTGGCAGCCGGAGCGGACGGTTCGGCGGACTTTCCGCCGCCGGAGAAGATCGAGAGGATATTGGATAGAAACGAAGCCATGGCGGCTGCCTATCACATTCCTCCGGGCGCAGGAAGCGGCCCATCTCGGAAATGTCGCAATCGAATCTGAACAAGGCTCATATCCACCGCATCGAGTCGGAGTGAGCTTCATGAAATGGAAAATCGCCGCTGCCGCGCCGATCGCGATTGCCGCCGCACTCTGGATCGGAAACACCTCGCTCTTTTCGAGCTTTCCGCAGGATGCTCCGCTGCGCATCATCGCCCACCGCGGGCAACATCAGCTGTTCGAATCGAGCAATCTGCAGAACGACACCTGCACGGCTAGCCTGATGTTGCCTCCCACCCATGAGTTTCTCGAAAACACCCTGCCGAGCATGAAGGCAGCCTTCGATGCCGGTGCCGATGTTGTCGAACTTGACGTTCACCTGACACCCGACAAGCAGTTCGCCGTCTTTCACGACTGGACACTCGACTGCCGGACCAATGGCAAAGGCATTACCGAGCAAACCCCGATGAGCGTGCTGAAGACGCTCGACATCGGCTACGGCTATACTGCCGACGGCGGCAGGACATTTCCGTTCCGCGGCAAGGGGAACGGCCTGATGCCGACCCTCCCCGAAGTCTTCCAGACTTTTCCTGACGGCCGCTTCCTCGTCAATTTCAAGAGCCGCCGCACCGAGGAAGGCGAAGCGCTGGCCGCCATGCTCGCAACGCAGCCCGCCTTTCGTGAGGCCACCTTCGGCGTCTATGGCGGCGACGAGCCGACGGAAAGAAGCATGGCGCTGGTGACGGGGCTGCCCGGCTATTCCGCCCGAACGGCAAAATCCTGCCTCGTCACCTATCTTGCCCTCGGCTGGAGCGGCCATGTGCCGGCAGCCTGCAGCAATGGTCTCGTGCCGGTGCCCGCCAACCTCGCCTTCCTGCTCTGGGGCTGGCCAGAACGCTTCTACAACCGCATGCGCGCTGCCGGATCGGATGTCGTGCTCCTCGGGGCCTTCGAAGCGGGCGACGCCGGCTCATCGGGCATCGATGACCGGGAGGCGTGGGACATGGTGCCGGACGGCTTTCCCGGCCTCGTCTGGACGAATGTGATCGAAAAAACGCGGGTCGAGGCGGATCGCCGCGGCTTCTGCGCCCTGCCCGCCAAGCCGAAAATCTGCGGAAAATAGACTTACCACCGTTGCAAAGCGCGCCTATCCTCCCGGCATGGAGGCGCGGATGGGAAGGAGTTTTCCGGCATGGCGAATGTTTGCTTGTGTCTTCGTTGTTCTGGCGATCACATCCGGAGCTCTGCTGATGGCCGAACCGCGCATGCCCGTTGAAGGCTTTCCAGCTTTTGACGATGCCCGTCTCGGCAGCGATATCGAGGCCTATCTGGCGACCGAGGAAAGCCGATTCCGCGACCTCCGGCCAGGCGCAGCCAAGCATATCCGCTGGGCCGATCCCGCAACAAAAGCAAAGACGCCCGTTGCCGTCGTCTATATCCACGGCTTTTCGGCGTCGGCCGAAGAGGTCCGTCCCCTGCCCGACCGCGTCGCGGCTGCGATCGGCGCCAACCTCTTCTTTACGCGTCTGACGGGGCATGGGCGAGATGGCGGGGCCATGGGCGAAGCGGCGCTGGAACACTGGTTTTCGGATTTTTCCGAAGCATTGGCCATCGGCGAAGCAATCGGCGAGCGGGTCATCGTCATCGCCACCTCCACCGGCGCTTCGCTGGCTACACTGGCACTTGCCGATCCGAAAGTCGGCCCCCGCGTCGCGGCCGCAGTCTTCCTGTCGCCGAATTATGGCATCAAAAGCTTCGGAGCCTTTCTGCTCACCACGCCGATCGCGCCGCAGCTTTCTCGATTGCTGCTCGGCTCCACTCGCAGCTTCACACCTCACAACGAAAAGCATGCGGCCCATTGGACGGTGGAATATCCGACCCGTGCACTCCTGCCGATGGCTGCGCTCGTGAAACTCTCGGTCAATGCCCCGATCGAGAAAATCGCGACACCTGCCCTGTTCCTCCATTCCTCGCTCGATCAGGTCGTCCGGCCGGACAAGGTGCGCGATATCGCCGGTCGCTGGGGCGGGCAGCAGGAGATCGTCGATGTCGGCAAAACCGGCGATCCCGGCAACCACGTGATCGCCGGCGATATTCTTTCACCGGCAACGACCGCACCGGTAGCCGAGCGGATCGTCATCTGGCTGAAGCAAACCCTCGGCCTCAGATGATGAGGCTTGCGAGAATGTCGTTCTCGGTTATGTCCTGATAACCCATGCCGGCGGCCTCGAACCGCTCCACCAACTGGTTGAAGTTCTCGGGCCTCTTGGTTTCGATGCCGATCAAGATGGAGCCGAAATTGCGGGCGGATTTCTTCAGGTATTCGAAGCGGGCGATATCGTCCTCGGGACCGAGAAGATTGAGGAAATCCCGCAGCGCGCCCGGGCGCTGGGCGAGCCTGAGGATGAAGTATTTCTTCAGGCCCGAGTACCGCATCGCCCGTTCCTTGACGTCGGGCAGACGCTCGAAATCGAAATTGCCGCCCGAAACGACGCAGATCACCGTCTTGCCGGCCAATGCGTCCGGCCCCAGCACCTCGAGGGCAGCGATCGACAGGGCCCCGGCCGGCTCCAGGACGACCCCCTCGACATTCAGCATGTCGATGATGGTAACGCAGATGGCATTTTCCGGCAGGAGCAGCACCTGATCGGGAGAAAAATGCTTCAGCGCTTCGAAGTTCAGGTCGCCGATCCGTGCAACCGCCGCGCCGTCGACAAAATTGTCGAGCTTGGCGAGCGTGACGGGCTGCCCCGCCTCCAGGCTCCGTTTCAGGCTTGGAGCTCCTGCCGGTTCGGTGAAGACGAAATTTTCAGGCCTGGTGCGGTCGGCAAGGTAGCCGGTCACGCCGGAAGAAAGCCCGCCGCCGCCGACCGGCAGGATGATAATGTCAGGCGCCACGCCCTCCGGCAACTGCTCGACGATCTCGGAGGCGACTGTCCCCTGCCCCTCGATGATGTCGGCGTCGTCAAAGGGGGGTACCATCACCCCGCCGATCTCATCCACATGCGCACGTGCGGCCGCATAGCACTGGTCGAAGATATCCCCGATCAGACGGATGGTGATGAACTCGCCGCCGAACATGCGGGTCTTGTCGATCTTCTGCTGCGGTGTCGTCACCGGCATGAAAACCACGCCCGGAACCTTGAAATGACGGCAGACGAATGCAAATCCCTGCGCATGATTGCCTGCAGACGCACAGACGAAGGTCTTGTTGCTCGCGCCAGCCGCGATGGCCTTGCGGAGGAAGTTGAACGCGCCGCGGATCTTGTAGGAGCGGACCGGGGAAAGGTCCTCGCGCTTCAGCCAGATGTCCGTGCCATAGCGCCGGCTCAGGTGCTCGTTCAATTGCAGCGGCGTTTCGGGGAAGATCTCCCGCATGGCCGCCTTGGCTTCGTCCACACCCGCCTTCGTCACGCCTGCCCTAGTCACATCGGCCATCCATTGAAATTCGAGATGGGCCTCGCTATGCCATAGGCTTGCGGCTGTGACAAAGCATCTTTCCGCGGCTCCGAAAACAGGGACAACCCTTTCTTGAACGCCAGCCTTTTCCGGTCCGTCATCTATGTGACTGCGCTTTGTGCGCTTTATCTGTCTATCGCCATGTTCCTGCCGGCGCTGGTCGATCTCTACTACGGGCACAGCGACTGGCAGGTGTTCGCGATGTCCGGCTTCATGGTCGGCGGTCTCGCGGCGGCGGCGGCGCTCGCCACCCGTGGCCCTCAACCGGCCTTCACCAAACGGCTCGGTTTCCTCTTGGTCAATGTCCTGTGGGTGATGTTTTCGCTGGTCGGCGCAATTCCGCTTTTTCTGGCCGAGCACGAACTGTCGTTTGCCCAGGCGGTCTTCGAATCCATATCCGGCATCACCACCACGGGCTCGACCGTCATCGTCGGCCTCGATGACATGCCGCCCGGAATCCTGCTCTGGCGGTCGCTGCTCTGCTGGTTCGGCGGCATCGGGATCGTCGCGCTCGGCCTTTTCGTCCTGCCCTTCCTGAAGGTCGGCGGCGCCTCGATCTTCAAGCTGGAATCTTCGGAAACCAACGACAAACCCTTCGCCCGGCTTGCCAGTTTCACCCGCGCCTTCCTGGTCGTTTATGTGCTTCTCACTCTCGCTTGCGCCGTTGCCTACGACATGGCGGGAATGACCCATTTCGATGCGCTGAACCACGCGATGACCACCATCGCGACGGCCGGCTTTTCCACGCATGACGCGTCCTTCGCCTATTTCCAGAGCACGCCCATATTGGTCATCGGCGGAACCTTTCTGACAATTTGCAGCCTGCCGTTTTCGGTGATTATCCTTCTTGCCATCAGGGGTCGTCTGGATGCGGCACGCGATCCGCAAATCCCTACCTTCCTCGGCTATCTGACGGCGATCTCCATTGCCGTCGCCGTCTATCATCACCTCAGGAACGGCGTCGAACTGGATGATGCTCTGATCCATGCCTTCTTCAACATGGCATCCATCCTGTCGACCGGCGGCTTTGCGAGCGACGATTATACACTCTGGGGGCCGTTCGTCGTGCTGGTCGCTTTCTTCGCGACATTCATGGGCGGTTGTTCCGGCTCGACTGCCGGCGGCATCAAGGCCTATCGATTCGTCGTGATGCTCAATGTCGCCCGGGCGGGCCTCAACAAGCTCATCTATCCGAATGCCATCTACCCGGTTCGCTATGGCGCGCTTACCGTGGATGCGGAAACCCAGCGCGGCGTGTTCCTGTTCGTCAGCCTCTATATCTTCCTCTGGGTCGTGGGCAGCATCGGCATGACACTGTTCGGTTACGATATTCTGACGGCCACCTCTTCGGTTATAACGGCCTTGTCGAATGTCGGTCCCGGCATCGGCCAGATCATCGGCCCCGTCGGCAATTTCTCCACCATCAGCGATCCCGCGCTTTATCTTCTCTCGCTGATGATGCTGCTCGGCCGCCTGGAAATCCTGACCATGCTCGTCCTGCTCACGCCCGTGTTCTGGCGCCACTAGGCCGGAACGCGAAGGAAACGGACAGGACCACCCGGCTCGTCGTCGTCGAACACGGCACAGGAGAGCGAATCGCCGAACACACAACCGCTGTCGATATTGGTGCGGTTGCCGACCGTCACCGGATTTCCCGGAAACGGCGTGTGCCCATGGCAGAGATGCCGCCCCCAGAAATCAGAGGTATAGTCGCTGGGATAGCGTCTCCAGATTAGATCGCGCTCGTTCTGCGCCTCGAGCGGAAGGGCCTTGTCCACGCCGGCATGCACGAAGATACGGCGCTCATCGACATGAATGAGCGGAAGCCCGGCGCACCATTGGATGACCTCCTCCGGAACGCTGCCGCCGAAGGATTCCAATGTTTCCCGCCCGCCGTTGTCGATCCAGAACGAGCCCTCATCGCCGCGGACGTGATGTGCGCGGACAAGCATGTCCTCATGGTTGCCCTTCAGCGGGGTCCAGCGCCAGCCACTCTTTTTCGGCCCAGCCATGACGAGGTCGACGACTTTTTTGATGTCCGGCCCACGATCGATATAGTCGCCGATGAAGACCACATGTCCGGATGACGCCTGCGCCTCGATATGGCCGAGCATCTCCTCAAGCTGCGCAAAGCAGCCGTGAATATCGCCGATGGCAAAGGTGTAACCCAAGGCTTGCTCCCTGGAGACGGATATAGAGGGCCAGATCTGATCGGAAATGGGCGTCTGGTGCGGACGACGGGGATCGAACCCGTATGACCGAAGTCGAGGGATTTTAAGTCCCTTGCGTCTACCAGTTTCGCCACGTCCGCGCGCCTTGCTTTTCAAGCAGATAGGAGATTCAGTCAAGCGGCGGAACGCAAAACATTATTATGCATTTCTGCATTTTAGTAACGCCGTGTCCGCCTCATTCGGCTCCCATTCATTTTGCGGCCGCTATGTTGCGGGCAGCAACACATCGAGGAGACGACAGATGAGGACGACCACAATACGATATCTCGGCATGCTCGCCGTGATCGCCACCACCTTGGGCGGGGCTTCCCAAGCCTTATCCCAGGGTTTCGAGCTCTATATCGATCGCGACGGCCCCCGCTATAACGACGACCGCTACCGTGAACGGCGGTATTACGACGAGGATTATCGGGACCGGCGGTACTACAGGCCACGATCCGAGCGTTCGGGATGCTCGGTGGGTGAAGCCATGCGAAAAGCGAGCCGCTACCTTGATGATCCGCAACCGGGAAAGACCTCGAACCGTTCCATCGAGATCCGGGGCTACGGAAGCAGAGGCGAGCGGAACCGGGTCATCTTTGCCAATCGGCCGGGCTGCCCACGCATCGGATAAGTGGCGAGGATCATGAAAACAAACCCTTCGGTCAGGAAGACCGAGGGGTTAGCTTCTAGAAATCTGTCTAAGACCGCCGGTTAGCACGCCTGATGTCGGGGATCGAGAAGAAATCATCCTGCCCGGCGAACTTCGCAATTTGGGGTGCTGCTGTCCGGACAACCTACTGCTTGACGATCAAGCCCTGGCCGGTCGGAAGCGTAAGGACCACTTGGCCGTGATCGGCCGCAAATGCGTTCCACATCCGATTCTGCTCTTCATGACTTTCGAAAGCGTAGTCATCGAGAACGATCGCGGCACCGGGAACGACGCGGTCCCAGACCCTCTCGATGCTTGCCTTCTCGTAGCTCGCGGCATTCAGATCCACAGAGAGATAAGCGATCCTGTCAATCGCCACGCCGTCAAGACTGGCGGGTAACGCCCCTCGGACGAGAACCGCGTTCGGAAACGGAGCGAAATTGCGCTTGGCTATCTCGAACACATCGAAATAAATGCCCCTGTTTCGCTGTTTGCGGAAATGCTCCTCATCCATCGTCATTTCGCCGGCCGGTATTCCTTCGAAGGTGTCGAAAAGCCAGAATTTCCGATCAATCGTGCCGAAGTCGAGATATCGGCACACCGTCATCGACAGAAGACCGGCGTTGACCCCGAATTCAACGAAGTCGCCTTCAAGCTTCAATGCCCGGGAAGCCGCCCAGCAACAGGTATGAGCCCGCCATCTGACATCCGGCACCCTTCCCCGCTTTTTCCAAGCTTCCCGATTTCCCTCCTCTGCAAACGCCCATGCCGCTGCAAAGCGGGGCTCGTCCTTGAAATCGGTATTCTTGTTGTAGGTACGAAATCCATCTGCGGCGTAACCCGGCAGTGTACTGTCCCCGCTGAGGAGATATTTTAGCCGGCGACGAAGCTCGCGTGCACGCATTGGATAGACAACCCCCACCTGAAATATCGAGGATACCTATCGCGAAGCTTTTCGATTTCAATCGACCGCGCTTGCTCCTTTATCGGCTGAAACGAAAGCACAGCCTCGACTCCATCTCGGGCAGTCCTTCGGCGGCCGGACCGCTTCGCCTGAAACGGGAAAAGCGCGGTGATCGCTCACCGCGCTTTTTTTTGTCGTTGTCTTCGCGCGAATCAGGCGGCGAGCTTGGCCGCCAGTTTTGCGACATGCGCGCCCTGATACTTGGCGCCTTCGAGTTCGATTGCCGACGGCTGGCGGGAGCCGTCGCCATCGGTGATGGTGCTCGCACCATAAGGCGAGCCGCCCTTGATCTCATCGACACCCATCTGTCCGGCAAATGCATAGGGCAGGCCTGCCACGGCCATGCCGTGGTGAAGCAGCGTCGGGATGAAGCCGAGGATGGTCGATTCCTGTCCACCGTGCTGGGTTGCGGAGGACGTGAAGACGGAGCCGAGCTTGCCGACAAGCTTGCCCTGTGCCCACAGACCGCCGGTCTGGTCCCAGAAATTGCGCATCTGCGACGTGACGGTCCCGAAACGGGTGCCGGAACCGACGATGATCGCGTCGTAATTTGCAAGTTCGTCGACAGTTGCGATCGGCGC
This sequence comes from Neorhizobium huautlense, assembly GCF_002968575.1. Taxonomy (GTDB): domain Bacteria; phylum Pseudomonadota; class Alphaproteobacteria; order Rhizobiales; family Rhizobiaceae; genus Neorhizobium; species Neorhizobium huautlense. The sequence continues at coordinate 23,158 of NZ_PVBM01000030.1, read as the reverse complement.
TTCCTGGTCCATTTTGTAATAGGACGCCTTGGCGACATCTTCCGGCACGAGTTCGGGCACGCGCTTCACTGTCACCTCCGCGCCTGCGGACCTGGCACCCTCCGCAACGGCATAAGCCATCTTCTCGATATGGCCATATGCGGAATAGTAGAGGACGAGAACCTTCGGCATGATCTTCTCCAATTGCGTTATCTTCTGAACGGGGCCGGATCCGGCCGGAAACCAAGCCGACATGTAGCGGCTCCGGAAACCGGATGCCAACCCCCGTCGAGGCAACGCACTGTTCAGTATTCGGAGACGCTTTTTCCCTTGCGGGTCATAAATTCGTGACGGTCGGCATTTCTTTGTCGATCCCCCAACAATTTGCTTCTGCCTCGAAGATTTTGGGCTTAGGAGTTTTCGCACCTGCAGAGGAATGCCATGCCTGAAATTTCGTCCTCGATCGTTACCGCCGCCATGCTCGCCATCGGCGACGAACTGCTGTCCGGCCGCACCAAGGACAAGAATATCGGTCATCTTGCCGATCTGCTGACGCTCTCCGGCATCGACCTGAAGGAGGTACGAATCGTCGCCGATGAAGAGGGCGCGATTGTCGAAGCGCTGGATGCGCTGCGCAGCCGGTACGATTACGTCTTCACCTCGGGCGGCATCGGGCCGACCCATGACGACATCACCGCGGATGCGGTCTCGGCCGCGTTCGGCGTCCCCTGCATCCATGATCCCGCTGCGATGAAGCTGCTTGCCGAGATGTACGAACGGCGCGGAATGGAATTCACCGAGGCCCGCCAGCGCATGGCGCGCATGCCGCAGGGAGCAACGCACATTCCCAATCCGGTCTCCACAGCACCCGGCTTCGTCATCGGCAACGTCTATGTCATGGCCGGCGTGCCGCAGGTCTTCCAGGCCATGGTCGACAACGTATTGCCGATGTTGCGCACCGGCGCGAAAATGTTGTCCCGGGCCATTCCCTGCCCCTATGGCGAAGGCGATATCGGAACGCCTCTCGCCGCCGTGCAAAAGGCGCATCCGGAGACAAGCATCGGCTCCTACCCGAAATATGACGGGCAGCGCTTTTCGACAGAGATCGTCGTGCGCGCGCGTGAGCCGCAGGCCCTCGATGCCGCCTCTGAGGCCGTCTCGGCAATGATTGCCGCAATCCGGAAGGCGAAAATCCCGACCAACCCGACGGCGGACGCCTGATCCGATTTCTCTTCATCTTGCAGATGCTTGACCAAGGTCAATGAGGACACCACCTTATCAATAGAGACTGGTTCCAACGCACGGACACCAGCCGATGAGGAGGTAACCGCCATGGCCTACAAGACCATTCTCGCCGTTCTCGACACTCCGCAGAATGCTCCTCAGATAACGGGTTTTGCGATGGCTCTCGCCGAGCAGTTCTCGGCTCACATCATCGGCGTGCATGCCGAAACGCTCGCCGCGGTTCCCCTCATTGCTCCGATGGAAATTCCCGATCCCGCCGCCGTGCAGGTGTTGCAGGAAGTGGCGCAGAAGGAAACCGCCGAAGTTGAACGGATCTTCAAGGAGCGGACGGCGCGCGAGGGTCTGTCGACCGAATGCCGCAGTTTCATCTCGACCGCCGGCTACAGCTCCACCTCGGTTCTTGAAACGGCGCGCGCCGTCGATCTGATCGTCGCGAGCCAGAGCGATCCCGCTCATGCCGATCATCGCGCCGATCTGGAGACCTTCCTTTTCGAGAGCGGCCGGCCGATGCTGTTCGTACCCTATACGATAAACGAACCCCCACCGATCCGTCGCGTGCTGGTCGCCTGGAACGGCTCACGCGAGGCTGCGCGAGCGACCTTCGATTCGCTTCCTTTCCTGAAAGCGGCGGAGAGCGTCGAAATTCTGGTGATCGATCCGCCTGACCGCGGCCATCATACGCACGAACTCGCCGGAAGCCAGATCGCGGCCACGCTCGCCCGCCACGGGATCAACGTGACGCTGACGCAGGAAACCGGCGGCGGAACGCCCACGGCAGCCGCAATCGAAAATCGCCTGGCCGATAACAGCATCGACCTCCTCGTCATGGGCGGCTACGGGCATGCCCGCTGGTGGGAATTCCTGTTCGGCGGCGTCACGCGCAGTATGCTCGACTCGATGACGGCCCTGACGCTGCTGTCGCGCTGACAATCTTGCCTTCCGGGGTGGAATACCGCTATTAGCGAGAGCCAACGCAGCTCTCGCTAACGGCAGAAAACATGTCCCTTCCCGAAAAAGCATTCCCCGTCTCCTGGGATCAGTTCCACCGCGACGCCCGTGCGCTTGCCTGGCGGCTCGCCGGCCTCAACGAGGATTTCCGCGCCATCGTCTGCATCACGCGTGGCGGCCTGGTCCCCGCGGCGATCATTTCGCGCGAGCTCAATATCCGGCTCATCGAGACGGTCTGCATTGCCTCCTACCACGACTACGTCAACCAGGGGGAAATGAACCTTCTCAAGGGTATTACTCCCGAGCTCGCCACCGACGGCGGATCGGGCGTGCTGGTGGTCGACGACCTGACCGACACCGGCAAGACGGCGTCGGAAGTGCGCGTCATGTTGCCCAAGGCCCATTTCGCCTGCGTATACGCCAAACCCAAGGGCGTTCCGACCGTGGATACTTTCGTCACGGAAGTCAGCCAGGACACCTGGATCTATTTTCCCTGGGACATGGGCTTCACCTATCAGGAGCCGATCGCCAAGGGATCGCGCGCTTAGCTGTCGATACGGCTCCCGCAAGGCACTCTCTTGTCTTCGCCAGCAGGTCGTCCCGGACAAACTGCACCCCCTATTTTTACTAGGGGGCGCTTACTTTATTATTTCTTCACATAATGAAGGAACACTGTCCCGCGTATGCTTGGCTTTGCAACGGCCACGCGGGTATGACGCCTGCCCACCAACACTCCGCATACGATGCCCAGTGATGTCAGCGGGCCGGACTCGTCCGGCAGCTCCTGATTGCGTCGAGGCCGGGAATGCGTAACTTTTTGAAGAAGATGCCGCTGACTGCGAAGCTCGCGGCGCTGATCGTTGCCGTCAACATCTGTGGCATCTCCGTGTTGGCGACCTACACCTGGATATCCGGAACGCGTCTTTTGACCAAAACGGCCACGACCCAGTGGCTGAACGACACCGAACAGCTCGCCTCATTGGTCTCGGGCGGGGTGAAATGGGGTAAGACCGCGGCGGTTCGAGAGGCCTATGCCCTGCAGCGCGAGAAGCCTGAACTGGGACTTGTTCAGTTCGCGGCCTTCAACGCCGAGCTTGCGGCCGTCGATACCTGGACACAAGACGGTCTTACCGTCGCTCTCGCCCCTGCGGAGATCGCCCAGATCATCGGCCAGAAAGCGCAGAGCGCGATTGCCGATGCGACCCGATCGTCGGATGGCTTGATCACCATTGTCGCCCCCCTCCCGCCGGATAAATCCGGCAAGATCGGCGGCTATCTATTCACGGCATGGTCGATCGCCGACATTACAGCCGACGCGCAGAACGAAGTTCTGAAATCATTGCTGATCCAGCTGCTCGTCATCACCGTAGCGGTTCTCGCTTTTCTTTTTGCGATGCGACGCCTGGTCGGCCGCCCTATCCGAACCTTGAGCGCGCGCATCAGCGATCTGCAGGCAGGAGATCTCGATTCTCCGGTCGATCATCAGCACAATGGCGACGAGATCGGCGTCCTCGCACGCGCCTTGGAAGTTTTCCGGAACGAAGCGATTACCAAGGTGGAGAAAGATCGCCTCGCTTCGGAACAGCGCCAGTCGCTTGACGAGGAGCGCGCCCGCAACGCCCGGATGGCCGAAGAGACCAGCGGTGTGCAGCGAACCGTGATGGCTCAACTCGGGCAGGCGCTCGAAAAACTCGCAGGCGGCGATTTCTCGTGCAAACTCAACGGCCTCGGGCCGGATTTTGAAAAGCTGCAACGAGACTTCAACAACATGGTCGAGGCGGTTGCTGCCGCGCTCACCGAGATTAAGGAAGCATCGCACGCCGTCGAGGATCGCTCCAGCGAACTTGCCAACGCCGCCGATCAATTGGCGAAACGCACCGAGCAGCAGGCTGCCTCGCTGGAACAGACCGCCGCAGCCCTTGACGAAGTGACAACAACAGTCAGGGCCTCCTCCCAGAAAGCCGAGACTGCTGGACAACTGGTCGAGGAAGCCCAGAAAGGCGCCCATTCTTCCGCAACGGTCGTCCGCAACGCGATCGGCGCCATGGATCGGATCCAGACGTCATCCAGCCAGATCGGCCACATCATCGGCGTCATCGACGAAATCGCCTTCCAGACCAATCTCCTGGCGCTCAACGCCGGCGTCGAGGCGGCGCGTGCCGGCGAGGCCGGCAAGGGTTTTGCCGTTGTCGCGCAGGAAGTGCGGGAACTCGCGCAAAGGTCGGCGCAGGCGGCCAAGGAAATCAAGGGGCTGGTCAATGCCTCCAATCAGGAGGTTGCCGCCGGCGTCGGGCTCGTGAACGACACCGGGGATGCGCTTTTGAAGATCGGCGACCAGATCAACCGCATCAGCGACAGCATCGTCTCGATCGTCCACTCCTCCCGCGAACAGGCCACCGGTCTGCAGGAGATCAACGGCGCGATCAACCAGATGGATCAGACCACGCAGCAGAACGCGGCGATGGTGGAAGAAACGAATGCCGCCTGCCAGGAGTTGCTCTCTCAGGGCCGCCTCCTGTTGAATTCGGCGAGCAGGTTCACAGTCGCGGAACCGGCCGTAAGCGATTTCCGGTCCTTCGCGGGCGGAAATACCGGCGCTGCCGGCCAAACCAGACGAGCGTCGTGAAAGGCGCCGCGTCCGCAGCATCCCCAACAACCGTCAACAATCCACGGAAGGGAATACTCATGCAGAAGATCATCATCGCGCTTCTCCTCGGCAGCACCATCGCGGCCATGCCCGCGTTAAGCGCCCAGGCAGAGGAAGCGCATGTCGCGCCGGTTACGGACTACGTCACGGGCAAGGTAAAACCCTGGCTCAGCGACCCGGTCGTCATTTCCGCCATCAAGGCTCAGAATGCCGCCAATGCGAAGCTCGGCGAAGCCGATATCCTGGCGCTCGACAAAAAATGGCGGGCGGAGGTGGACGGCTCCGATCATTCGACGATCGATGGCGTGCTCAACAACGCACTGTCTAAATTCCTGCTGGAAAAGAAGGAAAAGTCGGACGGCACGATCACGGAAATCTTCGTGATGGATGCCAACGGCCTCAATGTCGGCCAGAGCGACGTGACCTCCGATTACTGGCAGGGCGACGAAGCCAAGTTCAAGAAATCCTTCGGCGCAGGCAAGGAAGCCCTGTTCGTCGATGAGGTGGAAAAGGACGAATCATCCCAGACGCTTCAGTCTCAGGCGAGCCTGACAATCTCGGATGAAAGCGGAACGCCGATAGGCGCCGTCACGATCGGGATCAACATCGATTCTCTTTAATTCACCCCGCGATCCCTCCCCGCTGCGCTCGTACGACGCAGCGGGGAGAGCCTGGGGGTTCCGCCGGTCGCTTCATATCGGGGGCTTTCGCTCCACGTTGGCCGAGAGATGCCGGCCCTTACCGGCGTTCTTGCTTCCCGCTAAAACTGCGACCCGGTGCTCCGGACGATCTGCTGCCGGCAGAGAATCAGTTGCCAGTCACGCTTGCCGACGTTTCGCAACGGGCAGCAGCTATATTTTGCCAAACTTCCTGAAATAGGCTCCCTGTTGATGGATTTCGTCGCCCGCCCTCGCTGCGGCGCCAACGCCTCTTCCGCCAAGACACTGAATTTGCGGGCTTATCCATCTTTCCCCATTTTCCACAGCCGGCATACACAAGATGTTGTGGTTAAAAATCTGTCAAAAACCACCCCTTGACGGAATCGCTCAATTCAAACTTAATAGGCTCGATGTTGCGGCGGCGACTGGACCGGACATAACGAGGCCGGCTCCTCACGAAAATCGACTGTAGAATCAGGGTTCTGCGCCTCATGATGAGGCTCTGCCCCGAGGGCTGGTTGTGCGATTTTTCCCTCCAAAAAAGCGACATCCGGGGCTGGCTATAATAAGCTGTTAATACTATATTTAGTGTTTGCAGCCACGATCGCCACAAGATACAGGAAATAACATCTCCGGATGACACTCCTGTCACAATGGGACGAACGGACTGGCTGCGCGAACACCCGCGCCGTCGGATGAGAACTTTTGCGCCTCGTGCACGAGGCCGGGCGCATCAAAAATGAGGTAAGGGACCATGCGCATCGAACGTCGTTTCACCAAGCCCGCCACGGGCGCCTATGGAGAGATCGAATTCCGCAAGGCGGTCAGCGAGATCCGCAATCCCGACGGCTCCGTCGTCTTCCGGCTTGCCGACATTGATGTGCCTGCGCAGTTCTCCCAGGTCGCGACCGACGTTCTGGCGCAGAAGTATTTTCGCAAGGCCGGCGTTCCGAAGGTCCTGAAAAAGGTCGAGGAAAACGACGTCCCCTCCTTCCTGTGGCGCTCGGTCGCCGACACAGAAGCGATGAAGGCGCTGCCTAAGGAAGAGCAGTACGGTTCCGAAACCGATGCGCGTCAGGTGTTTTCCCGCCTTGCCGGCACCTGGACCTACTGGGGCTGGAAGGGCGGCTATTTCACATCCGAAGAAGACGCGGCCGCCTTCATGGACGAGCTTGCCTACATGCTCGCCACGCAGCGCGTCGCACCGAACTCCCCGCAGTGGTTCAATACAGGCCTGCACTGGGCCTATGGCATCGACGGCCCCGGCCAGGGGCATTTCTACATGGACCCGTTCACCGGCAAGCTGACCAAGTCGAAGTCGGCCTATGAGCATCCGCAGCCGCATGCCTGCTTCATCCAGTCGGTCGAGGACGACCTCGTCAACGAGGGCGGCATCATGGACCTCTGGGTCCGCGAGGCGCGCCTGTTCAAATACGGTTCCGGCACCGGTTCCAACTTCTCCATGCTGCGCGGTGAGGGCGAAAAGCTTTCCGGCGGCGGCAAGTCCTCCGGCCTCATGAGCTTCCTGAAGATCGGCGACCGGGCAGCGGGCGCGATCAAGTCGGGCGGCACGACGCGCCGCGCCGCCAAGATGGTCGTCGTCGACATCGACCATCCGGATATCGAGGAATACATCAACTGGAAGGTCAAGGAAGAGCAGAAGGTCGCCGCCTTGGTTACCGGCTCCAAGATCGTTTCTCGCCACCTGAAGGCAATCATGAAGGCCTGCGTCAACTGCGACGGCGGCAGTGGCGACGACTGCTTCGACCCCAACAAGAATCCGGCGCTGAAGCGCGAGATCAAGGCCGCCAAGAAGGACCAGGTTCCGGAAAACTACGTCGGCCGCGTCATCCAGTTCGCCCGCCAGGGCTACAAGGACCTCGAATTCAAGACCTATGACACGGACTGGGATTCGGAAGCCTATCTCACCGTCTCCGGCCAGAACTCCAACAACTCCGTCTCGCTGAAGGATGACTTCCTCCGCGCCGTGGAAACGGATGGCGACTGGAACCTGACCGCCCGCAAGGACGGCCGCGTCATGAAGACCTTGAAGGCCCGCGACCTCTGGGAGCAGATCTCCTACGCCGCCTGGGCGTCGGCCGATCCCGGCATCCACTTCAACACGACGATGAACGACTGGCACACCTCGCCGGCGGGCGGCCCGATCCGCGGCTCGAACCCGTGCTCGGAATACATGTTCCTCGACGATACCGCCTGCAACCTTGCCTCGCTCAACCTCCTGCAGTTCAAGGACAAGGCGACGAAGAACATCAACATCGCCGACTACGAACATGCCGTCCGCCTGTGGACCGTCGTGCTCGAAGTCTCGGTCATGATGGCACAGTTCCCGTCGAAGCGGATCGCCGAACTCTCCTACGAATACCGCACGCTCGGCCTCGGCTACGCCAATATCGGCGGCCTCCTGATGTCGTCAGGAATCCCCTACGATTCGCCGGAAGGCCGTGCGATCGCCGGCTCGCTGACCGCGATCATGACCGGTATCGCTTATGCGACCTCGGCCGAAATGGCTTCCGAGCTCGGTCCCTTCCCGAATTTCGAGCCGAACCGCGAGAGCATGCTGCGCGTCATGCGCAACCATCGCCGCGCCGCTTACGGCGAAGCCACCGGCTACGAGGCGCTGGCCGTCAACCCGGTTCCGCTCATCCATTCGGAAAATCCGGACCAGGATCTTAGCCGCCATGCCAAGGCCGCCTGGGACAAGGCGCTCGAACTCGGCGAAAAGCACGGCTACCGCAACGCCCAGACGACCGTGATCGCGCCGACCGGCACGATCGGCCTCGTCATGGATTGCGACACGACCGGCATCGAACCCGATTTCGCACTCGTCAAGTTCAAGAAGCTCGCCGGCGGCGGTTACTTCAAGATCATCAACCGCGCCGTTCCGGACGCGCTGCGCACGCTTGGTTATTCGGAAAGCCAGATCGCCGAGATCGAGGCCTATGCGGTTGGTCACGGCAACCTCAACCAGGCTCCCGCCGTCAACCCCGGCTCGCTGCGCGCCAAGGGCTTCACCGACGAGAAGATCGAAGCCGTCAACGGCGCGCTGAAGGCCGCCTTCGACATCAAGTTCGTCTTCAACCAGTGGACGCTCGGCGCCGACTTCCTGAAGAACACGCTGAAGGTCACCGACGAACAGCTCGCCGACATGAGCTTCAACCTCTTGGAGCATATCGGCTTCTCGAAGAAGGACATCGAAGCCGCCAATATCCATGTCTGCGGTGCGATGACGCTGGAAGGCGCGCCCTTCCTCAAGGCCGAGCATCTGGCCGTCTTCGATTGCGCCAATCCCTGCGGCAAGATCGGCAAGCGTTATCTCTCGGTGGAAAGCCACATCCGCATGATGGCGGCCGCCCAGCCGTTCATCTCGGGTGCGATCTCCAAGACGATCAACATGCCGAACGACGCGACCGTGGAAGATTGCGGCTCGGCCTACATGCTCTCCTGGAAGCTCGGCCTCAAGGCAAACGCGCTTTACCGCGATGGTTCCAAGCTTTCCCAGCCGCTCAACGCCTCGCTGATCGATGAGGACGATGCCGATGACGCGCTTGAGGAGCTGATGCAGAGCCCGGTTGCGGCCCAGGCCGTGACGATCACCGAAAAGATCGTGGAACGGGTCATCGAACGCGTCACCCGCGAGCGTGAAAAGCTGCCGAACCGCCGCCAGGGTTATACCCAGAAGGCCAATGTCGGCGGCCACAAGGTCTATCTGCGCACCGGCGAATTCGGCGACGGGCGTCTCGGCGAAATCTTCATCGACATGCACAAGGAAGGTGCCGCCTTCCGCGCGATGATGAACAATTTCGCGATCGCCATCTCGCTCGGCCTGCAATACGGCGTGCCGCTGGAAGAATATGTGGAGGCCTTCACCTTCACCAAGTTCGAGCCGGCCGGCATCGTCACCGGAAACGACGCGATCAAGAACGCAACCTCGATCCTCGACTACGTGTTCCGCGAACTCGCCGTTTCCTATCTCGGCCGCCACGATCTCGCCCATGTGGACACCTCGGACTTTTCCAACACCGCGCTCGGCAAGGGCATCCAGGAAGGCAAGACCAACCTGATCTCCACCGGCTGGACCCGCGGCTACAAGCCGACGCTGGTGGCAAACACCGGCTCCGACCGCGCCGCCGGCGAACCCAAGGGAGCTGCGACCGCCGCCCCCGCCCGGGCATCGGCCACCGTCACCTCCTTTGCGGGCTCCGCCGCCCGCAAGCTGGAGCCGACGACGGCGATCTCCACCTCCGAAATCGTCGCCTTCAAGCGCGACTACGAGGAGCGCGCCAAGGAACTGGCCGAAGAGATTGCCGAGGAAGTGCTGGAAGAGGTTGTCAGCGAAAGCCAGCAGGTCGCAACCGCGCTGTTCTCCGACAAGGCCGAAGCCGATGCGGCGGCCGCCAAGACGGAAGCCAAGAAGGTCGAAAACGAACGCCGCATGCGCTCGATCGCCCAAGGCTACACCGGCAACATGTGCTCCGAGTGCCAGAACTTCACGATGGTGAGGAACGGCACCTGCGAGAAGTGCGACACGTGCGGCGCGACGAGCGGGTGCAGCTGAGCAGGATAGAACCTCGTTGCATATCTACTACTCCGCTTTTTTTAGCAGCTAGTTGAGACTGCCGCCGCCGCGAATAACTCGTGGCGGCTCTTTTAACGTGAGATGCAGGTGACCACAGAACAAAAGCAACAACACTATATTCCCTGTTGCTACTCAAAGTTTTTCTGCAACTCAGAAGGTTATCTCTACCTAAAAGATACTTGGGATGGCCGAGTTTTCCCTGGAAAGCCGCAGAATGTTTTAAAGCAAAGCTACCTCTATCGTCAGCCCGTACATGCGGAAAAGCGATTCGACAACGCGATTGAGAACTTCTTTTCCCGGCATGTAGAGTCGAGATGGCCGGATTTAATTAAAAAGATCTCCGCTCGCGAAGATCTGACCAGAGAGGAATGGAGCAGTGTTATCGAGTTCTACCTCTCAATGAGAGTTAGAGTTCCAAACACTATTAAGTCTGTGATATTTCTACTAAGGGAGTCTGTGATTAAGGCATCAAACGCGGTTGATCAGCCTGTTCCCGATGTCTTTAGAGATGTTTTCCTAAAAAAGAGGCCAGGATTTTCCTCAAAAATTAGGTTTGGTGACCTTATGAGGGCTGGAATAATCGATGTTCAAATTGACCCTCACACCGCCATTCTATCTTTTGAAAAATTAATACGAACGAACGACGCAGTTCATGGAATAAATTCCGGCCCTCAATTCTTGCACAATGAAACCGGAGTCAGCTTTATAAGTTCCGACAATCCCTCAATATCTCATATATTTTCAAACAATATCGACGAGATCCGACCGTATTCGTTTTCTTCACACCAAAATGTCGAGTTCATACTCCCCTTAACGTCCCGAATTGCTCTTTTGTTACACAGCAAGGGCACATCCGAAACCCAACATCGACGTATTTTCAGCGAAAAAACAATTAAAAAGATTAATTCCAAGATATACGCTTATTCGGATCGCTATATATTTTCCGACAATCCAGCCACACTGTATCCCGACATCCCACCCAAAACGCTATTTCCTGTTCCTGATCCCTCCACATCATGGGTAGCAGATGGCGTGGTAAACAAAATATACTACAAATTCGGCCCGCCATTAATTGTAAGGAACAAATGGCGCTATGAATTTGAAACCTCTCCTTAAATGATCCGGAATAAGCCGAGGCTCGTTGTGAGTCACATATGGCGCTTCAGCTCTCTGGGTAATGGGAGCAGGCGTTGAGAGTAATACGCAGAACTTCATCATGCCGGGCAATCGGCTTCAACGCTCCACAGCCACACGCGACCGTAAGAGACGGCACTACTCCAGGATGTACAAGGTTCGTGGAACAAGCCAGCGAATCTTCCTAGCTTGGTCCGGTCGAACCAACGGAGGACGGAGATGGCGTATCGGAAACGTAAGGGCAAGGACACATGGCATTGGTGCCGTAATTGCAGCAACTGGCCGACATCGGACTATGAGGAGAAACCCTCGAAACCCGCGCAGGGTGAGTTGTGCAACGAGTGTCTGTCCAAGGACAAAGCTGGTACCTGCACGAAATAAGTCTTGATCCCCTCACTTGCGATTTCTCGCTTAAGACTTGAGCGAGATGTCGAAATTGCCTTCTCCCGCAGGGAAGAGAAGCCGGTGCGGACTCTTGGCGCCGTCCTCTCCCTCACGGGAGAGGACGCAAAATCACGATCCTGGTATCGGTAACTCGTGTAAGAGACCGCGACGGCCACCCCGGCCCCGCCTCACTGCGGCGGCAGGATCACGTTGCTGTCCGTCCTGCTCTTGACCGGCTTCTGTCCCGGCACATGCGACATGGTCCGCGTCGTGCTTTCCAGTTCGCCATCCCTCACGCGCGTCTTGGTCTGCGATTTGCTGAACGTGCCCTGGTCCATGGCCTGCGCCTTGGACTGTGCCTTGAGCTGATTGTCGTTCTCGTTGATCTTCGTGCGGCTCTGGGCCTTGCCGTCGGCGGTGGCAGCACTGCCGCCCGAACCGATGGATGACGTCGTGCCGTCGTCGGTTGCGCAGGTGCCGGCCGTTCCGAGCGTGCTCGCCGACGTGCCGCCGGCAGATGCGCTGCCTGCCGAACCGACCGTCCCGGCCGCCTTGCAGTCCTGCGCAAGCGATTGTGTGCCGGCCATCGCCGTGGCGATTGCAAGGGCCGCTGCCAAGGAAACCAGTTTCGTCATGGTCTTGCTCCTCATTTGTTCGGTTTGGTGATGTCGCAGGTGCCGTCGGACCGGCGCGTTACCACCGAACCGTCGGGACGGGTGACGCTTGCGGTCGAAAACGCTTGGGCGCCTGCCGTGCCCGAGACGGACGATCCGGCGCTCGACGAAGCCGAACCGCCGCCCGAATGCATCGTGGTCGTCTTGCCATCGATCGTCGTCGACGAGGTCACGCTGCCGCCGCCCGCCGTCACCGAGGAGGAGGTGCCGCCTCCAGCCGAGCTGGTGCTTTCGATCACGGTGCAGGTGGTGCCGTCCTCAAGCTTGATCGTCTCCGCCGACAAGGCCTCGCATGCGATGCAGAGCGCCATGATCAGCGGCAGAGCGAACGCGCTTTTGGTCATTAAAGATGCCGAGGTCATACCCTGTCCTCCTGAAGGAAGGCCGGCCGCCTGTCGGCAACCGGCCCATGTGTCTGCCTTAGCACTTGCCGTCGCTCTTCTTGGTCTGGCCTGGAGGGCATTCCTTGTTGCTGACGTCGTCCTGTGCCGCGCCTGCTGCACTGTTGGCCGTGCCGACGGAGCTGCCGGACGTGCCGCCGCCTGCGGCGCTGCCGCCGGTGCCCACCGAGCTGCTGGAGGTGCCGCCACCTGCCGAGGAGCCACCGGTGCCAAGCGTCGAGGCAGATCCCGATCCGCTACCGGAACCGGCTGCCGATCCACCCGTGCCCACCGAGCTGCTGGAGGTGCCGCCGCCTGCCGAGGAACCACCGGTCCCAAGCGTCGAGGCCGAGCCGCCGTCGCAGTTGGTGGTACCCGGGGTACAGTTGGTGCCGGCCGACGAACCGCCGGTTCCGACGGTGCTGCTGGAAGTGCCGCCTCCGGCACTCGTTCCACCAGTTCCGACAGTGCTGCTGGACTGCGCATAGGCAGTCAGCGTAGTGCCGGCAAGAAGGGCCGCTGCAAGGGCCGCACGTTTGACGATCTTCATCTCTATCTCCTTGATTTTCCTCTATGCTTCTGACCCGTTGCGATTGTCGAAGCTGAAGATTGAACAGGTGAGCGGTCACGATGTTCCGCCCCAGAGACTTCAGTCGGATGCGGCATCCGACTTTGGATCCAGTCGATATCGGCCAGAGGTCCCGAACCGCGGGTATTTGGTCCGACAGCGGGAACTATCGCGGATTTTCAAACCCTCAATCTTACCGCCCGGCCTCGCGGGAATACCGGGGTTTGGCCGCAATTTCATAAAAGCTACATGGAATCGACATCGGGCCTTCATGCGCCGCCGCTAATGAGGCCCCCATAAAACAGGGGGCTTGGCATGCGTCTGGAAAAGCTGACGAAGACTTTCGGCAATCGCGCCGCCGTGGACTCGATAAACCTGGAGATTCCGCAGGGGCAGATGGTCGGCGTCATCGGGCGGTCGGGCGCGGGCAAATCGACGCTTCTTCGAATGATCAACCGGCTGACGACACCGTCCTCGGGCGCCATTCATTTTGGCGATCTGGAAGTTTCGGCTCTGCAGGGCGCGGCGCTGCGCCGATGGCAGCGCGACTGCGCCATGATCTTTCAGCAGTTCAATCTCGTGCCGCGCCTCGACGTACTCACCAACGTCCTGCTTGGACGGCTCAATCACCGCTCGACGGCGATGAGCCTGCTCAACGTCTTCACCCGTGAGGAGCGGATCGCCGCGATTGCAGCTCTTGAGCGGCTCGGCATCGAGCAGACGGCGCTGCAGAGGGCTGGCACACTGTCCGGCGGCCAGCAGCAGCGCGTGGCGATCGCCCGCGCGCTCATGCAGCAGCCAAGGATCGTGCTCGCCGACGAGCCCATTGCCTCGCTCGATCCCCTGAATGCCAAGATCGTCATGGATGCGCTCCGCGACATCAACGAGCGCGACGGCATCACCGTCGTCACCAACCTGCACACGCTCGATACCGCCCGCTCCTATTGCGAGCGCATCGTCGGCATGGCGGGCGGGCGCGTGGTCTTCGACGGACCTCCTTCTGAACTGACGGCGACGGCAGTCCGGGAAATCTACGGGTCCGACAAGGAAGGCGCAGGCATCGACGAATCCCTGACATCCACCAGCATCGACGTCCGCAGCCCGGACCTGGAGCACGAATCCTCCCGGTCTGCGGCTTCCAGGGTTCTCACACCCGCAACGGCGTGAGCCGGACCAAGATCGTATGTACGCCCGCGTAAAGGGCCAGCCTCAACACATGTTCCGAAATCCGGACAGACAGGAGATGATCTCATGTTGAAGAAAGCTTTGCTTGCTGCCGTCGCACTCGCAGCACTTGCCACCTCGGCGGCTGCGGAAGACCTGAAGGTGTTTCGCATCGGCATCCTCGGCGGAGAAAACGAAGCCGACCGCCTGCGCAACTACCAGTGCATGACCGAGAAGCTTCCCGCCGTACTCGGCGTGGAAAAGGTGTCGCTGTTCCCGGCTTCCGACTATGACGGCGTCATCCAGGGTCTGCTCGGCGGCACGCTCGACTACGCCGAACTCGGCGCATCGGGTTATGCGAAGGTCTACCTGGCAAAGTCGGACGCTGTGGAACCGATCCTCACGACCGTCCAGACAGATGGCTCAATGGGCTATCATTCGATCATGGTCGCCCGCAAGGATAGCGGCATTACGAAGATCTCCGACCTGAAGGGCAAGAAGCTCGGCTTCGCCGATCCAGATTCGACCTCCGGCTACCTGGTGCCGCTCGTCACGCTTCCGGAAGCGATCGGCGGTCCGGTCAAGGGCTATTTCGGCTCCACCGGCTTCGGCGGCGGTCACGAAAACCTCGTGCTCGAAGTGCTGAAGGGCAATTTCGATGCCGGCACCACCTTCGGTTCGGGCGTCGGCAATTTCAAGGACGGCTACACCTCCGGCAACCTGCGCAAGATGGTCGACAAGGGCATCCTCAACATGGATGACCTGGTCGAGCTGTGGAAGTCGCCGCTCATCCCGAATGGCCCGGTCGTCGTCCGCACGTCGATGAACGCGGACATGAAGACGAAGTTCAAGCAGTTCATGCTGGACCTGCCGAAGACCGACGCCGCCTGCTTCTCCGCCATCCAGGGCGGCGACTTCAAGGGCTTCGCCGAGGTCAATGTCGATTTCTACAAGCCGATCATCGACGCCCGCAAGGCAACCATCGGCGGCTGATCGCAGCCTCGAACAGGACGGCCGCCTGGAGACGTCTCCGGCGGCCTTTTTCTCGACCGTCGCAACCGGGGGCAAGCGATGTCCATTTCCAACGCCAGGCCAATCCTCGGCGAGAGCGGCCGGATGATAGAGCTCCACTCGCGGCAGCTGGCCGCCCAGCGGGGTTTCTACACGCTCCTGGGCGCTCTCCTTCTGCTGTGCGTGGTGTCCGGGTCGCTCTGGTTCGCCAACGAGACGAATTCCGGCAAGTTCTTCGAGCGGCTTCCCCATCTCTTCGACTTCGTCGAGGATCTCGTTCCGCGGGACGGGATGGAGATCTGGCGAGCGCTGTTCGACCTCCCGTCCCCCTATAACGACGGCAGCTTCAAGTACAACTATCCGGAAGGGCGGGCCTATCTCGGCGAGACCTTCTATATCCCCGAATACTTCCACAAGATGGTCGAGACGCTGAATATCGCGCTCGTCTCCACCGGCATCGGCCTGCTGTTCGGCTTCGTGCTGGCATTCCTCGCGGCGCGGAACACCATGCCCAATTCCTGGGTGCGGGGGCCGGTGCGCCGCGTCATGGAGATCCTGCGCGCCTTTCCGGAAGTGGTGATTGCCGGCTTCTTCCTGGCGATCCTTTCGCTCGGCCCGATCCCGGCCGTCATCGCCGTATCGATCCATACCGTCGGCGCGCTCGGCAAGATGTTCTACGAGGTCATCGAAAATGCCGACATGAAGGCTGAGGAAGGGTTGCGTGCGGTCGGCGCCACCTGGCTCGAACGGATGTGGTTCGGGATCGTTCCGCAGGTCATGCCGAACTTCATGAGCTATTTCCTGCTGCGTCTCGAAATCAACGTGCGCGCCTCGACGATTATCGGCGCCGTCGGCGGCGGCGGCATCGGCGAACTGCTGCGCCTGTCGATCGGCCAGGGCCACGAAGCCAAGACGCTCGCGATCGTCCTCCTTCTGCTTTTGACCATCGTGGCCGTCGACCAGTTCTCCGCATGGCTTCGCCAGAAGCTTTCGGGCGATCAGGCATTCAACGCAATCTGACCGGAGGCACCATGACGATCCTCAACACCTCCGAAATGGAAGCCATCGCGGCGCGCCATCCTGATCTCCTGAGGCTAGGCTTCTGGCAGCGCTTCAGGGTGCCGGCCATCGCCCTCGCGTGCACCCTCTATCTCCTCTTTGCCTGGTGGTATTTCGCCGTCGGCAAGGTTTTGGGCGAAGCGAACTGGAGCATCGCCGGAAACTACCTCGCAGACTGGGTCTCCTACGAAATCCGGCCGCAGATCGAGATCGACGCCGACGGCGCAATGAGGATCGAATATCCGCGTTTCGACCCGATCGGCCCGAACCCCAACCCGGACTGGCTTCAAACGCGGCGCGAGACGGTGACGAGGACGATCGAAATCCCCGCGCCCAACTCAGCGAACGGAGCGGCCGCCAAGCCCTCGTCCAGCTTCATGGCGCCTGCGCCCCAGGCCGAGCAGCAGGCCGCCCAGGCACGTCCTATCCGGGAAACCCGCACCGAGGAGATCCTCACCGAGGCGGTCGTAGAGATCGGCAGCGCTAGAACGATCGAGGTTCATCCCGACCGGGTGGTGCTTACCCGAGGCTCGGAGAGCGTCGCCCTCCGCCTCGACAGGAGATCCGGCGAGGTCCGGGCGGATGGAGCACTACCCTCGTGGGTCGAACAGAGGCTGCCGGGCGGCCGCGCCCTCGCCTATTTCGGCGTGTCGGGCTGGGCGGAAATCAGTGCGGAGCGGGTGCGCGTCCGCAAGCGCTTCCTCGGCTGGGCGAACTTCCTTTTCGACACGAACTCGCCGTTCTTCGGGAAACCGGCCTCGGAGGTCGCAACGCTGATCGTCTCGGGCGAGCGCATCCAGCCCGACAGATCGAACCTTTCGCTCGCCTGGAACAACATCCTCTACAATTCCGAATGGCAGCATCTCGACGTGTGGGAAAAACTCCTGCAGACCATCGTGATGGCGTTCATCGGAACCCTGTTCGCGATGCTGGTCGCCTTCCCGCTGTCGTTCATCGCAGCGCGCAACATCTTCCGAAACCGCCCCGCAAACCAGGTCGCCAAGCGACTCTTCGACTTTCTTCGCTCCGTCGACATGCTGATCTGGGCGCTCTTTTTTACCCGTGCCTTCGGCCCCGGTCCGCTGGCGGGCATTTCCGCCATCTTCCTCACGGACACCGGCACGCTTGGCAAGCTCTATTCGGAAGCGCTGGAAAATATCGACGAAAAGCAGCGCGAGGGCGTCCGTTCCGTCGGCGCACCACCAGTCGCGGTGCAACGCTATGGCACCGTGCCGCAGGTTATGCCGGTATTCCTCTCGCAGGCGCTCTATTTCTGGGAATCGAATACCCGCTCGGCCACGATCATCGGCGCCGTCGGTGCGGGGGGCATCGGGCTCAAACTCTGGGAAGCGATGCGCACCAATTCCGACTGGGAGAACGTCGCCTATATGGTGCTGCTGATCCTTCTGGTGGTGTTCATCTTCGACGGGATTTCGAACGCGCTGCGGTCGCGGCTGATCGGCAAGGAACGCGGCTGATACATCCCCTGAACCTCGATCACTCGGCCGGCGCACGCTCCATCTCGGCGCCGTAGTAGCGGCGCCCCATCCAGAGCGCGAACTGCACCAGGATGATGAGCACGGGCACTTCGACAAGCGGGCCGATGACGGCGGCGAAGGCAACAGGCGAAGCAAGACCAAAGGCGGCGATCGCCACCGCGATGGCGAGCTCGAAATTGTTTCCCGCGGCCGTGAATGCCACCGCCGTCGTGCGCGGATAGTCGGTGTCGATCATCTTCGCCATCACGAAACTCACGGTGAACATGACGAGGAAGTAGATGGTGAGCGGGATCGCGATCAGCACCACGTCGAACGGCAGCCTGACCACGTCACCGCCCTTGAGACTGAACATCGCGACGATGGTAAAAAGCAGTGCGGCCAGCGTGATCGGGCTGATCTTCGGCAGGAAGACCGTTTCGTACCAGTCCCTGCCCCTGGTTCTTGTCAGGATCGTTCGCGACAGATAGCCGGCGAGGAACGGGATGCCGAGGTAGATGAAAACCGCTTCTGCAATCGTCCAGAACGATACGTCGACGACGCTGCCTTCGAGGCCGAACAGCGGCGGCAGAAACGTCAGGAAGATCCAGGCATAGACGCTGAAGAAGAGGATCTGGAAGATCGAATTGAACGCCACCAGCCCGGCCACATACTGGTTGTCGCCGCGTGCGAGCTGGTTCCACACGAGCACCATCGCGATACAGCGCGCAAGGCCGATCAGGATCAGGCCCGTCATATATTCCGGATAGCCGCGCAGGAAGATTACGGCGAGCGCAAACATCAGCGTCGGGCCGATGATCCAGTTCTGGACGAGCGAAAGCAGCAGCACGCGCTTGTCGGCAAAGACCTTATGCAGTTCCTCGTAGCGGACCTTCGCAAGCGGCGGATACATCATCAGGATGAGGCCGATCGCGATCGGGATGTTGGTGGTGCCGATCGACATGCTGTTGAGCATATCCGGCAAGCCGTCGAAGACCGTGCCGAGGATCAGGCCCAGCGCCATGGCAGCGAAGATCCACACCGTCAGGTAGCGATCCAGAAATGACAAACGGACTGCAGGTTTGGCAGGCTGCATTGAAGTATTTCCTTTAACGAAGATGTGCCGGAGCGGCAGCGTGGCGGATCGGCAGCGGTCTCAGGCGATCCGCCGGCCGTCGGCATCGACGACGATCTCGCCGTCCTCCTTTGCGAAGGCACCCCTTTGGGGCACGGGAAGAATGTCGAGGACTGCTTCGGAAGGGCGGCAAAGCCTGACGCCCATCGGAGACACGACGATCGGGCGGTTGATCAGGATCGGATGCTCCATCATCTCATCCAGCAGCTGAGCATCGGTCAGGCTCTCATCCTGAAGCCCGAGTTCGGCATATGGCGTGCCCTTCTCGCGGAGCAGTTCCCGCAGGCTGATCCCCATGCGGTCCACCAACTGCACGAGCAATGCCCTCGATGGCGGGGTCTTCAGGTACTCGACGACATGCGGCTCGATGCCGGCGTTGCGGATCATCGCGAGGGTGTTCCGCGACGTGCCGCAGTCGGGATTGTGATAGATGACGATATCGATCGGTCCATTCATGCGACGTCTGGCCTCTTTGCGGAGGAACCTTCCATTTGCCCTATCTCGCGAAGTTTCGCGGTGAGGCTCAAACGCTCGAGGCTTTCCACCGGAAGCGCGGCAAACGCGGCGATCCGAAGCTTCATGTAACGCAGCGCCTGGCCGAAGGCGACGCGCTTTTCCGCATCCGTACCGCCCACGGCGGCCGGATCCTCCAGCCCCCAATGGGCCGTCATCGGCTGCCCCGGCCAGACCGGGCAGGCCTCGCCGGCGGCATTGTCGCAGACGGTGAAAACGAAGTCGAGTTCGGGTGCACCCTCCGTGGCGAACTCCTCCCAGCTCTTTGACCGGAGGCCGTCCACAGGGTAGCCATGGCCCCGCAGCGCCTCGATCGCCAGCGGATGGACCTCGCCTTTCGGGTAGCTGCCCGCGGAATAGGCGTTGAACTTGCCGGCGCCGTCCTTTCTGAGAACGCTTTCGGCAATAATGGAACGGGCCGAGTTCCCGGTGCAGAGAAACAGCACGTTAAATGTGGTCTTGGTCATAGTGACACCTTCTGTGGTGGGCAGCAGCATGGGGTGAGTTCGGCGACAAGCGGCTCGCAGAGCTCGGCCCTGCCGCCGCAGCAATCCTTGATGAGATAGAGCGTAAGGTCCCGCAGTACGGCAATGTCCGACCGGTACACGATCAGTCGGCTCCGTCGCTCTGCCCGGATCAATCCGGCCCGCGCCAGCACACTCAGATGCGACGACATCGTGTTCTGGGGAACGGCGAGCAACTTGGCGACATCGCCTGCCGGAAGTCCCTCGGGTTCGTGCTGTACGAGCAAATTGAAGGCCTGCAGCCGCGTCGGCTGAGCCAGTGCCGCAAGAGCGAGAATTGCCTTTTCTTGATCCATATATCGAGATTAATCGATATATGGATATTGTCAACAGATCCGGATAAGGAAGAACCTGTTTCCCTTCACTGAAGATGGCCGCGTCCTGCCTTGACGGGCCCGAACCGAGGACGTCCCGTCGCCATGAACAGCAACAGCCCCGTATGCTTCAGAGCATACGGGGCTGTCGATTGGTGGTCCAAAAAACGTCGCCTCTTCAGATCCGGCGGATCCAGGGGCCGTTTATCAGAAGCGGTAGTTCACGCCGGCCTTGAGCACCTGGTCGCGCACATCTGTGCGCGAGGTGACGCCGGCGGTGGTGCTGCGCACATCGTTGGTCATGGTGTAGTTGTATTCGACGCGAGCCGAAAGATTGTCGGAGAGTTTCTGCTCGACGCCCGCGCCCACGACCCAACCGGGTTTCCAGCCATCCGGACCGGAGGTGCCGCCATTGTCCTTGAAGCTGGTGAGGGCAACCCCTGCAGTGCCATAGACGAGCGTATCGTTGAAACCGACACCGGCCTTCGCCTTGGCGGCCACGCGGCCCTGTTCCTTGATATTGCCGCCGGGAACGCGGCTCTTCACGTTGCCGAGATGCGAAGCTTCGATTTCCGCACCGACCACGCCGGAATCCAGGTCCATGTTGTAGCCCGCGTGAGCGCCGACGACGAGGCCCTTGTCGCCCTCGAAGGGGTTCAGCTTGCGGGATGCCATGCCGAGATCGGCACCGACATAGGCGCCACCCCAGCCGGCTTTCGGGCCGGCGGCCGGCTCATTGTAGGTCGGCGGCTCGGAATAGCTGGTCAGGTCGGCCGCAAGCACAGCCGTTGAAGAGAAAGAGGCGGTGGAAATTGCGGCGACGATCGCCAGGGCGAAAGGCTTTGCTTTCATGGTCATGTTACTCCGTACAGCACCTGCATCGGGAGATAGGCAGGCAATTACTCAGGTTACAAACTGCACGGCGGTTCGGGCCATCCCACCAGGCCCTCGTGGCCGCACCACCGGCAAGTTTCCATTAACTTTCACGAATTTATAAACACTCCCTTAACCGCGAGGCCCGTTGATGCGGATTGAGAAAAACAAACGGAATTGTGAAGCGAATACAACCGCCGATATTGATGCGGTGTTGGCAGCGTTGGCCAGAGGAGACGCGGCCGCTTCGCGCCATTAGCGGTCATGCAAACGTCATAGACTCATCTTATGATTGTATCTAGTATCGCACTACTGCGCGACCTGATTGATATCATTTTCAGATGACCACATTTTCTCGCACCGCTTCAGTAGTTGCTATCCTTTCGCTTACTCAACTTTTAGGATGGGGTGCGACTTTCTGGATGATCGCCGTGACCGGTCCTTCAACGGCCGACGATCTCCAGCTTCCGCTGTCCATCGTTATGAGTGGACCTACAGCTATGCTCATGGTGATGGCTATCATTGGTACGGATTGGCCAGAAATGTGGGCAACAAGACTAAGGGAGGGAAGTCAGTCGGCTCCACATCCGCAGACCTCAGAAGATTCATCCTTCTCGCGGCCAGCTTCGCCGCCAACGGTTTTTTCACATGGGGTTTTGCCCTCACCATCATCATCTTGTTCGAAGCCAAGGGCCTAGACCACACGTCAGCGCTTGCGGCTGCGGCATTCATCGGCATCGCCCAATGGGCTGGCCGCATGACTGACCTAGCTGGCGGACACCGCTGGTCGGGACTAGCCATGGGTCTTGCGGGCGCGGCTCTTTTTCCGGCGAGCTTTATCGTCTTGCTTGTCACCAACAGCTTTGGCGGCGCCGTTGTGTTTGCTATCCTATATGGGATCGCAAGTGGCATTACCGCAGTCGCCCGCGCCACCCTTCCGCTAGAACTCTTTCCTCCCGGTGCCTATGCGCGGTCTTCCGCCAGGATGTCAGTGCCGCTGAATTTCGCGTTTGCGACCGCACCACCTGCATTCACGGCGATTATGACCTTAACCAGTCCGCAAGGAACCCTCTGGTTGGCCCTGATCGTATCAATCTTTGCCTTTGCCACCCTGGTATATCTTGCGGTGGTTCATAGAAGGGTGACGAGCGCAATTGCTGCTTAGGGCCGGAAGCGGACATGGGTGGCATTTGCTATATTGTCCGATAGTAAAGCGGTGACATTCGTCGCCACGTGTTTCCCGCACAGCGAAAAAATCGAGAGGCGACGAAAGGTCAGCCTCGTTCGGGGATAACCAGCGCCATACGAGATCGAACGCCACCCCTTTCGCAGGAAACGGCGTTTCGACCTCGGTCCAACATTTCATCAAAAACAGCGATCCCCGTTACGCAACATTGCGCGAGGGTTCCATGTCGTGAATTGCTTTGCGGATTTCCGTGCGGAATTCCGGCGTGTCAGTGTGACCATGGACGGCAACCGCGTGCTGGACGGCGGCATTGACGAGTTCGTCCGTATTGTCTGCCGATATGGCTACGGTGCATTTCATCTCGCTCGGAAATTCCCGGCAGTCGATAAATTTGCGTCCCATTTTCGCCTCCTCAGAAAACCCTCCGGCGGAGCCGAAGGATCGGAAATTCTACTCCCATCCCAGCCAGGCAACAAACGGAAGGCGACGGGATCGGAACGCCAAAGGCTCATCAATTCGGGGTAGCCGCGACGATCTAGACACGGTCGCAAACAGGCCGGTCAGAGCCGATCTCCGGTCGGCCGCGCCCGCTCATCGGCACTCCACGCCCGAATCGCGACGGGGACGCGCCAACTTCCTAGATCTCCAAAAATCAGTTGGTTACAAAAAACTTTGTCCCCCTTCATCCC
>NZ_PVBM01000002.1 GCF_002968575.1 Neorhizobium huautlense | reverse complement strand
AGGTTCGATCCACGCTTCCTCCCCACGGTCGGTCGCCCTTCCGCAGTTGCGCTTCACTTCGCTCGCCATGACCAGCTTACGGTGGGACTTCCACCCACAAGAATGCGCCCATGCTGGGCGCACAACAAGAAAGGGCGGCATCGCTGCCGCCCCACGGATTTCCGACAAGAAACCTCAAGCCGCCCGGGAAGCCTGCGGGCGCGAATGCTTTACGCCGTCGATGCGGAACTGCTGAACAAGTTGAAGCAGGGCGTCGGCCTCTTCGGCAAGACGGCGGCTCGCCTCGGTGGTTTCGCCGACCATTGCGCCGTTCTGCTGGGTCATCTGATCCATACGGTTGACCGAGTTGTTGATGTCCTGCAGGGCCGCCGATTGATCCTGGCTTGCGGTTGCGATCATATCGACATGCTGGCTGACGCCGGTGATCTGCTGACTGATGGCCGCCAACACCGCACCCGCCTGTTGTACCAGACCGGCCCCGGAGCTTACTTCCTGGCTTGACTGCGTGATCAGATCCTTGATCTCGCTCGCCGCTCCGGCGGATCGTTGGGCAAGCTCGCGGACCTCCTGAGCCACGACGGCAAAGCCCTTGCCGGCCTCGCCTGCGCGCGCTGCCTCGATCCCGGCATTCAGCGCAAGGAGGTTGGTCTGGAAGGCGATATCGTCGATCACCTCGATGATCTGTTCGATTTTCCGCGAGGCCTCCTCGATACGCCCCATGGCGGCGACTGCGTTGTTGACCACGGTGCCGGAATTGTCGGCGCTCTTCTTGGTCTCCGAAACGGCGTGATTGGCTTCGCGGGCACGCTCGGCCGAAGACCGCACCGTTACCGTGATTTGGTCCACTGCGGCAGCGGTCTCTTCCAGCGAGGCTGCCTGGGTTTCGGTTCGGCGCGAGAGTTCGGTCGATGAATGGCTGAGACCGGCACTGCTCTTCTGGATGGAGAGCGTGCTTTCGCGGATATCGGAAAGAGTATCGCGTAGCCGGACGATAGAGCCGTTGAAGTCGTTGCGCAGTTGTTCAAGCCTGCCTGAGAAAACAGTCTCGATCGTGGTCGAGAGATCGCCCTGCGCCAAGCGGGATAGAGCCGCCGCCAGCTCGCTGACCGCAATATCGATCTGCTGATCGACACGTTGCTTTTCCTCATCGCTCCGGCGACGTTCCGCCTCTGCTTCGCTGCGCTCCTCCACGCTTCGACTTTCGATGAGCCGTTTTTCGCGGGCTGCGTCGCGGAACACTTCCAGCGCACGAGCGATGTTGCCGAACTCGTTGCGGCGCGCGGTATAAGGGATCTCGACCGCATCATTTCCGCCGGAGAGCGTGCGGACCGTGCTGGTCAGTACACCGAGCGGGCGGAGCAAGCTCCTCAGCGTGAAGAAGCTCACAAAGCCGATCAGGACGAGTGCAGCAACCGAACTGCCGACAATGACATAAGCCGAGGAGGCGATGTGATCGAAGTAGACCTCCATGGGGATGCCAATGAACAGGAGGCCTGTAACGGCATTGGAGGCGTTGGTAATCGGAAAATAGCCGGTCATGAAATCGCGGCCGAACAAGACGGCCGGGCCGAAATAGGCTTCACCGCGGGCAAGGAACGGCTGCGCCGGGTGTTCCGCGGCAAGCTTGGTGCCGATAGCACGTTCGCCCTTCTCCGTTTTCACGTTGGTGGAGACGCGAACATAATCGCTGCCGCGCTTTTCGAAGAGGGTAGCAACGCCACCGATAGCTCCGGCCGTACGGTCCACCAGGTCATGGTCACTCAGAACTCCATCCCCCTGAAGCACGCGGGAAACGAAACCGTCGCGGATTTCGCTCTTGGCGCCGGGCAGCTCAAGCTCGTAGAGCAGGCTCATGGTGCGAACCGCCTTATGGGCATCTGCTTTCGCCGTTTCCATGATATCGCCGCGCAGATGCACGTAGGCGAGACCGCCAACCGCGGCAATCGCGACGAAGATCATGAACAGACAGAAGAAGGCGATCCGCGATACGACGGACGATGGAAAAAATCTCGACATGCCCCAAGCCTTCCCTGTGGGATAAAGACAGTCGGATTATTATGAGCAATCTTTAAAATTTTACTGAACCAGTGGAATTCAAGATGCGACACCGCTTCAGTGAGTCATGCAGAGCAATGGCTGCGGAGAGCCAGCTTCTTTAAATTGCTTTCAAGCGATTAGTGAAAAAACGCCGGAAGGGAGAGAAGAGCTGCCATAGCCCCGATCGAGATCACCAGAAGCCGCAACCGCTTCTGCCTGGCGTCGTCCTTGACGAGTGCGATTGCAATTGCGCGGGCACGGCGGGTTTTCTGCATGAATCCTGAACCCCAAAAACGGTTGCTCTCGACGTCCTGCCGCGACCCGACAGGCTGCGTATACCAGCTCTTAACCACAGGATTTTGCTGGCATTAAGGCAGGATGAGGGAGGTATATTAAGAAGTGCTGAATCACTCACTACGACAATGCTTCCCCGCAAACATGGCCTGATGCCCAGGCCCACTGGAAATTATAACCGCCGAGCCAGCCGGTCACATCAACGCATTCGCCGATAAAATAGAGACCGGGCACCACCTTCGCCTGCATGGTCCTGGAATCCAGTTCGGATGTATCGACGCCGCCAAGGGTCACCTCCGCCGTCCTGTAACCTTCCGAACCGGCAGGCCGGATCGTCCAATTCTGTATTGCAGCGGCAAGCCCTGCGATCGCCTTGTCCGAAAGATCCGCCAGATGTCCCGTCACGCCTCTCGTCTCGACAAAAAATTGCGCCAGCCGTTTGGGCAAAGCTTCTGCAAGCACCGTCTGCGCAGCCTGCCTGCCGTTGACCTTGCGCGCTGCTTTAAGCATGGACGCAACATCCAGGTCCGGTTCGATCACCAGGGTGATGTCGTCTCCTTCCCGCCAGAAGGAGGATATCTGCAGGATGGAAGGGCCACTCAGGCCGCGATGAGTAAACAGCAGCGCTTCCCGGAAAGCCGTCTTGCCGTGTCGTACCTCCGCCGCCACCGAGACGCCGGATAGCGGCGACAGTCTCTCCAACAGGTTCGGGTCGAGCGTCAGCGGCACGAGCGCCGGACGTGTTTCGATGACCTTCAGGCGGAACTGTTTCGCAATCTCGTAGGCAAAGCCGGTTGCCCCCATCTTCGGAATCGATTTGCCGCCCGTCGCAACGACGAGTGCTGCTGCTTCCACGGCACCTTCAGACGTTGCGATGCGAAAGCCATCCGGAGTCTTTTCGATCGAAGTGACCTGCTTCTGCAGTTCGAGGACCACTCCTGCCGCCTGCATTTCGATGAGCAGCATGCGAATGATGTCTTTGGCGCTTTCGTCGCAGAAGAGCTGCCCGAGCGTCTTCTCATGCCAGCCGATCTTGTGCGCCTCGACCATGTCGAGGAAATCGCGCGGCGTGTAGCGGGCAAACGCCGACTTGGCGAAATGCGGATTGGAGGACAGATAATTCCTGGCGCTGGCATGGATGTTGGTGAAGTTGCATCGCCCGCCGCCGGAGATGCGGATCTTCTCCCCCGGCGCCTTCGCATGGTCGAGCAACAGGACCGAACGTCCGCGGGCTCCGGCTCGGATCGCGCACATCATCCCTGCGGCGCCTGCGCCCAAAATCACCACGTCGAATTTTCGCGTCACCCGGCGCTCCATCGTTTCCCCGTTGGCTCTTCGCCATCCCCGGCGCCAAAGTCAATGACGCCCCCTCGCCAAGCGCCAATCCGTGGCTATGATGGGAACTTCGATCAACCTCACTCCGGTGTGTCATGCCGCGCAAAAAAGCCAATCCCGCCCCCGCAACCGGCACCGTGCTCAAAGCAGCCGCTGCCCAACCGACGCTCACCTCCCTTCGAGGCGTGGCGGACTGGCGGGAGGCCACCGCGTGGCTGAGAGCGCGGGGGATCGAGGATGTCGAATGCATCACACCCGATCTGGCCGGCGTTCCGCGCGGCAAGATGATGCCATCTTCGAAATTCACGTCGAATACTTCGCTTGCGCTGCCCTCCGCCCTTTACCGCCACACAATCTCAGGTGAATATCCCGAAGAAACCGGCACCTTCCGTTACGAGCCGCGGGACAGCGACCTGAAGCTGATGCCTGATCTGTCCACTCTCGCGGTCGTTCCGTGGGAGACGGACCCGACGGCGCAGGTGATCTGCGATATCGTCGATACGGATGGCAAGGCTGTGGCCTACACGCCGCGCAATGTGTTGAAGAACATTGTCAGGCTTTACGAAGAACGCGGCTGGAAACCTGTCGTAGCCCCGGAAATCGAATTTTACCTTGTCGCCAAAAACGACGACCCTGACTATCCCCTGCACCCGCCGAAAGGCCGGTCGGGCCGTTCGATCCTCGGTGGCCAGGGTTATTCGATTGCCGGCATCAATGAATTCGACGAGCTGATCGACGACATCTATCACTTTTCCGAAAAGCAGGGGTTGGAGATCGACACCCTCATTCATGAGGAAGGTCCGGCGCAACTCGAGATCAACCTGCGCCATGGCGATCCGATCGAACTCGCCGACCAGGTTTTCATGTTCAAGCGGACGATCCGCGAAGCAGCCCTGAAGCACGGGATTTACGCCACCTTCATGGCCAAACCGATGCAGGGCCAGGCGGGTTCGGCGATGCACATCCACCAGTCGGTGGTCGACATCAAAACCGGCAAGAACGTCTTCTCGAACCCGGACGGCTCCGCCTCGAAGGAATTTTTCCACTTCATCGGCGGCATGCAGACTTATGTGCCCAAGACGCTCGCCATGATGGCTCCCTATGTGAACTCCTACCGCCGCCTGACGCCCGACATGTCGGCACCGGTCAACAATGCCTGGGGCTACGATAATCGTACCACCGCCTTCCGTGTGCCAGTTTCGGACGCGAACGCCCGCCGCGTCGAAAACCGACTGCCGAGCTCGGACGCCAATCCTTATCTGGCGCTCGCGGCGTCGCTCGGCTGCGGCCTGCTCGGCATCATGAACGGGATTGAGCCGGCGCCGCCCACGGAAGATACGGCCAACGAAGGCTCGATCGATCTGCCTCGTGGCCTGCTCGAAGCCGTATCGTTGCTGGAATCAGAACCAGCCCTGGCGCAGGTCTTCAGCCCCGAGTTCATAGGCCTCTATGCGGGCGTCAAGCGTGGGGAATTTGAGACCTTCATGCAGGTCATCAGCCCGTGGGAGCGGGAATTCCTGCTTCTCAACGTGTGAGGGCTGGTGTTTTGGACAAGTGGCAGAGCCCGATAGCGCCGGGGGTTTCCTGGTATCAGGCAACCGTTGGCGAACGACCGACCTATCCCGCCCTCGACGAATCGAAGACGGTCGATGTCGCGATCGTCGGCGGCGGCTATACCGGGCTTCAGGCCGCCTACAACCTCGCCAGGAGCGGTATTTCCACCACCCTGATCGAGGCATATCGCCTCGGCGACGGCGCTTCGGGACGCAATGGGGGGCAGATGGGCACCGGCCAGCGCTGGTGGCCGGAAGAATTCGAGAAGGAGTTGGGCTATGAACGCTCGAAGGCGCTCTTCGATATGGCGGAGCATGCCAAGCGCCATCTTCTCGATTTTGCCGATGTTCACGGCATCGACATGGATTACATGCCGGGGCAGATGAATGTCGCCCACAAGCCGGGACACGAGAGGGAATATCGTGCGAATGCCGAGATTGCCGCCGAGCGCTACGCCTATCCCCATATCTCGTTCATGGAGGCCAGGGAAACTGCCGAACGGCTTGGTACAGGCGACTATTACTGCGGCGTCCGGGACACGGGCACGGGCCACATTCATCCCCTGAAGCTCTTGATCGGTCTTGCGCGTGTCGCCAAGGCGGCGGGCGCTCAGATCCATGAGATGACGAAGGCCAGAGCCATCCGGCGGGCAAGCGGTAAAATTATGGTAGACACACCGTCCGGAACGCTGACGGCCGACCGGGTGTTGATCGCCACAAACGCCTATGTCGGCGAACTGGAACCTGTCACGTCCGCACACATCATGCCGATCGGCTCCTTCATCGCAGCCACGGAACCGCTCGATGATTTTCCAACGGTCATTCCGGGCGGCGAGGCGGTGGCCGATTCGCGATTCGTCGTGAGATATTTCCGCAAGTCGCGCGACAACCGTCTCCTGTTCGGAGGGCGCGAGGTCTATTCCTCTCGCGACCCGAAAGATACTGCGCAGGCCATCCGCCAGCAAATCATCGCCACCTATCCGAGCCTGAAAAACATTGCGATCACGCATGCATGGGGCGGCAATGTGGGAATCACGATGCCGCGCCAGCCTTTCGTGCGCGAAGTCATGCCGGGTGTGACCTCGATCGGCGGTTATTCCGGTCACGGCGTCATGCTGTCAAACTATTGTGGCAAGCTCTATGCTGACATGATTTCCGGCAATGCGACCGAACTGGATCAACTTGCCGCACTGGATGTTCCCGCCTTTCCAGGCGGGCGTCATATGCGAACGCCGTTGCTTTTTCTGGCCCTCACGTGGTTTGCGCTGCGCGACAGGCTCTGACAAGCAAGCGACCCTACGAGGTCCTCAACATCAATTCGGGCTAGCCTTTTTAAATCGATTAGATTAAGTATGCCCCCAACCATCCAGGACGAAAGAACAGAGATGAGCAGCCAGATCATCCCAGTCGAAGCCTTTGATTGCGTCGTGTTCGGCGGAACCGGCGACCTCGCAGAGCGCAAACTCCTGCCGGCCCTTTACCACCGTCAGGTGGAGGGTCAGTTTACGGAACCAACCCGTATCATCGGCGCTTCCCGCAGCAATCTCTCACACGAAGATTATCGAAAATTTGCTCAGGACGCATTGAAGGAGCACCTGAAGAAGGGCGAATACGACGAGGCTGAAGTTCAAAAGTTCTGCCAGCGGCTCTACTACGTCTCGATCGATGCCAAGTCCGATCAGGGCTGGGATGCGCTCAAGAAGCTCATCGATGATGGAAAAGAACGGGTGCGCGTTTTCTATCTCGCCGTTGCGCCCGGCATCTTCGGAGCAATTTCCGAAAAAATCCGCGACCACAAGCTAATCACGAAAGCAACCCGGATCGTCGTGGAAAAGCCGATTGGCCGCGATCTCGCCTCAGCGCTCGAACTCAACGATACGATCGGCAAGGTTTTCCGCGAAGAGCAGATCTTCCGTATCGACCACTATCTCGGCAAGGAGACGGTGCAGAACCTGATGGCGCTGCGATTCGCCAACGCGCTCTACGAGCCGTTGTGGAATGCCGAGCATATCGATCACGTGCAGATCACGGTTGCGGAGGCTGTCGGGCTCGAAGGCCGCGCCGGTTATTACGATACGGCCGGCGCGCTGCGCGACATGGTTCAGAACCATATCCTGCAGCTTCTCTGCCTTGTCGCCATGGAAGTCCCTTCCTCGATGAATTCGGAATCGGTGCGCGACGAAAAGCTCAAGGTGCTACGGGCGCTGAAGCCGATCACCGAAGCCAATGTCGAACAATTCACGGTGCGAGGCCAGTACCGCGCGGGCGCTTCAGCCGGCGGCCCCGTTAAGGGCTATCTCGACGAGCTGGAAGGCGGCGTCTCCAATACCGAGACATTCGTGGCCATAAAGGCCGAGATCGGCAACTGGCGCTGGGCCGGCGTGCCCTTCTATATCCGTACAGGCAAGCGGCTCGCGAACCGCGTCTCCGAGATCGTCATCACCTTCAAGCCGATCCCACACAATATCTTCGACAATGCTGCGGGCCGAATTGCCGCAAACCAGCTGATCATCCGCTTGCAGCCGGATGAGGGGGTGAAGCAATCATTGATGATTAAGGACCCAGGTCCCGGCGGAATGCGGCTTCGCGAGGTTTCGCTCGACATGAGCTTTGCGGAAGCGTTCGCGGTTCGCAATCCCGACGCCTATGAGCGGCTCCTGATGGACACGATCCGCTCCAACCAGACCCTTTTCATGCGCCGTGACGAGGTGGAAGCCGCGTGGCGCTGGGTCGACCCGATCCTCAAGGGTTGGGAAGCAACCGGCCAGCAGGTGCAGGGCTATACCGCCGGAACCTGGGGACCCAGCCAAGCGATCGCGTTGATAGAACGGGATCACCGCACCTGGCACGAAGGCTGACGATAGGAAGGGCGAGACCGGGCAATGACCGCGAACCTGCATGACTTTCCCGATGCCGCAACACTTGCTGCCGCCCTGGCGGACGAGGTTGCGGCACGCCTGGCCGCCGCGATCCGCGAACGGGGGATCGCGTCCATCGCAGTCTCTGGCGGTTCCACACCGAAAAAGTTCTTCGAGACGCTGTCGGCGCGCGATATCGATTGGAGCAAGGTCACGGTCACTCTGGTCGACGAGCGTTTCGTACCGGCCGACAATCCGCGCTCCAACCATCTTCTGGTCGCGACGCATCTCCTGAAGGACAAGGCTGCGACGGCGAAGTTCATCCCGCTTTATTATGATCGACCCTCAATCGACGAAGCTGCGGTCGCGGCAACAGATAAGACGGCGGGCATTGGAAATCCTTTCGATGTCGCCATCCTCGGCATGGGAACCGATGGCCATACGGCCTCGTTCTTCCCGCACGGCAATAATCTCACGAAAGCGCTCGATCTTTCTGGCCCTCGCGGCGTTCTGACCATGGAGGCGGAAGGTGCTGGCGAGGAGCGGTTGACCTTCTCCTTTGCAAGCCTTTCGGACGCGCGTTTCCTGGTCCTTCATATCGAAGGTCAGGGCAAGCGGGACGTGCTGGAGAAGGCGAAGGCCGGTTCCGACGAAGCGGAGATGCCAATCCGCGCCGTGCTCAATCACGCTGCGTCGCCGCTAGAGATCTACTGGGCGCCGTAAAGGCGCAGGATTTTCAACAGGAGCAATCCCGGTCGGCTTTCGCCATTCCCAAGCCGGGCTTGACGGATGAGGACAACACCCATGGCCGCCCATTCCAGCATCGAGGCTATCACCGCCCGCATCGTAGAACGATCAAAGCCGCACCGTGAGGCCTATCTCGACCGCGTCCGGCGAGCGGCATCGCGAGGCCCGCACCGGTCGACACTCTCCTGCGGCAATCTCGCACACGGTTTTGCGGTCTGTTCCCCCGCCGAAAAGGATGCGCTCGCGGGCGACGTCGTTCCGAACCTCGGCATCATCACAGCCTATAACGACATGCTCTCCGCCCACCAGCCCTACGAGATCTTCCCGCCGATCATCCGGGAAGCCGCCCGGGAGGCAGGCGGGATCGCGCAGGTTGCGGGCGGCGTGCCGGCTATGTGCGACGGTGTCACCCAAGGGCAGCCGGGCATGGAACTATCGCTGTTCTCGCGGGATGCGATCGCCATGGCGGCCGGCATCGGCCTTTCCCACAACATGTTCGACGCAGCAGTCTTCCTCGGCATCTGCGACAAGATCGTACCCGGCCTGGTGATCGCAGCGCTGAGCTTCGGCCACCTGCCCTCCGTCTTCATTCCGGCAGGCCCTATGACTTCGGGTCTACCGAACGACGAGAAGTCGCGCATCCGGCAGCTCTATGCGGAAGGCAAGGTCGGCCGCTCAGAACTTCTCGACGCCGAGTCGAAGTCCTATCACGGCCCCGGCACCTGTACCTTCTACGGCACCGCAAACTCCAACCAGATGCTGATGGAAATCATGGGCTTCCACATGCCCGGCGCTTCCTTTGTCAATCCGGGTACGCCGCTGCGCGAAGCATTGACTCGAGAAGCCGCCAAGCGGGCGCTCGCCATCACCGCCCTCGGCAATGAATTCACACCAGCCGGCGAGATGATCGACGAACGTTCGGTGGTCAACGGCGTCGTTGGCCTGCACGCCACCGGCGGCTCGACAAACCACACGCTCCACCTCGTCGCCATGGCGCGCGCGGCCGGCATTCACCTGACATGGCAGGACATCTCCGACCTTTCGGATGTCGTCCCCCTGCTCGCCCGCGTCTATCCGAACGGTCTGGCGGACGTGAACCATTTCCACGCCGCCGGAGGCATGGGCTTCCTCATCAAGCAGCTCCTGAAGCAAGGCTTCTTGCATGACGACGTTCGCACCGTCTTCGGCCACGGCCTCGATGCCTATACCGTCGAAGCGAAACTCGATGCTCAAGGCCAGGTGGTGCGGGAGCCGGCACCGGCCGAAAGTGGAGACAAGAAAGTTCTGTCGACCATAGAGACACCTTTCCAGTCCACCGGCGGGCTGAAGATGCTGACCGGCAATCTCGGCAAGGCCGTCATCAAGATTTCCGCGGTAAAGCCGGAGCGCCACATCGTCGAAGCGCCGGCCATTGTTTTCCATGATCAACAGGGGCTGCAGGACGCTTTCAAGCGCGGCGAACTCAACAAGGATTTTGTCGCAGTCGTCCGCTTTCAGGGGCCGAAAGCAAACGGCATGCCGGAACTCCATCGTCTTACGCCTCCGCTGGGCGTGCTGCAGGACCGCGGCTTCAAGGTGGCGCTCGTGACTGACGGGCGCATGTCAGGTGCCTCGGGCAAGGTGCCGGCGGCGATCCATATTACCCCGGAAGCTTCCGACGGCGGACCCATCGCCAAGATCAAGGACGGAGACATGGTCCGGCTTGACGCCGTCGCAGGTACGCTGGAGGTACTGGTGGATGCGGGCGAGTTTGAAGCGCGGACGCCTGTTGTCGCCGACCTTTCGGGCAACGAGTTCGGCATGGGCCGAGAGCTCTTCGCCGCATTCCGCCGCAATGTCGGTCACGCGGACCAGGGTGCAAGCGTGTTTGCATAAATGAATGGGCGGCCAGAGTCGCCCATCGAAAATTTCCGACTTCACCAGGATCGGATGTCGAGCGTCCGGTCGCGATGGTTGGGATGGGTCGAAAACACGAAAATCCGGTCCATCTCCTTCTGCGTGAGAAGGCGCAGGAAACGGACTTCGATCGTGTTGTTGGCATTGGTGCGCATCAACAGGCAGCCGACCTTGGTGATCCGCGCATCCGGAATATCGAGGTAAAACTGCTGAGGCAGATTGTACTGGGTCAGGATACCGATAACGGCGCTGCTCTGGGAAATGCGCAGCACGTCGCAGCGGCGCTGCGCCATGTTCATCACGCCTTTTTCCGTATATTCGATGCGCGCCGCATTCATCGTGTCTTCCATCTTGAACCGGGCTTCCCGGTCGTACATGAAAGACTCTTCCTTACTCAAAAAGTGATTTTTGTTTTTTGGAGCCGCACTCACGACGTCCCTCCTTCGTTTATGAGAAGAAGGCTAGCCGGTGAAATTTAACAGAGCGTTTTGAAGTCTCAATCCAGAACAATTCCCAACAACGCTCGGTGGTTTATAGTAAACGGCGGCTTATCCCTTATTTCCGATAGCTCTTACCTTCTGCATCAAAAAGGTGCAGCTTCGCAGGGTCGGCGGCAAAGCGCATAGCGTTCCCCTTCTTCGCGTTCAGAATTCCGGGAATCTTGGCGATAATCGGTTCCTGGTCGGCAAGCCCCTCAATGTAAAGCAACGTTACTTCTCCGAGGGCTTCGACGATCGAGACCTGCCCTTCGAAAAGATATTCCTCGCCAGTCGCGATCGAAAGATCCTCCGGGCGCACGCCGAAGCTTGCAGCCTTGCCTTTTTCAGTAGCGGCAGTCGCGATCGGGAGACGCACCGACTTGCCGCCCCTCAGTGATACGGTGGTGGTCTCGCCAGTCTCGGTTATCGTTGCAGGAATGATGTTCATCGCCGGCGAACCGATGAAGCGTGCGACGAAGAGGTTGTGGGGACGCTCGTAAAGCTCGAGCGGTGCCCCCACCTGTTCGATACGCCCGGCCGAGAGTACAACGATACGGTCCGCAAGCGTCATCGCCTCCACCTGGTCGTGGGTGACGTAGATCATCGTGGTATCGGGCATCGCCTCGTTGAGTTTGGCGATCTCGATGCGGGTCGCCACCCGAAGCGCGGCGTCGAGGTTGGAGAGCGGCTCGTCGAACAGGAAGACCTTCGGATTGCGGCAGATGGCCCGGCCGATCGCCACGCGCTGCCGCTGCCCGCCCGAGAGCGCCTTCGGCAACCGGCCGAGATAGGGCGTGAGCTGCAGGATGTCGGCAGCCGAGCGGACGCGACGGTCGATCTCCTGCTTGCTTTCCTTGGCGATCCGCATGCCGAAGGCCATGTTGTCGTAAACCGTCATGTGCGGATAAAGCGCGTAGGATTGGAAAACCATGGCGATGCCGCGGCGCGAAGGCGGAACCTCGTTCACCAACTGATTGTCGATAAACATTTCCCCGCCTGTGATGCTCTCGAGACCTGAGATCATCCGCAGCAGCGTGGATTTTCCGCAGCCTGAGGGCCCGACGAAAACCACGAACTCGCCCTGCTTGATGTCAAGGTCGATGCCGTGCAGCACCTTCACCTGACCATAGGCCTTGCGGATATCCTTAAGCACGACACCAGCCATGTTTCCCTCCCGTTTTCGTTAGGCGTGGCGGGCGAAGAACGCCCCCCAGGCCGGTAGTTCGATGCGTCGGCCTTCGAGGCCGCTTTCAAATCCATGCCCCGTCAAAATCTCCCAGTCGCCGATAGGCAATTCCGTCGAGGTCTCGCTTGGGCTCATATTGAACAGGCAAAGCACGGTCTCGTTGCCGTACTGCCGCTTGTAGCCGAGCACCGGCCCATCTTCCGGCAGGAAGGCGATATCGCCCTTTGCAAAGGCCGGGTGCTGCTTGCGGAACGCCAGAAAGCGACGGTACTGCTCCAGCACGGAAGCGGGGTCGCCATATTGGGCGCCGACGGCGCGGAGCTGATGTTCGACGGGGATGGGCAACCAGGTTCGCTCGGCGGTCGAAAAACCGGCCTGCAACGCCTGTGCGTCCCACACCATGGGGGTGCGGCAACCATCCCGCCCCTTGAATTCCGGCCAGAACTGAATGCCGTAGGGGTCTTGCAGATCGGCATAGGCGATATCCGCCTCGGTGAGGCCGAGCTCCTCGCCCTGATAGATGCAGACCGAACCGCGTTGCGTCATGAGGATCGCAGCCGACATCTTTGCATAGCCGTCGCGGTCAAGAAGATCGTGGCCCCAGCGGCTGACGTGACGCACGACGTCGTGGTTCGAGAAGGCCCAGCATGCCCAGCCGTCCGGCGCGGCGACCGAGAAGGCGTTCTGCACTTCTGCGACACGCGCAGGCGTCAGCGGATCCGGCGCCAGGAACTCGAACGCATAGCACATCTGCATCTTGTCGGTGCCGGAGGTATATTCGCCAACGATCTCAAGGCCCCGCTGGCTGTCGCCGACCTCACCGACAGCGGCGATCGCCGGAAACTCGTCAAGCACGGCCCGAAAGCGTCTCAGGAATTCCAGGTTTTCAGGCCGGTTCTTGTCGTAGACATGTTCCTGGAAGTTATAGGGGTTTACTGCCGGTGCAGTGGATGCATTGCGCCGCGAGGGATCAAGCGCCGGGTTGTCGCGCAGTTCCTTGTCGTGGAAATAGAAGTTGATCGTATCCAGACGGAAACCATCGACGCCGCGCAACAACCAGAAACGGGTCATGTCCAGGAGCGCATCCTGTACTTCCGGATTGTGAAGGTTGAGGTCCGGCTGCGATGTCAGGAAGTTGTGCATGTAATACTGCATGCGCGTCGGATCCCAGGCCCAGGCGGATCCACCAAAGATCGACAACCAGTTGTTCGGCGGCGTTCCATCCGGTCTTGCATCGGCCCAGACATACCAGTCGGCCTTGGGATTGAAGCGGCTGGACCGGCTCTCGATGAACCATGGATGCTGGTCGGAGCTGTGGGACATCACAAGATCGATCATCACCTTGATGCCAAGCCGATGGGCTTCCGAGATCAGACCGTCAAAGTCGGAGAGCGACCCGAACATCGGATCGACATCGGTGTAGTTCGAGACATCGTAGCCAAAGTCCCTCATGGGTGAGGGGAAGAACGGCGATATCCAGATCGCATCGGCCCCGAGCGCGGCGACATGCGGTAGGCGCGCAGTGATACCCTTCAGGTCACCGATGCCGTCGCCGTTCGAATCCTGGAAGGACCGCGGATAAATCTGATAGATGACCGCCCCACGCCACCAATCCTTGTCCAGCTCCGCGGGTTTTTCGTGCGAAATGATCATTCAATATCCTGTAGTTGACACAATAAGCCTGCGGCTCAGCCGCCCTTGACCGAGCCGGCAAGCAATCCGCGGACGAGATACCGCTGAAGTGCAAAAAAGACGATAATCGGCACCACAATCGTGATGAAGGCGGAGGCGGTGAGAATTTCCCACTTTCCGCCCATGGAGCCCAAAAGCGCATTGAGAGCGCCGGTCAGGACAAGCTGATCCTTGCCTGTACCGAGAAAGACCATGGCGACCAGAAGGTCGTTCCATGTCCACAGGAACTGGAAGATGGAGAAGGATGCCAAAGCCGGAAACGACAGCGGCAGGATGATCTTCACGAAGATCTCGAAGTCGCTCGCGCCGTCAACCCGGGCGGATTCGATAATCTCCCTCGGCAGGCCTGCGATGTAGTTGCGCAGAAGGTAGATCGCAAGCGGCATTCCGAAGGCCGAGTGGGCAAGCCAGATGCCCGCATAGCTGCGCGACGGCACCCCGAACAAGTTGCCGATCTCGTTATACATCCTGAGAAGTGGAATGAGGGACATCTGCAAGGGCACGACGATCAGCCCGACCACCATAGCAATGATCAGCGCACGCCCGGGAAATTCCATCCAGGACAGCGCGTAGGCGGCAAAAGCGGAGATCAGGATCGGGATGATGGTCGCAGGGATCGCGACCGTCAAGGAGTTGACGAAAGACTGTCCAATGCCCTGCGAAGTCAGGACGGTCCGGTAGTTGTCGAGGGTAAAGGAGGGCGGCGCCGCAACGGAAAGATAGACGCGCTTTCCACGCTCGCCGTCGAAGGGAGCATTCTTCGTATAGACGTAGCTGCCGTCCTCGTTGATCGTCAGCATCTCGCCGTCGCCGAGGTCGGCCGCCTGCCCGGCTTCGAATTCCGTCGGCGCCGCGACGCGCGTGCCGAAGGCGCGAACCGCCCCGCTCTGGCCTTGCTCGAAGACTGAGCCGGAAATCACGTAGTTCGCCCCCTCCTGTCTGGCGGTGGACGGCTCGCCAAGGCGGGCAGCACTTGTCTCGGCAGCGCCGGTGAATGCCGTCCACCAGCCCGACGCGGCGATCTGGCCTGCATCGCGGAATGAGGTGACGAGGATGCCGATGGTCGGGATAAGCCAGATGATGCAGATCACCAGGACCGACAAATGGACGATGAGGCGCGGGAGCCCGATACGGCGGAGGCTGACGGCAGGGTTCATCTCAATGGCCTCCCATTTCCTTGTTCGCCTGGCGGATATTCCAGATCATGATCGGCGTTACGGCGGCCATGATGATGAGCGCGATGACCGCGCTTCGTCCGCTGTCCCCCCCGCCACGGAACATCCAGTCGAACATCA
The DNA here is from genome assembly GCF_002968575.1 of Neorhizobium huautlense. GTDB lineage: Bacteria > Pseudomonadota > Alphaproteobacteria > Rhizobiales > Rhizobiaceae > Neorhizobium > Neorhizobium huautlense. The sequence continues at coordinate 351,351 of NZ_PVBM01000002.1, read as the reverse complement.
GGTTCGCCAGGACCATGGTGTTCCACTGGCCGTTCGTCATGGTCAGCACGATGTCGAAGACTTTCAGAACGAGAATCGTGATGGTCGTCCAGACGACGGCAATCGTGCCCCAGATCTGCGGCACCATGATTTTCCAGAAAATCTGCCAGCCGCTGGCGCCGTCGATGACGGCGGCCTCAATCGTCTCCTCCGGGATGCCGCGAAGCGCTGCCGACAGGATGACCATAGCAAAACCGGTCTGTATCCAGATCAGGATCGCCATCAGGAAGAAGTTGTTCCAGAAGGGAAGCGATATCCACACCTGCGGATTGCCGCCGAAGAACTGCACGACAGCATTCAGGAGGCCGATCTGAGTCTCGCTGCCGCCGCGATATTCGTAGATGAATTTCCAGATGACGGAGGCGCCGACAAAAGAAATCGCCATTGGCATGAAGATCAGGCTCTTGGCGAGATTACCCCACCAGATCCGATCGGTCAGCACGGCGATAACGAGGCCGAAGAAGGTGCAGGCCGCCGGTACCACCGCCAGCCACAGGATATTGTTGAAGATCGATTGGCGGAACTGCGCGTCTTGGATGGCCCAGCGATAGTTCGCAAGACCAACGAAATTTCCGCCCGACCGGTCGTAAAAGGACAAGACGAAGGTCGCGACTACCGGATAGACCAGATAGACGACCAGCAGGATGAGGGCCGGCCCCAGAAACAGCCAGGGGCGAACCACCGCCCGCCGGTTGAGGTTCACCGAGGCCGCATGGACATTATCCACCGGAACCGGAAACACGAGTTGCAGAATCTTGTCGGAGAGCCAGTAATACAAGGCACAGATGAAAACGCCGGCGATCACAACGCCGACGGCTGAAACGACCTGCGATATCATGCCTCTCCCCTTTTCACCGATTTTTCCGGATTTTTCTGAAGGCACCGCGCCGAAAAACCGGCGCGGCGAATTCTCGGATTTATGTTCGGAGGTTTACTTCAGGCCGTCCCAAGCCTTCTGTATGTCGGTCGCAACCGTTTTGGCGTCCTTGCCGCCGACATAGTCGACCATGCCGGTCCAGAATGCGCCGGCGCCGATCTTGCCCGGCATCAGGTCGGACGCATCGAAACGGAAGGTCGTTGCCGTGGTCAGAAGCTCACCCTGCTTCTTCATGACGTCGTTGGCGTATGCATCAGGATTAGCGCCCTTGAACGGCGTCAGGAACGACGACTGCGCCATCCAGACCTCGTGAGCAATCGGCGTCTTCAGGAATTCGATGAAGGCCTTGGCGGCTGGTGAATCCTTGGTGATGGCAAACATCGTACCGGCGCCGAGAACGGGCGTGCCAAGCTCGGGCTTGGAGGCGTAGGTCGGCAGGTAGAAGAAGTCGGCATCGGTGCCGAGCTTCGTATCCGGCGGGAAGAAGGACGGCACGAATGATGCCTGGTGATGCAGGTAGCATTTCGGCGGAATGCCGAAGAGACCCTTCGGGCTGTCGCGGAAGTCGGTGGAGGAAACTGCCGCAACACCGCCGCTGACATATTTCTCATTCTTGGCGAACTTGCCGAACTCTTCGATCGCGCCCACTACGGCCGGATCGTCAAACTTGATCTCGTTGCTTACCCACTTGTCATAAGTTTCCGGAGTCTGGGTGCGCAGCATCATGTCTTCGACCCAGTCGGTCGCCGGCCAGCCTGTGGCGCCCCCGGAGCCAAGGCCGATGCACCATGGAACGCCGCCATCCTCAACGATCTGGTCGCTGAGCTTGATCAGTTCCTCCATGGTCTTGGGTACCTCGTAGCCCGCCTCTTCGAAGTTTTCAGGCACATACCAGACCATGGATTTGAAATCGGCCTTGAATGGGAAGCCGAAATAGGCCTCCTTTCCATCCTTGCCCTTATAGGTGCCATACCGGATCCAGCCCTCGCCTGCACCGTAGTTCTGCTTCACCCAGTCGGCGTTTTCCTGGCCGAGCGGCGTCAGAAACCCTTTGGTGGCCAGATCGGCCAAAAGGCCCGGCTGAGGAATGATCGCGATATTCGGGGGCGAGCCCGCTTGCGTATCGATGACGATCTGCTGCTCGTAGTTTTCCGAGGAGGAATATTTGCCATTGATACCGGTCGCCGCATTGAAGTAGGCCAGAACGCTGTTGAACAGTACCTCGTCCTCGCCACGCCAAGGGCCGAATAGCGTCAGATTCTGCCCCTTGAGGTTGGCATTGGCGGCTTTGAAATCCTCGTAGCTCTTCCAGTTGAAGCGCGCGTCCTGACCCGGCGCAAACTTGAGTTCCTGGGCGGCTGCGCTTCCTGCGAGAACGACCGCGAGCGCCGTACCGATCCAAAATGGTGTCTTCATGAAACTACCCTCCCATTGTCCCGGCTTCTTCTACCCAACCGAGAGTTCCAAAACATGGAAAGAGATTTAACGCTCTTGCCGAGGAGTCAACCCCCTCCGGCAGCGGCATTCAGAATATTTTAAATCGATTAAAATCTGGGTGCGGTTTTTCCGGCGGCGCGATAGGCGGCGATTGCCGTGTTGGCCATCAGCATTGCGATGGTCATCGGGCCGACGCCACCGGGAACGGGCGTGATGGCTCCGGCGATTTCTGCTGCATCCACATAAGAGACGTCACCAACAAGGCGGCTCTTTCCGTCACCCTTGTCCGGGGCCGGCACGCGGTTGATGCCGACATCTATCACTGTAGCTCCCGGCTTCACCCAATCCGCCTTGACCATCTGCGGCCGTCCCACGGCAGCAACCAGGATATCGGCATTGCGGCAGACCGAGGCGAGATCCCTCGTCTTGGAATGCGCCATGGTCACGGTCGCATTGGCGGCCAGCAGCAACAGGCCCATCGGCTTGCCGAACAGGTTGGAGCGGCCGATGACGACGGCGTTGAGGCCGGAAAGATCTCGGCCGTGGATGCGGTTGACGAGCAGCATTGCGCCGGCCGGCGTGCAGGAAATAAGGCCCGTTTCCAAGTCTCCGGTCGCGATCTTGCCGGCATTGACGACATGCAGGCCATCGACGTCCTTTTCCGGTGAAATCGAAAGGATTACCGGTTCCGCCTTCAGATGCTTCGGCAGAGGAAGCTGCACGAGAATACCGTGGATCGCTGGATCGGCATTCAGCCCGGCGACGAGCTCTTCAAGTTCTTCCTGCGTCGTCTCTTCAGCAAGGCTATGCTGGATCGAGTTGAATCCGCACTGCTTGGCCATCTTGCTCTTGGAGTTTACATAGGCGTGGCTTGCCGGATCGTTGCCGACGATGACGACCGCGAGCCCCGGCTTAACGCCCGTTTCACTTTCAAGAGAAGCGGTCGCCTCGGTTACGGCTGCAATCACGGATGCTGCTGCCTCTTTGCCATCGATCACTACAGCCACGCGTCACCCTCCCGCTTGAAACCGCCGCCAATCTACAAAGCGGGTATCGGTCGGATTTGCCCGCCAACGCCCTATGCTGGTCGCAGACGGCAAATGCAAGCTGATTCGATGTCGCGGATGTCCGTTATTACAACGTCGACCCGCGGCGGGCGGAATAGAACTGAACCCTCTCCCGAAGCTCCGTCATGTTACGGCGCAATTCGCGAACCTCTTCAGCTTTTCGAATATCCTCAGGGGAGGATCGCGCCGCACTATAAGACGGCGGATAGGCACTCCCGCCCGACATAACGGCCGCGACCAGCGGCGGCAGGTCAATCTCGCGCGACGGTCTGCGGTTGGCGATCAGCATCTCGCGGATCTGCTCGGCAAGCGGCACGTCATTGGCAGGCGCCGCGTAGCGCGTTTTTCGGCGAAATGCCGGAAGATCCCGCTGAGGTTCGTAATAGTCGGCATCGTCCTCATCCTCGAGCGTCTCGACCAGGTCGACAGCCTCGAGCTCCCTGTGGGCTGGCTCGGGCTCTACGGCAAAATCGAAAGCGGGCTCCTCGTCCATCTCGTCCGACCCGGAGCTGCGACGCGTGAGGCCAGAGAGAGCAAGGCCAAAGCAAAGGCCAGCTACGGCACCGGCGGCTGATGCCTGCATCATCGACAGGCCCGCCGGCTGCGCGACCTCTGCCGTCGCCGGGCTTAGGATTTCGACCTTGGCGACCGGCAGCGCCGCCTGGCCTTCCGACCGGTGAAGAGCATCGAGATAGTTCTGGCGCGCCTCTTTTGCCGCTTCTTCAAGCGCTGCGAGTCTCGCCGCAGACTCGGCTATTTCCTTGTCATCCGGTTTTCGGGATTGCTTGTTCTTCAGTTCGGCTAGGCGCCGGGCAACAGCCGTCTCCTGTTGGCGAAGCGTCGAGGACAGTTGCTTCAGGGCCTTCTGGATATCCAGTCGAACCTCCCCCAGCGCAGCCTGCGCGGCGAGAAGGCGCGGGTGGCGCGGACCGAGATTGCCTGAGAGCTGGTCGACGGCGAGCTTCGCCTCGACATGCCTTTGGCGCTGGTATTCAAGGCCGGTATAATCCAGATTATCCGGCAGCGGCTTGTTGAGCACATCTTCCAGCGTCATGGCGGACGCTCGTGCAGCTGTGATCTTGAGGTCCGCGAGTTCCGCCTGCACCTCGGCGACTTCTGCGACCAGCTGCTTTTGTTCATTTTGGCTGCGACGCAATTCGGCCAGCTTCTGTCCGCCGGTCTCCTCTGCGAAACCGGCAAGCGCCGCCTCCGCGCGTTCGAGTGTCTGACGGAGCTTTTCGACCACGGGCTCCGACGTGGCGGCGCCTGCGACTGCAAGTTCGCCGCGGAATGTGTCTCCCAGCATGTTGGCGATTTTTGCCGCCTCGCCAGGATCCTCAACGGAGGCCGAGATCACAACTTGGTTCGTCCCTTGGTCATACCCGACCGTAAGCGCCTGCGAGAGCCGTTCACGCAGCCGGTTTTCGGCCTGCGAGACCGTCATTTCGCTACCGGAAACGATATCCGAGACGACCCGAACGACGCTCGGGCGATCCACCCCGAATTCGCTGTTATCCCGAAGGTTGAGTGCGCGGATAAGATTGTCGAGAACCTGTTTGGAACGGAGCGCTTTCAAGGCTCCCTCAACCGCGTCTTCGCTGGCTGCTTCGACTTTCAGCCGGGTGGTTGCTTCATAAGTTTGCGGGAGGCCATCGCCGAGCAGCAATGGCAGAGCTCCGCCAACCAGCATCGAGGCGCCCGTTTTCCACAGCGTCCACCGCATGCGGGAAAAGACAGAGCCAAGACCGGACCGCAAAGCGCCCGGCCTGGAATCCTGCTCTTCAACGATTTTCGCCGACTGGTACATGGGGCGACCGCAATAACCGTGCTCTCGGCATCCCCGAGGTTGCCGTTGATTAAGGCAGTCTAAATTTTTACGGCAAATAAAGAGTTAACTTCTGATGCCGATGAGGGACTGAGGCAGCAGCCCGCTGCTCCTGCGCCTGTCCCGAACTGGTTTGTTCTTGAGAAAATCGGTGAGACCGGCTCCTGCGAATATCGTCAGTCCAGCATGACCCGCTGCAAGCCAGCGCGCGATCCGGATTTCCTGCGCCGCGGTCGCTGCATCCACGATAATGAAGTCCAGAGCCGGAAGTACTTCCTGTCCCGGACTAACCACAATGATCTCATGCCATGGCGCATGGCGGGCAAAGTGCTCTCGCAATACCCTCAGGCGGGCAATGTCCTCGCCGGCAATACCGATCCGGTAACTCTTTTCGAGGAAAGTCAGGAGCGCAGGAAGGAAGGTGGTTGCCGAAAACCGTTCAGGCGCAGACCTCTCGCATATTCCGCTCGCCAACATCCCGAAAACACGGCCGCCACTCGGTAACATCAGACGATGGCCGAGCTCGCTTCGGTAGGCCGGATCGATGAGCTGGCGCAAGAAGCTGCGACCATCGAGAAAGGCAAGTGCAGTCCGGTTGCCTCGCAACGAGACTATCCCTTCGACAAGGCTGAGCGCTGCGTCCCAGCCAAGGTCACACACCTGCAGCCCGAGCAGGTTCCCGGGCCGAGGCGATATCTGGAATTCTCCCGATGCGTTCATTACTGCGCTCAACAATGGGAAGGCCAATCTCTTCCAACGTTAAACAGAGCGCTCTGAACCCACCTTTAAATTGATCGCTAAAATGCGAGAGATCCGTGCGTTTTCGGGAATCGTGGAACAAAAAAGCCGGCATGTCGGCCGGCTTCTTCTTCAATAATTTTAACCGAATTGGCTAATGGCCCGCAGATTTCGGCTCCTCGACCTTCACCCCTTCGACAATCTTCTTGCCGGGATTTGGGTTCTTGTTGCCACGGGAGGCGTTGTTGCGGATGTCTTCTTTAGAAAGGTAGTCGAGTTGCTCGACCAGCACTTCCGCCACAAGGCCATCACCCAGTCTCTTGTTCAGGTCGTCCTTGATCGTCGAACGAAATTTTTCGAGTTCGAAGGCGCCCGGTTTGCTGAGATCGACCATCTTGTTGCCGATCAGCAGCGTAAAAAGCTCGTCGGTGGTCAGCTCCGTCATTGGAAGCTTAACGCCCTTGATCTTCTCCTTGTCCATCATGAACGAGACACGGCTGAGGAAGTAGCCGCTTATCGCTCCCTCCGAAATGACCGGAATGGTGATCGATTCGCCCCGGACCAGTTCGAGAAGTTCCTTCTTCCTGGCTTCCTCGTCGACCGGCGCAGGCGCAGCCGACATCTGCACAGAGAAATACACCGCCCCGAGCGTGACGATGCAGACCCATAGACCGGTAAGAAGGAGTTTGACCATCAGACTTCGCCGTAGGTGAACTGTTCCTGAGTGTAGGTGCCGTCGCCATCCGCATCGCGCGCCGCATTCTTCAGGAGATCAGCAACCGTCCGCACCGCATGCAGATGCGCCTCGACCCGCCGCGCGTTCAGCGCCAGCTTGGCTTTCAATCCATGCATCTGGTCGATGTAGCCGATCGCAAGTTCTCTCGGATCCGTGCCGCGGAACAGCATCGTCAGCTCGTAAAGGCAGCGGCTCTTGTGAGCATTCGACACCTTGAGGTCGAATTCGGGATCACGACCGATCCGCTGATTCTCGTTGTCGATTATCATTTCCAACCGGCCAAGCACGGTCTTGATGCGATAATCATTCGAAACGACTTCCATATCTTCTGCCCCAGTCTGATTCATTGTCAGGCCTCGTTCGTCTTGCCGACGCCGAGAACCTCACGTTCGAAATCCGTAATCATGCTCATTGCGCGGCTCCGGTCATTTTCGTCGGTGGTCGCGTTTACCGCGCCCTGCCGCTCAGCCCGGTCGAGCGCCTGCGAATACATCTGTTCGGCAATGCCGATGCCGCCCTTCTGGGACATCTCGTCGGCGATCTTTTCCGCCATCATGCTCTTCCAGAATTCACCGGCAGAGCCCTTGCCGTAAACCTCTTCGGTTTCCTTCGGCAGCATGGAATTTACGAAGTTCTGCAGAATGGAGGCTTCGAACTTGCGATATTCGTCGGGCATCTCGGCCGCACGCTTCGGCGCTTCGGCATTCCCGAGACCGGCTTCAGTGGCCGGCGTATCGATCATCTTCATGGCCGCGCCGAAACCCTTGCCAACTTCCGCCAGGCTGGTCGCGGCGAAAGCCGCCTTGTTCGCCTTCAGTTTGGCCTGGGCTTCTTGCACGGCAGTCGGGTCCGCGGCACGTACGACGTCCAGGACCAGGTCGGTCGGAGGTGAAATCGCCACGCGAGCTCCTTTCGTAACGCCACGAGACGCATTCCAGGAACGCGCTCATCGACGGCTGCAATTTGAAACGGTGCAGTATCCCGTCCGAACCGAATTCGTGCCGGGTCATCTGCGTCATGAGGAGACTATGGCTCTCGAAGCTTGCTGGAGGCTGGCGCCTATTTGATCATCTGCGAGCCGAGGGTGATCTCGATGAGTTCATAAATGGAGTTGTCGGCGGCTTCGCGATCCTCATGATCGCGCGCATCCTTCATATTGTCTTGCAGGCGGTCCGCCTTGGTCCGCTCCTTCAGCACCTTCATTTCCTGAAGCTGCTGGACGCCAGCAAGCTGGCGCTCCTTGGTTGTCAGGCGCCCAAAGCGCTCGGCATATTGCTGCGAGAACTGACGGTGGATCGGATGCATGGACCCGATCGCGTCGATCACTTCTTCCATGGACTGATTGACCTCCGCGCGATGCCGAGTGGTCGCAGCGAGTTCATGTTCCGCCATCTTCTCGATATGCCGCTGGACCGCCACAAGGCGCTTGAGCTTTTCGGAACGCTTCACTGGACCGGCCATGCCGCTCTCCTAGAAAGACAGGAAGATCGGCGCAAACCCATCCGCGTATTGCCGGATGAGAGCCGCGATCGACAGATAGAGAAGGAAAAGCCCGCCCATGAGAAGGAAGGGCGTCGAGATGAAATACACCGGGATCTGCGGCGCAAGCTTGTTGACGAGACCGACCGCCACGTTGAACATCAGGCCATAGATCAGAAATGGGCTTGCCAGCCTCAGCATGATTATGGTCGAGGCGCGCAGGGTGTCGGTCAGCGTGATCAGCATCTTTTGCGAATCAATGACCGCGCCGACGGGCGTAGCCGTATAGGAGTCGATCAGCGCGCGGAACACCACGTGGTGGAAGTCCATCATGAACAGTAAGAGGAGACCGCTCAGCGTCAGCAGGTTCGTGAGCTGGTTTTCGTTCGTGTCTTCCAGGACATCATGCCCCCCTGGTGCCGTAAAGCCGATCGCCATGGTCAGGATCGAGCCCGTGAACTGCATGCCGAGCGTATAAAGCCGGGCAATCAACCCGTAAACGATGCCGACCATCGCCTCCGTGAAGATCAGCCCGATGAAAGTTGCACTGGGGGATGAGGCTTTCGGATAGATCGTATCCCACAGGACCGGCAACATCGCCATGGACAGGGCGACGGCTGCAAACAGTCGCACCTGAGGCGGCACGCGCGCGCTTCCAAAGCCCGGAAGTACCATGACGCACCCACCCATTCGGCAGAATGCCAGAAAAAGTGCGAGTATGGTCCCTTGCGGGTCGGTTATCATCTGAGAATCGTCCTTTGCGGACAGTCTAAGGGTTTTCGAGACGGAATAAAACGTTCCGCCTCGAAACGCTTCCTCACGAAATGGCGCCGAGGATCTTGATCTCAAGCCCCTTGGCGAGCTCCACATGGGAGAGGACCGGCAAGGTGGCGAACAGCCGCTCGATGATCATGCGCACATAGGAACGGGTCTCCGGCGAGGTGACGAGGACAAACGGCAGGCCGCGGTCCATGAATTCGCGGATGACCTTCGTGGCCTGCTCGCTAAACTCTTCGAGCGTTCGCGGATCGATATCGAATTCGATAACCTCGCCCTTGTTATCGCGCTTGAGCGCTTGATGGAAGAGCATGTCCCACTTGTTGCCGAGCCGGAGCACGCGCAACACGCCATTGTCTGCAAGATCGCCGCACAGTTGCTGCGCCATGCGCACGCGTACGTGCTCCACGATCTGCTCGGTCTTTCGGACGTGCGGTGCAAGTTCCGCCACGGCTTCGAGAATGAGATGAAGGTTGCGGATCGACACGCGTTCGGCCAGCAACAGTTTGAGCACCGCCTGGAGGCCCGAATAGGACATATGCGACGAACAGATCTCGTCGGCGAGCTTCTTGTATTCCGGATCGAGACGCTCGATCAGGATCTTGACGTCCTTATAGGACAGAAGCTGCGGCAGATTGTTGCGGATGACCTCCGACAGATGCGTCAGCACGACCGAGACGTTGTCGATCGGGTGGAAGCCTTCGCGTTTCAGGTCTTCTGCAAAAGTTTCCAGGATCGAAACCGCCGGCATGCCGAAGGCTGGTTCGCGGATTTCGTCCCCCGGAATGCTCGGCTTGCGGCCCGATCCGGTAACCACCAGGACGTCGCCGACACGCAGCGTGTTTGAAGCGATCGTCGTACCGTGAATGCGGATGCCATAGGACTTTTCCGGTATGGCGATATCGTCGGTAACCTTGATCTCCGGGACCACGAAACCATACTGGGTGGCGAACTTCTTGCGCATCTTGCCGACGCGGAAGGCGAGTTCCTGATGGGCACCGAGGAGACGCGTGGAAACCTGCTTGCCGAGGGCGAGCTCGATTTCCGCAGTCTTGAGGACCGACTTGACGGAATCCTTCTCCGCTTCCTTGGTCTGGACAACCTTCTTCTCCTCGTCTTCACGACGAGCCTTGTTTTCCGCCTCGATGCGCCGCGGCACGAGCCAGGCGCCGAAGCCCATAAGAGCACCGAGCGTCATGAATGGCAAAAGCGGCAGGCCGGGAACAATGGCGAGAAGCGCCATAAGGCCGGCAGACACTGAAAGAGCGCGCGGATAACCAGCCAGCTGATCGACGACGGCCTTGTCGGTCGATCCTGCCGTACCGCCGCGGGTGACCAGAAGGCCTGCTGCAAGCGAAACGATGAGTGCCGGGATCTGGGATACGATACCGTCGCCAACCGACAGCTTGACGAAAACGTCCGCCGCCTCGCCGATTTCCATCCCGTGGCGGAAGTAGCCGATGATGACGCCGCCGAAAATATTGATCGCGGTGATGATGAGACCGGCGATCGCATCGCCGCGCACAAATTTGGACGCACCGTCCATGGCACCGAAGAAGGAGCTTTCTTCCTCGAGCTCCGAGCGGCGGCGCTGCGCCTCTTTTTCATCAATGATGCCCGCCGACAGGTCAGCGTCGATCGACATCTGCTTGCCGGGAATGGCGTCGAGGGTGAAGCGGGCGCCGACTTCCGCGATACGGGTAGCACCCTTGGTGATGACGATGAAGTTCACCGTTACCAGGATCATGAAGACGATCACGCCGATGACGAAATCGCCCGACATGACGAGGCTGGAGAACCCCTGGATGACATTGCCTGCCGCCCCGTGGCCTTCATGCCCATGTGAGAGGATCACGCGCGTCGTCGCGATATTCAGCGACAAACGCACCATGGTGGCGATCAGCAAGATGGTCGGGAAGGAGGAGAAATCCAACGGCCGCTGGATCCACAGCGAGACCATCAGGATCAGCACCGAGAAGGCGATCGAAAATGCCAGCCCCACGTCGATCAGGAACGGCGGTATCGGCAGGAACAGGATACAGAGGATGGCGACGATGCCGAGAGCAAAGCCGACATCGCGGCCGCTCGGGGTTACCTTCGGAATGGATAAAGCAGGTGGTTGCGCCATGGAGGTCCCGTCTCTTCATGAGATGGCGGCAGGACATGCTCCTGCCAGTTTCACGTCATGACTAAACGGCGAAGCTTGCGCGAAGGTGGGGCGGCAAACCGAAAGCGGATGCAGCCGGTCAGAAACCGGACTGGACCCTCGAAAAAACCAGATTGGCAAAAAGATTGATCTGGCTACCGATGAATGGCGCGGTGATGCCGATCGTTACCAGGATGGCAACGATCTTCGGTACGAATGTCAGCGTCATTTCCTGGATCTGCGTCAGTGCCTGGAGAAAGGCGATCGCCACACCCACGACCATGGCTACCAGCACGGCCGGACCGGAGGCGATCAGGACCGTCCAGATAGCCGCCTGCATGATATCAAGGGCATCCGCCTCATTCATCGCGCTCGTCCGATTCGCGTGTGACTCGATCAGCTACTTTTATCGGTATCGTCGTTATCCGTCGAGCCGTCGGTCGTATCCTTGGTGCCGGCCGTCAATGGCGTGTCGGAAAACACGACGCCGGCCTGGAGCAGGATCTTTTCGTTCTTGTCGGTGATGGCAACGACGCCATCTGCGTAGACTTCGACTTCCTTGACCTTGCCGGTCATCGTGTCGTCGGCGCTCTTGACATATTTGCCGATGAGGTCGGTGGCGCGGGTCAGGGCTTCCGCCTGAAGCATGCTCTTCAGGTGGGTATTCGTCTGGATCGACTGTTCGACCTGCGAGAACGTTGCGAGCTGGGCGATCTGTTCGCTCGCATCCATCGGATCGGTCGGATCCTGATACTTCATCTGCGCAATTAGGAGCTGCAGGAAGTTGTTGTAGTTGAGGCTGGCCTTATCGGAGGCATTTGTCGACGAACCCGCATTCGCCCAAGGATTGGCGGTTGCCGAGGAAATTGGATCTACCGCCATGGCGCGATCTCCTTGCGGATGCGTTCGACGGTTGCCGGCGCGATTTCCTGATTGTTCAGAATGCGGTCTTCCACCGGATAGAGGGCGCGGATCGCTTTGAGTGCATCGAAGGCGCGGCCTGACGCGACCATGCCGTCAATCCGCTTCAGTTCCGCCAACACCTCATCGTCATGGAAGCAGGTCAGCAGCATGGCCACCGATTTGCGGAACAGCGTCATCGACTGCTCCTTGCCTTCGGGGTTGATCAGCATCATCTGAGCTATGAAGTAGAGCTGCCTGAGCGGCGTGGTCGCATCCTCCGGCTGAAGAACGTGGTTTTCCAGCAAGAACGTGACGTCGTTGAGGAATTCCAGCGCGACCTTTCGATCAACGCGCAGCACGGCGCCGTTGATGAAGATCCTTTCGCCGGACTTCAGAGAGATGCGAAGCGTACTTTTCATTTAAGTCCATCCCTGATGATGGTGGTCACGTCTATAATGCCCTGGAAATTCGTCGACTCGCGTTTCCGGATCTTTTCGCATTCCTTCAATATCCAGATAGCGATAGAGATCAGGTCGGCGCGCAGTTCCGTCGCCAATTCGTTGTCCGGTTGTTTCAGGTCCTCAATGAACCTGATCCACACACGCCGGGTATAAAAGAGAGCCTCGACCGTCGTGCGCGTATAATGCCCATCGTCGCGGGCCGCCGCCAACAATTCGATCGAACGATCGAGGGCCTGCCGTTCACGATCCTTGGCGTTTGCAACGCCATCCTCCATGATCTCGGCATATGAAAACTGGTACATTCATGTATCCTTCTTCATGAGCCTTCCTTTAGTCATCAAAGGAAGTTGGCAAGGCTCAACTGCTGTATCTTTGCCGTTACCGTATATGCGGTTTCCAGAAGCGTCTTCAGTGCGTTGAGACGAGTTGCAGCTTCCTCCGGATCGACATTCTCGAGGCCGATCAGGCCTTTCGTCAGAATATCTTTCTGCGCCTGCAACCTTTCCTCAGCCTTGGAGACGCGTTCGGTATAAATACCGATTGTAGTCCGCTGCTGGTTAATACTATCTACACCGTTCATCGCTTCGCTGATGACAGACCGTGTCCGCGCGCCAACCGCCTGGCGGGCCTTGTCGTCCATGTTCGGCTGCAGCAGCTCCAGCGACACGATGGAGGCGAAGGCGAACTTGCGCATGCCTGCCTTATTGGCGTTGGTGGAGCTTTCCACCACTTCGCTCTGGCTGATGCGGCTCTTCATGTTTTCGTCGCTGGCGTCCGAGAAAAAGGTCGTCCAGAAATCCTGGCCGGCAAGAGCCAGCGGATGCGGCGGGCTGGTGAGTGGAGCGGTGCCATCGAACTTCTTCCCGAGGTCGTCGAGGAAGGTATTCATCTCGGTCTCTGTCATGACCGACAGGCTCGCGATGCCGTTTGTCGTCATGTAGTGGTTCAGCTCGGTATCGAATGCCGCCTTGGCGGGCGATCCTGCTGCGAAATAATCCTCCATCGGCTTCACGTCGGTGTTGATGCCGGCAAAGATATACTCACCCTGGACCGAGGTATTCGCAAAATTGGTGAAGGCGTCGAGGGCGGACTGCATGGTCGTGCGGGCCGTGGCGAGGCTCGTCGCGTCCGTGGAGTTGCCAAGGGTCAGAATTGCGCCCTGGATATCGAGCCCCAGCTCGTTCATCTTCGACAGGGCCAGTTCGGCGCTTTCCAGCCGCTGAGTGGCGAGCGCTGCCGTGTTGTAGAGCGATTCGATGCGGGTGATGTCGCGAGACAGATCGAGGGCGCGGGACGTATTGGCTCCCAGCGCGACGCCGAGATCCGCATGCTTCTGCGTGACGGCTTCCTGGTTCGCTTTCACCATCTCGCGCTGGACGCCTGAAATGGCGTTTCGCATGGTCGTCTGAATGGACAAAGTGGAAATGAAAGAGGTCTTCATGATCAGCTCGCAATATCCAACAGGGCCTGCATCATCTCGTCGACCGTCGCCATCAGCTTGGTGCCGGCCTTGTAAGACTGTTCGATATCAAGCAGCAGCGACAGTTCCTCGTCGAGACTGACGCCCGTGCTGCTGGAATAGGCCTCCAACGTGCGGGTCAAAAGTGCGGTCTTGGTCTCATCGGAGGCCGTTGCTGTACTGCGAAGTTGTTCCAACCAACCCATGGAATCTGCGGCGAAGGAAAGAAGGTCCGGAGCGTCCGCGATTTCCGTGTTGGTATCGAAGGTCAACGGTCCTTCGAGGCTTTCATTATACTTGTCCAACAGGTCGGCGTAGCTGCTGCCGCCGCTGGTGTTGACAACGTAAGCAACGCCGTTGATGCCGCCATCACGCAGTTTGTCGGGTGTGCCCGCAGGAGGAACGACGATCGGATTGACGAAAATTCGCGATGCGATCCCCGAGACGATGGTGCCTGCAGCCGGAATGGCGGTCTGCTGAACCCCGGCACTATCCCTATAAGTGAAGAGACCGGTCTGAGGAACAAGGGCGCCGGTTGGCCCGGTCTCGGCAAAAACGGTGATCAGTCCCCTTGCGATTTCGTCAAGTTGGCACTGGAATATCGGGGCGACCGTGTCGCGGACCTGCATCAGCGCCTGGAGCGATCCTTTGGCTGTTGTATTGCCGGACACACCCGGCTTCAGCGCCACTCCGTCGATATAGACGCCGTTTCCGACCGTGGAGGCATCGAAAGCCGCGGTCGCCTGGAAGGTAACCTTGCGGGGCACGGCCTCGAACAGCGTCACGCCTGCCGAGGTGTAGAGCACCATGTCGTTGTCGCCGCGGACGTAGGAGGTTACGCCGACGATTTCGGAAATCTTCTTGAGAAGCCCATCGCGCTCATCGAGAGCGTCGTTTGCGTCAGCGCCGCTCGCGGTCGCGTTCTTGACCTGATTGTTGACCGCCTCGAACTTGGCAAGCAAAGCGTTCAGCGTATCGACGTCCTGCTTGATCTGGTCGTCGGCGTCCTTGCGAATCTGCTGAAGCTTGTCGGCCGCGGTGTTCAGACCGTTCGCAAGATCCTGCGCGGTGGAAATGACGGCGCCACCCAGGCCGGTATCGTTTGCCTTGGAGGCAAACGCGTCCAAATTGTTACGAAACGCGGTAATGAGTTTGGCGGGGGAAATCTCGTTGTCGTTGCCCCCCATCAGGTTCTTGATCTCGGTGAGACCAGCCAGAAGTGTCGCCTGGCCGCTTGCAACTGAAGAGCTCTCGATCGTCTGGCGCAGGAGCGGAGAGTTCTGGGCCCGAACGATCTCGTCGATCACCGCCCCGTTGCCGCCGGTCACGACCACCGCGGAGCGGCGGACGTAATCCGGGTTCTGTGCATTGGCAATGTTCTTCGACACCACACCGGACTGCGTGCCGGAGTTGGTGAAGATGGACTGCGCCGTGGACAATGCTGATGCAAGCGACATTTTTTACTAACCTCTTGAGACTTATTCTCTCGATCGTCCCGTCCGGTTATCTCTTCAGGTTGATGAGGACGTCCATCAAGTCTGAGCCGGTCTGAAATACTTTGGAGTTCGCCGTGTAGACGCGCTGCGATTCGATCATCTCGGTGAGCTCGCTGGCGATATCGACGTTGGAGCTTTCCAGAGCACCAGAATAAACCTGGCCGAAAGAGCCGCTTTGCGGGAAGCCAATGGTGACGACGCCGGAGTCATTGGTCGGCAGATAAACGTTGCCGTTCTGAGGCAGCATCTTGTCAATCGCCGGAACCGTGGCCAAAGCGACCTGGTAGATCGGGCGACGGCCCCCATCCTGATAGACCGCCGTGACAAGACCATCACCACCAATCTCGACGTCTGTGATCGGGCTCGGCGCATTGCCGTCGATGATGCCCTTGCCAGGCGTGAAGTCGCTGGCAAACTGCGTCATGTCGGACATATCGATATTGATTGTTTGCGCCGGGGTCGCACCATCGTTGGGATCGGTGATGGTGAGGGATGTAGGCGAGGCCGGTGCAGTCGTCTTCAGCTTGTTGGTGTTCGGATCGAACACCAACGTCACCGTCTGCTGCACGAGCGTCGGAGCCGTTGCGGTAGCTGCGTATGGGAAGCCGCCGTTCGTAGACTGATCCTGACGATAGACGCTGACTTCCCAGGTATTGGTAGCGGTCTTGGTGTAGTAGAAATCGTACAGGACCTTGGCACCGGCATGATCATAGGCGGTGAGCGAGCTCTTGTTGGTTATGACCGCGGTGGCGGTGTTCGCGCTTGGACGATTTGCAACGACGGCGACCGCGTCGGCTTCCTTGTCCAGGTTGGCCGGGAAGCTGCCCTGGCTGGATGGCGAAGAAACCAGACCAAAGTCATTGATGTTGATCGCTTCGAGACCATTGAAGCCGTTGACGACAGCGGCCGGCGGGTTCGAGCCGTAGGGATAGCCCATCAGCTGATAACCGGCAGTGTTGACGAGGTAGCCGTTGGCATCCTTCTGGAAGGCGCCGGCGCGGGTCAGATAGGGAGAGCCATTCTGGTCGCTGACGATGAAGAAGCCTTCGCCCTGGATGGCAAGATCGGTGTTCGACGTTGTGTACTGGATACCGCCCTGTTCGGCGATGCTGTAGCGGACATTGGTTTCCACACCGCCCGACGAATAGGAACCCTGGGTGGAGGGCAGAACCAACGAAGAGAATGCCGTTGATGCACGCTTGTAACCGGCTGTGCTCGAATTGGCGATGTTATCGCCTACCGTGCCGAGGCGATTGGCCTGGGCATTCATACCAGAGACGGCCGTTTTCATCGTGCCGAAAATGCTCATAGGAAATCTCCGCTTTATCTGATGGAGAGAGTAGGATGCGGGCCTTGCGTGAAGCTGTCTGCTTTCCGTGTCCGCTGAAAATAAGCGGCAAGGCCCTTCTGAAATATCAGTTCCAGTCGATGCAATAGCCAAGGAAACGCTTGGAATCGACCGGATCGAAGCCGAGCTTCTTACGCAGTTTCTTGCGCAGCTTGCTGATATGGCTTTCGACGACGTTCTCTTCGACTTCCTCGTCGAAGATGCCGTAGATGGCATTGAAAATCTGCGTCTTGGAAACACGCCGGCCACGGTTGGAGACCAGGTATTCCAGAATGCGCCGCTCGCGGCGCGGAAGTGCGAAAACTTCGCCTTCGATTTCCGGGTCACGACCATCGGAGAATACCCGGATGGGACCGATATCGGTGAAGTTCGCGATTGCCTTCAGACGACGGCGGATTGCTGCCGCACGTGCCAGGATTTCGCGGGGATGGACCGGCTTACGCACCACGTCATCGACGCCGCTATCGAAGAAGGCAAGGGTTGCTTCCAGGGACGGAGCGTCGCTGACTGCGATCACCGGCGCCATGGACCGGTCCCGGATTGCCCGCGGCAGTTCAAGCGTCCGCTCGCCCTGACCGATCAGAAAGGCCTCGACCGCCGCGATGTCCGCATCAGCTGCCGTATTGACCCATTCGCCGAATTCTTTTGGATCAAACCCCGTGGACGGAATTCCTTCGCGTCCAAAAAGAGAAGTGTATCCGTCTTTCACGAGCTCACGCTCATCAACCACTACGATCATTCGCCGCCTCCGAATCAGTTGTGGTACCTCGATTGACCTATGGGTACGAATCGCGGGAATCGGAGACAAGCTGTGTGAAATTAACCAAACAAATTAATAGTTGATTAACCATTGGCGTGCGATTTGCACTAGATATAGTGGGTAGGCACTTTTGCGGCACAAATTTTTAGTGGAAAAATTAACACCTCTTCAAGAAGTGCTTGCGCTGCCATTTTCGCCATATTTCGTCAACCGCACAATTTTGCGATTCTTTTCGCGAGGCGCTCGCCCTCAGGTTGCGGGGTTATTGCAGAAGCGAGAGGCGTTGGTCGTCCAGTTTCCGTACCCTGTGGCGACCAGATTGCTGATCACACGGCAGACATATCTCTTCTGAGCAGGATCATTGTTAGGTCCGGCGTGGTATCTTGCTACCGCCATTGTCCATGTCTCATGACGGTCGTGCAGGTTGCGCAGGAACTTTGCCGCATACTCCACATTGCGCCTCGGATCGAACATCTCTTCTGGAGACGAGAAGTTCTCGCCGTGGAAATGATGATTGATCTGCATGCAACCGATGTCGATCAACTTCATCCCCTGTCGCTTTGCCGCATAAAAGGCGGTGATAGCCTCCTGCTGGGAGGCAGAAAAATAGGCTTTGCCTTCCACGTTCATAGCGAACGGGCTGAGGCTCCCTTTGCGTCCCGTCTCGGTCAGTCCGACCGAGTAGAGAATGCCTTCCGGGATCCCATACTTGGCCGCCGCAGCTTGAATCTCGCGCTCGCAAGCTCCGGGGTTAACCGGAGCCCGGGGAAAGACCGGCGCGCTGGCTGCTGTCGGAGCCCGAGGAGCAACCTGCGTGGATGCGCTGAAAAGAGATCCGGCGGGCGCCTCAGAGGTAGAGATCGCCAGGGCGAGCGCTGCCAGAAGGCGCACCTGCCGTGCTGTCCGAAGCCGCATCATTCGTATTCCTCGCTCCTGGCTCAGCCGATTGGCGGTTTCCCGTCTGCTCCTGGCCGCGTCCGGCGGCAGAGCCCTGCCGACCGCCGTCAGCCTGGGCCTGCGGACCTGCCTGACCTTGCTGCCCCTGTTGGCCGCCGGCGGCTTCCGAATCCGCTGTTGGAGCAATGCTGATGGTTACCTGTTCGACGGCAAAGCCCTGGGCGCGAAGTGCGTCGAGGATACCGCTGCTGTCTTCGCTGAGCTGCATGTAGGCGGCTCGCGTCTCGACGGTGAGGTGCACGTTCAGCGCTTCCCCATGAAGCCTCAGCATGGCCGTCACCGATCCCAGATCATGCGGGTTCATCTGCAGCTTGAGCGTATTGACCACCGTACCGGTGCTGGTCTGCGCCGCGATGTTGGAGAGCTCGGAGCTCGGATGCATCGCCGCCGCCCATTCGGAATTGCCTGAAAGCATCGCCGTGAGATTGGCACTGTTCGAATTTTGTGCGAGGCCCAGGAACCGTCGCGACTCGAGTACGGTGACGTTCTCGGCAGCTCCATTCGATGAAGCCTTGAATTCCACGGTCGGACGCTCGCCGCTACGCTCGTCAACGGTCATATTGAGGCTCTGGCCGTCACCGCGGGCATTGGTGAAGCGGAACTGGCCGGTCCCGGGAACGCTCGTCTCGCCATCAGTCGGCATCGAAAGCGGATCCGAGGACGCGCTGGCCGCCAAACTGAAGCGTCTGGTTTCGTCAACGCCGCTAATCCCAGCAGCCTCGGCACGATCTTCCGCACCCTTCTGCCGCTTGCCCTGAGACCCCGCCGTGTTCTTCGGCATCGCGGCCTGAAGTTCACTCGCGGCTACCTCGCCGCCCAACAACGACAAGACGTCGGCAATCTTGCTGTCGTCGGCATCCAGAATGGAGAGATCGAGACCTGGGTCTGCCTCTTCAGGCTCAGCCTGTTCGCTCTTGCCGTCGGGTTTGCGGGCGGCGGCCAGTTCATCCGATTTTCGGACAATGGCCTTGGCGGTGACGAGCGCATCGCGAAGCTTCTTCTCCGCCGGCGTCAGCTGCTTTTCATCATTTGCCGTAGCAACCTTGCTCACCGCATCGAGCACGCTTTCGCTTCTCTCCAGCGTGCGCCGAAGGCTTTCGGGGCGGAGGTCGATGATGGGTTTGCGCGTTGCGGGCTTTTCACCAGCGGCCACGCGATCACCCTCAGCAGGCTCCCCGTCATCCGACATGTCGCCATGGCGCTGAGAAGGCACGTCTTGATCCAAACCCGAAAGGGCGTCGGAGAAGCCGTTCGGTGATGCATCGGCGCCCTTTCGGCCGGCGACAGCTTGTTTTGCCGACGAAGCCGCATCGGCTGCGCCGGTCTTGCCACCCAGAATGTCGGTAATCATTTGGACGGACTCTCCTCCATCAGCATTTCATCGATAGCATTCAATTTCGAACGACCACTATCGACGTATGTCTGGAAGGCCGGATCGAATTTGACAGCGGTGCCGGCCGTCGGATTTTCCGAGGCGGAGGCAGGCCCAGCGATCTCATTTCTGGGCAACGCGACTGGGGATTTCGCGTCTTCTGTGGTGGTCACTTTGATTGCTTCGTCTTGTGCGAAGCTTTCCTCTTCCGGCTTGCTAACGACCTGTTCGGCAATCGTTTTTGCCGCTCGGCGCAGGGCCTTGTCACGGACCGAAAGCGTCTCTTCGGGGACGTCGCTTATGGCCTTCATGGCTGCATGAACATCATTCGTCGGAATGCCGGCGAGCCCGCCGTAGAGCCGCGCGAGTGCCTCGGGCACGGGATTTCCCGCCAGTGCTTCGGCTTTTGTGGAGGCGAGGCGAGCAAGATCGTTATTGCCGGCGATGGCGGCTGCGCGGGCAATCCTGAGGAAGACCTCCCGGCGACGGTCTGCATCCATAAACTCGATCGCCCCGTCTACGTCATTTTCCGTGATCGCACCGAAATGGGAAACGACAAGCTGCACGAAGAAATCGGCGAATTGACTGGCATAGGGGGAATGAACGAAACGACGGGCGTATCGGCGCGAATAGGAAAGCGCCTCTTTCACCATATTGGCGTCGACCGTAATGGCCACCGAACGGCGAAGAGCAGCTTCCTCTATGATGGTACCGGGCGCCGTCAACCGTGCCCAATCGTAAAATCCGAGTGCTGCCTTCGGATCATTCACAACCGCCACATTGCCGCTGACCAAAGCGAGGTAGGGGCCGAGCTTCTCGTCGCGGTATTCCCTGGTCATCTCTCCCAGGCTCTTTGCGACCAGAGTGCCCTTGCCGCTGAGATATTTTCGGAGAGCCTCCGCCACGCGATTGTCGAAATTGCCGGCGATGTCGCGCGAGGCGAGATATTCGAGCGTTTCGGGATTGCCGCCGCTCATGGCATAGATCAAGGCGGCATCGACATTGCGCGGATCCTCGAAGACCGAGGGGTCGGCGGTTCTCAAGCGCTGGTCGATCGTGGCAAGCATGAAGCGCTGCATCTCCGCAGCGGAGTGATCGCCGAGGACAACGGAATCCTGCACGAACTGGAGCGAACGAAGCATGGCGTAGGGCGGCAGCTCGATACGGTCCTGCGCAAACGCCGGATGCGTAAGAGCTGAGCCCAGGACCAGAGCAGCCGTCAACAGGGACCGTATGCCCGCAAGCGCCATATTATCCCTCGTCCGCCTGGAGCAGGATTTCAATGCGGCGGTTCGCGGCGGCAAGGGGATCATCGGCCACCTGAAGCCGCCTGTCGGCAAAACCCGAGACCTGCTTGACGCGGTCTTCAGTCAGCCCGCCGTGCACCAGCATGTAATAAGCGCTATGGGCGCGGGCCATCGAAAGGCGCCAGTTGTCGTTCTGGCCACCTTTGAACTGGCGGCCGTCGGTATGGCCGCGAACGATGACGCTGCCTTTGCGATCCTTGAGGATCTGCCCGAGCTTTTCCATCGCCAGAACCATTTCCCGACGAGGCACGGCAGAGCCGACGTTGAACATCGGATCATCGGCCTGATCAGAAATGGTGACGAGCAGGCCACCCTCTGCCGGGGTCACGACCAGCCCCTCGGCAAGCTTACCTGCGACGCCCGAAATCTGCTTTTGGATTTCCTCGCGAAGCTTCTCGGCGGCCTCTTCTTCCGCCTTGGAGCTCTTGAGGGGTTCTCCGGGCTCGGCTTTCTCGGATTTATCGGCCTGGGTCTTGTCGAGTTGCGTCGGATCTGGCCGTGGCGTGGGTAGCGCAACAGCCATTTCTGTCGGCGGCACGCCCGCATCCTGTTGAGTTGCAGTTTGAACAGCTTCCGCGGTCGGACCTTCGACCGGGCTTCCCTTCACAGACTTGTCGGAACTGTCAGCACGCGCAACCTCGATTTGCCGCGTCCAGAAATCCGGATCGAACGGGTCGCGATAGGCTTCACCGCCGTCGGCTCCGGTCGCAGGGCCGGACTCGCTTGCGCCACCCTCACCTTTCGCGCTGACATTGGCCTGCTGGCCTACTTCCTGGGCGATCTCGGCGAGAACCGAATAGGGATTTTCAAAGAAGTCTGCTTCGGAATAGTTTGGTTCGTCGCCGGAAGTCGACGTCATATCTTCGCCGGTCGCGGCCGCCGACCCCTGCACGTCCGCATCCGCCTTGACCCGCGAACGCTCGCCGCTCTCCTGTCCCTCTGCCGCATCGACGGGCTTCTCGAGCCCTTTCTCGGCCGGCGTCTCGTCCGAGAGCTTTATGGGGTTGAAATAGCTCGCCATCGAGGCCTTCGTTTCCTCGTTGGCGGCATTGACCAGCCACATGACGAGGAAAAATGCCATCATCGCGGTCATGAAGTCGGCATAGGCGATCTTCCAGGCACCGCCATGATGGCCGTCGTCGTGCCCGCCGCCATGTCTCTTGACGATGACGACTTCGTTCTTGCCGTGATGGTGGTTCTCGGCTTCGCTCATGCCAGTACTTTCTTCAGACTTGCGGACCACGCCGACATGCGAGTCACAAGCGCCGACTCACCGATATCAACCGAGATATCCAGATCGGGCGCTTCAACATGGCGCAGAAGAGGCGCGGATGCGCCCAGTGCGGCCTTGAGCTTTTCGAACAGATGCAGCGGTCCACGAACGTTGACCGTTCCGACATCACCTTCGAGCACGGCATCTCTGAGGAGGTCGGCCATATCCGAAACCGCTTTGGCGACCAACGCTTCGTCGAGAAGCGGCGCCAGAATTCCCGCCGTCTGGTCGCTGACCGCCTGGGCTGTAGCCGCGGCGATTTCCTGAAGTCCGGCAGCGATCGAGGCCGCGGCTTCAGCCTCATATCTTTCGCGAAGTGCCGCAATCTCTTCGGCATGCGCTGCGATAAGCGCCTGACGCTCCTCCTCGAAACGCTGCTGCAATTCCTCAGACGCCGCCTCGTGACCCCTTGAATAGGCTTCCGCGCGTTCGGCCTCGATATCTACGGGGGCTTCAACCACAGCGGGAAGCGCCAGATCTTCGTCGAGGCTGCCAGCAAAACCATCCGCCATCAACGGCAAGGGAAGGGACTGCGGTTCACTGAAGTCCTTCAGGTAGCGTGCGAGAGAAGCGCTCATCGGGACACTCCCCCCACTGCCACGCTCCTTCGCGCGCCGCTCGTCATGAGCGGGCGGAAGAAGCCAAATGTCGCCGCTGCAATCATCGTATCATCCCGATAAAGTTGCTGTTCATTCATCCGCAGCAGGATCTCGCAAAATCCTCCGGATCGTAGCGAAACGGTAGGCAATCAAACTTGCGCGAGGATGAAGATGGCGCATCGCGTCAACCTCAAACGACCGGCTCGGCGAGACATCAAACGGATCGATCGCGACGTATTACTGCCGGAACAGCTGGAGAATGTTTTCGGCGTTGGTATTGGCGATCTGGAGCGACTGTATGCCGAGTTGCTGCTGGGTCTGGAGCGCCTTGAGGCGGGTCGATTCCTCGTTCATGTCCGCATCCACCAGACGGCCGACACCCTTGTCGATCACGTCCGTCAGGGAGGCGACGAAACCTTCCTGCAGGTCGATACGCTTCTGGATCGAACCGAGACTGGACGCCGCGCTGGTCATCGCCAGGAGCTGCTTGTCCAGGAACCGTTCCAGCATGTCGAGCACAGCTTCATTATCGGGAGCAGAACCCGGCACCATCGTGTTCATCTGTGACGCAACATCGGCCAACTTGTCCAGATTTACGGATACGACCGAAATATCGAGCTTACGATTGTCGAGGTTATTGGCGGGTAAAACAACGAAGTAGTAACTCGTACCCCCATTCTGGTGAACAGGAGTTGTGACTGCCGGTGCCGTGGCAGGGTCTGTCGTCGTGACCCGGGCCCACTGGCCCTCGGCAACTTTCATGTAGGAGTTGCCACCCACCGTATAGATGCGCGCGTCGGCAACGTTGGTGTCGGCACCCAATGCGGTCAACTGGCTTTCGGTGAAGAATGGAACGGCGTAGTCTGCTTCGGTCGAGACACCGGCATTCGTGGTGACGACGGTGACGGCCGTCTCGGTTTCGGCCACAAAGCGGACGGAGGAATCAAGAATACCAATCTTTCCGCCGTTCAGATCGAATAGAACGGTGCTCGAATCCAACGTATAATCGACGGTCTTGACGGCGACTTCACCCGATGCGGTTCGGGTAAACGACGCAACCACCTGTTTTACGACTGGCTTTTCCTGGGCATTGGTGCCGCCATCGCTGACATAGTCCTGGAGCCAGTTCTCGCCGGAGAAGGTGGCGGAATCGGCAATACTCTTCAACTGCTCCTGAAGCTGGGTGATTTCTTCCTGGATCTTGTTGCGGTTGGCGCCGACGCCATAGGCAGCGACGATCTTGGATTTGATTTCCATGACCGTATCGATGGCGCTTTCCATTGCGGCATAGGCGGTATCCACCTTTGCCGCACCGAGTCCAAGCGCGTCTTGAATCGTCGACAGTGCGTGGTTGTCGGAACGCATCGTCGTGGCAATAGACCAATAGGCCGCATTGTCTGCAGCCGTCTGAACCCGCATGCCGGAAGACACCCTTGCCTGGGTGATTTCCATGTTGCGGTCGATTCCGCGCAGGGTCTGCAGTGCCGCCATCGCGGCAGTATTGGTCAGGATACTCGTCATTGGCCGTGCCTCGGTCAGATATTCTGAGGGATCCGGAGTAGTTCACCGGAAACGACGAGAGGCATCATGCTTACCGCCTCTCCACATCAGTGATGGGGGCGGCCTGTCGTTCTTAACAAATCGTTAACGCGACAGTTATCAAAGGCAATCCTGAATTGGCAAGCTGTTAAAGCGCCGTCGAGGCCTTCGCCCGACGGTCGTGCAGGTTTCGCGCAAGCCACACGGCGAAATGGGAAAAACCGCGCCTCCTTCGAGACGCGGTTTTCTTTCCTGAATATTGCTGCTGCCGTGTCAGAGCGGGACGAACCGCTCCTAGCCAAGAGCGCCGCTTACTGACGGAAGAGCGACAGAATATTCTCGGAATTGGTGTTGGCGATCGAGAGCGACTGGATCGCAAGCTGCTGCTGGGTCTGCAGGGCCTTGAGCCTGGTCGATTCCTCGTTCATGTCCGCATCCACGAGACGGCCGATGCCGCTATCGATGGAGTCGGTGAGCTTGGAGACGAAGTCCTCCTGCATTTCGATGCGCATCGAGATCGAGCCGAGCTTTGCCGTCGTGCTGGTGAGCGCTTCAAGCTGGGCGTCGACGAAGGAAATCAGGGCATCCATGATGAAGGCGTCATCGACGTCCGTGCCCATGCCGAGGTAGGTCGCAGACGCGCTGTTGCGATAGTCGTCGAGCGTGGTGATGTCCAGTTCGGAGACCGAAACCCCCTTGGTGTAGGTGATCGACGCATTGGTGGCGACGAGGGCGTTCGTGTCGATGTCGTAGCCGCCGGCCGTGCCGTTGTAGACAGCGTCGACGAAGCCGCCGCCAATCTTGATCAGGTAGTCCGCGTTGGTGCCGCTCAGCAGGTTTCCGCTGGTATCGGCCTTCGCCCAGACATTGCCGCCGATTTC
Organism: Neorhizobium huautlense; assembly: GCF_002968575.1. GTDB lineage: Bacteria > Pseudomonadota > Alphaproteobacteria > Rhizobiales > Rhizobiaceae > Neorhizobium > Neorhizobium huautlense. The sequence goes on along the minus strand of NZ_PVBM01000002.1, from coordinate 325,875 downwards.
CACCCACTTGGCAGTGGTGTCGCTCATCGCATTTGTGTTGATCCTGGCGTAGCGATCGTTGCCGAGAGTATCCTGAACATCGCGGAAACCCTTGAGCATGTTGGCGTCGAGTAGGCCTGCGTCACCGCCGGAAAGGTCGAAGAGAACCGTGGTTTCGTCGAGCTTGATCGGGATAGGCTGCACGGCAACATTACCGTTGGCGTCGCGAGTGAACGAACCGATCACCTGCTTGAGAACCGGATCGCTCGCATAGATCTCGCCGGTCGTGGCATTGGTGCGGCCACCGATATCCGCCTGCAGCCAGTTCTCACCGGAGAAGGAAGCGGAAGAAGCAATGCTCCGGAGCTGGTCCTGCAGCTGAGAAATTTCCGACTGGATCTTCGACTTGTCGACACCGGCTTCGGAGGCGGCAACGAGCTTGCTCTTGATCTCGGTGACGACGTCGACGACGGTTTCCATGGCGGCGTAAGCGGTGTCGACCTTGGCAGCGCCGAGACCGAGAGCGTCCTGGACGGCAGAAAGTGCACCGTTGTCCGAACGCATGGTGGTCGCAATCGACCAGTAGGCGGCGTTGTCGGAAGCGGTTCCGACGCGCAGGCCGGTGGAAACGCGCTTCTGCGTATCTTCCATGTCGACGCCGAGCGAGCGGAGGGTCTGGAGTGCAGCCATAGCTGCGGTATTCGTAAGAATGCTGGTCATCTTGTGCCCCTTGATTGGCTAGAAGAAAGGGACATTCCGGATTTCACCGGTGAACGAAGGCTCGGCCTGATGCCTGTTAACCTCTTTTTCGTCTTGGTTAACCCTTCGTTTCGATGAGCCCAGTTAAGGGGCAAATGGTTAACAAAGGTTAAACCGTCTTTACCGAAGTTAATAAAAAATGGAGAACATATAAAAAAAACCGCGCCCCGGAGGGCGCGGCCTTTCAAGCGATAAGCTTCTGTTGCTTTTCCGATTAACGGAAGAGCGACAGGATGTTCTGCGAGTCCGAGTTGGCAATCGAAAGCGACTGGATCGCCAGCTGCTGCTGGGTCTGCAGGGCCTTGAGCTTGGTGGACTCTTCGTTCATTTCGGCGTCGACGAGGCGGCCGACACCGCTGTCGATCGAGTCGGAGAGCTTGGAGACGAAGTCTTCCTGCATGCCGATACGCATGGAGATGGAGCCGAGCTTTGCAGCAGCGCTCGTCATCTTCTCGAGCTGACCGTCCGTGAAGGAGATCAGGTAGTCCATGAGCTGCTCGTCGGAGACGTTGGTGCCGTCGCCCATGCCGAGGTTCTTGGTGTCACCGGCCTTGCGGTAGTCGTCAAGCTTGGTGATGTCGAGTTCGGAAACCGACAGACCCGAGGTGAGCGTGATCGAAGCGTTGGTGGCGATCAGGGCGTTGGTGTTGACCTGATATTCGTTGGCCGTTGCGCTGAAGACTGCATCGACAAAGCCGCCGCCGACCTTCATCAGGTAGGTGCCGTTCGAACCGTCGCTGTAGACGCCGAGCGTATTGCCCTTCTGCCATACGTCGCCGCCGATGTCTCTCCAGACAGCAGAGGTGTCGTTCAAGGCCGCAGTGTTGACCTTGGCGTAACGATCGGCACCGAGGGAGTCCTGAACCTGACGCATGCCCTTCAGAGCGTTGGCGTCGAGGATGCCGGCGTCACCACCGGAAAGGTCGAACAGAATGTTCGTTTCGTTGAGCACAACATTGACGGTCTTGACCGAAACGTTGCCTTCGGCATCGCGGGTGAAGGAACCGACGATCTGCTTGTTGATGTCGTCGGAAGCGTAGACAATGCCGGTAACAGCGTTGGTCTTGCCGCTGATGTCGGCCTGCAGCCAGTTTTCACCGGAGAAGGAAGCCGAAGAGGTGATGCTCTTCAGCTGCTGCTGCAGCTGCGTGATTTCTTCCTGGACCTTGGACTTGTCGACGCCCGGTTCGGAAGCGGCAACGAGCTTGTTCTTGATTTCCTGGACGACGTCGATCGCCGATTCCATGGCGGCATAAGCGGTGTCGACCTTAGCGGCGCCGAGGCCGAGAGCGTCCTGGACGGCAGAGAGAGCGCCGTTGTCCGAACGCATGGTGGTTGCGATCGACCAGTAAGCAGCGTTGTCGGAAGCAGAACCGACGCGCAGACCGGAGGAAACGTGAGCCTGCGTCTTCTCCATGTCGGAGCTGAGCGAGCGCAGGGTCTGGAGTGCAGACATGGCTGCAATGTTGGTGAGAATGCTAGTCATTTATGAGTGCCCCTTGAGTGGCTGATTACGAAAAGGGACATTCCGGAAACACCGGGGAACGGAGGGCAGCATCATGCTTGCTAACCAGTTAATTTGTTTGGTTAACTCACCGTTTCGATGGCTCTAGGTAACCTCAATATAGTTAATGAAGATTGAAGCCGATTTAGAAAAATAAAAAAGCCGCGTCCGAATTCGGACGCGGCCCTTTTCCGGGTCCATGGCGCGGTCAGCCTCCGCGCCATTTCGCCTGTTTCGATTAACGGAAGAGCGACAGGATGTTCTGCGAGTCCGAGTTGGCAATCGAAAGCGACTGGATCGCCAGCTGCTGCTGGGTCTGCAGGGCCTTGAGCTTGGTGGACTCTTCGTTCATGTCGGCGTCGACCAGGCGACCTACACCGCTATCGAGCGAGTCGGAGAGCTTGGAGACGAAGTCTCCCTGCATCTCGATGCGCTTGGAGACTGCACCGAGCTTTGCAGCGGCGCTCGTCATCTTTTCGAGCTGGTTGTCGACGAACGAGGTCAGAGCAGCGATCAAGTCATCGTCGGAGACGTTGGTGCCGTCGCCCATGCCGAGGTTCTTGGAATCACCAGCCTTGCGGTAGTCGTCAAGCTTGGTGATATCGAGTTCGGCGACCGAGAGGCCCGAGGTGAGCGTGATCGAAGCGTTGGTGGCGATCAAGGCGTTGGTGTTGACCTGATATTCGTTGGCCGTTGCGCTGAAGACCGCATCGACGAAGCCGCCGCCGACCTTCATCAGGTAGGTGCCGTTCGAACCGTCGGTGTAAGCGCCGAGCGTATTGCCCTTCTGCCATACGTCGCCGCCGATATCTCTCCAGACAGCGGTGGTGTCGTTCATGGCCGCGGTGTTGACCTTGGCGTAACGATCGGCACCGAGAGAGTCGGTAACCGTGCGCATGCCCTTCAGGAAGTTTGCGTCGAGGATGCCGGCATCGCCACCCGAAAGGTCGAACAGAACGTTCGATTCGTTGAGCGTGACGTTGACGGTCTTGACCGAAACGTTGCCTTCAGCGTCGCGGGTAAAGGAGCCGACGATCTGCTTGGCGATGTCGTCAGAAGCGTAGACGACGCCGGTTACAGCGTTGGTCTTGCCGCTGATGTCGGCCTGCAGCCAGTTTTCACCGGAGAAGGAAGCCGAAGAGGTGATGCTCTTCAGCTGCTGCTGCAGCTGGGTGATTTCTTCCTGGATCTTCGACTTGTCGGCGCTGGATTCGCCGGCGGTTACGAGCTTGTTCTTGATTTCCTGAACAACCTCGATCGCAGCTTCCATACCGGAATATGCGGTGTCGACCTTGGCGGCGCCGAGGCCGAGAGCGTCCTGGACGGACGAAAGAGCGGCATTGTCCGAACGCATGGTGGTTGCGATCGACCAGTAGGCTGCGTTGTCCGAAGCCGAACCGACGCGCTGGCCGGTGGAGATACGGCTCTGCGTGGATTCCATGTCGGAGCTGATGGACCGCAGCGTCTGGAGAGCGGCCATTGCGTTAACGTTGGTAAGAATGCTTGCCATGATTCAAGTTGTCCCTTTGAACGAAATACTGTGGGGGGACATACCGGGCTAAAAAATATACCGGTCACTTCGGTCCGGCATCATGCCAACTCGGTTCCTTCAGCGAAGAGATACCAAACCCGTCGTGTGAGGAGAAATCTGGCAGCCAATCCTTGCCAAGTTCTTTAATTCGGGTTCCAGCGTCAGGCCCTCTGTTCCCATGGTTAACGGGCGGTTATCGCCCTTCCCCTCCGTCAACAGGACGGCTTCAAGCAAGCTTCGCCGGTCATCATGAGCAAGGAGGCCGCTCCGCCCTTGCGGCTGTGCGGCTATGATTTGGAGTGCGAAGACTTGAAAAGCCTGAAGACACAACGGGAATATGTGGCCGCCCAAAAGAGCTTCGACAAGGCCGAATATTATCACGTGCTGGGCATCCTGAACCGATTGCTGGACGTCGACAAGGATCCGAGGCACTACGCATTGCTGGGCGCGACGCTGGTCAAGCTGCGCATGAAGACGGAGGCCGCACAGGCGTTCCAGGTCGCAGGCGAACAGGAATCCCGTCATCGGCTGAAATATCTTCGCGAGGCGATGCGGCTTCACTTCGCCAATAACGACGACATCAGCCTCTTGCGCATCGGCGCTAAGATCCTCAACGAGGCCCTTGCCGACCCGGACATGGCGATGTTGATGTCCGGCGCACTGATGCGCCAGGAGATGGACGGCATCGAGGCGTTCCAGAAAACGCTCGCCGAAAGCGACAATGCCGAGCACCGCCGCTTCTCGATCCGTTCGATCCGTCTTGCGACCAGGACGGAAGCCGAACACAAGCTCATCGTCGATACCTTCGAGCGCGAGCCGGAAGACAAAATCCTGCGCAACTACTACCTCACGATCATGCGCGATGTGAACAACTACGAGGTCATCGACAAATACGACCCGATCCTCGAAGAGGAAATCGCGGCAGGCCGGATCGAGCCCTTCCTCGACGAAATCTCGCTTTACAATATCCGCTGGTGCACCAATGAAAAGGTCAACGCGATCGCAGGCGCTGCGCGGGTCAGGAAGCCTGCGGGCATCACCGCCAGACGCCATGCGATGCCGCATAACTGGGGCGACAAGATCCGCGTCGGCTACCTTTCGGCCGACCTATGGACCGACCATGCGGTGATGAAGGCCTTCCGCGGCGTTCTCGAAGCACATGACCGCAGCAAGTTCGACATCACGCTCTTCTGCAATGCCAGCGAGAAGACCCTTAAGGACAGCAATGCCGCCGTGCGCGAAAACTGGGGGCGCATCGTTTCCATCCGCAACATGACGGACGACGAAGCGGTGGAGGCCGTCAAGGCCGCGAACATTGACATCCTGGTCGATCTCCAGGGCCATACCGCCGAAACCCGCGTCCCGATCATGAACCAGCTGACAGCGCCCGTTCATGTGACCTGGCTTGGATATCCCGGCACCGTGGTCAACGTCGACATCGACTACCTGATTGCCGACCGCACCGTCGTGCCTGAGACATCTTTCCCGAATTACTATGAAAAGATCTGCTGGATGCCGGAGACGTTCTTCCCGAATGATGCGATCCACCGGTCGCTGCCCAGGAAGATCGATCGCAGCATGTGCCGGATGCCGCAGAACGCCTTCATCTTCTCGTGCTTCCATACCCACTGGAAGATCAGCCGGACAACGCTCGATCTCTGGATCCGCATTCTCAAGGCGACCCCCGGCAGCTACCTCTTCCTGATCTGCAAGGAAACCTTCGGATCGCGCAAGAACCTGCTCAAGGGCTTCACTGACGCCGGCATCGCCAGCGAGCGCATCCTTTTCGGTGACCGTGTGCTGGATTATTCCGCATATCTCGACCGCATCGCGCTTACAGACCTCGGATTGGATACCTATCCCTACAACGGACATACCACCACGTCCGAAAAACTCTGGTGCGGTCTGCCGATGCTGACCTTCAAGGGCGTGAACTTCGCCTCGCGCGTTAGCGAGAGCCTGCTCAACGCCGTCGGCCTTCCGGAAATGGTCTGCGACACGACCGACGACTACGTGAACCGCGCCGTGCACTATTTCAAGAACCGGGAAGAGCTTCAAGAAATCCGCACACGGCTTGAGGAGAACCGCTTCATCAAACCGCTCTTCGATGCGGAGCGCTTCTGCCGTCATCTGGAAACGGGCTATGAAATGATGGTCGACCGGGCAAAGGCCAAGCTGAAGCCGGACCATTTTGCGGTTCCGGCCCTACCTCCGCGTGAGGCGCCTTTCAGCACACGCACCGCGTAAACAAAATGGCGGGGCCGTCCCCGCCATTTCTCTATCACCCGAAGGACCGGATAAGGCTTCCCACGAGCAGGTTCCAGCCGTCGATCAAGACGAAAAAGAGAATCTTGAAAGGGAGTGAGATCGATGTCGGCGGCAACATCATCATGCCCATCGCCATGGTGATGGCAGCAACGATCATGTCGATCACCAGGAAGGGCAGGATGATCAAAAAACCGATTTCGAAGCCGCGCCGGATTTCCGACAGCATGAAAGCGGGGATCAGGACGCGATAGTCGATCGCCTCAGGAGTACCGACCGACTGGCCCCGCTCGCGAGCGATCTCGACAAAAAGCTCCAGGTCCTTGTCTCTGGTATTGGCGGACATGAAAACCCGAAAAGGCTCGGCAATTCGCTGCACCGCCTCCGCTTCCGTTACCTGGTTCTGAAGAAGCGGCTGGACACCTTCGTTCCAGGCGCGATCAAATGTGGGCGACATGACATAGAAGGTCATGAACAGCGCCATCGAGATCAGCACCATGTTGGAGGGTGCCGTAGCAAGCCCCATACCTGATCGGAGAATCGAAAACGCGATCACGAAGCGCGGAAAGCTTGTGACCATGATCAGGATGCCGGGCGCGACCGACAGGACCGTCAAAAGCCCGAAGGTACGGATGATCCAAGCAGCAGCGGAACCATCCACCGGCAGATTGAGAAGATCCGCAGGTGATTGTTGGGCGAGCGCAAGCCCGGGTGTCGCGATCAGCGCGACGAGCAGATAGATCAGCCGAATCATGCGATCATGAGGGTCCTTTACACTCCCTTCGATAGTCACCCTCGCCAACCGCGGTCAACAGATTACCGGCCCGTACCTGCGGTCGTGAACAGGAAGATGGCCGTATTTGGCCGATCGACCCCGGTTCGTCTCTGTTTCGAGATCCCGTGAGGCTTCAGTTTTGCACAAGTCTCGACCGTTAGCGTCTGCTCAGAAATCTCATGATGGCGGGAGCCTGAACACGAATCAGTTGTGGAAATACTGCCGCTGTAAATCGCGACGCAGCGAGAACTTGCCGCAGTCCTGCATCATATCAACATCGCCAAGCCGCTTCCGGTCAGCGACAGACCAGGCGGCTTGAAACCCCCGATCGAGGAAATCTAAGTGAATTCCATCAAGCTCAGCATCTGCATCCCAACCTACAATCGCGCTGCTCATCTGCGCGCATGCCTGGGGCGCATCAAGGAATTTCAGTTCGACTTTCCCTATGAGATCATCATTTCGGACAATGCATCCACCGACAACACCGGCGAGGTGGTTCAAGAGCTCTCGGCCGAATTGCCGATCCGCTATTATCTGCGGGCGGAAAACAACGGCCCGTTCGTCAACGTGAACGGGACGTATAGACGCGCCCACGGCGAATATTCCGTGTACGTGGCAGATGACGACCGCCTGATCTTCGAAGGTCTCCTCAACGCGCTGAAGTTCATGGACGAGAATCCCACCGTCAACGTGTGCCACGCCCCGTGGTGGACCTATGACGGTATCCTCGAAAAGGACATGGATATCTTCTATCAGCTCGAGGAAGATACCATTTTCCGCCAGCGCAGTTTCGGTGAGGTATTCAACTTCATCTACAACAAGCACATATTCCCGGAAATCGCCGTATTCCGCACCAGCGCGCTCAGGACGACCTGGGTGCCACGCGACATCTGCTTCTATGCCTTCCCGCTTCTGGCGCATTTCCTGGATCAGGGCGACATCGCATTCCTGAAGCAGCCATTCTACCGGCAGGTGATTCGTTCCGAGATCGGCCGCGACCGCCCCCAGGGCGGCCACGAAATCGCAATGTCCGGCTGGGACCAGTATCGCGGCGGCCTGGAGTATTTCCTCTACTTCGGCATCAAGCGCGGGCAGATCTCCCGGGACGACAACGACAAGTTCACCCAGGAATATATGTGCCGGATGTTCACGCTGATCCGCATGACCGTGGCGCTCCGGCTGCTGGTCGCGTCGCGGCAATTCGTCAAGGCCTATGAAATCTACACCCGCATCGTCTTCGGTGGACTGGACAAGCATCCCGAAGTGGTTGCGGCGCGCGACGGGCTCATGCTCGCAGCCGCCCTCGAAACGCTTGCCTGGCAGGTCAACGCTGCCGGCGGCATCGAAAACCTGATATTGCACGGCTTCCTCGACACGATCATCCTCAAGGAAAGAATCCGCAAGGTGAACTTCCCAGCGCGGATAGAGATCATCGATGATCCCGTGGAACCGACCAAGGATTTCATCAGCAAGACGGCCGTCCTGGTGTTTTCGCCCGAACAGCGCGACCGTTATCTGGAGCAGGGATACGAGCCCAACCTTGTATTTGCCCAGGAAGACTTGATACAGACCATCCTCTTGTAAGATAGCCGGCCCGAAAAAGGCTGACAGGATATCGCGGGATCTCGATCGAGGGAGCGGATCCCGCCCCCTGCAGGCAGGGAGAGAAAGAATGAAAGCTGTTATTTTGGCCGGTGGGTTAGGGACCCGCATTTCGGAAGAGACACATCTCCGGCCCAAGCCGATGATCGAAATCGGCGGCCGCCCAATCCTGTGGCACATCATGAAACTCTATTCCGCCCATGGTGTGAACGAGTTCATCATCTGCTGCGGATACAAGGGATATGTCATCAAGGAGTATTTCGCGAACTACTTCCTGCACATGTCGGACGTGACATTCGACATGGCCTACAACGAAATGCAGGTTCACCGCCGCAGTGCCGATCCATGGAAAGTGACGCTGATCGACACCGGCGAAGCCACCATGACCGGCGGCCGCCTGAAACGCGTCGAGGAATATCTCCGCAACGAAGAGAGCTTCTGCTTCACATACGGTGACGGTTTAAGCGACGTGAATATCACGGAGGTGGTGAAGTTCCATCGCACCCACGGGAAGATGGCAACGGTCACCGCGGTTCATCCTCCGGGCCGCTACGGCGCCCTGGAGCGTTCCGGCAATCAGGTGACGGGCTTTGTGGAAAAGCCGCGGGGCGATGGCGGCCTGATCAATGGCGGCTTCTTCGTACTTTCGCCGAAATGCATCGAACTCATCGAAGGGGACAACGTGCCGTGGGAATCGGCGCCTATGTCCACATTGGCAGCGATGGGCGAAATGATGGCCTATGAGCATGAAGGTTTTTGGCAGCCGATGGATACGTTGCGCGAAAAGAATCTTCTCGAAGAGCTCTGGGCATCTGGAGATGCACCGTGGAAGATCTGGCCGTGACCGGAGGCGCACTCCCGAACCCCGGCTTCTGGGCAGGCAAGCGGGTCCTTCTCACAGGACATACGGGCTTCAAAGGCGCCTGGCTTTCCATCTGGCTGAAGCGGCTCGGTGCGGAGGTGACCGGCATTTCCTTGCCTCCGGAAACCCAGCCGAACCTGTTCACCCTTGCCCGTCCCGATCTTGCTGCAAGTCATTTCCAGGATATCCGGGACGCCGGGAAGCTCGCCGAACTGGTTAAAGCGGCTTCACCTGAGATCATTCTGCATCTCGGAGCCCAAGCCCTGGTTCGTCCGAGCTATCAGGATCCGATCGGCACATTCGCAACCAACGTGCTGGGGACAGCAAACGTGCTCGAGGCAATTCGCTTCGTGGAAACGGCACGCGTCGTCGTGGCGATCACCACCGACAAGGTCTATCGCAATCTTGAGCACGCCTTCCCCTATCGGGAAACCGACCATCTCGGCGGACACGACCCCTATAGCGCCAGCAAGGCCGCCTGCGAGATCGTGATTTCGAGCTATCGGGATTCGTTTTTGCGGGAAAAAGGCGTAGCAGTCGCCAGTGCTCGGGCCGGCAATGTCATCGGCGGCGGCGACTGGTCGGCGGATAGGCTATTACCGGATGCAGTCCGTGCCTGGCAGTCGGGCAGTGTATTGCAAGTGCGGCGGCCGGAGGCAAAACGCCCCTGGCAGCACGTCCTTGAGCCCCTGTCGGCCTATCTCGTATTGGCGGAGCGGCTCTGGGCCGATCCGTCACTTGCAGATGCATTCAATTTTGGGCCGGTCAGCCACGAGGCAGCACCCGTTCGCGAGGTTATCGAGATTGCCCGCGCCTCCTACGGCCGCGGCGATGTGCATTATGGCGACGGCACGGAAGGCCCGCACGAGGCCGGTTGGCTTGCACTGGAAACAGCCAAGGCGCGGCATATCTTGGATATCGAGCCGCGCTGGTCGCTGACAGAGGCCGTCGACCGGACCATGAAGTGGTATCGCGCGCAGCGGGATGGCGCCGATGCGCGCGTGCTCTGCGAAACCGAAATCGCCGAATACGAGGCACGCCCTTGAGCCGCTTTACAGTCACCGATCTGCCATTCGCCGGCTTGAAGCTCGTCGAGCGGCAGAACCTCGGTGATTCGCGAGGCTTCCTGTCGCGCATGTTTTGCGCGGAGGAGCTGGCGACTGCCGGTTGGATCAAACCGATTGCCCAGATCAATCTCACTATGACAGCACGCAAAGGCACCTTGCGCGGCATGCATTTCCAGCAACCGCCGCATTCGGAAATGAAGCTGGTCAACTGCATCCGCGGCGCGGTGTTTGACGTGGCCGTCGACCTGCGGGCGGGATCACCTACCTTCCTGAAATGGCACGCCGAAGAACTGTCGGAGGGCAACCGTCGCTCTCTTCTGATCCCCGAGGGTTTCGCGCACGGCTTCCAGGCGCTGACCGATGATTGCGAGCTTCTCTATCTTCATTCGGTGCCCTATGCTCCCGGCTCGGAAGGCGCACTGAATTCACAAGACCCAACGCTCCATATCAATTGGCCGCTCGCTGTCACCGAGATGTCGGAGCGGGACCGAAACCATCCATATCTGACAGAGAAATTTACAGGACTGATCTCATGAAATGCCGCCACTGCGGTAGCGCGCTTCGCTGCGACTTCCTCGATCTTGGCTTCGCGCCGCCGTCCAATGCCTATTTGGCGGCAGAGGACCTTTCCAAGCCGGAAGTCTATTTCCCGTTGCGGCTCAAGGTCTGTGAGGAGTGCTGGCTTGTGCAGACGGAGGATTACGCCTCTGCCGAATCGCTGTTCAGCCCCGAATACGCCTATTTCTCGAGTGCCTCCTCGAGCTGGCTCGTCCACGCGGCGCGCTATGTCGAGATGATCACCAGGCGTCTCGGCCTTGGACAGCAGAGCATGGTCATCGAGGTCGCTTCGAACGATGGATACCTGCTCAAGAACTTCGTGGCGGCCGGCATTCCCTGCCTCGGCGTCGAGCCGACCGACAGCACGGCGGATGCTGCCGAAAAGCTCGGGATACCGGTGCTCCGGGAATTCTTCGGGGAAGCACTCGGCAAGCGGCTCGCCGATGAAAGCAAAGGCGCGGACCTTATCCTTGGAAACAACGTCTACGCGCATGTGCCCGACATCAACGATTTCACCAAGGGGATCAAGGCGGCGCTCAAGGCCGGCGGCACGGTCACGCTCGAATTTCCGCATGTCATGCGGCTGATCGAGCAGAACCAGTTCGACACCGTCTATCACGAACATTTCTCCTACCTTTCCCTGTTCACCGTCGGAAAGATCTTCGAAAGCGCCGGTCTGCGGGTGTTCGATGTCGAGGAGTTGCCGACCCATGGCGGAAGTCTGCGCGTCTATGGATGCCATGCGGACGATCCGCGTCAGACGACCGACGCCGTCACGACACTGCTTGCCGAGGAAGAAACACGAGGCCTACGCAGTTCCGCAGTCTACGCGGACTTCCAGGTGAAGGCCGAGAAGGTCAAGAACGACGCCCTCGCCTTCCTCATCGAAGCCAAACGCGCCGGGAAGACGGTGGCGGCCTATGGCGCTGCCGCCAAGGGAAACACGCTCCTCAACTTCGCGGGCGTCAAGCCGGACCTGGTGCCCTTCGTCTGCGATGCAGCGGCGGCCAAGCAGAACAAGTTCATGCCGGGCAGCCATATCCCGATCCTCCATCCGGACGTAATCTCCGAGCGGCGGCCCGACTATGTCTTGATCCTGCCCTGGAACATCGCGACGGAGGTTCGTCAGCAGCTGGCGACTCTTGCCGAGCAGGGCACCAAATTCGTCACCGCCGTGCCGGATCTGAAAATTCAGTAACGCCGCTTTCCGTCTCCCTCAGCAGGGATAACGGAAAATCACGAAGGTAAGAACCGTGATCGAAATCCACCCGTCAGCACGAGTAAGCTCACTTGCGGATATCGAGGATTCGACGCGCGGCACGAAGATCGTGGTCGGCGAGAACAGCGTGATCGACAGTTTCGTCAAGATCAAGCCCGCCGGCGGCAATGGCGATCTCACGTTCGGCCGGTTCTGCTACATCAATAGTGGTTGCGTCTTCTATACCGGCAATGGCATCGAATTCGGCGATCATGTGCTCGTTGCGGCCAACTGCACCTTCGCGCCCGTAAACCATGCCTTCAAGGACAAGGATCGCCTGATTCGCGAACAAGGCTTTCAACCGACCCGGGGCGGCATCCGCATCGAGGACGATGTCTGGATCGGTGCCAATGTGGTGATTCTGGATGGTGCACACCTGCGCAAGGGCTGCGTGATCGCGGCAGGCTCGATCGTTCGGGGGGAAGTCGCACCCTATACGATCGTCGGCGGCAATCCGCTCAAGGTTCTGGGGCATCGCGAATGAGATTCACCGTTCTCGGCGCATCGGGATTTGTCGGACGGCACGTCGTACGGTTTCTGCGCGCGGCCGGTTACGAGGTAATGCCCGTTTCGCGGGACAATTTTGGCGAAGCGCGTGGAGATCTGGGGCACTGCATCTACGCCATCGGGCTAACGGCAGATTTCCGTACCCGTCCTTTCGATACGATCGAAGCGCATGTGACGCTTGCAGCAAACCTCCTGCGCGATGCCGATTTCCAATCGTTCCTCTATCTCTCCTCGACCCGGATCTACGCAAACAGCAGCGATACGCTAGAAGACGGCCTGCTTTCCGCACACCCTTCCAACCCTTCCGACCTCTACAATCTTTCCAAGATGACCGGGGAATCGATCTGCCTGTCGTCAGGGCGGCCGGGCGTACGCATCGCGCGGCTTTCCAATGTCGTAGGCCCGAACGAAGCGGGTTCTGACACATTTGTCGGCGAGCTTTGCCGGGAAGCACAGCAAGGCCATATTCAGCTCCGCACCGCGCTCGATTCTGCGAAAGACTATATCTGGATCGATGACGTGTCCCGCCTGCTGGCCGAGATCGCCATCGCAGGCAGGCAGGCAATATATAATGTGGCGAGCGGCACCGATCTCAGCCATCGGGCGTGGGTTTCTGCCATCGCCAATGCGACGGGTTGTTCCTTCGCCGTCGACGAGAATGCCCCGACCACCAGTTTCCCACCGATCTCCACGGCCAGGATCAAAGACGAATTCGGTTTTACGCCCTCGCCCGTCCTCGATTTCTTGCCATTGGTCCTCAACCGCGAAGCAGCGTAATAGTTGCTGCAAGGCGCACGATAGAGAAGGTAGACACACATGAACCCGATCGAACAATTTCAGCAGGAGCGCAGGGCGACCGCGGAAGGCTATGCCAATGATCAGGAATTTCTTGGGCTAAGCTCTGCCTGGCGCGAGATGTCCATGGCCAAGCGGTATGTCTATAACTTCGATTGGCTCGGGCGCCCGATCATTCAGTATCCGCAGGACATGCAGGCGATCCAGGAGCTCATCTGGGCGACCCGCCCCGACCTTGTGATCGAAACGGGCATTGCCCATGGCGGCTCGCTGATCCTTAGCGCGTCGATGCTTGCGCTGCTCGATATGTGCGATGCCATTGAAGCGGGCACGACGATCGATCCCAAGAAATCAGATCGCAAGGTGATCGGCATCGATATCGACATCCGCACCCATAATCGCGAGGCGATCGAGACCCATCCGATGGCAAGCCGCATCCAGATGTTCGAAGGATCGTCGGTCGCAAAGGAGATCGTCGATGCGGTGCGCGAAGCCGCGGCTCCCTACAAGCGGGTGATGGTCTGCCTTGATTCGATGCATACTCACGAACACGTGCTTGCCGAGCTCGAAGCCTATGCACCACTCGTGACGCCCGGCTGCTATTGCGCGGTGTTCGATACCTTTGTCGAAGACCTGCCGCGCGATTTCTTCAAGGATCGCCCCTGGAACCCCGGCGACAATCCGAAGACCGCCGTTTTCGAGTATCTGAAAAGCCATCCGGAATTCGAGATCGACAAATCCGTCGAAAACAAGCTGCTCGTCACCGTCGCTCCCGACGGTTTCCTGAAGCGGGTGCGATAGTCCGCTCTTCACAGCCCTTCCGGAACATCCGGAAGGGTATCCTTGGACAAAACAAAACCGGCCTGACGATGTCAGGCCGGTTTTGTCGTCGATAGTGGAATGGCGTTATTCCACCACGAAAGATCTGAGCATGATCTTGCTGACCTTGCCTTGCGAGCGAAGATCGACGCGTTCCTGGAGGTCGTCCTTCAGGTATTGGAAGCCGCGCGGCCCCTCGATCTGCTGCAATGAGACGGTCCGCATGTAGGCGAGAATATCCTGATGGATATCTTCAGCGAGGGGCAGTTCCGGCGCGCCCTTGAAGGCGAGCGCCACCTCGAGGCGGATCCAGTTCTCGGACGGATAGGCGAGATTGGTGGTGATCGGCTCAAGGAGAACGACGCCCGCAGCTTCCGTGGAGATATGAGGCAGCCCCTCCTCCTTCTTGCCTTCGCCATGTTCGCCGCCAGCGGCGGCTTCTTCATGCTGCGCTTCGGCCGCCGGATCCTTGGGCGCGATCATTTTGCCGACGAACCAGCCGCCGCCGGCGCCGACAAGCGTGAGGACGGAAAGGCCCGCGATCAGCATTACGGAGCCACCCTTCTTCTTGCCACCGGCTTCGCCTGCCTGTGCTTCTTCCGCCATGGTCTTCAAACCCTCAAAAAGAGATCTCTATACGATACCGTCAGAAGGGCGAGAACAGGTCGACGACCTGCTGGCCGACCGGAGGCTGCTGAACTTCCATCAGACGGCCGCGGCCGCCGTAGGAGATGCGGGCTTCGGCGATCTTGTCGTAGGAAATGGTATTCTGCGAATCGACATCCTGCGGCCGCACGATGCCCGCCACGTTCAGGATGCGGATCTCGTGGTTGACGCGGACTTCCTGGGAGCCGCTGATCAGGAGATTGCCGTTCTCGAGAATGCCGGTGACCACTGCCGCGACCAGCAGCTTGAGGGATTCGGACCGCTTCGTCTTGCCCTTTCCTTCCGAATCCGTGCTCGAATTCGACCCAAGGTCGCCGGTCGCTTCCGCTTCCGGCGTCCAGCCGAAGAGGTTGCTCACGCCGAGCTCCCATTTCAGCCCGGTCGAGTTGGTGCGGCTGCGTTCGGTCTCGTTGTCGAAGGTCGCCTTGTCGTTGATCTTGATGTCGACCGTAAGGATGTCACCGACGTTCAGCGCACGTGCATCCTTGAACAGCGCCGCCTGGCTATCGCTCCAGAGC
Organism: Neorhizobium huautlense; assembly: GCF_002968575.1. GTDB lineage: Bacteria > Pseudomonadota > Alphaproteobacteria > Rhizobiales > Rhizobiaceae > Neorhizobium > Neorhizobium huautlense. The sequence continues at coordinate 310,410 of NZ_PVBM01000002.1, read as the reverse complement.
GAATAGCCGCTTGCAAGCTGCCGCGGCTGCTTCGGATAGGAGGACATCTGCGGCGTCTGCGCATATTGCAGGCCGCTGCCGATCGGACTCATCGACGGCGCATTGCCGATCTCCCTGATCGTCTGGCTTTGGCAGCCGGCCAGAAGGAGAACGGCCATGATGGCTTGAATGCGTTTCGTCATGAGGGCGCTTTCGGAGTATTGGGACGTGCTTTCGAGGTATTCGGATCGGTTGCGCTGGAAATGATCGTGGAGATCATGCCGGCTTTTTCCGGATCCATTTCACTCAGGAAAAGAGCGGACTGACGCGCCGGGAGCTGCATGATGATCGCCGCGGCAATCTCCATTCGCATCTCCTGGAGCTGCGGAGCCGCGGCGTCGGGTTTCATGGTCTTGAACATATCAACGAGGCCGGCCTGGGCGCGCGCAAGGAAGTCGTTGCGGCGCTTCAGCCAGTCCTGGTATTCGGCGGTGCGCTGCTCGAGCGCCTCTATCCGGGCGTCCACGTCCGCCTGCAGCTTTTCGAGCTCCTGCTTCTGCAGCAGATAACGCTGGTCCCGCGCCGCATCGGCGATGTTGGTGCAGAACTTCTGGATCTCGTCGTTGGTGGACGCTTCAGAAATCGTCGCCGGCTGTTGCGCACCCACCTGGGAGACCAACGTAAGGACCGCCGCTGCCGTCAGGACACGTCGTGCAAGCGTCTTGGATACGGATATGGTGAACAGGGTCTCGGTCATTGCAGGACGAGCTCCGCTTGAAGGGCACCGGCAGACTTGATGCCCTGCAGGATGGCGATAATACCATCCGGCTTAACGCCGATGCTGTTGAGGCCGGCCACAAGGGTCCGCAGATCAGGGCCGTTCAAGATCGCGACCTGCCCGCCATCCTTCATCGCCATGATGTCCGTCTGCTCCTGAACTGCGGTCTCGCCGCGGGAGAAAGGCTCAGGTTGAACGATCTGCGGTGTTTCTGTGACCTGCACGGTCAGGGTGCCGTAGCTCACCGCCACGCGGGATACTTTGACATCCGCCCCGATGACGATCGTGCCGGTGCGCTCGTTGACGACAACTTTTGCCGGGGTATCGGTCTCGACCACCAGATTTTCGATCTCGGCCATCAGACGGGTCAGGTCCGCAGATTTCGGCTTCTGGACAATGACTTCCTGGCTGTCGCGCGGTTCCGCAACCGGACCGCCGTAGCGGCGGGACGCAAAGGCGTTGACGCTATCGGCAATTCGTACCGCTGTCGAAAAATCGGGATTGCGCAGCTGCAGGACAAGATTGACCGAGTCCTTGAACTTGGACGGCAGTTCACGCTCGATGATGGCACCGTTTGGAACGCGGCCGGCAGTCGTAACGCCTTCGGTCAGCGTCGCGGCCTGACCCTGGGCGGAAAAGCCGGAAACGATCAAGGCGCCCTGGGCAACCGCGTAAATCTGGCCGTCAGCGCCGGAAAGCGAAGTCATGACCAGGGTGCCGCCGCGCAGAGAGGTGGCGTCGCCGAGGGAGCTGACATTGACGTCGATGCGGCTGCCCGGGCTTGCGAAGGGGGGCAGGTTCGCCGTCACCATTACAGCGGCGACGTTTTTGGCGTTCGCCTGGCTGCCCTGCATTGAGATGCCGAGGTTCTGCAGCATCGCGCGCATCGACTGATCGGTAAATGGAGAGGAGCGCAGACTGTCGCCGGACCCTTGAAGACCGACGACGAGGCCGTAACCGATAAGCTGGTTGTCGCGGCCGGACTGCAGTGAGGCGATATCCTTGATGCGCGCGTTATCGGCGGATGCCGGCACCGCCCATAGAAGCGATCCCATCAGGACAAGAGCGGGGAATAGCCAGTTCTTTTTCATTTCGCCATCACCTGTACCGTGCCGTCAGCCATGACGGTGCCGCTGACCGTGACGCCCGAATCGGTGTTGCGCACGCGGATGACATCGCCGACCGCGGCATTCTCAAGCGGCGAACCCGAGGCCGAGATGGTCATGTTGCCGATTGAGAAGGTCAGGCGGACAGAGGAACCCCGCGTCACGGCAAATGCCTCGCGCAACGCAGAGACCGAAATGGTTCGCCCCGGCAGCAGGGTACGCTTGGCTACCATGCCGACAACTTCGTGGGAGGAGCGGGCGTAATCGCCCGAGAGATTCGGATTGGTGACCTCGACCTCTTCGACCTTGCCGGCGGAAATTTCCTCGCCCGGATAGATGGTCGAGGTCGGCACGACCGCCGTTCCCATTCCGGCAAGAGCGGGCGAACCCGCTCCGGCAAGGAGAGCAGCCAGCAAAGGCATAGCCAGCCTGGCCCCGATCGCATTCTTCCGGCGAAACCTCATGTCTCCCGTCTCCTGTTATTATTTCAGGTTCTTACTGACGATCTGCGCCATCTCATCCGCGGTGGTAATGACCTTGGAATTCATCTCGTAAGCACGCTGGGCTGAAATCAGGTCGGTGATTTCCTTGACGGCATCGACGTTCGACGATTCCAGATAACCTTGCTTCAGATAACCGAAGCCTGGATCTTCCGGCGCGGCAACGATCGGCTCGCCGGATGCCGCGGTCTGTGCAAACAGGTTGTCGCCGAGCGGCTGGAGGCCGGCCTCGTTCACGAAGTTGGCAACCGTCAACTGACCGATTTCGGTGAAATCGCTGGAACTACCGACGCGGACCATGACCTGGCCGGTACGGGTGATCTGGGTTTCACTCACATCCGCCGGAAAGGTGATGTTCGGCACGATCGCATAACCGTCGATCGTGACGAGCTGCCCTTGCGCATTCTTGTTGAAGGCGCCGGCGCGGCTGTAGAGCGTCGTGCCGTCCGGAGACTGGACCTGATACCAGCCGCGGCCGACTATCGCGACGTCGAGGTCGTTTTCCGTATGCGACAGTTCACCCTGGGTGTGGATGTTACGAACGGCGGAGGTTTGCACGCCAAGACCGATATTGGCGCCTTCCGGCACGATCGCCTGGTTGGCACGGTTCGGAACGCCCTGAGCCCGCTCGCTTTGATAAAGCAGATCGGAAAACTCGGCACGCGCGCGTTTATAGCCCGTGGTGTTGATGTTGGCGATGTTGTTCGCGATGACTTCGAGATTGGTCTGCTGGGCATCCATGCCCGTTGCTGCGACGGAAAGCGCTCTCATGTCTTCGTCCTCAAAACTTTAGATCTGCATTTTCGTGATTTCGAGATAGGCCGAGACGATCTTGTCGCGGAGCGACATGGCCGTCTGAAGCGATTGCTGTGCTTCCAGCACCGCATCGACGACTTCACGGGTGTTAGCCTTGCCCTGTATCCCCTTGAAGGACATTGCTTCGGCGCCCTTCAGACTATTCATGGTGTCGGTCGCCATGTCGCCCAGAACCTGGGCGAAGTTCATGCCGGTATTCTCGCCGGGCGTCAGCGATGTCGTGCCGAGCGCCGATCCCGTCGTGGAGCCGATCTCATCGATGCCGTTGCCGAGCGAAAGAGAGCTAACGTTTTGAATTTTTTCGATCATTGTCCGGCCTTCAGAAGGTCAATCGTCGCAGCGATCAATTCGCGCGTCTGCTTGATGGTCTGGATGTTGGCTTCGTAGGAGCGATTGGCTTCGCGCATGTCCGCCATCTCGATCAGCATGTTGACGTTGGGCATCTTGACCATGCCCTTCTCGTCTGCAGCCGGGTTGCCCGGGTCGTATTCCAGAGCGAATTTCGAATTGTCGACGCCGAGCTTCTCGACCTCCACCACGTCGACGCCGCTTGCCTTGTCGAGTTCGGCACCGAAGGTGATCGTCTTGCGACGGTAGGGGTCCGCACCGGGCGTATCTCCGGTCGAGCGGGCGTTGGCGATGTTTTCGGAAACGATGCGCAGGCGGGTCGCCTGTGCTTCCATTCCCGATCCAGCGATCTTCAGCGAGGCTGAAAGCGGATCCATTTGCTTACCTCTTCACTATCATCAGCATCATGCTGTGAAACGACTTCACCAGACCTGTGCTCAGTTCGTATTGGCGCTTGATTTCACCCGTCTTCGACAGCTCATCGGACAGCGAGACGGTATTGCCGGATTCCTGGACGCCGATCTCTTCGTTCAGTTCCGATTCCTTGATTTCGACCTCGTCGCTGATGTTGTTTGCAGCGAAGTGGGAGGCATGGGTGCGAGCCATCGGAACATATGTCTGCTCGAGGACGGCATCGAAGGGCGATACGTCCTTCGCCTTATATTTTGGCGTATTGGCGTTCGCGATATTGCCTGCAACCACCTCCTGGCGCACGGAAAGCCACTCGGCCTGACGTGATGCCATTTCAAAGAGCTGAATCGGTTGCATAGGCTTCTCTCCATTATTTGCCTGAAGCCTAGGCTGGTAACCTTGCGTCGGACTTACGGTCGCGACGTTTGCGTGTCCTGATAGACTTGTCCCGTGGATGTGATGATCACCCATTTGCCGTCACGCTGCTCGAGCGTGGCGAGCTTGCTGTTATCGGGCAGGATCGAACCGACGCGGACCATGTACATGCCCGCGCCGTCCTCGATCAAAGCACGGCCGTTGGCGACATGCAGCAGCTTGAAGCCGCTCTTTCCCGGAAACGGCTGCTCTTCGCGAAAAGCACCCCTGTCACGCGCTTCGCCCACCGATGAGGTGGTGGCGGTCGTCAGAGCATCGGTAGGTTCGGGTGGAGCCGGCCAGTCCTCCTTGGAGCTGTCCGTCATGGCGAGCGGCGAGACATTGACGACCGGACGTCCCGCGCCAGGAGGCAGGTCACGAGTGCGTCCGAGCTCCGTGGTGCGGATGCCGAACTTCTCCTCGTTGAAGAAGACATACCAGGGGAAAGAAGCGGAGGCCGCTGCAAGCGCCACACCAACGGCAATCAGGATCTTGTCGCCAAGCCGCGAGGCGGCCTTTGGCGTTCTGTGCGGAGGTGCGGCCTCGTCTTCGTGGTGTAAGTCGCTCATCCCACAATCACCTTCTTGCTATGGCGGATGGCGGAGTGCCCTGCCCCGCAGCAGCCCGCAGTGCGTTCGCCAGGTCCGCATAGGCGTCGAGAGCCGGCTTTTCCCCCGGCGTCTGTTTCAGGACCTCATAGATGACCGGCACCTGCTTGATCGCCATGTCGAGGTCCGGATCGCTGCCGGCGCGATAACCCCCGATCAGGCGCAGGTCGCGCGTTTCCTCGTAGCGATGCACGAGCGATTTCAGACGTGCGACCAGCTTTTCCTGGTCATCCGTCCACGCCTTTCGGGCCAGACGTGAGATTGAGGCAAGCGGATTGATCGGCGGATAGCGCCCTTCCTCTGCAAGCGAACGGTCGAGCACGATATGCCCGTCCAGAATACCGCGGGTAGAGTCCGCAATCGGGTCATTGTGGTTATCGCCGTCGACGAGGATCGAGATGATTGCGGTGATCGTGCCCGTTCCCTCGACGCCCGGACCGGCGCGCTCCAGCAGGCGCGGCAATTCCGTAAACACCGACGCCGGATAGCCACGGGCGATCGGCGGTTCGCCCGACGCGACGGCGACTTCCCGAATGGCATGGGCAAAACGCGTCACGCTGTCGGCGATGAACAGCACGTTGTCGCCCTGATCCCGGAAGTGCTCCGCAATCGTAATGGCAACCAGCGGCGCCATTTTCCTCAGCATCGGGCTTTCATCGCTGGTCGCGACGACAGCGATCGATTTCGCCATGTTGTCGCCAAGCGTATCCTCAATGAATTCACGCACTTCGCGGCCACGTTCGCCGACCAGCGCGATCACCACCTTGTCGAAGGCATCGGCCCGAGCAAGCATGGACAGCAAAGTCGATTTACCGACACCGGAACCGGCAAAGATGCCGAGACGCTGACCGAGGCAGAGCGGCGAGAAGATATCGATTGCCCTGACGCCGGTCTTGAAACCGGTCTCGACGCGGCTGCGCGTCATCGAGGGTGGCGCGGTGTTGGCGATAGAACGGGGATTGTGACCTTTGGAGATCGGCCCCTTGCCGTCGATCGGCTCACAAAGCGAGCTGATCGTCCGGCCGCACCAGCTATCGTCCGGAGCGACCCGAAAAGCGCCTTTGCGGATGACGGTGTCTCCGATGCCGATCGGTTCGCCCGGCTCGATCGGGCTGACATAGACGATATCCGGCTCGACACGAACGACCTCGCCCAGATGAATACCGGTCGCACTGCGGTGAGCGACGAATTCGCCAAGCCGCACATGCTTCGAAAGGCCGGCAACGGTATAGTGTCCTGCGGCGATGGTCCTGACATGACCACCATGCGCGACAGAAAAGGCAGGGTTGGCATAGCGCCCTACAAGCCCTGCAAGTTGCGCAAGCTTGCCGCCGTTGACTGCATCGAGGATAGCCGCTTCCATCATGGTGGGCTGTCTTTCCTATTAGCTGTTGGATCCGCCGAGCGTCTTGATGGCGGAGCTCATCGAGTTTTCGCTGTCGCGCATCAGAGCCGAAATGCTTTCGAAGGCACGATTGACCTGGATAAGCTGGGTCATCTCACTGATGCCGTTGACGTTGGACTGTTCGACGTAACCCTGCACCACGGAATTCTGCATGCCTTCCAGAACGGGCTGCGGATTGTCGGTCGGAATAACCCCTTCGTTCTCATAGCGAACGAAGCCCTTGGAAATGTCGGCGGTGAAAAGACCGAGAGTGGCGACTGGCTGGTTGTTCTGCATGACGATGCCGTCAGCCCCGACTGTCGGCGGTCCACCGTCACGGTTGAGCTGGATCGGTGCGCCGCCTGCATCCAGGACCGGATAACCCCGGCTGGATCGAAGTTGGCCGGCTTCATCCATGGTGAGACGGCCGTCCCGGGTGAGAACCTGACCCGCCGGCGTGTCGATGGCAAACCAGGCATCGCCCTTGATCGCAAAGTCCAGAGGATTGCCGGTGCGCTGCAGCTCTCCTGTGCGCGTCGACAGATAGTCGTTACCCTGCGTAACGAAGGCCACCTTTGCGTTAAGGTCGTTCTGGGTCTTGCTCAGAACTTCGTCAAATTTGACCTCCGTCGAGCGAAACCCGACGGTGTTCATGTTGGCCATGTTGTCGGCGATCGTGTTCAAGCGGCGCTCGAGCGCGATTTGCGAAGAAATGCCGACGTAAAGTCCGGACTGCATATCATTTGCCTCCGAGTTTCAAATTATTGATCGAGATCAGGAGATCGGTGGAAATCCCGCTCGAGGAAGAGGTGAACAGGCTTGCCGGGTCGTAGCTTTCGGAGGGGTTCTCCAGCTCCCACATGGCGGTGAACCGTTCGAGAAATTTGCCGACCTTGGCCGGATCTTGGAAATCCTCGATATCGACGACCTCTTCGATATATTTTGCCTGTCGGTCGAGGTCCGCGCCAACGATCTCATCGGGCAACTGCAGAGTGGTCCGCATTACTTCCGAGAGAGCATCGTCCGCCAGGATTTCCATGCCGGATTTGATGGTCGGCGCCATACGCTCGAAATAGAGCGCAAGACGCACGCCCATGTTTTCCGCGCCTGCCTCTTCTTCCAGCGTCTGACGCTGAAATTTGTCGACGACGCCCTTCTGGGCCTTTTCGAAGGATGTCGCAGCCGCGCCATGGGCTGCGAAGTTCAGTGATTCCACCAGCGAAGCGTAGCGGCTATCGGAGAGCTTGTTGGCAAAATCGGTATCTGCGTCGGTACCTTCAGCCAGGACCTTGCGGATGAAGGCCTTGGCATAAGCCATATCCTCCAGGCCGTGGGCTTTCAGCGCGTAGTTATAGACGCGGCTGTCGGCCATGAAATCGTCGAGGGTTTTGATGCTGCCGATCTTGGAAAGGTAATATTCCGTCTCGCGCGCAACATCCGGCTTTTCTGCGACCCGCGCCAGCGATTTCGGCAGGTCGCGGCTGATCATGGCATAGCTGGTATAGGTCGTGATCACGATGGCTCACCAAAGTCTGTGGAGCGGGCAATCCGGTCCGATCCTGGCGAGAACTATGCGCAAAGACTTGCGCGAAGCTGTCCGGCTCCCCTTCGTTCAAAGCGCCGAGAGCCAGCCTCACGCAAGCCAGAGACCGTATCCCGAAACCGAACGAAAACGATCGGCACAGGTTCACGATGAATATTATTATCGGCTTTATCATCTCGGTTGGCTGTATCCTCGGTGGCTTCATGGCCATGGGCGGCCACGTTGACGTTCTCGTTCAGCCCTTCGAGCTCATGATCATCGGCGGTGCAGGCGTCGGCGCGTTCATTATGGGCAACCCGATGAAGGTCGTGAAGGATTCGGGCAAGGCGCTTGGTGAAGCCTTGAAGAATGCAGTGCCGAAAGAACGCAATTATCTCGACGTCCTCGGCGTGCTTTATTCTCTGATGCGGGACCTGCGAACCAAGTCGCGCAACGAAATCGAAGCGCATATCGACAATCCAGACGAATCGTCGATCTTCCAGACCGCCCCGACGGTGCTGAAGAACAAGGAACTGACCGCGTTCATCTGCGACTATGTCCGCCTGATCATCATCGGCAATGCCCGTTCACATGAGATCGAGGCGCTGATGGACGAAGAGCTGGACACGATGTTCCAGGACAAGATGAAGCCCTATCACGCGATCACCGCGGTCGGGGATTCCTTTCCTGCCATCGGTATCATCGCGGCCGTTCTCGGGGTCATCAAGGCGATGAGCAAGATCAACGAGTCCCCCGAGGTTCTCGGCGGCCTGATCGGCGCGGCACTCGTCGGCACCATGCTCGGCATCTTCCTGTCGTACTGCGTCTGCAATCCCATCTGCTCGCAGATCAAGATCGTGCGCGGCAAGCAGCAGCGCCTCTACATCATCGTCAAGCAGACCCTGCTTGCCTACATGAACGGTTCCGTGCCGCAGGTCGCGCTGGAATACGGACGCAAGACAATCTCCAACAAAGAACGCCCTTCGATCGATTCGGTCGAGCAGGAAATGATGAATCCTGGCGGTGAAAAGGCGGCATGATGACGACTAGTGAAACGACCCCAACCCTCGCGCCGGGAATGGATCTGGCGCTTCTCGCGAAACTGACCGGCGGACTTGGCGACAAGAGGACCGTCGAAAAGATCAGCAGCGAATTTGCCCAACTCTACATGGAGTTCCTGCCGGATGTCTTTCACAGCGAAACCGGCATCCGCATCGGCGTGTCCTATGTCAGCTGCACATCCGGCCTAATGAACGACCTTGTCGCAGACCTCGGCGACGGGTTCGCGCTGACCGACGGCGGTCTTCGCAACTGGTCCCCCAACTTCGTGCTTGCCTGCGGCAACAGCTTCATCATCGCTCTCATGGAGTTGATGCTGGGAGCGGCACCCGAAACGATTACCCAGCCGATCGATCGTCCGCTGTCCGAGATCGAACTGGATCTCGCCGTGATGGTCTTCGAACGGATTGCTAACGTACTCCGCTCCGGCGTCAACGCGCCGGGCGGTTTTGAGGCAAGCCTCGAGCGTCCTCACAACGCTGAGGACCGACCGAAGCCGGAAGACGTTACCCGTCCTGAATTTGGCGTAGCAATCCGAATGGCGTTCGAACTCGGTTCGACCACCTCGGAATTCGCTCTTGTCATTCCGCAGCGCGCCTTTCTCAAAACCAAGGTGACGACTCCCAAGGCGAAAAACCAGGCTCCCAAGGCAAAACCAGAATGGACCGACCGCATGAATGACCAGGTGCGCCGCTCGAATGTTACGCTGGAAGCCCGTATTCGCCTGCAGAAACTTACTCTGGGCACGATCTCCCGGCTGGCGGCCGGCGACGTGATCGCCTTCCAGGATAAGCGGGATGTCCGCGTCCAGGTCAGTGCCAATGGCAAAGACATGTACTCGTGCGAATTTGGGCGATCGGGCGAACGTTATACAGTCCGCGTAAAGGATAACATCAGTACGGACGACGAGATTCTCAGGCATCTGATAGGTTAGACCCGCACCGGCCTGTACACTTCGGCAGGGCAGGCTGACGCAAGTTTCAACAGGAATAATGACCGCATGGCTACGAAGAAGACACCTCTCACCGAAGACGACGCGCTGATGCCTCTCGACAATGGAGTCGAACTGGATCAGGCCATCGACGATCTGCGCGGCGTCTTGAAGGCTGACGCCGATGGCGGTGTGCCGGGCTTCGACGCCGATTTTGGCGCGTCCGGAACCAGCGACTTTTCAGCAGACGCTCCGGCCTTTGGCGGCGGCTTCGAAGCCCAGACCGATAGCTTCGGCGGCGGTGCTGATTTTGCCGGCGGTACGACCTTCGGCGGCGACAGCAGTTTCGGCGGCAGCGATTTCGGCAGTTCTTCTGCAGGTACGGGTACGGGTTATCAAGAGCCGGGCAGCGCCCTGAACGCAAATCTCGATCTGATCATGGATATCCCGATCGACGTCGAGATCGTGCTGGGCACCAGCCGCATGCAGGTTTCCGGCCTGATGAGCCTTGAAGAGGGCGCCACGATCGCGCTCGACAAGAGAATTGGCGAACCGGTGGAAATCATGGTCAACGGCCGCCGCATCGGCAAGGGCGAGATCACCGTCCTTGAAAATGACGACACGCGCTTCGGTGTCAAACTGACGGAAGTACTGAGCACGAGAAGAACCTGATCCCTGTTCGGGACAGAGAGGGAAGACCATGATGGACTTTGAGGATTTCGGCGGTAGCGCGCTCTCTACAAAACCGTTGTCCCAGGCCGAAAAGGCTGCGGCGGTTCTCCTTGCCATGGGCAAGGGCATCGCCGGCAAACTTCTCAAGTATTTTACCCAGAGCGAGCTGCAGAACATCATCGCATCGGCGCAGACATTGCGGACGATTCCCCCCGATGAACTTCTTCAGCTCGTGAACGAATTCGAGGACCTGTTCACCGAAGGCACCGGCCTCATGGACAATGCCGCGGCAATCGAGGGTATTCTCGAAGCCGGCTTGACCCCGGAAGAAGTGGACGGACTGCTTGGGCGCCGCGCCGCGTTCCAGGGTTACGAAGCCAACATCTGGGACCGGTTGCAGGATGCCGAGCCGGCATTCATCGGCAAGTTCCTGTCACGCGAACATCCGCAGACAATCGCTTACATTCTCTCTCAGATGCCGTCGAGTTTCGGTGCGAAAGTACTACTGCAGCTTCCCGACAGCCGCCGCGCCGATGTCATGAATCGCGCGGTCAACATGAAGGAAGTCAGCCCGAAGGCAGCGCAGATCATCGAAAACCGCGTGGTCGAACTGATTGCCGCCGTCGACGCAGAGCGCAACTCCAACGGCTCCAACAAGGTCGCCGAACTTATGAACGAACTCGAGAAGAGCCAGGTCGACACGCTGCTCAACTCGCTCGAAACGATCAGCAAGGAATCGGTCAACAAGGTCCGCCCGAAGATCTTCCTCTTCGAAGACCTGCTGTACATGCCGCAGCGCAGCCGTGTCCTGCTTTTGAACGACGTCGCATCGGACATCCTGACCATGGCGCTTCGCGGTGCGAGCAACGAGATCAAGGAATGCGTGCTCTCGGCCATCAGCCCCCGCCAACGCCGCATGATCGAAAGCGATCTTCAGGTTCAGCCCGCCAGCCTCAACCCTCGGGAAGTGGCAATCGCCCGCCGCGCGGTGGCGCAGGAAGCGATCCGACTCGCCAATTCCGGACAAATCCTTCTCAAGGAAGAGAAGAAGGACGACGAGAAGCCTGCGGAAGCGGCCTGATCACGAGCAGTGCACGAGGAAGAGACCGGAGCGGGCGACCGCTCCGTTTTCGTTTGTACGTATGCAATCCGACCCCGCTCGCCCACAGTCTTTTTGTTGACTCGATTCGCGGCTAGCTGGCGATCGATTAAGATAGTCGGTGGCGGCGGACGATTCGTTTGAGCCGCGTCCCCGCAATTGGTCGATTGGTCCTGAACCGTGTCGGACGAAGATAAAGACAGTAAAACAGAAAACCCGACCGCCAAGCGAATGACGGAGGCGGCCGAGAAAGGCAATCTGCCCGTCTCGCGCGAGGTGCCGCTGTTTGCGTCGATCCTCGCCTTCTATGTCTTTCTTGTCTTTTTTCTTCCTTCGAGTGTCGCGAGGATCGGCGAAACGCTGAAGGACCTCTTCGAGCAACCGGATCAGTGGCGCCTTGAAAACTCTCCCGACGTCGTCTCGCTCAGCGCCCATCTCGGCTGGGCTGTGGCGGCCTTCCTGGTGCCGGCCATGCTGCTCTTCATCATCTTCGGGCTGGCCTCTTCCTTCGCCCAGAATATGCCGTCGATGGTGCTCGAGAGGGTACGGCCGCAGATGTCTCGTATCTCGCCGGTGAAGGGTTTCACCCGTATCTACAGCGTTCCGGGATTTGTGGAGTTCGGCAAATCGATCTTCAAGATCCTGATCGTCTCGCTCATCATGTATTTCACCCTCCGGGGAGAATATTTCGCCTCGCTCGACGCGATGTTCTCCGATCCGCAGGTGATTTTCGTCAAGCTGAGCTCGATCGTCAGCAAGATGGTGATCGTCGTCATGCTTTCCACGGGCGTGCTGGCTGCGGTCGACGTGATCTGGACACGCTATCACTGGTACCAGCAGCTCAAGATGACTAAGCAGGAGGTCAAGGACGAATACAAGCAGGCTCAGGGTGATCCGATTGTCAAGTCGCGCCAGAGATCGGTTGCCCGCGACCGGGCCCGCCGGCGCATGATCAACAATGTGCCGCGCGCCACATTGGTGATCGCCAACCCGACCCATTATGCCGTTGCGCTGCGTTATGTGCGCGAGGAAAACGATGCTCCGGTGGTGGTGGCCAAGGGTCAGGACCTGATTGCTCTCAAGATTCGCGAAATCGCGGAGTCGAACGGCATCCCCGTTTTCGAAGATCCGCCTCTGGCTCGCTCCATGTTTGCGCAAGTCTCGGTGGATAGTGTTATCCCACCTGCCTTCTACAAGGCGGTGGCAGAACTCGTGCACCGGGTCTACGCGTCCCGGTCGCTCAAGAAACGGACACGCTGAGCGCTATGAAAAAATGCACCTATTCCACCGAACGGGAAGAAATCGTCGCTCAAGCAATCAGCCCGGTGGCCACCGAGCTGCGCCTTCTCGACGCTGGTGACCTTATCTCGCTTCTCCGGTTGGAGTGCTACAGCAGCCTCGCCGATCTCGTCTCGTCCGCAGCCGAGCTGTATTTCCATCCGGGAACGGTGAGTTTCGGCGCGGGAGGCGACTATAAACTGGAATGGAGCGGTCAGCCCGAGGTCGTCCTTGACCTCGAAATCAAGCCGCGCGGCGTGTCGGTCTACGCGCGTTTGACGATTGCCGACCAGAAGGCCGGCCTGGAAATCGATCACATTTCCTTCCAGGAGCCCTCGGACGACCCGGACGATAATACCGCGTTCCTGGCAAGGAGCCTGCAGGAAGCGAAGTTCGTGAGAATGAGCACGTCACAGTGATCGCCGAGCGAGCGATCCCATGTTCGTCCCGCCATCAGTGAATGTAACCGAGCCGGATTGCTTTGGCGATCGCCTGGATGCGATTGACCGAATCGAGCTTGATCGTGGCAGAACCCAGATAGGCATTCACCGTGTGGACGGAGAGGCCTAGGTTTTCAGCAATCTCTTCGCTGATCCGCCCGTCTCCGGCCAATTGCAGGCAGGCAATTTCCCGCTCGCTCAGTGATTCGGCGGGTACGCTTCGCCGCTCATCCAGCGCCAGCAGATCCATCATCACTTGGCAGCTTCTGACGTGCTGGTCGATGACCATGTCGCTCGAGACGTCGATGGACGTGGAGACAAAGGCGACGTAGCCGTTTCCGAGCGCCCCCAGCCGCACCGGAAATGCGATCCCTGAAAAAGGAACGACAGAGGGTTCCAATCGGCGGGTCAGGGGCGAAAAATCCCCCGCGTCGGAAAAACTGGCATTCTCGGAGCCGTCCCAAATCAGAGGAAGGAGCGATACTTCTATGTGTTCGAGCAGGACATCGCCATAGCCGTCGATGAACTGGCTGCTGCCTTCGGTCGTACCGACGCCCCAGTTGTCGAGTTCGGAGACGAGCTTCCGCTTGTTTGGCAGACCCGCACCGGCAATGCGGAAAACCGCGAAGTTGCGCGCCTTCAGGTTCTTCTGCATGGCAACGAGCTTTGGAAAGATATCCGATCGGCTTGAGGCGCGCTGAAGGCGCAGATACTGGATGCTTCCAGGTCCGTCCGCCATGCCGCTGCGCGTATAACTCATCGAAATTCGATCCCTATACCAGGTTGTTCCGCACCGCATAGGCAATCGCCTCGGAGCGGGTTTTCGTTGCCGTCTTGCGCATCACGCTTGTGATGTAGTTGTTGATGGTGTTGCGCGATATGCCGAGGATCACCGCAATTTCATCGCTGGTCTTGCCCTCGGCAATCCAGAAAAGACATTCAAGCTCGCGTTCGGTCAGCTCGAAGTCGCGCTCTGTCCGGGCGTCGGCGTTTTCGGCGAAACTGGCGCCATAGGCTGCCAGCAGTCCCACCTCCTTCAGCCGTTCTTGCGAAAGGATGATCCCCTCCAGAAAGAGAAGCATCAGTGAAAAACGCGTCCTGCCCACGCAGAAGGTCAGCGAGCAATATTGCCGGCTGATATCATCGGGCGGCATCACGTCATCCGGCAGGAGCGAGAAACTGGGCGTCAGGAGCGAAAGACACTTCTCCAGCTCGGTGGAGCGAGCGTAGCCGCTGGCAAGTTCCGACCCCAGGCGACGGACAAGATCGAAAGGCCAGTTGGAAGTCACGATGAAATCGAGGCCCTGCTCCTGGATCAGGTCATATCGGGCAAGAAGAAAGTGGGAAGCGCCAACGTAGTCAGCAAGAAGCCGCATCACTGCCTGGACATTGTTGGAACCAGCCAACACCGAAAGGCGACGAACCAGTTGTTCGCGCGACAGGACCCTGGACCCGACGGATTCCATATAGGGCCGTCCCTCCATCGCCATGTCTATTCCCGACAACTCCATCAGCTACTTGCTCCCAACCACACGACGCATTCCTCATGAACGCGCGCAAGCGGTATTGTCACTGACGCACAACCGTTACCTTGACAAAACGATCCTCGATTTTCGGCAAAACGTCAAAAGTTACTTTCCGCAACCCTTTGTTTTCAGCCGGACAAGGACTTCATTGCTGGCCACCTCCCCGGCCTCGGAAACTCTGCGCGAATCAGGCCATTGTAGGAGAGGCCCGGCGAATTACCATTGGGACCCGCATGGATTTCCCCAACTCCAACCCGGTCCAACTGATTCGTGCATCAGAGGAATGAGCCAAGTCTGTGGCAAGGCTGAAAAAGAAAGGGCCGGACAAGTCCGGCCCTTGGTGATCATATTTTCGTGATGGGGTATCACGCTGCCTTCTCGAGGGCCCATTTGCGGAGAATTTTCGCGGCACGCTCTTCGGAGATTTCCACCATGCGGGCAAGGCGTTTTTCCGGGCCTTCCTTGACACGCCGGTTGAACCCGTCGCCCTCGTCGCCGCCAAGCATATCGCCTGCGCTGTCGAACCCGAAGTCCGAACCGAAGCCATCCATAAGTGCGGGACCGCCTCCGACCGGAGAGAAGTCCGGCAGTTCGAGACCTGCCCCTTCGGTGGCCGCCTCGCCTGCAACTCCGTTGCCGCTGACGGTGCGGATGAGCGGGCGGAGGCCGAGCCAGACCACCAGGAAGGCAACTCCCACGAAGGCCAGCGAGTTGATGATGCCGCCGATGTTGCGGGTCAGCACATCCATCAGGCCGGGACCGTCTGCGGCCTCTTCGAGCAGCTGGTTCTCGAGGAAGTCCATCGCAGTCAACGTGACCACGTCGCCGCGGTTGGAACTGATACCAGCGGCCGACGAGACGATCTTCTGCATTTCGGCAAGATAGGCATCGATCTTCGCCTGGTCGACCGGCTCGCCGACCATCTTGGCGATCCGGCCCTTGTTGACCACCACCGCAACCGAGACCTTTTCGATCTGATAGCTGTTGCGCGTCGTGGCCGTAGTCTTCTGGTTGATCTCGTAGTTGGTCTGCTCTTCCTTCTTGTCGGACTGGTCGGAAGATTGCGGACCGTTGGCGCCACCCGGCTCCGGCGCCGCCTGAGGAACGTTCTGTTCGACGGTAGTTGCGTTATCGTTCTGGGTCTGCTGAGACTTCGAAACTTCCTTGGTGGTGCGCACCGAACGCTCGACGCGCGAATTCGGATCGAAGACTGTCTCCTGGACCTGTTGGCTGTCCGTATTGAGAGAAGCCGTTACGCTTGAACGGAAGTTGTCCATTCCGAGGAACGGCGCGAGCGCCTTGTCGATATTATTTTCGATTTCCTGCTGAACATTTTGAATGATGCTCAGCGATTTGTTCATCTCGCTGCCGCCGAAATCGTCGCCGGAAGCAAGCAGCTGGCCGGTCGAATCGAGGATTGTGACATCGTCGACATCAAGGCCGGGAACGGCCGATGCCACGAGGTGACGAATGGACGATGCGGCCTTGCGGCCGGCCGTCGTACTGGCGCGGATCATCACCGACGCGGACGGCTTTTGTTCGCCCCTGCGGAAATTGCCGACATCCGGCATCACGATATGAACACGCGCGGCGGAGACGCCGCTGATTTGCTGGATCGACCGGCCGATTTCGCCCTCGAGTGCCCGGACCCGCGTTACTTCCTGCATGAAGGAGGTCAGGCCGAGGGAGCCGACATTGTCGAAAAGCTCGTAACCGGCATTCGTGCTGTTCGGAAGACCCCGTTCGGCAAGCAGAAGGCGAGCCTTGCTTGTGGTACCCACCGGAACCTGAATGCTCGATCCATCGCCGCCGACTTCGAAGTCCATGTTCGCTTCAGCCAGCGCCATGGTGACCTGGTTCAGGTCGGCAGTGTCCAGATTGACATAGAGGGACTCATAGGAGGGCTTGTTTACAAAGATGGCCGCGGCAAGGACGATTGCAATCGAGACAACGCCGACGGCACCCAGAGCAATAAGTCGCGTCTGGCCCAGATTGGCCAGATTTTTAAAGACTTGTGAAAATTGAGCCAACAGATTCATTCTGTTCCCACACCGCCAAACAAGGAAATAGAGCTTTCGCTCAAGCCGACCCTAGGGGGCGAAGCTTGTGCGAGCGTTTCGCAGGCGATGGGAATGAAAATTGCAGGCGGAAGGGTAAACCGCGACGGTGTGAGGGGCCGAAAAAGGCCGTTAGAAGAAGTCGAAGTCGCCTGCGGCCTTGCTCAGGGGCTGGGAATGGCCGTGGCGCATACCGTTCGCCAGAGCCTTCTGCATGTCGGCCAGCTTGACGAGGCTGATCGCGGTCGAGACATCGACGGTCCAGCTTTCCGGAATGGTGCCGGTAATCGTATCGATAAATTCGGCAATACCGCGCGTCTTCTGCACGGCCAGATCGATGCCCTGCAATACTTTGATGCTGTCGGGAGATTCCAGGATGGCCATGCCCCCAAGTTCCAGCAGCTGGGGCTCGATGCGTTCGATCAGATAGGCGACGTCGTGAAGCTCCGACACCAGCCGCATCAAAATCTCGGGTAGCGCCTCCTCCAAGGGAGCGCCTGGCGGCTTCGCGTTGTCGGTCATATTGTTCCTCGTGCCTAAAAGAATTCGATCGAACTTTCGACGGGCTTCGGCGCCGCACGAGCCGGGCGCATCTCCAGTGCCACGGTCCGTTGAGCCTCAGCGCCGGTCAGCGGATACTGACGTGCCCGCCCGCTGATGGGCCAATATTCCAACTTGCGCCCGTGCTCCCCTCCGGTGGAAGAGCCAACAACCGGAATCCCTTCATCCTTGAGAAACTGCATCGCGAATGCTGCATTCTGTTCGCCGACGTTCGAGAAGCTCGCTATCGTCTTTGCGCCACCGAATATTTTTGCTTCCAGCCGGTCGCGTCGCGCCCCCTGCTTGAGGAGACCGTTGATCAGGAGCTCCATCAGATGCACGCCATACCGAGTGGCATCGCCGCCCGATGCCATGGCGCCACCCGAACCGGGAAGCAGGAAATGGTTCATGCCGCCGACGCCGGCGACAGGATCACGAAGACATGCAGCCACGCATGAGCCCAATATCGTCGAAAGTACGACATTCGGATCGTTTACGACCTTGTACTCCCCCTGAATGATATGGACACGCTTGGCCGCAATGGCATCGTTCATTTCAATGCTCCAAACACCGCCTCGATGGCGGCCTTCATCTTCTCGATCGTGAACGGTTTGGCGAGGACGTTGTTTGCCCCGAGTTGGGCTGCCCTCTGCACCAGTGCGCGATCGCCTTGAGCGGTCAAAATGATAAAGGCTGCTTTTTTCGTGTTCGGATTGCTGCGGACGGCTTGCAGGAAGCCGATGCCATCCATCTTCGGCATGTTGAAGTCCGAAATCACGAGATGGTGCGGCTGCTCGGCCATGATCTTCATACCCTGCTCACCATCACCGGCCGCAGTGATCTGCTTGAAGCCGAGCTGTGTCAGGGCGTCGCTGAGCAGCAGGCGGCTGGTCACCTGATCGTCGACGATCAGAACTTTAATTTTTTCAGCGAGAGACATTATTCGGTACCTTCTTTTCGGGCGGCTGTTAACTTCAACACTTCTTCTCCTATGGAGCCTAACGGCAGCTGTTGCTCGACGGCCCCAATTTCATGGGCGACCCTCGGCATGCCGTAGACCACACAGGTCTTTTCGTTCTGTCCGACCGTGCGCGCGCCCGCATTGCGCATCTTCAGCAGACCGGCAGCTCCGTCGCGCCCCATGCCTGTCAGGATAACCCCGACCGCATTGCGGCCTGCCAGATCGGCAACCGAGTCGAAGAGAACATCCACGGAAGGCCTGTGGCCATTCACCGGATCTCTTTCGACCAGCCGACAACATGGCGCCGACGGATTGGCTACCTGCAGGTGCCGGTCACCACCGGGCGCGAGATAGATCTTGCCGATCTCCAGCCGCGCGCCATCGGTCGCTTCCTGCACCACAGGAGCACAGATACGATTAAGACGTTCAGCAAAACTTTTGGTAAACGTCGAAGGCATATGTTGAGTAATAACGGTCGGCGGGCAGTTCTGCGGGAACTTTTGTAGGACCGTAATGAGCGCCTCTACACCACCAGTTGACGAACCGATCGCCACAACCTTTCGTCCGACCCGATATTCGGTCGCCGGGGTCACCGCCGGGGACGGAGCGGCTGCGCTCCGGCGATGACCGGACCGGGCAGCGGCCTTCACCTTTTCGGCGAGATCCATGAAGGGACGGGAATCTCCGGGGCTCGGCTTGCCGACACAGTCGAATGCGCCGATCTCCAGTGCGGCAAGCGTTGCGTTGGCACCCTGATGCGTCATGGCAGAAACCATGATCACCGGCATCGGCCGCAATCGCATGATCTTCTCGAGGAATTCCAGCCCGTTCATATTGGGCATCTCGATATCCAGGGTCACGACGTCCGGATTGAGCTGTTTGATCGCCGCACGCGCTTCCAGTGCATCACCGGCCTGGCCAACGACATTGACCTCGGGATCGGAATTGAGAACCGCGGTGATCAATCCGCGCATGGTGGGCGAGTCGTCAACGACGAGAACGCGAGCCGGAGCGCTCATGCTTTCCTCCCTGCGTTCTTGCCGACATACCGATAGGTGGTGATGCCAATGTTATCGAACAGATTTTTCGCCTCGCCGGAGACCCGTTCGGAGTGACCGATATAAAGGTGACCGCCATCGCATAGCTGCGAAGCGAAGCGCGACCAGATCTTCATCTGCGTCGGCTCATCGAAGTAGATGACGACGTTGCGGCAGAAGATGACGTCGAAACTTCCCTTGAAAGGCCACTGCGCCATCAGGTTCAATTCGTTGAAGGTGATGAGCTTCTTGACCTTGTCGTCGATCTGCAGCTTGCGTCTGCCGCCTGCGTCAACCTCGCGAAACCACTGCTTGCGCATGGCCGGCGTCATGGTTTCCGTGGCGTTTTCGTCGTAGATGCCGGCTCGGGCGGCAGCCAGGATCTTGGGGTCGATATCGGTCGCAAGAATCCGGAAATCGTAGTCTACGGCGTTCGGCAAAAGCGACAATACCGTCAGCGCGATGGAATAGGGCTCCTGACCGTCGGAACAGGCTGCCGACCAGATGCGCACACGACCGCCGGTCTTGGCCCTGTTGATAAGCCCCGGCAGGACTTCGTCGCGCAGGTGCTCGAAATGATGGTTCTCGCGGAAGAAGCGCGTGAAGTTGGTCGTCAGATGCGAAAGCATCTCGCGGCGCGCCGCCGCACCTTCCGGCGATGCCACAAGCTCACAATAGTCCCTGAACCCGCGCAATCCCAATGCACGGATGTGCTTGGACAAACGAGAGTAGACGAGCGACGCCTTGGAATCGTTGAGATAGATACCTGCATCCGAATAGATCATCGCCGCAATGTCGGACAGGTCGCGGCGCGTCAGTGGATATTCTCCACTGGCCAGCACCTCGTCCGGTGACTGTCGGCTTTCAATGGCCCCCAAAGGCTTCATGCAGCTTCGCTTTCCTTTTCCGGGAATAGGGCATCCAGCTCGATCATGCAGATCATCCGCTTGTCGATGGCAAGAATTCCCCGGGCATATTGTTTCTCCAGATCGGACGAAATTTCCGGAACCGGCTGGATATTCTCCTCGGTGATCGTAAGGATATCGGAAACTGCCTCGACAAGCAGGCCGACGACGCGGCTCTTGACCTGCGCCACGATGATCACGTGGCGCGCCGTTGGCTCTGCTTCCTGCATCCCGAGACGAGCCGACAGATCGACAATCGGCAGAACCGCGCCGCGCAGGTTGATGACGCCCAAAACATAAGCCGGCGCATGCGGCATCGGCGTGGCTGGCGTCCAACCCCGGATTTCCCGGACGGACATGATGTTCACGCAGAATTCCTGATCACCGATACGGAAGGCGATCAGCTCCCGGCTTCCCTGGACAAGGTTTTTCACGGCGTACGACATACCAATTAACCCGTGGCTGCAAGTGACATTTCAGGCTTCAGTGACTGGCCGCGCGAGGCCGAAACGACCGCATCGACGTCAAGGATCAGGGCGACGCGGCCATCACCGAGGATGGTGGCGGCGGCAATACCTGGAACATGGGTATAGTTCGCTTCGAGCGACTTGATGACGACCTGACGCTGGCCCTGAATGGCGTCGACCATCAAAGCACGCTGGCCGCCGCCTTCTGATTCCACCAGTAGCGCGACACCTTCGACCGGATTGGCCTGGGTGGCGCGATAGTTGAGGACGCGGCCCACATCGACCAGCGGGCAGAAGGAATTGCGGATCGAGATCAGCCGTTGGTTGGCGCCGAACGAATGGATGGCGGAGGCTTCCGGCTGCAGGGTTTCCACGATCGCCGTCAGCGGAACGACGAGCGTCTGGCCGGCAACCGTCACCACCATCCCGTCGAGAACGGCGAGCGTCAGCGGCAGGCTCATCGTGAAGGTCGAGCCGTAACCCGGCCGCGACGAGATCGAGATGCGACCACCGAGCGCCTGGATCGACCGCTTGACGACATCCATGCCGACGCCGCGGCCGGAAATGTCGGAGATTTTGTCGGCAGTCGAGAAGCCGGCCATGAAGATCAGGTTGTCGATTTCGTCGTCCGTGAGGTTGGCGTCGGCGGCGATGATATCGTTGTCGATCGCCTTCTGGCGGACGCGCTCGCGGTTGATGCCAGCGCCGTCGTCGGCAAGCTCGATCAGAATGCGGCCGGAACGATGCTTCGCGGTGAGCTTGATCGTGCCTTCCGGGTTCTTGCCGGCGGCTTCGCGTTTTTCGGGCGATTCGATACCGTGGTCGACGGCATTGCGGATCATGTGGGTCAGCGGCTCGGCAAGCTTGTCGATGACCGTCTTGTCGACTTCGGTGTTTTCACCCTCGGTGACCAGGCGGATCTGCTTGCCGACCATGTCGGCCACTTCGCGGACGATACGCGACATGCGCTGGAAGACCGGCTTTACCGGCTGTGCGCGGATCGCCATGACCGAGTCCTGGATCTCGCGGGTAAGCTGCTGCAGCTCTTCGAGGCCCATGTTGACGGCCGACGTGCCGGTCGCATCGTTTTCGATGACGCTCTGAGAGAGCATGGCCTGGTTGATGACGAGCTCGCCGACGAGGTTGATAAGGCGGTCGACGCGATCGAGATCGACGCGGATCGTCTGGCCGGCTGAAGCGGCTGCGGCAGCCGCATTGTTCTGCGCCGCTGCTGCTGCGGCGGCGGCAGCCGATTCCTTCCGTTCCGCAGCGCGAGCGGCAGCACCGGCGGCCTTCGTGACGCTGGTCGCGGTTTCGGCGGCCGACACGGCTTCGGCAACGGTCTGATCGGAGCTCTGTTCGGACTGCTTGTCCCCATCCTCGCCGGAGGTGTCATCGTCAAGGATCGAGAGATCGAAGGGCACCGGCTTCATCGGCTGTTCTTCATCCGATGAAGCCCCGTCGGCGAATTTCACCTCGAGATCGCAATCCCATTCGGCAAATTCAAAAACGATGCGGATATCGTCTTCGCTCTTGGTGGTTTTGACCGAAATCTTCCAGCTGAAATAGGACTCTTCCGGGTCCATCTTGTCGAGGTCCGGCAAGGCGTCCGTGTCGCAGGCAATGCTCATCTCGCCGACACGGGAGAGATCGCGCAGCAGGAGCGCTGCTTCATTGCCCTTGGAATAGAGCTCGCGGCGTGGCTTGAAGAGGACTTCGTAGGTAGAGCCCTCGATTGCCGGCTCCTCTTCCTCTCCGAAACCGTCGAACGTGAAGGGGATCGGCTGAAAGCCGCTGTCGTCGGTAGGCTTCGGCGTTTCCACCTTCGGCGCAGCGGCAGCAGCCGGGGCCGGTTTCGGCGCGTCATGAGCCGCATTTGACGGCATCTCGCCATGCGCCAAGGCTTCCAGCTCCTTGACGAGGCCGCGTGTCCTTGATTCGTCCACACTGCCGCCATCACGGGACGCGCTGACCAGATCGGCGAGCACGTCGGCAGACTTAAGCATGACCTTCAGCACGTCCTGGCCGGGTTCCAGCTTGCCTGAACGGACGCAGTCGAGGGTCGTCTCGAAAACATGGGCAAAAGCGACCAGGTCGTCGAGACCGAAGGCACCCGCTCCGCCCTTGATGGAATGAACGGCACGGAAAACGGCATTCACCGTCTCGGGGTCACGATCCCCGTCGTTCAGCTTGAGAAGACCCGACTCCAGTTCAGCGAGCTGCTCTTCGCATTCCTGAAAGAAGATCTCTTTGATTTCGTTCATATCCATCGGAGGAATTCCTGGCTCAGGCAGTTACACGCTCGATCGCATCAATCAGTTTGGCTGGATCGAAGGGCTTGACGATCCAACCCGTCGCGCCGGCCTGCCGGGCGCGGTTCTTCTTTTCCGCGTCGCTTTCGGTCGTCAGGACGAGGATCGGCACGGCGCGATATTTTTCGTTGCGACGAACGCCTTCGATAAAGCCGAAACCGTCGAGGCGCGGCATATTGATATCGGTGACGATGACGTCCGGGTTGGCATCTTCCAAGACTTCGAGGCCCTCGACACCGTCTTCGGCCTGAATGGTTTCAAAGCCTGCATTGTTCAGGGTCACCAGAAGCATGTTCCGGATGGTCCGTGAATCGTCCACCGTCAGTACTTTTTTCTTCATTGCTAGATCTCCTTAGCAACCAAATTATCGATATTGATGCCGATCAGCTGCATCGTCTTCTCAAATGCGTCCGAAGCCTTTTCCACGACGAAGGACTTCTTGTCTTTTTCCCAGGCACGAGCGCCTGCGACCAGGACCTGCGCACATTGCACGCCGACCCGATCGACGTCCGAGGCGTCGAGCACAATGTCGCTGCCGCGCATGGAGATCAGCTTGCCGTGCAGAACCGATGCCTCGTTGAGGTCCAGCACCGCGGCCAGCTTCAAATTCTCCGGTCCAGCCTTCTTTGCTGCCATCAGCTTAATCCTTGTCGTTTTTGAAGGAGATGTTCTCGCTCGCCCGGGCCTTCGTCCGGCGCCCCGGCGATCGCGACGAGCGCCGGTGGATTGCGTGGGGCTGCAGGCCGACGTGTCTCCGCATAGCGGTTCTGCCGTTCGATCCGAAACTCCCGGACCGTGCGGCCGAGTTCCAGGATCACGGTGTGCAGATCATCCGCCCCTTCGCCTGCCTGAAATGCTAGATTGCCGTTTGCGGCGACGCTCTCGCTCACCGATCCGACTTCGGCGGTCAGACGGTCGAGGCCCTGGGCATGATCACCCGTTTCCCGCGCGATCCCGGCAATCACGTCGTTGATCGCCGAGACCTGGCGCACGATGCCGCCGATCGCATCCTGCGTGCGATGAACCATTTCGACACCGGCATCGACCTGCGACTTCGTGCCGTTGACGAGCGTCTTGATTTCGCGGGCGGCCTCTGCGGAGCGCTGCGCAAGAGCGCGCACTTCCTGCGCGACGACAGCAAAGCCGCGACCGCTGTCGCCGGCCCGCGCCGCCTCGATGCCGGCATTCAGAGCAAGCAGATTGGTCTGGAACGCAATGTCGTCGATTACCCCGATAATCTGGCCGATCTTTTCGGCGGAGCTTTCGATATCTGCCATGGCGGTGATGGCGCGGCCGACGACCTCACCGCTTGCCTCGACCGAACGGCGCGTCTCAGCCGCGGCCTTTTCGGCGGCAACCGTTTCCGCAGCACTCCCCTTGACCTTGACCGCTATGTCGGTCAGCGCCCGCGTCGCATCCTTAAGACGCACCGCCTGCTGTTCGGAAGCCGCGGCAAAGGACCGTACGCCCTCGGACAGCGATTGCGCGATGGCACCCGCTTTCTGCCCGTGGCTGTCCGATTGCTCCACGGAGCTGCGGATACCGGCGACTGCCTGGTTCAGAAGATCGGCCAGCTCGCGATAGGCTTCCGGGACGTCGGCGGGAAGGCAGGCCGTGAGGTCGCGGTCGGCAAGCGCCCTGATCACTTCGGAGAAGGTCTCGATCGCCTGCGCGTGATCGGCCTCCCGCTGTTCGGCAAGGGCCCGCTGATGCTTCTGACGCAACTCGTTGAAACGGAGCGAGACAGCGATCTCAACATCCACCATGACGAGGCGGGTGATGGCACCGACAAGATCGAGAAGCTCCTGTTCGCGCTTGCGCCCGCCGGGCAGCAGCGATTTTGGAGCCAGGTCGGCGATCGCGCCTGCAATGAGGTGCTCCAGCATGACCCCGTGACCGGCGACATGCCAGCGCGGGTCCAGACCCATGCGGCTTTCCGTGTCGGAAAGGACCTTTACCCGTTCGGCGTACAGCGCATCGAAGCGAGCGTCCGTCAGGACACCCCAGTGGGATGCCTGAAGATCATGGAGCCGCTCGATCTGCTGTTCGCTGTCGAAATTCCGGGCGGCTTCGGGAAAGGATTGGAATCGATGAAACAGGTCGCGCAGACCGGTCTTGAGGTGGCGCTCCATCTGCGGGCGGCAACGGCGCAGCAGATCGCGCAGTTCGCCGTCGAGGCCGGCAAATGCCAGTCTCTCGCCCAGGCTGCCCGCCTGGTTCCGTCGCGCCTGATCCGATGGCGTTTCCTGCACCAAAACCATCCCCAAATTCGTCAAAGCCAACCCGGAGGATTGGCGGCATGCGGCTCCTGTCGGCCAGGCGCCAGAGATGAATCGGAGATGCTTGCCGATACGGATCAATATCCGCCGGGCATGGGCAACGCGGCCACCGCAGGCTTTCCTGGATTTTCATGAGCGGATACCGGATTGTCACCGGTACGGCTTTGCGGCTTCATGCCTGGTGAGAGACCGCAGTCATCCCATTTCGCCGTGGTTTCCAATTTGTATGGTTAATTCCTTGCCTGAAGGTTAATAGGGGCAGGAGAGCACCAGTTTTAGCTCAATAAGAGACACAATACCCGCATGACGCGCATCTCTCGCGGAATGCACCGCAAAAGCTCTTTTATCAGTTCATGGCCTCGATATCGGCCAGCCCGCGGAGACCCGCCTTGTTGCCCATATCTGCCAACGCCTGGAAAATACGGCGGGCATCGCCAAGCCTGCCGAGATTCATATGCGCATATGCTCGCAGCGCCATCAGATCCGTCTGTTCGGGGGCAATCTGCGCCCGCTGATCGAGTACAAGCAGAGCCTCGCGGTAGCGTCCGAGCTTGAAGGCGTTGAGCGCCCGGTCCGCCAGAATGGCAGTCTGAAGCTCAACCGCTCGTTCGTTCGCCTGTGGTGCGGTGGCGGCAGCGACAGAGGCCTGGTCGGTCAGGCCTACCCGCAGATATGCCAGACTCTTGCCATAGGCAGCGTCGGAGCGCACCGTCTCCGACGAACTCGCATCGGCCGCGTCGAAAGCTTTTGCTGCCTCCAGGGGCCTATTGATGTCCATGAGACACCAGCCCCTCGCAAGCGCTGCTTCCGGCGACATGCGGCGCGGATCCTGAGTTGTCCAGCATTGCCCCCTAACCGCCGTGCCCTGAACGCGAGCGACCCTTCGCGTTGCAGGCATGTCGGCACGCGTCTCACGGGTCTCTACCCGCGTCGTTCGGGAAGTGCTTTCGCGCGAAACTTGAGATTGCTCTGGAGCGGATCGCCGGACCGGCGCTTGCTGTTCCGATCCGTCGGTTTCCGCGACCTCGCCGAGCCTTGCGATGCGCTCCGAGCGCCCAGCCCAGTCGCGTTGGATTTGCGCGGTGCCGGCCTTGTCGCCAAGGTCGTTGCGGGTCAACGCCAGGCCATAAGCCGAGGGTTCGTCGTCCGGCTTCCAGGAGAGTGCTGCCTGAAACCACTCGGCGGCCGTTTCGAGCTGCCGCATCGCGCGGGCATACCAGCCGAACTGCTGGGCGGCAGCAGGATTGCGGGAGGTGATGACCACCGGCGCCATGCGCTGCAGGACCTCCTGCTGCAATACCGGAGGAGGATCGAGAGCCAGCAGATTGGCAACCGCCGCCAGATAGGCATCCTTGGCCCCGGGTGAGGACTCGCGCCAGCGATAGAGCACCGATTCCGCCTCGACGGGCGAATTCTGCGCGATCAACGTCAGTGCCAGACCTTCAGCGGCGGATGCCGTTTCCTCTTTGGCAAAGGCCCTGCGGAACCAGCGTTCGGCCCCGCCCAGGTTATCGCGCCGGTAGAAATACCAGCCGAGCAGCAATGCATCGGATGCCAGGTCGGCGGTTTCGGCCTGACGTTCAAGGCGGGTAAGGTATTTTTCCGGGAGGACCAGCTTCGGATCGTCGTTGCCCTGGGCGACAAGGCGGCGGGCGATATCGTCGCGTAACGGCTCGAATTCCGGCTTGCCATCCGATGAGACACGCTCTTTTGCAAGCACCTCCTCCAGCATATCGGCCGGCAGCAACTCGCTCGCCTTCTGAGCGGTCGCATAACGTTCGGAGGCATTGTCGCAGTTTTCGAGAATATAGAGATAGGCGTCGCGCGCCCTGCCGTCTTTCTCCGTCTTGGCAAAGGCTTCGGCCACACGCCAGAGAACGTCAACCTCGCTGCAGGTCAGCAGGCTTGAGTTTTCAGCCGCGATCCGGATCACCGCATCGAAGCTTTTGGCATCCGATGCCACAACGAGAGCAGCACGCGCCTCGGCGAGTTTCAGGCGGTCCAACAAATCCGCCGGCGGCTGCCACTCGGGTTCCGCAGCCTGGCGGTCGGAAATTGCCTTACGCACGTCCGCATAACGGGATTGGGCATAGAGCTGCCACATGTTCTCAAGCTGACGGTCGGTCGTAACCCGCGCGGCCAGAGGATCGGCAGGCGGGGTCCAGTCCGGATAGAGCGCTCTCAACCGGGAGATTTCGGCCTGCAGACGAGCGTTGTCTCCGCGCGCAGCAAAATATCTGAGTGCGCTTTCGTCGACCTCCGGCCGGTTCTCTACAGGTCGAGTATCTGCAGAGGGATCCGGCTCGGAACGCGAAGCAGGCGGTAGGGGATTGGCCGGAGCCTGAGCGACAACGACCGGAGACGAATCCGGCCGCACTTCACCTGGGCGCTTCGGCTGAATGAGTTGGGCAACGATTCGCTCCGTCTTGGCAGCGAAGGTCGTGGCCGGCGGCGGTCCCGTTTCGTCCTGCACCGGATTCGGCGTCACCGAACTCGTCAAAGTGTCCGGATCGACCACCGCAGGACGATTCAGGCCAAGGGCTCCCACGGCCACAGCGCCCAGGATCGTCAATGCAATGAGCGAAAACCGCATAGCCACTCCGCGATCGTCCACAATCTCCGTCAGCGCCTCATGCGGACGAACTTCGGCTCCCTGCGCCAATAATTCCAAAGGAATGAACGGATATGGTTAACGAACAATTTAGATTTAGCTCATCAAATGCCTGAGTCGGCTCTTTGAAGGCTGATGCGCAGGGATGAGTTTGCGTATCGACCTCCTGGAACGACTCAGCGGACGATGTACGTCTGCCATTTGCGATATTGCTCGGCATGACGGAAAAGCAATGAATGGGAAACAGAAAATGACCGGCCTCGGCTCTCTGAGAGCGGCGATTCTGAGCTTCCTGCTGCCGCTCGTTGCTGTCGGCTGCGCGGGGCAGCCGGTGCAGACCGGTACGTTTGCGCGAAATCTTTCCAGCGAACAGGCCATGGCGCTACCCCCTCCCGGCGGGCCGGCGATCGTGAGCGTCGTCGAAAGGCGCTTTGACAATGCCGTGGAACAGGACGTTTTCCTTGCCACTTCCGCCCTCACGCCGGGCCAGAATTCAATCAAGGCGCAGTTCTTTGGCACAACCAGCCCCTTCAAGCTCAGCGACAACAAGCTGACTTCCACGCCGGTCACGGAGGCCGGCATCGCATCCGAGATGCGCCGCGCACTGCCGGGCATCCGCATGGCGCGGTCCTCGTTCTTTGTCCAGAACAACTACGGTCCCTTCGGCTACGCCTTCGGACGAGGCGCCCGCAGCGACCTTTGCATGTACGCCTGGCAACAGATCCGCTCGCCGTCGGGAACTATCTCACCGCTTGCGAATTACGGTTCGATCCAGATCCGCCTCAGGCTTTGCCAGGCGGGCGGAACTGAGGAACAGCTTCTCGCGGTGATGTACAACTATACGATTGTCGGCTCCGTAGATGCCGGCGGGTGGAACCCCTATGGCGAGCCAAGATCCGTCCCGTCCTCTCTCGGCGGCGTCGGCGCGCCGATCTATCCGCGACCGGCAAGCTCCGAGCCGATCGTTCCGATCATACAGCCGAGGACGACCACATATACGAGCTCCGCACCCGTCACCCTGCCACAAGCTCAGTCTGTGACTCGGAAAACAGGTTCCGTCGTGTCGGCTTCGGCAGTATCGGTGCCAGGTCCTGCATCTGCAGGAAGTCGACCGAATAGTGTTTCCACGCCGGCCGTATCAAACGCCATCCCGGCGCCGCTTGTGCCTTCGCCTTCCGCTGCGATGGGAGCGCGGGAGGTAACCATACCATCGCCTTCCTGCACCGACATGACGAGCGGAGCCGCCAATGCATGCCGATAAACCGCACGCGACACACCGACTGCCGACCGTTTTTTCCGACCGCTGGAGATAGCCACCCATGCGGATGATCCTGTCTGCTGTCGTCTGGGCGCTTGCAAGTGCGCTGATCATCGTCCTGGTAACCCTGCCGATCAATACGCGCACGCAGCTCATTACCAGCCTGCTGGTGGTCGGAGTGATGATGGTGATCCGGGCGCTGAAAGCCGAGGGCCAGTGGCGCCTCGTTGCGCTTGCCTTCGGTACGGCGATGGTCTTCCGTTATGTCTATTGGCGCACGACGAGCACTCTGCCGCCTGTCAACCAGCTCGAGAATTTCATCCCCGGCCTGCTCGTCTATCTTGCTGAGATGTACAGCGTGCTGATGTTGGGTCTCAGCCTCTTCGTCGTCTCGATGCCGCTGCCCCCTCGCCCGCCCTATGAACGGAAGGGCCGAGAGTTGCCCACCGTCGATGTCTTCGTACCGACCTATAACGAGGACGAAGAACTGCTCGCCAATACGCTTGCCGCGGCCCGTAATATGGATTATCCGCCGGAGAAGTTCACGGTCTGGCTGCTTGACGATGGCGGCACCGTGCAAAAACGCACGTCCGGCAAGATTGCCGAAGCCCATGCCGCAGAGACACGCCATCGCGTGCTGCAACAGCTTTGCGAAGAGCTCGGAGTCCGCTACCTGACCCGCGAGCGCAACGAGCACGCAAAGGCAGGCAATCTCAACAACGGCCTCCAACATTCGACGGGAGCGCTCATAGCCGTCTTCGATGCCGACCATGCGCCCGCTCGCGATTTCCTGCTCGAAACCGTCGGCTATTTCGACGAGGATCCGAAGCTCTTCCTCGTCCAGACGCCGCACTTTTTTCTGAACCCCGATCCGATCGAGCGCAATCTACGCACGTTCGAAAAAATGCCGAGCGAGAACGAGATGTTCTACGGCGTCATCCAGCGTGGGCTCGACAAATGGAACGCCGCGTTCTTCTGTGGCTCGGCAGCCGTTCTAAGCCGGAAGGCGCTCGAAGTTTCCAAGGGATTCAGCGGCGTCAGCATCACCGAAGACTGCGAAACGGCGCTCGACCTGCACGGCCTCGGCTGGCACAGCATCTATGTCGATCGGCCGCTGATCGCCGGCTTGCAGCCAGCCACTTTCGCGAGCTTTATCGGCCAGCGCAGCCGTTGGGCGCAAGGCATGATGCAGATCCTGCGTTTCCGCTTTCCGCCTCTGAAGCGTGGGCTCTCCATCCCGCAGCGCCTTTGCTACATGTCCTCCACGCTTTTCTGGCTATTTCCCTTCCCGCGGACCGTCTTCCTCTTCGCGCCGCTCTTCTATCTCTTTTTCGACCTTCAGATATTCACCTCTTCAGGCAGCGAGTTCATGGTCTATTCGCTTGCCTATATCGTCGTAAACCTGATGATGCAGAACTATCTCTACGGATCGTTTCGCTGGCCCTGGATTTCCGAACTCTATGAATATGTGCAGACCGTGCATCTTCTGCCGGCTGTCGTGTCGGTCATACTCAATCCGCGAAAGCCCACCTTCAAGGTCACCGCCAAGGATGAATCGGTGTCCGCCAGCCGCCTGTCGGAGATCAGCCGCCCCTTCTTCGTCATCTTCTTCGTCTTGCTCGTCGCCTTCGGCATCAGCGTCTATCGCATCTATACCGAACCCTACAAAGCCGATGTGACGTTGGTGGTGGGCGGCTGGAACGTGCTGAACATCATTTTCGCCGGCTGTGCGCTCGGTGTGGTGTCCGAGCGCGGCGAACGCCAGGCTTCACGGCGGGTCAAGGTGAGCCGGCGCTGTGAACTGGGCGTCGACGGCCGCTGGTTTGCCGCCACCATCGAGGACGTTTCCGCTCATGGCGCGGCCCTTCAGATCTATGCCGAGGGCTTCAAGGACCTGGCAGTCGGCAAGGCAGCCAAACTGCGTTTCCAGCCCTACAGCGACATGCCGGTCAGCGAACTGCCGATCGAAATCCGCCATTTCAGCACGGCTGGTGACGTTACCTCGGCCGGTTGCCGCTACATGCCGCAAAAGCCCGCGGATCACCGCCTTATCGCAGACCTGATCTTCGCCAATTCGACGCAATGGACGCAGTTTCAGATATCGCGCCGGCGCAATCCGGGATTGATCTGGGGCTCTCTCTGGTTCCTGGGTCTTGCGGCCTACCAGACGGTGCGCGGTCTTTCCTACCTATTTCGCAACACCGCCCACGATACGGCTGCAAGCGTGCGAAAGTAGGAGAGCGTCATGAAAAGAACCCTCATGTTCGCGCTTCTTCTTGCTGTTGCAGGTATCGCCTCTGCCCAAAGTCCGGCTCCCTTCGACATGAATCAGGAACGGGGGCCGGAACGTCTTCCGTCAGCCCCTCCCGTCACCACTCCCGGTGCACGACCGTTCCCTCCAGCTCCACCTGTCAGCGGTGATGCGCGTACTCCCGCCGCCGGGCAACCCACTCCGGCCCGGCCGCCCTCCGCATCGTCGGAGCTTGCTGCGCGCCGCTATCTCGTGCCCGACAGGACATTGCAGCTGCGCGGCGAAGGAGAACAACGCTCCTGGTCGATCTATCTCACGCCGGATCAGGCAGCCGCGCCGGCCAAGCTCCACGTCGGCTACCAGAACTCCATTGTGGTGGCGCCGGAAACATCGCGTCTGGCCGTTGTCATCAACGATATGCCGATCCACAATGACCCAATTTCATCCCCGGAAGGCTATCGCGACCGCGTGATCGACATCCCCGCCGGAACGTTGAAGGCCGGGTCCAATCTCATTCGCTTTCGCGCCGACCAACGCCATCGCACTGATTGCACGATCGAGTCGACATTCGAACTCTGGACAGAGATCGACCCGCAACGAACGTTCCTCGCTTTTGACGCTCCGAATGCGGGCCGGTTTTCGCGTCTGGACGACATCCGCGCCGTGGGTGTCGACAACAAAGGCAATACTCGCTTCCGCTTGATCGTACCCGCGCTCGATCAGCTGGGCGCAACGGACGTATTGATGCGGCTCTCCCAGGGGCTGGCGTTGATGAGCGGTATGCCGAACCAGTCCTTTACCTTCGAAAAGACGCCAAGCGCCCCGCCGCAGCCGGGAGAACTCGCGATCTTCGTCGGCACCCATGACGAGTTGAAACCGATACTCCCGACACTGCCGGACTCGACCAGAAACGGCGGCGCGGCAAACTTCCTCGACTATCCCGGCGCGGCCGGTGTTTCGACATTCGTCCTTTCCGGCCCAGGCTGGCCGGCAATCGAAGGGCTGGTGAACAGCCTGATTTCCTCCACGAACGGCGCGGCGACCCAAAGGCGCGAGACGCTTGCCACCCAATCCTGGCACGGAATAGACACACCCTTCCTTTACTCCAACGCCGTTGCCGACTTCACGCGCCTCGGCATCGAAAGCCAGGAGTTTTCGGGCCGCCTCTTCCGCACCCGCTTCACGGTCGGCGTTCCCTCGGATTTCTATGCAAATGCCTATGGCGAAGCTCGCATCCTGCTCGATGCCGCCTATACGTCCGAGGTTCAACCGGGCAGCCATATCGACGTATTCGTCAACGGCAACATCGCTTCGACCGTACCAATCACCTCCGACCGAGGCGGCGTATTTCGACATCTCCCGATCAAGATGACGCTTCGGCACTTCAGGCCCGGCGTCAATACGATCACCATCGAAGCGGCGCTCCTGACCCCGCAGGATGCGGTCTGCGCACCCGGCATGCCTGCCGATCCCAAGGCGCGTTTTGCGCTCTTCGGCAGTTCGCAGTTTCATATGCCGAATTTTGCCCGCATCGCCCAGGTCCCCAACCTCGCTGCCACCGCAGGAACGGGATTCCCGTATCGGACCAGTCCGCCGCCCGTTTCCCTGTTTTTAGGCCGCATCGACGAACAGACACTCGCCGCAGCCGCTACTTTCCTCGGCAAGATGGCCGAGGCCGCGCAATACGTCATCCCTGTCGACGTCACCACATCGGCAGCGCGGGTTTCCGGCGTCAATGCCCTGTTCGTCGGCGCCATATCCGAATTTCCGGCAAATGTGCTGGCCCAGCTGAAGATCGACCAGGACAGCCGCAGCAACTGGACGCGCTCGGGCTCCTCCCCAAAGACCGCCGGCGACCAGTCCCTGACGCTGCAGGACTGGCAGCAGCGTTCCGGAACGAATTTCTTTGCACGCCAGTTCTCGACAATCGGCGACTGGGCAAAGGAGAATTTCGACCTTTCGCTTGCAATGCTGCGTTTCGCGCCCGCGACCGAAGAATTCTACAAACCGCCACCGACAGCGCGGCTGATCGTCGCCCAGCAAAGCGATCCGACAGAACTCGGCACCTGGACCGCGGTCATCTCGCCCGATACGGATTTGCTGGCCGAGGGGATGCGCAATTTTTCCACGCGCACCGAATGGGACAAGCTCAAGGGGCGCATCACGGTCTACGAAGGCGCGGACAAGGAACCAAGCGAGGTGCCTGTCGGCCAATTCCGCTTCAGTCCGACGCAGCCGTTCTCCTTCGAGAACGCCCGGCTGATCGCAGCGAACTGGCTTTCGGACAACATCATGTCCTATGCGCTGCTTCTGGGGGCGGGCAGCGTGTTGCTCGGCCTCGCGACCGGTGGCCTGCTTTCCCTGCTCGGCCGCGATAAATGAGCAGCTCTACGGAGCCGGGACGCCCCGGCCGACAAACCTCTTGCTGACATAAGGCGAGCCGGAAAGGCCAAAACGCCAGGGTTGGTCGACCGCCTGCGAAATGCCGATCCGCCGCCCTGTGACGATCAACGGCGGTACCTGCGGAGGGCTGAAAGCGAAGGGCGGGCCGAAAAGCGACAGCCCGTTGTGTTCTATCGTTATCCCCAGAGCCTGGCAGACCCGTCCCGGCCCTGCGCAGAGCAGCAAGGGATCCGCCCTTCCGCGCCTTTTCTCCATTTCAGCCAGACCACGGACTGGCTGCAGCGCCCTGACCAGCACTGCACTGCCCGGGCGGCATACGAAATTCAGGCACCAGTGAATTCCGTAGGAGCGATAGACATAGGCATGGCCGGGCGCCCCGAACATCACCGAGTTCCGCGGCGTCGGGCCGCGAAAGCTGTGCGATGCGAGATCATCAGGCTCATAAGCCTCGGTCTCGACGATGATCCCGCCGAGGCCCGACACATCGAGTTCGACGCCGATCAAATCACGCGCCACCTCTATCGAATTTCTGTCGAAGAACTGCTGATCCAAGGATATGTCCTGCGCATATTGTCCGGCATTGATAAATGC
The DNA here is from genome assembly GCF_002968575.1 of Neorhizobium huautlense. GTDB lineage: Bacteria > Pseudomonadota > Alphaproteobacteria > Rhizobiales > Rhizobiaceae > Neorhizobium > Neorhizobium huautlense. The sequence goes on along the minus strand of NZ_PVBM01000002.1, from coordinate 275,867 downwards.
GCTCGCAGCGACTTGTCTTCGACTGCTAGCGGACGCCAAACAAGATGCATTGCCGAACTTTTCGGGAATAATGGTGCCCGGAGGCGGATTTGAACCACCGACACGCGGATTTTCAATCCGCTCAAAAGCCTTCGTTTCCAGCCATTCTGCTCCTACATGTTGCGTCCATGTCGCGTTAAGCCAACAAGGCGCGCTCTGCTGCGGCCATTTCGTCGGCGTCATCACCGCGCGGAAACAGGTGGCCGTAAACGTCCATGGTCATCACGATTGAGCTATGTCCAAGCCGTTCCTGAACGACCTTCGGCGGCAGGCCGAGGCCTCCATCCGCAGGCCGATTGATGCACCAGGAGGCATAGAAGTGGCGTAGGGCGTGCATGCCGGTATAGCGGGCTTTCATTATCGTCTCGCCACCCTGTAAGTCGCCAGGTTGGCGAGTTACAGGGTCGCAAACGCTGGCCGCCACCTGAACCGGAAGGAGGCCGCGATTGATGATGTTTGCCAGGCTCTCAACCTTTCCGATGCCATTGGGAAAAACAAGATGCTCCGGCCGCGCGTCCTCGCGGATCTGCTTACCGTTCTCATCCCTACCGATGACTGGGCGCGGATAGGCCAGCTTCCATTCCTTCAGCGCGTTCGCCACCATTGGCGGGATTGGAACCGTCCGATCGCCGGCCTCTGATTTCGGCCGGCCGATCTCGTTGAAACGGTCGGCGCGCTGGTGAACGTGGATTTCCTTCCGATCTAAGTTGACGTCGGCCCAACGCAGCCCACGCAGCTCCGAAGCGCGTAGGCCGGCGAAGATCGCCACGAGCAGCAGCGGTTTCCACCGGCCCTCCAGCGCGGCTACAATGGCTTTGATCTCTTCGCGGGTGGGAATATCTACCCCAACTTTGAGCTTGCCCTTCTGGCGGCGCTCCTGCCGCTTATCCTTGCCCTTCTGACGAGCGCGGGCCTTCTCCCTGACCACGTTGCGCCCGACAAGACCACGTTCAAGCGCATCGGCCAGTAGGGAGCCAAGGCTGACCATCAGTTTTCGCACCATAGCCCCAGACCTTCCGGCTTCCCGTAGCCCGTCCTCGAAAGCGCGCACCGCCGGCACGTTCAATTTCGACAGCAGCGTCTCGCCAATCAGCGGATTGATGTGCAGCTCAACATGCTGGCGATACTGATCCAGCGTGGACCGCTCTAGACCCGATGCCTTCGCGCTAGCTAGCCAGAATTCGGCCGCCTTGCTGACGGTGACGCTGGCACTATCTGCGACGTGTACACCTTCCCGAACTTCCACAGAGGCCGTCGCGGCGAAGGCGTCGGCCTCCTTCTTTTTCGCGAAGGTCTTAAGGCGACGCCTGCCGCCTGTATCGACGTAGTCTACCACCCAGGCGGACTTTGCGTCGCCTTTGGGAGTGCTCCATTCGCGTTTGCGGACACTCATTTCGAGGCTTTTGCCTCTTTGGAATCAGCCTTCGCCCGCTCCTGAAGCCACTCCCAAATCTCTTCTTTCTCTGCATCGCTAAGTAGATTGGATCGGTAATGCCCAGGCGGAAGTTTCCGGTAAGTCCGCTCCAACGTGTCTATGATTTCCGCGTTCATACTTCGCTTATTTTGCGCGGCCGCTTCTCTGATGAGGTCACGCATCCCGTCGGGGAGGCGTAAGACGTATTTGTCTTGTGGCTGCATTGTAGTTTTCTTTGTCATAATGGCTATTAGCCATAAAATATCGCTTGACGCAATGATGGCTATTAGCCATGGTTAACGTGTGGCTACTAGCCATCACCACTGACAACCAACACTGGCTCAAGGGAATCTAATGTCTGGAAACGAAAGCAAGATGGATCTGATCTGGGGAGGCGAGGAGATCGCCAAAGTTATTGGGCGCACCGCGCGCATAACCTTCGCGCTTCTCGAAAAGGGTGAAATCCCCGCCAAGAAAGTTGGCGGCCGCTGGGTCGCTGAGCGGAGCAAGCTGGTCGCCTTCTTCATGGAGGCCGCTTGATCATGACCCACAACGAGAAAGGCCCGACCAGTGCGCCAACACTGAACCGGGCCGGTTCAATCAATCCCACGAAGGATCAGAAAATGAACGAGCATGGATATAACACCGATGCTGCCTGCGCGCCAGCCCTGACCCGCCGTAAGCTATTGTCCGCCCTCGCCGCCGCCAGCACCGCTGCAACATTGCCGGCCGTGGCGCTGGCAGAGGCAAGCGGCAAAACCAGCCGCTTGCCTCTGCCTCTCGATCGCCAACTCGAGGAGTGCGTTGCTCGCCTGCGCGAAATCCTCGCTGAAATGCACCCCAACGCAACAAAGCTACACCATTACCTCGGCCGATATGATGATGGATCGTTCAGGTTCTCGTTACAGGGAGACGTGAAGTTCGGACCCTTCCAGGGCGCTGGAATCTACTTGGTCAGCGTCGCGGGCTGCATAGGGGAATACCTGGTCCGTGAGGAGCCGGTAGTTACGCTGGCGGGCAGGAGCTTGGGATATTCGCATTATTGGGGCCGGGTGCGTCTCGACGATGGCGAATGGGCTGACGACGAACGGTGGATGTCCAACTTCATCCGAAAAATAGGCGAGGTGCCGGCATGAAGCGGGAAACCACGCGTCTCGATGAAGCTCAAGAGCTGCTGTTTAACGCGCTTGCCGTCATGCGTTTGACCGAGCGTGTCGCCTTTGAAATGTCGCAGACGCCTATGAAATCGAACGATCCAAGCGACCTTTCAGCGCTCACTCGCTCGATTGCAGTTTCGTCGCGTTTGGCGCTGGAAGCGCTGCAGCTCGTCGAAACAGAAGAGAGCGAACAGCGGCAGGGGGCGGTGTGATGGAGTGCACCGGACCCGATAAAATAGAAATCGCCGGGACGTGGCTTTCACGCAATCGCGGCACTGTCGTTGGCCCACTCCTGCCCTTTCTTCGCCGCAGGTTCGACCTGACCACTTTGGAGGCCATCGAGGCCTCCAGGCTCGCTCACCGGCTGGAATACGATGAGCGATCGGCCTGAGCTTCCAGACAAGAGCGATATTCCCATTGCGTACAGGGCGATCTGTTTGGCGTCGATTTCAGGTAACGCAAAGCAGATTGCCGCGATCATCCTTGGCCATTTTAACGTCAAAACAGGGCAGTGCGACCCCGGAACGGAGACCTTAATGCGACGTGCGAACGTAAGCAGAAGAACAGTCGTCAGCGCTACGGAGGAGCTTAACCGCATCGGCATGGTTGTAAAAATCCGGCATGGCGGGAACGGTTTCAGGTCGCGTTATCAGCCAAATTGGAGGCTCTTTCGGGAGATCGTTGACGGCTTTGAAAGGGGCGAAAATCCACCTGAGAAGGTGCAGAAAGTTGCACATAGTAGGTGCAGAAAGTTGCACTTAGATAGTGCAGGTTTTTGCACCCTAACTCAATCAAGGAACTCAAGCCAGAAACTCAATGGCACTGACGGAGCAAGTGGAGGGGTTCAGGTCTCCAAGCTTGAGAACACGTCTTCGGCGGTGTCTGCGGAGAGGGTACAGGGGCTTGTGAGAAGAAGCCTGCGGCGTTCGTCTCAATTTCAACGAGGACCACTCTCGGTTGTAGATGCGGAAGAGGCGGCGAGACGACAGCTCGATGAAGCCATCGAAGCGCTAGGCGAGACGATGAGGACCATCGTCCTCGGTCGAATAACCCCAGAGATCGAACAGGCTGCCCTCGTGGCCGAGCAGAAGAGCCGAGGCGCAGGCCTTCGGCTTGTGGTCGACCGCGTGTCTAGCATCACAGGAGGCCGATAGGTGGTAAAGCTCACAACTCTGAAACCCCGCCTGTCGACGCTGCCGCCACGCCTCGGCGCTGCAAAGCCTGTCAGCCGCAAAGATGCCGAGGCACGGCGTCTCAAGCAACGCGATGCAGAGCTGCATTGGCGGAAGTGGTACGGCATCCAGCGCTGGAAGGATCTGCGTGTGGAGGTCTGGAAGCGTGATGACTGGATCTGCCAGAAAACTGGCGTGCTGTGCATCGGCGCGTACCCTGCAGGCAACAGCCCCGTCGCCGACCACATCAAGCCTCACAACGGCAATCCTGATCTCTTCTGGGACATGAGCAACATCCAGACCGTGAGCAAAGAATACCACGACAGCCAGAAGCAGCGCGAGGAGAAGGCCAGATGGTGAGCAGGATTGATCGCTCCAAGAAAGCTTTCGGCAAGATGGTTCGCTCGCTGGAACACGACGGGGTGGCTGCCAGGGATATCAACGTCGCTCTGTTTAGCCTAGCGATCGACAGATGGCTTGCTGAGGTCGGAGAAGACAAGCTTCGCAACGTGTTGCAAGGCACGATCAATCAGATCGAGGAAGGCGCGTATCGCGACGGCTATGTGACGCCGGAGGCGAGGATGTACGACGAGGAAGAGGCGCACCGACGACGGATGGCGCTGACAGTCATCGAGGGAGGGGGCGGGTCAAAAGTCTAGGAAAGCCTCATTTCCCCACCCGCATCCCCCGCACTCGCACATTTTTTTTCCGCGAACTCGGAAATTTCGCCACGCCCTTTAGCAACGGCCAATTTGGCCGCTGAAAAAGACAGCAGTAACAGTTAGTTACGCTCTCCTCGCGTCTACCGGACCGTCTCTTTCATCGAATATTTTCCTGTTTGTCTTCAGCCAGAAAGGAACCACTCATGGCGACGAAAGCCGAGACAACTGACGCAGCCCGGAAGGCGCTGTGTGACCAGCTCATCACCGGCGCAGTGCGGATGATGATCGAGGATGCGGGAGCTCCCGTTCCGCTAATCCTCGACCGATTGCTGACGTTTGCCGCCGCTCAGTCCTGCGCTATGGACGGCAAGGCCAAGACTGCCGCCGCTTTCCGCGATCTGGCCACACGGATCGAGGCTGGCGCTCTCGATAGGAAGGGCCTGCAATGACCGTCGTGAAAGCCTCTCAGCCAAAGCGGCGAACAAGTCGAGGCAAAGCGGCGGCGGCCCTCAAATCACATCCCGGCAAGCCTTCTGCCGTGCGGATCGTTGATCACGCTCTACGCGATGCCGGCTGGTCGGTCAGTGCGCGTCGCGAGATCATTCGTCTGCTTAAGGCTGGCGTCGGAGACGCGCCATTCGTCCACAGCACAGCCGATGATGCTCGCTTGACAGAAAACGGCGGTTGCCCTACCTCTGACGTTACGCATGCCACGCGCTGCGAGTGTCAGGGCATAAATCCTGACGCGGTTTGGACCTCCGGCATGTCAAGCGCTGCCGACCCAATCGACAAATGACCGCCTCGATGCGGTTCGTTTTCCACCGTTCAATTCAACGGCGGCGATTGGCAGCGCGATCTCAAGAATAGCTCCGGTCCCGCCTCAGTAGAGGCAAGTCTCATGAAAAATAATCGAATGCCACTGGTATCGGCAGCTCTGATGAGCTGTGCCTTTCCGGCTGCCGTCATTTTCGCGCCGCGCAATCAAACCGGAGATCCGGTTATGCAAGCGCTTCGGGAGATCGGGCAGGAGATAGGCCGCATCAACAATGACGTTCGGTCGCAACTCGACCGCCAGCAAGAACGGATCGAGGGGCTGGAAACCCGCCAGATCGATCTTGAACAGTCCGGAGCCGGGGGCCGGCGGCGGCGTGGCGACAGCGAAATGTCATGGGGACAGACTGTCGCCAACAGCAGCGATTATCAGGCTTTTGTCGCCAACAGCTGCAAAGGCAAGGCGAAAATCAGCGTCGCAAACTCCCTCACATCGATCAGCACTTCAGGCGGCGCACTGATCCGGCCGGACCGAGATCCTAACGGAGTCATGCTTCCGCGCCGGCGGCTCACTGTCCGCGCCCTCTGCGGTGCCGGTCGCACTACCTCAAACGCCGTCGAGTACTTCAAGGAAAAGACCTTCACGAATAACGCGGCGCCCGTCGCGGAGGGCGCTCAAAAGCCGGAAAGCGTGCTGGAGTACGAGCTGGACAATGCGCAGGTTCGCACCATCGCGCACTGGATCCCGGCATCTCGCCAAGTCATGGAGGATGCTCCGCAGCTGGCCACACTTGTGGACGGCTCCCTGCGTTATGGCCTTGCCATCAAGGAGGAGTTGCAGCTTCTCTATGGCGATGGAACCGGCCAGAACATACATGGAATGGTCCCGCAGGCCACGGCCTTTGAAATCGCTCGTGTTGAACCGGACGACACGAAGATTGATGTCATCCGCAGAGCCATCAGCCAAGCCGAAGAGTCCGACCTTCCGGCTTCGGGGATTATCCTGAACACGCGGGATTGGCTGGACATGCTCGGTCAGAAGGACGCTGACGGAAACTACCTCTCCAATGGTCCTTGGTCTGGCGGTCCCAACACCCTCTGGGGCCTGCCGGTTGTCTGGACGAACAGCATGAACCAGGACGAATTCCTTGTTGGCTCGTTTGAAACGGCGACGCAGATTTGGGACCGCATGGACCCTGAAGTTCTCACCTCCGATGAGGATCGGGACAACTTCATCAAGAACATGCTCACTGTCCGAGCTGAGGAGCGCCTGGCCTTCGCGGTCAAGCGGGCCGCTGCGCTCATCACGGGCACATTCGAAGAAGCTCTGACTCCCACTCCGTAAGCAGGTGGGTTCGGTTCCCCGCCTGCGCGGCTCCCTGGCAAAGTCAGGGGGCCGCATTGGTGGCAGATGCATATGATCTCCAATCGGGAAAAAAGTGATGGCAACCGACAATGAGAGCCTGGTGCTGTCAATCAGCGCCGATACTCGCCAAATCCAGCGGCAATTAAAGCAGCTCATCGGGCAAACCGAGCGTGACACCAAGTCGATCGAGAATGCTTTCGGCGGGATCGACAAAGCCGCAACAGGAGCGTTCGGCCGCGTGGCCGCTAATGGAAATTCTGCTTTCAGGTCGGCCGAGCAAGGCGCAAGGCGGTTCGGCTCCGCAATGGACGTCTCTAAAGTCCAGACCGCAAACCTCGCGGCGCAACTCAACGATATTTCAGTGCAGCTCGCTGGCGGTCAATCGCCCTTCCAGATCGCGCTCCAGCAGGGAACGCAGATCACGCAGGCCCTTGGAAGCCAAGCGGGTGTGCGAGGCGCGGTCTCGGCCGTGGCCGGCGCATTCACGTCGCTTCTCAATCCTGTTTCGCTTGCCACGATTGGGATTATCGCCCTCGGTGGCACGGCCATCCAGTACTTCACCGAAATGCTATCTGGCGGCGAAGCGACGGAGGAAACGCTGCAGAAGCAGGCGCAGCTTATCCAGCAAGTTGCCGATCGATGGGGCGACGCCGTTCCAGCGCTGCGAGAGTATGCGGACGAGCTGAAGCGGACGCAGGAGAGCGCCAGCCTTCAGGAAGGCGTAGCGATCATCAATGAGAAGAAGCTCGCGGACGTCCGAAAAGCAGTCGACGACACCAAGGTGAAGGTTGCAGATGTTGTGTCGCAGCTACAGGCGGCCGGTGAGGAGACGGAAACAATCACCGCATTGCAGGCCTCGTTCAACGACTTCGCTAAATCGGCCAAGGATGGATCGCTTCAGGTGGAGCAAGTTCAAAAGGTCACGGACGCCCTGGCGACCGCAATCAACAATACTGGTCTGCCTATCGTCGTTGATTTCAAGGCCGCTTTTGAGGAGTTGGGCAAGGCAGCTTTGGGCGCGGCCACTGGCGTCAATCAGGTTAAGCAGCAAGCTGCTGCTGCCAGGCTTACCTCCGATAATCTTCCCGCTCTCGGAACTCTCGCGCCGCTGCAAAGCGTCAACGGGCAAATCACGGCCGATAGCGTTGCCATCCAGAACGACCGGGCGAATGCGACAAAATCTCAGTACCAGCAGGAGAAGGAAAGGGAGGAGCGCCTGGCGTCGCGGTCGCGCGGCAAGGGCGGGCGATCTCAGGCCATCAGCGAGGCCGAGCGAGAGAAAAAGGCGGTTGTTGATCTCATCGAGCAGCTCGAATTTGAGCAAAGTATGGTGGGTAAAACTGCGGCCGAACGCGCTGAAGCAAATGCCCTGCGGCGCGCTGGATCTGCCGCAACGGAGGAGCAGCGGGCCAAGATTTCGCAGCTCGTCGAGGCGACATATGCCGAGCGCGATGCGATACGTGCCAACGAGGAGGCAATGGAGCAATTGCGGGATGTCAGCCGCGATGTTCTGGAGGGCCTCGTTTCCGATCTAAGAGAAGGCAAAAGCGGCGCCGACATCCTGGCGAACGCTCTCAGTCGCATCGGTGACCGGCTCCTCAGCTCGACATTTGATGTCATTTTCGGAGGCACGGGCGGCGCTGCGTCCGGAAAGGGTATTCTCGGCACACACTTCACCCTCAATCTAAGGAGCATCTTATGAGCGCTTATATGAGCATTTGCTACGAAGACCGGATCGAGCTGCTGACAGACGGTGCGGTCTATACCCCAGACGGGGTGTTGGTCGAAACCGCAGAAAAAGTGCGTCGCTCGTCGCGGTGGCCGCTGGCGATCACTGGTCGAGGATCCTCGGCAATTGTAGACATACTCGCCTCCTACATCGAAACACTCGGAGAGATGTCGGCGACGGTCAACGAGGTGATTTCTCGCCTTCAGATCTGGCTCGACGGTCGCAAGTTGAAGGGATCTCCAGAGCCTTTCGAGATCCTGATCGCGGCCTTTGTAGATGACGCCGGACCGGTCAACCTCTACTTTTCGAGCGAAAGGATGATCGACGGTGTCGAACCGTGGGTTATCCATACCATGGGAACGGAGTTTGGTGGCGGTCCGGCATTTTCTTTGGACGAGCTGCGCGCCGCGGGGATCTCGATTGAAAGCCTCTCGGCCGGGCTGGAAGAAGCGGGAGCCGACCTGATGGAGATGATGCGCCATCGGAAAGGCGGCAATCCGGCAGCCCCGCATTTATCCGAAGTGTATGGCATTGGCGGTCATGTGGATCTTACCGTAATTCGGCTTGATGGCGTTACCACAAAACGGCTTCGCACCTGGCCGGATGTAATTGGCGAGAAGATTGACCCGTTTAGGGAAGAAGCGGCTGCCGCTTAGATGGAAGAGCGCTTCGTGATGGTGATGTCGAAGGTATTCATGCACGGGTCGCCTTTGCGGCGGCCCGCTGGCGAACCTTCATGACCATTGCAGGAGTAGGTTTGCCGATATTCCGACCCGTCTTTCGGGGCAAACATGACCTGCATCTGCAGATCAATCCCCCCTTGTTGGCAGCGCGGATTTAAGCACCTAGCAACCCTTGGCACAGTGGCTTTAGAGTATCTGGCCGTGCGACTTGCCTCGGAACCGCTGTACATGCCGTATTTATCTTGCATTACCAAGACTTCAAAATCTTCACCGGGGAACGCCTTTTCCGGATCGGTAGTAGTGCCGAGAAACGGTCTTTTGTTAGCCAAATGCTTCCTCCCATGCGCCGTTTCGACAGCAGATCATTTTAGCTTACCACCATCAGAGCTTGCGAACGCAGAGATTATGGAAATTGCCAGCGTCGGGAAGAGATCTACGTACACCACAGGTCTATCCTTTGAGCTTTCCAGCCAGTCGAGCAACTTCGGCGGCAAGGCGCTTGTCAGCTTCCATTTTTTCCTTCTCAGCTAAATCCTGTTCGAGAATCGCAATCACGCCCGACCTGACGATCGGAAAATAGTCCCGACATTCCTCCTCGCTAAGCGCGTGTATTCCCTTTGATAGGATGGAGTAGATTGCCTTGTTCGCAACCAAGGTTTTTGGCAAGACATTGGCAAGAGCCGCTATTTTTTCGTCCATACGGAGAGTCTCGAACCCCTCTATGTCGCCCTTCTCCTTCTTGTGTTCGCTGTAGTGCTCCCAAATGAGCATCTCAAAGATGCGACGGAGATAGACGAAGGCGCCGATGCCGATACCGTGGCTCGCCAAACCTCCTGCTCTACGTAGCTCTTGAAAGTATCCCTTACCGAGAATTTTGCGAAAGCGTTCAATGTCCGCTCCCGCTATGTCTTCAAGAGACGGAAGCTGACCGACTTTCTGTATCCGGCCGCCTTCGAAACTGACGATGAAAATCAAAGCGTGCGTCTTGTTTCTCTGACAGATCATCACGACCGTGAGTAAGTGATGACTTGTCGTCAGCTCCTTAATTATATCGGTCTGCCCTCCCTGAATTCGAGCGAATGGAGAATACTTGATATAATCCGTGAACTGATCCCCGCTTTCACGTCGGAAGACACTATGTTTCCCGCACTCGGCACAATGGCAGTCGAAATTCAGTTCACCTTGATCGACCTGATATAACACCGCTGCTCCCCGAGCGTCGCGGCCGACGTCAGTAGCGTTATAAAGAGGCTGATTTAGTAGAAAATCATTTACCCATTCAATTTCACCAGAGAAGGTCTTGGCGAAATTCCTATAGTCTAGTTCGTCCGTCATGCTCGATCCGTTTTGACGCTGTCTATGCCAACCACTGCCGCGATCATGCTTCCCCGTCTCAGCATGTTGCATCCATGTTGCATGGATCAGCCGAGTGTCTACGGAAGCGCCGAGAAATCAAGGGGAATAGCACGCAACACAGCGCAACATGAAAAGCGTTCCAGAGAAGAACACTTTTACAGCAACTGATTGAAATCACTTGTGAAAAAATGGTGCCCGGAGGCGGATTTGAACCACCGACACGCGGATTTTCAATCCGCTGCTCTACCAACTGAGCTATCCGGGCATCGAGGCCATTCAGCCTTCCGGCCGAGGCCGGCGGGGGTAACTCCCCCGGAAGCGAGCGGGGTTATAACATCTTGTTCGGCCATGTCCAGCACCACAGCCCACTTTTTTGACAGCTTTGCGAAATTCCGAATTTCATCAATAAAAACAGCATAGGCCTGGACCGGCTGACTGCCGGGTTAGCGATTTCATCAAAGCGATAAAAAGTTCGCGGGTCCCTCGGTTCGGGCCTGCTGAAATTCGGTCCGGGAAAAGTTCTTGAAACCGGGTCTGCCGGTTCTACTCACTCGCGTTCGTCGGAACCGTCTGCCTTGGTCTCGTCTTCCGCCACGGGGATAGCATAGGAGCCGGTCAGCCACCGTGAGAGGTCGAGCGTCCGGCAGCGGTCCGAGCAGAAGGGATAGTGCTCGCGTGAAGATGCCTTTCCGCATTCGGGGCAAGGTCTGGTTTTTCTCAGCGGCTCGACCTTGCCGCCGGTCTTGATGGGTTCGGATGCCATAGTTTCGAAGCACTCCATTTCTTGGGGGACACCGGCGCGGAGGCTGCACCGGCTTCCTCTCAGGCTTCCGGCCAGGCGGCAGCCACGTCGAAGCCTTCGCCGGAAAGCAAGCTCGTCACCTCATAAAGCGGCAGCCCGACGACATTGCTGTAGGAGCCGACGAGCTTCTGAACGAAGGTGCCGGCGACCCCCTGGATCGCGTAGGCGCCAGCCTTGCCGCGCCATTGTCCCGACGCGATATAGTTTTCGATCTCGCGGCTGGAAAGCCGCTTGAAGCGCACTTTGGTCTGCACGACCTTCTGACGGAACTGGCCCCCAGGCGTCACCAGGCAGATCCCGGTGTAGACCCAGTGGCCGCGCCCGGAAAGCAGGTGCAGGGCGGCGGAGGCCTCTTCCGTATATTCCGTCTTCTCCAGAATGCGGCGCCCCACGGCGACGACCGTATCGGCGGAAAGAATATAGCTGTGCCGCCAGTTGGGATCGCCGTTCACCGCCGCAAACGCTGCCTCGGCTTTCTCTGTTGAAAGCCGGCGCGCAAGCGATCGGGGATGTTCGGACTTCTTCGGCGTCTCGTCGATATCCATCGGCATAAGCCGCGCAGGCGCCAGACCGGCCTGATTCAGAAGGTCGAGACGGCGCGGAGAACCGGAGGCCAGTATCAGCTTTTGTTCCAGCGCCATGGGTGCCCGCTGCAAAGGATGTGGTTACTTGAAGCGGTAGGTGATGCGGCCCTTGGTGAGGTCGTAGGGCGTCATTTCGACAAGCACCTTATCGCCCGCCAGGACACGGATGCGGTTCTTGCGCATGCGACCAGCCGTGTGGGCAATGATCTCGTGCTCGTTTTCAAGCTTCACGCGAAACGTCGCATTCGGCAGCAGTTCGGTAACGACGCCCGGGAATTCAAGGACTTCTTCTTTGGCCATCTAAAGGGTTTCTTCCTGTTTTTGAATCGAAAGCGGGGGAGCCTTTTCCGCCCGCCCGAAAATGTGCGCGGAAACTACACAATCATGTCCGCTTTGTGAACCTCGCTTGAGAGCGATTCTGAATGTCTTTCAGGCCGTCTCTGCCGAGCGCCGGTTCAAGCCCGAAAGTCGCTGCTCAATCAGGCGCCAGAGATGGTCGCGAACCTCACGATAAGCGTCGAGCGTCTGGTCACGGGTTCCCGTCGCTGCTGTGGGGTCCATGGTCGGCCAATAAACCACATCAACAGCATTGGAACGGGTCAGTTCCAGCGCCGAATGATGGGCTTCCGGCGTGAGCGTCACGATGAGATCGAAAAAATCATCTTCAAGTTCATCGAGTGTGCGGGGCTGATGCCGGCCGATCGACAGGCCGACTTCTTCCAACACGGCATCCACGAATGGATCGCGTTCGCCGGCGCGCACACCGGCGGACTGGATGTAGATATCGTGCGGCAGGAGCCGTTTTGCAATGGCTTCCGCCATTGGCGAGCGGATGGAATTGAACCCGCACATGAAAAGGATGGCGCCCGGCCGCTTGCTTTTCGTCTCGGGCGTGGGAGCGGTTGCCATGCTCAGCCGCGCCAATAGAGAACGCAGACCAGGGTAAAGAGCCGCCTTGCCGTATCGAAATCGACACGGATCTTGCCGTCCAGACGATCCATCAGCGTCTGGGAGCCTTCGTTGTGAATACCCCGGCGTCCCATGTCGATCGCCTCGATCCGGCTCGGCGTGGAGGAGCGGATCGCCTCATAATAGCTTTCGCAGATCATGAAGTAATCCTTGATGATCCGCCTGAAGGGCGTCAACGAGAGGATATGGGTCGCGACGGCCTCGCCGGCTTCCGTGGCAATGCCGAGCACCAGCTTGGAATCCACGAGCGAGAGCTTGAGCTTGTAAGGGCCGCCGGCATGACCGATGGGTTCGAATGAATTTTCTTCGACGAGATCGAAGATGGCGACCGCCCGCTCGTGCTCGACATCAGGGGTCGACCGCCCGATCGAGGCGTCGAGTTCGACATCGGAGAGCCGGAAGTCCCCCTGGCCCATCCTCACCCTCCGTCATTCACGCGAATGGCGACGGAGCGCGCATGGGCATCAAGCCCCTCGGAATGGGCAAGCGTGATCGCCGCAGGCGCCAGTGCGCGTAACTGATCCGGGCCAAGGCGCAGGATCGAGGTGCGCTTGACGAAATCGAGCACGGAAAGGCCCGAGGAGAAGCGGGCCGAACGGGCTGTCGGAAGCACGTGGTTGGAACCGCCGACATAGTCGCCGATGACCTCCGGCGTATGGCGCCCGATGAAGATCGCGCCGGCATTGCGGATCCCCGGCATGAGCGCATCCGGATCCGCGACCGCCAGTTCCAGATGTTCGGCCGCGATCCGGTTGGCGAGCGGCAGCGCGGCCTGCAGGTCCGATACGAGGATAATCGCGCCGAAATCGCGCCAGCTCGCAGCAGCGGTTGCGGAGCGGGAAAGCGTTTTCAGCTGGCGCTCGACCGCTGCCTCCACTGCCTGACCGAACTCGCGATCGTCGGTGATCAGGATGGACTGGGCTCCTGCGTCGTGCTCGGCTTGAGCGAGCAGATCGGCCGCAAGCCAATCCGGGTCGTTTTCCCTGTCGGCAATAACGAGGACTTCGGAGGGACCAGCGATCATGTCGATGCCGACCGTTCCGAAGACGTGCCGCTTGGCGGCGGCGACATAGGCATTTCCCGGACCAACGATCTTGGCGACCGGAGCAATGGTCTGCGTGCCATAGGCAAGAGCGGCCACGGCCTGAGCTCCGCCGATCCGGTAGATTTCCGTCACGCCGGCAATGCGGGCCGCAGCCAGCACGGCTGGATTGACTTTGCCGCCGCTCGTCGGAACAACCATGACGACACGCGGTACACCGGCAACCCTTGCAGGGACGGCATTCATCAGCACCGAACTCGGATAACTTGCGGTGCCGCCGGGCACGTACAAGCCGACCGCTTCAATCGCGGTCCAGCGGGAGCCGAGACCGACGCCAAGTGCATCCTCATAGATATCGTCTTTCGGCATCTGCCGCGCGTGATGCCTTTGGATCCGCTCGGCCGCGAACTTCAACGCATCCATGACCTTCGGATCGGTCTCGGCAACCGCGGCGTCGATATCCGCTTTGCTTACCCGGATACCCGCCTTGGCGAGGTCTATGCCCTCGAAGCGGGCAGAATAATCGATGAGCGCTGCATCGCCCCGGGCGCGCACATCGTCGATGATGGCGCGCACCACGGCATTGACATCCTCCGACACCTCGCGCTTGGTGGAGAGAAAGGCGGAGAATTTCGCCTCAAAATCCTGCGATGCCTGCTCCAGCCAGATTGCCAAGCGGATATTCCTTCAACTCAAGATGACGTTCTATCACGGTCGGGGCGGTCCCGGTCAGGGATGTCGGGGCCTGGATGCCGTTTCCCACGCGCCGCCGATATCCGCAAGAGCAACTTCGATGCATTCGACATCAAGCGCAATCGTGGCCTTGCCGGAGAGGACAAGTTCCACCGTTCCTTCCGGGCCGTCGCCCTTTTGCGTGAAGGTCACCGCAAGCAGCGACAGCACGTCGTCCTTCCTGTTGCGGTCGATGCCGCTGGAGCGGACCGCTTCCACACGCTTCAAGACGAGGGCCGAGCGGCGACGCTCGAAGCCCTTTCGCCTTTTGCCGGCCTCTTCCCAGACGAACCGGTTGGCCGCCAGCGAAAAGTTCTTATCGGAAGGCGACCAGCGGACATCGCCCACCTTGAACACCGCATCCTGCATATGAGCGGAAATTATCCCCAGATCATCCGTATCCAGGGCCAGCAACTTGAGTTCGGTCATCGCCTTCGACTATCCATCCTGAGACGCGATCCCGCGTCAATGTTCCTAAATCCGAAATAGGATGCCGAGAGCGCGGACGCAACTCCAGGCTAGGCCGGAAAATCCGCAGAAAGGCTGGTTTCCTTCCAGCGGTCGATCTGGGCAAGCCGCTCTTTCAACTTGTCAGTGACCGCGCTATAGGCAATCGCACCCAGCACCAGATGGCGCGGCGCCTCATCGGCTTGGGTTGCCGCGATCATCGCCTCGCCGGCCCGGACCGGGTCGCCGGGCTGCTTTCCGCTATATCCGGCGGTGGAACTCATGCGCGCGCCGGCCGTCTCGGCATAGTCGGCGATGCGGCTTGGCGTCTGTTTCAGCGAACGGCCCGCCCAGTCGGTGCGGAAAGGGCCGGGCTCGACGCCGATGACCTTGATACCAAGCGGCGCGACCTCCAGGCGCAGGCTGTCCGAAAACCCTTCGACGGCGTGCTTGGTCGCCGCGTAGTAGCCCGAGCCTGGCAAGCCCATAAAACCGGCCATGGAGGTGATGTTGATGATATGCCCGCTGCGGCGGGCGCGCATGCCTGGCAACACCGCTCGCGTCATGGCAAAAAGACCGAAGACGTTTGCGTCGAACATGGCTCGGATCTCATCCTCCTCGCCCTCTTCGATCGCTGCCTGGTAGCCATAGCCGGCATTGTTTACCAGCACGTCTATGCGGCCGAATCTCTCTTCCGCGGCTTTCGCGGCAGCATGGACCTGACCGCTGTCAGTCACATCCAGATCGAGCGCCAGGACATTGTCCCTGTCTTGGGCGAGATCGGCGACCCTTGCTTTGTCGCGGGCAGTCACAACCGTCGGCCAGCCGCGGTCGAGCGTGAGCTTGGCGAGTTCGCGGCCGAAGCCGGTGGAGCAGCCGGTGATGAACCAGACGGGATTGGAAACTTCAGCCATGGGGGATCTCCGCGATATACCGGATCAGGATTGTGAAGCGGGAGGCAAAGGTGGAATGCCTGCGGGAGATAGGAATACAAAAAAGAACGGCAAGGGCAATGCCCCTGCCGTTCCCGCGAAATCCGAATTTCAAAAGCTGTCAGTCGCTGACGCGCTGAACCGTCGCGCCGCAACGGGTGAGCTTTTCTTCAAGCCGCTCGAAGCCGCGGTCGAGGTGATAGACGCGGCTCACCATCGTCTCGCCCTCGGCTGCCAGGCCGGCAATCACCAGAGAAACGGAAGCACGCAGGTCCGTCGCCATCACCGGAGCACCCTTGAGGCGCGAAACGCCTTCCACTCTCGCCGTCTGACCGGACAGTGAAATTCTGGCGCCGAGGCGGGCCAATTCCTGCACGTGCATGAAGCGATTTTCGAAAATGGTCTCGGTTATGTTGGAGACGCCGGAGGACCGGGTCATCAGCGCCATGAACTGCGCCTGCAGGTCGGTTGGAAAGCCCGGAAAGGGTTCCGTGGTGATGTCGACCGGCTGGATGCCGTTGCCATTGCGAACCACCCGAATGCCGCTTCCGGTTTCGGTGATCTGCGCGCCGGCCATTCGCAAAGTATCGAGGGCACCCTGGAGTAGCGAAGCATCCGTGCCTTCCAGCGTCACGTCCCCGCCGGTCATGGCAACCGCCATGGCATAGGTGCCTGTCTCGATGCGATCCGGCAAAACGCGGTGGCGTGCGCCCGAGAGCGATGTGACGCCTTCGATGGTGATGGTTTTCGTGCCGGCGCCGGAAATCTTGGCGCCCATCGCCGTGAGGCACTTTGCCAGGTCAACGATTTCCGGCTCACGCGCGGCATTTTCGATCACCGTGGTGCCCTTGGCCAGCGTCGCCGCCATCAGCATCACATGCGTCGCGCCGACGGAAACCTTCGGAAAGACATAACGTCCGCCGACAAGCCCGCCCTTCGGCGCGCTGACATTGACGTAACCGCCATCGATCTCGATCTCGGCTCCGAGCGCCTGGAGCGCCTCCAGGAAAAGGTCGACGGGACGAGTGCCAATGGCACAACCGCCGGGCAGCGATACACGCGCCCTGCCCTCACGGGCAACGAGCGGACCAATCACCCAGAAGCTCGCGCGCATCTTGGAAACCAGCTCGTAGGGAGCAGTGGTATCAACGATCGTGCGGCAGGTAAAATTGACGGTGCGGGAATAGCCTTCTTCCTGACGTTCACGGCGACCGTTCACCGCGATATCGACGCCGTGATTGCCGAGAATTCGCATCAGGAGCTCGACATCGGCGAGATGCGGGACATTTTCAAGCGTCAGCGTGTCACTCGTCAGAAGCGATGCGATCATCAATGGCAGGGCCGCATTCTTCGCTCCGGAAATCGGAATGGTGCCCCTCAATTCATTGCCGCCGACGATTCTGATGCGATCCATGCGTTGTCACTCTTTCTTGTGCGAGCGCGAAAGGAGGCGTCCTTAGACGAAATCCGCCGCTACTTCAATGATTGCTAAATTTGGCCCGCCGTCAGGTCCGGTATAGATCAGGATGATTCGTCCGTTTTTGCGGCAGGCAATCCATGTGCGGTATCGGCTTCGCCCGCGCGCCGGGAGCGAGCCTGACTCTTGCGCCGCATCAGGTTCTCACGAAGCTTCGCCGCAGCGCGGGCCTTGCGCTCTGCCTCCCTCGCAGCCGCCGCCGCACGTGCACGCGCGCCCCGCGTCTCATTCGCCTTTCCCGTTTGCGAGTGCTGGTCTTCTTCTTCGGTCATGATTTTCCATAGCGAAAAAGCCGCGCCGGCGAAAGCCGCGGCGATGTTTTCCTCATTCGGGCACAAGAACTTCGAATTTGCGGCTTGCGCTACCGATGAACCTATGGCAATAGGCCCCTCGCCGACGACGCGGACATTTCGCGCCGGCCAAATGCTGCTATAGCTCAGGGGTAGAGCACTCCCTTGGTAAGGGAGAGGCCGAGAGTTCAAATCTCTCTAGCAGCACCATTTCCCCCGGAAAGATGCCTCTGTTGTCCGGACCAGCGATGAGCATTCGAAATTGCCTTCCTGTTCCTCCCCGCCTCGCGCAATATAATCCTCGACCATCCCATGCAACAAGTTGCGCTTTCGCGCGTTGCGGGGCATCGGCGTGCTTTGCGCCATCATGATTGAACGATGACCGGTGTCTCGTGCGGATAAGTGGAATTCTCAATCACTGGAACGATCAGTCGCTTGCCAGGCAGTTTCTTCTCGCGGGCGGGCTCGTCTCCTTCTGCGCCATGCTGCTTGTCGGAGCATATGTCACCAGCCTCATCGAAGCTGCCGTTACCCGCAATTCCGCCGCGTCGACGGCACTCTACGTCGACAGCATTATCGCACCCTTACTTCCCGACATGAAAACCAGCCATACGCTCGACGACGTGACGACCCGGGCGCTCGACGAGACCTTTGGGCAGGGTGCGCTTGGCGGCAAGGTGATATCCTTCAGGCTCTGGCGCAACGACGGAACAGTCCTCTATGCCACGGACAAGAGCATGATCGGCAAACGGTTCGAGCCGGACGGCGATCTGAAGGCGGCATTTTCCGGCCAGATGGTGGCGCAATACGGGCCGGTCGAGGATCTGGAGAGCGAATTCGAGCGCTCGAAGGGCGTTCCTCTTCTCGAGATCTATAATCCTATTCTCCAGCCCTGGTCGGGCGAGGTCGTTGCGGTTTCCGAATTTTACGAAGTTGCCCAGGATTTTGAAAACAGCCTGCATCAGGCTCAGCTGAGAAGCTGGCTTGCAGTTGCAGGCGTCACCGTCGCTTTCTTCCTCCTCCTTTCTGCAATCGTGTTTCGCGGGAGCCGCATTATCGACAATCAGCGGCAGGCCCTGACCCAACGGGTGGCGGAGCTTTCGGAGCTGCTCTCTCAGAACAAAGCCCTGCATGCCCGCGCGCAGCGCGCTTCGCGGCGGGCGACCGCGCTCAATGAAAGCTATCTGCGCCGCCTCGGCGCCGACCTGCATGACGGCCCCGCCCAGCTCGTCGCCTATGCTGCCTTGCGCGTGGACAGCAAAGTGCTTACCGATCCGGCCACTCCGCCGAGCGCCCGCGAAGAGGAAGTGTCTACCATCAAGGCACGGCTGGACGAAGCCATGGACGAGATACGCAGCATCTGCAGCGGCCTTGTCCTGCCGCAAATCGAAGCGGCAGAGCTGCCGGACGTGCTTTCCCGAGCCGTTGCCGCGCACCGTCAGAGGACGGGTTTCGATGTCATGCTGTCGATGTCAGAAAGCCCACACTCCCTTTCCCCCGCGGCGAAGATCTGTATCTATAGGTTCGTGCAAGAGGCCCTTAATAATGGTTTTCGGCATGGCGGCGGCGTCGGCCAAAGCGTCCGCCAGACGTTTGAGAACGGTAATGTGCTTGTCGAGGTCTCCGACCAAGGTCCCGGCTTCGATCCGGCGGCAGCGCGTCCGGAAGGGTTGGGGCTCGCAGGCCTTAGGGAGAGAATCGAGAGCTTGGGCGGCACATTCGAAATTTCTACGTCGAAAAACGGAACCAGGGTCAGGATGTCCCTGAACGTGCAGGAAATGGAGCAGGCCTGATGACAGCAGTCAAAATTGCCGTTGTTGACGATCACCCTTTATTCCGGGAAGGCGTTACCCGCAGCCTCGGTGAAATCGAAGGCTTCGAAATGGTCGGCGAAGGCGGATCCCGGGAGGATGCCATCCGCATCGTGCGGGAAATATGTCCCGACGTCATGCTGATGGACATTTCCATGCCCGGAAACGGCCTGGATGCAATTGCCGAAGCGCTCGATATCTGTCCGGAGCTGAAGATCGTGATGCTCACCGTTTCGGAAGCAAGCGACGACATAGCCAAGGCGATCAAGCTCGGTGCGAAAGGATATGTCCTTAAAGGCGTGGGATCGAGAGGACTTGCAGAGGTCGTCAAGACCGTCGCTTCCGGTGAGAGCTACGTGTCACCGGCCCTTTCCGCAAAACTTATTGCAGGCCTCTCCGCACCTGCGGAAAAAGCGGAAAAACAAGATCTGCTGGCGGAACTGACGGAGCGCGAGCAGGAAGTGTTGACGTTGGTGGCCTCAGGGCTCAGCAACAAAAGAGTAGCGCGCGAACTCGACCTTCACGAAAAGACCGTCAAGCATCACATGACCCGGATTCTGTCGAAGCTGAAAGTGTCCAACCGGACAGAAGCGGCACTCACCCTTCGCGATGCCGCAGATCAGCGCTCAGCGGCCGAACGACTTTAGGCGCGAAGCATCGGACGGAGTGGCAGCGCGGTTAACGATGGTCCTCGAACGGGAATCGCGCATCTCGTAGCGGCCCCCGGACAGCTTCTCTGTCGTCCCGTTGCCGTGGCGAACGGTGATCGAGGAACTGCGGTGATCCACCTGCACCTCGGCGGCCTTCGGCGAGGCCGGCGCCGATCTGCTAGCCGAAGGCGTTGTTACTGACGTCGATCCGGCGCCCGCCCCTTGGGCTGAGCCGGCAGACGAACCATTCCCGCTTCCATTTCCATTGCCGGCCCCACCACCTTCGGAGCCGTTTCCGTTGCCTGAGCCGTTTCCGTTGCCTCCGGAATTGCCATTGTCGTTCCCGTTGCCGTTGCCGCCACCGTTGCCATTGCCGCCGCCGTTGCCATTGCCGCCGCCATTGTCATCTTGAGCCAAGGCAGCCGGCGAAGCAAAGGACGGCAGACCGTGAAAATCGGTTGCCACCCGAAACGGCATAACGGCGAGAACGATCGCCGTGAATGTCGTGCCAAGGGCCGTGATCTTACGCGGGGCCATCTGCAACTCCTGACATTGCTTTGTTTATATCTGTCGCACTTATAATAGCGATGAAACCGGATATTTCCTTCATGGTTCCGATTCCGGCAAAAAGCCCGCCGGTCGTCACGTGACGATCGGCGGGCCAGATTCTGCGCTGAAAGGGACCGATGTCGCGCAGGAATCCTCAAAATCTTTAGCCGGCGAGCGCCCCCAACGCAGTGACGACGACAAAAAGCCCGCCCACGGGAATTAACAGCCATCGGGCCTGAAATACGCTGTTGTCCATGCGGAACCTCCTGAAGAAGCTCCGGGCCAACCACATGATAAGTCCATGGTTCCGTAATTTCATCCCCCTTGGACCTTTGCGTCGTTCAATCGGGACGAAAGGCCTATAAGCGATGGGCCTGAAGTCCCTTCCTTACCCGACTGAAGCCCCAGAGCAGGAACGTGGCTTGTTAGGCGGCGTTGGAGAACGAGTGGGCTCATGCGGAGCCTCACAAGCGAGATAAGAACAAGAGGAGACACCATGAAGGCCTTTATGAAACACACGCTCGCGATCGCCCTTTTGGCCGGATCAACGCTTTCGGTCATGCCGGCAATCGCGCAAGCTCAGCAAAGCCAGGGCGGCACGGGTGCTGCTCCGATCCTTCCCCGCCAGGGTTCCGGCACTCAGGGTTCATCTGGCACGACGGCGCCACAGGGCGGCACGGCGGGCCAATCTCAGTCGCAGTCCCAGGATATGGGCGCCACGACACAGAGGCCCTCAGACTCTGGAACCGCCAGCGGCCAGAATGCTCAGAGCCAGGAGGCTAATCCCCAGTTGAAGCCGAAGGGCGAAAGTGCGGGCCAGGAAAAACCGGCTGACGCCATGAATGCGGAAAGCGGCGATCCAAAGAAGCCGCGCAGCGACGATACCGCGCAGCAGAAGCCCGCAGGCGAGACCGGTCAGACGCAGGATTCGAACCAGGCAGCGACGAGCGCTCCCTCGAACGAGACCACCGGCAGCATTAACGTTTCGACGGAACAGAAGACAGAAATTCGCAGCATTCTCGTCGAGAACAAGGTCGAGCCCGTAGATATCGACATCAACGTGAGTGTCGGCGTCGCCGTACCCGAAACGGTGGAATTCCACCCGTTGCCGCCGCGGATCGTTGAAATCGTACCTGCCTATCGCGGCTACGAATACTTCGTGCTTGCCGACGGCCGGATCATCATCGTCGAGCCGAAGACCCATGAGGTTGTCTACATTCTGGCTGGTTGATGCCCATCTGGAGGACCGCAACCATGAGTGACCGCGAACCTACAGTGATCGGAGATAGCGGCAGCGGTTGGACGGTTGCTGCCATCTTGCTGATCGTCGTCATCGTCGGCGGATTCATTTTGTATGCGAGCGGTTATCTCGGAGACCGAGACGTCAATATCGATGTGAGCCTGCCGAAAGTCCAGGCACTTGAACCAGTCACGAAATAGGCATGACCATCCCGGAATGCTGCCCAAGACAGCCATTCCCAAACGCCCGAAGGAGAATTGTCATGAATACCAAGATCATCGTTCTTTCTGCAATGGCCCTTGGCATGTTGGCTCCGGCCGCTTCCGCTCAGCAGAGCACGGTCAACGGTGCAGCAGGCGGGGCCGTTACCGGCGCCATCGTTGGCGGGCCGGTCGGTGCCGCAGTCGGCGGCGTTGTCGGCGCCATCGCCGGCACTGCAATCGACCCGCCGCCGCAGCGCGTTGTCAGCTACGTCGAACAGGCCCCGCTTCCGGCCGACCCGATCGTCGTGGAAGAAAGGATCGTGGTCGGCAAGCCGGTCCCATCGGCCGTCGTGCTGACGCCGATTCCGGAGGCTCCGCAATACGCCTATGCGGTCGTCAACCAGCAGCGGGTGATCGTCGATCCCCAGACCCGCACCGTCGTCCAGATCGTCCGCTAGCAGCGATTTTATTATGTAACGATCATTAAAGAGGGGCCCCAGTGGCCCCTCTTCGCCGTTCAAATTCAGCGCCGGGTGCTATTGCGTGGTGCCGGCGTCGCCGGTCCCGCTGACGTCCGAAAGCCGCACGAACTCGAACCCTCTGCCCTTGAGTGCAAGAAGCGCATGCGAAACACCTTCGCCAGCTGCGTGGGTTGGCTGGTTGATGTGGGCAAGTATCACGTCGCCATCCCTTGCCGCCGCAATACGCCTCTGGGCGGTGCCGGCATCCAACAGGGACCCGCCATCGCCATTCAACGAATAGCCGGCGATCCGATATCCCATGGCCCGGATCTGCCGTATTGCGGAAAGATCGTATTTTGCCGTCGAGCCGCGAAACCAATGGGGTTGGGCAAAGCCGGCCGCCAGTATCGCCTCCGCTCCACCAGCCACTTCCTGCCGGACGCCTTCCGGCGAACCGGCAGCCGCAATGCCATAGATGGAAATTGCTACATCCACTGCCGGCACATGGTTTTGGCCATGATTTTCCAGTTCGAAGAGATCGGGATTTTGCAGGAAAATGGTCACTGTCTGCGGGTTTTTCTTGATCCAGCGGGCCGTGACGAAAATCGTCGCCGGAATTCTCTCGCGCACAAGAACCGAGAGTATCCGTTCGTCCGCCTCCCCCATGCAAGCGTCGAACGTCAATGCCACCCTGGGCCGGGCCGCGTTGCCGGTACCCTCCACGCGCAGGTGGGGCTCGATCAATTTCGGCCGTTGCGGCTCATTTGGCTGGCCGGGCAGATTTTCGGCGCTCGCAGCAAAGGCCACCAGCGCAAAGAACGCGGAGAAGGAAAGGAAGCGCATGAGATACCGAAGGTGAGATGGTTCTCGTTAACGCCAAATTCCGAAAATCTCCATGCGACCAACTGACCCGGCAGAAAAAAGGCCGGTCCAAGCCGGCCTTTCGCAACGAAGTCCTTATTCCTCAGCAGTCGCTGGCCTGGCCGTTGGTATTGGCACCAGCTTCGCCGGCGGAAGTCGAAGCACTGCCTGTCGCATCCGTCGAAGCAGAACCTTGAGCCTGAATGTTAGGCGCGCAATTGGTGCGCTTATCCATCGTCGCACCGCCGCTTGCGCTACCGCCAGTCGTGCTGTTGGTCGTATTCGGATCCAATACCCGATTGGTATCGTCGCTGCCTTGCTGCTGCTGTGAACCGGCACCAAGGTTTGCCCCGCCGGTTCCCAATTGAGCAAACGCGCTGGTGGCCAGGCCGAGGGAGAGAACGGTTGCAGTAACAAGTTTGAAATTCATTGGGATTCCTCCGTGAAAAACCGGCTGGGCCGGTAGGTTTGTTTGCCTACACGGCCCCAACCCAACACAATGGAGGAAGTTCCAGTTAAAATTTCCGTGTTCTTCGGGAACCTCAGAACCGGACGGCTGCCAGTCGGTGCTGCAGAGACCGAAGATCCTCGGCCTTGCGAGAAGCCAGGCCTCTCTCCCAGGCGATCGCCGTCTCGACGATGAGATCCAGTTTGTCATGACGCGGCGTCCAGTCGAGCAGCCGGCGCGCCAATGTCGAATTGGCGACCACGCTCGCCGCATCCCCGGGACGGCGGGGGCCAAAGCGAATTTCAAATTTCCGGCCACCGATCCGCATCACGGTCTGCAGGACTTCCAGGACCGAATAACCGCGACCATATCCGCAATTGGCGATCAGGGGCTCGCCGCCACGGCGCAAATAGCTGAGTGCCTTCAGATGCGCATCCACCAGATCGGAAACGTGAATATAGTCGCGGATACCGGTACCATCGGGCGTCGGATAATCCGTCCCGTAAACATCAACGCCGCGCCGCTTTCCAAGCCCTGCCTCGCAGGCGATCTTGATGAGATGCGTCGCCCCGTCGGTCGACAGCCCTGTCCGCCTAAGTGGATCCGCGCCGGCAACGTTGAAATAGCGAAGAGCCACGAACCGGAAATCATGAGCCATGGCGGCATCCCGGAGCATCATCTCGGACATCAGCTTGGATTGGCCGTAGGGATTTTTCGGCTGCAAAGAGGCGCTTTCGAGCACCGGGGCGTCGTCCTTCTGATCTCCGTAAACGGCGGCCGTGGATGAAAAGACGAAATGACGAATGCCGGCTTCGATCGCGGCGGCCGCGAGCAATCGCGTGTTTCCGGTGTTGTTTTCGTAATAATCCAATGGCTGGGCGACGGACTGCGGTACGACGATGGAGCCCGCGAAATGCAAGATGGCGTCGATGTGGTTTTCCGCAAAGATCTGCTGAAGGATCGAACGATCACCGACATCGCCGAGATAAAAGCGTGCCTCACCGGGAACCGCCCAGCGAAAGCCTGTCGAAAGCCTGTCGAGGACAACGACCTCCTCCCCGGCATCAAGCAAAGCCCAAGCCATGTGGCTGCCGATGTAACCTGCACCGCCTGTTACCAGAACTGCCATGCTATTCTTCCCTGCCTTTTGTCTTGGCAGGAGAAAAACACGGGCTCGCTTCAGCAATGCTTACCCGATGGGACGTGCGCCGGGTTTATCTCGCATCAGGGCAAACCTACTCTTGAGCAAACCGTTCGAATTTTATCGATTCATCTCAAATCGGCTCAGAGCCGGATGATATATTCCGCGAGACGCCCGGCAGCCTCTGAGATTTGCTGCGCGTCGCGCAGGAAGCAGGCGCGCAGGAAAAGCTCTCCTCCCTCGCCGAATGCGGAACCCGGTGCAAGTGCTACGCCGATCTTGTCGACGATATCGAGCGCGGCCCTGCGGCTGTCGGTAATTCCGTCCACCTTCACGAAAGCATATAGGGCGCCCTCCGGTTTTAAGGTCTCAACCCGATTGGTCGCGATCAAAGCATCGCAGAGGATGTCGCGCGCCTTTGTCGCCCGGCCGATATTTTCCTGGACGAAGTCATCACCTTGGTTGAGAGCCACGACTGCTCCGCGTTGCATGAATTGCGCCACGCCGGAATTCGAATACTGCACCAGGTTCTCGATCACCTGACCCATTTCAGGCGGAGCCACCAGCCAACCGATGCGCCAACCCGTCATCGACCAATTCTTTGAGAAGGAATTGGCGAAGATGATCCGGTCTCCCTCCTCCATGATGTCGAGGAAGGAAGGAGCCCGGGGCGCGCCGCCGTAATAATAACGCGCGTAGATTTCATCGGCGATGATCCAGAGGCCGTGCCTGCGCGCGAGCGCCAGGATGTTCTTCAAATCGTCGAGGGTGGCTGTCCATCCCGTTGGATTGGAAGGCGTGTTGATGAAGAGACCTTTGGTCTTCGGTGTAATCTTCGCTTCAAGCTTGGCGAGGTCGAGCGACCAGCGCCCGCCGATGAAATCAAGCGGAAGCCCGATCGAACGGGCACCGGAAATGTCGATTGCCGAGATGATGTTCGGCCAGGTCGGCGACAGATAGATCATCTCATCCCCGGGGGAGGTGATGGCCTGTACCGCCAGCATGATCGCGTGCATGCCCGACCCGGTCACATAGAAATGTTCGACCGGGAGGCTGACGGCGAAATGCCGGGTGTAATAGTCGGACAGCGCCTGACGGAGTTCCGGAATGCCCCTCTGCCAGGTGTAGAACGTCTCGCCGGCCAACAGCGCGTCGGCTGCCGCCCGGTTGACGAAGTCCGGGCTTGGCAAATCCCCTTCACCTGCCCAAAGCGGAATCAGGCCCTCGCGGCCACGGGCATGGTTGATGATTTCGACGATCCCGCTTTCAGGCGCGGAGACGGCACGGGGGCTGAGGCTGGCAATGATCGACATGAAATTTTCCTGCGTGTTTCCTTTGTGTAACTCAGGAAGGCCTGAAAATCCCATGATAATCCGTGCGCCAGCAATCGATTCCGCTGATGATTGCCGAACGTGATCAAAGGATCATTTCGACTGAAGAATGTCTCTGATCTCAGTCAAAAGCTGAACATCAGCCGGTGGCGGAGCGGCTTCGGCCGGTTTCTTCTCCTCCATCATGCGCATCCTGTTCACCGCCTTGACCATCAGGAAAATGATCCAGGCCAGAATGAGGAAATTGATGAACACGGTGATAAAGCTGCCATAGGCGAAAACGGCACCTTGTTCGCGGGCCTGAGCAAGTGTCGGCGCGGTGACGGTGCTCGAGAGGGGCAGGAAATAATTGGAAAAATCGAATCCGCCTCCGGTAACAGCGCCAACGATCGGCATGACGATGTCGTTTACAAGAGAGTTTACGATTCCGGTGAAGGCCCCGCCGATGATGATGCCGACCGCGAGGTCAATCACATTGCCCTTGGCGACGAAAGAACGGAACTCGCTGATCATTGACATTTCTGTACCCCCGGCTTGTCAGGTTTCGCTCCCGCCCAAGATAGCGCGTTCGGCGGGCCGGAAAAGACGAAAATTTCCGGACCCGCGAAGCTGACCCTCTATTGGACTTTTTGCCGAGAGCGCCGCGATTTCCAACCGCATGCTTTTCCCCTAATGTTCAAGCTGCCGCAATTCTTTGCGGGGAGGAACGATGCTTCCAGGCTGGATCATATTGGCTGCGGCTTTCGCCTATGTGCTGCTGCTGTTTGCGGTGGCAAGTTATGGCGACCGGCGAAGCCGTGTGTTCGGCGTACCGAAGAACGGCCGGCCCGTGGTGTATGCGCTGAGCCTTGCCATTTATTGCACGTCCTGGACCTATTTCGGCGGCGTCGGACTGGCCTCGCAGCGAGGATTGGAATTCACCGGGATCTATATAGGCCCGATCCTCGCCTTTACCCTCGGAATGCCGGTGCTTAGGCGGATCGTCGACCTGGCAAAGGCCGAGAAGCTGACTTCGGTCGCGGATTTCATCGCCGCCCGCTATGGCAAGAACTCCACCGTCGCGATGATCGTTGCATTCATCGCGCTTGTCGGTGCGGTTCCTTATATCGCCCTGCAGCTCAAGGCCGTGTCGAGTTCAGTTGCCGCCGTGGTCAATCCATCCGACTACGGCATCGGCAGCGGCAATCTCTATTTCATCGACCTCGCGCTGATCGTGACGCTGCTGATGGCCTGCTTTGCGGTAATGTTCGGCACACGGCATACCGATGCGACGGAACATCAGGACGGGCTGATCCTGGCGGTTGCGATGGAATCCGTCGTGAAGCTGGCGGCTTTTGTCACCGTCGGGCTTTCCGTTCTGTTCGTGCTGTTCGATGGCCCCGCCGACCTGCTTGCCAAGGCGTCCGACAATCTGCTTGTCCAGTCGGCCCTCGCCTACGAGACGCCGCTCAGCCGCTGGCTGATCCTGATCGGGTTGTCTGCTTTCGCGATCATCCTGCTGCCGCGGCAATTCCATGTGACGGTGGTCGAGAACCGCACCACGCGCGAACGCAAGGTCGCCGGCACGCTGCTGCCCCTCTATCTCATCGCCATCAATCTTTTCGTCCTGCCGGCGGCAATGGCAGGCCTCGTTACCTTCGGCGGTATCGGCGATCCCGACCTCTATGTCCTCACGCTGCCGCTCACGGGCGAACTGCAGGTCGTCTCGCTGATCGCCTTCATCGGGGGGTTTTCCGCCGCGACTGCGATGGTGATCGTCGAATCCGTCGCCCTGTCGATCATGGTGTCGAACGACATCATCATTCCGATCTTTCTCCGACAGCGCCTGATGGCCGCCCGTTCCGGCCAGCGCATGGATTTTACGAGAACACTCCTTAACATCCGGCGGCTGGCAATCTTCGTGGTGTTGTTTCTCGGCTATGGCTACTACCGCATGGCCGACAGCCAGTCGGGCCTTGCGTCGATCGGACTACTTGC
This sequence comes from Neorhizobium huautlense, assembly GCF_002968575.1. Taxonomy (GTDB): domain Bacteria; phylum Pseudomonadota; class Alphaproteobacteria; order Rhizobiales; family Rhizobiaceae; genus Neorhizobium; species Neorhizobium huautlense. The sequence goes on along the minus strand of NZ_PVBM01000002.1, from coordinate 247,571 downwards.
CTTCGCGGCAATCGCTCAGGTCGCGCCTGCCCTGTTTGGCGGCCTGGTCTGGCGGCGTGCCAATGCCCGCGGCGCCATCCTCGGCATGTCCTTCGGCTTCCTCGCCTGGGCCTATCTGCTCTTTGTCCCGAGCCTTGGCGGCCCGGACAATTCCTACGTGGCTGCAGCAATCCTGAACTTCATCTTTCCGGGTACCACGATATTTGCCGGCCCGGAAACCGACCCGCTCGTCAATGCGACGATCTTCAGCCTGTCTTTGAACACGCTCGCCTTCCTTCTCGGTTCTTTGTCGCGCAATCCGCGGCCGGTCGAGCGAATCCAGGCGGGAATCTTCGTCAAAAGGCATCTGCGCTCGCAGTTCGCCACACGCGGATGGAAAACCCGCGTCAGCGTCGGTGATCTGAAGGCCGCCATCGCCCGCTATCTCGGCGAGGAGCGCATGCACCGCTCCTTCTCGAACTATGAAAGAACCGCCGGCCGAACCTTCAGCGACGAACAACCTGCCGATATGGCGATGATCCATTTTTCCGAGCAGTTGCTCGGCAGCGCGATCGGCTCCTCCTCCGCAAGGCTTGTCTTGTCGCTGATCCTGCAGAAGGCGGAAGACACCAATGCAGACACGGCCTGGCTGCTCGATCAGGCCAGCGAGGCGCTGCAATACAATCAAGACATGCTGCAGACGGCGCTGTCGCAGATGGATCAGGGTATCGCCGTCTTCGACAATTCCGAGAGGCTCACCATCTGGAACCGCCGGTTCCGCAATCTTCTCGATCTGCCCGAACAGGTTGGCCAGGTGGGTTATCCCCTTGCAGATATCGTCGCGATCCTTTCCGAGCGGGGCGATATCGTCGCCACAGAGCAGGCGGAAGTGATCCGCCACTTCCATACGCTGGATGCGCCGTTTTCCCTGGTGCTTGCCGGCGGCGAACGAATCATCGAAGTCCGCTCCAACGCCATGCCGGACAAGGGAATAGTCGCCACCTTCACGGATATTTCCGAACGCGTCGCGGCCGACAAGGCACTCAAACAGGCCAATGAGACGCTGGAGCAGCGCGTTGGCGAACGCACGGCCGAACTCACCCGCGTCAATCACGAACTCGCCGAGGCCCGCGCCTCCGCCGACGAAGCGAATATCGGCAAGACCCGTTTCTTCGCCGCCGCGGGTCACGACATTCTTCAGCCTCTCAATGCTGCCCGCCTCTATTCTTCGGCCCTCGTGGAACGCCTCGGCGGCTCCGATGCCGACAGTACACTGGTGCGCAACATCGACTCCGCACTCGAATCCGTCGAGACAATTCTCGGTGCGGTTCTGGATATCTCGCGGCTGGATACGGGTGCAATGAAGCCGCGCTTCACGTCCGTCCCGCTCGACGATCTCCTGAAGCGGATCGAAACCGACTATGCGCCCATGGCGCGCGAGAAAAAGCTGGAATTCGTGGTCATGCCCACGTCGCTTCGGGTTCGGTCGGACGCCAATCTGCTGCGCCGTCTGGTGCAGAACCTCGTCTCCAATGCGATCAAATATACGATCGACGGCAAAGTGCTGATCGGCGCCCGACGGCGCGGCGATAAGGTGATCATAGAAATCTTCGATTCCGGCATTGGCATTCCTTCGTCAAAATTCCGCACCGTCTTCAAGGAGTTCGCCCGTCTCGATGAAGGCGCCCGAACCGCGGCGGGCCTCGGCCTTGGTCTCTCGATCGTCGATCGGATTTCCCGTGTCCTCAGCCATCCGGTCCAGCTCTCGTCGACCCCCGGGCGCGGGACGCGCTTCCGAGTGGAGATGCCGATCGACCTTTCCGTACCGCAGGCATCACGGACCGGCGATCAGCCGGAACGACGTCACCGGTCGCAGCCGCTCAACGGGCTCCGCGTCCTTTGCATCGACAACGAGCCGAGGATCCTCGAGGGCATGGCTCTGCTGATCAGCGGCTGGGGCTGCACGGTGGGTCAGGCGGACTCGATTGCCGCGCTCGACGAAATCATCGCCCGCCGCGAGCCTCCGCCGGAGATCATCATCGCCGACTACCATCTCGACGATGGAAACGGCATCGACGCAATCCTTAAATTGCGGGGGGAATATCAGGCGGCCATCCCGGCCCTGATCATTACGGCCGATCGTACGCCGGAAGTCCGCGCCGAGGCTGAGCGACACGAGATAGCCGTGCAGCACAAGCCGGTCCGCCCGGCTGCCATGCGAGCCTATCTTACCCAGGTTGCAAGCATCAAACGGATTGCCGCCGAATAGTCAGGCCCGCAGTCAATCTCGCGTTCATCGCAGGGTCATCACGCATTGTTTAGGATATATCCGGTCTAAGCGTTCGTTTCGGCTGGAACTGTCCGGCTTTTTATGACGTTTAGGCGCGTGACATCCTGGCCCGCAGAGGCCTTACGGACCCAGAGGCGCAAGCCATCGGGACCGGCAGAGACGGAGACCGCGACCGATGAAACGCTTTGATATTATTGATGGTATGCGAGGATATTTCCTCGTTTTCATGGTTCTGAACCACCTGATCTTCGCCGGCGGCTATTTCCTGGTCAAGATCAATCACAATCAGCTCGCTTTCGTGGAAGATGCTCAGGGCTTCGTCTTCCTGTCGGGTCTGCTGATCGGCATGGTCTATGCCAAGAAAATGATCAAGAACGGTTATGCGGCCGGCCGCGCGGCAATCTACAACCGCGCCTTCGAGCTCTATCGCTATGCTATGGGCATCGTGCTGGTTGTACTGGTCGCACAGATGCTGCTGCCTGGGGCATACACCATCTGGTTCAACTGGTTGGGCTACACTAACTTCGATGATCCGCTTCGTCTCGCGGCGATTGCGGCCTTTTTCTATCAGCCGACCTTTATGGATATCCTGCCGCAATACATCGTCTACATGCTGTTTGCGCCCATGCTTGTGAAGCTCGTGCTGGAAGACAAGTGGCATTACGTCATCGCCGGTTCCGTGATGCTCTGGATGGCCGCCCAGCTAGGCCTGCAGCAAATCGTGACCACGCCTGTCCACGACATGATCATGGGGGCGGACGAACAGGGCATTCGCGCGTCGTTCAATCTGCTCGGCTGGCAGATCGTCTTTTATACTGCGCTGGTGCTGGGTGCACTCACCTCCGCAGGCAAGATCGACTGGAAGAAGATCCTCTCCCCGGAGAACACCTTCATACCGAAGGCTGCGCTGCTGATGGTGCTTTTCTTCCTGCCGCTTCGCCTCATCACCGCGCATGAGTTGATGCCTCCGCACATGATCGGCAAGTTCGCCTCGATGGAAATCCGTGCCGACTTTGGCCCAGTCTATCTGCTGAACTTCGCTGCCATGGCGATGTTGGTTACCTGGCTGATCGTTGCGGGGCCGAAGCACAAGGCCGCATGGGTACGCCGCATCGCTTCCGCGATCACCTGGGTCTTCTCGCTGAAGTATCTGCAGCTGCTCGGCCGCCACTCGCTCTATGTCTATGTGTGGCACGTCGCGATCGTCTACTTCGTCTACTATTTCGACGGACGTTCGCCGGAACTCAACGAGATCACCAAGACGGCAATCGCGCTGGTTTCGATCGGCCTGCTGTCGCTTCCCGCGCTCTGGCGCGAACGCGACAAGCTGTTTGGCGCAACACCGGCTCCGCAACCGGTGAAGGCCCAGCAGTCGCAAACAGCTCGGCCGCAGCAGATGGTACTTCGGTAAGGGAAATTCCCCGAGACAAGGCATAACGAGGCGGCTACCTGCCGCCTCGTTTCGTTCAAAGGCTGCCGGCAGGCAGACGAGAGGGTCAAGCGACAGAACGCGCCTTCCCCCTCATCCGTACCTTCGAGCCACTTTTTCCCCGAAGGGCGAAGGGAAGATCAGGTCACCGCCCCGACCTGCCACGGCACGAATTCGTTGTCGCCGTAGTCGTAGATTTCGCTGAGCGTCTTCTTTCCCGACGCAACCGCGATCACATCCTCGAAAATCCGCCTACCCGCCTCCTCGATCGTCTCGTCGCCGGTGACGATCCGGCCGCAGTTCAAGTCCATATCCTCCTTCATGTGTTCGTACATTTCGGAGTTGGTGGCAATCTTGATGCACGGCGCCGGCTTGAAGCCCGAGACCGAGCCGCGGCCGGTGGTGAAACAGATGACATTGCAGCCGCCTGCTACCTGCCCGGTGACGGCGACCGGATCGTAACCGGGCGTATCCATGAAGACGAAGCCCTGGTCCGTCACGGTCTCGGCAAACTCGTAAACCGCCTTCAGCGGCATGGAGCCACCCTTGGCGACTGCACCGAGCGATTTTTCGAGGATCGTGGTCAGTCCACCGAGCTTGTTGCCGTGGGAAGGGTTGTTGTTCAGCTCATCGCCGTTGCGGGCCGTATAGTCCCGCCACCAGTCGATACGCTGCAGCAGTTTCTTGGCCACATCAGGCGTTACGGCACGACGGGTCAGCAGATGCTCGGCACCATAGATTTCCGGCGTCTCGGAAAGCACCGTCGTGCCACCGTTGCGGACGATGAGATCGGAGGCGTAGCCGAGCGCGGGATTGGCGGAGATACCGGAATAGCCATCGGAGCCGCCGCATTCGAGCGCCAGCTTCAACTTCGACAACGGCTGCGGCGTGCGCTTTGCGGCGTTCACGCCCGGCAGCATTTCCTTGATGATGGCGATCGCGGCATCGATCGTCTTCTTGGTGCCGCCATGCTGCTGGATCGTCATGGTGCGGAGGCGGTCGCCCTCTTCCATCCGGTAATGTTCGAGGATCGGCGCGATCTGGTTCGTCTCACAACCGAGGCCGATCATCAGGATGCCGCCAAAATTCGGATGCTTGGCATAACCCTGGATGGTGCGGATGAGCAGCCGATAGCCTTCCGACTTGGTGTTGAGTGCGCAGCCGCCGCCATGGGTGAGCGCCACGACCCCATCGACATTCGGAAAGCCGTCCAGGCCTCCCATGCGATTGAAGTAGTCGGCGATGTAACGCGACACGGTGGCGGAACAGTTCACGGACGAGATGATGCCGATGAAGTTTCGCGTTCCCGCTCCGCCGAAGCCGCGGTCATAACCAAGGAACGTACGCCGCTCCGCTTCCGGCAGCATTCCTTTTTCCTCGATATCGACGCTGAACTGATATTCGTGTTCCGACGGGAGCATGGCGAGGTTATGCAGATGGACATGGCTGCCAGGCGCAATATCCTGCGTGGCGACCCCGATCACCTGCCCGTATTTCTTCACCTCCTGGCCGGCTGGGATGGCCTTGATCGCCACCTTGTGGCCGCGACCGATCAGTTCGCGTGCGACCAGATCCCCATAGCCCGTAGCCCCCCCGGCGGGCATGGGCTTCCGCGCCACACCGACATCGTCGACCGGGTTCAGGATGATGATTGGCGAAACCGCCTCGTTCATGTCTTGCTCCTCCCAAGGCGCTGCTTCAGCGGGCCTCGTTATTCATCCACCGCTGTTTCGATTCCTCCAGATGCGCATGCATCATGGCCTGGGCGAGCAGCGGATTGCGCGCTTCCAGGGCGGCGTAAATTGCTTCATGTTCGGCAAGCGCCGAACTCCAGGTTTCAGGCGTCTCGTAGCGCACCCGAATTTGAGCCGAAAGCGGACTGTGCCGCTCGTCGAAGAGATCGCCGACAATGTGGGCGAGCACCGAATTTCCCGACTGATTGGCAATCGTCAGATGAAACAAACGATCAAGGTCGAGCGGTTTTCGTCCCTCGGCAATTTCCGCCTGCATCTGGTCCAGCGTCTGGCGCAGCGACTTCAGCCCTTCCACGGTGATCTTCGAGGCAGCTAGCACGATGACCGCCCCTTCCACGGCGGCGCGGGCCTGCATCAGCTCCAGCGGGCTTTCGCCCATGGAGCCCGCCTGCCACTGCCGCCGATCCGGCTCAGCCGTGACATAAATGCCTGATCCCATGCGGATTTCGACGCTTCCGTCGATTTCAAGCGCAATCAGGGCTTCACGTAAGGAGGGCCTGGACACCCCGAGCTGCTGCGCGAGATCACGTTCGGCAGGAAGTCTCGTGCCGATCGGAAAATGCCCGCCCTGAATGAGCGATCGGATCTGATCAGCAATTTGCTGATACAGCCGACGCGGCTCCGCTGCCTTGATGAATCCGTTCATGGTTTGGCGATCCTAAGAATGCGGCCTTACCATAACTGCCGAAACCGCGGAGAGCAAGGAGCAAATCAGATCATTGAAATTTCAGGATTTTTCTAGATGTTCCACTGTACTCGCCTGCAGGAACAGCCCTCTTTCGTATTAAGAGGTAAAAATTGGCTTGACCAGTTTTAGATGCGGGTTTACGCATTAAAGAAGTCCTCGGGAGGAGCCGAGGGGATATCGGGCTGCAATAGCCTGGGAGGGGAGTTCATGGAAAGCCGGCCGACCGAGCATCACGGAAGCGTTCCGGGCATCGCCACGACGGCGACCCGCGGCGTGCCGGCTTCCAGTACGGAATTTCTGCTGCGCCTCGACAATATCAGCAAGGAGTTTCCCGGCGTACGGGCGCTATCCAACGTACATTTCGACCTCCGCCGCGGCGAGGTGCATGCGGTCTGCGGCGAAAATGGTGCGGGCAAATCGACCCTGATGAAGATCATCAGCGGCGTCTACCAGCCAAGCGGCGGCACGATCATCTACAAGGGCGAGGAACGGCAGTTTTCGTCGACGCGCGAGTCCGAGGCGGCAGGCATCGCCATCATCCATCAGGAACTCAACCTCGTTCCGCATCTTTCGGTCGCCGAGAACATCTATCTTGCCCGTGAGCCAAGGCGAGGCTTTTTGGTCGACCGCAAAAAGCTGCGCGCCGATGCAAAGCGCTGTCTCGATCGGCTTGGCGTCGACATCAACCCGGATGCTCCGGTACGCGGCCTGTCGGTCGCCCAGTGCCAGATGGTGGAGATTGCCAAGGCGCTTTCGCTCGACGCCGAAGTGCTGATCATGGACGAACCGACCTCCTCGCTGACCGAGCAGGAGACGCGGCTTCTCTTCAAGGTGATCCGCGACCTGAAGGCATCCGGCGTCGGCATCGTCTATATTTCGCACCGGCTGGACGAGATGGCGGAGATCGTCGATCGCGTCACCGTGCTCCGCGACGGCCGCTATATAGCCACCGACGACTTCGGCGCCACCAGTATCGACGCGATCGTTTCGAAAATGGTCGGTCGGTCGCTGGAAGAGAAATTTCCCGACCGGACCTCCGTCCCGAGCGACGAGATCATCCTGAGCGCCGAAGGCCTGTCGCGCGCCGGCGTCTTCCGCAACGTCTCCTTTACCTTGCGCCGCGGCGAAATCCTCGGCTTTGCCGGCCTGATGGGCGCCGGCCGCACGGAAGTAGCGCGCGCCATTTTCGGCGCCGATCCGCTCGATGCCGGCAAGGTCACGTTGCACGGTCAGGCTCTTTCGATCACATCGCCACGCGATGCGATCGCTGCCGGCATCGCCTACCTCTCGGAAGACCGGAAAGCTCAGGGTCTCGCGATCAAGATGCCGGTCGACGTCAATATGACGCTTGCCAACATGGAGGCGGTGTCGAACCGCTTCGGGCTGATCGATTTCGGCAAGCATGCCACGGCCGCGAAGGAATACATCGATCTGCTGAACATCCGCACGCCGTCGATCAAGCAGCCGGTCCGGCTGCTCTCGGGCGGCAACCAGCAGAAGATCATCATCGGCAAATGGCTATTCCGCAAGTCGAAGGTGCTGTTCTTCGATGAGCCGACCCGCGGCATCGATGTCGGCGCGAAGCTGGCGATCTACCGCATCATGGACGAGCTTGCGGCCGAGGGCATCGGCGTCGTGCTGATCAGCTCCGAGCTGCCGGAAATATTGGGCATGACCGACCGCGTCGCCGTCTTCCACCAGGGCCGGATCACCGGCGTCCTGGAAACGAAGAAGACCGACCAGGAAGAGATCATGCGATACGCCTCCGGCTATGGCCGGCGGGATGGGGAAAGACATGGCTGAGATTACCGAAGTTTCCAAGCAGAAGAGCGTCTCGCTCAGCGACCGGCAGAAGGACATCATCCAGAAATTTGCGGCACTTGGCAGCCTTTTCGTGCTGATCGCCGTCTTTTCGTTCACGAGCAGTGCCTTCTTCACCATCGACAATGGGATGACGGTGGCGCTGCAGGTCACTTCGATCGCACTTCTCGGCATCGGCGCCACTTGCGTGATCATTACCGGCGGCATCGACTTGTCGGTCGGCTCGGTTCTGGCGCTTTCCGGTGTCGTGGCGGCGCTTGCCGTCAAGGACTACGGAACGCCGGTCTGGCTCGGCATGATGATCGGCATTCTGACCGGCGCGATCTGCGGCTGGATCAACGGCTTCGTGGTCACGCGCCTGCGACTGCCGCCCTTCATCGCGACGCTCGGCATGATGCTGATCGCTCGCGGCGTTGCACTGCAGATCACCGGCGCAAGGGCAGTTTCCGGTCTCGGCGAATCCTTCGGCGAGCTCGGCAATGGTTCTTTCCTCCGGGTCGTGAATATCGGCGAGGACGGGTTTCCGACCGTCGTTTTCCCGGGCATCCCCTATCCCGTCATCCTCATGGTGGTGATCGCGGTCGCCGTCTCCTTCATGCTGAACCGCTCGGTGCTCGGCCGGCATATCTATGCCGTCGGATCAAACCCCGATGCCGCCCGTCTTTCCGGCGTCAATGTCAGCCGCATCGTCAGCTTCACCTATGTGCTGTCCGGCACGCTTGCAGGCCTCACCGGCTGCGTGCTGATGTCGCGGCTCGTGACCGCCCAGCCGAACGAGGGGGTGATGTACGAGCTCGACGCCATCGCCAGCGCCGTGATCGGCGGCACCTCATTGATCGGTGGCGTCGGCACGATTTCCGGCACCGCCATCGGCGCCTTCGTTATCGGTATCCTTCGCAACGGACTGAATATGAACGGCGTCTCGGCCTTCACCCAACAGATCATCATCGGCCTCGTCATTCTGGTCACCGTCTGGATCGACCAGCTGCGCAACCGCCGCTGAGGAGGGGGCACGCGGTCCTTTAACCGCGACACTGCCAAGAGAGCGAGGAGCTCTCCTGAAACCGGCCGGTCAGGCCAATCTCAAGAGGAGGAATACAATGAAAAAGCTTGCTGCAGCACTGCTGACATCCGCAATCGCCCTTACGACGGCCTCGATGGCTCAGGCAGGCGAAATCGCGGTCATCGTGAAAACCGTCAATTCCACCTTCTGGCAGAACGTCCAGAAGGGCGCCGATGCAGCCATGAAGGCCGGCGGAGGCAGCAATACCATGACCTTCCAGGGTCCTGCGGCGGAATCGGCGATCGCCGACCAGGTCAATATGGTCGAGAATGCCGTCAACCGTAAGGTTTCCGGCATCGTGCTGGCGCCTTCCGATCCGGACGCGCTGGTTCCGGCCGTAAAGAAGGCATGGGAAGCCCGCATCCCCGTCGTGATCATCGACTCCATGCTCTCCAAGGGCTCGGAGCAATATTACCAGTCGTTCCTGGCGACCGACAACAAGAAGGCCGGCGAACTGGCCGCCAAGGCGCTGATCGACAAGGTCGGCAAGGAAGGCAAGATCGCCGTGATGTCCTATGTCGCGGGCGCCGGTTCGGAAATCGGCCGTGTCGGCGGCTTCACCGATTACATCAAGGCGAACTCCAAGCTCCAGATCGTCGGACCGTTCTACTCGCAGTCGCAGATGGCGACGGCACTCAACCAGACCACCGACGTTCTGGCTGCGAATTCCGATCTCAAGGGCATCTTCGGCGCCAACGAGCCGACGGCAATCGGCATGGGCCGCGCCCTGAAACAATCCGGCAAGGCCGGCAAGGTGGTCGCGATCGGCTTCGACGGAAACCAGGACCTGCAGGAATTCGTGAAAGACGGCACGCTTGCCGGGATCGCTGTCCAGGGCTCGTTCCAGATGGGCGAACTCGGCGTCCAGACCGTGCTCAAGGCCATGAACAAGGAAAAGGTCGAAAAGTTCGTCGATACCGGCGTTGTCGTCGTCACCAAGGACAACATCGAAAAGCCGGAAGCCAAGAACGTCCTTTACTGATCCTCCCCCGCCTGGGCACGCGTCGCAAATGGCGCGTGCCCCCTTTATTCAGCCGATTGCTCAAGGTCATACTGATGAACGTCGCCGACAAGAGAACCCTGCCCCGCCGCCCGGTCGAAATCACCCTCATGGGTCTTGGCTGCGCCCAGATGGGCAATCTCTATCGCAAAACGTCCTATGAGGAATCGGCAGGCGCCTTCAAGGCAGCCTGGGATGCCGGCATCCGCTACTACGACACTGCTCCCTTCTACGGTTTCACCCGCTCCGAACGCCGGCTAGGCACGATGCTGACCGACCTGCCGCGCAGCGACTACGTCCTCAGCACCAAGGTCGGGCGCGTCATGACGCCGGACGACACCGTCGGCCCGGAAGAAGATGGCTATATCGAGCCTCTGCCCTTCCGCCCAGTTTACGATTACACCTATGACGGCATCCTGCGCTCGTTCGAAGCAAGTCAACAGCGTCTCGGCATCCTGAAGCCGGACATCCTCTACGTCCACGATATCGGCAGCGTGACGCATGGGGACAAGCACCAGCACTATTGGCAGCAACTGACCGAAGGCGGCGGGTTTCGCGCCCTCGGCAAGCTGCGCGATGAAGGCCTGACCAAGGCCGTTGGCCTCGGCGTCAACGAATGGGAGATCATCCGCGACGCCATGCAGGTCTTCGACATCGACGTTGCCATGCTTGCCGGCCGCTACACGCTTCTGGAGCAGGAGAGTCTCGCCTTGATGGACGATTGCACCAAGCGGGGCGTGGGCATTGTCGTCGCCGGCCCCTTCAATTCCGGCCTGCTCGCCGGCAACAAGAAGTTCAACTATACCGAGGCGCCTGCCGATATTCTTGCCCGCGTCGACGAACTGCAGGCAGCCTGCAGCCAGGAAGGAGTTTCCCTTCAGGCGGCCGCGCTGCAGTTTCCCCTTGCCCATCCCGCGGTGATCACGGTCGTTTCCGGCGCGCGCACGGCAGGGCAGATCAAGTCGAATGTCGAGTGGTTTGCGGAAGAGGTTCCAATGTCCTTCTGGAGGCTCCTGAAAGAGCGCGGATTGGTTGCCGAAGGTGCACCTATCCCCCGTGAAGGCGCCTGAGTCATGCGGATCGACGCGCACCAGCATTTTTGGCGGATTGCCGACCGAGTGGGTCAATGGCCGCCGCCGGAACTCGCCGCGATCCATCGCGACTTCATGCCCGAAGACATGAAGCCTCTGCTTGATGAAGCGAAAATCCACGGCACCGTGCTGGTGCAGACGGTGGAACACGAGGCAGACACCGCCTTCATGCTTCGCCTTGCGGATAAGACGCCGTTCATCTTCGGGGTGGTCGGCTGGACTGACATGAATGCGGCGGACGCCGCGGCCAATATCGCCGATCTGGCTAAGCACCCGAAGCTCAAGGGTTTCCGCCCGATGCTGCAGGATATTGCCGACGACAGGTGGATCGACGATCCCAGACTGGATGCCGCGGTCGCGGCGATGGCCGAACGCCATTTGGTCTTCGACGCACTCGTCCTGCCGCGTCATCTGGAGCCTCTGCTTGCTTTCGCCCGCCGCCATCCGGATCTGCCGATCGTGATCGACCATGGGGCCAAGCCGCCGATCGCGGAAGGCCGCTTCATCAGTTGGTATGGCCGCATGAAGGCGCTTTCCGAAGTTCGGAATGTCCATTGCAAGCTTTCGGGACTGCTGACCGAAGCAGGCGACCAGAAGCCTCAGGCCGTTCGGCCCTACGCGGAAACGATTCTCGATCTCTTCGGTCCGCAACGGGTGATCTGGGGCAGCGATTGGCCGGTGCTGCGGTTGGCCGGAGAATATAGCAAGTGGCTGGCTCAATGCCTGGATGTCGTGCCCGCCGAACATCATGCGGCGGTTTTCGGAGGCAATGCCAACCGCGTCTATCGGCTTGGAGTGTAAGTAAATGCTGACGATAATCTGCGACGAACCCGGTCGACTCAGCGCCATCCACCGCCCAAAGCCGGTCCGCGGCGAAGGCGAAGTTCTAATAAAGCTGCAGCGCATCGGCGTCTGCGGCACGGACCTGCACATCTTCACCGGCAACCAGCCGTATCTCTCCTATCCGCGCGTGATGGGTCATGAGCTTGCGGCAACGGTGGAGGAGGCTCCGGCCGGAAGCGCCCTTTCGCCCGGCGATACGGTTTCGGTCATCCCCTATATTTCCTGCGGCCGCTGCAGCGCCTGCCTCAAGGGCAAGACGAATTGCTGCCGCAATATCGGCGTGCTCGGCGTCCATCGCGACGGCGGCATGACGGAATATCTGAGCTTGCCGGAAGAATTCGTCCTCAAGGCGGACGGTCTTTCGCTGGACCAGGCTGCGATGGCGGAGTTCCTGGCGATCGGCGCCCATGCGGTAACCCGGGCTCGTGTAGAGCCCCGCCAAAAAGTGCTCGTGGTCGGTGCCGGTCCGATCGGGTTGTCGGTGGCAATCTTCGCCAAGCTCGATGGCGGCGAAGTCACCATCATCGACGGCAGAACCGACCGGCTCGATTTCGCCAGCCAGCATCTCGGCATCTCCTCCACCGTCACCCTCGGAGCCGACGACGCGCAGCAGCTTGCGGCCGTGACAAACGGCGATTTCTTCGACGTCGTCTTTGATGCCACCGGTAATCCGAAGGCGATGGAACGCGGCTTTGGTTTCGTCGGCCACGGCGGTACCTATGTACTCGTCTCGATCGTCTCAAGCGATATCACCTTCTCCGACCCGGAATTTCACAAGCGCGAAACCTCGTTGCTCGGCAGCCGCAACGCAACGCGGGCGGATTTCGAGCGCGTGATGCAGGCCATGCGCGCAGGCGAAATTCCCGATGCCCTGATTACACACCGAATGACACTGTCTGAAGTGCCCGAGCGCTTTGCCGGACTGACCGACCCTTCGGCCGGCGTTGTCAAGGCGTTGGTGGAAGTCTGAAGGAGAAGCGCATGCAAAGAATGGGCATGGTTATCGGCGTCGAGCCGGGAATGGTCGCCGAGTACAAGCGGCTGCACGCCGCAGTCTGGCCGGAAATCCTCGATCTCATCAGCCGATGCAACATCCGTAACTACACGATCTTTCTGCGGGAGCCGGAAAACCTTTTGTTCGGCAGCTGGGAATATCACGGCACCGATTTCCAGGCCGACATGGCGAAAATGGCGGCTGACCCGAAAAATCAGGAATGGTGGTCCTTCACAATCCCTTGCCAGAGGCCGCTCGAAAGTCGCAAGGAAGGCGAATGGTGGGCGATGATGGAAGAGGTCTTCCATCATGACTGACGCCTTCCGCCAGAGAGTTGAGGACAAGACATGACGATCAGACTGGATGGAAAAACCGCCCTCGTAACCGCTGCAGGCCAGGGCATCGGTCGGGCAAGCGCAATCGCATTCGCCGAAGCGGGCGCTACCGTCTACGCCACCGACATCAACGAGCAGCTTCTCGCCGCCCTGCCGGCGCTGCCGAACCTGAAGACCGCGAAGCTCGATGTGCTCGACGATGCCGCCGTCAAAGCCTGCGTCGAAAAGATCGGCACAGTCGACGTCCTTTTCAATTGCGCCGGTGTCGTGCATGGCGGAACCGTCGTCGACATGAAGGACAGCGATCTCGAATTCGCCTTCGACCTCAACGTGAAGGCGATGATCCGCACCATCCGCGCCGTGCTGCCGGGCATGTTGGCGAAACAGGAGGGTTCGATCGTCAACATATCGTCCGTCGCCTCCAGCATCAAGGGCGTGCCGAACCGCTTCGCCTATGGCGTGACCAAGGCCGCCGTGATCGGGCTCACCAAGTCGGTTGCCGCAGACTATGTCACGCAGGGCATCCGCTGCAACGCGATCTGCCCGGGCACCGTCGAAAGCCCTTCGCTGCAGGATCGTATGAAAGCCCAAGGCGACTACGAAACCGCTCGCGCCGCCTTTATCGCCCGCCAGCCGATGGGCCGGCTCGGCACGCCGGAAGAAATTGCCGAACTCGCCCTCTATCTTGCCGGCGCCACATATACATCAGGCCAGGCTTACGCAATCGACGGCGGCTGGACCATCTGACTTCACGAAGAGAGCCTCATGACCCGTATCACCGATCTCCGCGTCTTCGACCTCCGTTTTCCCACATCGCAAAGCCTTGACGGATCCGATGCGATGAATCCGGATCCGGATTACTCGGCGGCTTATGTCATTCTCGACACCGATAGCGAAAATCTGTCCGGCCACGGACTAACCTTCACCATCGGGCGCGGCAACGACATCTGCTGCATGGCGATCAAGGCCATGCGGCATCTGGTGGTCGGGCAGGAGCTGGAAGCGTTCCGCCAGAACCCGGGGAAATTCTGGCGGCACCTAACGAGCGACAGCCAGTTGCGCTGGATCGGCCCCGACAAGGGCGCGATGCATCTCGCAACCGGCGCAGTAGTCAACGCTTTCTGGGATCTTTATGCCAAGGATGCGGACAAGCCGGTCTGGCAGCTTGTCGCGGAACTATCGGTCGAACAGATCGCCGATATTGTCGACTACCGCTACCTAACCGACGTGCTGTCGCGCGAGGACGCGCTGGCGATCCTGAAAAAGGCGGAAACGGGCAAGGCCGAACGGATCGCGACGCTGAAACGCGAGGGTTACGCCTGCTATACGACGTCCGCCGGCTGGCTCGGTTATCCCGAGGAAAAACTCCGCCGGCTCTGCAAGGAGGCGGTCGATGCCGGCTTCAATCACGTCAAGATGAAGGTCGGCCGCGATCTGGAGGATGACATCCGCCGCCTCACCATCGCCCGAGAGGTGATCGGCCCCGACCGCTACCTGATGATCGACGCCAACCAGGTCTGGGAAGTCGGCCAGGCCATCGACTGGGTGAAGAAGCTCGCCTTCGCAAGGCCCTTCTTCATCGAGGAGCCAACAAGCCCGGACGATATCGCCGGTCACCGCAAGATCCGCGAGGCGATCGGCCCGGTCAAGGTCGCGACTGGCGAGATGTGCCAGAACCGCATCATGTTCAAGCAGTTCATCGCCGAAGGCGCGATCGACATCGTGCAGATCGATTCATGCCGCATGGGCGGGCTCAACGAAGTTCTGGCCGTGCTGCTGGTCGCCGCGAAATACAATCTGCCGGTCTGGCCGCATGCCGGCGGCGTCGGGCTTTGCGAATATGTGCAGCACCTGTCGATGATCGATTATGTTGCCGTCTCCGGCACCAAGGAGGGCCGCGTGATCGAATATGTCGACCACCTGCATGAGCATTTTGTCGATCCTTGCGTCATCAAGAATGCCGCCTATATGCCGCCGCTAATGCCGGGTTTCTCGATCGAAATGAAGCCTCAATCGATCGCCGAATATACCTTCAAGGGCTGAGAGAACGGGTAAGAAAACAGGCAACGCCGGCATCAGCCGGCGTTTAGCTTTTCGAGCTCTGCATTCACCCGCGCACGCCATGCGCCATTTTCCATGAGAGCCTGCGGGAAAAGCCCAGGCAGTTCGAAAAACGGAGCCGAGGGGTCGTTGCCGGCGGACCTGGACGCGGCAGCGCACAACTCGTCGCGGCGCGGATCATCCAGATCCGGCGTACGCATCACATAGGCGATCCAGAGAGCGGTCGCAAAGGCGCAGGAGTCGGCGTCACCTTCGGCCGCAAGCGCCTCGGCTGCGCCCGCAAAAATCCGCTGCGGCAGTTTCTGGCTGCCGTCCATGGCGATCTGCCTGGTCTTGTGAGCAACCGTCGGGTTTTCGAAGCGCTGGATCAGTTCGTCCATATAGCCATCGAGGTCCATGCCGGGCACCGGATCGAGCGTCTTGCGCGCCTCATCCATATGCCGACGTGCAAGCGCCCGATACTCCGGCACGGCCATGACGTCGCGGATATATTCCAACCCTTTCAACTGCCCGAGATAGGCCATCAGCGAATGGGTGCCGTTGAGCAGCCGGAGCTTCATCTTTTCATAGGGCTCGACATCGTCAACGAAAAGTGCCCCGCCGGCTTCCCATTTCGGCCGACCAGAAATGAAGTGGTCCTCGATCACCCACTGCAGGAAAGGTTCGGTATCGAGCGCCAGCTTGTCCGCAGCGCCGAGCAGCTTTTCGGCACGTTCACGGGTTTCTTCCGTGGCCGCCGGCACAATACGGTCAACCATGCTGCAAGGGAAAGCGCCCTGCGCCGCGATCCAGTTGGCGAGCGCCGGGTCGCGGGCGCCTGCCATTTCGATTACAAGACGGCGGACGATGCGGCCGTTGGTCGGCAGGTTGTCGCAGCAGAGCACCGTGAACGGCGGCAGCCCGACGGCATGGCGGCGGGAAAGGCCCTCTACGATATAACCGACGACGCCGACGGGTGAGGCGGGATCGGCGAGGTCAGCGGCGACCGACGGATGCTTGCGGTCCAGGCCTCCGGAACCCGGATCGTAGCCATATGCCTTTTCCGTGACCGTCATGGTGACGATCTTTGTCGTCGGATGGGCCATCAGCGACAAGATTTCCTCCCGATCTTCGGTTCCGGACATCCCTCTGATCACCGAGCCCACGACGCGTGCATCGTCTCCCGCCGCGCTGCGGGCGACGACAGTGTAGAGGCCGTCCTGGGCTCTCAAGTCGTGGACGATATCGACGGAACGTAAGCTCACACCGACGATGCCCCAATCACCGAATTCCGCTTCCAACGCTGCATCCGTGCAGACCGCCTGATGCGCCCTGTGGAACGCGCCAAGCCCCAGATGAACGATGCCGGGCTTCAGCGCAGCCCGGTCATATCCGGGCTTTCCAACATCGGCAGGAAGGGGTGTGGATGCGGTGAGACGAGCCATATTTGATCAATGATGCCCGGCACTTCACGAGGCATCCTCCCATTGGAACAGCATCGAGTGATAGCGTTTGCCGGCAAGCATGGTCAACGGCATACTTCCGACATTTCGTCCTTTTCGTCTTGCCCACGAGGCGGCTTGAGAATGACGGCATGAAGCTTATCTCCATGATAGAAATTCTCGCCCGCAGGAGACCAGCATGACGGCGCCTCACCCTTCGAAGACGCATATCGGCAATCACAAGCTCCATCCCGAAACACAGATGCTGAACTATGGTTACGACCCGGAACTTTCCGAAGGCGCCGTGAAGCCACCGGTCTTCCTCACCTCCACATTCGTGTTCAAATCGGCGGAAGAAGGCCGCGACTTCTTCGACTTCGTTTCCGGTCGCAAGGAGCCGCCACCCGGGACCGGTGCGGGCCTCGTCTATTCCCGCTTCAACCATCCGAACAGCGAGATCGTGGAAGACCGGATGGCGGTCTACGAGCAGACGGACAGCTGCGCGCTGTTTTCTTCCGGCATGTCGGCGATCGCCACGACGCTGATGACCTTCGTGAGGCCTGGGGACAGCATCCTTCACTCCCAACCGCTCTACGGCGGGACCGAAACGCTGCTGGCCAAGACTTTCCTCAATCTCGGCGTTGCGGCGGTGGGTTTTGCAGATGGTGTCAACGAAAAATCCGTCATGGCCGCTGCGGAAGAGGCGATGTCGAAGGGCCGCGTTTCGGTGATCCTGATCGAGACACCGGCAAACCCGACCAATAGCCTCGTGGATGTCGCGATGATCCGTCGCGTCGCCGAGACGATCCGGGAAACCCAGGGGCATCTGCCGATCATCGCCTGCGACAACACGCTGCTCGGCCCGGTCTTCCAGCGGCCGATCGAGCATGGGGCTGATATCTCCCTTTATTCCCTGACCAAATATGTCGGCGGCCATTCGGACCTGATCGCCGGGGCCGCGCTCGGCTCCAAGGCGGTAATCAAGCAGGTGAAGGCCTTGCGCGGGGCAATCGGCACCCAGCTCGATCCGCATTCCTGCTGGATGCTCGGCCGCAGCCTCGAGACGCTGTCGATCCGCATGGAAAAGGCGAATGCCAATGCGGCGGCGGTCGCCGAGTTCCTGCGCAGCCACCCGCGGGTTGAAAAGCTCCACTACCTGCCGTTCAACGACCCGCAGTCTACGACCGGACAGGTCTTTGCCCGCCAATGCACCGGTGGCGGATCGACCTTCTCCTTCGACATCAAGGGCGGGCAGCCGGCCTCCTTCCGGTTTTTGAACGCGCTGTCGATCTTCAAGCTGGCGGTCAGCCTCGGCGGCACGGAATCGCTTGCGAGCCATCCGGCGACGATGACGCATTCCGGCGTGCCGGCGGATGTGCGCCAGCGGATCGGCGTGCTCGACTCGACCATCCGGCTGTCAATCGGCATCGAACACCCGGACGACCTGATCGCCGATTTGACGATGGCGCTCGATAAGGCGTGACGTCCGCTTCCAAAATCCCCGGAATCTGTTAGCAAAGACGGCGGGTAAAGGGGATAACTGCCGACCGGATGGCGACGGGAGCCTGCAGGGTTCCGAAGCGTGGCGGCAGCCGGCACGGGGGTTACGGCATGCGTTTTGCGACAATTCTGTCGATCGGCCTCGCCATCGCTTTGGCGGGGTGTTCTCAAGTTGCGGAAAAGGCGGAGAGTGCCGCCAACCGCTCGTTCACCAGCTATGCGCTGGGCAAGCCTTATCAGGAGGTCGCCAATCTCGGCCAATCGCCGATGGCGCGGCTTTCCGGCTCGGAGGCGCCATTCGGGCCGATGATCGGTGAGACACTACTTACCAATGGCATGACGATCTACCGCCACATGGCGCCCGGCGCCAGGACCGAGAGCGGCACGAATTTCGCCGGCCTTGTCGGCAGTTCGAGCGTCTCGCAGAACAACCGGCTTTCCTATTTCCTGGTGGGGCCGGACGGGATCGTGAGGGACTGGGCGACCGGTTCGGTGCAGGGAACCGCCAGCGACTGCGTGCAATATATCGGCGGCATCATCAACCGCTGCAGCGACATGCGGCAGCTTCAGGCCTCGCTTGCGCTCTACGACATGCGCGTTGCGACCAAGGCGGGCCAGCCGATCTCGACCTGGGGCCAGCCCGCGGCACCTGAGATGAATTGAGAGCGGTGGGAGCATCATTTCTCTCTCCCGCCATCCCGCCTGAATTCCACCGGTGTCTTCATGATGATCTCCCGGTGCGGGAAAGGTATGTCGATGCCAGATGCCTTGAAGGCATCCCAGAGCGCCAGCAGGACTTCGCCGCGGATATTGGTGAGACCGTTGGCGGGATCGGAAATCCAGAAGCGCAGGCGGAAATCGAGCGACGAGGCGCCGAAGGCGGTTAGCCAGCAGACGGGCGGTTTGTAATTGTTGGCGACGCGCGGCACGGCGGAGGCCGTTTCGATGGCAATCCGCACCACCTCGTGGGGGTCGCTGTCATAGGACGTGCCGAAATCGACATCGATGCGGACATAATCGCTGGAGAAGGACCAGTTGACCACCTGCTGCGAGATGAAATCCTCGTTGGGAATGAGATATTCCTTGCCGTCGCGGGTGATGACCGAGACGAAGCGGGAGCGGAGATCCCGGATCGATCCGAAGGTATCGCCGAGCGTGATGGTGTCGCCGGGTTTGATCGACTTGTCGAGCAGGATGATGATCCCCGAAATGAAGTTCGACACGACTTTCTGGAGCCCGAAACCGACGCCGACGCCGACGGCGCCGGAAAAGACGGTGAGCGCGGTCAGATCAATCCCGGTGGCCGACAGCGCAACGGCGCCGGCAACGATGATGAGGCTGATCTTGATCAGCTTGGTGATCAGCACTTTGAAGGACGGCGACAGGTCGCTGGAGCGCTGCACCCAATGGCCGAGCACGTTTCCGAAGAGCACGGCGAGCCAGACGAGGGCAACCGCCAGCACGATCGCCTTGACGATGACGAGCAGCGAGAGCCGCATGGCGCCAAGCGTGATCGCCGCGCCGTCCATGGCCGAGATCAGCGGCCCGTCGAGGCCGATCGCGTAAACCGCGACATAGGCCCAGCTGACGACCGCCACCAGCCGCGACAGGGTCGGGTTGCGGATGATCTTGGTAAGCACGGCGACGGCGAACCAGGCGGCAACCAGGGTGAGAACAGTGGCAAGCAGCCAGCGCTGCGACGGCCATGTCCTCGGCGCCAACGCCGCATGGGCAATCCACAGCCACAGGACGAGGTAAAGCCATCGAAGCCGCCGCATGAACGCGATGATGACCCTGAGAAGATCCGGATTTCCCTTGATGCGGCGGGCGCGAGCTTCAAAGACCGGTTCGGTGCGCGACGCGAGGAAGGACGACAGGACGAAACCGACCGCGATGATCCCAAGCTGATAAAGCGTCCATTCGCTCAGAACGAAGGTCCTGAGCCAGGCTTCCAGCTCCTCGATCATGGGCATGAGATCCACGGCGGCGCGCCCCTTTTCGGCTTGTTCCTTCAACCCGTGAAAATGCCATTTGGTTCAATAGGGAGGGCGAAGCAAGCCGCCAAAGCCGGTCTGCCGCGGGCAGCGGCTCAGGCGGTCATGGGTATCGGTCCTCCGTTTCCTTGCGGCCGTCATATTTCGGCTCGTCTTTCTCCTCCGTTCCTGCGAGCTGCCTCATGCCCGCCAGCACCTCCTGCTGGCGTGCCCCACGAGGGCCGACACAGGGTGGGAAGCTCTCGTGATAACCCGGCTCGGCGCGATATTGCGCCTCCGTGAGAAAGCCCTTGCAGGCCTTGGCGCGGCGGCAGGATGAGAGGTCACAGGTCTTCCAGAAGCCGAGATAGGTCGTGACATATTGGCTGAACTTCTGAAGTTCACGGGATTTCTGGCGCCTGGAGAGCCGGTTGAATTCGCCATAGGTCATCCAGGGCAGCTTCAGTTGCCGATCCTCTTCCTCCATCAGGCGCTGTCTTTCTTCTTCGGTTCTCGGCATTGCCTGCTTCTCCTTTGGATGCGCCTCCGCGTTCACGCGGCCGGTTCGGTCCGTGGCTTGATGGTCGATGGAGAGCCCACACGAATGCGGAACCTCATTGAGTACGTATTGTGTGGCTCCGCATTCGCGTGGCCTTCGGCGTTCTCTCGGGGTGTCCAGCCCCTACAGGTGATCATCTCGCCTCGCTGCGTGGCCTTATTCGCGGTCTCCTTTCGGGAAACCCTGCCACTTGCACGGCTCAACCGAACCGGACATGGCTGCCCGGGGGAGGCTTGATAGGAGGAAGCCCGGTTACCCATTCCGCCTCCATGGCTTTCACCTCCCTCACCTTTTCCGCACGTTACGGATCCAGTGAGGGCGCCGGCTCCCGCCTGCCCGCGAACGTCTCGCGAAACACTCCGGCGACGGAAGCGGGATAATTGTAGGCATGGGTTCGGAGGGCGGGGAAAATCCGCAGCGGTTTTTTGTGTCGGTTTCTGTCAAGGCTTTGATTT
Organism: Neorhizobium huautlense; assembly: GCF_002968575.1. Lineage (GTDB taxonomy): Bacteria > Pseudomonadota > Alphaproteobacteria > Rhizobiales > Rhizobiaceae > Neorhizobium > Neorhizobium huautlense. The sequence goes on along the minus strand of NZ_PVBM01000002.1, from coordinate 226,315 downwards.
GCCTCGCCACACCCCCCTCTGTCCTGCCGGACATCTCCCCCACAAGGGGGGAGATCGGCTGGAGGCTCGCTCCTCGTTCCCTCTCTGACGGTCCACTCTCCGCCACCCTGCTTTGGGCGCGTCGGTCATGCCACTTGTGATCTCCCCCCTTGTGGGGGAGATGCCCGGCAGGGCAGAGGGGGGTGCTGCCACCCGTCCCATTGAAATGTGGAATCATCCGCCGGCGCGACAGAAGATCGCCCTCAATCGCTGCCGCTGCGCACCTCTTCCACCGCGAGCGAACCTTCGGGCAACGGCCGCAGGAGTTCGTTTTCCGGCTTGGTCAGATGCAGCCAGTGGGGCCAGTCCTCGGGTCTGAGCACCACCACCTGGCGGTTGTGGATCGGTGCGACATCCGGACCCGGCGCGGTGGTCAGCATGGTGAAGGCGGGCGGCTGGTTTCCCTGCCCTTCCCGCCAGAGGCCGGCAATGCAGAGAAAGGGCGCATCGTTCAGCGTGAAACGATGTTTCGCCTTCGGATATTTCGTGCCGGTGAATTCGAAGAAGGCCGAGGCCGGGATGAGGCAGCGGCGGCTTGCCGCAAAGCTGCGGCCCTCGGAACGGAAATTGAAGACCGGCCCGGCCTTTTTTCCCGCCGGCGGCGGGAAACCGAAGGTCATCGGGAAAAGCTCGACCGCCTCGTCCTCTGCCACCCGCATCACCGGACCGGTATCGCCAATGCGGATGTCATCGGCTTGAGGCAGCGCGAGTTCGGTCTCGTGCGGCGGCACGGGGAGGTCGATCGCCTCCAGGGCCTTGCGGTATTCTGCGTACGTGACGCGCTGTTCGTAATCGTTGCACATGAGGAGGAAGGTAGGGCGAAGAAGGGTGGTGGGGAGGTGCAGTTTCACGTCATGTGGCCTGTCGCCTTAACTGCAGGAGGGTGCTTACTCACCTGTTTTCCCACGATTTCCTCAGCAACTTTTTGCTGATCCACTTCCCCAGAAACATCAGGTATGCATCGAAATACCTCAACTCTCACTAGATGACATGATTCGGATGAATTCGCTAGAAATCACGGCTTCACTCACCAGAAAGGTGTGGCGTCAGCTAGCAACAAGTCAGGTCCCGATAGTAGGTGTGAAAGAAATGTCTGAGATTCCCAACTGGGTCTCTCAAATTAATAAAGATATTCATAACCATTCGTATCTGCCTAATATCGTTCACGGCTACTTAGGTGTTGAGAAACATCTAGGCGTAACGCGATTTATTCCTGTCCTTACCAAAGAGGATCTTGCTGTTTTCTATCAGTTGTGCGGGGAGATCGGTGACGCGGTGATCGAGAACCTGCCTGGTGTATATGGAGGTTGGCGCTCAATCCCGACGCCCGCAAATCTACCTCAGCTGATAGCAAATAGGAGAATCGAGAGTATCGCCACCTTGTACCAGCAGAACTACTACTCCTCTACTTTTTCCAACGCGGCGTGGTTTCAAGAATTTAGAAGTTTCAATGAGTTGATAACGTCCCTTGTGAAGAACCGGTCATATGGGCGCTATGTAATCAAGACGGATATAGCAAATTTCTACGATTCGATAGATGTTGGCCGCCTTTCAGCTAAACTTCGGCAAGACGCTCCTACTCTATCGAGGCATGTAGAAATTCTCGATCTGTTTTTGAGTTATTGGAATCGGCGCACTGCAGGGTATCAACGTTCTACTAAGGGAATTCCACAAGAAATAATTTCAGATGGCTCTCGCAACCTTTCACACTACTACCTTTTGGATTTTGACAAGAAAATTATCGGATATTGCACATCAAAAAACCTTAAATACATTAGGTGGGCCGACGATATACTAATATTCGGAAATTCTGTCTCGAAACTGGAAGCCGCAGTGCATAATGCGTCGAAGTTTCTTCTTGCGGATGGCCTAAACTTGAGTGCGCAGAAAACCGCGCTCTTCTCAACGCAAGATTATGGACGATATCGCGGGCTAACCATCCTGCAAGCGGTCGAACGCAAGGATCAGACCGCTTTCCAGAAGGAAATAAGAGCCATGCAGAAGTGGTCCGAGAATAACTCTGTCAAACGCGATACCATCTTTCGGGCTGCTATCGGCTTCACCGCAGAACTTGGAACGCGGGCGACCTCGTTCGAACGCAACTTTCTACAAGAGACCGTCTTAGATCATCCGGAATTGATTGGAGGACTGAACACCAAGCAAATGCTTCGACTCATCTCGTCGTCTGACAAGCCTCTCACCATGTTCAATCGTATAGCGAACCTCGCAAAGCGAACAGAGATAACCGCTCCAAAAGCGAACCTTCTCATGCTAATACGGGATGCTGCACCGGTTCTCACGAAAATAGGCATCAGCCGACGCTCTTTGGAGAAAACCATCGTCGAGATATCAGCCGGCGGCGAAAGTGATATTATCACAAGCTTCTGTGCACCTGCAGCAATGGCTAAAATCTAGCCGGCGGCAAAACACTCTAGGTATGGCATCACAACCCAAATAAGTGCGACAAGCACCAAGCAAAATATGGTAAAAAAGACGGTAGAGTACTTGGAAAGCCAATACATGAAGGGCCCGTTGAACCAGCTCACCGCCTTGGCTTTCTCAGGAATTTCCTCCCGGTACTGATACAACGTCATCAAATAATCAATAGGGTCGTGATTATCTTCGTATTGAGAGACTATCTCCTCGTATCTAGCAGCAGCAGCATCCACCTGCAAAACCTCGAATTGCAGTTGCCTATAGATTTGACTGATATCCCTTCCGCAACGATGAGCGTCGCTTGCTTTCTTAGCAAGCACGGAAACGGGCTGCTCTAATGATAGTAGTAGCGATACAACGGATACGCCCGCGATGAAGACCCCGATGAGGCGTGAGACATCCGCACTGACGCTTCCAGCATAAGCTAGCAGATAGACACTCACTATTATCGAGAGAACCGAGAGAAGATTAGTGACTGTCGATTTAACCGATGCTTTTGCTTGAAGCCGTTTCGCGTAGTTAAATCTGTTGCTCTTAGTAATTTTCATTTTCTGCAAGAGCTTCTTGCTCTCGCTCTTCGGCATATTATCTTCCGCAGATGTTTCGCTCATCGTCCCAATTGCGCTCGGTTTTCGCTATGAATTCTAAGATAGCCAGTTCCAGGCGTGTCGTCATCAGTGGGCCGCGCGGCGGAGCCACTCTGTGTTAGCGTTCGTGGCAACAATAGCGCTGCTTTCGGCAAGGCCAGAGCAAAAGGCGGCCTAAGCCGCCTCCCTCGCCTTCCCATACGGGTCGAACCGCCCGTAAAACGTCTCACCCTTCGCCGCCATGTCCTGCAACAGCTCCGTCGGCTTGAAGTGCGGGCCGTAGCTCGCCGCCAGTTTTTCGCAGAGCGCGACAAAGTTCTTTACGCCCATGCCGTCGATGTAGGAGAGCGTGCCGCCGGTATAGGGGGCGAAGCCGAAGCCCAGGATGGAGCCGACGTCGGCTTCGCGGGGGTCGGTGACGATGCCTTCTTCCACCGTGCGGGCGGCTTCGAGCGCGATCGTTACCAGCAGGCGCTGCTTCAGGACGGTGACATCCACCTCCTCGGCCTTTTTCTGCGGGTAGAGCGTCTTCAGCTCCGGCCAGAGATATTTCTTGGCGGGCTTCGCCGGATATTCGTAAAAACCCTTGCCGTTCTTGCGGCCGCGGCGGTCGAGCACGTCGACCATCTGGTCGATGAGCGCCATATGCTCCGGCTTGACGGCGTTGGGGCCGAGATCGGCGATCGAGGCCTTCATGATCTTCTGGGAGAGATCGACGGCGACCTCGTCGTTCAAGGACAGCGGGCCGACCGGCATGCCGGCCATCTTGGCGGCGTTTTCGATCATCGCCGGCGGCACGCCCTCGATCAGCATGTCATAGGCTTCGTTGATGTAGCGGAAGACGCAGCGGTTGACATAGAAGCCGCGGGTGTCGTTGACGACGATCGGGGTCTTCTTGATGGCCGCGACATAATCGAGTGCCGCAGCAAGCGCCTTGTCGCCCGATTTTTCGCCGAGGATGACCTCGGTCAGCATCATCTTTTCGACCGGCGAGAAGAAATGCACGCCGATGAACTGGTCGGGGCGCTTGGAATTTTCCGCAAGGCCGGTGATCGGCAGAGTCGAGGTGTTGGAGGCGAAGATGGTGGTTTCGGGGATGACCGCTTCCACCTGTTCGATGACCGCCTTCTTGACGGCGCGATCCTCGAAGACCGCCTCGACGACGAGCGAGGCGTCGGAAAGGGCGGCGTAGTCGGGCGTCGGGGTAATGAGCGAAAGTAGCTTTTCGCCCTCTTCCTTGGTCATCCGGCCCTTACCGACCTGTTCGGCCACCAGCTTTTCGGAATGTGCCTTGCCCTTGTCGGCGGCCTCCTGGTCGCGGTCGATGAGGGTGACCGGAATGCCGGCGGCGGCCGTGACATAGGCGATCGAGGCGCCCATGAAACCGGCGCCGACGACGCCGACCTTCTTGAATTCCGTCTTCGGCGGGCCGGCCGGGCGCCGGGCGCCCTTGCCGAGTTCCTGCATGGAGACGAAGAGGGAGCGGATCATCGAAAACGCTTCCGTCGTGCGCAGGATCTCGGTGAAATAGCGCTGCTCGACCTTCAAGGCCGTGTCGAAGGGAAGCTGCAGGCCTTCATAGACGCATTTCAGGATCGCAAGCGCGCCCGGATAATTGCCGGCGCTTTCACGGCGCAGGATGGCGGGGGCGGCCGGCCAGAGCTGGGCTGCGGCCGGCGTCCAGATGCCGCCACCTGGGACCTTGAAACCCTTCTCGTCCCAGGGGGCGACCGGCTTCAGGCCGTCCTTGATCATCTGCTTGGCGGCATTGATGAGCTCGCCGGGCTCGACGACCTGGTGCACGAGGCCCATGGCCTTGGCGCGCTGGGCGGTCAGTGACGAACCTGTCGTCATCATCTGCAGGGCATCCTGGGCATTGGCCAGCCGAGGCACGCGCTGGGTGCCGCCGGCGCCCGGGAAGATGCCGACCTTGACTTCCGGCAGTGCGATCTTCACCGACTTGGAGTTGGCGGCGACGCGGCCATGGCAGGCGAGCGACAGCTCGAAGGCGCCGCCCATGCAGGTGCCGTTGATGGCGGCAACCCAGGGCTTGCCGTTGGTCTCGACCTTGCGCCACAGCCAGGACATGCGGCCGGCGGCATCGAACAGTTTTTGCGCGGCGGTCGCCGGATCCTTCGCCTGCTCTTCGGCGAGTATCGAGAACATCGACTTGATCATGGTGAGATCAGCGCCGCCGGAGAAGGACGATTTTCCGGACGTGAAGACGACGCCCTTGACGGCGCTATCCGCGACGGTCGCATCGACGATCTGGTCGATCTCGTCCATCACCTCCATGGTGAAGACGTTCATCGACTTTTCCGGCATGTCCCAGGTGACGAGAGCAATGCCGTCCGCATCGGTTTCGACGGTGAAGTTCTTGTAGGTGCTCATGGTGGGATTCCTCTTCCCTTGAATTATTTCCGTCAGGAGATGGCAAAGGCGACTGCAACGACCACGCCGAGCAGGACCAGAAACAGCAACAGGCCGCGATTTTCTGCCTTCAGCTTCCGCGCATGTTCCTTCGGGTCTTTGGCAAGGCTTGAGCGATAAGCAGCAGCCATATCCTTATCGAGGCTATGCTGTGCGTATTGCTGTTCGAGCTCGTTTTTTTCCAGCTCATAAACCTCGCGCCGCGGCCCCATCGGTGCCTCCTCAGACGCGTTCGATGATCGTTGCCGTGCCCATGCCGGCGCCGATGCAGAGGGTTACCAGCGCTGTGTTGAGGTCGCGGCGTTCCAGTTCGTCCAGCACCGTGCCCAGGATCATCGCGCCGGTGGCGCCGAGCGGGTGACCCATGGCGATGGCGCCGCCGTTGACGTTGATCTTGTCGTGCGGGATCTCGAAGGCCTGCATGTAGCGGAGAACCACGGCGGCGAAGGCTTCGTTGAGCTCGAAGAGGTCGATGTCGGAGATCTTCATGCCGGAGCGCTTCAGAAGCTTCTCGGTGACGTCAACCGGGCCGGTCAGCATCAGTGCCGGGTCGGAACCGATATTGGCGAAGTGGCGGATGCGGGCACGGGGTTTCAGGTTCATGCTCTCGCCACCGGCCTTGGAGCCGATCAGCACGGCCGCGGCGCCATCGACGATGCCGGACGAATTGCCGGCGTGGTGGACGTAGTTGATCTTCTCGATCTCCGGATGGGCCTGGATGCCGACGGCTTCGAAGCCGCCCATCTCGCCCGGCATCTGGAAGGACGGATTGAGCGAGGCGAGCGACTGCATGTCGGTGGTCGGGCGCATGTGCTCGTCGCGGTCGAGGATGACAAGGCCGTTCTGGTCCTTCACCGGAATGACGGAATTCTTGAAGTAGCCGGCCTCCCAGGCGGCACCGGCGCGCTTCTGGCTTTCGACGGCATAGGCGTCGACGTCATCACGGGAAAAGCCGTATTTGGTGGCGATCAGATCGGCCGAAACACCCTGCGGCATGAAGTAGGCAGGGAAGTTGACGGACGGGTCCATGTACCAGGAGCCGCCGGACATGCCCATGCCGACCCGCGACATCGACTCGACGCCGCCGGCGATGACGATGTCGTCCGAACCGGCCGCGACCTTGCCGGCCGCGAAGTTCACGGCATCGAGGCCCGAGGCGCAGAAGCGGGAGATCTGCATGCCGGGCGCCTTGGTCGAATAGCCGGCCTCGAAGGCGGCCGCCTTGGGGATGACGGCGCCTGCATCCATGATCGGATCGACGCAGCCCATGATGATGTCGTCGACGGTCGTCGTGTCGAGGCCGTTCCGATCGCGGATTGCTTCGAGCGCCTTGGCGGCGAGGCGGACGGACGGCACTTCGTGCAGCGCACCGTCCTTCTTGCCGCGGCCGCGCGGGGTGCGGACGTGGTCATAAATGAAGACTTCGGTCATGGTGTCATCTCCCTGGGTGGCGCATGTGGCGCCGTAGAATTCTGTGGGACCGGCAGCCCGGCCCTTCGCTCAAGCTCAGGGCGTTCGGCGCTCGAAACGATTCACTGGATCGTTTCGTCGGCTGCGCCGACCGCTTCTCACCCCTCATCCGGCCCTTCGGGCCACCTTCTCCCCGAGGGGAGAAGGGGAAACTCAAAACGCCTCGGCTGCCAGTTCCATCAGGCTGTCGGCACCGGCCTCGATGCGGGTTTTGCGCATGGCGGTTTCCGGCATGACCTTTTCCATGAAGAATTTTGCTGTGACGAGCTTGTTCTTCAGGTAATCGGCGCGGGCGTCGCTGGCAGCAAGCTTTTCCTGCGCGGTCTTCGCCATCTTCGCCCACATATAGCCAAGCGTCACAAGGCCGAAGAGGTGCATGTAGTCGGTCGAGCCGGCGCCGGCATTGTCGGGCTTGGCCATGGCGTTCTGCATGAACCACATGGTTGCGGCCTGCAGGTCGTTCAAGCCCTTCTTGAGAGCCTTGGTGAAGGGGGCCATCGCCTCGTCGGCCCGGTTTTCCTCGCAGAAATCGCCGATCTCCTTGAACATCGCCATGACGGCGCGGCCGCCGTTCAGCGCCAGCTTGCGGCCGACCAGATCGAGTGCTTGGATACCGTTTGCGCCCTCGTAGATCATGGTGATGCGGGCATCGCGGACATACTGGCTCATGCCGTGTTCTTCGATATAGCCGTGGCCGCCGAAAACCTGCTGGGCCATGACGGCATGGTCGAAACCCTTGTCGGTCATGACGCCCTTGAGGATGGGAGTCGCGAGGCCGAGGAGATCGTCGGCGTTCTGGCGCTCGGCGGCGTCTTCCGAGCGGTGCGCGATGTCCGACTTCAGCGCCGTCCACAGCAGGAAGGCGCGGCCCGCTTCGTTGAATGCCCGGATCGTCATCAGCGAACGGCGGATATCGGGATGGACAATGATCGGGTCAGCTTTCTTGTCCGCCGCCTTGGGACCGGAAAGCGAGCGGCCCTGAATGCGCTCGCGGGCATACATGACGGCGTTCTGGTAAGCGGTTTCGGCAATCGCCAAACCCTGCAGGCCCACGCCCAAACGCGCCTCATTCATCATCACGAACATCGCAGCAAGGCCTTTGTTCTCGGCGCCGATCAGGTAGCCGGTCGCCTCGTCATAGTTCATGACGCAGGTCGAATTGCCGTGGATACCCATCTTGTGTTCGATCGCGCCGCAGGTGACGCCGTTGCGCTTGCCGAGCGAACCGTCTTCCTTGACCATGAACTTCGGCACGATGAAGAGCGAGATGCCCTTGGTGCCCTCGGGCGCGCCTTCGATGCGGGCGAGAACCAGGTGCACGATGTTGTCGGTCATGCCGTGTTCACCGGCGGAGATGAAGATCTTCTGGCCTGAAATCTTGTAGGAGCCATCGGCCTGCGGCACGGCTTTTGTGCGCAGGAGGCCGAGATCGGTGCCGCAATGAGGTTCGGTAAGGTTCATGGTGCCGGACCAGGTGCCTTCGACCATCTTCGGCAGGTAGGTCTGCTTCTGCTCTTCCGAACCGTGCACGAGGATTGCTGCAATCGCGCCCTGGGTGAGGCCCGGATACATCATCAGCGACATATTGGCGGAGGACATGTATTCGCCGACCGCGGCATGCAGCGTGTAGGGCAGACCCTGACCGCCAAACTCCTCTGGAACGGCAAGGCCAATCCAGCCGGCCTGGCAATACTGGTCATAGGCTTCCTTGAAGCCTTTCGGCACGGATACCGTACCATTGTCGTGGCGGGTACAGCCTTCCTGGTCACCGGAAAGGTTCAGCGGAAAGAGAACATCTTCCGCCACTTTGGCGGCTTCGCCGATGATTGCTTCCAGCATATCGGGCGTGGCATCGGCAAAACCTGGAAGGTTGCCATAGCGCTCCAGCCCCAGAACATCGTTCAAGATGAAAAGCGTATCGTTTACCGGCGCCTTGTACACTGGCATGGTCGAGCTTCCTCCATATCCTCGTCCCGGGCCTTCGGCTCATGGCGGGCCCGCATTCCGTCACTATGAATAATTGACGTTTGCGTAAACGTCAAATGTGAACAGCGGGATTTTTCGTCGCGGCTCATCCTCTCTTCTCCTCCTCCGACATCCGGTTAATACCTCAAGCGGTCGCCAAGCTGGATGCGAGAGGCGGGAAGATAGGGCCAGCAAGCGAAACCGCATCACAACAAAAGAGGCCATGGACGCCGAAAAGGTTAAAATTTTCGGCCGGATTAACGGCTTGTTTACCACGTTTCGGGAAATAGTGGACCTTGGCGCGACGCAGAGCATTGATCCGCAAGGGATGCCACGTTCGCCGGATGGCAAGTCTTGCGTAGGCAATCTCGAACATGCGGCTGAATTTGACGGAGGGAGCCCTCCGACCGGCCCTGGCGAGAGCCTGCAGGAGCAACGTCGAAACGAGCGAGCAAATGAACGGATCACGATCGACCTCTCACCGTCATGGCGACCGCTCCTCCCTGGATGCGTTGAACCGCACCATCGAAGGGCTGGAGGCTCGTATCGAAGGACTGATGTCGGGAAAGGGCCGCGAGGGGCCTCAGCCGAAGGCCGGCGATTATCGCGGCCCGCGGCAGGAAGTCCGGGCGTCCGAGCCGCGCAAGGCCGCTTCGAACCGTATGCCAGCCAGCGACCCGCTCGCCGAAATCCGCGAGCGCCAGCGCATCCTCGACGCCGGACGTGGCACAAGGCCGGAGCGTACGTCCATGCCCGAGCGGCGGCGCGAGGAGCCCCGTTATGCCGAGCCCCCCCGCAACGAGATCAGGCCGCCGGAAGCCCATAGACCATCCGATCGTCCGGTGCTCCGCACGGAACCGGCCCGTCACCACGAGCCGCGCGCTCTGCACGAAGATACCCGACGCGCCTCACCCCAGCCACGTCCACAAGCGCCGCAGCCTCAACAGGCCGACGGCCTTCGCGACATTGCCCAGGCATTGATCAGTCTTCGCCAGGACTTAAAACAGGACATCTCCGAGGGCGTCGCCCGGGAAATGAACGCGCTTCGCGGCGAGATCCGCTCGATACGGTCGATCGCCGAGGACCAGCGGTTTGCAGACGACCTGCGCAGCGACCTTGCCCGGCTTGCCGAGAGCATCGACCAGCTGGGGTATCAGGCAACGCCGGAAGCCGCCGACCTGCGCGCCGAGTTCGAGGAGATGCGCTCCGTCATGGAAGGGCTTGCCCGCGAAGATTCGGTCCGCCGGATGGAAAGCCACTGGCAGGGTCTTGAAGAGCGGATGCATGACCTCGATTCAGCGGCTCTTCGCGAGGAGCTGATCGCGCTTGCTTATCGCATCGACGACATCAAGGGCCAGCTCGGCGAGATGAGCGACAGCCCCGCCATCCGGGCACTCGAACAGAAGCTGATCGCAGTGGCGAGCGCCATGGAGCAGCTCGGTTCGCGCATGCAGCCCAATGACGCGATCATTGCCGAACAGTTCGCGAGCCTCGACCAGCGGCTCGACGAAATCAGCCGCGCCATCGCTGTCGGCGGCCGGGCTTCCGCAGCGGCTTCCATTGACCAGTCGTTCCTGCAGCGGCTCGAGGGCCGGATCAATGTGCTCTCCGACCAGATCGAGACGATGACTCAGGCGACCAGCCGCCGGGCCGATCCGACCGAGGCGCTGTCCGCCCGCATCGAGGCGCTGACGGTCCGCATCGAGGAGCTTTCCGACGAACAGGCCGGCACGCGCCTGGAGGAGCGGCTTGAGCAGCTTTCGCTGCTCATGGAACAGGCGCACAGGCCCGTCCAGCAATCCGATCTCTCCGATCATCTCGCCGATATTTCCCGCAAGATCGACGGACTGGAACAGGGCACGGTCAACGACGTGCTTGCCGAGCGGCTCGAATACCTCGCCCGCCGAATCGACGAAATGGACTTCCAGCCGCGCAATCAGCCGGCGCTGGACCAGACGGCCTTCGGACGGATTGAGGACCGGCTGAGCGACATAGCGGCGCGCCTTGACGAAGCGACGAACGCACCGCGCGGCGACGAAAGCGCATTGCGCAATCTGGAAGACCAGATCGCTCATCTTTCCGCCCTCATCAGCCAACCGCAGGCGGCCGCCGGCGCGCTGCCTGCCGACTTCGACGACCGCATGAGCGCGATCGAAGGCTACATGGCGACCAATGACGAATATATCATCGAGGCTGCCCGCCAGGCGGCCGAGGCGGTAATCGAGTCCTATTCCCGCAATACCGCGGCCGGCAGCCCCGTCGCGGCGTCCGATATGGCGGCGCTTTCCGCGCTTGCCGACGACCTGCGGCACCTCGAGGACCTGACACGTAACTCCGAGGAAAGAACGCACCAAACCTTCGAAGCCCTGCACGGCACGCTGGTACAGATTGCCGACCGGCTGGACGGCATGGACGAGCGGCTTGCGGCGGCAGCCCACGCGGAACCCCAGCACCAATATGCCGAGCCGGCACGGCAGGAAGTTCGGGCCGCGCCGGTCATGCCGGCAGCGGCGCCGCTTGCCGTCGCATCGCTGGAGATTGCGGACAAGGAGATCGAGGAGGCAAGAGCGCAGGCTTCGACGTTCGGTACCCGCGAGCCAGCCCCCGGCGACACTCGGGAATCCGAGGTGATGCTGCATGCGGACCACGCCGAGCCGAAAGCCGCGACGCTGGAGAAAGCAGCCAAGCCAAGCCTGCTGACCGAACTTTCACGTCGCTTCCTTCCCGGCCAAAAGCAACAGGCTCCTAAAAATGCGCGGGCCATTATCGACCCGACGCCGTCGATCGACCCGTCGAACGTTTTGCCGCCCGACCACGAGAACGATCTGCTGGAGCCGGGCTCCGGCGCACCCGACGTCAAGAAGATCCTGGAGCGGGTCCGCGCCAGCCAGGCCGCCGGCGACTTCGACGGAGACCGGGCGAGCGGTGCCGCCAAGGCGGATTACATCGCAGCCGCTCGTCGCGCGGCCAAGGCAGCCGCGCAGGAAGCCGATCCGGCAAAGCCGGTCTCGCCAGCCAAAGACATGCGTAAAGCCGCTCAACCTTCCGCCGGCGGCATCGGAAGCCTGCTTTCCCGACATCGCCGCCCGATCCTGATGGCCGTGGGCGCCGTGCTTCTGGCCCTGATGGCGATGCCGCTTGCCAAGACCTTTACCAGTGGCGCGAAAGCACCCGAAACACCTGCCGCCAGGATCGAAGCGCCAGCCCAGCCTGCAGCGCCTGCCAACGTGACCGGCAGCAGCGACACCTCGGAGACCCAGGCCCAGCCCGCAACCGATGGCGCCGAGGCGGACGCCGCGCTGCCGGAAGCCACTGAACCTCCGCGACAGATCGACACCGGCAGCCACCTTACGGATCCGCAACCATCCGCAGGTGAGATTTCCCCGGTGCAGCCGGCAAACACCCCGGTCCAAACGAGCGAAGGGTTCACGCCGCCTGAGAGGGCGGAAGCGGCGCAGATCGTTGTCCCGGCAGACATCGCGCCGAAGTCGCTCGCCGATGCGGCAGCGGGCGGCGATCCCAACGCGCTCTTCGAAATCGGCGCCCGCTTCACCGAAGGACGCGGCGTCAAGGCCGACCTCTCGGAAGCTGCCAACTGGTACAAGCTTGCGGCCGACCGCGGCCTTGCCCCGGCGCAATACCGGGTTGCCAACCTTTTCGAGAAAGGCACCGGCGTCACCCGCGACGTCAACAAGGCGCTGCACTACTACAAGCAGGCCGCCGAGGCGGGCAATGCGAGCGCCATGCACAATCTCGCCGTCCTCTTTGCATCCGGAGCCGCGGGCCAGCCGGACTATGCCGCCGCGGTCGAATGGTTCGGCAAGGCCGCCGACCTTGGCGTCTCCGACAGCCAGTTCAACCTCGCGATCCTCTATGCGCGCGGCAATGGCGCGAAGCAGAATCTCGAGGAATCCTACAAGTGGTTCGCCGTCGCCGCAAAGGACGGCGACAAGGATGCTGCGCAGAAACGCGACGAGGTGGCGAACGCCATGCGCAAGGAGCAGCTCGAAAGCGCCCGCGCCAAGGCTGACGCATGGAAGGTAAAGCCGCTCGATCCCAAGGCGAACTCGGTCAACCTGCCCGACGAATGGGCCTCGGGCAAACCGCTCACCACCGCTTCGGTCGACATGGAAAAGGCGATCCGCAACATCCAGGCGATCCTCAGCAAAAACGGCTTCGACGCTGGTACTCCGGATGGCAAGATGGGCGCCAAGACGGTTTCGGCGATCAAGGCCTTCCAGACCTCCGTCGGCCAGGAGCCGACCGGCAAGATCAACGACGCGCTGGTCAAGGAGCTTCTGGCGCGCAACAAGTAACTCGACTTACCCGACCGGACTTGAGGAGAAGCGGCATATTCATCACGCCGCCGCAAAAACGGCAAACCTGCCGCCTTATCTGAGACTTGCGGTTTGACTCGGCCGGTGGCCGGGAGCATGACGGATGAAGCCCTTCATGCCCCGTTCACGCGGCATGTGAGATTGATTTCCCATCACCGCAGCGGGTGGATAGCCACATCGCGATCTGTCCGCGGGGGTGTCGCGTTTTTTTGCCTTGTCGGGGTTCGGCCGTGACTGTTTACCTGCCGATTGCAGAGCTGTCGGTGAACATCTTCATCATTCTCGGCATGGGCGCAGCCGTCGGCTTCCTCTCCGGCATGTTCGGCGTGGGCGGCGGCTTCCTGATCACGCCGCTCCTGATCTTCTACAACATCCCGCCTGTGGTGGCGGTGGCGACCGGCGCGAACCAGGTCGTGGCTTCGTCGATTTCCGGCGCGATCACCCATTTCCGGCGCGGCACGCTGGACATGAAGCTCGGCTGCGTCTTGCTAGTCGGCGGTCTGGCTGGTGCCACGGCGGGCGTCTGGGTGTTTTCCTGGCTCCGCCGGGTCGGGCAGCTCGACCTGTTCATTTCGCTCCTCTACGTCGTGCTGCTCAGCACCATCGGGGCGCTGATGCTGCAGGAAAGCCTGCGGGCCTTGCGCCGCGCCAGGAACAACGAGCAGCTGCCGCTCAAACGTCCCGGCCAGCACAACTGGGTCCACCGGCTGCCGCTCAAGATGCGGTTCAAAAAATCGAAGATCTATCTCAGCGCCATTCCGGTCGTCGCACTCGGTTTCGGCATTGGAGTGCTGACCTCGATCATGGGTGTCGGCGGCGGTTTCATCATGGTGCCGGCGATGATCTATCTGCTGCGCATCCCCACCAGCGTGGTCGTCGGAACCTCGCTTTTCCAGATCATCTTCGTCACGGCCTATACGACCATGGTGCAGGCCGCCACCAACTACTCGGTGGACATCGTGCTGGCGACGATCCTGATGATCGCCGGGGTGATCGGCGCCCAATACGGGGTGCGCGTCGGGCAAAAGCTGCGCGGCGAGCAGCTGCGCGCGCTGCTCGCGCTGCTCGTGCTCGCCGTCGGCATCCGTCTTGCGATCGGCCTCATCGTGACGCCGGAGGAGATCTATTCGGTCGCGGTAGGGGGGCTCTCCTACTGATGCGCCGACTGCTTCAAACGCTCCTTCTCGTGCCTCTCCTCGCGTTCGCTCCACCGGCTGCGGCGCAGGTGCCGATGGGCGAGGCGTCGACGGTGAAGGAAGGGCTCGAGATCGGGGCGTCGACAAGCGAAATCGCCATCGCCTCGGATTTTCGCGGAGCCGATCTGACGATCTTCGGCGCTCTCACCAATGCCGACGAGCTGTTCCTGGCGATCGGCCAGTATGACGTGGTCGTGACGCTAGAGGGCCCGAGGGACTATGCGACGGTGCGCCGGAAGGAACGCATCTTCGGCATCTGGATGAACGCCCAATCGATGACCTTCGAACAGGTGCCGGAAAGCTATTCGCTGGCCAGCACCCGCCAGATCGAAAGCATCGACGAAGCGCCGAGCCTCAACAGTATCGGCGTCGGCATCGCGCACCTGCCGCTCAATCCCGTCGGGTATATTGCAGATTCCGGGTCGATCAGGGAATTCCGCGACGCCTATCGACGCCTGAAGCTCGCGAACGGCCTCTACCAGCGGGATACAAGCGGCGTGCGATTCGTCTCGTCCAGCCTGTTCCGTGCGTCGGTCAAGCTGCCTGCCAACATCCCGGATGGAATGCATATGGTGCGCGCCTACCTGTTCAAGAGCGGCCAGCTGATTGCCCAGCGCGAGCTGCCGCTCCGGGTGGTGAAGACCGGCATCGAACAGGCCATCACCGATGCCGCCCACGAGCGGCCGCTCGCCTACGGCTTCCTGTGCGTCCTGATCGCCGTCGTTACCGGCTGGGGCGCAAGCCTGATGTTCCGCAAGGATTGATCACTCGGCGGCGGCCGCAGCCGCCTTGTTGCGGGCGACAACCTCGAGATAGGCCGCGCGCAGCCGGTCGAACACTGAGGGTTTGGAGGGGTCGCGGGGGGCGTGCAGGTGCAGCACGCGCAGCTCCTCCATGAAGTCCTCCCAAAGCGGCCGGCCACCCTCCTCCAGAAGCTGGGCCCGGATCGAAAGCTCTTCCGACACCGGCATGAAATGCCGACCCCAGGTGCCCATTTCCGCAAAGATCGGCACGAGCCGAATGGACATTTCCGTTAGACTGTAGATTCCTTTCTGCTTGTGGCTCGGATCGTCCTCGCGGGAGAGCAGTCCCCGCTCCACCAGCCGCTTCAGGCGGTCGGCGAGGATATTGGAGGCGATTCCCTCCTCCGAATTCTGCAGCAGCTCGCGGAAGTGCCGGCGATTGCCGAACATGATGTCGCGAATGACGATCAGGCTCCAGCGGTCGCCCAGGACTTCCAGAGTGAGGTTGATCGGGCAACCCGAGCGATAGGTGTCTTGCATTTTCTTCTCCAAAACTACTTGCATTATAAAATCAGTTTAGCTAACTTTCAACCGATTGCTAATCGCAACTGGTTTAACATTGGGAGGAATGAGATGAGAAAGCTGGTGGTCTGGAACCTGATGACGCTTGACGGTTATTTCGAAGGCGAAAAGCCTTGGGATCTAGCCTTTCACAACTATGCCTGGGGGCCGGAGCTCGAAAAGCTTTCGGAGCAATTCGGGGAGGAAGGCGATTTGCTGGTCTTCGGCCGCAAGACCTATGAGGGCATGGCGGCCTACTGGCCGACGGCCGAGGAAGACTCCAAGGTCAAGGAATACATGAACAATATTGCCAAACTGGCAGTCTCCAGGACGTTGAAGGAGGCCGCGTGGAACAATACCCGGGTCGTCAGCGATCCCGCCTCCGAACTGAAAAAGCGGAAAGCCGAAGAGGGCAAGACGATCTTCGTTTTCGGAAGCGCGGAACTGGTGGCTTCGCTGATGAAGGACGGCCTGGTGGATGAGTATCGCATTTGCATCGCGCCGGTCCTGCTCGGTTCGGGCAATCCGCTTTTCAAGCAAACCGGGCAACAGACGGGATTGAAGCTGATCTCGTCCAGCATAGCAGCCAACGGCTCCGTAATCTTGAACTATGAGGTCGGGAAGGCAGTTTGAGATGGCGAAGGAACTGAGGGGGCAGGTAGGGATTGGCCGACCTTTCCTCTTGGTCGATCCCATTCTCTTCCTGCTCTGTCTTCTCCCTTTGGCTTATTGCGCTGCAAGGAGCTGCGAATATTCTCCGTCCAGGAGGAGGATACCATGACCGACAGCCAATCCGCCGAAACCGCGGACATTGCGGATGCCGGCGCGGCATCAAAACCGCGTCCAACCGGCGAAGCGGTCAGCCTGACCTGCCGCGATGGCGTCGTGTTGCACGGCCATTTCTGGCCGGCGCATGGTTCGGCAGTTGCGAGCATCATCATCAATCCGGCCACCGGCGTTCTTGCCCGCTACTATCATTATTACGCGGATTTCCTGAGCCGGGAGGGTTTCGATGTCCTGACCTATGACTACCGGGGAATCGGACTTTCGCGGCCGGCGACGCTCAAGGGCTGCGGCTATCGCTGGCGGGAATGGGGCGAGCAGGATTTCGACTCGGCGCTCCGGCATATGGATCTCGCCCGCCCCGACCAACCGCTCCACGTTGTCGGCCATAGCATAGGAGGTTACCTGCCTGGGCTTTCGCCAAAGGCGGAGCGGATCGACCGTATGCTGACCATGGGCGCGCAATATGCCTATTGGCCCGATTATGCCGCCGGCCATCGCATGCGATTGTTTCTGAAATGGCACGTGACCATGCCAGCCCTGACGGCGCTCCTTGGCTTTTTCCCGGGAAAACGGCTCGGCTGGCTGGAGGACCTGCCGGCGGGTGTCGCCAACGAATGGAGCTTTCGCCGCGCCCGAATGGAACTCACCCATCCTGCAACGGAGCGCTCCGATGTGATCAAAAGGTTCGACGCGGTCAAGGCCGCGATCCTTGCGGTGGCGGTGGAAGACGACGACATCGGCACGCCGGCGGCAATCCAGCGGACACTCGGCTATTATCGCAATGCGGCCGTGGACCAGGTCCTCTTATCGCCCGCCCACTACGGCCTTCGGGAAATAGGGCATTTCAGCCTTTTTCATTCCCGTCATTCAGACGGCTTCTGGCGCGATACGCTTTGCTGGCTGCGGGATGGAGTAAACCCTTGGGATAACAGCGAGGCCACCTCCCTCGCCCACCGAAATTGCGCAATATCAATGTAGAATCGCGCCGGGCGTCCATACTATCCAAAACAACGGAGGCCTCAGATGTACAAACACGTTCTCATCCCCACCGACGGATCGGCGCTTTCGACGCAGGCGCTCGAAAAGTCTCTCGATTTCGCCCGCGAGATCGGAGCGGAAGCGACGGTGCTTGTCGTCATGGAGCCGCTACAGGTGATGACCCTCAACCCGACGGGCCTGGAAGTTGCCTATGCGGCCTATGACCAGAGCAACAACAAAGCCGCCGACGGCATCCTGGCCGACGCCACCCAGGCGGCCAAGCAACGCATGGTCGCTTGCGAAACCCTCAAGCTGACGAGCCTGGATCCGGCCGGCACCATCGTCGAGACTGCCGAGAAACAACATTGCGACATCATCGCCATGGCGTCTCACGGCCGATCCGGCTTCAAGGCCTTCATGCTCGGAAGCGTAACCATGAAGGTGCTGGCGCATTCCAAGACGCCGGTGCTGGTTTATCGCTGATCAGGCGGTCAGATTGGTATAACGGACCGAATAGATGCGGTCGCGGCCCAG
This sequence comes from Neorhizobium huautlense, assembly GCF_002968575.1. Lineage (GTDB taxonomy): Bacteria > Pseudomonadota > Alphaproteobacteria > Rhizobiales > Rhizobiaceae > Neorhizobium > Neorhizobium huautlense. The sequence continues at coordinate 208,253 of NZ_PVBM01000002.1, read as the reverse complement.
CAGGTGCGCGACCAACTTCTCCCGGTCGAAGAGGCCATGCATCGCCTGATGACGAAGATCAAGGCCGCCGGCGAGCACGCCGAATGCCGGCATCAGCAGACGGCTGCCGTCACTCGCAAAGCATGGGCGGCGGACGGATTTTTCGCGGCGGCGGACGGTGGCCAACGGATGCAGGTGACCGGCAATTTCGCCCTTGCCGGAAATCAGACTCGGTTCGTGCCGGAATACGAGGCCGCCATAAATCAGTTCATCGGCGCAGCTACCGGGCAGATCGACCGTGCCATCCGGATCGTGGTTGCCGTTGATCCAGATCCAGTCGCGGCCGCGCGCCATGCCGGCAATCAACGCGCGAAGCTCGGGGGCAAGGTATTTCGAGCCTTTCCGGTCATGAAAATTGTCGCCGAGCGAGATGACGAGCTTCGGATCGTAGCGGGTGATGACGGCCGAAAGGATATTGAGGGTCGCAACCGTGTCGTAGGGCGGAAGCATAATGCCGCGGCGGGCAAAGGCTGCCCCTTTTTCAAGATGCAGGTCGGAGACAACGAGCGTGCCGGTTTCCGGCAGGTACAGGCCGCCCAGCGGATCGCAGACGGCGAGGACGCCATTTACGATAATCTCTTCCGCGCCCGAGGCCGCATCTGTCATCGATAATGTCCGGGCGGCCAGGCCGAGGCGATGCATCAATTCAATGTCTTCCCATGGTGCGGCGGGCATCAGCTGAGCGCCTCCGCTATCAGTTCCTCGGCGGCCTCTTCCAGCACCGCATCATGCGCCTCGCCCGGTACTGATTCCTTGCCGATCTCCAGCATGATCGGAACGGCAAGCGGCGAAACACGGTCGAGATCGCGGTGGGTAATGTGCCCCCTGATTCGCTTCAGCATATCGCCTAACCGGCTCAAATCCAAAAGGCCGGATGCCGCATCCCGTCGTGTGGCCTCCAGAAGCACATGATCCGGCTCGTGGCTTCTGAGAACGTCGTAAATGAGATCAGTCGAGACCGTGACCTGCCGTCCAGTCTTTTCCTTGCCCGGATGGCGGCGCTCGATCAAACCGGAAATCACGGCGCAATTGCGGAATGTGCGCTTCAGCATGTAGCTTTCATTGAGCCAGGCCTCCAGATCGTCGCCCAGCATGTCTTCGTCAAAGAGGTCGGACAGGCTCAACCGGTCCGCCTTGATCATCGCGCCGATGTCGTTCAGGCCCCAGACGGCCAGCGAGTAATCCGTCGCGACAAAGCCGAGCGGGCGGGCGCCGGCGCGCTCGAGCCTGCGGGTGAGCAGCATGCCGAGCGTCTGATGCGCCAGGCGCCCTTCGAAGCAATAGGCGATCATGAAGAAGCGTTTTCCCCGCGGAAACGTCTCGATCAGCAGTTCGTCCTTCTTTGGAAGCATCGAGCGTTCCAGCTGGATATTCAGCCAGTCCCGCACCTGATCGGGAAGCTTCTGCCAGCGATCGGGGTCGGCGAGCATGCCGCGCACCTGATCGGCGAGATAGGTGGAGAGCGGGAACTTGCCGCCGGCATAGGCCGGTATCTTCGGGTCCAGCGAAAAGGCGTTAGAGACGAGGCACTCGTTTTCACGGATGCCTTCGAAACGCAGCACCTTGCCGGCGAAGAGGAAGGTATCGCCCTGCACGAGCTGCTCAAGGAAATATTCCTCGACCTTGCCGAGCGACATGCCACCGCGCCCGAGTGCACCATTGGCTCCACGCCGGACGAGGCGGACGTTGAGCTCTGTCGCCTCGACGATCGTGCCGAGGTTCAGCCGGTATTGCTGCGCGACCTGAGGATTGGAAACGCGCCAGCGCCCCTCTTTGGTCTTCCTGATCTTGGCGTAGCGCTCGTAGGAGCGCAGCGCATAACCGCCGGTCGCGACAAAATCGACGATACGCTCGAACATTTCCCAGGAGAGGTCGGCATAGGGCGAGGCTGAAATGATCTCCTCGTAGAGTTCGAGCGGATCGAAGGGTTCGGCGCAGGCCATGCCGAGAACATGCTGGGCGAGGACATCGAGCGCGCCTTCGCCTACCGGAGGCGTATCCTGAGCGCCGAGATAATTGGCATCGAGTGCCGCCTGGCATTCCATCACCTCGAAACGGTTGGCAGGCACGAGGATCGCCTTGGACGGCTCGTCCATACGGTGATTGGAGCGGCCGATGCGCTGGGCAAGCCGCGAGGCGCCCTTCGGTGCGCCGACATGAACCACGAGATCCACATCGCCCCAATCGATGCCCATGTCGAGCGTCGAGGTGGCGACGATGGCGCGCAGTTTGTTCGCCGCCATGGCAGCTTCCACCTTGCGGCGCTGGCCGACATCGAGCGAGCCGTGATGGAGCGCGATGGGCAGATTGTCTTCGTTGATCGTCCAGAGCGTCTGGAAGAGCAACTCCGCCTGGAAGCGGGTATTGACGAAGATCAGCGTCGTCTTGTGGCGTTTGATCTCCTCGTAGACCTCCGGCATCGCATAGGTGGAGACGTGTCCGGACCAGGGGATGCGGTCCTCAGTCTTCATGATGGTGATGTCAGGTGCGGCTCCCCCCGTGACATGCACCAGGCCGGCAGGGGGCGCCGGATCTTCGCCTTGCGGCACCAGCCAGCGCTGCAGGTCCATCGGGTCGGAGACGGTGGCCGAAAGGCCGATAGTCTGCAGGGCCGGCGCGTGTCTTCTCAGCCTTGCCAGACCGAGCGAGAGCAGATGACCGCGCTTCGAGGTGACCAGCGAATGCAATTCATCCAGCACTACATATTTCAGGTCCTTGAAGAAACGCTCGGCCTCCTTGTTCGCAAGCAGCAGCGCCACCTGTTCCGGGGTGGTCAGCAGGATATCCGGCGGGTTGAGCTTCTGGCGCTGGCGCTTGGCTTGCGGGGTATCGCCGGTGCGGTTTTCGATCGTGACGGCTAGGCCCATTTCCGTCACCGGCTTCATCAGGTTGCGTTCTATATCCACCGTCAGCGCTTTCAGGGGCGAGACGTAGAGTGTGTGGATGCCGGTGAAGGCCGAGCCGGGTGGGATCTTACCGCGACGGGTGAGATCGGTCAGCGACGGCAGGAAACCGGCGAGCGTCTTGCCGGCACCCGTCGGGGCAATCAGCAGCACGCTTTCGCCAGCGGTGGCGCGCGAAAGCAATTCGAGCTGGTGCGCACGCGGCTGCCAGCCCTTATCGGCAAACCATTTCAGGAACGGCCGGGGCAAAAGCGCGGCATCACGGCCGGAAGATGAGGTTTCGACGATATCCACGCCGATAAGGTAGTCGCGAACAGGCAAAAAAGAAGGCTTGACGCCTTCGCACAATCATGGATAAATAATATCCATGATATGGAGCGAATGATGAAACTCAGCGACGGCATCGAACAGGCGATCCATTGCATGACCATGCTTTCGGGCGTTTCCGAAGGCGGCGTGCTTTCGGCCGCAGCCCTAGCGGAGTTCCACGGCGTCTCCACGAGCTATCTCTTGAAACATCTGCAGGCGCTTTCCGGCGCCGGGCTGGTCAGTACCGTCCCCGGCCCGAAGGGCGGCTATCGGCTGGCGAAGAGGCCGGAGGAGATCACGCTGCTCGATATCGTACTGGCGGTGGAAGGGCCTGCGCCGGCTTTTCGCTGCGCCGAAATCCGTCAGCGTGGCCCTAACCCGCTGCCGGGGCGATATTTCGCCAAGCCCTGCGGCATCAACGCCGCCATGCTGAAGGCCGAAAAGGCCTATCGCGCCGAACTCGCCAAGGTGACGATCGCCGATATCCTAGCGGACCTGAAGGCCACTGACGACGGCGGCATTGCCGCCCGCGGCTGCGCCTTCCTCGAAATCCACGAACGCAAAACGGCCCGTTGAGACGGCCACAACCCAAGGAGAAGACCGATGCAGCCTCGTTTGAACTTCGCCAAGGCCTCGCCGGATGCCTACAAGGCCGTTCTTGATCTGGAAAACTACGTCCAGAAATCCGGCCTCGAGCGCCGCTTCATCCATCTGATCAAGCTTCGCGCCTCGATCATCAATCACTGTGCCTATTGCGTCGATATGCATGTCAAGGAAAGCCGCCACGACGGCCTCTCCGAGCAGTGGATCAACATGATGAGCGTGTGGGAAGAATCGCCGATCTACGACGAAAAGGAACGCGCGCTGCTGACCTGGGTCGATGCGGTGACCAAGGTTGCCGACACGCATGTTCCCGACAGCGCCTACGAGGTGCTGAAGGCGCATTTCTCGGAAGAGGACATGATGAAGATCACCGTCGCAATCGGCGTGATCAACGTCTGGAACCGGCTCTGCGTCGGCTTCCGCGCGCTTCACTCGATCGACCAGCCGGCCAAGGCTGCGTGATCAAGTCACCTAGCGAACGATGTAACGATCCGTGCGGTGGTTGATCGCGAGCGTCAGGTTCAGCGTCACCGCCGCGAGAATCGAGCAGAGAATGACAAACGGGCTGGCGACGAAAAAGGAAAGCGTCAGCACCAATCCATCCAGTCCGAGCTGCACGAAGCCGGCGCGCCAGCCGAAGCGGTCCTGCAGATAAAGCGCCAGAATGCCGAAGCCGCCGAGCGAAGCCCGGTGACGAAAGAGCGCCAGCATGCCCGCACCGATCAGCAGTCCTCCGAAGAGAGCGGCGGCGATCGGGTTGATGTGGCCGAAGCCGATCAGTTGCGGCAGGAATTCCGTGAGCACGGAGGTCAGCGCGACGGCTGCAAAGGTCTTGACCGTGAAGGAGAGACCCAGCCGCTTGTAGGCCATCCAGTAGAACGGCAGGTTGAGGGCGAAGAAGACGAGGCCGAAACTCAAACCCGTGGAATAGCGGATCAGAAAGCCGAGGCCGGCGGTTCCACCGATCAGGAACTCCGCCTTGGCCAGCATCGTCACGCCAAGCGCCGCCAGCATGCTGCCGGCAACCACGCCCTGCATGTCTTCCAGCGGCGAGTGTTTATCCGAACTGGAGGCCCAAAAGCCGACCGGGCTTTTCTTGGCTGCGGCATCCGACATCAGCGCACCACGATATAGCGATCCGAGCGATGGTTGATCGCCAAGAAGAGGTTGAGAACGACAGCGCCGACCACCGACCAGGCCACGGTCATCGGGCTGACCACCGCAAAGGCACAGAGCATGACGCAGAGGTCGAAGGCAAGCTGGATCAGCCCGGCCTGGATGCCGAACCGGTCTTGGATGTAGATCGCCAGGATGCCGACACCACCGAGGCTCGCCCGGTGGCGGTATAGCGCCAGGAGACCATAGCCGAGAAGCAGCCCGCCGAGCAGAGCCGCCCAGAAGGGATGTAGATAATCGATCAGAAAGAAGCGGCCCTCGACCTCGGAGATCACGGAGACAAGCCCGATCGCGACGAAGGTCTTTACCGAGAAGGAGAGCCCCAGCCGGCGAAACGAAAGATAATAAAACGGCAGGTTGACGATAAAGAACAGGAGGCCGAAGGAAATACCCAAGGCGTAGTGCAGAAGAAAAGCAACGCCTGCAGTGCCGCCGGTGAGCAGGCCGACCTTGTTCAGGAAATAGAAGCCGAGGGCAGCAACCATGGCGCCGGTCAAAAGCCCCTGACCGTCCTCAAGGAGCGTGTGCTGCGACGGGTCGGCGCTATAGAGCCCAAGGTTTTTTCTCTGAACCTGCTTCTGCTGCCCGGCCAATTCCGATCCCTTCATTCGCGGTGATATTGCACTGCAATAAAACCGTCATCAAGCCCGTTCAAGCGGGGATATGGCGGCTGCGAAAAAAGCAAGAAACATTCGGTCAGGCGAGCTTTCGCGACAGAAAGAGGATGCCATCGATTGGTTTGCCGGCGTCCATGCGAATGGCGGTCTTTTGCAACGCGAGAATTTCGAAGCCGTAGCGATGAAGCAGAGACCGGATATAGGTTTCGGAATGGGCGTAACGCAGCGAATCTCGGAGAAGGTAAGACCCCTTCTCGCCCGCATCCTCGACGGAGAAACCGAAGAGCCCCGTGGATGAGAGAAGCTCGAGAACCAGCGGGAAGACGGTTTCCAGCGAACCGAGATACATCAGCACATCGGCGGCAGAAACGAGATCGGCGCGATGCCGGGCAAGGTTTCCGGAAAAAAGGCCGGACAGGTCCGGAGAAAGGCTGAGGTCCGATTGGCCGAGATGGTCATAGAGGCCCTTTGCCTCCGCCCTGGCAAGCATGTTTCCGGAAAGGTCGAAGCCCTCGAGGCGCTCCGTCCTGTCACGGATTTCGGCACCGAAAAGGCCCGTGCCGCAACCGAGATCGACGGTATTCCTGAACGGCGCATGGGGTGCGACGAGAGCGGCGAGCTTGCCGGGCACGGAATATTCTAGCCTCTCGACAAGCGCCGTATCAAACCGGTCGGCATAGTCATCGAACAGGCCCTCGACATAACGGCTCGGGGGCTGGGCCGGCATTTCCTCGGCGCCGAGCAGCGCGAGCTTCAATCTTGCGCCGAAGATGTCGTCTGGCTGGAGATCGAGCGCCTGCCGATATGCGTCCGCGGCGGTCGCAAGTGTGGCCTTCTCACGATATTCGCCGAGCCGGAACCAGCCCGCGGCCCAGCCGGGGACGAGTTCCAGGGCCTGTTCCACGAGTTCCGCGGCGGCGGCGAAATCGCCCGCCTCCGCCAACATGCGGGCATAGTCGGCGCGGCGGTCGGCGATCACATCGCCGGAGGAGAACTGGCTGGCGGACATGATCGGCTCCCAAGGGTCGCGGGTTCTTTGCCGAAGCCACAAAAAAACTCAAGTTCTATTTGAGGAGGCCAAGGCGCTTGCGGCGCAGACGAGCCGCGGGTATGCGTTTCAGGCAATTCGGAGACAGACAAGGATGGCGGACGGGATGAACAGGTTCCTGGGCGATACGCCGGGTCGCACGATCATCAAGCTGATCGTCGTGTGCCTCATCGTAGGGTTCGTACTGGCGTTTTTTGGCTTCACGCCGGACAATATCGTCGATACGGTCCGCTACTGGTTCCTGGACCTCTGGTACAACGGTTTCCGGGCTCTCGGCCGGGTCGGCAACTATCTGGTGCTGGGCGCCATCGTCGTCATTCCGATCTTCGTCATCCTGCGCCTGTTGAGCTACCGCCGCTGACATGACCGACCTCTATATTTCCTCCCGCCGGGGTTTCCTCATGATGTCAGGAATGGGCCTGCTGCTCGCCGGCTGTTCCACGACATCTGTTCTCACCCCGACCGCAGGCGCCGAGGACGAAACGGAAGCGGCGCTGCCGATGGTCAACAAGCTGAGACAAAGCCGCGGTCTGGCGGCACTGACCCTCGATACGCCTGCACGCAAGGCTGCCTCCCAGCACGCTATCCGCATGGCAAAAGCCGAGAAGATGAAACACCTGATCGGCTTCGGCGACGACTTCGGCTCGCGCATGAAGCGCAATGACGTGGCGCTGCCCGCCGCCGAAAACATCGCCAGCGGCCAGGATTCGGTAAACGCAGCCGTGCAGGCCTGGATCGACTCTCCCAAGCATCTCGAAAACATGCTCGGTTCCTTCAGGGGGCTCGGCGTCGCCGTGGCGCGCGCCGATGACAGCCGCACCTATTGGGCCATGGTCCTTTCGGGTTAGGCGATGGATGGCCGCGGACCAGAAGGGCAGGCCGCAAAGCCGTTCGACGTGACGCACCGGCTGGTACTCGGCATCGCGATCCCGATGACGCTCGGCTTTCTCACGACCCCGCTGCTCGGGCTTACGGATACCGCGGTCGTCGGCCAGTTCGGAAAGGCCGAGGCGCTCGCCGGGCTGGCGATCGGCGCAATCCTCTTCGACCTCATCTATGGCAGCTTAAGCTTCCTGCGCACGTCCACCACCGGTCTCGTCGCTCAGGCTTTCGGCCGTGGCGACCATCGCGAACAGCAGGCGGTGTTCTGGCGAGCGCTTCTTAGCGCATTCGGGCTCGGCTTCGTCATGCTGGCGCTTTCTCCGCTGATCCTCGCTTTCGCGCCGGAGCTGATGACCAGCGATCCCGCCGTCGCTGACGTCACACGCCAATATTTCAGGATCCGCGTGCTGACCAGCCCCGCGACCTTCGCCAATTTCGCGATCCTCGGCTATGTGCTCGGGCGCGGCCAGGGCTTGCTGGGCCTTGTCCTGCAAATCATTCTCAACGGCACGAACATCATGCTTTCGATCTTTCTTGGCCTCGGTCTCGGCTGGGGTATTGCCGGAGTGGCCTGGGGAACCGCGCTTGCCGAAACCGCGGCGGTCGTGATCGGCTTCCTGATCGTCAGCCGGCAGTTTTCTGCTGTCCATCGGCCGAGCCGTGTGGACATCTTCGACGCGGCCAAGCTCAAACAGCTCTTCCACCTCAATGCCGATATCCTGATCCGATCACTGATATTGAACGGCGCATTTGCGCTGCTGACACGCGTCGGATCCAGCTTCGGCGCCGTGACGCTCGCCGCCAACGCCGTGCTGATGAACGTCTTCATGCTGTCTGCCTTCTTCCTGGACGGTCTAGCGGGGGCTGCCGAACAGCTGGCCGGCAGGGCGGTCGGGGCGCGGTATCGTCCTTCCTTCGACCGTGCGCTGAAGCTGACCGGCCTCTGGTCCTTCGCCATGGCGGGCGCCGTCGGACTGTTCTTCATTCTCTTCGGGCAGCCGATTATCGACATGCTGACGACGTCCGAAGACGTGCGGCAGACGGCCTACAGCTATCTCGGATGGGCGGCATTGACGGGTTTGACCGGCGTGCTGGCCTTCCAGATGGACGGCGTCTTCATCGGCGCCACATGGTCACGGGAGATGCGCAACATGATGCTCGCCTCCTTCGCCGGATATTGTTTAGCGCTCGCCGCGCTCGTGCCGCTTTTCGGCAATCACGGGCTCTGGCTGTCGCTCAACCTCTTCCTGCTGATGCGCGGCATCTTTCTCGCGGCAATGGTGCCGCGCAAGGCGCGTCAGAGCTTTTCCGCCGCCCACTGATCGAGACGGGTGTCGCGGATTTCCCGGATCGAGGAGAGCTTTTCCCGGTCGAGAAGCGACGAGAGGCCCTTCAGGATTGTTGCCGGCAGGCTGGGGCCTTCATAAACCATGCAGGAATAAAGCTGCACCAGGTCCGCGCCGGCGCGGATTTTTTCCAAGGCGTCCGTCGCACTGGAAACCCCACCCACCCCGATAATCGGCAGAGCCGGGCCGACGCGTTTGCGCATCTTGGCAAGCATGACCGTCGACCGTTTGAAGAGCGGCACGCCGGAAAGACCGCCCGCTTCTTTCGCCTGGATCTGATCCTTCAGCCCGTCGCGGGAAAGCGTGGTGTTGGAAACGATCAGGCCGTCCAGCGGATGGGAGGTCGCTTCGGAGGCAATATCGTCCAACCCCTCCTCCGTCAGATCGGGCGCGATCTTCAGAAAGACCGGCACGGTTCGTCCATACCGCAGCCCCTCTTCCGCCCGCGCCGCAAGCACGGCTTCCAGCAGCGTCTTCAGGCTGTCGCGGGCCTGCAGGTCGCGCAGGCCCGGCGTGTTCGGAGAGGAGATGTTGACAGTGAAATAGGTGGCGAGCGCGTAAAACTTTCGAATGCCCGCGACGTAGTCGGCCACGCGATCGGCGGTATCCTTGTTGGCGCCGATATTGACGCCAACGATCCCCGGGGCATTGTGCCGCGCCGAAAGCCTGGCGAAGGCAGCCTCATGCCCCTCGTTGTTGAAGCCGAGCCGGTTGATGACGCCGCGGTCCTCCACCAGGCGGAAGATGCGCGGCTTGTCGTTGCCTGCTTGAGGTTTCGGCGTCACGGTGCCCACTTCGGTGAAACCGAAACCGAGCTTCAGCATCGCATCCGGCACTTCGGCATTCTTGTCGTAACCGGCGGCAAGGCCGAGAGGGTTCGGAAAGGTGATCCCGGCAATCGTCTGGGCAAGACGTGGATCGTTCGCGATACGGCAGGTGGGTACGAGGCCCGTCTTCAATGCCGTGATCGACAGGCCATGTGCCGTTTCCGGGTCGAAGACGAAAAGGCCACGTGAGGCAAGCCCGGCAAATGGACCGATCATGGCATCTTCTCCGGAAAGGCATGCACGCCGTCTGCGCCGATCAGCAGCGGCATTTCCCAAAGCACGGCCGAAAAAGGCAGCTTGGCGTAAAGATGCGGGAAGAGGTCACCCCCGCGCGAGGGCTCGTATTTCAGCGCCTCGCCAAGCTCCGCCGCGTTGACGGCCACCAGGACAAGGCCCGCAACGCCGGCAAAATGCAGCCGGGCCGTCTCTCTGGCCTGAGGCCCGGTTGACAAATGGATGTAGCCGTCCTGGAGATCGATACCCGCGCCGTCGAAGACACCGCTACCCTTCGCCTGGCGCCAGAGCGTTTCCGGCACGATCTTATACACCATATCCGTCATCATGAACTCTCGAGTATCTGTTATAATCGGTGCGTTTGCCGCAAAGCCCGGCGCTTGTCCACCTGAGGAGGACCAAAAGATGAAGGTTCTGACACTATTCACCGTGGCACTCGTCATTCCCGCGGCCTCCTACGCCCAGGCGCCGCAGCAGAACCGTTTTCAGCTGGAACGGACCGAAAGCGGCGTCGTTCGGCTCGATACGCAGACCGGCGCCATGACGCTTTGCCGCGAGGAAAACGGGACGCTGACCTGCCGCATGCAGCCGGACGAGCGGGCAGCTTACGAAGAGGAACTCGACAGACTGGAAAAGAGGGTGACGTCGCTTGAGGAGCGGCTGAGCCAGACGCCGCCGACGGCACTGCCCACCGACGAGGAAGTGGACAAGTCTCTCTCCATCATGGAGAAGTTCATGCGGCGTTTCATGGCGATCGTCGGCGAATTCATCGACGAGCGGGAAGCGGACAAACCTCAACCAAATCGTACGTGAATTCCCGCACTTGTTTCCGTCGCTCCGGAGGTTTACAACTTTCGAAGATACAGAGGCACAACTATGCTCTTGGGAGGGAGCGTGGGAATGCAGACACTTACAATTATCATCGCTGACGACCATCCGCTGTTTCGCGGCGCCCTGCGCCAGGCTGTTCAGGGGATCGCAGAAAAAGTCCTGATCATCGAGGCGGGCGATTTCGAAGCCGCGCGGCGTGCCGCCGATTCCAATCCGGAGGCCGACCTGATGCTGCTCGACCTGGCAATGCCGGGCGTTAGCGGTTTTTCCGGGCTGATGTCGCTGCGGGCGGAATTCTCCGGCCTGCCGATCGTTATCGTCTCGGCGAGCGACGACGGCACCACGATACGCCGCGCCCTGGAACTGGGAGCCTCGGGTTTCATTTCGAAATCCTCCGGCCTTGACGACATCCGGGCCGGCGTTCAGGCGGTTCTCGAGGGCGATATCTGGGCGCCAAAGGGCGATTCCACCCAGCCTGAAGAAGATCCCGGCCTTGCCGAACTCATGGACCGGCTGAAAACGCTCACGCCGCAGCAGAGTCGGGTGCTGACCATGCTCGGCGAAGGCTTGCTGAACAAGCAGATCGCTTACGAACTCGGCGTCTCGGAGGCGACCATCAAGGCGCATGTTTCGGCAATCCTGCTGAAGCTCAACGTCGACAGCCGGACGCAGGCGGTGATCAAGCTCGGCAAGATCAACATGGCCCTGGTGGCCTAGCGCCAGCCTCATCCATATCGCAGGATTTTATTCCTTCCCTCTCTTTACGCGAGGCCCGCCCTCCGTTAAAATCCGGGGTGTCTGGGCTTGCTGTCATGCAGCCTGAAGGCCGTGGAGAGATTGATCGAAGGGGTGCCGCCGAGCGCCGGTTTGTCCGGCCCTGTCTCGCGCGCCGGGTACGGGCAAAATGCTGTCACATGAAACGATCTGGAACGCGATCGATACGCTGGCCCAACGCCATCAACTGACACCGTCGGGCCTTGCGCGGCGTGCCGGCCTGGATCCGACATCCTTCAACAAGTCGAAGCGGCTCGGGCCGGACGGGCGCCTGCGCTGGCCTTCGACGGAATCGATCGCCAAGGTGCTGGAGGCGACGGGGGCGACGGTAGACCAGTTCATGAGCTATCTGCCGACCTCCTCCAGCCGTTCGGCATTTCCGGAAGGCAATTTCCCGCCGCAGGGGGGCACCATCCCGCTCCTCGGCTTTGCTCAAGCGGGTGCGGGTGGTTTTTTCGACGACGGCGGCTTTCCTGCCGGCCAGGGCTGGGATGTGGTGGAGTTCCCGATCGACCCTTCGCGCAAGGCCGGCGTCTATGCGCTTGAAGTCCAGGGCGAGTCGATGATGCCGCTTTATCGCGACGGCGATGTGCTCATCGTGGAACCGGGCGCACAGGTGCGGCGCGGCGACCGCGTCGTCCTGAAAACCCGCGAGGGCGAAGTCATGGCCAAGGTTCTCTCGCGCCAGACGGCCCGGACGGTCGAGCTGATGTCGCTCAATCCCGAGCATCCGAACCGCAGCTTCGATCTTTCGGAAGTGGACTGGATGGCACGCATCATCTGGGCGAGCCAATAGGCATGGCGAACCGCTAGGAAAGAATTCCCCTCAATAAAGCCCATTCGGAAAATACCGCAGGTAGATGTCCTGCAAGCGTCCATTGCGGGAGAGCGCGCCGAGAGCGTGGTCGAAAGCCGCAACAAGCAAGGGATCGTTCTTGCGGAACATGACGGTCAGCGCCTCGCCGAGGAACTTTTCCGAAAGATAGGGGCCGTCAAAGAGCGCGCAGCATTTTGCCGACATTTCTCCCGCAACCCAGAAGGGCAGTCTCAGGCCATCGGAAAACACGGCATCCACCTTGCCGGCCTTCAATGCCTCCAGCATCATCTCATGGCTGTCGAACGGGATGATCGTGACCTTCGGGAAGAAGGCTTTCAGCATCACCTGATGGGCCGTTCCCTCGACCACGCCGACCGGCTTGCCGGCAAGCGCCGCAGCCGTGTCGCCGTCGATCTTGGCGGCGAGGTTGCGGGCAAAGCGAGCCGGCACGCCGAGATAAGGCCTCGAAAACGAAAACCGCCGGCGCCGATCCGGCGTAACCGCGACGCCGGCCATCACCGCCTCGCCTGCCCCGCTTTCCAGCGTCTTTTCCAGTTCCTCGAACGGCAGCGCCTGGATCTGGCACTTCGCCTCGATCTTCAACTCAGCGCAGATTTCGCGGGCTAGATCGACATTGAAACCGGCGAGCCGACCTGTCTGATCGGCAAAGTTGAACGGAGGAAAGTCGATTGTCGTCAGTATCCTCAGCCGGACGAGGCTGGAAAGATCCGGCCGCGGGAGACGCTCGCGCGCATCGAACATCAACGGCAGCCCATCGTCCGCGCGAGCCGCATGGCTCGACACGAGAAAGACGAACAATGCGCCCGCCGCAAGGCAAAGCTGCAAAATGGTGAAGAACCCCTTAATATTCGGGCATGCAATCAGAAGACGCATCGCTATGATCCAGATCGGGACAAGGTTGGGGCGTCCGCTTGCGGGCGGTGTAGCAGAGTCATGCGTTTAGGGGAATATCCGCCGGCATCGCCGCCGGTGCAAGATGGCGTGTGGCAAGATCACGCTCCACCGGCAAGCAAGGCTGCCGAAAATGTCCACGTTTCGAGTGAAGACCCGGAGCTGATAGCCCTTGCGGCGCTCGGCTTTTCAAAACCCCTGCGTTCAACGCTTGCCGAGCGGGCGCGGCAAAACGGCACCACCATCGAATGCGAATTGCTTCATAGCGGCTAGGTCGAGGAAGACGCCTATTACGGAGCCATGGCGCGCTTTCTGCGCCTGCCTTTTATCGGCACCATCGATCCGTCCCTTTTAACCGACATACCTCTGCTCGACACGCAATTGCGGCGCCCCAGCCAGATCCGCATCGCCCACCGGCATCGCGCTCCGCAGGTGGCCGTGGTGCCGGAAGCCTCAAGGCTCGCCGACCTCGGCGCGGCCCTTGCGGCCATGCCCGCTCTCGGTCGCGATCTTGCGATAACCACGCCTTCGGCGGTCCGCAGCGCAGTCTGGAGGGCCGGTGCCCGCAGACGCGTCCAGGAAGCTGTCACCACTCTTTTCGACCAATTTCCCGACTTCTCGGCCCGCATCGTTTTGGCCGGCCACCAAGGTTTTTATGCGGGACTTGGGCTTGCCGCCATTATCTCCGCGCTGATCTTCATGCCGCTCGCAACACTGCTTATGCTGCATATCGGGCTGTCATGCATCTATCTGGCATCCCTATTCCTGCGATTTGCCGCCTTCACCCGGCAAAATTTCGCCCCGGCCATGCTGCCGGCGCTACCCGCGCGGGATGCGCCGCTTCCCTGTTATACGGTGATGGTAGCGCTCTACCGCGAGGCCGCCGTTGCAGAGCAGCTGATCTCAAGCCTCAAGCGGCTGGACTGGCCGGCCGCGCTGCTCGACATCAAACTCGTCTGCGAGGCGGACGACCACGAGACGATCACAGCCCTCAAGGCGCTTGCCTTAGGCCCATGTTTCGAGATCGTGGAGGTGCCTCCCTGCAATCCGCGCACCAAGCCGAAGGCTCTCACCTACGCGCTGGCTGCGGCACGCGGCGAATATCTGGCGATCTATGACGCCGAAGACCGGCCCCATCCGCAGCAACTTCGCGAGGCTTACGCGCGCTTTCAAACCTCACCTGCGGAGGTTGCCTGCCTGCAGGCGCCGTTGATCATCACCAATGCCAAGGAATCCTGGATCAGCGCGCTATTTTCCCTCGAATATTCGGGCCTGTTTCGCGGCCTGCTGCCGATGCTCGCCGGCAGCCGGATGCCTCTGCCGCTCGGCGGCACCTCCAATCACTTCCGCACCGAAACCCTGCTTGCCGTCGGCGGATGGGATCCGTTCAACGTCACCGAGGACGCGGATCTCGGTCTACGCCTCTACCGCCTCGGCTACCGCGCGGATGTGATCGTGCGCCAGACGCTCGAGGACGCCCCGACCGCGATCCGCGTCTGGATGGCTCAGCGAAGCCGATGGTTCAAGGGCTGGCTGCAGACCTGGCTGGTGCTGATGCGCCATCCCCGCCGTCTCGCCCGGCAGATGGGCCTGACGGCGTTCTGCACTTTCCAGCTGATGGTCGGAGGCATGCTGCTCTCCTCGCTCCTGCATCCCTTGATCATCGTCTTTGCCGGCATCGGCGCCCATTCCATGCTGGAAGCGCCGACGGACGATATTCCCACCGGCATGCTGTCGCTGTTCGTGATCGACGTGATCAATATTCTCGGCAGCTATCTGGTCTTCCTCGCCCTGGGGCTGAGCTCGATGATCGAACACGAGAAGCGGCTGATCGGCCGGCGCTGGCTCGCCGTGCCGCTTTACTGGCTGATGACCTCGATCGCAGCATGGCAAGCGGTCCTGGAACTACGGTCGAAACCGTTCGTCTGGAACAAGACGCCACACCAACCCAGCACCCGGAAAATATAGAGTCTCCGGCGTGAACCGCCCTACTGCCGCCTGCCTTTTGCGCTTATCAACGGGCGTGATATATGCGCAGCGCTGAGCCGTGCCGCCGAGGATCAAGAACAACATGGAAAAAGCGAAGCTCGTGGTCGTCTTCCCGATCTATAACGGCGCCCAGACGATGCGCAAAAGCCTGCAATGCATTGCAGATCAGGACTTTTCAGATTTTCGCGCGATCATCGTCGACAACAAATCCACGGACGCCACGCTGGAAATAGCCCGTGAATTTTGCGCTCAAGACGAACGCTTCGAGGTCATCCAGCAGGAACGCCATCTCGGCGTGATCGACAATTTCATCTTCTGCATCAAGCTCGGCGCCGAGAAGGGAGAATATTTCTGCCTGCGGGCTTGTGACGATCTGTCGACTAGCGATTACCTCTCCGCGCTGCTCCATGCGCTGGAGCAGAACCCGGACAAGCTTTTAGCCGTCGGGTCGTCGGAACGGATCGATTCGGACAAGACGCAAATCCTGAAACCGGAACCGAACATATTCAACTTTCAGGAGAACGCATCCCAAGGCAAGGTGCCGCGTGGTTTGAGATTTCCCTCCGAATGGTTTTACGGGGTCTACCGGTCGGCAGGCGGCGCGGATATCCTGCTGGAGCGATGGCCGGCCCTCGGGGGCCCGTGGTGCGCGGCCTCCTACGCCGTTGCCGAGTTTGTCATGCGCGATCTGATCGTCTGGGTGGACGGGCCGATGTACATCTTCTTTCGCGGCTCGGATTCCGAACAGCTCTATGCTGCGAAATCCATCACCCATAAGATCCAGCAGCGCTGGCTTTACGCGGTCGGATGCTACCGGGTCGTGGACAAGCTTCCCCCGCTGTCCTGGAACACGCGCCGGAAGATATTCAAGATGGCCTGGCGAGATGCGCGCGGGAAGACGAACTATCGCATCCGCCGGCATGTGCTGCAGAAGCTGAGGTCGCTTTTCTGAAGCCAATATGAGGAACATTTCGAGCCTCCGCACGTCAGATAGGTGAACCTGACGATGGAGGCGAGAGATGCATACCTATTACCGCTATCACGGAACCGACCCGGCTCCCGGCGCTCTGATCATCAAATTCTACCATTCAGGGGATCAGGTCCGCGGCTTCATCCGCAAGGTGACCGAACCTTCAGAAGACGACATGGTTTTCCCCGGCGAAGAAATGGAGCCGGAAGCGGCTTTCCGTATGGCGGAAAACAAAAGCCGCGGCCCGGAGCAGCACCCGATCTACGTGGAACTGGCAGAGGGCCTGGAATGGGACCCGGCTTGGGGCAAGCTGATCTGACGGATTTGAGAAACTGGAGCGGGTGAAGGGAATCGAACCCTCGTATTCAGCTTGGGAAGCTGCTGCTCTACCATTGAGCTACACCCGCTTTTCGCATGCTGTCCGAAAACGAAACCCGGTTTCAGACGGCAGCATGCGTAACAGGACAACCCGAGACTTTCAACAGATGAGGCCGGCTGTCAAGCGGCGCCCCGCCGCTCAGACGCGAAAATGCTTTGAGAGTTTCAGGCCCTGTGCCTGATAGTTGGACCCCATGCCAGCTCCGTAAAGCCCTTCCGGCTTTTCCTGCATGTGCTCATAGACCAGCCGTCCGACGATCTGGCCGTCCTCCAGGATGAAGGGCACCTCGTGGCTGCGGACCTCGAGCACTGCGCGGCTCCCTCGGCCACCCGCCGCCTCATGGCCGAATCCGGGATCGAAAAAGCCTGCATAATGGACCCGGAATTCGCCGACCAGCGGGTCGAAGGGCGTCATCTCGGCCGCATAGAGCGGCGGCACATGAACCGCCTCACGCGAGACGAGGATGTAGAATTCGTCCGGATCGAGAATGAGCTCGTTGCGGCCGCGGCTATAGAGCGGCTCCCAGAAATCGAAGATGTCGTGCTGGGCCTTCTTGTCGACGTCGACAACAGCCGTGTGATGCTTGCCGCGATAACCGATCAGGCCCTCCTTGTCGCCGGAGAGATCGATCGAGAGAGCGATGCCACCCCCGGAGACATTCGGGTTGCTCGCGGCCACCAATATCTCGTTCTTGTGGAGCTGCAGCAAATCCGGCTCGCTCAAAAGAGCGTTGCCCACGCGGAAGCGGATCTGAGACAGGCGCGAGCCGCGGCGAACGACGATCGGAAACGTTCGGGGCGAGATTTCCAGATAGAGGGGGCCGGAGTAACCGACCGGGATCTTGTCGAATTCCTGGGCGTAGTCGGTGATCACGCGCGTGAAGATATCGAGGCGGCCGGTCGAGCTTTTCGGATTTGCCGAGGCCGACATATTGGCCGGCAGGTCGAGCCTTTCCATCAGCGGCACGATATACACGCAGCCTGTTTCCAGCACCGCGCCTTCGGTGAGATCGATGACGTGCAGCTTGAGGCGATCGAGCTTGTCGGAGACCAGGCTGTTCGGTCCCGGCATGAAGCTTGCCCGGACCCGGAAAGCCTTTGCGCCGAGACGCAGATCAAGGCTCGCTGGCTGAACCTGATCCCGATCAAGCTCGCGCTCGGAGATCAACCGTCCACTGTCGAAAAGCGCCGCTATTGCGCGGTCCGCCAGAATTCCTGTTTCGCGAGCCATCATGTCTCTCTCAGAGTTTTCGTCGAGACAAAACCAAATGCGAGCCATTGACGCAAGCGGGACGCGGCGCTATGCCACTCTTATCCCGTGGTGATTTGGCCGGTCGGCTTGCAGCCACGTTAAATAAGTGGCTAAAAAGACCGGGTGCGAAACCGGTCTGCTTATGCGACCGGTTTTTTTGTTCTGAATGGGGACACGCATGACCAAGAAATGGCGCCCGGCAACGCAGCTCGTACACGGCGGCACGTTGCGTTCGCAATATGGCGAAACCTCCGAAGCGATCTTCCTGACCCAAGGTTTCGTCTATGATACCTCGGAAGCGGCCGAAGCCCGCTTCAAAGGCGAAACCGACGGTTTCATCTATGCGCGCTACGGCAGCCCCACCAACGACATGTTCGAGAAGCGCATGTGCGCGCTGGAAGGCGCCGAAGACGCACGAGCCACCGCCTCCGGCATGGCTGCGGTCACTGCCGCGATCCTCTGCCAGCTGAAGGCCGGTGACCATATCGTCGCGGCGCGCGCCCTCTTCGGCTCCTGCCGCTGGGTGGTCGAGACGCTCGCTCCGAAATACGACATCGAATGCACGCTGGTCGACGGCCGCTTCCTCGAAAACTGGGAAAAGGCCATCACGCCGAAGACCAAGGTATTCTTCCTGGAGAGCCCGACCAATCCGACGCTCGAAGTGGTCGACATTGCCGGCGTCGCCAGGCTCGCCGACCAGATCGGCGCCAAGGTCGTCGTCGACAACGTGTTTGCGACCCCGCTCTTCCAGAAGCCGCTGGAGCTCGGCGCGCATATCGTCGTCTATTCTGCCACCAAGCATATCGACGGCCAGGGGCGCTGCCTTGGGGGCGTCGTGCTTTCCGACAAGGCGTGGATCGACGAAAACCTGCATGACTATTTCCGTCACACAGGCCCGGCGATGTCGCCCTTCAATGCCTGGACGTTGCTGAAAGGCATCGAGACGCTGCCGCTGCGCGTCAAGCAGCAGACGGAAAGCGCGTCCAGGATCGCCGATTTCCTTGCCGAACAGAAACAGGTCGCGCGGGTCATCTATCCGGGCCGCAAGGACCATCCGCAGGCCGATATCATCGCCCGGCAGATGACGGGCGGTTCGACGCTGGTCTGCTTCGAGCTGAAAGGCGGTAAAGAAGCAGCCTTCAAGCTGCAGAACGCGCTTGATATCGTCAGGATTTCCAACAACCTGGGCGACTCCAAGAGCCTGATCACCCATCCGGCCACGACGACCCACAAGAACCTGACGGATGAAGCGCGCGCCGAACTTGGCATTTCGGCCGGCACCGTCCGCTTCTCCGCGGGCATCGAAGACACCGACGACCTGATCGAGGACTTCGCGCAGGCGCTTGCCAAGATTTCTGCCTGACGCGGCTGGTTATGGTAAATCCGGTCTTGCCGGATTTACCAACTAAATTATCCCTAACCTCAAGAAACGCTCACACTCGCTTGTTCAAACCGCGAGAATTCTTGACGTTTCCGCAGCTCTGTACAATATCGAGTAAGTAACCATTCTCAGGTGCCGCATGTATCGCGCCCGTACACGAGACATAGAAGTTGCCGTCGAACCTTACTATCTGGAGGAGCAATCCAACCCGGAAGAGAGCCGCTATGTCTGGGGCTACCGCATTGTCATTGAAAACCATTCGGCGTTGACGGTTCAGCTCGTTCATCGCTATTGGCACATTACCGACCAGAACGGCCTTGTGGACGAGGTGGAAGGTCCTGGCGTCGTAGGTGAGCAGCCGCGACTGGAACCCGGCGACTCGTATGAGTACTCATCCGGCTGCCCGCTCGACACGCCCTCGGGCATGATGTTTGGCCATTATGACATGCAGACGGATCAGGGCGAGACCTTCAAGGTGACGATCCCCGCCTTTTCGCTGGATTCTCCGGGTCTCATGCGCGTGCTGAACTAGCACTTCGTTGAGGCGAATTTAGCCGTATCTTAATCGTTGTACAATTTATTCACTATGTACGAAGCGGCCCCGACCGCTCGCATGATGCGTTCGTCACCAGCCTGCCGAGGCATTTCCACACCCCTTCCCCAACCATTGTCCTATGGTCCGTCGACACTGACGACCTCGGGCGACAAGGAACCTCCATGCTTGCAAGAATTGGAATCAAGGCAAAGATTCTGTCCGTACTGCTCCTGCTCGGTCTGATCTCTCTTTCAGGCCTCGGCTATGTTTCGCTGCGGTTCAGCCAGGCGAATGCCACCTATCATGGCTTCATCACCAACGAGAGCAAGGCGGCCGTGCTCGGAGCACGCGCCGCAGCCGGGATCTGGACCGCCGTCTCCATGGCGGGTCGCCTCATGGAGCTTCCGGCAACAGCGCCGAATTACCAGCCGATGAAGGACAAGCTCAACGGCGACTTCAAGACCGCCATGGAGCGCTTCCAGATGGTCGGCGAAATGGTGCCGAGCCGGAAGGAGGCGATGGCCAAGATCCTGACGATCGTCGGGGCGGTGAAATCCAATTTCGAAAAGGCAATCGAACTGTCTGCCGCCGGCGACAAGGCCGCGGTTCAGGAGATCCTCATCAAGAACGACGAACTCCTGAAGCAGATGTCGTCCGAGACGGGCTCCAACAACACGGTGATGATGGACTTGCTGGCGTCGGGCGGCGAGGAGATGTCAGCCTCGGTCAACTCGACGATCACCACCAGCATCATCGGGTTGGGCATCGGCGTGGTGTCGAGCATCGCGCTTGCCTTCTACGTGTCGCATGCAGGGATCACCGCGCCCATGGCGCGTCTTCGCGAGCGGATGACGACGCTGGCGGACGGCCAGACGAGTGGCGAGATCGAAGGCATCGGCCGCGCCGACGAAATCGGCCAGATGGCCGCTGCCGTCGCCATCTTCCGCGACAATGCCATAGAGCGTATAAAACTTGCCAAGGAGGCGGATTCCACGCGCCAATTGAGCGAGGCGGAACGGCTCCAGCGCGACGCCGAGAGGGCAAAGGAAGCAGCTTCCGTGCAACATGCGGTCGATGAACTTGGCGCGGCGCTCAACCGGCTGTCGGACGGCGACCTCGCCTACCGCATCGAGACGCCTTTCCAGGGTCAGCTGGACAATCTCCGCCGCAACTTCAACAATTCCGTCGAAAAGCTGAACCAGGCGATGAACAGCGTCGGCACCAATGCCTCCGCGATCAACGCCGGCGCCACCGAACTGCTCAACGCGGCCGATGACCTGGCAAAACGTACAGAACAGCAGGCCGCCTCCGTCGAGGAGACTGCCGCTGCCCTGGAGCAGATCACCACCACCGTGAAGGACGCGGCCAAGCGTGCTGAGGAGGCAAGCCAGCTGGTGCTGCGCACGAAGGGCGGGGCAGAAGTCTCCGGCAAGGTGGTCAACGACGCCATCGACGCAATGAGGCATATCGAAAATTCATCCAACGAGATCGCGAACATCATCGGCGTGATCGACGACATCGCCTTCCAGACCAATCTCCTGGCGCTCAACGCAGGGGTGGAAGCAGCGCGCGCGGGTGATGCCGGCAAGGGTTTCGCAGTCGTTGCCCAGGAAGTTCGCGAACTTGCCTCGCGTTCCGCGAATGCTGCCAAGGAAATCAAGACGCTAATCACGGCGTCCAGCCAGCACGTGCAGTCGGGCGTGGATCTGGTGGCGCAGACCGGAACTTCGCTTCAAAAGATCGTTGGCGAAGTCCAGGAGATCAATCGTCACGTCCAGGCGATCGCCGAGGCATCGCGCGAGCAATCGCTCGGCCTGCAGGAGATCAACACCGCCGTCAATACAATGGATCAGGGCACCCAGCAGAACGCCGCGATGGTTGAAGAGTCGACGGCGGCGAGCGCAGCACTGGCAAGCGAGGCCCAGAGCCTGACCGAGATGCTCGGCCAGTTCCGTCTCTCTGCGACGGCGACCTACCGCCAATCGGCTGCCTCCGGCTCACGCCGCGCGGCTTAAATGCTCGAAAAAGATACGGCGGCTCTGTTCAAAACAGAGCCGCCGTATTCGACAATCCCGAGCGGCCCGTTCAGGCCGCGGCGAATTCCGCCACCTCGTAGTGATAGGTGGTCGAGCAGAATTCGCAGGTGACTGCGATATGGCCGTCCTCCTGGCTTGCTTCAATCTCTTCTGCCGTAAAGCCGTTCAAAACGCTTTTGATCTTGTCTCGCGAACAGCTGCAGCGATCATGAACCGTCTGCGGTGCGTAAACACGAACGCCGCGCTCATGAAAAAGACGGAAAAGCAGTCGTTCGATTGCAACCTGCGGATCGGTCAGTTCGTCCGTATCGATCGTCTCCACCAGAGAACGAGCTTCGTTCCAGGCGTCGTCGACCACATCCGTGTCCCGTTCGTCGCCGTCGCCGCCGTGCAAGTCAGGCTGCCGCATGCGCTCCGGAGCCTGGGGCAGAAATTGCGCAACCAGGCCACCCGCCCGCCAGTTGTGGCGCGGCTTGCCCTGCGCATCCCGGTCGAAGAGCTCGGCTACGCCGAGACGCACCTTTGTCGGGATCTGCTCCGACTGACGGAAATAGACGCCGGCGATCTCTTCGAGAGAAGAGCCGTCGAGGGGCACGATGCCTTGATAGGGCTGCATGCCGCGACCCTGGTCAATGGTGAAGGCTAGCACGCCCTGCCCCAGAAGCTCCGGCGGAGAGGTGCGGCCGTCCTTGACCGCATCAGCCAGCGCTTCTTCGTCGTAACGGGCGTAAGCGCGTAGGCTATCAGGCGTCGAAAAGTCCGCGACCAACAGATCGACCGGACCGTCGCCTTTCGTCTGAACGGTGAACTTGCCATCAAACTTCAAGGACGTACCAAGCAGCGCGGTCAGCACGATGGCTTCCGCCAGCAGCCGGGCAACCGGCCCCGGATATTCGTGGCGACCGAGGATGGTGTTCAGCAACGGACCGAGCTGTACGGCCCGTCCGCGCACATCCAGCCCTTCTACCTGAAAAGGAACGACCCGGTCGTCTCCGGCAAAATGAAGATCGTTGAGGTTCACAGTCGCTTCCGCCATGACTTCGCTCCTTCGCGCCGAGCCTTACAACTTTTTACACAAGCGCCGGCCAGAGCGGAACCTCAGGCCGGAGGAAAAGACATCGACGAAGTGTGTTGAGACACCGGTTTCTGACAACACGGCGCAAATGATAGCCGGTAGATGGGCCCGGCTCTTTTGAAAATCAAGATTTGGCCTGAAACGGCATTCAGACGGCGCCGAAACACCAGGCCAGGATGGACTTCTGGGCGTGCAGGCGATTTTCCGCCTCATCGAAGACGACCGACTGCGGCCCGTCGATGACTTCATCGGTGACTTCCTCGCCGCGGTGGGCGGGCAGGCAGTGCATGAAGAGCGCGTTCTTATCCGCCCGCTTCATCAGCTCCTCATTGACCTGGAAAGGCTGGAAGACGTTATGACCGCGCGCCTTATGCTCCTGGTTCATGGAAACCCACGTGTCGGTGACGACGAGATCGGCACCCGCAACCGCCCGTTCGGCATCGTGGCACAGCATGATTTCGCCGCCGTTATTGCGCGCCCAGTTCAAAAACTTGTCGTGCGGTTCGGACCCCATGGGAACGGCCATGTTCATGCGATAACCGAACCGTGCGGCACCCTCGACAAAGGAATGGAGGACATTGTTGCCGTCACCGGTCCAGGCAAAGGTCTTCCCCGCGACCGGGCCGCGATGTTCTTCAAACGTCATCAGGTCGGCCATGATCTGGCAGGGATGCGTATCATCCGTGAGGCCGTTGATGACCGGTACGGTTGCGTGTTCGGCAAGCTCCAGCAGGCGCGAATGATCGGTGGTGCGGATCATGATTGCATCGACATAACGGGAAAGAACCTTGGCGGTATCGCCGATCGTTTCAGCTCTGCCAAGCTGCATTTCCGTACCCGACAGGAAAAGGGTTTCCCCGCCAAGCTGGCGCATGCCGACGTCGAATGAGACACGAGTGCGGGTAGATGGTTTCTCGAAGATCATCGCCAGCATCTTGCCGGCCAGGGGTTTTGCTGCCGTTCCGGCCTTGGTCGCCTGCTTACGGGTCTTGGCGTCTTCCAGGATCACGCGCAGGTCTGCAGCGGAAACAGCGGAAAAATCAAGAAAATGCTTCGGTGATGCCATTTTGGTTCCCTGTCGAGAGGGAACCAGAAACGGCGCCCCCTTCTACCTTCTCAGGCCGATTTTTTCATCAACGACGCGGAAAGCTTTTCCGCCGCCTTCTCTATGCGAGCAAGTCCTTCTCGGGCCTCCTCCGCAGTAACGGTCAGAGGTGGCAGCAGGCGCACGACATTGTCGCCCGCCGGAACGCCCAGCAGGCGTTCGCCACGCATCGCGCCGACCAGATCACCCGCGGGGACTTTCGCCTTGATGCCAAGCAACAGCCCCTCGCCGCGAATTTCCTCAATAATATCGGGGAACCGATCCTTGAGGCTTGCCAGACCCTGACGGAAAACGAGCGAAACGTCGCGAACATGATCGAGGAAACCCTCGGCCAGGACGACATCCAGCACGGCGTTGCCGACGGCCATGGCAAGCGGATTGCCGCCATAGGTCGTGCCGTGGGTGCCGGCGGTCATACCGGACGCCGCTTCGGCCGTCGCCAGGCAAGCGCCGACCGGGAAACCGCCGCCGATACCTTTGGCAAGCGCCATGATATCCGGCGCCACGCCCGACCATTCATAGGCAAAGAGCTTGCCGGTACGGGCCACACCGCACTGTACCTCGTCAAAAATAAGCAGAAGGCCGTTGTCGTCGCAGATCTTGCGCAGCGCCTGCAGGAACTCCTTGGGTACAGGACGAATGCCGCCCTCGCCCTGGATGGGTTCGATAAGGATCGCGGCTGTCTTTTCGCCAACTACAGCGTTCAAAGCGTCGAGATCGCCAAACGGAACCTGGTCGAAACCTTCCACCTTCGGACCGAAGCCTTCAAGATATTTCGCCTGTCCGCCAGCGGCGATGGTCGCCAGCGTGCGGCCGTGGAACGCGCCCTCGAAGGTGACGATATGGAACCTCTCGGGATGGCCCTTCATATATTGGTAGCGGCGGGCCGTCTTGATTGCGCATTCCAGCGCTTCGGCTCCGGAATTCGTGAAGAACACCTTATCCGCGAAGGAATTGTCGGTCAGGCGGCGAGACAGCGTTTCCTGACCGGGCACTTCATAGAGGTTCGACGTGTGCCACACCTTCTCTGCCTGCGCCTTCAACGCCTCGACGAGATGCGGATGAGCATGTCCCAGCGAATTGACGGCAACGCCGGCGCCGAAGTCGAGATATCGCTCGCCGCCTTCCGTCACGAGCCATACACCCTCGCCACGCTCAAAACGCAACGGGGCCCGGGCAAAGGTGTCGAAAAGCGTGGCTTCAGCCATGGCGACATCACTCCTCTAGGCAGCTTAAAGACCAGCGAACCAGCCTGAAAAATCAAAAATGCCGCCCAATGGGCGGCCAGCCGCACTATCGATGTTTAAGGCCCGGATGTCAACAAAGCTCGGCATTCTGCCGCACTACAACCGAAAACAGGCAACGCCTGCCCATGTGACAAAAATGACTCTTCCAGACAGCAAGTTGGGGAAAACCAAGAAATCGATTCTCTGCGAATCCCGCGACTCTTGCCACGGAGTCAGCCTCACACTAGGTTAAAGATCAATTACTAGACTGCATGCGGCGGAACTAGTCACCTCAAACATATATGTAGTGGGTGCTGCGGAATGATGTCTGCGGCAAAGGTGGAAGGATTCTGCATGCCGACAACGTTCAAAGGCGGAGAACGGGCATGAATTGGACAGACGAGCGTGTCGAGAAACTCAAGAGACTGTGGTCGGAAGGTCTGAGCGCCAGCCAGATCGCCGCACAACTCGGAGGCGTAAGCCGTAATGCCGTGATCGGAAAGGTGCACCGCCTCAGCCTGCCGGGCCGGGCAAAGGCTGGGGGCACTGTCGCTACGGGCCGCGCGGCGGCCAAGCGGGCGACTTCAGCGCCTCGGGCACCGAATTATGCATCTCGCGTCGCGACCCGGACAGTCGCCCGTGCCGTCGGCGCGACCGTGGTCAAGGAAGAGATCGAAGTCGAAGCCTTCGAGGAGATGGAATACCGTCCGGCTTCCAACGTGGTGGTGCCTATCTCCCGTCGCCTTGCATTGACCGAGCTGACGGAACGCACCTGCAAGTGGCCGGTCGGCGACCCGTTGAAGGAAGATTTCCATTTCTGCGGCTGCGAATCCCCGGACTCCTCCCCCTATTGCAGCTACCACGCACGGCTTGCCTATCAGCCGATACACGATCGCCGCAGGACTGCTGCCCGGGCATAAGACCGGTACGCTCCGAGACGGGAATTGAAGCGGGCTTTTGCCCGCTTTCTTCATTCCGCATAGCAGCCATGTCTTCCGGCGCTTGCCTCGTCGTTAGATGATGCCTATTTTGATGTGCGCGAGGACGACCTCCCCCTCATGGGCATCACATCGGGACGACCCGGTAAGAACAAGGACCTTGGGTTCAGGGCTCCCTGGAGGTTACCATGCGTTCCACACGCGACCGCATCCGCCACGCAATCAGCTTCGAACTGATCGGGCTCGCTCTTGTCACGCCGCTCGGCGCCATAGCTTTCGGCATGCCGGTGGAAGATATCGGGATTGTCGGGATTGGCTCAGCTACGCTGGCAACGGGATGGAACTACCTCTACAATATCGGTTTCGACCACCTGATGCGGCGGCTGACCGGCAGCACGCAAAAGAGCCCTGTCGTGCGGATAGCGCATGCGATCCTGTTCGAGCTTGGCCTGCTTATCGTATTGCTGCCGCTGATCGCCTGGTATCTCGACGTGAGTCTCATTCAGGCGCTGACAATGGATATATCCTTCGCAGTTTTCTACGTGATCTATGCCTTCGTCTTCAACTGGGCCTATGACCGGCTGTTTCCGCTGCCGGAATGGTCCAAGGCAGCTACCACCGGATAACGGTCTCCCAACGCCTTAGGCACCTTGGCCAACCCACGTAGGATCCCCGATCAACGTTCTGTTTTTGCTCGTAGAACCGGCATGGAACGTTCTATGTCATCAACCGTTGATGCGGATATCCGATCACGGTTTGAAGGTTCGATCATGTCTTTCCTGCGAGCTAACGGTCTGACGATCGTGCTGATGGTGGCGGCGCTTGCCACGATCGGCGGGACGTTTATTTCCGGGTGGAGCGTTCATAACGACGAACTCGCCGAACACGGACAGGTCGCGCTCTCGGCTGTCGACTATCTCACCTCTGGACATTTTCTCTCCGCCATCTTCGAGAACTGGGAGAGCGAATTTCTGCAGATGTCCGCCTATGTTATGCTGACGGCGATGCTCTATCAAAAGGGCTCGGCGGAATCGAAGGATCCGGATCAACCCAACCCGCAGGATGAAGATCCGCGGAAGCATCTACGCGATCCCGAGGCGCCATGGCCGGTAAAGGCGGGCTCCTTCATTCGCGGCCTCTATTCCTATTCGCTCGGGATCGCGCTCGGCCTGCTGTTCCTGCTCACATTCGTGCTGCATCTTCGCTACAGCTTCGAGGCTGCCAATGTGGAAGCCGCCATGCACGGGCAGCCGACAATGCCTTTCTGGCAATATCTGGGAGACGCGCAATTCTGGTTTGAATCCTTCCAGAACTGGCAATCCGAATTCCTCTCGACTGCGGTGCTGGTGGTTCTGTCGATCTTCCTGCGCTTCAAGGGGTCACCGGAATCCAAGGCCGTGGCCGACCCGATCAGCAAGACCGGTTAAACAAGCCCGATCAGCAACGCCGCCCGTCAGGACTCCATCGAATAACCGGCGCCGCGAACGGTGCGGATGACATCCTGCATGTTGGAGAAGTTGAGCGCCTTGCGCAGACGACCGACATGCACATCGACCGTGCGTTCGTCCACATAGATATCATGACCCCAGACGCCGTCGAGAAGCTGCGAGCGAGAAAAAACCCGGCCTGGCGAGGCCATCAGGAACTCCAGCAGGCGGAATTCGGTCGGGCCCAGGCGAACCTCGCGGCTCTTGCGATGCACGCGATGGGTCTCGCGATCGAGCTCGATATCGCCGCAACGCAGCACGCTGGACAAGACTTCCGGCCGGGCACGCCGCAACATGGCCCTGACACGCGCCATGAGTTCCGGCGTCGAAAACGGCTTCACCACATAGTCGTCCGCACCCGTTGCGAGACCGCGAACGCGTTCGCTTTCCTCGCCGCGGGCCGTCAGCATGATGATCGGCAGGCGCTCGGTCTCCGAGCGCATGCGCAAACGGCGGCAAAGCTCGATGCCTGAGACGCCCGGCAGCATCCAGTCGAGGATCAGGAGATCCGGAGTGCGTTCCTGAAGCCTGATTTCAGCTTCGTCGCCGCGCAGGATCGTCTCGACCTCATACCCTTCAGCTTCCAGGTTGTAGCGAAGAAGCACGCTCAGCGCTTCCTCGTCTTCCACCACAGCAATTTTTGGCAGCATCTCAGCTCTGCTCCATCAGCATTCCGTCATTCGGTGATCGCGCCAAGCGTATTCGATGTATCGTCCTTCGGGCGCTCGCCCTCCGGCTGGGCGCCCGTCGTCATGTAGTAGATCGTCTCGGCGATGTTGGTGGCGTGGTCGCCGATGCGCTCGATGTTCTTGGCGCAGAAGAGAAGATGCGTGCAGGTGGTGATGTTGCGCGGATCTTCCATCATATAGGTGAGGAGTTCCCGGAACAGCGAGGTGTACATCGCGTCGATCTCTTCGTCGCGGATGCGGATCGCTTCGGCCTTTTCCGCCGAGCGGCTGGCATAGACGTCCAGCACTTCCTTGAGCTGTACCAGCGCCAGATCGGAAAGGTGCTCGATGCCGCGTGCAAGCTTGCGGGGCACGCCCGTGCCCTGCACCGCGATGACACGCTTGGCGGTGTTCTTGCCCAGATCGCCGACGCGTTCGAGATCGGCTGCTATGCGCAGCGTGCCGACGATCTCGCGCAGATCGGCAGCCATGGGCTGGCGTCTGGCGATCGTGACGATAGCTTTGTCCTGAATCTCCCGCTCAGCATGATCGAGGATCACATCATCCGATATGACCTTCTGAGCCAAAGCCGAGTCCGAATTCACCAGGGCGCGCACAGCATCCGCGCACATCTGCTCAGCAAGACCGCCCATCTCGGAGATACGGCGGCTCAAATATTTCAGTTCGTCATCATAGGCCGACAGGATATGGGTCGATGCCATCGTCTAGTCCTCGATATTGGGTTGTCGGGCGGCGCAGTCGGCAGATCAGCCGAAACGGCCCATGATGTAATCTTGAGTGCGCTGGTCGTCCGGATTGGTGAACATCTTGTCTGTGTCGTTTTCTTCGACAAGCTGACCCAGATGGAACATGGCAGTGCGCTGCGACACGCGAGCCGCCTGCTGCATCGAATGCGTCACGATGACGATCGTATAGTTGGCCCGGAGTTCGTGGATCAGCTCCTCGACCTTGGCGGTTGCAATAGGATCGAGCGCCGAGCAGGGTTCATCCATCAGGATCACTTCCGGCGACACTGCCACCGCGCGGGCAATGCAGAGACGCTGCTGCTGACCACCGGAGAGGCCGGTGCCGGATTCGTGCAGGCGATCCTTCACCTCGGTCCAGAGGCCGGCCCGCTGGAGGCTGGCTTCGACGATCTGATCCATGTCGGCCTTGTTTCTGGCCAGACCGTGGATACGTGGGCCGTAGGAAATGTTTTCGTAGATCGACTTCGGAAATGGGTTCGGCTTCTGGAAAACCATGCCGACGCGGGCGCGCAATTCAACGACATCGATATTCTGATCATAGATATCGTCGGCATCGAGTGTGATCCTGCCCGTGACGCGGCAGTTCTCGATCGTATCGTTCATGCGGTTGAGGCAGCGCAGAAAAGTGGACTTGCCGCAACCGGAAGGACCGATGAGGGCAGTCACCGTGTTTTCCCGGACGTTCAGGTTGACGTCGAAAAGCGCTCTCTTTTCGCCGTAATAGACCGACACGTCCTTGCCGATCATCTTGTAGGAAGAATCGTTCATCTTCTGATCCAGCGCCTTTTCAACTGCTGCTTCTGACATCATGTTCATCGTGTCCTACTCCTTTTACCAGCGCCGCTCAAAGCGTCGCCGCAAGAGAATTGCGCCAACATTCATTACGATGAGGAACAGGAGCAGAATGATGATCGCTCCAGAGGTACGTTCGACGAACGCACGTTCGGCCTCATTCGCCCACATGTAGATCTGGACCGGCAATGCCGTTGAAGGATCGAGCGGCGTCGCCGGATAGTTGGCCACGAATGCCACCATGCCGATCAGGAGCAACGGCGCCGTCTCTCCGAGTGCGTGAGCAAGTCCGATGATGGTGCCGGTCAGGATACCAGGCATGGCGAGGGGGAGGACGTGGTGGAAGATCGTCTGCATCTTCGACGCCCCGAGACCAAGGGCGGCTGCCCGGATCGACGGCGGCACCGCCTTCAAAGCGGCTCGCGTGGCGATAATGATCGTCGGCAGGGTCATGAGGGTCAGCACCAGGCCGCCGACGAGAGACGCGGAGCGGGGCAGGCCCATGAAGTTGATAAACACAGCCAGTCCCAGCAATCCGTAAACGATAGAGGGGACCGCCGCGAGATTGTTGATGTTCACCTCGATCAGGTCCGTGAACTTGTTCTTCGGTGCAAATTCCTCAAGATATATCGAAGCAGCAACACCGATCGGCAGCGACAGGACCAGAACGATCAGCATCATGTAGAACGAGCCTATCAGCGCGACGCCGACGCCTGCAGCTTCCGGCCGGCTTGACGCGCCGTTGACGAAGATCCCCGTATTGAAGTGCTTGGCGAGCACGCCGCTTTCTGCGAGCTGGTTCATCCAGGTCACCTGCTGGTCCGAAATCTTGCGGTTCCCTTCGGCAACGGAGAGATTGATCTGGCCCTTGAAGGCAGAATCAATATCACCGGCAGCAAGCAAGGCGACGTTCTGAGTTGTTCCGATGATCGCCGGGTTGGCGACGACCATGTCGCGAAGCTGGGTACGCACGCCGTCAGACAACAACTGCCCGACAGCACGGATCTTCACACGGTCATCGACGCTGACGCCGAGCGTCTTGGCAAGTGCATTGCGGGCGACGACCGGATAGTTCGCGGTCATCAGCTTCTGGGGATTTGCGGCACGTTCGTTCTGCGGGTCGATGGTCTGCTCGGAGAATTCGATCGGTATGGTGATCATCGTCTGCTGGAAGGCAGTGTAGCCCTTTGAGACCACCGACCACAGGAGAAGCATCAGAAAGATGATGCCAAAGGAAAGAGCGGCGACACCATAGGCCCTGAAGCGACGCTCGGCGGCGTAGCGGCGCTTGATGCCGATATCCCTGCGACCGGCCTTGGTCTTGGGAATACCTGAGACGGGAGAAACCACATCGGTCATTCGTACTGCTCCCGATATTTGCGCACGATGTAAAGTGCATAGATGTTGAGGCAAAGCGTGATGGCAAAGAGCGTGATACCGAGTGCGAAGGCCACCAGCGTCTGCGGCGACGTGAATTCGAGGTCGCCCGTCAACTGGTTTACGATCTTGACGGTCACCGTCGTCATCGGCTCGAAGGGATTGAGCTGGATGCGGGCGGCAACGCCGGCGGCAAGAACCACGATCATGGTTTCGCCGACCGCACGCGAGGCGGTCATCAGCAATGCGCCGACGATACCGGGCAGTGCCGCCGGCAGGATGACACGTTTGATGGTTTCCGACCGGGTGGCGCCGAGCCCGAGAGACCCGTCACGCAGGGCGCGGGGTACGGCAGTAATGATGTCATCCGACAGCGACGAGACGTATGGGATCAGCATGATGCCCATGACGAAGCCGGCGGTCAGAACGCTCTGTGCCTGAATGAAGTTCGAATAGTCACCGGTTACCAGCCCGTTCAGCTGCGAGGACAGGTCCCTGAGAAAGGGGCCAACCGTCGTCAGGGCAAAAAAGCCGTAGACGATGGTCGGGATGCCGGCGAGGACCTCCAGCAGCGGCTTGGCGGTCGACCGGACGTGCGGCGACGCATATTCAGCCATGTAGATCGCAGAGAAGAGACCGATCGGCACGGCAAAAAGCATAGCAACGAAGCCGATATAGAGGGTGCCGAGCAGGAGCGGGATCAGCCCGAACTGGCCCTCCGAACCCCCGGAGCCGGCCGCCGCGAAACGCGGATCCCAGACGGTGCCGAAGAAGAACTCCCACGCCGGTACATGCGTAAAGAAGCGCGTCGCTTCCGTCAGCATGGACAAAACGATACCTACGGTTGTCAGGATCGCGATGGAGGATGCAACGACCAGACTGACAAGGATCACCTTTTCCACCCGGTTGCGGGCACGGAAACGCGGCGCGATCCTGCGATAGGCGAGACCTGCACCAAGCACGGAAAACACCACCACGACGGCAGTCATCGCCAGCCGGCTGGCATAGGTCATGGTGTTCAGGTTTCCGGCGGCCTCGATCATATAGGGCTGCGGATCGCCAGCAAGCGGAACACCCTTGGCGCCGAGTGCCGAGCGAAGCTCGACAGGATTGCTGCCGATCCGGTCGATCTCCTCCAGGCTCAGGACGTTCATACCGCGGGCGATCGACGTGATCATTCCGAATGCCAGTCCCTGCTCTGCTTCGGATTGCGCCTTCACCTCTTCGGGAAAGGACCCGCGTATCGAGGAACTGATAACGGCCGGGCTGGCAACCAGCCAGACAAAAAGGATAAAAACGGCTGGAACGATGGCACATACGGCCACGAAAGACCCATAATAACCGGGCCTCGAATGAAGCTTCGAAGAAAGCCCTCCGGCGATGGCCAGCGAACGCCGTGCGCCGATCCCGTAACCGGCGAGGCCGACTATCGCCACAATCAACAATATCAATGATGTACTCATCAAAATCCCCCGGCGTACCGCCTTCGGCGGCAATCCATCACCGCCCAGCTCCGTTCATCGGAGCCGATCGCATTCGCGGTCGCGCAAGCGCAACAATCTCAGCAACAAACTCACTTGCCGGCCGGGCACCCAACCTCCGACAGAAAAGTGGCCGGCACCGCGAAGCGGCGCCGGCCTTTGGTATTACATCGTCTTGCCGGCGGCAAAGTCCTTGCGGACCTGTTCGCGCTGATCGTCCGGAGCAGCTACGAGACCGTATTCGGCCAGCGGGCCTTCAGGACCGACCATGTCGTCGGAGATGAAGTATTCCACATATTCCTTCAGGCCCGGGATAACGCCGAGATGCGCCTTCTTGACGTAGAAGAACAGCGGGCGGGAGACCGGATACTTGCCCGAAGAGATTGTTTCCGTGGACGGAACGATGCCATTGACGGTCGCGACCTTTAGCTTGTCGGCGTTGTTTTCGTAGAAAGCGAGACCAAAAACGCCGAGGCCAGTCTTGTTGGCGGAGATACGGGCCAGGGTTTCGGTGTAGTCGCCGTCGATGTCAACAGCCACGCCATCCTTGCGGACTGCAACGCACTTCGCAGTTGCCTGCTTGGCATCGGTGATGGCGGCCTTGATGACGTCCTGAGCGCCAGCGTCCTTGCAGCCGTGCGCCATGATCTTTTCTTCGAAGACTTCGCGGGTACCGTGCTTCGTGCCCGGGATATAGGCGGCGATCGGGCCCTTCGGCAGGGTCGGGTTGATTTCGGACCAGTTCTTATAAGGGTTGGCAACGAGCTTGCCGTCTACGACGACCTCTGCGGCAAGTGCCTTGTAAAGGTCCTTTGGCTCGACCTTCACGTCGCCGTTGCTGGAATCGACGGCGAAGACGATGCCGTCATAACCGATGCGGATTTCCTGGACATCTGCGACACCGGCTGCCTTGCAGGCCTCGATCTCGCTCTTGTTGATCGGGCGCGAGGAATTAGCGATGTCGATCGTAGCCTCGCCGACGCCCTTGCAGAATTCCTTCAGACCGGCGCCCGAACCGCCCGACTCGACGATCGGCGTCTTGAAGTCCGGGAAGGTTTCACCAAAGGTTTCAGCGACGATCTTTGCGTAGGGAAGAACGGTCGAGGAGCCAGCAACCTGAACCTGGTCGCGTGCGGCGGCAGCGCCGGCAAACGCAACAGAGGCCACCAGGGCTGCCGCAGAAAGTTTCATGATGTTCATGAGGAATCTCCCATTATGGGGCTTGTGTGAATACGGAGGTCACCGGCTCTCGCTCTCGCCGGCGTTCAGCCCGCTTGTCTTAACGGCTATTGCCCGTCTCTTTTATGTCAGTTCGGTGAAACATTTATGACATATTAAATAACTGAAATTAAACGATGAATCTCGTTCGTATCCTGGATGCGACTGGTTTTATGTCAAAACCTGACGGTGAACTCGCTTCCCTTGCCAACCTCGGACTTCACAATCAGCCGGGCGCGGTGGCGGGTGAGGATGTGTTTGACGATCGCAAGCCCCAGACCGGTGCCTTTCTTGGAGCGGCTGTCTGCCACGCTGACCCGATAAAACCGCTCTGTCAAACGCGGGACATGCTCGGCGGGGATGCCCGGCCCGCGGTCAACGACGCTTACCTCGACGGGCTCCGTGGGATCGTTCCGGACATAGACATCGACAACCTCGCCCTCCTGCCCGTATTTGCAGGCGTTCTCGATCAGGTTTTCAAAAACCTGCACAAGTTCGTCCCGGTCGCCCAGCACTTCGACCTTGCCCTCCGGCAGATGAGTGCGGATCTCCACGCCAAGATCTTCGGCAAGAGGCAGGAGTGCGTCTCGGACATGACCGATCAGCGGCTTCAGATCGACCGTCTGATCCGGTGCGATGTGTGATTTGAGCTCAAGGCGCGAAAGCGACATGAGATCATCGATCAGGCGGCTCATGCGCGTGGCCTGGTCGAACATGATCGCAAGGAAGCGTTCCTGGGCGGCAGGGTCGGATCGCGCCGGCCCCTGCAGGGTTTCGATGAAGCCACGCAGCGAAGCAAGCGGGGTGCGCAGCTCATGGCTGGCATTTGCCACGAAGTCCGAGCGCATTCGGTCGATCCGGCGCAATTCCGAGATGTCCTTGAACGACAGGAGGTAGAGTTTCTGCGGCGCCTGATCAGGCTGATCGCCTACCCGGCCAAAATCGATCGGAGCGATACGCAATGTGTAAACACGCTCGGACGGCAGCCGTTCGGAATGTTCGATCTGGTTCGGCTCATCGGTGGCGATCGTTTCGCGCACCATGTCGAGAATACCAGGCGAGCGGAGTCTCGCGGAAAGATGCGAACCGGCGGGCAGCGCTCCGAGAGCCTTTTCTGCCGCCTTGTTCTGAAAAAGAATGATGGCATCCTGGCCGAGCACCAATGCCGGCGTGTCCAACGCGGCCAAGGTTGCGGCCACCTGCGGCATCGGATCGAAGGCCGGTTCCACCTCAATCACCATCTGCCGCTCTGCTGCCGGAGCCTCGGCCGGCTTGCGGGCCACCACCACCAGCAACAGCAACAACCAGCCGGCAAGTACGCCCGGCCACTGCATTCCGGCAACGAGGGCAAGCGCGGCGACCAGCGTCAGGAGCAGCAGCAGGGGACGTTCCCGGCGTGCCCGCGCCGCGAACTCACCAAACCTGTCCCACCATTTCGTCTGTGCCGACTCCACGATCCGACTCGCTGTTTTGATATTGAACACGCGCACATATACCCCTTGCATGACAGATATACATCGCCCGCAGCGGTCGGCGCAAAAAACGATGGCCGCCCGATGGTGCCCGAACATTGAAGCTGCTCTACATATGGGGAAACCAGCACATCGGAGGGATAAACCATGGCGGATCCGACGGGGAACCGGGCAGTCAATCTGGAAATCGACGGCAAGCTCAGACGGTTCGACATAGATGATCCCGTTCTGCCGGACTGGATCGAGGACGTGTCGCTAGCCTCGGGCGGCTATCCCTATGACGACAAGATGGACAAGGACAAATACGAAAAGCAGCTTGAACAACTGCAGATCGAGCTCGTGAAAGTGCAGTTCTGGCTGAAGGCCACCGGAAAGCGGCTAATGGCATTGTTCGAAGGGCGGGACGCCGCCGGCAAAGGCGGCACCATCTTTTCGATCCATGCCTATCTCAATCCGCGCTCGGCCCGCGTCGTTGCTCTAAATAAACCGACGGAGACAGAGGCCGGGCAGTGGTATTTCCAGCGCTACGTCGCACATTTTCCGACGGCGGGAGAAATCGTCCTCTTCGACCGGTCCTGGTACAACCGGGCCGGAGTGGAACCGGTCATGGGCTTCTGCACGCCCCAACAATACGAGGATTTCCTAAAGGCAGTGCCGCGGTTCGAAGATACGATCCACGACGAGGGCATCATCTTCTTCAAATTCTGGCTGGATATCGGCCGCGAGATGCAGCTCAAGCGCTTCCACGACCGCCGGCACGATCCATTGAAGATCTGGAAACTCTCGCCGATGGACATCGCCGCGCTCGACAAGTGGCACGACTATACCAAAAAGCGTGACATCATGCTCGAAAAGACCCACACGCGGGAGACGCCCTGGACGATCCTGCTGGCCAACGACAAGCGCCGCGCCCGGCTCAATGTCATTCGCCACATGCTGCTGGCGCTCGATTACGAGGGCAAGGACAAGAGCGCCATTGGTGAGATCGACCACAAGATTCTCGGCCAGGGCCCGAAATTCCTGAAATAAGGACTATTGTCCCGGCAGGATGCGGACCGAATAAAGCAGTACGGGCAGATCAGGCCCGTCAAGACCGGCATTGATGACCAGGTGACCGGGGGCATTCGGCGCAAGCGAGCGCTCGAACGTGACGCGGAAGAGCGCCTCTAGCTTTTCCTGCGTGGCGGTAAAGCGATGACGGCTGCAGTTGCCGAGGCTTCCGAAGTCGCAACGTACCGACAGCTGCACGGAACGATCCTGCGCAGATTGCAACGTCAGCGCCACGGTCGAGCTTTTGCCGGCCATTTCGCGAAGCACTTCGGCCGGCACTTCGATTGAGACGTCGCCTCCCTCGCCAGTGGTCGTCGAGAGGATACGGACCGCCTGTCCCTCCGCTCCGGCCACGGCTTCGACGCGCGCCTGACCGGCGGGCTTCAGCTTCGCGATACCGGAAGGAACGAAAATTTCCACCCAATCGTCGGAAAAACCGTTGCGCGGATCGAAACCTCCTGCCTCCTGCCCGGTCTGCTGACGGCTCAGAGACTGATCGGCAACCTTCATTGCCTCCTCGATGAACGACTGGACCATTCCGGATTGGTAGAACCACCAGCAGGCGCCACCGACAACGCCTAGGGTGATCAACCACGTAAGAAGATGCGACAGGAAACTGCGGCGCTTGCGCGGTTTGGCGGCCCGCTCCGGCGGCACGTCCAGCCCTGTGCCTGAGGGTTCGGGCCGGCTTTTTCCGGCTTTTCCCGGCTTCGGCTCCTTGACCGGCGATCCAGCTTCAATGCGTTCATCACGATCGACGGCAATCCGGCCAAGATCACCTTCGCGCGTCACGAAAGTCTCCGGCGCGGATGTCGCAACGGGTGCGGCAACCGGCGCCACGGGCGAGGCCTCGGAGGTGACGGGGGCAACGTGGGGCGTTGAGAATGCGGCAGAGCGTGTTTCGCCACCGAGCGTCACGTCCGGCTCGAGCTCTGCCCGCTGCTGAGCTGCGACAACCACGGGCGGCGCAACCGGCTCGGAGGCGGGGATATAGGGAAGCTCGGTTTCGAGTTCGATCTCGGGCGGTGGCGCTGCCTCGGTCAGCCGACGCACTTCCTCCGTCTCGATCTGATGGATCTTGTCTTCCAGCAGCTCATGCTGCTGCATGATGATCAGCCGATCGGTCACGCCCTGCTTGCGAAGGCCGGCATCAAGCGCCTGCCGCGCCGACTGATAAATACGAACCCTGGTTTCTCGGTCCGCTCTGTTGGAGCGATCCAGCGCGTTCCTGATGGCCGTTTCCAAACCGCTCACTGCCGGTCCTTCTTCTACTCATTCCCCAATACGCGGGAGTTTACGTTTCGGTAACCTCTCTCACGCGGAACTGCAAGCGCCGCACACTGCTGAAAAATAAGGTCAGGTTATGTCTCATGCGCTCCCGGAAGAAATGAGCAACAAATGTTCCGAAATTTTTCCACCGGCTTTTCCTGCGCGACCCGATCTGCTAGACAGACTTACGTTTGCGTAAACGTCAATCGGAGGTTCTTTTCCGCATGCTTCCAGCAATCCTCAGGGACAGGCTGCGTCTGCCCGTGATCGCGTCACCACTTTTCATCATCTCTCATCCGGAACTGACGCTGGCGCAATGCAAGGCAGGTGTCATCGGCGCCTTTCCGGCGCTTAATGCGCGGCCGGAAAGCCAGCTCGACGAATGGCTCGCGATGATCACCGAGGATCTCGCCGCCTACGATGCCGCCAATCCTGAAAAGCCTTCCGCGCCCTTCGCCGTAAACCAGATCGTACACACGTCCAACAAGCGGCTGGAACATGACCTGATGATGTGCGTGAAATACAAGGTGCCCATCGTCATCTCGTCGCTTGGCGCCGTACCCGAGGTCAATGCGGCGGTGCATTCCTACGGCGGCATCGTGCTGCATGACATCATCAACAACCGGCACGCGAATTCGGCAATCCGTAAAGGCGCAGATGGATTGATCGCCGTTGCCGCAGGCGCCGGAGGCCATGCCGGAACGCTTTCGCCCTTTGCGCTTGTCCAGGAAATCCGTGAATGGTTCGACGGGCCTTTGTTGCTGGCCGGAGCGATCGCGACGGGCGGCGGCATTCTCGCAGCACAGGCAATGGGCGCCGACATGGCCTATATCGGTTCGCCCTTCATCGCCACTAAGGAGGCCCGCGCGGTCGACGCCTACAAGCAGATGATTGCCGATTCGAACGCCGCCGACATCGTCTATTCCAACTACTTCACCGGCGTTCACGGCAACTATCTGAAAGGCTCGATCAAGGCGATGGGCATGGATCCCGACGCTCTGCCGGTCGCCGATCCCACCAAGATGGATTTCGACCAGGCGGTGAGCGGACCGAAGGCCTGGAAGGAAATCTGGGGTGCCGGACAAGGCGTGGGCGCGGTGAAAGCAGTGGTTCCCGTCGCTGAGCTTGTCGATCGGCTCGAGCGGGAATACGAGGCGGCACGGAAGCGGCTCGCGCTTTGAGCGCGGGTTCCGGCCGCAGCCGACAGGAAAATCGCAGACCGGGTCAAATCACGGCTTGAAATTGCAGATCATTGCCTGTATCAGCCGCATCACTCGCAGCCCGGCCGAGCCGTCCGCTGCCCGTGCCGCTTTAGCTCAGTCGGTAGAGCACATCATTCGTAATGATGGGGTCACGTGTTCGAGTCACGTAAGCGGCACCATTTTCACACCATGTGACGGTTCAGAATGGACGGTAGGGCAAGTCCGCTTCTGCGATCAGCGCCGGATCAGGCGTATTGGACGGCAGAAGCTCGCCTTTTGCCCAGACACGTTTCAGATCATCGAGACCCATACCGGCGACATTGACGTCGATGTCCGTGGAGGTTCCGGGGACGCGGTACGGGCAATGCCGCTTCGAGCAGTTCGATGAAGACGAAAACTGCCAGAGAAAGTAGTTCGACCAGCTTCCCATCGGAAATACCTGGGCAACATCCGGCTTGTAGCGGGCGTACCAGATCGGAAGCCGGGACAACAGCTTGTAGTCGTTGCGCCGGGCCGCGATGTATCGGGCGACGCTGTGGTTCGTATAGAGAATGGGGTAGCGGCCGGTTCTCGCCTTCAGATGCCGCGCAAAAATTTCGGCATCCTCGAGCGACATGAACTTGTCGTCCAGGTCCTCAAGGTCGAGAACCATGAGATCCTTGTCGTCCGGCTCCGCATAATCGAGAAAATGATTTGCCTGGTCAATCGGATTTCCCGGCCGCGCAAGATGATAGGCGCCCCAGAGGAGGCCGGCGCCACGAGCGACGAGGCGACGCGTCTGGTAGAGTTCACGGCTCACCGCATACTTCCGCCACATCGTCTTGCAGTGCGCAACCGTATCGCCGCCATGTTTTCCGGTGCAGCTGTAGCTTTCCGGAAGCCCGTCGGAGGCCTTGTGGATGAAGCCGGCTATACGTTTGTCGGTGAGGAGTTTCCGCCAATCGATGACGTTGAGTTCGTAGGCGTCGATGACGAGAGGGGCATTGGTATCCCGCCACACCTGCTTTTGCCCGGCGAGCCCGTCGGCGGGGCTTACGAGGTTGAATGCGAGGGCGGCCAGCGCAGTGGCCAATCGGAAAATCCCCTTGTCCATTCGAGGAGAGTAAGTCCTTAACCTTAAGCGAGGCTTAATTTAGCGCATCCTTAATGATGGCCGGTTACGCCATTCTGGCCCCGCGGGATACCTCCGCTTGTTCCTTGACGACGGAAGCAGGTCGAAGGAATATCGCCCGCCGCCGGCCGTGGCGGTCCAAAGAAATTCCCGAGGAGAATTCATGTCGCTGGACCCTGACATCACCGAGACGCTCAAAAGCGTTTCCACCGCCACGCTCACCACGGTGCTTTTGAAGAAGGGGCTGCGAAACGTCTGGATGCGTGGCACCAAGCCGCTGAAGGCCGGCCAGGGCCGCGTCGTGGGCAAGGCTTTCACGCTGCGCTTCGTACCGGCACGCGAGGATCTCGCGACGCCGGAAAGCTGGTCTTCGCCGATCTCCACCCGCGCCGCGATTGAAGCCATGCCGGAAGGGTGCGTGGCCGTGGCCGACGCGCTCGGCGTGACCGATGCCGGTATTTTCGGCGACATCCTCTGCGCCCGCATGGCCAAGCGCGGCGTTGCAGGCCTGATTACCGACGGCGTGTTGCGCGATGCGGAAGGTGTTTTCGGCAGCGGCATGAAGGTCTGGTGCAATGGTATTGCCGCGCCGCCGTCGGTCGCCGGCCTCACCTTCGTCGGCTGGCAGGAGCCGATTTCCTGCGGTGGTGTTGCCGTGTTTCCGGACGACATCGTCGTCGTGGACGAGGACGGTGCCGTTCTGATTCCCGCAAAGCTTCTCGATGCGGTGCTGGCAGAAGCTCCGGAACAGGAGCGCATGGAAGCCTGGATCATGACCGAAGTCGATCGGGGCGTACCGCTGCCTGGTCTTTACCCCATGAATGCCGAAACCAAGGCCCGTTATCAGGCCTGGAAGGACAGCCAGAAATGACATTCAGCGTGGAATCCAAAGGCGTCTATGCAATTGCGACCACTCCGTTCCTGGAAAACGGGGCAATTGACTTCAACTCGGTCGACCGGTTGACCGACTTTTACCAGGAAAGCGGCTGCACCGGCATTACCATCCTCGGCATCATGGGCGAAGCGCCCAAGCTTGAGCCGGAGGAGAGCCGGGCAATCGTCAAACGCGTCGTCTCGCACGCCAAGGTACCGGTGATCGTCGGCGTCTCGGCACCGGGCTTTGCCGGCATGCGGTCCCTGGCGCGCGATTCCATGGAAATGGGAGCGGCAGGGGTGATGATCGCACCGCCGCCGTCGCTCCGCACCGACGACCAGATAGTTAATTACTTCGCCGGCGCCGTCGAAGCAGTCGGCGAAGACGTGCCCTGGGTGCTGCAGGATTACCCGCTGACGCTGACCGTCGTGATGTCGCCCGGCGTGATCGCGAAGATCATTTCCAACTATCCGTCCTGCCTGATGCTGAAGCACGAGGACTGGCCGGGGCTCGAAAAGATCTCCAGGCTCCGCACCCTGCAGAAGGCCGGCGAATTGCGGCCGTTCTCGATCCTCTGCGGTAATGGCGGCATGTTCCTCGATTTCGAACCCGAGCGCGGCGCCGACGGCGCAATGACCGGTTATGGTTTCCCGGACATGCTGACGGAACTCGTCGGCCTCTTTGCGGACGGGAAGCGGGACGAGGCCCACGACCTCTTCGACGCCCATCTGCCGCTGATCCGTTACGAACAGCAGTTGGGCGTCGGGCTTGCCGTGCGCAAGCATGTGCTGAAGCGGCGCGGCGTTATCGCCACGGACGTGCAGCGCAAGCCGGCGCAGATGCTGTCGGCCGCCGCGAAGGCGGAGGTGGACTACTTGCTTGGCCGGCTGGCGAAGCGGGACAAGCGGGCGGCGTTTTGAGATAGTCGCTTAACGCTGCCCCCTCACCCCGAAGGGCCGGATGAGGGGGTATCTTCGAGGTTCAGCCTAACATCAGGCGTCTAACCCGCTCCGCGATCGCCATGGAGGCCGTCAGGCCGGGGGATTCGATACCGTAAAGCGCGACATAGGCGGGATGGCCGGTTGCGTCCGGTCCCTGAATGATGAAATCGCCGCCGCCTCCCGCTTCCGGCCCCACCACTTTGGGCCGCATGCCGGAATAGGCCGGCTGCAGCGCGCCCTCCGCCAGATCCGGCCAGTAGCGGCGGATTGCAGCATAGAACCTGTCGGCTCGCCGAGGGTCGACGTCATAGTCGATCGTCTCCACCCACTCGACATCCGGACCGAACCTCACCTGTCCCGCCATATCGAGCGTGAGATGCACGCCAAGCCCGCCGGGCTCCGGAACGGGATAGATCAATCGTCCGGCGGGGGCCGTGGCCGCAAGTGAAAAATAGCAGCCTTTCGCGTAATGGCGCTCCGGCACCGTCGTTCGCTCAAGGCCGAGAATGCTTTCCGACACGGCCCAGGCGTTCAAGCCAGCGGCATTCACCACCAGCCTGGCCTCGACCTCGACCGGATCGCGCCCACCCACCCGGAGCCGCACGATACCGGGTAAAAGCTCTCCACCCAGCACGGGGGAATTCAGCACGATCGTGCCGCCGCGAGCCTCGATATCGCCAATATAGGCTTCCATCAGACGATGACTATCGATGATGCCTGTGGAAGGGGAGACGAGAGCTGCGAAGCCCGTGATCTGCGGCTCCAGCCGGGATAAATCCATGCCATCGATCAGGGAACAGTCCTCGACTCCGTTGGCATCTGCCTGCTTCAGAAGCTTTTCGAGATAGGCAACCTCCGGCTCGCTGGAGGCGACGATGAGCTTGCCGCATCGCTTGTGCGGAATATGCCGCTCCCTGCAATACTCGTAGAGCCGGCGTTTTCCGGCAACGCAGAGCTCGGCCTTGAGGCTGCCGGTCGGATAATAGAGACCGGCATGGAGCACTTCGCTGTTGCGGGAAGACGTTACGCTGCCGGTCATCGGCTCGGCTTCGAGAAGCACGACGTCGCGGCCGGCGATCGCCAGTTCACGCGCCACTGCAAGCCCCACCACGCCGCCGCCGATGACGACGCAATCGAGTTCCAGCACCTCCCGCATTCCCCTCTCCGCACTTTTGCCTTCCGGATGGCGGGCAGGATGATATACGAGAAATCGAATGCGGCCAGCGCTTTGGACGACGGGAGGATTTGATCCATGCGGGATTTCAGGCAATGCTGAAGGTGGTTCTTCTCGACCGCGACACGATCGGGCCATCCGTCGAGATTACCCGGCCTGCCTTTGCGCATGAGTGGGTGGAATACGGCAAAACGGCACCGGAGGACGTGCCCGCACGTATTGCCGATGCCGACATCGTCATCACCAACAAGGCGCCGGTCCGCGAGGGGGCTATCGACGGTGCGTCGAAGCTGAAGATGATTGCGGTGGCCGCCACCGGCTATGACGTGATCGATCTCGCCTTTGCCAAGGAACGCGGCATAATCGTTTCCAATGTGCGCGGCTACGCCGTCAATACCGTGCCCGAGCACACATTCGCGCTGATTTTTGCGCTGCGCCGCTCGATTGTCGGCTTCCGTCAGGACGTAATCGGCGGCGAATGGCAGCGCGCCAACCAGTTCTGCTTC
This sequence comes from Neorhizobium huautlense, assembly GCF_002968575.1. Taxonomy (GTDB): domain Bacteria; phylum Pseudomonadota; class Alphaproteobacteria; order Rhizobiales; family Rhizobiaceae; genus Neorhizobium; species Neorhizobium huautlense. The sequence continues at coordinate 164,661 of NZ_PVBM01000002.1, read as the reverse complement.
TTCACGCATCCGATCCGCGACCTCGCGGGCTCGACGCTCGGCATTTTCGGGCGCGGCACGCTCGGCAAGTCCGTGGCGAAAATCGCTGACGCCTTCGGCATGAAGGCGGTTTTCGCAGCCCGCAAGGACGCAGAGACTGTCGAGCCCGGCTACACCGGCTTTGACGAGGTATTGGAGACCGCCGATATCATCAGCTTCCATATGCCGCTCACGCCGACGACCCGCAACCTGATCGGGATAGAGGAATTCCGCCGGATGAAACGGAAGCCGCTGATCATCAATACGGCGCGCGGCGGGCTGGTGAATGAAGCCGATCTGGTAACGGCACTCGACGAGGGGCTGATTGCCGGTGCCGGTTTCGACGTGCTGACAAAGGAGCCTCCCTTGCCGAACAATCCGCTGCTGACGATCCTCGACCGACCAAACGTCATCGTTACGCCGCATGTCGCTTGGGCGAGCGACGAGGCAATGCAGACGCTTTGGGCGCAAGTCGTCAGCCATCTAGAAAACTTCGAAAAGGGCAGTCCTACCAACGCGCTGTAACGCCGGAGGCACAATCGATGGATCAGAATGCGGCCGTCACTCGTCGCCCGCTTTCAGCCTGTTCGCTGGATGAAGCGGCCAAGGCCTTTACGGAAGGCTTCGTCGGCTATGTCGTGCCGGTCAGCGTCAGGCCGGAGGCCTTGGCACTTCGTATCGCCCGGGAGGATGTCGACGCTGACATCAGCGAAGTATTCTTCGACGGCGGCAGGCCCGCCGGCATTCTGCTCATTTCGAGGCGAGGCGACCGCTCGCGCATCAGTGCGCTCGGTGTTGGCCCGACCATCCGTTCCAGGGGATTCGGCCGGCGCGTCATGCAGGAGGCCATGAACGCCGCTCGAAGCCGCGGCGAAAGGCAGCTGATCCTCGAAGTCATCAATTCCAATACCAAGGCGTGCGATCTCTATCTGTCGCTCGGTTTTCAAATCACGCGGACGCTGATTGGCTTCAGCCGGGCTGCATCCCTTGCCGTACCGGATGTCGCTCCGGCCGAGGAATGCGATCTCGGGACAGCTGTCGACATGCTGTCGCGATTTTCGGATACCGATCCCACTTGGCAGACGGACCCCGCATCCTTTCGACAGGCAGGCCCGCCTCTCAGAGGAATGGCACTGGAAAGCCGGGCGGCTGCACTGATCGACGACAGCGGCGAGGACATACGCTTCTATGGCTTTGCAGTCGACCCGGCCCATCGCCGCCAGGGTGCCGGTCGCGCGCTGGCCGATGCACTCGCTGCCCGTTATCCCGGTCGCAAGCTCTACATCATCGAGAACGTGCCGGAAGGCCAACTCGACCTCTTCATGCGGCGCATCGGCTGGCACAAAAGCAGGCTGACACAATCCGAAATGTCGCTCGCTCTCTCCTAGTCGGAGATTTCTATCCAGGCCGGCGCGTGATCGCTGGCATGATCCCTGCCGCGGACATGGCGGTCGACGCCGGCATGTTCCAGCCGGCCGGCGATCGAAGGGCTGAGCAGCAGGTGATCAAGCCGGAGACCGGCATCGCGACCCCAGGCATTCCGGAAATAGTCCCAGAAGGTATAGATGCGCTCATCCGGATGGAGACTGCGAAGCCCGTCCGTCCAACCCTGATCTAGAAGCTCGATAAAAACATCCCGCACCTCCTGACGAAACAACGCGTCGTCGCGCCATCGTTCTGGCGCATAGACGTCAAGGTCGGTCGGAATGATGTTGTAGTCACCCGCGAGAACAACGGGAGCGCCTGTATCCAGCAGAGCTCGGGCATGGATCAGGAAGCGCTGATACCAGGCGAGCTTGTAGTCGAATTTAAGTCCGGGCGCCGGATTGCCGTTGGGCGCATAGAGGCATGCGATCAACACGCCCCCGACAGCCGCTTCGATATAGCGGCTGTGCTCATCGCCCATATTCTCGGGAAGGCCACGCCGCGTCTCTATCGGATCGGTGTCGTGAGCGAGAATGGCGACGCCGTTCCAGCTCTTCTGACCATGCCAGATGGCGCCGTATCCGGCCTTCTCGATGGCGGAAAGTGGAAACTTCTGCTGCGGCGCCTTCAATTCCTGCAGGCATACGACATCCGGCCGCGCCTCCTCAAGCCAATCGAGAAGGATATCCAGGCGCCCGTTGACGCCGTTCACATTGAAGGTCGCGATCTTCACCGGACACAGTCAGCGCGGACGGTCGCCCCTATCGCCCTCGCCCACCTTTGTCTTCGTCTTGGCGCTTTCGCGGACATCCTGAGCCAGCGAGCGCCCGACGTCGTCGGATTCCTTGAAGCGGCCGTTGTCATCACGTCGGACATAGCGCTTGTCCGTGCCCATATCGATCAGTTCCCGTTTTGCCATTACCAGTCTCCCTATTTGAAGTCTGACACAACGCAGAACCTCGCTTTTGGATGCAAAATCGGGAACAATTCAAAACAACACGGATGCTTTAGCGAAAGATTCAGGACTATCGGCAAAGGATAGCCGCAGTAAAAACCAATGTGTCTTCGGTCCCGGCGGCTCGAAGGGACATGGTGTGGCTTTTTGAAGGGGCTGTTCGATGACTGAACGTTTCACAGGTACCGTGCGCGAGTTTATTGCCGAGAACTTCCTCTTTCGCGCGGACGCCGATATTTCCAACAGCCAGTCTTTGCTCGATACCGGCGTGATCGACTCCACAGGCGTGCTGGAGCTGATCGCCTTCCTCGAAAGCACCTATGGCATTACGGTGGCTGATGAGGAAATCATTCCGGAAAATCTCGACAGCGTCGACAACATGACGAAGTACCTCGCAAGCAAGCTTCCTGTCGCTGCCTGACACACCGAAAAGGCGACCCGAGATGCGGCTTGAGGCAAGGCTTCGCGACAGCGCCCGGCGCTTTGCCGGCAAGACGGCGCTCGTGGCAGGCGAGATTCGCCTCACCTATGGCGAGCTCGATGCCCGCTCGGATCGCCTGGCAGAAAGCTTCGCCCGCAATGGAGTGAAGCCCGGGGATCGCATCCTGATGATCCTCGACAATGGGCCGGAGGCTGTTTTGGGATTCTTTGGCGCCTGGAAGATAGGCGCCGTCCCGTGCCCACTCTATCCTTCCATCAAAGCGGACAAGCTGGCTGCCATCCTCGACAGTACCGAAGCTGCTGCGATCATCACCCAGGCCCGGCTGCAGCCGACGGTCGAAACGGCGGTTGCCGCGACAAAAATTCGTCCGGTCGTCTTCGTGGCTCAGGGCGAGGTGCGTGAAGAGAGCGGCCCGACCCTGCGTTTCGAAGACGCCGTCGATGGTGTCCCAAGCGCGCCAATCGAGATACTCGAAGACAGCGACAGCCTCGCGCTGCTGATCCATACGTCCGGCTCGACGGGAAAGCCGAAGGGCGTGATGCTCTCGCATGCCAATGTGGATGCGGCCTGCCAATCGATCGTCAGCTATCTCGGCAATACCGCCGAGGATATCGTCCTGAACGTTCTGCCGCTTTCCTTTGGTTACGGCATCACGCAGGTCGTCACCATGATCATGGTCGGCGGCACGCTGATCCTGGAAAAGAGCTTCGCCTTCCCTCGCAAGATCCTGGAGCGGCTGGTGCAGGAGAAGGTGACCGGATTTCCGCTCGTGCCACCCATGGCCGCGCTCGTCGTCGGCATGAAGGATCTCGAGCCGGGTTTCCTGCCGCACCTGCGCTATATCACCAGTGCGGCAGCGGCCATGCCACCTGCGTTCACCGAACGGCTGGAGCAGTTGCTCCCCCGGACCCAACTCTTCCTGATGTATGGGCAGACGGAATGCATGCGCGCCACCTATCTCCCGCCGGCAGAAGCCACTCACCGCCCCCTGTCCGCGGGGAAAGCCATCCCCGGTACCCGGGCCTATGTGGTCGATGAAGACGGAAACCCGGCATCACCGGGCACGATCGGCGAATTGGTCGTCGAGGGGCCTCATGTCATGCTTGGCTATTGGCGCGACGCCCCGACGACACTGGAAAAACTCGTGCCGCTCCCGACCGGCCGGCGTCTTTATACTGGCGATCTGTTCCGCGCCGATGAGGACGGATTTCTCTACTTCGTCAGCCGGCGCGACGACATCATCAAGACCCGCGGCGAAAAGGTCAGCCCACAGGAAGTCGAGCGGGCGCTCTACGAGATCGCCGAGATCGCCGAGGCCGCAGTCGGCGGAGTGCCGGACCCGCTCTTCGGCGAGGTCATCCGCGCCTATGTCGTGCTCCGCCAAGGCGCGATCCTTACCGAGCGCGACATCATACGGCACTGTGCAGGCCGGCTCGAAGACTACATGGTGCCCAAAAGCGTCGAGTTCCGCGATGCCTTACCGAGAACGACCACCGGAAAAATCAGACTGAATGCCAACAACAGCAACAACGAACCGACGCAGGGGAATGTCGCATGATGCGAGCCATGAAAATTGCCGACAAGACGGGAAAGTTCTCTCCAGACACGCTGAAGCTCGATGCGGAGGCGGAGATCGAGCGCATCTCAAATTGGATACGCGAGACGGTGACGAAGGACCTCCGGAAACGCGGCGCCGTGCTCGGACTTTCCGGCGGTATTGATTCCAGCGTCACGGCGGCACTTTGCGCCCGCGCGCTCGGACCGGCAAAGGTGACGGGCATCTTCATGCCCGAGCACGACAGCGACCCGGAGAGCCTGCGCCTCGGCAAGGCGCTCGCCGAGGCGGTGGGCGTCGAGACGGTCCTCGAGGACATCGGACCCGCACTTGCCGCAGCAGGCTGTTATACCCGCCGTGATGGCTTCATCCGCCAGGTCGTGCCGGAATTCGGCGAGGGCTGGGGCTGCAAGGTGGTCCTGGAAGATGCGTTGACCGGTCGCGGATACAATATTTCCTGGCTGGTGGTCGCCAATCCTGCCGGCGAGCAGAGCCGCCATCGCATGCCGCTGGACGTCTATCTCGGCATGATCGCCGCCGCCAATATGAAGCAACGCACCCGCAAGCAGATCGAATATTACCATGCCGACCGCCTGAACTCCGCGGTGGCGGGTACGCCGAACCGGTTGGAATACGACCAGGGATTTTTCGTGAAGAACGGCGATGGCGCGGCTGACTTCAAGCCAATCGCGCATCTCTACAAGAGCCAGGTCTATCAGCTTGCCGAAGCGCTTGGCGTACCCGCCGAGATCCGCCGGCGGCCGCCGACCACCGACACGTGGTCGCTGCCCCAGGGCCAGGATGAATATTACTTCTCGCTGCCCTATGACCGGATGGACCTTTGCCTCTATGGTCTCGACAACGGCATTGCCCGCGAGGACGTCGGCGAGGCTGCCGAACTGACGCCTGAGCAGGTGGACGCCGTCTGGCGCAATATCGCCTCGAAGCGCAAGGTCGCGGAGTACCTGCACGCCCAGCCCTTGACCATGCTCGGGTAAACCGGCGGACTTATTTGCTTGGGCAAGTGCGAGCGCTGAAAACGCTCGCATTTTTTCTCTCGCCTTAGTCGAAGTCGTCGCCGATCAGGCGCGTCCAGTTTTCGCCGGCAAGACCGCTGATCAGGCCTTGCCCTGTCTTGACCGGCTCCAGCAGCGACTTGTCCTTGGCGTGGGCGACAAAGAAGGCGCGGCCATAGAACATCGTCTTGCGGCTGATGAGTTCCGGCGTCAGCCAGGGGTGACCGGCACCACGGATCGCGGCGCAACCGCTGGCATCGGCGTGGGCGAAAAGATCCTCCACAAGGTCGCCCGCGACGGCCGGCGAGCAGAGCGCCTGCAGAAGCCAGGCGATCCCGCCCGGGCGGCCATAATAGACATAACAGCCAACGAGTTGGCCGCTGCGGGATTCCGCGATACGCCAGACGGGCTTTCCGTATTGGCGTTTCTGTTCCGCCTGGTCCATGAACCATTCGAGCGTCGGCCGGTCCCACTGAGGCTTCAGCGGGAAAGTATCAGCAAGTTTCAGAACCGCCTCGATGAACTCCTCGCGCGGCGCATCCCAGAAGTTTGCCCGACCTACGCCATGGACCTTGGGTGCACGAAACGGCGATACGCCCATCTTCTCGACCAATCCGTCGGCCAATGCACCGACTGGTCGCAGGAAGCGCGCAGCTTTAACGGCACGTTCGGCAACCTGAACCGCCGCCGAGGCGGGGCGCAAGACGCGCAGCCAGTTGAGGCTGTAGGCGATATCGAGCGGCAGAGCGAGCTTCTGCCACATGCCAAGGGCAAGCGCATTGGCGGTTTCGGTAAGCGATATGTCCTGCGGACCCGCCAGGAACGAACGCAGAAGGCGCGCCCCGGCCAGCGGGTTCTGTTCCGGCCGGTCGACCATCATCGAGCCAGCGAACGCGGCCCGCAGCGATCTGCCGTTCAATTCCAGTCGCGATGGAAAAACGCCGATGAAACCCTCGATCTCGCCCGCGGCGCTGACGAACACCTTTGAGCGGATTTCGTCATCATACCAGGGGTGGTCGAAATAGATCTCGCGGAAATACTGGATCATCGACGGCCGCAAGGGCTCAGAGTCGCGGAAGGTCTTCTGAAACAGTTGAGCAACCGACGGCAGGTCCTCCCGTTCCAGATCCCGGACGCCGCCCGCCTTGTCCGCCATCATGCCCATTTGCCGTCCTCTCGCCTCGTTTTCCATCGGGGCGGACGGCAGCGTGCCAGAATAGTTTTAAACAAATGAAAAGAGGCCCCGCGAATGGCGGAGCCTCCTGAAGCTTCTCACGACCGACTTACATCCAATAGGGCGGCACGCCGTAATAGTCGTAGATCGTCCGGCCCTTGTCATTGTACCAGGTATCATCGTCCAGATCGCGATAGCGCGGCGCGCCCGTAATCTGGTCCTTGGTCAGATCGATGCGGTAGCCGTCGAGTTCTTCGTCGTAACGCAGCTTTTCCCAGGGCAGCGGGTAATAATCGTCACCGATCCCCAGGAAGCCGCCGAAGCTCAGGACTGCGTAGGCTACCCGGCCGCCGCGTTTTTCGAGCAGTACGCGCTCGATCGAGCCGATGTGCTTGCCGTCTGCGCCATAGACGCGGGTCCCTTCCACCTTGTCGCTGGCAATCAGCGACGGCGTATCCTTGACGTAGGGATCCTGGCCGGCCCGGGGTTCATGATGCAGCATAACGCACCTCCTTGGTTTCCTCGTATCACTTGAGTGGAAACGCTCCGCCATCCCGTATGTTCCTGTCTGGCCCGCAAAGGTGCGCGGCCAGGTTGGCAGATGCATTGACGTTTACGTTAAGGTTAGATAGCTGTTAAAAATGACCACTATGGCTTTACGTTGTAGGACCATGGCATAATCTGTTTCTCGCGGCAGGGTGGAGGACTTTGCCGTACGCGTAGGGAAAGCGCGGAACAACAAGAAGAATGATGGAGGAGGTTTCACATGAGCGAAGTCACTGCACGCACCGACGCCAATCCCGACAAGATCTGGCTGGCCTCCTATCCCCCGACGGTACCGGAGGAGATTCCGCCTCTGACCCATCGCTCGCTAGGTGAGCTTTTCGAAGACAGCTGCTCGCGCTTTGCGGACCGGCCAGCATTTTCGAGCATGGGAAAGACCCTCACCTTCCGGCAGCTTGAAGCGGAAAGCCGCAAGATCGCGGCTTGGCTGCAGGCGCAGGGGCTGGTTAAGGGCGACCGCGTCGCGGTGATGTTGCCGAACATCCTCCAGAACCCGGTGATCGTTTACGGTATCCTCCGCATTGGCCTAGTCGTCGTCAACGTCAACCCGCTCTATACGCCGCGGGAGCTGGAGCATCAGTTGAAGGATGCCGGCGCCAAGGCAATCTTCGTCCTGGAGAATTTCGCCCATACCGTGCAGCAGGCCTTGCCGAACACCGAAGTGAAGCATGTGGTTGTTGCAACCATGGGCGACATGCTGGGCCTCAAGGGACATATCGTCAATGTGGTCGTGCGCAAGATAAAGAAGCTTGTGCCGGAATGGTTGCTTGCCTCGTCCAAGAGCTTCAAGCAGGTGCGTGCCGAGGGCGCGCGGCTGACCGTGAACCCGGTCGAGGTGCATGGCCGCGACATCGCTTTCCTGCAATATACCGGCGGCACGACAGGTATCTCCAAGGGAGCAATCCTCACCCATTCCAACCTGCTCGCCAACAAGGAGCAGATGGCGACCTGGCTCGAGACGGCGTTCCTGACGAAGCCGCGGCCGGATCAGCTCCAGTTCCTCTGCGCCCTGCCTCTCTACCATATCTTCGCATTGACCGTGAATTCGCTGATGGGCGTCGCAACCGGCAGCCACAACATCCTGATTGCCAATCCGCGCGATATCCCGGCCTTCGTCAAGGAACTTCAGAAGTACAAGATCCACATCTTTCCCGGACTTAACACGCTGTTCAATGCGCTGATGAACAACCCGGATTTCCAGAAACTCGACTTCTCGTCGCTGCTGCTCGTCTTTGGCGGCGGCATGTCGGTGCAGCGCCCGGTCGCCGAGCGCTGGCTGAAGATGACCGGCTGCCAGATCACCGAAGGTTATGGCCTGTCGGAGACCTCTCCGGTCGCCACCGCAAACCGGCTCGACGCAACCGAATTCAGCGGCATGATCGGGCTGCCGATATCGTCGACGGAAATCTCGATCCGCGATGACGACGGTGCGGAAGTCGAACTTGGCGGCGTCGGTGAAATCTGCATCCGGGGGCCTCAGGTCATGGCCGGATACTGGAACCGTCCGGATGAAACCGCCAAAGTCATGACTGCGGACGGCTTCTTCCGGACCGGCGACATGGGCTACATGGACCGCCAGGGTTATACGAAGATCGTTGACCGCAAGAAGGACATGATCCTGGTGTCGGGCTTCAATGTCTATCCGAACGAGGTCGAAGAGGTCGTTGCCAAGCATCCTGGCGTACTCGAATGCGCAGCAATCGGGATACCGGACGAACATTCCGGCGAGGCGGTCAAACTCTTCGTGGTCAAAAAGGACCCGAACCTGACGGAAGCGCAGATCAAGGCCCATTGCATCGAAAACCTGACGAATTACAAGCGGCCGCGCTTTATCGAATTCCGCAACGAACTGCCCAAATCGAATGTTGGGAAGATCCTGCGGCGCGAGCTGCGCGGCTGACCGCCGTTGCATTGCGGCGACAGATCGACACCAAGGTACGCCCCGACGGCCTGAATCGAAGCCCTGGCTATGGACGCCGGCGTGGCCCTTGGCTAGCGCTTGTCCGTGGGGGTGGACAAAGAATAAGTTGGAGTTCACTTGGGTAGCCGCGCCGTTTATCCGCTTCGTCTGATTGCCGTCGTCGCGACACTGGCTGTCTTGTCGAGCTGTGCTGGACGACCTGAGGGCGTGTTGATCCCGACCGTGGCTCGGGCCGACGGCGCCACCAAGGTCGATGTCCTCGTGGCCACGACACGGCGACCAACCGATACACCGGGAGTGCTGTTTTCCGGGGAACGCGGCAAGGAGCCTCAGGTCACGGAAATCTCTGTCTCCATTCCTTCCGACAGCGCCCGCAAGGTCGGCCAGGTTCAATGGCCTGCCAAACTGCCCGCCAATCCCGCCAAGGAATTTGCGACAGTATCGGTAACGCCGCTCGACCGGACCGGTGCTCAGGGCTGGCTGAGGCAACACCTGCCGAAAAGCCGCCGGGTGATGGTCTTCGTGCACGGGTTCAACAACCGCTACGAGGACGCGGTCTACCGGTTCGCTCAGATCGTCCACGATTCCAAGGCGGATGTGGCGCCGGTGCTGTTCACCTGGCCCTCACGCGGCAGCATCTTTGCCTATAACTACGACAAGGAAAGCACGAACTATTCGCGCGATGCGCTCGAAGAGATGCTGCATCGCCTGGCCAAGGAGCCGAGCGTCGGTGAGGTCACCATCATGGCGCATTCGATGGGCTCCTGGCTGACGGTCGAGGCGCTACGACAGATGGCGATCCGCGACGGACACGTCGCCCCGAAGATCCAGAACGTCATTCTCGCTTCTCCCGATCTCGACGTCGACGTCTTCGGCCAGCAGCTTGACGAACTCGGTCAAAAGCGCCCGCATTTCACGCTTTTCGTTTCCCGCGACGACCGGGCGCTCAGTCTGTCCCGGCGGATCTCCGGCAATATCGACCGTCTGGGACAGGTCGATCCGACCGTCGAGCCTTACCGCACGGAATTCGAGAAAGCCGGCATCGTCGTCCTCGACCTCACGGCGCTGAAGGGTGGCGATCGCCTCAATCACGGGAAATTCGCCGAAAGCCCGGAAGTGGTGCAGCTGATCGGCAACCGGCTGATCGCCGGCCAGGCGGTTACGGACTCGGATGTCGGGCTCGGTGACCGCCTTGGCGCTGTGGCGCTCGGTGCTGCGCAAACGGTCGGAGGCGCGGCGAGCGTCGCGGTCAGCACCCCGATCGCGGTCTTCGATCCCGCGACGCGCCGGTCCTACGACGAACAGATCCTTCGCCTTGGAACGGCAGCCGGCAACACAGTGACGACGGCCGTCGGCCAGTAGAAGCTGCCGGGCAACGGCTCCAAATGGGTTGATTTGACCGGGAAAGCGAATAGGTTCCCGTTCATCATTTCCCCGACCGCGAGGAACTTCCATGCAGGCCATCATCCAAGACCTGAAATCCGCTGTGGCGAAAACCAATGCCACCAATATTCGCGCTGCGTTCGCGGCCGATTCCAGTCGCTTTGAGAGGTTCAGCGCGACCTTCGATGACCTGCTGATGGACTATTCCAAAACGGCGGTGAACAGCGAGATCCTGTTGCTCCTCGAAAGGCTTGCCGAAGTCGGAGGCGTCGCCAAAAAACGCGAAGAAATGTTTTCGGGCGTTCCGATCAACTTTACCGAAGGGCGTGCCGTATTGCATACCGCACTCCGCAACCGGTCAAACAGACCGGTTCTGGTTGACGGCAAGGATGTCATGCCGGACGTCAACGCCGTCCTCGCCGCGATGGGCGCGTTTGCCGACGGCGTCCGCGCGGGCGCGCTGAAAGGCGCTACGGGCAAAAAGATCACCGACGTCGTCAATATCGGCATTGGCGGCTCCGATCTCGGCCCTGTCATGGCAACGCTTGCGCTTGCTCCTTTTCATGATGGCCCCCGCGCGCATTTCGTCTCGAATGTCGACGGCGCGCATATCGCCGACACGCTGAAGCTGCTCGATGCCGAAACGACCCTCTTCATCATTGCGTCGAAAACCTTCACCACCATCGAGACCATGACCAATGCGGCTTCCGCCCGCGCCTTCATCGCCGAAAAACTCGGAGAGGTTGCGGTGAAGCATCATTTCGCCGCCGTCTCTACCGCGCTCGACAAGGTTGCGGCCTTCGGCATCGAAAGCGACCGCGTGTTCGGCTTCTGGGATTGGGTCGGCGGCCGCTACTCGATCTGGTCGGCGATCGGCCTGCCGCTGATGATCGCGATCGGGCCGGAAAACTTCGGCAAATTCCTCGATGGCGCCCATGCCATGGATACCCATTTCCGCACCGCGCCGACCCGCCAGAACCTTCCGATGCTCCTCGGCCTGCTTGGCTTCTACCACCGAAACGTCCTAGGCTACCCTACCCGCGCCATCCTGCCCTACGACCAGCGGCTCCTCCGTTTCCCCGCCTATCTGCAGCAGCTCGACATGGAATCGAACGGCAAGGGCGTGACCATCGACGGCAAACCGGTCGAAGGCAATTCCGGCCCGGTTGTCTGGGGCGAGCCCGGCACCAACGGCCAGCACGCCTTCTATCAATTGATCCATCAGGGCACGAGCATCATCCCTGCCGAATTCATGATCGCCGCCAACGGATTCGAACCGCATCTTCGCCATCAGCACGAACTGCTGATCGCCAACTGCCTAGCGCAATCCGAAGCGCTGATGAAGGGCCGTACATTCGACGAAGCCAAGGAACAGCTTACCTCCAAGGGCATGGACGAGAAGAAGGCCGATTTTATCGCCCCACACCGCGTCTTTAATGGTAACCGGCCCTCGATCACCTTCGTCTATGACAAGCTGACGCCGTTCGCGCTCGGCCGGCTGATCGCACTTTATGAACACCGCGTCTTCGTGGAAGGCGTGTTGTTCCGCATCAACTCTTTCGACCAATGGGGCGTGGAACTCGGCAAGGAGCTTGCAACGGGCCTGCTGCCGGTCATCGAAGGCAAGGAAAGCGCCGCAAGGCATGACAGCTCAACGCAGGGGCTGGTGCAGGCATTGGCGGAATTGAAGAAATAACCAACCGCAGGGCGGCTTGTCCGCCTTCCGCCGGAATGGTCAGATACGAGCTGTGCCACTTAAGTCCCTCTGCACTGCCGGCAGAGGGATGGGTTCACACCCCCTATTCTATCCCAACGGCATATGGTTGTCTTACAGACCCATCTCGTGGGCGAAAGGCGGGTTGGCGCCGGCACGCGAAACAGTAATCGCCGCGGCCTTTGCCCCGAGTGCCAGAGCCTTGGCAATCTGGTCTTGCGAGAGATTGGCGACCTGTTCCTTGGTCAGGAGGTTCTGCATTTTGAGTGATGCCAGGATACCGGCATCGAACGTGTCTCCCGCGCCGACAGTATCCACGACCGTTACCTTCTCGCTGGGCACCGTCACCTTATGATTGGCCGTGTAGCCGGCAGCACCTTGTGCGCCCCGCGTGACGACCACCAGCTTCGCGCCGTGATGCAGCCAGTGACGGGCGAGCGTCTCCTCGTCGCCCTCAAGGCCGAACCAGACCAGGTCTTCGTCCGAAAACTTGACGATATCGGACATCGCCGCCATACGGCGGATACGCGCCATGTGGGACGCCTTGTCTTTGATGAAGCCGGGACGGATGTTCGGATCCAGCGATATGACCCGCTTTGCATGCTCCCGCACCATCAGGGCTTCATAGGTCGAGCCGCAGGGTTCGGGAATGAGGCTGATTGCACCGAAATGCAACGCTTCACAGTCCTCGCCGAGAGCGGGCAGGTCCGCCTCGGTGATCATCCGACCAGCGGTGTTCTCATCATAGAAGGCATAGGAGGCATGGCCGTCGACCAGCTTCACGAAGGCGATGGTGGTCGGTCTGGAAAGCGTCGCGCAGTAGCTAAAATCCACTTGGCTCTTGCGCAAGGTATCGCGCAAAATATCGCCCATCATGTCGTTCGACAGACCGGTGAAGAAGGCGGCGGGCTGTCCCAACCGGCCAAGCCCAATGGCGGTGTTGAAGACCGCTCCGCCCGCGTAAGGCGCAAAGCCGTTTTCCCCGCGCGTGGTCTCACGCGGGAGCATGTCGATCAGGGCTTCGCCGCAGCACAAAATCATGGGGTCCTCCCGCGCCAGTCCAAGCTGTATTTCAATCGATTAAGCGAGCTTTTGTAAAATTGCCAGAGCAAAAATTCAGAGAGCAAGTTCGCTGACGCCACCGTTGCGCCCGGACCAGGCGAGCGGCGCATCGAGAAACGCTTCGACTTCGGAGAGCGTTTTGTGATCGAACAGCTTGGCTTCCCGGGCGACAGCCAGCACGTTGCGCCATGTCGCGATATGGTGAAGCTGGACCTTGCCGTTCGAGAACCGCTGTTCGGCTTCCGGGAAGATGCTGTAAAAAAAGAGCGCGATACCATGATCGACCACACCGCCGGCAGCGCGGATCGCGTCGATGAACTTGAACATGCTGCCGCCGGCGGTCGTCAGATCTTCGATGACCAGAACGCGGGCTCCATCCGGCATATGACCTTCGATCTGGGCATTGCGGCCATGACCTTTTGGCGCCTTGCGGACGTAGATCATCGGCAAACCGAGCCGTTCAGCGAGAAAGGCTGCGAAGGGAATGCCGGCAGTCTCGCCACCTGCCACGCAATCGAACTTCTCGAAGCCGGCATCGCGCATCACCGTCGCGGCGGCAAAATCCATGATCGCCGAACGGATGCGCGGATAAGAGATCAGCTTGCGGCAGTCGATATAGACCGGGCTCATCATGCCGGAGGAAAGCTTGTAGGGCTTGTCGGCGCTGAAATGCACCGCTCCGATTTCCCAGAGCATCTTCGCCATCAGTTCGGCCATTACGCCGCGTTCCGGAAATGTGGTCTGAATCATGCGCCCGCTCCTGTTTGACAACCACGGGCCGGAATAGCAGCAAGCGAGCCGGCGCGCCAGACGATGCAGTAAATAACCGGCGGGGACGAATGCCGCACAGGACGTGCAGAAACCACCCGTCAGGAATGCGGTCACGCCACCGAGCAGACTGGAAGCGTCTTTCTAAAGAACTTCCCAGTGCAAGGGAAACATCGGATCGAAGACTGTAATCGGGCCAGCCTCTGTGTCACGTTTGCCTGGAAAGTTCACCGGCTGATCCCGCTTCTCAAGCGTGATCATTTCTTCATTCGGCTTCAGCCCGTACCATGCCGGACCGTTGAGCGAGGTAAATGCCTCAAGCTTGTCCAGGGCATTTTCCTGCTCGAAGACGTGGGCCAGGCAGCTCATGGTATTCACGGAGGTGTAGATGCCGGCGCAACCGCAGGCGCACTCCTTCAGCGGGTCGACATGCGGAGCGGAATCGGTACCGAGGAAAAAGCGGGGGTCGCCAGATGTCGCGGCGGCGCGGAGCGCCAAACGATGGTTCTCGCGCTTGGCGACCGGCAGGCAATAATAATGGGGGCGAATGCCGCCGACCAGGATGGCATTGCGATTGATGATCAAATGATGGGTCGTGATCGATCCGGCAAGATTGCTTCCGGACGACTTGATGTAATCGATCCCGTCTGCGGTCGTCACGTGTTCCATGGTGATCTTGAGTTCGGGCAGGCGCCGGCGCAGCGGATCGAGAACTGTTTCGATGAACACCGCTTCACGGTCGAAGATATCCACCTCCGGCGTCGTCACCTCCCCATGGACGCAGAGCGGCAGTCCGATCTTCGCCATGCGCTCCAGCACCGGCATGGCTTTGTCGATGTCCCGGACACCGCCATGGGAATTCGTCGTGGCACCAGCGGGATAAAGTTTTACGGCGGTGATGAGGCCGCTTTTCCGGCCCTCTTCGACATCGTTCGGATCCGTGTGTTCCGTGAGATAGAGGGTCATCAGCGGCTCGAACCGGTCGCCCTCGGGAAGGGCTTGGAGGATGCGACCCCGATAGGCCCGCGCATCGGCCGTCGTCACCACCGGCGGCACGAGGTTCGGCATGATGATGGCGCGAGCGAAATGGCGGCTCGTATCGCCGATCACTCCTTGCAGGACTGCGCCATCGCGCAGATGCAGGTGCCAATCATCGGGGCGGCGGAGAGTGAGTGTCTTCATGGTGAATTTCCGAATGTGTTCGATCCCACCCGCATACCACCAACGACTCATCCAAAACAATCACATGTGATGATTGACACCGCTCCAGGCATCTCATCTGCCAAATATCGAGTTTCACGCAAATGTGCAGAATAGGAGGCAGAGAACAGCAATCGAAAGCCAGGACATAAGGAACCCACGTCCGCTTTCGGCGTTCGTTAATCAATCTGAAGGATCTGTGAAGCGGAGCACACAATGAAATCCCGCGCCTTTAAAGTCAATAAGGGATTGGCAATTGCCGCAGGCACTGCCGTTGCGCTTTGCGCACTGACGGTTTCACCAGGCGCCGAAGAGCAGGCGAATCTGAAGCTTGTCTCCATGATGCAAGGCGAATGCGACCGGCTGGCTGGAAGCCCCTATGATCAGCAGCGCAACAATGAATTCGCACCGGTTGATATCGGCGAGATCGATGGAACTGCGGTCGATGCCTGTCGTGTGGCTTTCGAAAGCACGGGCAATCCCCGTTTCGCCTATCAGCTCGGCCGAGCTCTCAACAAGGCTCAACAGGCAGACCAGGCGATGAGCGCCTACAATGTAGCCGTTCAGGCCGGATACCCGGCGGCCAAGGTGAATTTCGGAATGTTGATGGGCCGATTGGGTGATGAACAGGCTGAATTTCAGTTCTATAAAGAAGCCGCGCACAGCGGTAACGTGCTT
Organism: Neorhizobium huautlense; assembly: GCF_002968575.1. GTDB lineage: Bacteria > Pseudomonadota > Alphaproteobacteria > Rhizobiales > Rhizobiaceae > Neorhizobium > Neorhizobium huautlense. Next base: position 148,786 of record NZ_PVBM01000002.1, on the reverse strand, counting down.
GCCGCCTATAACCTCGGCGTCGCCTACCGCGACGGACTCGGCACGAAGCCGGACATTCACAGTGCCCTGCAGTGGTTCGACAAGGCCGCGGCCGAGGGCGACGACACCGCTGCCTTCAATATCGGCACCATTTATGACGAAGGCCATCTCGTTCCGGAGGACGATCAGACGGCTATAGCCTGGTATGATCTGGCTGCGCAACGCGGCAATACGGACGCCATGATCAATCTGGGCCTGATGTACGAAGCCGGCGAAGGCATCGAAGCCAACGCCCTCAAGGCTGCAGAAATGTACCGCGAGGCCGGCGAAAACGGCGACGTTTTCGGTGCCTATAAATTTCTGCAGATGCAGGAGCTCGGCGTCGTTCCGGCACCAGGCGACCCATCTGAATCGGAAAGCGTCAACTCGCTCGTGCTGAAACCGGGCGACATGGAGACGCCTGCCACAATCGGTAAGGAAATCTAGATCTCTCCTGCGGAAGGGCCCCAGACATCGGTCATGGCGAAACCTTCTGCCAGTGGGTCAAAGGGATCGAGCGCAATCTGGTGCAGCCCGAACGTAAAGCCGCGGCCGGCGATCGTGGGAATGATCGCCGGCTTTCCCGCGACTCTCGCCTCTGCTGCAAGCCCCACTTCGAACTCGGAACCGATGATGGAGCGCGACTTGAATAGGTCGCCCACTTTCGCGCAGCCACGTGCGTGAAGTGCTGCCAGATTGGCCGAGTTTCCTGTTCCGCAAGGGGAGCGGTCCGCGCGGCCCGGCCACATGGTCGTGCAGGTACGAACCGTGCCGTCCGATTCCGTATCCCGGAACATGACATAAGCAACGCCCGAGATCGCGGGGATTTCCGGATGCACCACCGGTATCTCCCGGTTGATCAAGTCCTTCAGCACCATTCCTGCCTGAACCAGCGCCGCGGCATTGCCCTTGTCGATCGTCAAGCCGATCTGGCTGACGTCCACAAGCGCGTAGAAGATGCCTCCATAACAAAGATCGAGTGTGATCCGGCCCCAGTGCGGCGTCTCCAGCGCGACATCGAGGTCATGCACGAAGGACGGCACCATGGTTAGCTTCACCTTTTCGCAGCGCCCATCGCGGCAAGTGGCCGTCGCCTTCACCAGGCCGGCCGCTGTTTCCAGGGTCACGACCGTTTCCGGCTCTCTCATCTCGACGATACCGGATTCCAGCAGTGCTGTCGTGACGCAGATCGAATTGGAGCCGGAACTTGCATGCGCCTGGTCCGGCTGCAGGATGATGAAGGCCGCATCCGCATCCGGATGTTTCGCCGGCAAAAGCAGATTGACGGAACCGATCGGCGCACCGCGCGGCTCGAGGCAGAGAAAGCGGCGAAGCTCGCTGCCCTTCGGATCGGTGTTCAGCCAGTGAAGCTGTGCGGCGAGCGTTTCGCCCGGGATTTTCGGAACTCCCCCGATCGCGACCTTGCCGATCTCGCCTTCGCAATGGACGTCCAGCAGCTGAATGGTGCGCTTCCACCTCATCTCATTACCTCTGATCAAACGTGACGAGTGACGCCGCCATCGACGCGGATATTTTGACCGGTGATGTAGCCAGCACCATCGGACAGCAGGAAAGTTGCGGTCTTGGCGATCTCTTCCACATGACCGATTCTCTTCATCGGCACCTTGTCGGCCGTTTCCGGCTTGTGGTCGAGGCTGTCGATATATCCGGGCAGAATGCAGTTCATGCGGATATTGTCGGCCGCATAACGATCGGAATAAAGCTTTGTGAAAGCGCCTGCCGCCGCACGATACGTGCAGGAAACGGGAAAGACGAGCGATGGCTCGTAGGCCGCAAACGTGGTGATGTTGACGAAGGCACCCTTGCCCTGTCTCTGCATGACCGGCGTGACGAGGCGGGCCATGCGTACCAGCGAAAGGATCATCATGTCGGATCCCAGCGTCCAGGCCTCGTCGGCAATATCCAGCAAGTCTCCCTTTGGAGGGTGGCCGGTAAGATTTACGACCGCGTCGATGCGGCCGTAGGTTTTCATGGTCAAATCGAAAATCGCCTGGATGTCTTCGGCCTTCTCGGCAACGCCTCGGGAGGCTACGCCGCCCAATTCGCCCGCCAGCTTTTCACAGCTTTCGGACGGCGACATCAGCGCCAGCTTGTATCCCTCGGCATGAAGCTCGCGCGCGATCGCCTCGCCCATGCCGCGTCCGCCGCCGGTGATCAGCGCCACTTTTTCCGTTTCAGCCATCCGGGATCTCCTTGAGATTTTTTCGTCGCACCGCGACTTCGGCGAGAGATATATCAGGTTACCTACGGTCTTCAACGAAGCCAGAGATAGCCGAGCTTCAATCCGGTTCTGCCGTCGCCATATTCATGCGGAAACGACAGGGACTGCACGGGAGAGGCCGTAAGGCCGAGCGCCGATACCTCCGGCGGCAGGGCAAAGGGGGGCTGCTGCACGGTGTCCGCATTGATCGGCCAGATGACCAGGATTGGTGATTTTAGAGAGTCCAGAGGCGGAAAACCTGCAATCGGCCGGCCCGGGTCGACCACGGGAGTACCGGGGAACCGCAGCCGCATATTCCCGCCAAGGTGAGTGCCGCCGGCGATGATCAATGATGGCTGCCCCTCCGCTTTCAGCGTCTCGGCAACGAGCGTGAACGGATAATTGATCCTCGTGTAACTGCCGGTCATTCCCGCCGTCACCGTCTTTGCCGCCAATGGGATCAGCGTAATCGCCATGATGGTCAGAAAAACCGGGAGGAATCGCTTCAGACTGGCGACGACATCCGCTCCAGCTCCTCCGAACTTCAGAAGCAGGTATAGCGGCAGCGCCAGAAGATAGGGATCGAGCCAACGCTCGGTGATTTTGGTCGTGCCTGCAAGAAGGATCACCAGAACCACGCCAAGCAGCGAAACCAGCATCATGATCCCCAGGAGACGAGTCCAGCGGGTGGTCTTTCTTATCGCTTGCCTGAACTTGCTTTTGAAGGCCACCGCGAAAACAACCAGGGTCAGGGCGCCGAAAGCGATGCAGGCGAGGACCAGCGAGCCGAGAGCGCGAGCAATGCGGGCCATCCCGTGCGGTGCGTTCGCTTCGACCATCTTGCTGATCGTGCCCTTCGTCGCCAGATCGATATTGCCGAGCAGCCAGAGCGCATGCGGCATGATGATCGCCAGGCTGACCGCCGCCGTGAGCAGGATCTGGATGTCTAAGAGGCGGGCGCGCCATTCCCTGTCGGCGAAGACGGCAGCGACCGTCGCTGCAGGAAGCAGCACAAAATTGTATTTCGATATGGTGCCGATGCCGATCGCCAGTCCAAGCAGGGCATAACCCATCCAATCCGGACGGGCGAGCGTTCGGAACAAGCCGTAGAGAAACAGCGAGGTCGCCATCAGCACCGCGACCGTGTGGGTGAGGTCCTGCTGCGGCATGTAGGAAACCTGCGGCAGCGTCAGCAGGCTCAGCATCGCCATCGCCACGAAGCCCGCCCGGCCGTCGATCTCCCGCGCCGCCAAACCAAAGAAGAAATAGCAAAGAAGCAGCATCACGAACTTCGGCAGCGTCAACGCGAGCAGCGAGATTCCCATGATGCTTACAAAAGCGTTCTGTACCCAGTTGTAGAAGGGTGGCTGCGGGCCGTAACCGGCGAGCCAATATTGCGAGAACAGAGACTGTTCGGCCTCGTCGAGTGTCAGCGAATGCGGCAAAGCCAGCCGCGTGGCGATACTAGCGACAAAATAAACACCGAGAAAAAGCGTCGCCGGCCACAATCCGCCCGAGAGAAAATTGGCGAGCCTGCTGCCCTGCCCGGGCCGCTCCCGCAGATCCACAAAGCCGCCATCTCGATCCATTGCCGCCCTCACGGAAGAACATTCAACCTTGCACGTGGCACGGTCTGCGGCGAGGATCAACAAACAAATGGCAGTTTGCCACCGCTTCGGGAGAGTATTGCCGATGGAGGAGAAAATGGCGCACCCGAAGAGATTCGAACTCCTGACCCCCAGATTCGTAGTCTGGTGCTCTATCCAGCTGAGCTACGGGTGCGTAGGCAAGCAGTGCGTCACCGCTTGCGTGGCGATCCTCTAATCGGTGCCGCGAGAGATTGCAAGCGATTTTACCGAGGGCAACGTCATTTTGCTGTCACTTCTCGCCCAAGCCATTGAGAAGCAACATCTATTAGCGTCAAGCTCGAGCCCGGTAGTCTTCCAGCGAAACAGGACGGTCAGGAATCTCAATACGGAACTGCGTTCCGGGGCCGGGTTTTTCGACCAGCGCGATCGTGCCGCCATGCGCCAGAACCAGTTCGCGGGCAATCACCAAACCAAGGCCCGTGCCGCCCGAACGAGCCGAGCCACGGAAGGCCGAAAACAGGTTTTCCCGCGCCTTGCGCGGCATGCCCGGGCCGGTATCGTCGACCGTGATGCTGACGACGCTGCCGATCCGATGGGCCGAGACGGTAATGCGCCGGACCATGGAGGTGTCCTCGGGATCGAAGTTTGTCAGCGCCTGCAAGGCATTGCGGCAGATATTGTGGATGACCCGGAAAAGCTGCTCGCTGTCGCAATCCACCTCGACATCGGCCGGGATCTGATCGATGAATTCGATGCTGGCGTCGGGATCGATGGCAAGAATGTCGCGCACGTCCTGGCAGAGTTCGGCCAGACGGATACGGCGGCGGCGCGGGGCAGCTTCGGATGCCTGTCCATAAGCCAATACTTCGCTGGTATAACCCACGGCCCGGTCGATCGTGCGTAAGAGCTTCGGCGCAAAGCTGCGCACCATCGGGTCGTCGACATCGGTCAACCGATCGGACATCAATTGGGCCGACGCCAGGATGTTACGCATGTCGTGATTGATCTTGGAAACGGCCAGACCGAGATCGGCGAGGTTTTTCTGCTGCTTCAGGGTGCGCTGCAATTCCACCTGCATGGCGGCGAGATGCCGGCCGGCCACGGCAAGCTCTCCGCGCGACCGGTCACCGGCAAAGACACGGCTCGGATCCTCCGGCTGTTCCGAGAAAAACTGCATGCTGTGGGTCAGCCGGCGGATCGGCATGATCATCATCCGGTTGATGGCCAGGAAGATGAGCACCGCTGTAATGAGCGAAATCAGCAAAGACAGCAGAAACATCATCTTCGAATATTTCAGCATGTCCTTGCGTAGCGCGTCGTCGGTCATCACCAGTTCGATGATCATGTCGGTGTCGCCGATCGCCCCGAAAACACGCATGACTCGGCCACCGCCCAGGAACAGGGTATCCAGAGCGTCGCGCATCGAGATCCACATCGGCACATCGGTGAGATCGAAGACCTGGTCAACCTGCGGCGGCAGGTCGGTAGCCGCCAGCAGGCGGGAAGTGCCGTCCTTTTTAAGCGCGATGACCTTGGTGCCCGTCGCCAGAAGCGTATCGTCCTGCACCGCGCGGGGAAGCTCCGACGGTTGCAGACCGTCGATGACAATGCCCGCGGCGGCGGCCGTATCCAGACGGTCGCGCAGCCAGTTCATGCGCATGCCTGCGACAGATGGAACGAAAATCAAGATTTCCGCCAGCATGACAAAAATGACGGTAAGCCAGAGAAGCCTGCCGGAAAGGCCGCTGAAGAGACGCGGCATGGGTTCCGGTCCTGCGCCATCCGGCGAGGATTCCGAGCGCCCCGAGGTATGAACCTCGCCGTCCATGCGGATCTCCATTCCCGAATTCCGTTTCCGCCCAACATCTGGCGGAGCCAACGGATGATCGACTATTTTAGAGATTCAACGCTTTTTTACCAGCCCCTCTTTCGGCAGTGCAAAAAGAGAAGCGGAGACGGCATCCGTCTCCGCTTTCCTATTCGTTTGAAAGGGCCGGTCGGATCAGAATTCTTCCCAATCCGCAGCCGCTGCTGCCGGAGCCCGAGCCGCTGCCCCTCCTCCGAAAGCCCGCGTCAGAGCACCCGTCATCGCCTTGACGGGCGAGACGCGCGGGCGCTGAACTTGAGCCGAGGCAGCCGCCGCGGGGCGCGAAGACCTTGCAGGCTCGGCGGCGCGATGCTCCTGATGCCCGATGTTGAATTTGGAGACGATGGCGAACAGGCTGTCGGCTTCGGAAGAAAGCTTCTGGGTCGCAGCCGAAGTCTCTTCCACCATGGCGGCATTCTGCTGGGTCACCTGGTCCATCTGGTTGACGGCGGTGTTGACCTCCGCCAGTCCCGTCGCCTGCTCCCGGGAGGCAACCGCGATCGAGTGGATATGGTCGTTGATGCGCAACACGCGGGTTTCGATCTCCGACAGCGCCTCGCCAGTCTTCTGCACCAGCATCACGCCGCCGGCGACCTCGTCGCCCGACTTGCTGATCAACGCCTTGATGTCCTTTGCCGCGTTTGCAGAACGCTGGGCGAGCTCGCGAACTTCCTGTGCCACGACAGCAAAGCCCTTGCCGGCTTCGCCCGCGCGGGCGGCTTCGACACCGGCGTTGAGCGCCAGAAGATTGGTCTGGAAGGCGATCTCGTCGATGACGTTGGTAATCTGAGCAATCTCACGGGAGGCCTGCTCGATGCGACCCATGGCGTCGACGGCATTGCGCACGACTTCGCCCGACTGCACGGCACTCTGCTTGGCTTCGCCCACCATCACCGTTGCCTCTTGAGCCCTTTCGGTGGAGGTCCGCACGACAGCCGTGATCTGATCCAGTGCCGCGGAGGTTTCCTCCAGCGCGGCAGCCTGCTGCTCCGTGCGCCGCGACAGGTCGTTGGTAGCCTTGCTGAGTTCGGCAGCGCTGCCGTTCATGGAGCCGCTGGCGCTGCGGACGTTGATCATCGTTCCGCGCAACGTCTCCATGGTGGCGTTGACGTTGTGCTGCAGCTCGGCAAAAGCTCCCTTGAAATTGCCGTTCATGCTATCGGTAAGGTCGCCTTCGGCAAGGCTCCTGACGACCCGCCGTGTTTCGGAAATGCCGGCGTCAACACTTGCGACCAGTTGGTCGACATTGCTGGCGAAGCGGTCGAGGCTCTCTTCGCCCCACTGCTTGTCGATGCGGCGGGTGAAGTCGCCCTCGGCGGCGGCGGCGACCACCGCCGACATCAGCGCCTGCAATTCGTTGTTCTTCCCGCGCATGGTGGATTCGGAGGCGTTCATGCGAGCGACCTCGATGCCATTCCTTTTGAAAACCTCGACAGCAGCCGCCATGTCGCCGACTTCATCCTTGCGGCCGACGAGCGGAACGGCCACGGAGTAGTCTCCATCCGCCAGCGTCTTCATTGACGAGGTGAGGTCGAGAATAGGCTGGCTCAGCTCTTTGCGGCCAAGATACAGACCGAAGGACATTCCGCCGGCAACGCCGATCACGGTGACGATGAGCACGCTGTAGAAAACCATGTTGCCAAAGGCATCCATGCCGGCGCTGAGTTCATCGAGCTGCGCCTGGTCCATCTTCACCACCGCATCGATCTCCGCCTGGTAGGCTTTGCGGTTGGCGCGGTTTCCTTCATTGTTGCCCTGGACGTTGGCAGCCGCTGGGCCTTCGGTCTGGCCGAGGCGGACCGTTTCGCTGCGGAACTGCTTGAATTCCGCCGAACGGGCCATCAGTTTTTCGAAAATCGCCTTCTGCTCTGCCGGCACTTTCGGCTGCCATTCGGCAAGTAGTTTCTCCATTTCAGCCAGCGATTTCACAATCCCTTCGCCGAACTGCTTGGTCGCCGCAATATCCTTCGCGGCATAGATACCGCGGGCATCCATGACGACTGCCGTGACCAACCGGTTGAGGTGCTCTCCGTTGTGGGCGCGATCGGCCACATCGGCGTATTGCTGGCTCTGGGCCCGGTACTTCTCGACCGCAAAAAGCGAAAGCCCGCCGATCAGACAGGCAAACAGGCTCATCAGCCCGACGAGAAGGTTGATCTTGGCTCTAATTCTCACTGCAGTTTTCCCCCTGCAAGACACCATGGGATGCTGGCGACACGGCACACTGATGCGGAAGATCCGCGACATCACTGCTAGAATTAGCACCTAGTCATTAATAATCCTTGAGCAGGCGGGCTTTGGGCGCAGCGAAGCGAGGAGGAAAATTTGTCAGCGAATGCCTATTCCCCCGAATAATTTGTCGAAAAAGATGACAGCGTGACAGAAATCGGGATGGTTTTGCCACATTTTCGGCCATTCTCAGTTGCGCAGGCAACTCCCACAACCTTTAATGGATTTCATCAAATTGAATGTTCTGGAGGTCGGGCCGAGCCGCAAAAGCTCGCCGGCGATTGACTTTTCAGACAGAGTCCTCTTATAAGCCGCGCACGTTCAGCTCCGGCGGGCTTGCACGCGTGCAGCCGCTTGCGCAGATCGTTTCTCTAAACGCTCTTGCTTCCTTTGCGGAAGCAAACTCCAAGAAGGGCCGCACACCGCGGTATTAAATAAATGAAGCGTACGTACCAACCGTCCAAGCTTGTTCGCAAGCGCCGCCACGGATTTCGCGCCCGCATGGCCACCAAGGGTGGTCAGAAGGTTCTTTCCGCACGCCGCGCCCGTGGCCGCAAGCGTCTCTCGGCCTAAGGCTGGGATGCCCGAGATCACCGGGCGATGACAGACGAGAAAAAGAACAAGAAAACTGTCGGGCGGCTGAAAAGCCGGCCGCAGTTTCTTGCTGTTCGGCAAGGCGAAAGCCGTCGGGGGCGCACCTTTCTTCTGGAAGTGCTCGACCGCAATGCGCCGGACGAAGCGCCGCGCGTCGGCTTCACCGTCACCAAGAAACATGGCAATGCAGTCGAGCGCAACCGCATGCGTCGGCGCCTCAAGGAGGCCGTGAGGCACTCTGCCGGATTTGCAATGAAGAGCGGACACGACTATGTGATTGTCGCGCGTCGGGAGGTGCTGTCGGCTCCCTTCGCTGATATGACGGCTCAGCTCATCGCGCGCATTGAAAACAGGCCGAAGCCGAAGCGGTCCGAGGAGACCCGTTCCAGGAAAGCATGATGGAAAAAAATCGTAACTACTTCATCGCGATCGCGCTCTCGGTGCTGATCGTCATTGCCTGGCAGTTCCTCTACATGAATCCCAGGATGGAGGCGCAGCAGCGTGCCGAAGAGGCCCGCCGCGCACTCCAGGGAGAAACGGCCCAGCCGGTATCGCCGGAAAGCCCCGGCGCCTCGAGCGCGCCGACTGGCAATCTACCTGGTGCCGCTTCCGGCCAGACGACCATCACCCGCGATCAGGCGCTTGCACGGTCGCAGCGTGTTCAGATCGAAACCCCTGCCCTGATCGGTTCCATCAATCTCACCGGCGCGCGTTTCGACGATCTGAAGCTTCGCGAATATCACGAAACCGTTGACGACCAGAGCCCGATCATCACGCTCTTTTCGCCCTCCGACACCAAGGACGGGCATTTCACCGAACTCGGCTATATTCCGAACGAATCCATCGGCACCGTTCCTGGCGCGGGAACCCAGTGGACGGTAGCAAGCGGCGAGAAACTCACTCAGCAGACGCCGGTGACGCTGTCCTTCACAAACGAGAAGGGCATCACCTTCACGCGCACCATCTCCGTCGACGATCATTACATGTTGACCGTCAACGACAAGATCGACAACACCAGCGGCGCACCCGTCACATTGACGCCTTATGGGCGGATTCTGCGTCACAACAAGCCTGCGACTCCTTCGGTTTGGGTCATCCACGAAGGCTTCATCGGGGTGATGGGTGAAGACGGCGCGCTTAGCGAACACACCTATGCCAATATCGAGGAAGAACAATATACCCACGACAAGGCAACCACCGGGTGGTTCGGCATCACGGACAAATACTGGGCTGCGACGATCGCTCCGCCCCAGTCCATGCCTTACGTCACCCGTTTCTCGCATTTCACCGGCGGACAGGCGAGCTACCAGGCAGACTACAAGGGCGACGATCTGACGGTCCAGCCGGGTCAGTCTACCGAGCTCAAGAACCTCGTCTTCGCCGGCGCCAAGGAAGTGCCTCTGATCTCGCGCTATGAGACGGAACTCAAAATCCCGCAGTTCAACCGACTGATCGATTGGGGCTGGTTCTACTTCATCACCAAGCCGATGTTCCAGCTGATGGACTTCTTCTTCCGTCACGTGGGCAATTTCGGCGTCGCGATCCTGCTGACGACCGTCGTCGTCAAGGCGCTCTTCTTCCCGCTGGCCAGCAAGCAATACGCCTCCATGGCCAATATGAAGCGCGTCCAGCCCAAGATGGAGGAGCTGAAAGCCAAGTTCGGCGATGACCGCATGGGCATGCAGCAGGCGATGATGCAGCTCTACAAGGAGGAAAAGATCAATCCGATCGCCGGTTGCTGGCCGGTCGTGCTGCAGATCCCGGTCTTCTTCGCTCTCTACAAGGTCATCTACGTTACGATCGAGATGCGGCACGCGCCCTTCTTCGGCTGGATTCAGGATCTGTCGGCTCCCGATCCGACGTCGCTGTTCAACCTGTTCGGCCTGCTTCCCTACGACGTGCCGCACTTCCTGCTGATTGGCGTCTGGCCGCTCGTCATGGGCGTCACGATGTTCCTGCAGATGCGTATGAACCCGACGCCGCCGGACCCGACCCAGGCAATGATCTTTACCTGGATGCCGCTGGTCTTCACCTTCATGCTGGCATCCTTCCCGGCTGGCCTCGTCATCTACTGGGCTTGGAACAACACGCTTTCGATCACCCAGCAGGCAATGATCATGAAGCGCCACGGCGCCAAGATCGAGCTCTTCGACAATCTGAAGGGGCTCTTCCGGCGAAAACCGGCAGCCTCGAAATAGCTTCCGAAACCCCGGTCCGCCGGGGTTTTCTTTTATGACGACAGGCAAATATCTTCCATAGCTTGACATTCTGCGGCAAAACCCGGAAGCCGTGTCGCTTCGATTGAGACAGGACCGATAACCCAATGCCCGCTGACAAGAACATGGACGACAAGCCGCTTTTCGGCCGCCCCTGGATCTTCATCCGTGGCGTACCTTCGATGAAATTCCTGCCGCCCGAAGGCCCGCTCGAAGTGGCCTTCGCAGGACGTTCGAATGTAGGCAAGTCCTCGCTGATCAATGCCCTTGTCGGCCAGAAGGGTCTGGCACGCACCTCCAATACGCCCGGCCGCACCCAGGAACTTAACTATTTCGTGCCGGAGGGTTATTCCGGTGAAGGGCTGGATCTGCCCCCCATGGCCTTGGTCGACATGCCGGGCTACGGCTATGCGCAGGCGCCGAAGGAGCACGTCGACGCATGGACGAAGCTCGTCTTCGACTACCTGCGCGGTCGTGCCACGCTGAAGCGTGTCTATGTCCTGATCGACAGCCGCCACGGCCTCAAGAAGAATGACGACGAGGTTTTGGACCTGCTCGACAAGGCGGCGGTTTCCTATCAGATCGTGCTAACCAAGACGGACAAGATAAAGGAGCCGGCGGTCGACAAGCTGATCGCCGAGACGACGGAAAAGATCCGCAAACGGCCCGCTGCCTATCCCTTCGTGCTTTCGACATCTTCTGAGAAAGGCAAAGGCATCGACGAACTCCGTCTGGCGATCGGGGAGACCGTCGGCCAGCCATTGTAACTTCTCGTACAAAGCCGGCCGCTTCAGAGGAAGCGACCGGCTCCGGGTGTAACGGCAAAACGCCTGCGACCGGCCCTTACATCTTGGGCAGCACGACCTTGTCGACTACGTGAATGACACCGTTCGACTGCTTTACGTCGGCGATCGTAACCTGGGCGACATTGCCGTTCTCATCGGTCAAGGTGATCTTGCCCATGTCCTGCTTGGCTTTCAGGACGCAGCCGCCGACGGTCTTGACGTCATGGGTGCCCTTGTCGTCCTTGATCATCTTTTCGATAGCGCTCGACATGGCGTTCGCAGCGACAACGTGGCAGGTCAGAACCTTGGTCAGCTGCGCCTTGTTTTCCGGCTTCAAAAGCGTATCGACCGTGCCTTTAGGGAGTTCCGCGAACGCGTCGTTGGTCGGCGCGAACACGGTGAAAGGACCCTTGCCCTGCAGTGTTTCGACCAGGCCGGCCGCTTTGACGGCTGCCACCAGGGTCGTATGATCCTTGGAATTCACCGCGTTCTCGACGATGTTCTTGTCTTCGAACATGGCCGCGCCGCCGACCTTCGGATTGGCGGCATGGGCTGCGACCACGGCTGCGGAGAGAGCTGTTGCGACGGCAAATGTGCGGAGTGCGAATTTGGACATTCTGTTTTCCTCTTCCTTTTAAAGGATCTGATCGCCCCGGCACGGATGCGCCTCCCAGGGCGGTTCACGTCCCGCGGTCTGCGGGACGCAGCAAGGGACGGAAGGGAGAGGGAAAGAGTTTCAGCCACAGTGGAAAAAAGCGGCAGAAAAAATTCAACTCCTTGGTTTTTAAGCGCTAATTTTAATTGGACCGACGCGTCTGGCCAACCGCGATCACGGGACCGGTGGCTTTACCGGTCGGAGAGCCGCCGAACGGCTCGAGGCTGACGGCGAGGGTCACGCCTTCGCCAAGTCTCGGACGGAGGTGAGCCGGAATTTCGACCGAACCTTCGCCCGTCTGAGGCAGTACACCGAGGGAGATTGCCGGATCGTCACCGCCAGGTACCAGCCAGAGTTCAAGCGAATGCTGATCGGCCGCACCGGCCGCCACCGGTGTCACCCGCAAGCGGCCGTCGACGACGTTGTAGGCGGCGACCAGGCTGATTGAATTGCCTTCTCCGGCAAGCTCGGCGACCAGCGGACGAGACGTCGGTGTACCTATCCAACCGGTGTCAAGAGAAACGTAAGCGATCAGTACAGCCACGGACCCAAGCGCAATGCCACGCCACAACAGCAGCGAGTTCCACCATTTGCCGGTCGCGACGAGCTCCTGCGCGAAAGTCTTGTGCGGGAAAAGCCGGGTCTCTATCTTAGAATAGACGCCCGCGGGCGGGAGAACCTCATCGTAGTCGCCGTTGAAGCTCGCCAGATTTTCCTGCCATCGAGCGACGATCGCCGCAAAGGCCCGGTCTCTTGCGATGCGCGCGGCCACACGCTCGCGATCGGCAAGCGAGAGTACGCCCAGGACGTATTCGCCTGCGAGCAATTCATCGCGGGAGCGGTCTCCTTCGCTCTGTTCGGGCGTCGTCATCGGTCGAGGCACTCTCTCAATTTCAAAAGGCTGCGCCGAAGCCAGGTGCGCACCGTATTCAACGGTACGCCGTGGCGGTCTGCCAGCTCCTGGTAGCTCAGACCTTCCACATATGCGCTTCGCACGGCGCTGGCTCGTTCAGATTCCAACTCTTCCATGCACCTGTCAATGCGTTTGCCCTCGCCCTTGAGGACGGTAGTCGTTTCGGGATCGAGCGCCGCATCCGCGATGTCCCAAGTTTCGTCGATACTGTCGGCAACGGGCTTGCGGGCACGCATAAGATCAATGGCCTGGTTGCGTGCCACCGCCACAAGCCAGCCCAACGGGCTCGCACCGGAGGCAGCGAACCGGTCGGCTCGTTGCCATATCTTGACGAAAATTTCCTGCAGCGCATCTTCCGCATCGGCCCTGTCCTTGAGGATACGAAGACAGACGGAAAAAAGTTTCGGAGATACAGCGGCGTAAAGCGCCGCCAGACCGGCTCGGTCGCGCAATGCGACGCGGCCGATCAAGGCGGCTATTTCAGTGTCTGTCGCCAAGCACGTGTCTCCCGGGCGCGTCGTTGCCGGTATACGGGCAAATCTTGCCATCGGATTATTTCCCCCGTCAAAAACATGCGCTACAAGGCGCCCACTCACATCACGGGGAAATCGATGACGACTTCCGATAGCGAACTTCAGGCCAAACTTCTGGCGCAGGCGCTGCCCTACATGCAGCGGTATGAAAACAAGACCATCGTCGTCAAGTACGGCGGTCACGCCATGGGTGATTCCGAGCTCGGCAAGGCGTTTGCGGCGGATATCGCGCTGCTCAAGCAGTCCGGCGTCAATCCGATCGTCGTTCACGGCGGTGGTCCGCAGATCGGTGCCATGCTGACCAAGATGGGCATCGAGTCGAAGTTCGAAGGCGGCCTGCGCGTCACCGACCAGAAAACCGTCGAGATCGTCGAGATGGTACTGGCAGGCTCGATCAACAAGGAAATCGTCGCGCTGATCAACCAGACCGGCGAATGGGCGATCGGCCTTTGCGGCAAGGACGGCAATATGGTGTTCGCCGAAAAGGCCAGGAAGACCGTCGTCGACCCGGACAGCAATATCGAGCGCGTGCTCGATCTCGGCTTTGTCGGTGAAGTGGTGGAAGTCGACCGCACGCTGATCGACCTGCTCGCCAAGTCGGAGATGATTCCCGTTATCGCCCCGGTAGCCCCCGGCCGCGACGGCGCCACCTATAACATCAACGCCGATACGTTCGCGGGGGCCATCGCCGGCGCCCTCAATGCCACCCGCCTGCTCTTCCTTACCGACGTTCCGGGTGTTCTGGACAAGGACAAGCAGCTCATCAAGGAGCTGACGGTGGCGCAGGCCCAGGCGCTCATCAAGGACGGCACGATCTCCGGCGGCATGATCCCGAAGGTCGAGACCTGCATCGACGCAATCAAGGCCGGCGTCCAGGGCGTCGTCATCCTGAACGGCAAGACCGCCCATTCGGTGCTTCTCGAAATCTTCACCGAGCATGGGGCCGGCACGCTGATCGTGCCGTGACCCCTTCCTCGATCGAGGCCTAAGCGGCGGCGGTGAAGACCGCCGCTGCATCTTCCTTGAGCTTCGCCATCATCGCCCGATAGGGACCGGGGCCATAGCTCACCCTTGCGACGCCGAGTTCTCCGAGCCGCTTCGGCGCCGAGACGCCCGGCATCATCATGATATTGACCGGCACCGGCGAAGCTTCGCAAAGCTTGCGGATAAGCTCCTCATCTGCCAGGCCCGGCGCAAAGAAGCCATTGCCGCCAGCTTCCGCATAGGCCCTCGCCCGCGCGACCGCTTCATCCAGAAGCGCCGCATGCTTTGTCCGGTCGCCCTCCTGAAGGAAGAGATCGGTCCTGGCATTGATGAAGAGTGGGATCCCGCGCGAATCTGCCAGAGATCGGATGGCACGAATGCGCTCCGCCTGTCGACTGATCGGGTAAACGCCACTGCCGCCGACCACCTGATCCTCAAAATTGACGCCGATCGCGCCCGCGTCGATGACCTTCGCGACATTTTTGGCAAGCTCTGCCGGATCTTCCGCATACCCACCTTCAAAATCCACCGACAGCGGCAGTTCGACAGCGGAGGCGATCGATTTTGCGGTCGAAAGCAGCGCCTCCATCGGCAGGTTCTCGCCATCGGTATAACCTTGCGCCGCAGCCACGGACCAGCTTCCGGTGCCGAGAGCCTTCGCGCCGGCGTCCGCAACCGCCTTTGCCGTGCCGGCGTCCCAGATATTGTAGATGATGACCGGATTACCCTTCTGATGAAGTGCAGCGAATGCGGTAGCCTTTTCTTTCTGGTCCATGTCGTCTCCCTTTCTGATCCCGCGGTTATAGCCGCGCTTGCGCCTCTCGCCGCCGTAAATCGGGCGCCGATTTACGATCCTAGAAAACGCGGCTCAGAAGAACAACAACCCGAGAATGCCGGAGACAATGAGCATACAGCCGATCGCTTCCATACGGTTCACCCGCTCGTGGAAGAGGAAATAGGACGCCATGAAGGTGAAGACCAGTTCGATCTGACCGAGCGCACGCACATATGCCACCTGCTGCAGTGTCATCGCCGTGAACCAGCAGGCAGAACCGAGGACACCGGCCAGCCCTACCAGCGAGGACGAGCGCCAGCTGCGGACCACCTGCGCGATCTCGCGCCTGTCTTTCCAGAACATCCAGACCAGCATGAAAATTGTCTGGAAGGTCGTTACACAGGCAAGCGTAACCGCCGCGTCCATAACCGGCCCCGGCCCTTGAAGCGAAAGCGCGGCACTGCGATAGGCCACCGCCGAAATGCCGAAGACCGCACCGGAGGCTATACCGATCAACGCAGTCCGCCCCGTCAGCGCGACGGCGAGATTGCGCCAGGACAGCGGCATCCGCGCCGTGGAGATCATCATCACGCCGAGTACGCCGACGATGATCGCCGCAATGGCGCCTAAGGTGAGTTTCTCTCCAAGCAGGACAAAACCGAAGATCGCCGCCTGCACCGGTTCTGTCTTGGAATAGGCCGTGCCCACGGCAAAGTTGCGGAGCGAAAAGAGATGCACCAGCATGATGGTCGCAAAGATCTGCGCCAGCCCCCCGATCCCGGCCCATATGGCGAAGGTCGGGTTGATCTCGGGATAAGGGTAGCCGGCAATGTGATGCAAAGCCAGCACATAGAGGATTGCGATCGGAAACCCGTAGCCGAAGCGCACGAAGCTCGCGCCGCGGGTGCCGAGCGAACCCTGCAGACGCTTTTGCAAGGCGGAGCGCAGGTTCTGCAGGAAGGCCGCAGCGATTGTAATGGGGATCCAAAGTTCCATGCTGGTGGCGGTATCATGCCGGCTATTTGGCCGCCAAGGCTGATTTAGCCTGAACAGGTCGCCTTTTCGATTTTCTTCGACGCTCAAGCCGTGCATAAGACGGGCATGGACAAGACGCCGAAAACATCCCCCGATCCTGCTGATTTCGCCCATATCCGTGAATGGGTATTCGATCTCGACAACACGCTCTACCCGCACCACATCAATCTGTTTGCGCAGATCGACAAGAACATGACGGCCTATGTGCAGGAGCTGCTGCAGCTCGAGCCGGAGGACGCAAGGGCGCTGCAAAAGCGCTATTACCACGAGCATGGGACGACCCTGCAGGGCCTGATGCTGAATCACGGGATCGAGCCGGACAGTTTTCTCGAGCGCGCCCATGCGATCGATTATTCGGCGCTGCTGCCGCATCCGGAACTCGGAGAGGCGATCAAGGCGCTGCCGGGCCGCAAGTTCATCTTTACCAACGGAAGCGTACCGCATGCCGAAGCCGCCGCCCGGGCGCTCGGCATCCTCGACAATTTCGACGATATCTTCGACATCGTGGCGGCGGGTTATGTTCCGAAGCCTGCGGGCGCCACCTACGACAAGTTCGCGAGCCTGCACCGCGTCGATACCAGGCACGCCGCCATGTTCGAAGACCTCCCTCGCAATCTGCAGGTCCCGAAGACGCTCGGTATGCGCACCGTTCTTCTGGTTCCCCGCAACCTCGATACGGTGCTGATGGAGCGTTGGGAAAAGCTGACCGACGAGGACGATCATATCGACTACGTGACCGACGATCTGGCAGGTTTCCTGTCCGGCATTCGGCCCGATTGAGTTCCCGCCGTCTTACCAAATGTTCATCCACATTACGGATGTTTAAGTGGTTCCCACCGGTTGCCGGGCCTATCTTCAGGTCATCGGATTTAACCGGAAAGGACCCATTCGATGACCGCGAAGAAGATCGTTTTAGCGACACTCAGTGCCGTACTGGTCGCAGGAGCCGCTCTGCCGGCATTCGCGGCACCGGGACGTGACGGACCCGGCCGCCATGAGGGCGCCGGCGGCCGCATGATGCAGGACGTGATGTTCGTTCGTCTCTTGAAGAATGCCGACGGCAACAAGGACGGCAAGATCTCCAAGGAAGAGCTGACCGCCCGCCAGGATGCGCTGTTTGCCGAAATCGACGCAAACAAGGACGGCACCGTCACCCGAGGCGAACTCGTGGATTTCCGCCAGGCTAAAATGGATGAGTTCCGCAAGGATAACCCGCCACCGGAACAGGCTGAAAACCGCGGCCACGGCCGCCACGATGGGGATCGCGATGGCTGGCACCGCGGCGGGCGGGATCACGATGGCCAGGATCGCCACAATGCGCGCTGGGATGGCCCGCGACATGGCGGCATGATGGGCCGCGGTATCTTCCGCATGGTCGATGAAGACCGGGATGGCAAGATTACCAAGACCGAAGCAACCACCGCAGGCGACCAGCTGTTCACCCGCATGGACGTCAACAAGGACGGCACCATTTCCATCGACGACCTGCCGGACCGCCCCCTCTAGTTCCCCGCCCCCTTTTGGAACTAGTACCGGCCGTCGTCTTGAAGGACCCGCCCCTCCCCCGAGAGGCGGGTTCTTTCAGTTCTAATGCTCATAGAAGTCGGCGATGATCTTCCAGGCCTGATCAGCCGTCTCGACGAAGTTGATGAGATTGAGGTCTTCCGGCGCGATCGTGCCGAATTCCGCCAGTGCTCCAAAATTGATGATGCCGCGCCAGAAGGCCTCGCTGAAGAGGATGAGCGGGATTCGCTCCATGCGTTTTGTCTGGATGAGCGTCAGCGCCTCGAACATCTCGTCGAGTGTCCCGAAGCCGCCCGGAAATACCGCAACCGCCTTGGCGCGCATCATGAAATGCATTTTGCGGATCGCGAAATAGTGGAAGTTGAAGCTGAGTTCGGGCGTTACGAAACGGTTCGGCGCCTGCTCGTGCGGCAGCATAATGTTGAGCCCAACGCTCGGGGCACCGGCGTCCGAGGCTCCGCGATTGCCCGCTTCCATCACGCCTGGTCCGCCGCCCGTCACCACCACATATTCCTGATGATTGTGGCTGGCCGAGTGTTTTCCGCAGAGTTCAGCAAACTTCCGCGCCTCGTCATAAAATACCGATGCCGCTTCGAGATTCTTCCGCTGAACCTCGTTGCGCGCAGCCCAGGCGCTTTGCCCGGGCGCCGGGATGCGCGCGCCGCCAAACAGCACCACCGTCGACTTGATGCCGCGTTCGGCAAGCATCATCTCGGCTTTGGTAAGTTCCAGCTGAAGACGGACCGGCCGCAGCTCTTCGCGGCTCAGAAAGTCGTCGTCCGCATAGGCGAGGCGATAGGACGGAGATTCCGTTTGCGGCGTCCTCGGCTGACCGGCGGCCGCATATTTGTCGGCCTTGTTGTCCTTCAGAGGATCCCAGACGCCATCCTTGCGCCGCGGTCCGTCCTTCTTCGCCTTTGCCATTGCATGACCCTTCCAGCGCCAACATGCGTTGACGCCAATTCACATTGACGCCTGAGTGGCGGTCGCTTAGAGCAAATAGAACTAAATGGCCACCTCTCCACCATCACGATACCGAGTGACGTTTAAGGATTTCCCATGAGCAGCGCTGACTTTTCCTCCCTCGAAAAGACTATCGAGACCGCCTTCGAGAACCGGGACGACGTGACGGTATCGACCAAGGGGGAGATCCGCGATGCGGTCGAGGAAGCATTGAACCTGCTCGACAGCGGCAAGGCGCGCGTTGCCAGCCGCGGCGCCGACGGAAACTGGACGGTGCACCAGTGGCTGAAGAAGGCGGTGCTGCTTTCCTTCCGTCTGAACGACATGGAGGTGGTGAAGCACGGCCCCGGCAACTCCACCTGGTGGGACAAGGTGCCGTCGAAATTTGAAGGCTGGGGCGAGAACGAATTCCGTGCGGCCGGCTTCCGGGCCGTACCGAGTGCGGTCGCTCGCCGCTCGGCCTACATTGGCAAGAACGTCGTGCTGATGCCCTCTTTCGTCAACCTCGGCGCCTATGTGGATGAAGGAACGATGGTCGACACCTGGGCCACCGTCGGCTCCTGTGCGCAGATCGGCAAGCATGTCCACCTGTCGGGCGGCGTCGGCATCGGCGGCGTGCTGGAGCCCATGCAGGCCGGCCCCACCATCATCGAGGACAATTGCTTCATCGGGGCGCGCTCCGAAGTCGTCGAAGGCTGCATCGTGCGCGAGGGTTCCGTGCTCGGTATGGGCGTCTTCATCGGCAAGTCGACGAAGATCGTCGATCGCGCGACGGGCGAGATCACCTATGGCGAAGTGCCCCCCTATTCCGTGGTCGTCGCGGGCTCGATGCCGGGCAAGCCGTTCCCGAACGGGGAACCGGGCCCGAGCCTCTACTGCGCCGTCATCGTCAAGCGCGTCGACGAAAAGACCCGTTCCAAGACCGGCATCAACGAACTTCTGCGCGACTGACCTCAAGGCTACTCATCCGAAATGTCCGCATCCGATCCCGTCGCCAATCTTCAGGACCTCATCCGCTGCCCTTCGGTGACCCCGGCCGAAGGTGGCGCGCTCACCGCCCTGGAATCCATGCTCATTCCGCTCGGGTTCAAGGTCGAGCGCATGGTGGCGACGGAGCCGGGAATGCCGGATATCGAGAACCTTTATGCACGGCTCGGTACGGACGGTCCGCATCTGATGTTCGCCGGCCACACCGACGTCGTTCCTCCGGGGGACGAGGCATCGTGGAGCCATCCGCCTTTTGCGGCCGAAATCGCGGGCGACGAGCTTTTTGGCCGCGGCGCCGTCGACATGAAGGGCGGGATCGCCTGTTTCGTTGCGGCTGTTGCCCGCCATATCGAAAAGCATGGCTCGCCGAAGGGTTCTATCTCCTTCCTGATCACCGGCGACGAGGAAGGGCCTGCGGTCAACGGTACCGAGAAGCTGTTGAAATGGGCTGCCGAAAAGGGCGAGCGCTGGGACGCCTGCCTCGTCGGGGAGCCGACCAATCCGGATCAACTCGGCGACATGATCAAGATCGGCCGGCGGGGATCCGTATCCGGCAAAGTGACCGTATTCGGCGTGCAGGGTCATGCGGCTTATCCCCATCTCGCTGACAATCCGGTCCGCGGCCTCCTGCCGCTCGCCTCCGCGCTGATGGACCCGCCTTTCGACACCGGTACGTCTGAATTCCCGGCTTCCAATCTCGAAGTCACTTCCGTCGATGTCGCCAATCCCGCCACCAATGTCATACCGGCAAAGGCCGCCTTTGCCTTCAACATCCGGTTCAACGACAGTTGGACAGCCGATACGGTGAAGGCGGAGATCGTTCGGCGGCTCGATCTTGCTGCCGTCGAGAGCCCGCTGCGTCCGGGCCGCGACCCCGCACGGTACGAAATTACCTGGGCCGAACGCCCGAGCCACGTCTTCCTGACCCGCAACAATGCGCTGATCGCCTCGCTCTCGGCTGCGGTAGAAAAGGTCACCGGCCGCACGCCGCAGCTTTCCACCACCGGCGGCACATCGGATGCACGCTTCATCAAGGACTATTGCCCGGTCGTGGAATTCGGCCCGGTCGGCCAGACCATGCATATGGTCGATGAACGGGTGGCCCTTGCCGATCTGGAGATGCTCACCCAAATCTATGGGACCTTCATCTCCCGCTGGTTCGATAATGCCCTCCTACAGTGAAGTCAGGTTATATCTGAGCGGCCTCTGGCTGTTGATCAGAGGCGATGCGCAGGGATTCCGCCTGCTCGATGTTTCCGACCGCGGCATGATGCGTTCCTTCTGGGCTTTCGTCTGGTGCCTGCCGGCCGTCTTCGTGTCCTGGATCTGGCTGCGGTCCCTGCTGGTTCAAAGCATGCCGCCGGGCACGCGGCTCGGAGGTATGTTCTTTGTCCGCGTGGCGATGCTCGAAGTTCTCAATTGGCTGCTGCCGATTGTCTTTTCGGCTCTGATCTGCCTGTTCATGGGCATCCACCGGAAATTCCCAGCCATCGTGGTGACGATCAACTGGCTGGCGGTTCCATTTGCATGGATCTACGGTTTGTTGTGCCTGGCAATGCTTCTGTTGCCCGTCCTGACGCCGATCATCGGGCTGATGCAGCTCATGCTGCTGATGATCCTGGTCTTTGCGGTGTCGCGGATCATGCGGATGATCTGCGGGCCGCAGTTGCTGATGACCACGGCGCTGGTCCTTGTCCTGCTGGTGCCGAACATGATCTTGACCGGCGCCATGCAGCGCTTCCTCGGAATCTACCCTTTCTGACGGTCGCAGGCCCTTCTGACTGTCAGGGGTCGCCGGGATAATCCACCTTCAGGAAGTAGAGCCCTTCCGGCGGAGCGACCGGTCCGCAGGCGGCGCGGTCCCGGGCGTCGAGCGCCGCGCGAACGTCATCCGGCGTCATCTTGCCCTCCCCCGCCAATTTCAGGGTGCCGGCGAAGGAGCGGATCTGGTTGTGCAGAAAGCTCTGGGCGCTCGCCCGGATCTCGATTAGGTCTCCGCTGCGGGTCACGTCCAGCCGGTCGAGCGTCCGCATCGGGCTCGCCGCCTGGCAGTGGGCAGACCGAAAGGTCGTGAAGTCGTGATGCCCGATCAAGGTCTGCGCGGCCGCATGCATGACCTCGTGGTCAAGCTCGCGCGTCACCCACCAGGCACGCTTGGCTTCAAGGGCGAGCGGCGAGGGCCGATTGAGAATGCGGTAGAGATAATGCCGGCGCTGCGCCGAGAACCGCGCGTCGAAACTGTCGTCGACCGCCCGGACGTCCAGGATGGAGACCTTTTCGCCAGCCATCATCAGGTGGGCGTTCAACGCATTGCGCAGCTTGTAGGGCTTCCAGTCCCGGGAAAGGTCAACGTGGACCACCTGCCCCACCGCATGTACACCTGAATCCGTCCGGCCCGCGCCACGGATCGAGACTGTCTCTCCCGTGAGCGACAGGATGCCAGCCTGTAGGGCGGCCTGGACGGAATGGCCGTTCTCCTGCATCTGCCAGCCCACATAGGGCGTGCCGTCATATTCAACGGTCATGCGGTAGCGCGGCATCAGCAAAACCTCGTGCCGGCGGGAACGGATGTTCCACGCAGGAATTCAGCCGCCGCCAGCGGCTTGCCACCCGCCTTCTGAAGCTTCAGGAGCCGCACGGCGCCTTCGCCACAGGCCACAGTCAATGTATCGTCAAGAACGGTGCCTGCCCCGCCCTGGCCTTTAGCCACTTCCGAGGCGAGTACCTTCACGCGTTCCGGTCTGCCGTTGATCTCGGCCTCGAACCACGCGCCGGGGAAAGGCGACAACCCGCGGATATGATTGTGCACGTCACGGGCGGACCTCGAAAAATCGATGCGGGTCTCGCCCTTGTCGATCTTGGCGGCGTAAAGCACGCCCTCGTCCGATTGCGGCGTCAGCGGCAGGTCGTTGCCTTCAAGCTTTTCCATCGCCTCAACCATGGCGCGCGCGCCGACGAGCATGAGCTTGTCGTGCAATTCTCCCGCCGTCATGTTTTCACCGATCTCGACCTCCTTGGTAAGGGCGACCGGGCCGGTATCGAGACCCTTCTCCATCTGCATGACCATCATGCCGGTCTTTTTATCGCCGGCCATAATGGCGCGCTGGATCGGCGCCGCCCCCCGCCAGCGCGGCAGAAGCGAGGCATGGCCGTTGTAGCAGCCAAGCCGCGTGCCGGTGAGGATCGCTTCGGGCAGCAGCAAGCCGTAGGCGACGACGACCGCCACGTCCGCATTCAGCGCGCGGAATTTCTCGCGCTCTTCCGGATCCTTGAAATTGATGGGGGTGAAAACGGGAATGCCGAGCAGTTCGGCAGCCTGATGGACCGGCGACTTCACCAGATCCAGCCCTCGGCGGCCACCTGGCCGAGGCGGCTGGGTGTAGACCGCGGCGATCTCATGTCCCGCCTGCTTCAGCGCCTGCAGCGTCGGCACGGAAAATTCCGGCGTGCCCATGAAGGTGATGCGGAGAGACATGGCGTTTCGCGCTTTAAGAACGCGCCTTCGAGCTGAAGACCGTGCAGGCGTCAGCCTTAGACGGCTTTCGTCTTGGCGGCCTTGGTGAATTTCTTGATGACCATTTCGCGCTTGAGGCGGGAGATGTAGTCGATGAACAGCACGCCGTTCAGATGGTCGATCTCGTGCTGCAGGCAGGTCGCAAGCAGGCCATCGGCCTCGACAAGATGTTCCTTCCCATCGCGGCCGATATGCTTGACGGTGACGACGGCGGGGCGCTCCACTTCCGCATAATATTCGGGAATGGACAGGCAGCCTTCCTCGTAGACGGAACGTTCGTCCGAAGACTTGACGATCTCCGGGTTGATGAAGACCTGCGGGGCCTTTTCTTCACCCTCGCGCGCGATATCCACCACCAGAAGCCGGCGCGGAATACCGATCTGGATCGCCGCCAGGCCTATGCCAGGCGCGTCATACATCGTCTCCAGCATGTCGTCTGCAAGCTTCAGGATATCGGAATCCACCTGCTCGACGGGCTTGGACACCTGGCGCAGGATGGGGTCGGGCAAAATAATCAGGGGCTTGATCGTCATGATCTCCCCATAACGCAACTCTTTTTCCGATGGAACAGGAATCGCGCTGTATTGGCGACCGATGTTCATGCTTTGATCTTCCTCCTTTGCAAAAATCTGTTAGGTTGAAAGCATGAACGATCTCTTCAGCCGCCTTTCTCCTCTTTTTTCTCAGCAGCTAACCGTGATGTTTTCAGCCGCCGCGGCGGCTGTTATCCTGCTCTTCCTGGTACTCGTTCTGCGCAGCAACAGCCGCCGACGGCAGGATGCTGCACGACAGGCTGCGGAAGCGGAAGCGCGGCTTTCCGAACTCATCCGGGCGCAAAGCGAGATGCAGGGACGCCTGTCGGCGATGGCCGAGACCCTGTCGACCCGCCAGTCGGAGCTCAATCAGGCGGTCAGCCAAAGGCTCGACGGCATGACGCATCGGATCGGCACGACGATCACCGAGCAGACCAGATCGACGCATGAGAACCTGCGAAAGCTGCAGGAAAGGCTTGCCGTGATCGACGCGGCGCAGAACAACATTCAGACGCTCGCCAAGGACGTGGTCGGGTTGCAGGCCATTCTGTCCAACAAGCAAACCCGCGGCGCGTTCGGCCAGGGGCGCATGGAAACCATCATTGCCGACGGCTTGCCGCTCGGCGCCTATTCCTTTCAGTCGTCGCTTTCCAACGGCACCCGCCCGGACTGCACGATCCGAATGCCGAACAACGCGCCGCCGCTGGTGGTGGATGCCAAGTTTCCCCTGGAGGCCTGGAACGCATTCCGTGAGGCGGCCGCGCCGGAAGCACGCAGGTCCGCCGCCCAGCAATTCCGGCGCGACCTGGAAGTGCACATCAAGGATATTTCCGAGAAGTACCTCCTTCCGGGCGAGACGCAGGACATGGCCTTCCTCTTCGTCCCTTCCGAATCGATCTTTGCGGAAATCCACGAGCATTTCGAAGCGGTCGTGCAAAAGGCGCAGCGCTCGCGCGTCGTCTTCGTATCGCCCTCCCTCCTGATGCTGTCGATCCAGGTCATCCAGGCGGTCCTGAAGGACCAGCGGATGCGCGAGCAGGCACATCTGATCCAAGGGGAAGTGGCACTGCTCATGGAAGATTTGACGCGCCTTGACGATCGAACACGCAAGCTCCAGGGGCATTTCCTGGCAGCCCAGAGAGATGTCGAGCAAATCGTCACATCGAGCGAAAAGCTCACGAGGCGCGGCGCCAAAATCGGAGCGTTGGAGCTCGAAGCACCGGGACAGTCCGAGACAGACGCCGAGACGCCGCAAACCAAGGTCGTCGAAAGCAGGACTGGGCTTCTGAAGCTGAGGGTAGTTGACGAGGAGTGATCCTGTCGGGCAGTGTCCGGCGCATTCAACAAGCAGCAGCAGGCCGCCCCATGATCACCGTTCTCGGCTCCATCAACATGGATCTTATCGCAACCACCGAACGGCTGCCGGAGCCGGGCGAGACGGTGGCCGGATCAAGCTTCTCGACTGCAGCCGGCGGCAAGGGAGCCAATCAGGCGCTTGCGGCGCAACGCGCAGGTAGCGCGGTGCACATGGTCGGCGCGGTGGGGGAAGACGCCTTCGCGGCGCAGGCGCTGGCGCTCCTCAAGGACGCCGGCGCAGATCTTTCGGGGGTCGCACGCGTCGGCGAACCGACAGGTACAGCTCTGATCCTGGTCGGCGGTACCGGCGAGAACATGATCGCAGTCGTCCCGGGCGCCAATGGCACTGTGCGCGAGGCCCAAGCGCTTGCGGCGATCGATCCGATGCAGCCGGGCGACATCCTGATGCTGCAGCTCGAAATTCCGGGATCGACGGTGGAGGTAGCCTTGAAAGCCGCTCGCGCCAAGGGAATCACCACGATGATCAATACCGCCCCCCTGACGCCGGACGCGGCACGGCTTGCACGCCTTGCCGATATCGTCGTTGCCAACGAGACCGAATTCGAACTGCTGGCGGGCGAACGGCTAGCCGATCGGGACGCGCGGAAAGCCGCGCTCCAAAAACTGCATGCCGAAACCGGCCAGACATTCGTGGTCACGCTCGGCGGCGAAGGCGTCATTGCGATCCGCGAAGGGACCTTCTTTGCAGCTGACGGTTTGAAGATCGAGCCCGTCGATACCGTCGGTGCCGGAGATACGTTCTGCGGCTATCTGGCCGCAAGCCTCGAACAGGGCCTCGGTTTTTCCGATGCGCTCCGCCGCGCCGCCGTTGCAGGCTCGCTCGCCTGTCTCACGCCAGGTGCCCAGCCGTCCATACCTGTCGCCGAGCAGGTCGACAGCCGGATCTAAAGTCACTCAGGTTTTGCTTTTGCAGTGCGAAAGCCAACCAGGTTAACTTTAATCAAATTTAAGACATCATCCCTAGGGTGGCACCATCACCTCCGCGGAACGCCTTGCCTTCCGCGAGCGGCCTCATGACGGGGCAAATCGGATAAAGGTGAATTTTCCCCTCCGTAATGCTCATTGCGAGGCGCGCGCCCCATGTTCCCGTTGAAGATCCGATCCCTTTCCACGAAACTCATCCTGGTCACGAGCCTGGCGATAGCTCTCGTCCTTGTGCTCTCCAATCTTTTCCTGATCTCGCAGACCCGGAGCCGCGTTTCAACGCTGACCATGGCGCAGGCCGAGGCGGAAGCGCGCTCGATCGCCAATGAGGTCGCCGTCGAAATCGGCCAGCTCGCCGGTGCCGCCCGTTCGATTGCCGGCGTAATCGGTCGCGGCCATGCCGGCGGCTACCTCGACCGCAAGGGTGTCGTCGACGCCCTCAAGGCCAATCTGGAGCAGAATGTCTTCGCCTACGGAAGCTGGTTCGCCGAGGCGCCGGGAACCTTCGACGGCAAAAATGCGGATCTCGTGAACAACAAGGAGATGGGCGGCAACAAGAAGGGCGAGCTTGCGCCCTACTGGACGAAGAGCCGCTCCGGGGAGATCGCCTACAGCGTCTTCGACATCGATACGCAAGCGGAATGGTATTCGCTGGCGGCCAATTCGAAGAAGGGTTCACTGACCCAGCCATACGTGGAAAGCACGACGGGCGACGCTACCGCCATGAGTTCGGTTGCCTATCCGGTTATGTCCGGCTCCAAATTTCTCGGCGTCGCAGGCCTCGATGTCTCGCTTTCGACCCTGTCGAAGAAGCTGCAGGCCATGCGGCCTTTCGGTTCCGGCCGCGTTCTCCTCGTGTCCCAGGGCGGCAAGTGGATCGTTCCGGTCAATGCCGACAAGCTGATGAAGCCGGTGGAAGGGGAGAAGGCCAGCGAGCTTCTCGCCGCCTTGAAGGCGAACACGCCTCTGCAGCTCACCAATCTCACTGCTGACGCTCCGGAGGCCTACGAGCGCGTCGTTTATCCCTTCACCGTGCCGGATCTCAACGCCACATGGGCCATCGTTCTTGACGTGCCGCATAGCGTCATCGCGGCGCCTGTCCAGGATCAGACGTGGATGATGGTTCTCGGCGGCCTGATCATTATGGGCGCCTGCATCGCGACCCTCTATTTCGGCAGCACCGTGTTCGTGCGCCGTCCTCTGGGCGCTATCCTCGGCAGCGTCGATCTGCTCAGCAAGGGCCGTTACGAGAAGCCGGTCGAAGGCCAGGACCGCTCCGATGAGATCGGCTCCCTCTCCTCGTCGCTCGAAGGCTTCCGCCACACGCTTGCCGATAGCCGCCGGCTGGAAACCGAAGCCGAGGCACAGCGCAAAGCCGCCGAAAGCGAGCGGACACGGTCGGAAAGCGAGCGTGAGGCGAATGCCAACGAGCAGCAGCGCATTGTTGCATCGCTTGCCAGGGGCTTGTCCGAACTGTCCAACGGCAACCTCGGCTACCGGGTCGAGGAAGAGTTTCCGGGCGAATATGCAAAGCTGAAGACCGACTTCAACAGGGCTCTGGAGAGCCTCGAAGATACGATCGCCACCGTCAATTCGACCGTGCACAATATCGGCAACGGCACCCGCGAAATTGCTTCCAGCGCGCAGGATCTGTCGCGCCGGACGGAACAGCAGGCGGCGAGCCTCGAAGAGACCGCCGCCGCACTGAACGAGCTCACCGCGCAGGTGAATTCGAGCGCCGAGAATGCCGGCTCCGCCGCCTCGACCGTCAATCTGGCCTGCGACGACGCGGAAAAGTCGGGCGAAGTGGTGCAAAAGGCCGTCGCCTCGATGCAGGGCATTGCGCAGTCGTCACAGGAGATCTCCCGCATTATCAGCGTGATCGATGAAATCGCCTTCCAGACCAACCTGCTTGCGCTCAATGCAGGGGTCGAAGCGGCCCGCGCCGGTGAAGCGGGCAAGGGTTTCGCCGTCGTTGCCCAGGAGGTGCGGGAACTGGCGCAGCGTTCCGCCAATGCCGCCAAGGAGATCAAGGCGCTTATCAACGCCTCGACAACGCAGGTCGGCGAGGGTGTCGAACTGGTCGGCAGGGCCGGTGACGCACTGCAGAAGATTGCGGTACAGGTCATGCAGATCAACGGCCTGATCCGCCAGATCTCCGCATCCGCCAGCGAACAGGCGACCGGTCTCAAGGAGATCAACTCCGCCGTCAACCAGATGGACCAGGTCACCCAGCAGAATGCCGCGATGGTGGAAGAAACCACGGCGGCGAGCTCCGTGCTCAGCAACGAAGCGGAAACCCTCCGCTCCCTCGTCGCGCGCTTCCGGGTCTCTGCCGGAGTGGGCGGAGTTGCTCATGCCGCGCCTCAGGCTCTGCGCCAGGTTGCCCGCTCGCTGCGGGAGCCCCCAGCCAGTCCGGCGGCTCCGGTGCCTGCACGCGCAAAACCTGTCGCCAAGGCTGCGGCTTCGCACGGATCGGCCGCTGTCGCCGACGAGTGGGAAGAGTTCTGATCGCGCACGCGGCGTCTTTGAGCCAGGCCGCCGGGTGGTTATCCGGCGGCCTTTTCGTTACCGGCCGGTCAAAGCCGGGCCACACGTTTCGTCAGAAGATCGAAAAAGCCGTCGGCATCCACATTCCGCATGACTTTCGCGTTCGGCTTGCGGTCGGAAACCCGCCACCAGTCCACCACGGTCATTCCGACCGTCAGTTTTGATTGGGTCTCGATCTCGACATTGCAGTCGCGGCCCGAAAAAAGGTCCGGCTTCAGCAGATAGGCAATCACCGTCGGGTCATGCAGCGGCCCGCCATCGGACCCGTATTTCTCCACGTCGAACCGCTCGAAAAAGGCCAGCCAATCGACCAGAACCTGTGCCGGCCGCGTGCCCAAAGCGGCGATTTTCGCCACGCGGGCCTTGGTGGTCAGAAGCTGGTGCGTTACGTCGAGCGGCATCATCACGATCGGCATGCCCGAAGAGAAGACCGTCTTTGCCGCTTCCGGATCGACGAAGATGTTGAACTCGGCTGCGGGGGTGATGTTGCCTCCTTCGAAGAAGCCGCCGCCCATCATCACCAGTTCCTTGACACGCGAGGCTATGTCGGGGGCTTTCTGCAGCGCCAGAGCCACGTTGGTGAGCGGGCCAAGCGTGCAGAGCGTTACCGTTCCTGCAGGTTCGGAACGGAGCGTCTCGATGATGAAATCGACAGCGTGCTGATCGCGGACCGGCATGGTCGGTTCCGGCAGTTCCGCACCGTCCAGGCCGGTCCGGCCATGGACATGCTCGGCCGTCACCGGCGGGCGGACCGTCGGCTTCTTCGCTCCCTCATAAACC
This sequence comes from Neorhizobium huautlense, assembly GCF_002968575.1. Classification (GTDB taxonomy): domain Bacteria; phylum Pseudomonadota; class Alphaproteobacteria; order Rhizobiales; family Rhizobiaceae; genus Neorhizobium; species Neorhizobium huautlense. Next base: position 119,220 of record NZ_PVBM01000002.1, on the reverse strand, counting down.
GGGGCATCCGGCTTTCCGCACAATTCGCAGACAATCCTCAGATTGCGGCTCGTATAGGAAAGCGGCACATTTCCGGCGACGGCGCAAAGCCCCAGGACCTCGATCTCCTCAGGGCTTGCAAAGGCCAGCATGATGGCTGCCGCATCGTCCTGGCCTGGGTCGGTATCGATAATGATCTTTCTACTCTGCATGTTTAGCCCCTTAATTTGCCGGGGTTTGTTGGCCTCGGGGTAATGCCTTGTCAAGTGCGCCCGGACAGTGGCAGATCAGTGTTTCCGGACCGGCCTCACGATCCTTGCGGTCTCCGCGGCCGCTCCCCATATAGATTTTCGAGCTGATGCGCCGACTTCCGGGCATCGGCATGGTCGCTTGTTGCAAGGACTGGATAATGAGCCGAATAACGCCGTTTGCGAGCCCGCTGCTTCTGGGCTTCGACGCCATGGAAAAGACCCTCGAACGCCTTGCAAAGGCCAACGACGGATATCCTCCTTACAATATCGAGCGCATTCTCCCAGATGCCGCCGGCAATCCGGAGCGCCTGCGCATCACGCTGGCGGTTGCGGGGTTTTCGGAAGCCGAACTTGAGGTGATGACGGAGGAGAACCAGCTCGTCATCCGGGGCCGGCAAGTGGAGCAGGCCGAGCGCGATTATCTCTATCGGGGCATCGCGGCCCGCCAGTTCCAGCGCGTATTCGTGCTGGCCGACGGAATGCAGGTCTCAGGTGCCGGACTCAAGAACGGACTTCTCTCGATCGACCTCATCCGTCCGGAGCCGGCGCGTATGGTGCGAAAAATTAACATTTCCGTCTCAGAGTAGGTCAACGGCGGTAATGCCGTTGCATCCTCACCATGGAGGCTGGAATGCTCCTGAAAGAAGCGAATACGCGTTTGACGCAGTCCGAACTTGCTCACCTGGGCGCTGGAGAGGTCGGATACATTCGCAAGATGCGGTCGGACGAAGTGTCCCGCTGTTTCCCCGAAGCCCCCGAAATCGACCCCAGTCTTGATCTTTGGGCTCTGTTCGGTGCCGATGGCACACCGATCCTCCTGACGGACAACCGTTCCAGCACCTTTTTCAAGGCTGCTGAAGACGATCTGAAGACCGTCAGCCTGCACTGACCTTCAGATTTTGCGAAACGTCAGGTAGGCCGAGGAACGGCCTTCGCGGCGGGCCTTGTTTTCGTATCGTGTACCCGGCCAGCCGGCGAAGGGCGTCAGCCAGTCGGACGATTGTTCGGCTAGCCACTTGAAGCCGCCGTGGTTGCGGCAGTGGATCAGCGTCCAATTGACGTATGTGTCGATATCGGACGCAAAGCAGAAGAGGCCGTCCGGCTTCAATACGCGGTGGAAGCGGTCGAGGTTGACTTGCGAGACGAACCGCCTCTTCCAATGTTTCCGCTTCGGCCAAGGGTCCGGATAGAGCAGATCGATGCGATCGAGCGATGCGTCCGGCAACCAGTCCAGCGCTTGCGTAGCGTCATCGTCGTAAACGCGGATATTCTTCAGCTCCAGCTCATCGACCCGCGACAGAAGCTTGGCCATCGAATTGACGAAGGGCTCGATGCCGATGAAGCCTGTCTTCGGATTTTCCTGGGCGCGATGGATGAGGTGTTCGCCGCCCCCGAAACCGATCTCCAGCCGTAGATCCTCCACCGGCACGGGGAAAAGCTCCGACAACCGCGCGGGTGCTTCGTTCTGAAGATCAAGCTTCAAGGCCGGCAGCAGCGTCGCCATGCCTTCCGCCTGCCGCTCGCGTAGCGGCTTTCCCTTGCGACGGCCGAAGAAGGCTTCGGTGGCGCGACTGGGGTGCTGCTGTCCGGTCATGGGCTATCTCTCATGATAAAAGCGGGCGTCTCGCTCGCGAGACACCCGCTTTACAGTCTTCTTGAACGATCCGTAAAGGCCGATCAGGCGGCTTCCAGCGTCTCTTCCTTCAGCGCTTCCTTCAGGGGCTTCACGAGATCCGTCTTCTCCCAGGAGAAGGAACCATCGCGGCCGGCCTTGCGGCCGAAGTGGCCATAGGCGGATGTTTTCGCGTAGATCGGCTTGTTGAGATCGAGATGCCGGCGAATGCCCGACGGCGAGAGATCCATGACCTTGCGGATCCCGGCTTCGACCTGGTCTTCCGTGACGCCCTTGCCGGTCCCGTGCAGATCGACATAGACCGAAAGCGGCTGCGCGATGCCGATCGCGTAAGAGAGCTGGATGGTGCAACGATCTGCAAGGCCGGCGGCAACCACATTCTTGGCGAGATAACGGGCTGCGTAGGCAGCCGAGCGGTCAACCTTGGTCGTGTCCTTGCCGGAGAATGCGCCACCGCCGTGGGGCGCGGCACCGCCATAGGTGTCGACGATGATCTTGCGGCCGGTCAGGCCGGCATCGCCGTCCGGGCCGCCGATGACGAATTTGCCGGTGGGGTTGATGTACCACTTGCAGTCCGGGGCGATCTTCAGATCACCCAGCGCTTCGCGGATATAGGGCTCCACCACCTGGCGGACCTTCTTGGAATCCCAGCTCTCGTCGAGATGCTGCGTCGACAGAACGATGGAATCGACGCAGGACGGCTTGCCGCTTTCATAACGCACGGTCACCTGGCTCTTGGCGTCCGGGCCGAGCTTGGCGGCATCGCCTTCGCCCTTCTTGCGGGCAGCAGCGAGAAGCTGAAGGATCTTGTGGGAATAATAGATCGGCGCCGGCATGAGATCCGGGGTTTCCTTGCAGGCGTAACCGAACATGATGCCCTGGTCGCCGGCACCTTCGTCGCCCTGCTTGTCGGCGGCGCTGTCCACACCCTGTGCGATGTCGGCCGACTGCGAATGCAGCAGCACGTCGATCTTCGCCGTCTTCCAGTGGAAGCCATCCTGCTCGTAGCCGATATCGCGGATCGCCTTGCGTGCAGCGGACTTGAACTTGGAAGGATTGATGACGTCGTTGCCGTCCTTGTCCTTCTTCATTAGGCTCAGCGGCAGGCGGACTTCACCGGCAATCACAACGCGGTTGGTGGTCGCGAGCGTTTCGCAGGCGATGCGGACTGTCCACGGGTCGACGCCAGTCTTGGCGGCCTCGCGGTACACAAGATCCACGATTTCATCGGAAATACGATCACAGACCTTGTCCGGATGGCCTTCGGCAACGGACTCGCTGGTGAACAGGTAACTTGCGCGCATTATGGGAATTCCCCTCAAAGAAAGATACGGCCACGTGTTTAGTGATTTTTGCGCCCAAAAACAAGCGTACAACCACATAAATATATCTTTATGTGTGCATCCTAAAAAATCTTGCAACGGGCAGATCCAGCAAATAACCAACAAAAAAGCGGCCTTGAAGGCCGCTTTTCAGAGGTCGTGGCGATTCGCCTCACTCGGTTTCGGCTTCCGCCGCAAGCGCCTTGACCAAATCCACCAGACGACGCCGCACCTTCGGGTCTGCGATCTTTACGAAAGCCCGGTTGAGCTGCAGGCCTTCAGCGGAGGACAGGAAGTCCACGACATAGTTCGAGCTCGACGCTTCAGCCATGCCCCCCTGGCCGGAATGTTCGCCCGGAGCATCTTCGAAAAAGAAGGAAACCGGAACGTTCAGGATGCTCGATATGTTCTGCAGCCGGCTCGCACCGACCCGGTTGGTACCTTTTTCGTATTTCTGGATCTGCTGAAAGGTGATCCCGAGGCTTTCGCCCAGCTTTTCCTGGCTCATTCCGAGCATGGTTCGGCGAAGGCGAATCCGGCTCCCGACATGAATGTCTATCGGGTTCGGCTTCTTCTTATTCTCAATCATAACGACGTCCTGTCGAGTTTGCTGTTCAATCCCCATAACCCGGTCTGCGTGTATGCTACGCTTCGTAAGGTTGGTCACAACAAGCTCAACCTGAAAAGCATAACGGGCGCGACGAGAGGCTAAAGCCACTATGCATTTTTAGGGGTTTTTGGTCAATTCTTTCGAAAATTAAAACCAGTGCGCGAGACGACTGCAATCAGCAACATAAATGCCGTAAGCAACCAGAAGTAATTTCTGCGTGTTTCGCTGTCCCAATGCGATACCGGATCACCTCCGACGGTTGCATCCATAACGCCTTTCTGATTGTAACCTAAACCGGCTACGACTCTTCCGTATGGATCGACAACCGCTGAAATGCCGGTATTTGCCGCACGAATCAGAGGCCGACCGCTCTCGACGGCGCGTATCCGGGCCTGTTGAAAATGCTGATATGGACCGGGCGTAGCGCCGAACCAGCCGTCATTGGTGACATTCAACAACGCGCTCGTGCCCTCGACGTCGGAGCCGATCTCGTCGGCGAAGATGGCCTCGTAACAGACGAGCGGGTAAAAGGTCCTGCCATCGGGGAGCGTCAGGAGCGCCCGCGCCGGCGCCGCCGTGAAGCCGCCCGGCATGGCGATTGCGTCCGGAATGCCGATATTGCGCAACAGATCCTCGTAGGGCACATATTCGCCGAACGGCACGAGATGCACCTTGTCCGACGCGGATATGATCTGGCCGTCGCTGTCGATCGCATAGATGGAATTGTAGAAGCGAGGCGCCAAGCCGGCGCCCGCGTCTTCCGAACGCACGGCCCCCGTTATCAGGACCTGCCCGTCTTCAAGAACTTCCGCAATCCGGCTCAGCGCGTCGGGATTCTGGGTGAGGATGAACGGCACGGAGGTCTCCGGCCAGACAATCAGATCCGGCCGCTTGCCGTTATTTTCGGGCGGCAGGGCCGAAAGCGAAAGATGCTCCTCGAAGATCGCCGCCCGCTCCCTATCGTCGAGCTTACGGGCCTGATCGATCACCGGCTGGACGATGCGAACCGTCATCTGGCTCGCGACGGCTGGCGCCGGGATACGGTCGGCAATGTACAGCCGGTAACCGCCGAAGCCGAGGTGAGCGCAAAACAGCACCGCAGCCGCGGCCAGGCCGGTGCGCATGCCTTTTCGCGTGCCGACGAGGGCCGGCGCCGAAAAAACAAAGACGGCAAGCACGGTGACGCCGCCGATGCCCAACACCGCAGAGGATTGCATCATCAAAGGCATGGGCATCGCCCCGTAACCGACGGCATTCCAGGGAAAGCCGGTCGCGACGAAGCCACGCAGCCATTCCGCCAGACCGAAGCTGAAGGCGAGCGCCGCGATCCGACCGATGCCATCGGACCAGAGAAGGCGGGCGAGCGATGTGGCAAGGCCATAAAACAAAGCGAGATAGGCAGGCAGACCAAGCACCGCCAGCGGCAGCGCCCAGGCAAAATCGTCCGCCTCGACAAGGAGGGCGTTGCCAAGCCACCAGAGACCGGCGACGAAATAACCGAACCCGAAAACCCAGCCGAGCAGGAAGTCGGCACGCAAGCGCGGCCAAACTCCGCCCGCCGGATTACCAGTCGAACCGTCCATCAGCCAGACGAGCAGCGTGAAGGAGATGAAAAGCGTCGCGAAGAATCCCACCGGCGGCAGGGCCAGGGCACCGATCGCCCCGGCAAGAAAAGCGACGACGACGCGCGGAAAGCCCCACAGAAGCATGATCCTGCCCGCCAGCCGCTCCATGTCGTCCCCTTCTTCCCCGAATCAGCCGCCGCAGTCTTCCAAAAAACGGCCGACTTGTCGTGAGCCAAAGAGACCGAGCGGCTGGGGCAGTCTATTGATGAGGCCGATCCGTCTCGCGGGTTGGTGGCGGTGGCAATACGGCCGGCGCCGTCTGGTCGGCAAGAAGCAGGTCTCCGTCGCCCTTCGGGCGGCGGCGGGCGAGCGCGCGTTTGCGCATGATGCGCACGCGCTTGATACGGCGGGGATCCGCGTCAAGGATCTGGAATTCGAAGCCGGGAACCGCCTGCACCACTTCTCCACGGACCGGAATGCGGCCGAGAGCCGAGAAGATCAGTCCGCCCAGCGTATCGACGTCGTCCAGGCGATCCCGGATATCGAAATCCGAGCCGATAGCCTTGGCTATTTCTTCAAGCTCGATGCGGGCATCGGCGACGAAAACATCCTCGCCCGCACGGGAGAACATGACCTCCTCGTTGTCATGTTCGTCTTCGACGTCGCCGATCACCATCTCGACGATATCCTCATGCGAAACAAGGCCGTCGGTGCCGCCGTATTCGTCGATGACGAGCGCAAGCTGTGTACGCGCCGCCTGCATGCTCTGCAGCAGATCGGAGGCCAGCATGGATGGCGGCACGAACAGGATCTTCCGGATGAGCCCGGCCTCGGCGACCGTTTGCTCGAGATCGACGCGGCCGAGATCGAAGGCCGGCCTTGGCGTGCGAACCTGCTTTTCCACCTTTTCGGGCTTGTCTGTCGCAAGCGGCATCGGTTGAGCCGGCGCAGCCCGCGCGCTGACGCGCCGCTTGTTGCGCGCCTGCTTTGCGAGATAGGAGAGGAGATCCCGGATATGCACAAAACCACGGGCGTCGTCGAGATTGTCGCCGTAGACCGGCATGCGCGAACGCCCGGTCTCCTCGAAATGGATCATCAGCTCGCCGATCGTCATGTTCATGTCGACCGCTTCGATATCGGCGCGCGGCACCATGAGATCCTCGACGCGAACTTCGCGGAAGCGGAGGATATTGTGCAGCATCGCCCTTTCCTCGGGCGAAAAAGCGTTGCTGACATTGGTATCGGTCAGCAGCGCGTCGGCGAGATCTTCCCGGAGCTTCTCGCCTTGCGACGGGCGCAGCAGCCTGAGGACGCGCGACCAGAATGAATTATGCGATCTGGGCTGGTGTTCGGATCGTGACGGACTACTGCCCTCTTCCGAGGAACTGGTGTCGGCGTCCTTGCCCTCGCGGGCAACATTGCTCGAAAAATCGTTCATAGGTCCAATACTATACTATCGGGTCCTGCCCCGCATAGGGGTCAGATAGGCCGAGCTTCGCCAAAATGCGAGTCTCCAGCGCTTCCATTTTCTCCGCTTCGTCCGCCTGCATATGGTCGTAACCGAACAGATGCAGGAAACCGTGGACCAGCAGATGGGTCAGATGATCCTCGAAAGTCTTGTCAAGATCAACCGCTTCGCGTTCGACAGTCTCGCGTGCGATGACGATGTCGCCAAGCATCGGCCCCGGCATTTTGCCCGGCGCCAGCGGAAACGCCGGGAAAGACAAGACATTGGTCGGCTTGTCCTTCCCGCGCCATTCGGCGTTGATTTCCCGGATGGAGGCGTCGTTCGTAAAGACCAGCGAAAGTTCCGGTGCGGTTTTCGGGAACGGCTGCACTTCCTCCTTCGAGAGGAGATCGGCGGCGGCGCCGAGGGTTTTTTCGCTCAGAGCTAGGAGAGCCGGCTCATCAGGCCAACCCTCTTCTTCGACGCTGATCTGGATATCCAAACTCGGCATGAACTGCGGCTTCGATCTTAACGATCGAAGTCCTCGCTTTCCTCGTGAACGGCATATTGCGCGTCATAGGCCTTGACGATGCGGCCGACCAGCGGGTGGCGGACGACATCGGTGTCCTTGAAGCGGATGACGGAAATGCCTTCCACGCCCTTCAGCACCTGCAGGGCCTCGACCAGTCCGGACTTGACCCCACGCGGCAGGTCGATCTGGCTCGGATCGCCCGTGACGATCATCCGGGAATTTTCGCCCAGACGCGTCAGAAACATCTTCATCTGCATCGATGTGGTGTTCTGAGCCTCATCGAGAATAACCGCGGCATTGGCAAGCGTCCGGCCGCGCATGAAGGCGAGCGGCGCAATCTCGATGACGCCGGCGGTGATCGCCCGCTCCACCTTGTCGCCCGGCATCATGTCGTAGAGCGCGTCGTACAGAGGCCTGAGATAGGGATCGACTTTTTCCTTCATGTCTCCGGGCAGGAAGCCCAGGCGCTCGCCGGCTTCGACGGCCGGGCGGGACAGGATGATCTTGTCGACGGCGCCGCGCTCCAGAAGCTGGGCGGCATGGGCGACAGCGAGATAGGTCTTGCCCGTGCCGGCAGGTCCGACCCCCAGAACAAGCTCCGACCGTTCCAGCGCCCGCATATAGGCGTCCTGGGTGGGAGTGCGCGCCGCAATCGTCTTCTTGCGGGTGGAAATTTGAGCCATCGACAACTTGGCTTTACGCTCCAACGTCGGAAGAGTGAGTTGATCGTCGGCCGCCTGCGCCATGCGGATAGCACCCTCAACATCGGATACTTCCACAGAGCCGCCTTTCTGAAGCCGGTCGTAAAGAAAATCCAGGGCCCGGCGGGCCTGGTTGGTAGCGGTCAGGTCCCCGGAAATGGCGACCGAGTTGCCGCGTGGACGGGCATCGATATGCAGCCGCTCCTCGAGAAGCTTCAAATTCTGGTCGAACTGTCCGAAAAGCTCGCTTGCGAACCTGTTGTTCTCGAACGTCAGGACGAAGTGATTGGCGTCGGTCACGGCGGATCGGGGTTGGCGCGCGGGTGAAGAAACCAATTCATGTCCGTTCAAGCAGGCAAGCTCCTATTCTTGGTTCAGGGCCCGATTAAACTCTCTGCCGGTTCGGCAAACAAGCTGTTTGGGCCGGTTCCGATGATTCGCACCTTAACAATGTCACCGATTTGCGAAGTTTTTGCATCAACATTCACAGACTGGAGCCATGGAGAACGTCCAATAACTTGTCCGGGCATGCGGCCGGGCTTTTCCAGCAACAGGTCGATGACCTTTCCAACGCAGGATTTGGCGAAGTCGGCCTGCTGTTTCAAGAGCAAGGCCTGCAATCTTTCGAGCCTTTCGGCCTTCACGTCCTCCGGAACCTGATCGGACAGATCCGCGCCGGGAGTGCCGGGACGGGTCGAATACTTGAATGAATAGGCCTGCGCATAGTTCACCTCTTCGACCATGCGAAGCGTGTCTTCGAAATCCTGATCGGTCTCTCCCGGAAAGCCGACGATGAAATCGCCGGACATCGCGATATCCGGACGGACAGTGCGTATGCGCTCGACGAGACGGAGATACTCCGCCGCCGTGTGACGCCGGTTCATGGCCTTGAGGATACGATCCGAGCCCGACTGCACCGGCAGGTGGAGATAGGGCATCAGCGCACGCAGATCGCGATGCGACTCGATCAGCTTGTCGTCCATGTCGCGCGGATGGCTCGTCGTGTAACGCAGCCGCGCGAGACCGGGGATTTCCGCCAATCTGTAGAGAAGATCGCCGAGGCTCCATTCGCCCTTTTCGCCTTCAGAGCGCCAGGCGTTGACGTTCTGGCCTAGAAGCGTGATTTCGCGAACACCCGCATCCACCAGCCGCCGGGCTTCGTCCAAAATCTGCTGCACCGGCCGGGAGACTTCCGAACCCCGCGTGTAAGGCACCACGCAGAAGGTGCAGAACTTGTCGCAGCCCTCCTGCACCGTCAGGAAAGCGGTCACGCCGCGGGCGCGGATCTTTGCCTTTTCCGTTGCCGGCAGATGTTCGAACTTGTCCTCCACCGCATATTCGGTATCGACCACGCGGTTACCGGCCCGGGCGCGCTTCAGCGCTTCCGGCAGCCGATGATAGGTTTGAGGGCCGATAACGACATCGACGGCGGGGGCGCGGCGGAGGATTTCCTCTCCTTCGGCCTGCGCGACGCAGCCCGTCACGCCGATCATCAATTCCTTGCCCTCAGCGGCCCTTGCCTTCTTCATGTCGCGCAGACGCCCGAGCGCCGAATAGACCTTGTCGGCCGCCTTTTCGCGGATATGGCAGGTATTGAGGAGGATCAGGTCCGCCTCACCCATCTCTTCGGTCGCCACATAGCCATCGCCTGCCAGCGCATCGGTCATGCGGCCGGAATCGTAGACGTTCATTTGGCAGCCGTAGGTCTTGATGAAGACCTTGCGGCTGTTGGCGCGCTCATTCGGACGCGCTGGCGGCTCTTCGGCCGGAACTGAGAGGGAGACGTGTTCGTTCATGCGGGCTCTTTACCGCAAGAGGGCCGGGAAATGAAGCATTTCCTACATGCCTTCATAGTCGCGGCCGCGCAGGTGCCTGATCAGCATGCGCCGGATGCGGCTGGTGATTGCCTGGCTCAGATGTTTGCGATTGTCCCCGGTGCGGAAATCCACCGTTTCGCCGAACGCCACATCGACATCGAGCGCGCCTTCCTTCAGCACGCCCATCAGATGCGGGACGAGTTCGATATCGCCCGGCCAAGCCGCGATCGGCCGGTGGAAGCGGCCCATCGCCATGCCATGCACACGGGTATAGGCGAGCGCCACCGGCTGGACATGCACGACGCCTCCGGACGTGTAAGGCGCCGCGGCGGCCGCCGCTCCAAAGAGCGATGATTTGACCTCCATGAGCCGGTTGCCGTCCGATGTCGTGCCCTCGGGAAAAAGCACTACGATCTCGCCTGCCTTCATCCGCTCGGCAATCTCGTTTACCTGCTCTCCCGTCCGACGCTTCTGCTCGCGGGCGATGAAAATGCTCTTCTGGAGCTTTGCCAGGGTGCCGAAAATCGGCCAGTCGGCAACTTCCGCTTTTGCGATATAGACGACATCCGCCACCGCGCCGAGCACCAGAATGTCCTTCCATGACACATGGTTGGAGGCGAGCATCAGCGGCCGGCGGTACTCGAGATGCCCGTGTACGTGGATGCGGATCCCGAGCAACCAGCAGGCTGCCCTGTGCCAGTAGCGCGGGACGCGACGCCGGATCTTGAGGTCGAAGAGGAGGCCAACCAGCTGGAACGGCAAAAGGATCAGCGTGACTGCGAAGAGGGAGACGACAATGAGGCCGATCCGCAGCCAGGTTATCACTTATCGTCCTTGTCGAGCGGGATGCCGTAAAGCTCCAGCCGATGGCCGACGAGGCGGAAGCCGTGCTCGCGGGCAATTCGCTCCTGCAGCGCTTCGATTTCCGCCGAGCGGAATTCGATGACATTGCCGGTAGTGAGGTCGATCATGTGGTCGTGATGTTCTTCCGGCACGGTTTCATAACGCGAGCGGCCATCGCGAAAATCATGCCGTTCGATAATCCCCTCGTCCTCGAACAGCTTGACGGTGCGATAGACAGTCGAGATCGAGATACGCGGATCGACTTTGGAGGAGCGGCGGTAAAGTTCCTCGACATCCGGATGGTCGGCGGATTCCTGCAGGATACGGGCAATCACACGACGCTGGTCCGTCATTCGCATGCCCTTTTCCGCACACAGCTCCTCCAGGGTTTTGGAAAGGTCTGTCATGTCGTTTGGCCTCGAAACGTTCCAGTCTGAAGTTAGGGACTAACGAAGAACGCGGCTCATGACAAGCGCCGCGGATCGTGTCCCATCCGTCCCCGCATAATAGGCCGGCCGTTCCCCGACCTTCTCGAAACCGAGCTTGCGATAAAGTCCGACCGCCCCACGGTTTGCGGCCTCGACCTCGAGAAACATACTCTCACCGCCGCGGGCTGCGGCCTCCCTGAGGGCGGCCTGCATCAGCCGCCAGCCGAGCCCCTGCCTGCCGAACTTCTCGTTCACCGCCAAAGTCAGGATTTCCGCTTCACCCGCCGCCTCGCGCGACAGGACAAAACCACCAAGGGGCTTCGAGAAAAAGGCATTGGTCTGGCGCGCCACGAAGCCGAAAACATTCTGTTGCAGGAGCAGGCTCTGAAACTCGCCGTCATTCCACTGGCGCGGAAACCGCTGACCGTGCAGCTGGGATATTTCCGGGCAGTCGGCGACTTCCATCGGCACGATTTCGAAAAAGGGCTTCCAACTCAGGTAGTCGTCGAACATCGGAGCAGTCAGATATGTGCAAGGGCGAAGCCGGTCTGCGGCTTCGCATCGGGTCCGCGAAGATATAGCGGTTTCGGACGCTCCGCATCCAGCGGTTTTTCAGCACCGATACGGGCGACCATGGCGATATCGAACCGGTCGGAACCGGCGCCTTCGCCGCTGCCGGCGGAAGCGGCTGCACCCGAGCCGATGACGACGGCGGAGAAAGTCCCGGCAAGCCCGGCCACATTCTCGGCAGAAAGGGCCGCGGCCTGGTTGAGGGCCGTGCCTTCACCGGAAAATGCCTGCGCATAAATCTCGTTGCGCTTGGCGTCCATGGCGGCGACCACCCCTTTGCCCGGATGTCCGGCCAGATAGCTGCGAGCCAGGACCTCCAGCGTGGTCACGCCGACGGAATCTACGCCGAGTGCCAAGGCAAGTCCGCGAGCCGCGGCCACCCCCACCCTGATGCCGGTAAAGGAGCCGGGGCCAATGACGACGGCGATCCGACCCACCCTTTCAAGCGGGAGATTGGCTTCGAAAAGCGCCTGATCGATCACCGCCATCAGCCGTTCGGCATGGCCCTTGCCGATTGTTTCAGTAACGGCAGACAGGACCTTGCCCTCCGCGCTGTCAAACAGCGCAGCGGAACAATCCACCCCGGCGGTATCAATGGCCAAAACGATCATGCGGAGGAATCGGCGGGCTCAGAGAGCCTCGACCGCCTGCACTTCCGGAACGAAATGGCGCAGCAGGTTCTGCACACCGTGCTTCAGCGTTGCCGTCGAGGACGGGCAGCCCGAGCATGCGCCCTTCATGTTGAGATAGACGGTACCGTCGCGGAAACCTTTGAAGGTGATGTCGCCGCCATCCTGAGCGACGGCCGGGCGAACACGCGTCTCCAGCAACTCCTTGATCGTCGCAACGATGGTTTCGTCATCCTCGTCGAAGAATTCGCCTTCCTCGTCCGAGACTTCGGCAAGCGTGGAGGTGCCGCCCATGACCGGCTGACCCGACATGAAATGTTCCATGATCGAACCGAGGATCGCAGGCTTCAGGTGCTGCCATTCGGCGCTTTCCTTGGAGACGGTGATGAAATCGTAACCGAAGTAGACGCCGCTCACACCGTTGATCGCGAAGAGGCGGGCAGCGAGCGGAGAGACTTCCGCCTCCGCAGCATTGCGGAAATCCGCCGTGCCCTTTTCCATGACCACCTTGCCCGGCAGGAACTTCAGGGTCGCCGGATTGGGTGTGGCTTCCGTCTGAATGAACATTTTGTTTCTCCCGGGCAATGTCGCCCCTGAAATTTAGAATTCTTCAAAAGAAGATAAGCCGTATCATCTTTTGGTTCAAGTGCGTCTTTACCATTTCGAGGTCAAGCGGGCTCTTTGTCTTGACGCTATCTCAGACGCAAAACCGCTGCACGTTTCCTCGAATTGTTCTAGCAAAGGGCGTCAATTTCCTCGGCCGTGAGCGTATCCGGGAGCACGGTAACTGGGATCGGGAAGGCCGCCGCCCGGCCGGCGATGGACGATACAAGCGGCCCCGGCCCTTCCTTGGCGGAACCGGCGGCGAGAACGAGGATGGCGATGTCGCGGTCCTCCTCGACCAGCTGATTGATCTGTTCCGTGGCACTGCCCTCGCGGATGACGATTTCCGGGTCGATGCCGATCGTTTCGCGCACCCGCTGCGCCGCCTTCGCCATGACCGCTTCGGCCTCTTCCATCGCCTCGGCGCGCATGATCTGCTCGACGCCGAGCCACTGCTGGAAATCGCCTTCGGGAATCACGAACAGGAGAACCAGGCCTCCATTCGAATTCTTGGCGCGACGGCCGGCATAATGGACGGCCTTTTCACATTCCGGCGTTCCATCGATGACCGCCATGAACTTGCGACGATGCCCTTCAAGCCGAGAAAGCCGTTTTGAAACCATGCTGCCCCCTCTTCGCCGGTTCACGACCGAAGCGGTCGCGATGGCGAACTTATACCAACAGCGAAAAATGAAAACCCGCCATGAAAGCCATGGCGGGTATGCAATCTTTCCGTGACGCCTGACTTATTTCAGAAAGCCGACGATATCGAAGACCTCGCCCATGACCTTCTCGGCCCGGGCGCGGGCGCGCTCGCCGCCATCGCGAAGGATCGCATCTATGTGGGTCGTATCGCCCAGAAGCCGCCGCATCTCGGCGGTAATCGGCGAAAGCACGCTGACCGCGAGATCGGCAAGCGCCGGCTTGAAGACCGAAAACTGCTGACCGCCGAACTCGGAAAGAATATCGGCCTTCGTCCTGTCTGCGAGCGCGGCATAGATGCCGACGAGATTGTCCGCTTCCGGGCGCCCCTTCAGTCCCTCGACCTCGCTCGGCAGACCTTCAGGATCGGTCTTGGCTTTACGGATCTTCTTGGCAATCTCTTCCGGCTCGTCCATCAGGTTGATGCGCGAAAGATCCGACGGATCGGATTTCGACATCTTCTTGGTGCCGTCGCGCAGCGACATGACGCGCGGCGCCGGACCCTCGATCAGCGGCTCGACCAGCGGGAAATAACCGTGGATCGGCTCCTCTCCGACGACCATGTCGACGCCGGTGCCGGTCGCGCGGATCTTCTCCTGGAAATCGATATTGAATTTCTGAGCGATATCGCGCGCAAGCTCGAGGTGCTGCTTCTGGTCGTCGCCGACCGGCACATGGGTGGCGCGGTAAACGAGGATGTCGGCGGCCATCAGGCTCGGATAGGCCAAGAGGCCGAGTGAGGCGTTTTCGCGGTCCTTGCCGGCCTTGTCCTTGAACTGGGTCATGCGGTTCATCCAGCCGATGCGGGCGACGCAATTGAAGATCCAGGCAAGTTCGGCATGCTGCGGCACGGCCGACTGATTGAAGACGATATGCTTCCTGGGGTCGATGCCCGAGGCGATAAAGGCTGCGGCGATGGAACGGATCTGGCCGCGAAGATCGTCATGGACGAGCTGGGCGGTGATCGCATGCAGGTCGACGACACAATAGATGCAGTCGTTGTTTTCCTGGAGTGCGACGAATTTGCGGATTGCGCCGAGATAATTGCCAAGATGGAGATTGCCGGTCGGTTGAACGCCGGAAAAAACAAGCGGCTTGAAGGAATTCATTATCGTCCTCGATAGGCTGGTGGAGGGCCCCAGGCCCGAAGGGCCATGTTGCTAACGCGCGGGCTTATGCACGGTGGAGGATGCGGGATCAAGGGGCGCGCGGGGCTTTATTTCAAGGCAGACTCGTCCCTTGGTGCTGTCGTGATTTTTCAGTTTCGGCCGGGACACGTCGTGTGCCTCGTATAAATTAGTTTAGGTGACACGCGACGTGTCCCGTTCGGTGTGTTTTTCCGCGCAACTCCGGTTCCTCTGTGGCGACCCGTTTGTCGATGATGTTTATCAGGGCCGGTTTGTGTGCGACACACGCACGCCCCGCCGGTTCCGGCGAGAGGGGAACCATTTTCTGCGCAGCCCCTGACGATCCGCTTGCATAAGGGCGGTTCGCCAGATCACCGGTCCCGCCTCGCCGGTTATGCGGGCCGGTGTAGCCGAAGCGGGGCAGGCAAATTCTAGGCGGAGCCGGTGCGGGCGGGGATGCGGGGGGATAATATTTCGTCTATGTCTTTGAAAAACGGGCGGGGATGGAAGAAAATCATCCCCGGACAGCCGATGCCGGGAAAGGAATGGCGAAAGCTGATCCACCTACCACTTTTGGTCTCAAGCTTTCCGTCGCCTACCTATAAAGGGGAATTTTCTTGCTCCCCCTCATCCGAAAAGATTAACGCCTGTTAGCCTTTAAGGCAGGAACTTTCCCATTTTTGAGCAAAAGCCTCCTTATTCGCGCCTCTTTTGGAAAAGAAATACTCTCCCCGTACCACGGTTAATCCGTCATGAACGACGGGTCTCATCTCGGGGGATGTCATGCGCAATATTTTTCGCGTCGCGCTTACCTGCCTTCTGGCGCTCGGATTCAATGTGAACGCCGAAGCCGGCGAAAGCCAGAAACGCCGAGGCAACATTTTCAGACACGACTATACCGCCTTTTACACCGTGCAACGGGTGAGCGTCCGGACGAACTGTTTTCCGGAAAAACTCGGAGCCATTCTTGCCCATATCGCAAAGCAGACCGGCCGAAAGCCGATGGTGACGTCCGGTCACCGGCCACGATCAGGCCGATCGCAGCACAGCAACTGCTACGCCGCAGATATCCGCGTGCCCGGCGTTTCGGAACGGACGATCCTTGCGGCGGCTTCCAGCGCGCCTGGAATCGGCGGCATCGGGCGCTACTGCAACGGCATCGTCCACGTGGATATCGGGCCTAAACGGCGCTGGGTCCATTGCGGGCGACGGTCGAGAGGCTAGCCTACCTTCGGCTTTCGCTTCAGGTTCCGCCGGATCATGCCGATATCGGCGCCGCCGATCAGGAAAGCGGCGGCAAAATAGACCACCATGGCAAGCATCAGCAGGGCGCCGAGTGCTGCAACCTGATAAAGCAGCGAAACCTGCGGCGCCAGCCACGGCCCGGCATAGGGCAGCGCATAGACGAGTGCTGCCGACATGATGCCGGCGGCGACCAGCAGCAGGATGAGCCGCTTCGCAAGCGCCCATTCCCAAGCAAGGTCGCCGCGCCAGAGGAGCGTCGAAAAGAGCAGGACGGTATTGATCCAGCCGGCGGCCGCCTCCGCCGTCGCGATGCCGCGCTCGGCGATCAGCGGAAAGAGCGAGATCGCCAGGACGGAATTCAGGACGACGGAGACCATGGTGAAACGCATCGGCGTCCTGGTATCCTCGCGGGCATAAAAGCCCGGCTGCAGCGCCTTGATCAGCACGAAGCCCGGAAGACCGACACCATAGATGGCGAGAATGGAAGCCACGACGTCAGTGTTTTCCGCCGAAAAGGCACCGCGCTCGTAGAGAACCCGGATGATCGCTTCCGAAAGTATCCAAAGACCTGCGGCGGCCGGCAGCGTCAAGAACAGCACGAACTCGATCGACCGGTTCTGGGTATTGGCAGCTTCCTTCACATGGCCAGCCTTCAAGGCTCTTGCGAGCTCCGGCAGCAGGACGACCCCGACCGCAACGCCGACCACCCCGAGCGGAAGCTGATAGATCCGGTCGGCGTATTGAAGTGCCGCGATCGCGCCCTCCTTGCCGGATGCGATCGCCTGGCCGATGATCTGGTTGATCTGGGTGATGCCGCCGGTCACGGCCGCCGGCACGGCGAGGACGAGAAGGCGCTTGACGTTCGACGTCATTCTCGGGCGGCGGAAGCCGATATTGATGCCGGCATGGCGCACGCCGACATAGACCACAGCCAATTGCAGGATGCCGGCGACCAGTACGCTCCAGGAGAGATACCAGGCGATGGTGAGCGGTTCAGCGCCGATCCAAAGCCCATAAAACAGGGCCGCGATCATCACGACATTGAGGAAGACCGGGGCGATCGCTGCCGCAAAGAAATGATGCAGCGAATTGAGCATACCGCTCATCATCGCCGTCAAGGACATGCACATCAGGTAGGGGAACATCACGGCCGCCATGCGGATCGTGATCGACGTCTTTTCCGGGTCATCAGCAAAACCCGGCGCGATCACCCATTCCACCAGCCACGGCATGGCCAGTTCCATGACGATGGTGATGATCATCAGGGCCGAAAACAGAACGCCGAAGACCTCTTCCGAAAACCGCTTGGCGCCTTCTATGCCGTTCGCCTCGATTTCCTTGGAGAAGAGCGGCACGAAGGCCGCATTGAAGGCGCCTTCGGCGAACAGGCGCCGGAAAAGGTTCGGAAAGCGGAAGGCGGCATAAAAGACATCGGCCATCGGCCCGGTGCCCAAGGCGGCCGCCATCAGCGTCTCACGCGCGAAACCGAAGATACGGCTGCCAAGCGTCGCACCGCCGACGGTCGCGAATTTTCTGACAAGGCTCATTGGGTGGGGCTCATCGTGTCGTGCGAAATAGCACCGGCTTCAGCAAGCCCGCCCCCCTCTGGCCTGCCGGCCATCTCCCCCACAAGGGGGGAGATTACAAGCGGCGCGCTTTTCCCGCCAAATTGGCGAAGAGCCGAATAGTGGCGCCTATTGTTTGGTGACACCGTTGCCACCAGCCGATCTCCCCCCTTGTGGGGGAGATGGCCGGCAGGCCAGAGGGGGGTGTACTTCCAAGCAAAGGTGTTCATCAAAGACGGCTCACGCGCTGGCCTTGGTCTTGCGCTGGGCAGGCGTCGGGGCCGGTGCGATGATGCCGGTCGGCATGCCGCTTCTCAACTCGTCTTCCTGTTCCGACATGACGGCCTTCAGCCTCGCGGAGATATTGCCCTGGCGGTTCTCGTTGATGATCTTCGAGCCGACGAGATCGGTTACGTAGAACGTATCGATGACCTTTTCGCCGAAGGTGGTGATATGCGCTGAATGGATATCGAGCGACAGGTCGGCCAGGACCGCTGTGATATCCGCAAGCAGGCCGGTACGGTCCAGGCACTCCACCTCGATGACGGTGAACTTGTTCGAAAGCGCGTTCGAGATGGTGACGGAGGGCGGCAGGACGAAGGTCTTGTTGCGCTTGCGGGATTTGGCGCGCGTGGCGATAACTTCCGGCAGGCGTTTCTTGCCCGACAGCACGTCCTCGATCATGCGGCTGATCGTGCCGGCGCGGCGAAGCTCGTCCTCGTCCACCTGGAATTCGCGATTGATGAGAATCGTGTCCAGCGCACGCCCGTCGGATGTGGTGAAGATCTGCGCGTCGGCGATATTGGCGCCCGCCGCGGCGCAAGCGCCGGCGATGATCGACAGGAGGCGCGGATGGTCCGGCGCCAGAATGGTAATCTCGGTGATCGCATGAAACGAGTCGGTGCGGACCATGGTAGCAAGCGCCTGGCCGGACTTGTCCGCATCGCGGATGAATTTGGCGTGGCGCACCTGATCGTCCAGCGATACCGAGAGCAGATAAGGCTGGTAATGCAGCTTGGAATAGGTGCGGCGCTCCTTCTGGCTCCAGTCGACGAGCGCCTTGAAAAGCTCCTCTTCCGCCTGCTTGGCGCGCTCCTTGCGCGACAGCTCCGAGAAGCCGCCGGACAGGAGCAGCTCGGTCTCATAATAAAGCGTGCGCAGGAGCTGGCCCTTCCAGCCGTTCCAGACGCCCGGACCGACCGCACGGATATCGCAGATGGTCAGCACCAGGAGCAGCTTAAGCCGGTCCATCGACTGCACTTTTTCGGCAAAGTCGGTAACGGTCTTGCGATCGTGCAGGTCGCGCGTCTGGGCGGTCATCGACATCAGGAGATGTTCCTCGATCAGCCAGACGACCAGTTCGGTCTGTTTCGGGTTGAGCCCGAGCCGCGGGCAGAGCTTGCGCGCAATGCGGGCGCCGGCGATCGAGTGATCCTCCTGGCGACCCTTGGCGATATCATGCAGCAGGACGGCGACGTAAAGCACCGTCCGATCCTCGATGCTCGGCATCAACTTGTTCGAGAGCGGATGAATATCGGCGGCCTTGCCCTGGTCCACCTCGGACAGCGCTTCCACCGAGCGTATCAGGTGTTCGTCGACCGTGTAGTGATGATACATGTTGAACTGCATCATCGCCACGACCTTGCCGAACTCGGGAATGAAGCGGCCGAGAACGCCCGCCTCGTTCATGCGGCGGAGCATGAGGGCTGGGTCACGGCGCGAGGTCAACATGGAGAGGAAGAGGCGGTTGGCCTCTTCGTTCTCGCGAACGTCGTTGTCGATCAGCGACAGCGATCGGGTCATGTGCTTCAGCGCGTCCGGATGCAGCTCAAGCCCGTTGATATCCGCCACATGGAAGAAGCGGATGATATTGATCGGATCGCGCCTGAAGACATCCGGGTCGGCAAGCGTGATGCGGCCGCGATCTTCCACAAATTCCACCGTGCCGGGGATCTTGCGCAGCCGCTTGGTAAAGCGCGAGATGACACGCTGGGTCAGGCCCGGCGCCGCCTTCGCCTGATGTTCTTCGAGCGCGGCGCACAGGATGCGGGTCAGATCGCCGACATCCTTGGCGACCAGGAAATAATGCTTCATGAAGCGCTCGACCGCGGACATGCCCGGACGCGAATGGTAACCGAGGCTTTCGGCGATTTCGCGTTGGATGTCGAAGGAAAGGCGTTCCTCCGCCTTGCCGGTCAGAAAATGCATGTGGCAGCGAACGGCCCAAAGGAAGTCATCCGCCTTGTCGAACAGGCGCCATTCCTCGCGCGACAGGACGCCGAGCTTGACAAGATCGGCCGTATCGCGGACGCGGTAATAATATTTCGCGATCCAAAAGAGGGTGTGAAGGTCGCGAAGACCGCCCTTGCCTTCCTTCACGTTCGGCTCCACGAGATAGCGGGTATCGCCCGCTTTCTGGTGGCGCTGGTCGCGCTCGGCGAGCTTGGCGGCGATGAATTCAGGGCCTGTGTCGGCGACGATCTCCTTGTCGAAGCGGGTCTCCAGCTCCTTCACCAGACGCTCGCAGCCGCAGATGTCGCGGCTCTCGAGGATGGCCGTGCGGATCGTCATGTCCGTCTTGGACAGGCGGATGCATTCCTCGAGGGTGCGGGTGGCATGGCCGACCTTGAAGCCCAGGTCCCACAGGACGTAAAGCAGGAACTCCACGGCCTTGCGCATATTCTCCGAATTTTTCTCCGGGAGAAGGAAGAGAAGGTCGATATCGGACCCCGGCGCCAATGTGCCGCGACCATAACCGCCGACAGCCGCGATCGCGATCGCGCTGCTCTCCGGATAGAGGCCGGCTGCGATGGTTTCGTGCAGGACGCAGATTAGCTGATCCTGAAGCCAGGAAATGCGCCGCGCGCAGGCGAGCCCGCTGCCGTCCCTGGCCAACAGTTCCCGCGCCTTTTCGCGTCCTTCGACGCTGGCGCGGCGCAGGACCGGCAAGAGAGCGGCGCGGAGTTCGAGCTGCGAGCGGTTCTTGTCCTCGGCGATCGCCTTGCATTCGGCCCTGAGTCGGGTTGCGTCGAGCAGTTCAGAAAAATCGATATCGTGTCTGGCCATGTTATCCTGCCGGTGCCGGCCTGCCGGGGAGGCTATAGCGATTTCGGGGCACCTTGACCAACAATTATCACTGCCGGTCGTTTCAAAGTTGTTTCTTCCCGACACAAAGTTCAAGTCCGCTTCGGTTCTGCGGAGCCGCTTTGCGCCTGCTTGGCCCATATGCGGTACTGCGCCGGGCTCATGCCCGTCACGCGACGGAATTCGCGGTTGAAGTTCGATTTCGTCGAAAAGCCGACATCCAACATGATCGCCGTGACCGTCCGTTCGCTTTGCCGCAGGAGCCGGCAGGCTTCCGCGACGCGCCGGTTGTTGACGAATTGCGAGACGTTGAGCCCGGTCGCGCGGTTGACGGCGGAAGAGACATCCCGCACGGAGAGGCCGGTCCTGCGGGCAAGCTTCGCGAGGCTCAGATCTTCGCTCTTGTAGAGTTCGCGATCCTCCAGCGCCACCTCCACACGGGCGAGGATGGCGCGGTCTTCCGCGGTCGCCTCCATTGCCGGCCTTGCCGGAGCGCCTGAAGCCGAAAGCTCCGGCGCGAAGTAATAGACCACCACGGCGGCGATTGCGGCGATATTCATGATGGCGACCACGAAAGGCACGTCATCGGAGCCGTAGAGGCCTGCATAGACGGCGAGGCCTGCGTCGCTCACGGCAAAGAAGAACATCAGTCCGGCAGTGAGGCGCGCCGCACGAAGCGCCGGGCGCATCCGCTGCAGCGAAGCCTCGGCCATGACCTCGGTGCCGTTCGCCATGGTGAGCCGCCAGAGCGCGAAAGCGTAGCCGAGGAAGATCGCCAGCAGCAGCAGGTCCACCAGATCGCGGAAGAAGCCAACAGCGACCGAAACGGCAAGCGGCGGCAGCAGATGGAGCAAGGGCCTCGGGAGAGGCTTCGCCGTCAGACCGCGAAACGCCAGAAAAGCAAGCGGCGGCATGAGGGATGCCGAGACTGGAAGAAAGGGTGTCAACCCCTCGACACCATAACCAAAGCGCAGACCCACACCGATGCCCTGCAAGGCATAAAGGACGAGAAAAGCATAAAAATAACGGCGGGTGCCGGGGACTTCGACGCCCTTCAGGCTGCGATAAAGCGTCAGCGCGAAGACAAGGCCGGCAAGGAATGGCAAGGGAATGGAGAGCAATGCAGATATCCGACGAAAGTCGCCTCAAATCCAGATTTCGATGCCTATCATGTTCCAAGTCGAAAAGCATGAAGAGACCGCCGCAGGATGCGCCGGCCGTCTTGCTCTCAGATCAAAAGCTGTCAGTTCAGCTGCTTCTTCAGCGCATAAAGCGCGTCCAATGCCTCGCGCGGTGTCATGTCGTCTGGATTGATTGCCTTCAGCGCTTCCTCGATTTTCGACGGCCCGGCGCGTTTGGCTTCTTCACGGCGCACTGCGACCTGGAAGAGCGGCAGGTCGTCGATCAGTTGGCTTGCCGGGTTCTTGCGGTCGGAATCTTCCAGCTTGGTGAGAACGTCGCGAGCGCGAGCAACGACGGAATCAGGCAGGCCGGCAAGCCGGGCGACCTGGATACCGTAGGAGCGGTCGGCAGCACCTGGGCCGACCTCATGCAGGAAGATCACCTCGCCGTCCCATTCCTTGACCTTCATCGTGGCGTTGGAGAGGCGGGTGAGCTTTTCCGACAGCACCGTCAGCTCATGAAAATGAGTAGCAAAGAGGCCGCGGCACCGGTTCGCCTCGTGCAGGTGCTCGACCGCCGCCCAGGCGATCGACAGGCCATCGAAAGTGGCGGTGCCGCGGCCGATCTCGTCCAGGATGACCAGCGACCGGTCGGTCGCCTGATTGAGAATCGCCGCCGTCTCGACCATCTCCACCATGAACGTCGACCGGCCGCGCGCCAGGTCATCCGATGCACCGACGCGTGAGAAAAGCCGGTCGACGATGCCGATATGGGCTGACGTCGCGGGTACGAAGGAGCCCATCTGCGCAAGGATGGCGATCAGCGCATTCTGGCGCAGGAAAGTCGACTTGCCGCCCATGTTCGGACCGGTCAGCA
Organism: Neorhizobium huautlense; assembly: GCF_002968575.1. GTDB lineage: Bacteria > Pseudomonadota > Alphaproteobacteria > Rhizobiales > Rhizobiaceae > Neorhizobium > Neorhizobium huautlense. The sequence continues at coordinate 96,569 of NZ_PVBM01000002.1, read as the reverse complement.
GCCAGAGCGCGCCGAACTCGCCGGTCCCATACGGGGAAAGATCGCAGTCGTTGGCGATGAAGGGACCCGAGGACTGCCGGCGCAACGCCTGTTCGACGACGGGATGGCGGCCCCCTTCGATCGCGAACATGCGGGAGGCATCAACGACGGGGCGGCGGTAGTTCCATTCCTCGGCGAGCATGGCGAGACCGGCGGCCACATCCACGACGGCGAGTGCTCGGGCGCCAGCCTTGATCGCCTCGGCTTCGGCGGTAACGGCCTCGACCATCTGGCCGAAGGCTTCGAGCTCGATCGTCAGCGCCCGATCGGCAGCGTTGGCGATGCGGCTTTCAAGATCTGCAAGCTCGGTCGTGGTGAAGCGCATGGCGCTTGCCATGGTCTGGCGATGGATGAAGCGCGCCTTGCCCTCCGGCGTGTCTGTCATCGTGCCGGAATTGCCGGCCGTGACCTCGATGAAATAGCCAAGCACGTTGTTGTGCTTGATCTTCAGCGATTTGATGCCGGTTTCCTCGGCATATTGAAGCTGGAGCGCGGCAATCACCCGGCGCGACTGATCGCGCAGGGCACGGACCTCGTCCAGCTCCGAATGGGCGCCTTCGGCCAGGAAGCCGCCGTCGCGCTTCAGGAGCGGCAGTTCCTTGGCCAGCATGTTTCCAAGCATCGATTCCAGGTGCAGCGGAAGGGCTTTCAAATCGGTGAGCGCATTGCCGAGCTCTTCCGGCAGCAGAGCACCATCAAGAAAGGCCGCCACGCCGCGCGCCGCTTCCAGCCCCTGCAGGATGCTGCCGAGATCGCGCGGACCGCCGCGATCCAGCGCCAGACGGGACAGCGCACGCGGCATATCCGGCACGTGTTTCAGCGAAGAACGAAGCTCGGAGCAGAGCCCAGGCTCCTCCAAGAGGAACGAAATCGAGTCGAGCCGCCGGTTGATGCGGTCGGGATCAGTCAGCGGTGACATCAGCCGCTCGGCGAGCAGACGAGCGCCGCCACCGGTGACGGTGCGGTCGATCGCCTTCAGGAGAGTGCCTTCGCGTTCACCGGACAGTGTGCGGGTGAGTTCCAGGTTGCCGCGGGTGGCGGGATCGATAAAGAGCGTCGAGGCGCCGCTTTCGCGTTCCGGCCGGCCGAGCGGCGGGCGTTCGGCAATCTGGGTCTTTTCCACATAGGCGACCGCGGCCGCGGCGGCGGCCAGCTCGGAGCGGGAGAAGGTGCCGAAGCCGTCCAGCGTGCCGACACCGAAATAGCGGGCGATCCGGCCTTCGGCGCTGGCGCTGTCGAACAGAACGGATGGCTGCGGCACGGCAACCTTGCCCAGCATGTCGAAGACCGGCTTCAACTCCGCATCGTGGAAAATAGTGTCAGCCAAGATCAGCTCGCGCGGATCGATGCGCAGGATATCGGCGAGCAGGCGCGACGGATCGGTTTCAGCGACCCGGAAGACGCCGGTCGAGATGTCGATCCAGGCAAGCGCCATTTGCGCTTCCGAGGAGCCGCGGATGCGGGCGAGCGCCATCAGATAGTTGGATTCGGAGGCGACGAGCAGCTTTTCTTCTGTGATCGTGCCCGGCGTCACGAGCCGGACGACATCGCGCTTTACGACCGATTTCGAACCGCGCTTCTTTGCTTCCGCCGGGTCCTCCACCTGTTCGCAGACGGCAACGCGGAAGCCGAGCGAGATCAGCTTCTGGAGATAGTCGTCCGCCGCATGCACGGGCACGCCACACATGGGAATATCCTGGCCCATGTGCTGGCCACGCTTCGTCAGGGTGATGCCGAGCGCGCGGGACGCATCGATCGCATCCTCGAAGAACAGTTCGTAGAAATCACCCATGCGATAGAAGAGCAGCGAACCGGGGTTGTTCGCCTTGATCTCGATATACTGCTCCATCATCGGCGTCGCGGACGCGCGGCTTTCCTCCGAGGCAAGCTCGGCTGCATTCAGGGCTTCGATGGAGAATCTTTCAAATTGGGTCACAGAACCGATTTCTTGTTGCGCACAGGAATTGGCGACACTATCGATGTTGGCCCCTGAAAGACAATAATCTGCCGCGGCCTGGAGGACGGCTGCCCACAAAAAGCTGAAAGCTGGAGGAGACATGCCCGTCAACGACAAGGCCCGCACGCGCACATCCGTGACCGAACAGGAGGCGCTCGACTTTCATTCCGAAGGCCGACCCGGGAAACTCGAGATCAATCCGACCAAACCGATGGCGACGCAGCGCGATCTTTCGCTCGCCTATTCACCTGGCGTCGCCGTGCCCGTCAAGGCGATCGCGGCCGATCCTGCCACCGCCTACGATTACACGACGCGCGGCAATATGGTCGCCGTCATCTCCAACGGCACGGCGATCCTCGGCCTCGGCAATCTCGGGGCACTTGCCTCCAAGCCTGTCATGGAAGGCAAGTCCGTCCTCTTCAAGCGCTTTGCCGACGTCGATTCCATCGATCTCGAGGTCGATACCGAGAACGTCGACGAATTCATCAACTGCGTGCGCTTCCTCGGCCCCTCCTTCGGCGGCATCAATCTCGAAGATATCAAGGCGCCGGAGTGCTTCATCATCGAAAGCCGCTTGCGCGAGCTGATGGATATCCCGGTCTTCCATGACGACCAGCACGGCACGGCAATCATTGCCGCCGCCGGCCTCATCAATGCGCTGGAACTGACCGGACGCGACCTCAAGACGACGAAGCTCGTCTGCAACGGCGCGGGGGCTGCGGCGATCGCCTGCGTCGAACTCATCAAGGCGATGGGCTTCAATCCGGAAAACATCATCCTCTGCGACACCAAGGGCGTCATCTTCCAGGGGCGCACCGAGGGTATGAACCAGTGGAAATCGGCGCATGCGGTGAAGACGAGCAAGCGGACGCTTGAAGAGGCGATGAAGGGCGCGGATGTCGTGTTCGGCCTTTCCCAGAAAGGCGCCTTCAGCGAAGAGATGATCCGCTCCATGGCCGACAAGCCGATCATCTTCGCCATGGCGAACCCGGATCCGGAAATCACGCCGGAAGAAGTCGCCCGTATCCGTGACGATGCGATTATGGCGACCGGCCGCTCGGACTATCCGAATCAGGTCAACAACGTCCTCGGCTTTCCTTACATTTTCCGGGGCGCTCTCGACGTTCGGGCAAGCCAGATCAACGATGCGATGAAGATCGCGGCTGTCAGAGCCCTTGCCAAACTGGCACGGGAAGACGTGCCGGACGATGTCGCCGCGGCCTACCAGGGCAACCGGCCGCGCTTCGGCGCTCAATATATTATCCCCGTGCCGTTCGATCCGCGGCTGATTTCGGCGATCCCGGTCGCCGTTGCGGAAGCGGCAATGGAAAGCGGCGTGGCGCGCAGGAACATTACGGACCTTGCCGCCTATGGCCGCGAGCTCTCCGCCCGCCGCGACCCCATCGCCGCTACCACCCAAGGCATTTACGAGCGCGTGCGCCGCTTTCCGAAACGGGTGGTCTTCGCGGAGGCGGAGGAAGAACAGGTCATGCGGGCGGCGATCTCCTTCTGCCATCAGGAACTCGGAACCGCAATCCTGCTCGGCCGCGACGACGTGATCCGCGCGACAGCGGAAAAGGCCGGCATAGAGCTCGACCGCCCCGGCATCGAAATCCTCAATGCCCGCCTTTCCAATCGGGTCGAGGCTTATACGGATCATCTCTACGCCCGGCTGCAACGGCAAGGATTCCTGCATCGCGACGTCCAGCGCCTCATTCACAACGACCGCAACCACTTTGCCGCGACCATGGTGGCGATTGGCGACGCGGACGCGATGGTAACCGGCACGACCCGCAACTACGCGACCGCACTGCAGGATATTCGCCGCTGCATCGACCCCAAGCCCGGCCACAAGGTGATCGGCGTCTCGCTAGTGATCTCGCGCGGCCGGACGATCTTCGTCGCCGATACGGCGGTCCACGACATGCCGAATGCCGAGGACATCGCCGATATCGCCGTCGAAGCCGCACGCGTTGCCAAGCGCATGGGTTACGAGCCGCGCGTTGCATTGCTTGCCTATTCCACCTTCGGCCAGCCGATCGGCGAGCGTTCCGAACGGGTGCGCGAGGCGGTGAAGATCCTCGACCAGCGGCGGGTGGACTTCGAATACGATGGCGAGATGGGAGCCGACGTGGCGCTCAATCCGCACCGCATGGAGCAGTACCCGTTCTGCCGGCTTTCCGGCACCGCCAACGTGCTCGTCATGCCGGCGATCCATTCGGCATCGATCTCGACACGCATGCTGCAGGAGCTTGGCGCTTCGACAGTCATCGGACCGCTACTCGTCGGACTCGACAAGTCGGTGCAGATCACTTCGATGGGCGCCAAGGACAGCGACATCGTCAACATGGCGGCGATCGCAGCTTACAATGCCGGGACGTGAGCCCCAGTGAAGACAGCACCCGGGTGGACGAAGTTTAGTAAACTAAGTCCACTCGATTACTTTTGCCACGAAGACGGTCAATATTCATGAAGCGAAAACTCATCTGTCGCACTTTGTCGAGGAGGCGGCAAAAGGAGAGGGTTTTGTGATCGCCAGAGCTGGCAAGCAGAGCATGACCGAAGGCATGCCGCTGCTGACTCCGGACGAACGATCGCGCAATATAACGGGCCAATCAGGCTGGTGCGTTAGCTCGCAAACCGGCCGGCGTCGGCGCCATAGTAGTTGACGTAGCGGCTGGAGATCGAGGCGATCGGCAAGACGACGAGCACGTCGGTCGTATTGAAGGCGTGGTCGACGACGGCACCGTCGCCGATCATCGCACCGAGACGCAGATAGCCCTTGATCAGCGGCGGCAGGGCCATCAGCGCCTTCTTGGCGTTGACGCCTTCGAATGGCATCAGATCCATCTTGCGATAGAGTTCCGGACGGGCGGAGACTGCCCACTCCCCCTTGGTAGAAACCGTGTGATGCAGGAAGGACAGCGCCAGCGCGTGCTCCTCCGGGTAGATTCCCGGGAAGGAGGCACAACCGAACATGGCGCTCATGCCGTGTTTCAGCGAGTAGGCCCAGTTGCCCTGCCAGAGCAGTTCGACGGTGCGTTTGGTGCGATAATCCGGCAATACGCAGGAACGGCCAAGTTCCATGAACTGCTTGTCCGGGTGACGGGAGAGCAGCGGCTCGATGTCGAACTCGGAGGCCGAATAGAAGCCGCCGTTGGCGAGCGCCACGTCCTGCCTCAGCAGGCGATAGGTGCCGACGATCTGGTCCTCGATATCGCCCTCAATCGCATGGTCGATCACAAGCAGATGGTCGCAGATAGCGTCATAGGAATCGACATCGCGCCGGCGCCGCATGGCGTCCGAATTCAGGGTCGCGCCCATCTCTTCGACAAAGACGCGGTAACGCACGGCCTGCGCGGCGTCGATTTCGCGATCATTGCGTGCAAGCCGGGTTTCCAGCGTGCCTATGCGGCCGAAGGTATCGCCGCTTGCCGGGGCAGGTGCCGGCGACTGGGTTTTTTCAGAGGTCAAGTTACGGTTCAGGAGTTCAAGTGTCATGGTGATTCGTCCCGTACCGGTTGGATCACCGCCATAAATCACGTCTCTGCAACAGGAACGTGACAACTTTTGTGACAATATGTTCCGGTAGTGATTCCGTCAACGGATCTGTTGACGACCGGACGCGGCCGCGTCCAGAGCCTGGATCTCGTCCAGAAGCTTCAGCGGGTCGACCGGTTTGCCCAAGACAACGCTCGCGCCATTAAGGAGGGCCTCCCGCCGGATATTTTCCCGGCTTTCTCCGGTGAGGACGATGACCGGAACGGGTGCGAGGCCGCCCTGGTTCTCTACCTTGCGCAATGCCGAGAGTAGGTCGAGTACCGTCCCTCCCGGCATATGCATATCCGAGATAACCAGATCGGGCCGGGCCTCTTCCCGCAGCGCATCTTCCAGCAATGCGGGAAAATCTTCGGCGAGGATGACGCGATGCCCTGCCTTTACGAGAATGGAACGGGTGAGCAGGGCGCTGACCGGATCATCTTCACCGAGCAGGATAGAAAGACCATCGACCTGTTTTTCGATCACGGGCGCCGGCGGCACCTGGTTGTCGTTCAGCGCATCGCGCGTGCCGAACCCCCTGAGCAGGCCGCTCAGCACGTCGATCAGCGATTTCTCGCGAAGCGGCCGAATGAGCCAGGCATCGAAGAAATCCTGCGGCTGGGAGGCTCGTTCCTCCGGGTTGACAAGCAGGATACGGTGCAGCGGCGCATGCGCTTTTTCATTGGCGTAGTCGGATGCCAGCCGGTGGTCGACGATGAGATCGGTGTAGGGCACAGGCCCGGCTTCCGCCCGGTCGATCAGCATCTGGGCCTCCGCCGTATTCGACACGTGCCGGCAGCGACCGCCCAGGGTCTCGATGGTCGCGACCATCGCCCTCGCCGCCGGGCCATCGGGCGCCAGAAGCAAGACACGGGAGCGGGCCAGCAACTGGTTACGCTCGACGGTGCCGGATTGCGCAACTTCCGCAAGCTGCAGCGGAAAGCGGATCGTGAAGGTGCTGCCGCTTCCCTTGCGACTCGCAACGGACAGAGAACCGCCGAATTCGGTGAGGATGCGAGAGGCAATTCCGAGGCCGAGCCCGGTGCCTCCGCTGCGCGCTTCAGCGGTGCCCATTTGTTCGAACTCACCGAAGATCCGCCGCTGTTCGTCGGGCGTCATGCCGGGACCGCTATCGATGACCGCAATCGCTACATTGCCGTTGTCGACACAGGCCCGCACCAGAACGCCGCCCTCCGCGGTGAACTTAACGGCATTGCCGATCACGTTGAAAAGCACCTGCCGGATGCGCGCTGGATCGAAGTCCAGCAGATCCGGGAGATCGGCGTCTACGGTGGCGGCGATTTCGATGCGTTTTTCGTGCGCACGAGGCGCCAGCAGTTCAACCACGCTTTCGATCACATGCCGCAGGTTCTCGGCGCGATTGTTGAGCTTGAAGCGGCCTGCCTCCAACGTCGAATAGTCGAGCAGGTCCTCCACGAGCTGCGCCAGGGCATAACCGGACTGGCGGATGCCGCTCAGATAGTTCTGCTGCTCTGCGGTCAGCTTCGTCTGGCCGAGCAGATGGGTCATCCCGAGGATGCCGTTCAGCGGCGTGCGGATTTCATGCACAACCGTCGCGATCTGCCGGGATTTTGCCGCACTGGCAGCCTCGGCATCTTTCCAGGCCTGATGCAGGCGGGAAACCGTGCGCCTGCGGCGCCATTCAAAGATGCGGGAAAACAGCGCCGCGACCGCATTGGCCGGTGGGCGGGGTTGTTCGCGTGGACCAAGGCCCAAGGCAGGCACAGCCTGCTCCTCCACCGGTTCGGCATTTTCGACCGAGGTGGGAGACGCGAACGCTTTGGCGATACGCTCATGTATTTCGGCAATGTCGCGCATATGGGGAAGACTACCGAGGTTTCTTTCCCAATCCTTAGAGCAATCAGGTAAAATTTTACTGATCGGCGGTTTTCGGTCCGAAAAGCTCGTCAAGGACCACCAGGCCGGCACCCACGGTGATAAAGCTATCGGCCAGATTGAACACCGCAAAGGACCAGGTTGCCGTGTGGAAAAGAATGTAGTCGATCACGTGGCCATATAGAAAACCGTCGATCAGATTGCCGATCGCACCAGCAATGATCAATGCGAAGCCCGCATGGGCGAAAGCCCGATCCCTCGGAGTGCGCCGCCAGAGCCAGACGACGAAGGCGACGATGACGATTCGCATACCGATGATGAATTCGCGCTCCATTCCCGAGAGAAGGGAGAAAGCGACGCCCAGATTATAGGTGCGGTAAAGCGCCAGGACGGGCAGCAACGGCACGGCTTCTTCCATGGGAAGATAATTTTCGACGGCAATCTTCACCACCTGATCGAGGACGACAGCTACGACGATGACGATCAGGGCCACCAACGGCCTTGAAAGAAAGGTGGCGCGTTCGGTCATTTCTTCTCGTCCAGGGTCAGGAGGTGGCGCCGCGCCTCGAACAGCATGATGGCGGTGGCGACGGCGAGGTTCAGCGAATCCGCCCTCCCCTGCTGCGGGATCCGGACCGTGCGATCGGCAGCCCTGGCGAGGTTGTCCGGCAGGCCGGACTGCTCGTTGCCCATCAAAAGCACAACCGGCTTTCCGGCATAATCGACGGTCCGGTAGTCGACGGCGCCGGCGAGATGCGTGGCCACGACCTCGACGCCGGAACGCTTCTGCCAGGCGAGAAACTCCTCTGCGGAACATTTCACCACCGGCATGGCAAAGACCGAGCCCATGGTGGCACGAACCGTCTCCAGCGAGAACGGATCGGTGGATTCGCCGACGAGGACAACGGCGGACGCTCCCGCCGCATCAGCCGTCCGGATGATCGTGCCGAGATTGCCCGGATCGCGGACCCGATCGAGCGCCACCAGCGTTTCGTTCCTGGCCGGTTTCAGATCGTCGAGCTTCTTCCAGCGCTGTTCGAAGATGCCGACAACCATTTGGGGATTATCGCGGCGGGTGACCGACGACAGCACCTTTTCGCTCACTTCCAGAACCAGCCCGCCGTGTGCCACGGTCTTTGCCGCCACCTGTTCGACCAGCGGCTTGCCCTTGGCTGCCTTGGAATAGACGAGCGTGCGGATCGACCAGCCGAGTTCCAGCGCGTCGATGACGAGTTTCAGGCCTTCGGCCATGAAAGTGCCGCTCTCCTCGCGGTCCTTCTTGTTGGTTAGCGCCTTGATATCCTTGATGATCGGGTTGGCGAGCGAAGTGACTTCCTTCACCTGGCCGACGCGTCGTGGCCCAGTCTTGTGATATTCGTCGGTCATGCGGGTACCCAGCGACTGAAAAGGGACGTGGACAAGGCCCGGCCGGGGCTCTTGCCGTCCAGTCCGGCCTCGCGAATGACAAGTTCGCCGGATTCCACCACGCCGCCTGCACCGCGCATCGTCTCGCGCATCAGTTCGTGAATGGAATAGAAGCTCGCGCGGATCGAATAGGCCGTGAGAACCAGACCGATCGCTTTCGGCGAAAGCAGTTCCCGGCAGATGTCCAGCATCAGTGGCAAATGATCGAAGAGCTGCCAGACCTCACCGTTGGGGCCACGGCCGAATTTTGGCGGATCGGTGAGGATGATGTCATAGCGGTTGCCACGGCGTTCCTCCCGCAGGATGAACTTCATGGCATCCTCGCAGATCCAGCGGATCGGCGCCTTTTCAAGCCGCGCCAGCGCCTGGTTTTCGCGGGCCCAGCCGATTGCCTTTTTGGAGGCATCAACGTGCGTGACCTCGGCGCCAGCGGCGGCTGCAACAAGTGAGGCCACACCGGTGTAACCAAAGAGATTCAGCACCTTGACAGGGCGGTTCGCCTCCTCGGCCCGACGCTTCATCCAGTCCCAATGAACGATCTGCTCGGGAAAGACGCCGACATGCCGGAAGGCCGTGAAGCGGCCGAGAAAATCAACCCCGAGCAGCGATAGCGGCCAGGTTTCGCCAAGAACATCCTTCGGGAAACGCCAGCGGCCCATGCCGTCCTCGTCCGTATCACCGGTGAAGACCGCATCCGCCTTTTCCCATACATGGGCGGGAAGCGACGGCTGCCAGAGCGCCTGCGCCTCCGGCCGGACGATGCGATACGGACCGTATTGCTCCAGCTTCAAGCCGTTGCCGCTGTCGATCAGGTGGAAATCACCTGCGCCGGAGGATTCCAGGATGACCGGCACCCGTTCAACCGGCCTCTCCCCCTGGCGGGCAAGAAGCGCGCGCGTTTCCGCTGGTGCCGTTGCGGCCGCATGCTTTGCGGCCTTCTCCGGGGCGCGGGCCGCCTGCCTTGCCGGCTGCGGCTTGGCTGACGCCGCCGGACCGCGCGCAGCCGTTTTTGGGGCAGCGGCCTGAACCTTCTTTGCCGGCCGCCTTTCCTTGTTCTTCAATGCGCTCATCCGCTCAGATTGGTAATCGTGGGGCAGCAGATAGCATTTGCCCGGCATTCTTCAAAGTCACTGCCGGACAGATGCCGCGTTTTATTCATCGGGCCACACGCCCACCAATGTTCCCCTTGGCAAAACGAGACGCCGCAGCAATAGTACCGCCACAGGTCTTGGGAGGATCACGACATGGATATGGGCGGCGAAGAACGAATTGCAGCACCCCGCCAAGTGGTGTGGGAGGCACTCAACGATCCGGAAATTCTCCGCCAGTGCATTCCGGGCTGTCAGACGCTTGAGCAGAAATCGCCGACCGAACTTGTCGCGGCGGTCAAGCTGAAGATCGGTCCGGTTTCGGCGAATTTTTCCGGCGAAGTGACCTTGTCCGACGTCAACCCGCCGGAGAGCTACACGATTTCCGGTGAAGGCAAGGGCGGTATCGCCGGTTTCGCCAAGGGATCGGCAACCGTGACGCTGCTGGAAGACGGCTCCGAAACCTTGCTGCGCTATTCGACGAAAGCGCAGGTCGGCGGCAAGCTCGCCCAGCTCGGCTCTCGCCTCATCGATTCGACATCGCAAAAACTCGCCGGCCAGTTCTTTGCAGACTTCAACAAAGCGGTGATGGCAAAGACCGGGCAAGCTTAGGCCAAAGCCCGTCTATTTGGAAACCAGTTGCCGAGAGGCCGGCTGACCGCCTACGGCAGCCTTGTGTTCCTTCTGCCAGCGCACTGCCTCGCGTGCCTCGACACGAGCCTGCTTGCGATGCCTGCCCTGGCTCCACCAGGTCACAGCCGCGCCGACCAGCATGCCAAAGAGAAGGGCAAGAAACAGGAACAGGAAGAAAGGCGCGCTGACGGCCAGCACGCTGTCTTCCGGCCGGAATGGATTGAGTGCAAGCGTCACCATCTGACGGTTCGCCACCGCCAGCACGATCAATATGATCCCGAGCGGCACGAAGATCACGAGGCTGAGGATCTTTTTGAGCTTGTCCATGGGTAATCTCCGGCAACAGGTCAATCGCCGCTTTACCGGCGTCTGTTGCAGAATAGGCGCGCTTTATGGGGTTTCAAGGGCGACGCAAAGCCGCGCCACAGAGGATTAATCCTCTTCGTCGGCAAGATCCGGATTCAGGCGTTCGCGGAGTTCCTTGCCGGTTTTGAAGAAGGGAACCCATTTCTCTTCCACGAACACACTTTCGCCGGTGCGCGGGTTGCGGCCGGAACGGGAGGGACGATTCTTCACCGAAAAGGCGCCGAAGCCACGCAATTCGACCCGGTTTCCGGCGGCAAGGGCATCCGTGATCTCGTCGAGCACGGCGTTCACGATGTTCTCGACGTCGCGATGGTAGAGATGCGGATTGCGAGCTGCAACGATCTGCACCAGTTCTGACTTGATCACGGTTGCCCCCTGAAAAAACTAGATTTTCAACCGCGCCCAACCTGCCAAACCGAGACCAGACCGTCAAGGAACAACTTGTCCGCGCCGAAGATGCGGAGCATATCCGGCGCGATGGCCTCGCCCAGGCCGGTCTGCTTGACGAACTGGCCAAGCATGCTCGCAAGCCAGAAGGACGACGACGAGTTCCGCTCCTTCCAGTCGACAACCGGCAGGTCCTTAGAGACGCCACGCGATTCCAGATAAACGCGGATGTCCTCGTCGCCGCCGAGCTTGTCGACCAGTTTGGCCGTTAGCGCCTGGCGACCCGTGAAGATCGCCCCGTCTGCGAGCTTCAGCACCTCGTCGCGCGGCAGCTTCCGGCGGTCTGCAACGAGATCGACGAACCAGGCATAGCTGTCCATCACCATGTTGCGGATCATCGTCTTTGCTTCTTCGCTCGCCGGGTGGAAGGGAGAAGGCTCAGCCTTCAGCGGCGCCGATTTGATCTCTTCCAGCGAAACACCGACCTTCTTCATCACCTCATCGACCTGCGGATACTGAAAGATCACGCCGATCGAACCGGTAATCGAGCTTTCGCCAGCGACGATCTGATCGCCTGCAGTGGCGATCATGTAACCGGCCGAGGCAGCAAGGGTGCGGATATCCGAAACGACGGGCTTTTTTTCCGCCACCTTGCGGATGGCCTTGAAAATACGCTCCCCGCCGTAAGTCGTACCGCCGGGCGAAGAGATCGAAACGACGAGGGCTTTGGCGCGGTCGCTCTCGGCGATCCGCTCGAGCCGCTCCAGCAGTTCCTTGTCATCGGTGATCAGCCCCGAAATCTCGATACGGGCAACATGGGGCACCGCGGATCCGGCGCCTTCGCCAAAAGCAGTGCGATAGAGCGCGAAGCCGATGCCGACCAGGAAAACCAGGGCGACGATACGCCAGAAGCTCAGCTTGCGGCGCAGGTTCCGCCTGTCCGCGATTGCCATTTGATCCATGGAAAATGCCCTTTGAAATGCGCTTCCGTTGCTAAATAGGCTCTCTAGCGCGTTTTGCAGCGGCGCACATCACGTTTTTATATTGTCCGTTATTGTTTGTTGATGAATAAAAACCATATTGGCGGACAACGAAAGCCTGCCCGATGCATGCCGGCGCCATTCGAATGGCGCCGCGGCGGTGGCAGGCAAAGAAGGACCTATCCGGCACCCATGCTGCAGAATATCCGAAAAACGGCAGGCCTTGCGCTGGCGCTGCAGCCCCAGGCGGATGCATATCAGGCCGCGCTTGCGCATTCCGCCATGGTACGGAAGCTGAAGGTCCTGTTGCCAATCGCCGCAGCCGTGATCTCGGCGGCATTCATCGGCGTTTCCATCATCCGCGCCTATTTGCCGGAAAATCTGTCCATCGAAAACGCCCGCATCGAGAACGGCAAGATCGTCATGGAACGGCCAGCCATTTCCGGCCGCAACAATGACGGCATCAGCTATTCGATGACGGCCAACCGCGCCCTTCAAGATATCGAGAACCCGAACAAGATCACGCTTGAAAACGTCAAGGCCGCCGTACCCGTCAACGACGACGTGATCGCCCGCGTGATTGCCACCGGCGCCGATTTCGACCGCGGCACCGACATGCTCGACCTCACCGCTCCCTTCGACGTCAACCTCTCCAACGGGATCACCGCCCGCTTCAAATCCGCACATCTCGATGTCAATGCCGGCGTCATGGATACGCCCGATCCCGTCGACATTTCGATGAAGGAAGGTTCGATTGTTGCAGACTCTTTAAAGATAACGGATAAGGGACGCACCATCACCTTCAAAGGTCAGGTTCGCGTCCATCTCGATCCTACCGCCATCCGCAACCAAGGCAAATAGAGCCCGGCCGTCATGACTAATCGCCGCCTTCTCAACCGGAATACCGCATTCTTGATCGCGGCAAGCTTCGCGTGCTGTTTTGCCGCAACAGCCTCCGCCCAATCGACAACCAGCCAGATGGAGGGCCTGAAGCTCTCCAACGACCAGCCGATCCAGATCCAGAGCGATCAGCTCGAGATCAAGGAACAGGAAAAGAAAGCCTTCTTCACCGGCAACGTCCAGGTCGTGCAAGGCTCGACCACGATGAAGGCCGGCAAGATGACCGTCCTCTATACCGGTGAAGGCGCGTCCGTAACGTCCGGCAACGCCAATATCGATAAGATCTTCCTGGACGATACCGTTTTCCTGACCTCCGGCACCCAGCAGGCGACCGCCGAAAAAGGCGAGTTCGACATGGCGACACAAACCTTCGTGCTTTCAGGAAAGCAGGTTGTCCTGTCGGAAGGCCCCAACGTCTTTAAGGGCTGTAAGCTGACGGTGCTGATGGAAACGGGCCAAGCCAAGCTCGATGCCTGCGGCGGCCGGGTCGAAATCCTGCTCGACCCGAAGTCGCGGCAGCCGCAACAGAAGCAATAATAGACATATCTCGTGAAAACACCGTTGCTCTCCCGTCTGTCGGCCAGGAAGCCGTCTGCGCCAGAACCCTTCGTTGCACGCGACAAAGCGCGCTACGAGGGGACATTGGTGGCGCACGGCCTTTCCAAGACCTATGATACGCGCCGCGTCGTCAACGGCGTCTCGCTGGTCGTGCGCCGCGGCGAGGCGGTCGGGCTGCTCGGACCGAACGGCGCGGGCAAGACAACCTGCTTCTACATGATTACCGGGCTCGTACCGGTCGATGAAGGCATGATCGCCATCAACGGCAACGAGGTCACCCATATGCCGATGTATCGCCGGGCTCGGCTCGGCGTCGGCTACCTGCCCCAGGAAGCGTCGATTTTTCGCGGCCTGACGGTGGAGGAAAATATTCGTGCCGTGCTCGAAGTGCACGAACCGGACAAGGACAAGCGGGAGCGCAAGCTCGACGAGCTTCTGGAAGAATTCCATATCAGCCAGCTTCGTAAGTCCGCGGCAGTCGCTCTGTCCGGCGGCGAACGGCGGAGGCTCGAAATCGCCCGCGCACTTGCGACCGACCCGGCCTTCATGCTGCTCGACGAACCTTTTGCAGGCGTCGACCCGATTTCGGTTTCCGATATTCAGAACCTCGTGCGCCACTTGACGGCACGCGGCATCGGCGTTCTGATAACGGATCACAACGTTCGCGAGACGCTCGGCCTCATCGATCGCGCCTACATCATTCACGCAGGCGAAGTCCTGACCCATGGTCGGGCCGATGACATCGTCAACAATCCCGATGTTCGCCGCCTTTACCTGGGCGACAAGTTTAGCCTGTAGCGCGCGGAAGAAATTTACTTTCCCGTACTGCGGCGCTTGACCAAATCTTTCAAAAAAGCAATTCTTGTGCCAGATGCAAATTTGGCTATGTGCGGGGATGGCCGAAGGCGCGCTGCGCTGTTTCATGACGGAACAGCCAAGGGGATATCAGGGGAGTTTCGCGTCCGCCATGGGTTTATCCGCCAGCCTTTTTCTGAAGCAGACCCAGTCGCTGGTGATGACGCCGCAGTTGATGCAATCCATTCAACTGCTGCAGATGACGCATTTCGAGCTCAACCAGTTCATCGCACAGGAAGTCGAGAAGAACCCGCTGCTCGAAATTGCGCCAGGCGAGATCGATGGCGGCACGGAAACAGGCTTTGAAAACGAGGAAACCTTCCCGGAAGCCGACGGCGGAAGCGGCGAAGCCCTCCACATCTCCAGCGACGGCCGCTGGTACGAGGGCAACTCCGCCATAACTGCCGAGCGTCTTGGCGAAGGTCTCGATACGGGATTTGAAAACGTCTTTCCGGACGACGGACCAGCCCGCCGTGCCGATGCACCAGAATTGCTGAGCCAGTGGAAGTCGATGCCGGGCGGAGAATCCGGCGACGATTACGATCTGAACGAGTTCGTCGCCGGCCAAGTGACATTGCGCGACCACCTGAACCAGCAGATCCCGTTTCTCATCACCGGCACGGCCGACCGGCTGATCGCGCAGCATCTGGTCGATCAACTCGACGAGGCGGGTTACCTGCAAGGCGCCATCGAAGAAACAGCCACCCGGCTCGGCAAGTCCTGCGACGATGTGGAAGCCATCCTGAACAAGCTGCAGACGCTCGATCCGCCCGGCGTCTTCGCACGGTCGCTCAGCGAATGCCTAGCGATCCAACTTCGCCAGAAGGATCGGCTGGACCCCGCCATGGACGCTCTCGTCCGGCATCTCGAACTGCTCGCCAAACGCGACTTCGCCTCGCTTCGAAAGATTTGCGGCGTCGACGACGAGGACCTGATCGACATGCTGGCGGAAATTCGCGGGCTGAATCCGAAGCCCGGCGCCAGCTTTGAACGTGGCGCCTCGGAGACGATTTCCCCTGATATCGTCGTCCGCGCTGCGCCTGATGGCACCTGGATGATCGAACTCAATCCCGACACACTGCCGCGCGTCCTAGTCAACCAGGCGTATTTCCAGACGGTTTCGAAGAGCTGCCCGAGAAGTGGCGAGGACCACAATTTCCTTTCGGAATGCATGCAGAACGCGAACTGGCTGACCCGCAGCCTCGACCAGCGCGCCCGGACGATCATCAAGGTGGCGGCTGAAATCGTCCGCCAGCAGGACGCCTTCCTGATGCACGGCGTCGATCACTTGAGACCGCTCAACCTCAAGACGGTGGCCGAGGCGATCAAAATGCATGAATCGACGGTAAGCCGGGTCACCTCAAACAAATACATGCTTACGCCCCGGGGTCTGTTCGAGCTCAAATATTTCTTCACCGTCTCAATCGGTTCGGCGGAAGAAGGCGGGGACAATCACTCCGCCGAAGCGGTGCGGCACCGTATTCGCCAACTGATCGCACAGGAAACGCCCGAGGCGGTCCTCTCCGACGATGACATCGTCATCAGCCTGAAACGCGGCGGTGTCGATCTCGCCCGCCGGACTGTCGCCAAATACCGGGAGGCAATGAACATTCCGTCTTCTGTTCAGCGACGCCGGGAGAAGCGAGCGCTTGCAAAAGTGGCTGCCTTCTAACCTCATCTTGACGAAAAACCTGCCCTGACGTCGTGGAGGGCTACGTAAAATTCCCAAGTTCCCCAACCGTTGACATTTAAGGCTCCGGGGGCTAGAAGCCCGCCGCAATTGCACGGGACATAGGCTTTAGGCATCCCCGACAACCAGCTGGGCAAAGATTGCAGCAATTTGACCTTGTCGCATGCGAGTGGCTTGGATGAGGGGGCGGCTTGGCGTAGACTGAACACGCAAGTCACGACAAGAAGGAAAAATTCCATGGGTGTCCGTGTATCCGGTAAGCATATGGAAATCGGCGAATCGTTCCGTCAGCGGATCGAGGGACAGATCGGTGAGGCGGTTACGAAATATTTCGACGGGGGATATTCGAGCCAAGTCATTGTAGAAAAATCCGGCTCGCGTTTTTCGGCCGACTGCAAAGTGCATCTCGACACCGGGATCGTCTTGCATGCGGCAGGGGAAGCAAACGATCCACAGGGCAGTTTCGATGCCGCAGCTGAGCGGATCGAAAAGCGGCTGCGCCGCTACAAGAGGCGCCTCAAGGATCATCATGCCGGCAACCACCTGAATGGCCATGCCGAAGTCGCATATACGGTCATGGACCGCGTACCGGATGAAGCAGACGAAGTGCCTGAGGATTTTGCGCCGACCATCGTCGCGGAAAGCTCAAAACCTTTGAAGACGATGTCGGTCGCAACCGCCGTGATGGCGCTGGATATGACCGACGAGCCTGTGCTGCTGTTCCGCAGCCCCGGCAAGGAAGAGTTGAACATCGTGTACCGCCGCAACGACGGCAATATTGGCTGGATCGATTCCACCAATATCAAGAACTGAACAATCTTGGGGAGAGCGTCGGAAGCGGCGCTTCCCCTCGCCTGGAGCGGGAGCTCTTGCGGCACAAAGGATGACTAGAATGGCATTGGCAGATTTGCTGCAGCAAGATGCGATTATTCCTGCCTTGAAAGTAAATTCCAAAAAGCAACTCCTGCAGGAACTGGCAGCCAAGGCTTCCAAGCTTACTGGCGTCGGCGAGCGGGAAATCTTCGACATCATTCTGCAGCGCGAACGGCTCGGTTCCACCGGCGTCGGCCATGGGATCGCCATTCCGCACGGCAAGCTCAACAGCATTTCGTCGATCAAGGGCATTTTTGCACGACTCGAGACGCCGGTCGACTTCGAGGCGCTGGACGACGAACCGGTGGATCTCGTGTTCCTGCTGCTCGCTCCGGAAGGGGCCGGCGCCGACCACTTGAAAGCACTGTCTCGCATCGCGCGCGTGCTCAGAGATCAAGAGCTGGTGGCAAAGCTTCGCAAGACGGACTCCGCCACCGCCATCTATGCCTTCCTGAATGAGGAACAGGCAAATCACGCCGCCTGACGGCTTGACGATTTTCGTGGAGACGAAATCAGTTCGCCCGGCCGCGATCGAGCGTCGGGTGGATCCGTTTAAACTTCAATCCTTGAGGTCGGCCTGAAGCCGATCGAGCAGGCGGACGGCGTGGGCGGCGTAATCGCCGATCCAGCGATCCTGGATCGCCTTAATGGGCAGCGCGTTGAGGTAGTTCCAGCGCTCGCGCCCTTCCCTTCTTACGATCACCAGATCGGCGTCCTCCAAAACCTTCAGATGCTGCATCACCGTACAGCGATCCATGTCCGAGAAGGTTTCGCAGAGCGATCCGGTAGTTTGCGGGCGATCCTTCAACTGGTCGAGGATCAACCTTCGCCGAGGATGGGCGAGAGCTTTGAAAACGGCATCGATATCCGAATCGGCTGACACGTTATATTTTTATAACTGATCTTGCAGGGCGGCAAGTCATGAGAGCGCGCGAGCACCCTCACCTTCATCGCGAGAGAGCGGGCGAAACCGCCCGCCTTCACACGTCTCAGGCGTTCTTTTCACCCGCCTGCTCCGCAGCCGTGGCTTCGGACCTGGGGCCGCCCTTGGCGACACCGACCATGGCAGGACGCAGCACCCGCTCGCCGATCGTATATCCTGCCTGGACGACCTGAACGACCGTGTTGTTCGGCACGTCTGCGTTTGGAATTTCGAACATGGCCTGATGGAAGTGCGGGTCGAATTTCTGGCCTTCCGCCTCGATCTTCTTGATGCCGTGACGCTCGAGCGCCGAGAGCATGGAGCGCTCCGTCAGTTCGACGCCTTCGAGAAGCGTCGTCAACGCCGCGTCGGCAGCTGCGCGCATTTCCGTCGGAACGGCATCCAGTGCACGGCGCAGATTGTCGGAAACGGCAAGCATGTCGCGCGCAAAGCCGGCGACGGCATAGGACTTGGCATCCTTGACATCGCGGTCGGTGCGGCGGCGCAGGTTGTCCATTTCGGCGGCAAGACGCAGGAAGCGATCACGCAATTCGTTGTTCTCAGCCTTCAAAACCTCGATGGGGTCGGGCTCGGCCGCGGCCGGCGCTTCGGCTGCGCCCTGGTTGGCCGCGTCCTGAAGAGCAGACGCCACGGCTTCCGCCGTATTCTCGGCGGCGGCTGCGTCAGGTCCGTGCTTCTTGGTTTCGTCGGTCATGACGGTCTCCGGTTATTCTTCACTGGGATATATGGCTTTGGATTTGTGCCCGATATCGAGGTTTAAAGTGGAAAAATCAAGGCTCGCCGGGAAACTTGCGCCGGCATTCAGCCGGTTTCAGCGCGACAGCCTTGCCAGAAGCTGGGCCGTATAATCCACCATGGGCACGATGCGGGAATAATTGAGGCGCGTCGGCCCGATCACCCCGACGGCCCCCACGATCCGGTCCTCGCCGTCGCGATAGGGCGCGACGATCAAGGAAGAACCGGAGAGCGAGAAAAGCTTGTTTTCCGAGCCGATGAAAATGCGGACCCCGGGACCTTTCTCGGCAAGCTCCAGGATTTCGATCAGGCTGTCCTTCTTTTCCAGATCGTCGAAGAGAAGCCGCAGCCGGTCGAGATCAGCCGTCTCATCGAGGCCCTGAAGCAGGTTGGCGCGGCCGCGGACAATAAGCTGGCTCGGTTTGCCTTCCTCGCTGTCGCCGGACCAGACCGCCAGCCCCCGTTCGACCAGATCCTGGGAGAGGGCATAAAGCTCGCTCTGGACCGCATCCTTCAGCTTCGTGAGCTGGTTGCGCAGTTCCGGTAGGGTCTGGCCCGTCAGGTGGGCGTTCAGGAAATTCGCAGCCTCCACCAATTGCGAGGACGTGACGCCCGCCGGCAATTCGATGATACGGTTTTCTACCTGGTTATGGTCGCCGACCAATACGGCAAGCGCCTTTGTCGGCTCAAGGCGGATAAATTCCACATGCTTGAGGACCGGATCGCTTTTGGTTGTGATGACGAGGCCGGCGCCACGCGACACGCCGGAGAGCATCAGGCTCGCTTCCGCCATCAGGCTTTCCATCGGCTGATCGCGATCGGCGCGGCGAACCTGCCGGTCTATTGCAGAGCGCTCCTCCTCCGAGAGGTTTCCGACCTGCATGAAGGCATCGACAAAGAAGCGGAGGCCTGTCTGCGTCGGCAGGCGGCCGGCACTGACATGCGGCGAATAGATGAGGCCGAGTTCTTCCAGATCACTCATGACATTGCGCACGGAAGCCGGCGAGAGCGACATGGGCAGGAGACGCGAAAGATTTCGGGAGCCGAGCGGCTCGCCGTTTTCGAGATAGCTTTCAACGATGCGACGGAATATTTCCCGCGAACGGTCATCGAGCACGGATCCGTTGTCTCTACCCGTCGGTCCAGAAAAACCCATCAATCCTTCACCGTACCGTTGATCTCCAAAGGAAATATAGTCATTCCCCCGGCCGGCGCAAATTGGAAATAATTGTTCTTCCGTGACACCGCTGTAACCGGCCGGGGCTTTTCCTTTGCAAAAGAGCGGCGGCGGTCTTAGAAGACGCCAACGCAATTCAGGAGCAGAGCATGAGGCCTTCAGGCAGACAGACAAACCAGATGCGCAAGGTCTCGTTCGAGCGCAATTTTTCCAAACATGCGGAAGGCTCCTGCCTCGTCAAGTTCGGCGACACGCATGTCCTGTGCACGGCCAGCCTTGAGGAAAAGACGCCGCCGTGGCTGCGCAATTCCGGCAAGGGCTGGGTGACTGCCGAATACGGCATGCTGCCGCGCGCTACGGGCGAACGCATGAAGCGTGAAGCGGCAGCCGGCAAGCAGGGCGGCCGGACGCAGGAGATCCAGCGTCTGATCGGCAGGTCGCTTCGGGCCGTCGTCGATCTCGAAGCACTCGGCGAACGGCAGATCACCGTCGACTGCGACGTCATCCAGGCCGATGGCGGCACCCGCACGGCGTCGATCACCGGCGGCTGGGTGGCGCTTTACGATTGTCTGAAGTGGATGGAGGCCCGCTCGATGATCAAGGTCGAGAAGGTGCTGAGGGATCATGTGGCGGCCATTTCCTGCGGGATCTTCGCAACCCAGCCTGTCATCGACCTCGACTATCTGGAGGATTCCGCCGCCGAGACGGACGCGAATTTCGTGATGACCGGTGCCGGTGGCATCGTCGAAGTTCAAGGCACGGCCGAGGGCGCGCCCTTCAGCCAGGACGAATTCCTGAAGCTGCTGGCATTGGCGCAGGCTGGTACGCAGGAACTGGTGGCGATGCAAAAACAGGCGATCGCCTGACGGAGGGAGGGCGCGTTGATCGAAGGCATCCTCGAAACCGCGCTCTATGCCGATGACCTTGACGCCGCCGAAGCTTTCTACGGCGGCGTTCTCGGCCTTGAAAAGGTCCTGCGTGCCGGCAACCGACACGTCTTCTTCCGCTGCGGCCCGGGGATCCTCTTGATCTTCAATCCAGCCGAGACCACAAAGCCGCCCTCCAAGGACGCGCTGCCGGTGCCGCCGCACGGCACCAGGGGAGCCGGCCATGCCTGTTTCCGCATCAGCGGCGAGGCGATTGACAGGCTCCGGGAAAAGCTGAACAAGGCAGGCGTAGCCATCGAAAGCGACTTTCATTGGCCGAACGGCGCCCGCTCGATCTATTTCCGCGATCCGGCGGGCAACAGCCTGGAATGTGCAGAGCCGAAGCTGTGGAATATCGAATAGGAATTTTGATGCGCAAGCTCGATACCAAGACCATCGTCGTCGCCAGCCACAATGCCGGAAAAATTCGCGAGATCGCCGAGCTCATCGGCCCACTCGGCTTTTCGGCAAAATCGGCGGCCGAGCTGGCCTTTGCCGAACCGGACGAAACGGGCGCGACTTTCGAAGAGAATGCAGCGATCAAGGCGCTTGCCTCGGCAAAGGCCTCCGGCCTGCCGGCGCTGTCGGACGATTCCGGCTTGGTGATCGACGCGCTGGACGGGGCGCCCGGCGTCTATACGGCCAACTGGGCGGAGCGCGAGGACGGCAGCCGCGATTTTCAGATGGCGATGGAGAAGGTCGAAAAGGCGCTGGAAGAACGCGGCGCGACGACGGCCGAACAGCGCGCCGGCCGCTTCGTCAGCGTGCTCTGCCTTGCCTGGCCCGACGGGCATACGGAGTTTTTCCGCGGCGAGGTGGAGGGCGCCGTCGTATGGCCGCCGCGCGGCACCCAGGGTTTCGGTTATGATCCCGTCTTTCAGCCGGAAGGCTATGACATCACCTTCGGGGAAATGAGCAGCGAACAGAAGCATGGTTGGCGACCCGGCGAGCCGGAGGCGCTGTCCCACCGCGCCCGCGCGTTCAAACGCTTCGTCGAAACCTGCCTGGAGGCATGAACTGACCCCCTCCCTCACTCTTCCTACCGATACACTTTTGCCCGATACGGGCGAACCGGGGTTCGGCGTCTATGTGCATTGGCCCTTCTGTGCGGCCAAATGTCCCTATTGCGACTTCAACAGCCATGTCCGCCACCAGCCGGTGGACCAGCCGCGCTTTACCGCCGCCTTCCTGAAAGAGATGGAGACGATGCGGAAGATGAGCGGCCCGAAAACGGTCACCAGCATCTTCCTCGGCGGAGGCACGCCCTCGCTGATGGATCCGGCCACCGTTTCGGCGATCCTGGATGGGATCGCCAGACACTGGCACGTGCCCGACGGCATCGAGATCACCATGGAGGCAAATCCCTCCAGCGTCGAGGCGACCCGTTTTCGCGGATATCGGAGTGCTGGCGTCAATCGCGTATCGCTCGGCGTCCAGGCACTGAACGACACGGATTTGAAATTCCTCGGGCGGCTCCATGATGTCGCCGATGCCCTGAAGGCGATCCGGCTTGCTCGCGAGATCTTTCCACGCATGAGCTTCGATCTCATCTATGCACGGCCGAAACAGACGGTCGAGGCGTGGGAGGCCGAGCTGAAAGAGGCGATTTCCTACGCGGTCGACCACCTGTCGCTCTACCAGCTCACGATCGAGGAAGGCACGCCCTTCTACGGGCTCCACAAGGCCGGCAAACTGATTGTGCCGGATGGCGACCAATCGGCTACGCTCTACGAAGCCACGCAGGAGATTACGGAAAGGCACGGCATGCCTGCCTACGAAGTCTCCAACCACGCCCGGCCGGGCGCCGAAAGCCGCCATAACCTGACCTACTGGCGTTATGGCGATTATGCCGGCATCGGCCCGGGGGCCCATGGCCGGCTGAGCCGGGGGAACCAGAAGCTGGCCACCGCCACGGAACGGCGTCCGGAAAGCTGGCTCGACCTCGTCGAAAGCCAGGGACACGGCATGCTCGATCAGGAGGTCCTCGGCTTCGAAGAACAGGCCGACGAACTGTTGCTGATGGGTCTTCGGCTCCGTGAGGGCGTCGATCTTGCGCGCTGGCAGCAGCTTTCCGGCCGCGATCCCGATCCCGTGCGCGAGGAGCGACTGCTGGAGCACGGATTTATCGAAAGGCTCGGCAATTCGCGGCTCCGCTGCACGCCGTCGGGCATGCTGATCCTCGATTCCGTCGTAGCCGATCTGGCTTGCTGACGACTGGAAGCTACGCTCTTACGGCCACTACATGGAGCCAATCGGTCGGCCGCTTGTCATAGGCGGTGCCCTGCTCCTCGGCGATCTTAACCGAGGTCCAGGACAAGCTCGCGTAGAGCTCTTCCAACCACTCCTTGGACGGATAATTGTAGAAGCGGCCGAGATCGTCATGGCCTTCCGCCTCACCGGCCTTGAAGCTCGCGTAAAACAGGCCCCCCGGCTGGAGCGCGGCATGGATTTTTCCAAGGACAGCGCCAAGTTTCGCGCGAGGCACGTGCAGCAGGCAGGCATTTGCCCAGACGCCGTCGAAGGCTTCGACCGCATCGATATCCTCAAAACTCAGCACCGAAACCGGCACGCCGAGGCGTTTCGTTGCCTCTTCGGCCATCTCCGGCGTACCATCCGTCGGCACGGCGCGGAAGCCGCGTTTGATCATCTCGCCGCTGTCGCGCCCGTTACCGCAGCCGAGTTCGAGAATCTGAGCGCCGGCCTTAAGCTTTGCGAGGAACAGATCCAGCCGGCGCATGCTCGGCCCGGCTGCGCTTCCTGCATATGCCGCAGCATTTTCGGCATAAAACGAGGAGGTCGGATCGCCGTGCATCTACGTTTTACCCTATCGTTGCGACAGCAAGAGTTTCGTGCCGAAGCCCACGAAGATCAGGCCGACGCCGACGTCGATCTTCTTTTTGGCCCTGATATATCCGGCTGCGATTGCCGGATGCGTGATGAGGCCGATCAGGCAGGCATAATAGACGGTCGAGACGACAAGCATAACCGCAATTGCGATCAAGCCATAAAAGAAAGGGGTGCCGGCCGGCATGGTTGCCGCAAAAAAGACTTGCGACGAAAAGCGCCGATTTCGGATTGGCGAGATTGGTCGCCAATCCCATTCTGTAAGCAGTCTTCAACGGCATATCGACCCGTTGCGCCGTCAGGTCCGCCGCATGCCGGGCCCTGCGAACATCTAGGAAAATCTTCGCCCCCAGCCAGACGAGATAAAGCCCCCCGGCCGTCTTCAGCGCCACATAGGCGAATGGAGCCGCCTGAAACAGGACGTTGATGCCGAGCCAGCCGGCAAGGCCCCAGCAGAAGGTGCCGGTGATGGTGCCCATCGCCGCAGCAATCGGCACCCGTCTCGGCGCTGTCAGTGCGTAGCGCATCACGAGCAACGTGTTAGGCCCTGGCGTAATACACGCCACGGCCCATATCGTTGCGACGGACAGAAGAAACATGGTCTCAGGCGTTGTTTTCGTTGATCAGCCGCTTCAAGAGTTCGACCTCGTGGCTGAGTTTGGTATCGCCGGAGATCAATTCCTCGATCTTGCGGACCGCATGGAGCACTGTGGTGTGATCACGGCCGCCGAACCGGCGCCCGATTTCCGGGAAAGACCGCGGCGTCAGGGTTTTCGAAAGATACATGGCCACCTGTCGCGGCTTCACGATTACCCGCGTACGGCGGTTGGATACCAGTTCCTGGCGCGAGACATTATAATGACGGGCGACGATGCGCTGGATGTCTTCGATGCGGACGCGCTTGGCTTCCCCCGCACCGACCAAGTGGGCCAGCAGTTCATCCACGCGCTCGATCGACAGCGAAGGCTCAAAAGAGCGGCGGAAGATCAGCTGGTTGAACGCGCCTTCCAGTTCGCGGCCGCTGTTTGCGACATTGCGCGCGACATGGGAGAGGATTTCCACCGGAATATCGAGCGACGGGTCATCTTGGCGTGCGACGGCGAGCCGCTGATTCAGCATCTCGAAACGCATTTCGTAATCCGGCGCCTCGACTTCGATCGCCACGCCGCCCTGCAGACGTGAGCGGACCCGCGGGTCGAGCGATTCCAGTTCCCAGGGAGCACGGTCGGCAGCGACCACCACCTGCTTGGCGCTGTCGAGCAGCATATTAAGGAGGTGGCAGAACTCGTTCTGGATCATCTTGCCTTGCAGGAACTGCATGTCGTCGATGATCAGGAGGTCGATATTGCGCAGCGAGTCCTTCAGCGTCAGTGCATCGTTGTCACGGATGGCGGTCGCAAAGCGCCACATGAAATATTCCGCCGTCAGGTAGACGACACGCGGCATCCGCTCACTGCAGACCGCAGCGTTGGCGATCGCCTGCAGGAGATGGGTCTTGCCGAGACCGACGCCGGAATGAATGAAGAGCGGATTGAAGCGGACCGCACCGGCGCCAGCTTCGGCGATGGTTTTCGCTGCGGCCAAAGCTACGCGGTTCGATGCACCTTCCACAAAGGTGTCGAAGGTGAAGCGACTGTCCAGCGGCGAGCCAAACAGCGGGCTCGGCGCCTGCGTCGGACGGGCAGCCGAAGCCGCCGGCGTGGGAAAAGTTGCGATCTTGCCGATTTCGCGCGGCATCTGCGGACGCTGGAAGGATTGTGTGGGAATCGGGTCCGGCGCGGTCCCGCGTTCTTCTCCCGCTACCGGGGTGCGGGTGTTGCGGCTCGCGCTGCGCACCAGGATTTCCACCTTCAGAATTTCCGCGTCTTCCGCCTGAAAGATGGACGTGATGAGATCGAGGTAACGATTGTTGATCCAGGACTTCAGAAAGGTCGTCGGCACCGTCAGCCGAACCACGCTTTTCGAGACCGAATGCAGCTTCAAACGCCCAAACCAGCTTGCATAAACATCCTGACCGACTTGTGCCTTCAAACGCGTGCTGAATCGCTCGAAAAGAGCATCATGCTTCATTTCCGGTGGTTCCCCTGCCGCCTGAGAGCAAACTGAATCAAATGACTGCCGTGATTGGTCCCCATTACCCGCACGGTTCGGTACGATACTGATTTGCATTATGCGCCGCCTTCCAAATTCATAGCCCGGCGGTTCTCGTTACGCCGCCAGGACAAACCTCGTTTTCCCGGGCACAGCAAACCATTCCCAATCATTGAGAACATCGCCGCCCGTTCCATTTTTTATGCTTCCCCGCCTCAACAGCAGATCGAAAGCGTTGCCCAGTCCGCCTCGTATTCGGACCAAAGCCTCGCGAGAGCCACCTCGCACAACACCGAACGCCCATCCTCATCATGGCCGCTCGAACCTGCCTCTCCTCCTTTGCCCCAGCTCCGCAGCGCAGATCTGGCCTCGACAAAATCCGACCGTCTCCGGAAACGTCAAATTTCCGGATCACAACCGATAGTTATATGGAAAACGGGCAAAACTTGTCCCGTAGCAAGGGGCAGAAAGTCTCCGCGCCGTCCCGGAAGAACGACTGCCGGCAGCCCTCTGAAGTAATCCCCGCGCCCCTTGCTGGAGGCCATTTAGGCAGGATCAAATGCCAAGATCAATGATGAATTTTACGCAAAATTAAGAGCTGGGCGTTGACTCTCCCAGCGTGATTTGAATGTCACAGACGGCTTCATGGAGAATCGCTTTTGAATCAATGGGATTCAAAAATGACATACATTCGGCGCGATCGTTCACAAAAAAAATAAAAATCTTCTTGACTCAGTTGGGCGCCATCCGCCGGGCGCCCGAGCTGCCCCCTCGCCTAACCACCTCCACCAACATATTGAAATTATACAGAAATTTCTGTCACGCCGCTGACACGAAATTGTTATTGAGCCGGGTAAATATAAGGTTAGCTGAGAGAATCAGAAAAAGCCCGGTCAAGCGACCGGGCTTTTTTGTGACTTAATTTTGTCGAGTGCTATTAGGCCGAAAGAGCCTTCACACGAGCCGCCAGGCGAGACACTTTGCGGGACGCTGTATTGCTATGAAGCACGCCCTTGGTAGCGGCACGCTGGATCTCTGGCTGCGCAGCCTTGAGAGCCTCGGCAGCAACCGTGATGTCGCCGGATGCGATGGCTTCCTCAACCTTGCGGATGAAGCCACGGACGCGCGAACGGCGAGCCTTGTTGACTGCGGTACGGCGAGCGATCTTGCGGGTCGCCTTCTTCGCCGAAGTTGTATTGGCCATTTCATGCCTCTCTACGAATTCGAACCAAAACTCCGCCGTTGCCGCGTCGGTCCTGCGACCCTCGATCCAGCAATTCGGGAGCAATAGAGGAAGCCGTGATCAGGCTTTCCCAACTGTGGGCGGGCATATAGCCGGAATACCCGCTCCAGTCAACGCGCATTTTGACCAATCGCGTGCCTGTTTCACCGGTTCGAGAATTGCGGCTTACGCTTTTCGACGAAGGCGCTCATGCCTTCCTTCTGGTCGGCCGTGGCAAATAGCGAATGAAAGAGCCGCCGTTCGAAACGTAGGCCTTCTCCAAGCGTCGCCTCGAAGGAGCGGGCAACCGCTTCCTTGGCCATCAGGACGGCAGCCCTGGGGAAGGAAGCGATCCTGGCGGCCGCTTCCACCGCCTCATCAACCAGGCGCTCCGGAGGCACGATCCGCGATACCAGGCCAGCGCGTTCGGCCTCGACCGCGTCCATCATCCGACCGGTCAGGACGAGGTCCATGGCCTTCGCCTTGCCGACCGCCCGTGTCAGGCGCTGCGAACCGCCCATGCCGGGGATGACGCCGAGGGTGATTTCCGGCTGGCCGAATTTCGCGGTCTCAGAAGCGATGATGAAGTCGCACATCATGGCAAGCTCGCAACCGCCCCCGAGCGCGAAGCCGGATACGGCCGCGATCATCGGTTTGCGGGTTGCGGCGATCGCCTCCCAGCCGGAAATGAAATCACTCACATAAGCATCGACAAAATCGATCCCTTGCATCTCCTTGATATCAGCGCCGGCGGCGAAGGCCTTTTCAGAGCCGGTCAGAACGATCGCGCCGATGCCTTCGTCCTTGCCAAAACCGGCCAATGCATCGGTGAGTTCTGCCATGACGGTGGAATTGAGGGCGTTCAGCGCCTTCGGCCGGTTGAGCGTTATCAACGCCACGGACTCGCGGATTTCGGTCAACAGGGTTTCGTAGCTCATCCGGTGTCTCCTCTCCTATTTCTGGCAGACAGGACAATAAAAAGTGGAGCGGCCCGCCTGCGTGATGCGGGCGACCGTACCGCTGCAGCCGGGCGTGCGGCAAGCCCCGCCTTCCCGGTCGTAGACCGAGAAGGAATGCTGGAAATACCCGAGAGAACCGTCAGTCTGAATATGATCCCGAAGTGAAGAGCCGCCCGCGGCGATCGCATCCGAAATGACGTTCCGGATGGCTTCGTGAAGCGCGAAAAGCTCTTTCTTCGGTCTTCCCGTCTTGGTGACCACGCCGCCGGCCGCGCGTCTGGGTGAAAGATGCGAGCGCCACAGCGCTTCGCATACATATATATTGCCGAGACCGGCGATCACCGTCTGGTCGAGCAAGGCACCCTTCAGCGGCTGGCTCTTGCCGGCAAGGCGAGCCGCGAGATAGTCCGCATTGAGCGCGTTGCCGGTCGGCTCGGGTCCCAGGTCGGCGAAGGCGGGATAAAGGTCGAGTTCGCTGCGCTTCCATAGATGCATGAAGCCGAAGCGGCGCGGGTCGTTATAGATGACCCGTAGCGGTCCGCTTTCTTTCGTAAGATGAAAGACCACGTGGTCGTGTTTGCTGTCCTTGGATCGCGGATGATGGAACTCACCCAGCGTGTTGTCTTCGATCCGGAAGGAGCCGGACATGCCGAGATGGCTGATGACCGTCAGGTCGTCCTCCAGATCGATCAGCAGATATTTGGCACGCCTGCCCAGCGACACGATCCGGCGCCCTTTCACTCTGTCGGCGAAGTTTTCCGGAAGCGGAAAGCGCAGATCCGGCCGGTTCAGTTCCAGCTTCGAGACGACGGCGTCTTCCATTGCCGGCGCGAGACCACGCCGGACGGTTTCCACCTCTGGCAATTCGGGCATAGCTACCTAACTTCCTGTTCCAACCTTACCGTTCCTGCTCTATAGAGCGGACCGGATGTCGCATGCATCTATAATGCATGGACCACAGATAGCGAGGCGCAGGTGATTTCGCTATGGTCGCTCGCGAATGGAGTCAAGGAGTTCACCGATGACCGAAGCCCGTACCAGCGCTGAAGGCGGAATGGAGACTTCCTACGGCTTCCGCCGGGTTGCAGAGGGTGAGAAGCAGGGGCTGGTCAACGATGTCTTCCACAAGGTGGCCAAGCGCTACGACGTGATGAACGACGTGATGTCGGCCGGCATGCATCGGGTCTGGAAAGATGCCATGATCGCGGCACTCAACCCGCGCAAGGACAGCAACTACAGGACCCTCGATGTGGCAGGCGGCACTGGCGACATCGCCTTCCGGATCGTCGAGGCCTCCGGCCGCAAGGCCCATGTCACCGTGCTCGATATCAACGGTTCGATGCTTGCAGTCGGCGCCGAGCGAGCCACGAAGCGCAAGCTTTCGGAGAACCTCGATTTCGTTGAAGCCAATGCGGAATCCCTGCCTTTCGAGTCGAGCTCCTTCGACGCCTATACGATTGCCTTCGGAATTCGCAACGTGCCGCATATCGATGTGGCTTTGAAAGAGGCTTACCGCGTCCTCAAACGGGGCGGCAGGCTGCTGGTGCTGGAATTTTCCGAGGTCGAGATGCCGCTGCTCGAGCGCTTCTATGACGAATGGTCCTTCAAGGCGATCCCGCGCTTCGGCAAGATGATCACCGGGGAGGCCGAGCCCTATCAATATCTGGTGGAATCGATTCGCAAATTCCCCAACCAGGAGAATTTCGCCACGATGATCCGCGACGCCGGTTTCTCCCGCGTGACCTACACCAATTATACCGGCGGCATTGCAGCGCTGCATTCCGGTTGGAAGCTTTGACCGCATGAGCACGATCGGCGCTTATTTCCGGCTTGCACGCGTCGGCTGGGTCCTGGTGCGCGAGGGCATCGTTTCTGCCCTTCCTTCGCAGGGCCTGCCGCCTTCGGTTGGCCTTCTGAAGTCGCTCGTCCAGCCCTTGGCCCGCAACCATTCGCTCAAGCAGGCACGCAGCGAGCGGCTAACGCGCGCCGTGGACAGGCTCGGCCCGTCCTATGTCAAGATCGGGCAATTCCTCGCAACCCGCCCGGACGTGGTCGGCGTGGATTGGGCCGTGGATCTTGCGCTCCTGCAGGACCGCATGGCCTATTTCCCGACCGAGATTGCCAAGGGGGCGATCGAAGGCTCGCTCGGACGACCCATCAGCGATCTTTATTCCTCCTTCGGAGAGCCTATTGCCGCGGCCTCCATCGCCCAAGTGCATCCCTGCATGATCGGCGACAGAAAGGTGGCTGTGAAGGTGGTGCGGCCGGGTGTGAGGCAGCGCTTCGCCCACGACATCGAGAGCATGTATCTCCTCTCCCGCATGCAGGAGCGCTTCGTACCCTCCTCCCGGCGTCTCAGGCCGGTCGAGGTAACGCGCACGCTTGAACAGACCACCAAGGTGGAGATGGACCTTCGCCTGGAAGCGGCCGCGCTTTCCGAGATTGCCGAAAACATCAAGGACGATCCCGGCTTCCGCGTGCCGAGCGTGGACTGGGAGCGGACCGGCCGCGATGTCGTCACCATGGAATGGATCGACGGCATCAAAATGTCGGACGTGGGCGCTTTGCAGGCTGCCGGCCACGATCTGGAGAGGCTTGCCGAGGTCCTGATCCAGTCGTTCCTTCGCCATACGCTGCGCGACGGCTTCTTCCATGCCGATATGCATCCCGGCAACCTCTTCGTCGACAAAACCGGTACGATCGTCGCCGTCGACATGGGCATCGTCGGTCGACTGGGCAAGAAGGAAAGGCGCTTCCTCGCGGAGATTCTCTACGGTTTCATCACGCGCGACTA
This sequence comes from Neorhizobium huautlense, assembly GCF_002968575.1. Lineage (GTDB taxonomy): Bacteria > Pseudomonadota > Alphaproteobacteria > Rhizobiales > Rhizobiaceae > Neorhizobium > Neorhizobium huautlense. The sequence goes on along the minus strand of NZ_PVBM01000002.1, from coordinate 65,730 downwards.
CACACGGGTCGCGGAGGTCCATTTCGAGGCTGGCTACGTGCCTGCGCACCATGACGTATCGAGCTTTGCCCAGGCGATCCGGGCAATCGGGGAGCCTATCCACGGACAGCCGGCGGAAACGATTTCCATGGCCCGCCTTCTGGCGCTGCTCTTCGAGGTAACCGACCTTTTCGAGATGCAGACCCGGCCGGAGCTGATCCTTTTGCAGAAGACGATGGTCGTCGTCGAAGGCGTGTCGCGGATGCTGAACCCGCGGTTCAACATGTGGAAGGCGTCCGAGCCGGTGGTCGGCGACTGGATCCGCAGCAATCTGGGGCCGAAACGAGTGGTCTCCGATCTGAAGGACGGCCTGAAGGCAATGGTAAAACTTGCGGAAGCCGCGCCGGAAATTGCCGCCAAGACCGAGAGGTTCCACGAAGAACTCATTCATATGAGCGAGCACGGCTTGCGTTTCGACCCCGAAACGGCCGAAGCGATCGGCAGGTCGGAAGCCCGACACAGCCGTTCCGGCCGCATCGCATTGTGGATCATCGCGCTCTCGCTGCTCTATTTCGTCTTCACGCTCGGCTGACACACACCGGCAGCGCGAACCGCAGACGCCTTTATTCCGCCCGGTTCTTCATTCTCTGTTAAGGAATACATTCCTTTCCGGAGACCTTGCCCATGGCGCTCGGCGCTTCCCAACGCTTGCAGGACGGCGTCGCGGCCGTCGAAACCATGACCCGGTTTGCGCTGGCTGTGCTCGCGCTCGCCTCCGGCGTCTATACCTATCTCGGCGTACGTTCGATCCTCGACGGCTCGCCGACCGCCGTCTTCTTTGCGGCGATCATATATTCCGCTTCCGTTTCCGTGGGGATCTACGCCTTCTGGTCCTACATGGCACGCTTTTATCCGCATGTGACGACCCGCGCCGGCCGAACCGCCATGCTCGGCGTCATGGCGCTCGGCGCTGCCATGATCATTGCCATGTCGAGCTGGCTGAACGCGGCGGCACTGGCAGGCTCGGCGGCACTCGAACAGCATCTCGCCGAAACGGTGGAGGACTATACTACCGATCTCGACCAGGCACATCAGAACGCCCTGGCCGCGCAAAGCCTGCTGCCGGATATCCAGCGGGCATCCGAGCGTTTCGCCCAGCTCGCGGCCTCCGAACGGCAATCGGGCGCGCTTACGGGAACGAACGGATCCGGCAGCGTCGTGGCGCTCCTTTCGCAGATGTCGGCACAGCTTAAAGATCTCGAAAACGGCATCAACACGTCGCGTGAGCAGGTGACGAACCTCTTCAACGACGGGCAGAAGCGGTTGGAGACGATGCGGACGCTCGTTTCGGCGCCGGGCGCCATAGAACCGCGCGCCGACCAGTTTTCCTCAGAAGTCGTCGCACTCACCGGCGTCATTGCTTCGCTCGGGCAGACATCGATCGCGCCGTCGATCCGCCGGGCGGCGGACGACCTGTCTCTCGGCTTCATCGCTCCGGTGGCCGATGGCGGTGATGCCAATCTCGTCAGCCGCCAGGACCAGGTCATGGAGACGGTGCGGGCGTCGGTCGCGGCACAGTCGAAGGTCCTCTCTCAGGCCGCCGACGAGATCCTCGCTCGTGCTCCCGTGCCCGAACGGCGGTTCGTACCCCTCTCTTCCGCGGAAGCGGTGCTGCGCTACGCATCCGACTTCATTCCTGCCTGGGCTGGCGCAATCTCGATCGATCTTTTGCCCGGCGTGCTGGTCTTCATTCTCGCGGTCGTTCACGGCGCTATCCGCAGGCAGGACGAAAAGCTGCCTTTTGCCGAACGCATTACTGCCGCGGAACTACTTCAGGCGCTGCAAGTCCAGCGGGCGATCACCGCTGGCGGCATCAGCATCGAAGAAGCCGTCGCCAGGGCAGAACCGGAGAACGACGCGCAAGAGCCGAACAATATAACCGCGATCGATCTCAAGTCGCGCACACGGGACCGCTCTCATGAGGATCGATAAGCCGATCGAGGCGCTGTTGAAGCTGGACGACGGCGTTCTCATGCGGGGCGCCTTCTTTATCCTGTTGTCGGCCGCGGCGGTTTTTCTTGTCATCGACGTGCGCGACATTACCGCGATGAATGCGGAGCTTCCGGGCTACGACCCGTTGCGCCAGGACCAACCCGTCCTGCCTCCGGCACTGACGGACGGAGTGCCTGCCGCGCCGCCGGTCCAGCCGGCGAGCTCCAAGGAAGTGCTGCGCCAGCCGATGAAATTCGAGTTGAAACCGAGTGGTGTTCTTCTGGCCGAGGGGACAATCGATCCTGGTGCCGCGGGTCGGTTTGCACAGGAGATCGAGGCCCGCGGCGAATATGTGAAGACGGTGATGCTCAATTCGCCCGGCGGCTCGGTCGAAGATGCGCTTACCATGTCGAAGCTGATCCGGGAGAAGAAGCTGGACACCAAGGTGGCCACGAAGGGCCTCTGCGCCTCCTCCTGCCCGATCGTTTTCGCCGGCGGTATTGGGCGCATGGCGGAGAAGGACGCGGTTGTCGGCGTGCATCAGGTCTTCAATGGTGGCAAGGACAGGCCCACCGCCGAACAGGCCATGTCGGCCGCGCAGGCGACGACCGCGCGGGTAGCCCGGCATCTGGATGCGATGGGCATAGGTGCCGGGCTCTGGATCAATGCCCTGGAAACGCCGCCGGACCGGCTCTATTACCTGACGCCAAAGGAAATGGCGGATTTCAAGCTGACAACCGAGCCGGTCGCGACTGCCAAGAAAAAGAGCTAGCGGCGACCGCTAGCCTTGCTGGCGCTCGCAGAAGGTAGTCCGGTTGCTGAAAGGGTCAGTGACCGTGACCTCCAGGCCCCAGGGCACCTCTTCAAGCCCCGGCCTCATATAGGAATAGTTCTTGCCGATCAATTCGGCATGGAAGTGCCTGATGCCCTGCATGGGCACAAAGACCCGCGCACCGGGTGAAGCATCGCCCGAATGCTCGCTTAGATGCATCAGCATGCCGCTGCGGGAAATCTGGCAATAAAGCGGTGCGTTGTCGTGAAAGCGGTATTCCCAATCCACCTCGAAGCCCAGAAAGCCACAATAAAACTCCATGGCCTTATCGACGGAGAATATGCGGAAGATCGGGATCGCCGGCTGGATCGACGCAGCCTCCCGCCTCTGCGGAGGCTCTACCGCCTCGATCTTGGCGGCAAGCACATTCCAACTGTCGTAGCCGAACTGGCTCGCGACGAGTTCGAGCGCCTGGCTATGGGTAAGATCTATCTTACGTTCTGCCAGCGCCTCACGCAGGCTTTTTGCCATCAGTTTGGCATCGCGAAAGTCGCGCATCTCATCACCCTCCAAAGGACGAACGGCAAGATCAGGGTCCGCATTACTGATCCGTTCGTCATCGTTGGCCGGGTGGCTAAGGATGAGAGGCGGTGGATGCGTTCACCATGGGCGAAAAGCCCGCGGACGGCTGGCCGCATCCGGCCAACTCATCGATAGCATCACACCTGCAGAAGGATCAATCTGCCTCATAGCTTGGAGCAAGGACGTTCAGACGGTTTTCGTTTCGACAGTATCGTTGGGAGATGCGGCCGGAGCGGCGGCGCTCCCCTCCTGATAGTTGTCAGACGACGGTATGACGGCTGCCTTTATTTCCTGGAAACCTGCCCGGCCGGCTTCGCTCAAGCCGGCCCCCGCCATTTCCAATGCCGTTTTTGGATGTCGCCTGACAAGCACACCGAGCGCCTTCAACACGGCAGCCGCGCCTATGCGGCCCGCCGCAGTTTTGCCGTAGCGTTTCAGAACCAGGCGCTTCAACGGGCCCGGCAGGCGAGATTCCTGCTTGCCGCGAGAGGAGGCACGTCTTCTCGCTAATGTCTTACCGCGTCCGCTAAAGGGCGGTCGTCTTTTTCCTTCTTCTTGGCGGCAGGAAAGATAGAACGGGTCTGGTCGGCAACCACATCCATGGCGGCATTGGCTGCACTTTGCAGTGCCTCTCCGGCAATTCCCACCGCGCGAGCGCTCTTGCGTGCGCCTTTCTTGCCTGCCCTGGCAATGTCCTCCCGTTCCTCCGTCAGCACGGCGGCAGCCGCACCGGCTGCGGCCAAGAGCGCTTTGCCAAGAATGTCCCGGCCGGTCTTGCTGGCCAGCATGCTCTTGAGAAAGGAAGACTTGCGGATCGATTTCGGCACCTTGAAGCCGGCGACTTTCTTCGGGATTGCGTTCTTCTTGGCCATCTGTCTTCTCCTTTGGGGAAAAGAACGCCCACCCTCTCGTCGCAGTTCCAAAAGACCAAAGGTGGCGCCGATTGCAACTTGGCGGGCAAGGGCTTAGCTTCCGCCACACATCCTATATCCGGGCAAGAGCATGGCACTGACAGGCAAGCGCATTCTTCTGATCATTTCGGGCGGCATCGCGGCCTATAAGAGCCTCGACCTCATCCGCAGGCTGCGCGAACGCGGAGCCTCGGTGAGGCCGATCATGACCAAGGCTGCGCAAGAATTCGTCACGCCGCTTGCCGTCGGCGCACTCTCTTCCGGCCATGTTTATGTGGATCTCTTTTCGCGGGAGGACGAACAGGATGTGGGCCATATCCGACTGGCCCGCGAAAGCGATCTGGTTGTCGTGGCGCCTGCAAGCGCCGACCTGATGGCAAAGATGGCGCATGGGCTTGCCGATGATCTCGCCAGCGCCGTATTGCTGGCGACGGACCGGCCGGTGCTCATCGCACCCGCCATGAATCCGAAAATGTGGGCCGCAGCCGCGACCAGGCGCAACGCCGAAACCCTGAACGCGGACGGTATCCATTTCATCGGCCCGATGGCTGGCGAAATGGCCGAAAGCAACGAGGCGGGGATTGGCCGGATGGCCGAACCGCTGGAGATCGTCGCGGCAATAGAACGGTTGCTGGACGAGGCACCGAAACCCTTGGCCGGAAAGACGGCAATTGTCACCTCCGGCCCGACACATGAACCGATCGATCCGGTCCGCTACATCGCCAACCGCTCCTCCGGCCGTCAGGGCCATGCGATTGCTGCGGCACTGGCAAGACTTGGTGCCGAAGTAACGCTGGTTTCCGGCCCCGTGACCATTCCCGATCCGGCCGGCGTCAAGACAGTGCATGTGGAGCGGGCGGAGGAGATGCTTGGCGCGGTGCTTTCCCGTTTGCCGGCCGATATCGCGGTCATGGTGGCTGCCGTCGCCGACTGGCGCGTCGCCTCCTCGGCGGAACAGAAGATCAAGAAACGGCCGGGTGAGGCTCCACCTCCGCTGCAGCTTGCCGAAAATCCCGATATCCTTAAAACGGTGGGGCATCACGACAAGCGGCCGAAACTGGTCGTCGGCTTTGCCGCTGAGACGCAGGATGTCGAAAAGAACGGGCGCGCCAAGCTCGAACGCAAGGGCGCCGATATGATTGTCGCCAATGACGTTTCCCCCGGGACAGGCATCATGGGCGGCACCCGCAACCGGGTGAAGATTATCTCTGCCGGTGGGATCGAGGAATGGCCCGATCTCGGAAAGGATGAAGTCGCGAAACGACTGGCCCGGCTTATCGCCGAGCGGCTGGCAGGAGCCTGACATGAGCGTTTTCGAGCCTGAAGGTTTCGACGCCTTCGTCAAAAGCCTGCCGGGCACGTCCTTTGTCGACCAGTGGGGCAGCCACGTTGCCAAGGTGGGCGGCAAGGTCTTTACGTTGCTTTCGGCAGAAGACGGCAAGGCGCGCGTGGTGGCGAAATGCCCGGAAGAAAGTTTCGAAATCCTGACGGCACTCGACGGGATCCGGCAGGCTCCCTATTTCGCCAAGCGCAAATGGGTGGAGATCGGCAGATCCTCGCCGCTTTCAGATGACGAGGTAATTCACTATCTCACCCAGTCTTATCACCTCGTGGCGGCGAGCCTGACGAAGAAACTCCGACAGGAATTGGGAATTACGCCAACTTCCTGACAGCTTCTTCGTCCTCGCGGCGAGGCGCGAAGACAGACACCTGCGCGCCTTCGCCACCGACCTTCACGGCGCTGCCGTCGGGAATCTCCGCCCAAGCGTCGACGTCGTCGTTCAGTGGTTCGGAGACAAGGCAATAACCCGTCTTGCCGCCCATCGGAGCGGCATAGAGGGTCGGTGGCTTGTGATCGGTAGCATAACGCACGGCAAAAAGCTCGCGGCCGTTCGAGAAGGCCGCAGTGAAGCGCACCAGCGCGTTGCCGGATTTCTCCACCGAAAGGTCCTCAACCGTCGCGATCACCTTTTCCATCGCTCCGAACGGATCGGTATCAAGCCCCAGCTCCAGCGCGAGCAGGAACAGAAGTTCGGAATCCGTCGTGCCGGTGCGGGCATGGAAAAGCTCATCACCGAGCATCGCTTCCATCGCGCGGCGAATGCGTTCGAAACCGGAAATCTGGCCATTGTGCATAAACGACCAGTGACCGTGAACGAAAGGATGGCAGTTATCCCGCCGCGTGCCGCCGGCGGTTGCGGCCCTTACATGGGCAAGGAAGAGCGGCGAACGGATCTGCCGGGCGATGCTTCGCAGATTGCAGTCCGACCAAGCCGGCAGGATATCGCGATAGCGCCCGGGCTCGGGCCGGTCGGCATACCAGGCGATGCCAAAGCCATCGCCATTGGTGGCTGTTTTCGCGCGGGTGGCGCAATGGGACTGTTCGATGAGGGAATGGGCCGGCGAGGATACGAGCTCTTCCAGATAAAGAGGTTCGCCGCGATAGGCTGCCCAACGGCACATAGATCTGCTGCTCCGATATTGCCGCCCGTTCGCGGCCCGATATTTGGAAAACTCAGAGTCCCGGCAAATGGTTAACGGGACGTCAACCAAGGACTTTCATGCCAGATTTTCGGCGGAGCAAACATCACTTTTTGCAACGTAATGTTGCCGCGTGCGGTTGTCGGCGTGAACTTGTGGCCTAAATCAGGCACTATGTCGCATCAGCAACATCCCACCACGGCAGGACAAGTACCTGCTCTGCCCGGAGACCGGGTCCTCTCCAAACTTGCAAGCGAACCCGACCAATGGGCCTTATTCCTCGATATCGACGGCACGCTGCTCGATCTGGCCGAAACCCCCGATGGGATCGTCGTCCCGCCGGATCTGCCGGAACACCTCCACCGGCTTTCCATGAAACTCGGCGGTGCGCTCGCGCTGGTAACGGGCCGGGCACTGCCGTATGCCGACCAGCTTTTTAGGCCCTATGCGTTTCCGATCGCGGGATTGCATGGGGCGGAGCGGCGCGATCCATCCGGCGCCATCAGCCGGATCGAACCAGACGCCTCGTTCGAGGACCTGAAAGCCGCGCTTGCCCGTGAAGCGGAGCAATGGCCCGGCGTTCTGGTGGAGGACAAGGGAGCTGCGGTCGCCGCTCACTATCGCCTGGCACCCGACCGGCAGCAGGCGCTTGAGGCGGCCATGCCTCGCTACCTGGAAATGGCCGGGCCTGATTTCACGCTTCAGCGCGGCAAGATGGTGATGGAGATCCGCCCGGCACGCGCGAGCAAGGGCCATGCCCTGCAGGCCTTCCTCGAGCAAGCCCCATTCGAGAGCCGCAAGCCGATAGCCATCGGCGACGACGTAACCGACGAAGCGATGTTCCGCATCGCCAATGAACTTGGCGGGCATTCGATTCGGATCGCCGAAGTGCTCGATGGAACCGAGGCGAAATCGATCATCCGGTCGGCCTCAGTGCTCAGAGGCATAGTCGCCACGCTTGTCGGCGATAAAACCGCTACATGAACAAAAGGAAGAAATCTTGAGTCGTCTCGTGGTCGTATCCAACCGTGTCACCGTCCCGGAAAGAGGCGGGGCCGCCCCGGCAGGCGGATTGGCCGTCGCCTTGCAGGCAGCCCTTGCCGAACGCGGAGGCATATGGATGGGGTGGTCCGGAAAGTCGAGCGGGGCGAAAGAGCCCGCAGCCCTCCATTTGCAGACGCATGGCAACATAACCTATGCGCTGACCGATCTCACAAAGACCGATGTGGAGGAATATTATCACGGCTTCGCCAACCGCGTGCTCTGGCCGATCTGCCATTACCGGCTGGATCTCGCCGAATACGGGCGCAAGGAAATGGCCGGCTATTTCCGCGTCAATCGCTTCTTCGCCCAACGGCTGGCGCCGCTCATCAAGGAAGACGACGTCATCTGGGTGCATGACTACCATCTGATCCCGCTTGCTTCCGAGCTGCGCCAGATGGGCTTCAAGAACAAGATCGGCTTTTTCCTGCATATCCCCTGGCCGCCCGCAGACGTGCTGTTTTCCATGCCGGTGCACGAGCAGATCATGCGCGGCCTGTCCGAGTACGATCTCGTCGGGTTCCAGACGGATTTCGACCTCGACAATTTCGGCGGCGGGCTGGTGCGCGAGGGCATTGGCGAGCGCCTCAGCGAAGGCAAGTTCAGCACCTATGGCCGCACCTTCAAAGGCGGCGCCTATTCGATCAGCATCGAGACGGCTGCCTTCGCGGAGTTCGCCCGCAAAGCCGCCTCCAATGCGATGGTGCGCAAGGCGCGCCAGAGCGTCGAAGGCCGGGACCTCATCATCGGCGTCGACCGGCTCGACTATTCCAAGGGCATCACCCAGCGCATCGACGCCTTCGAGCAGTTCATCACCCTCAACCCGGCCTACCAGAACAAGGTGACCTATCTTCAGATCACCCCGAAATCCCGCTCGGAAGTGCCCGAATACGAGCAGATGCAACGCACCGTCGCCGAACAGGCCGGGCGGGTGAACGGTGCGATCGGTACCGTGGATTGGGTACCGATCCGCTATGTCAATCGCTCCGTGGCCAGACCGGTGCTGGCAGGCCTCTACAGGCTGGCGCGGATCGGGCTTGTGACGCCGCTGCGGGACGGCATGAACCTCGTCGCCAAGGAATATGTAGCTGCCCAGGACCCGGAGAATCCAGGCGTGCTTGTGCTGTCGCGCTTTGCCGGCGCCGCCCGCGAGCTCACCGGCGCCCTACTCGTCAATCCCTATGATATCGAAGGCACGGCGCACGCGATCGCACGCGGACTGACGATGTCGCTGGAGGAGCGCAAGCAGCGCTGGGAGAAGATGATGGAGCATCTCCTGAAACACGATATCAACCGGTGGTGCGATGACTTCCTGAAGGATCTCACCGCAGCCTGACCAAGGAGTCGCGGGAATACGCCCCAGCGGCATCGGGGGATGTCCAGTCGAATATCCCCCGATGTCCATCTCAAGCTGCCTGTTTCAGCGATCCGAGCGCCTCCTCAAGGCTGACATGCCCCAGGAACTTGCCGGTGGTCCGGGCATCCTCTTCGTGTTCGATCGCCCAGGCGAAGCGCACTGCAGGATCCAGCTGAAGCCGTTCGTATAGGGCGTTCAGAGCCGGAAACTTCCGCCTGTCGACGACCTGATGGAAATCGTTCCAGCGGGCGATGCCGGCGAAATAGGCGTCCGCAAAGCTCTTTTCCTCGCCGAGCAGCCATGGGCGGCCATCGAGCAGCGTTTCCAGCTGCGCATGCGCCTTCTCCACCTTGGCGATGCCATAGGCTCGCAGAGCGTCCTTGGCCGATGGTTCCAGCTCATGCTCGACCGTATGCCAGAGGGGGCCGAACGCGTTGAAGAAGCTGGTATTGAGGAAGGCCAGCATCTGGTTCAGCCGATCGAACTTTTCCGCGTCCGGAGGAAAACCCCAGCCTTTGTGAACGGTACGCGCGGCAATATGATTGAGGATTGCCATGCTCTCGCTCATCACCCGACCGTCCGGCAGCATCAGCGACGGCGTTTCGCCAATCGGATTCAGCGGCTTGTAAACGTCACTCGAGACGACGCCCGGCATGTCGATGCGGCAGAGGCGATAAGGCGCTCCCGTCCATTCAAGCGCGACGATCGAACCGAACGAACATCCTTCGGGCACACCATAAAACAGGATCGGTGTCATGTATCACTCCTTGCGTTGATATTGGAATGAAACCAATATGAGGTATGGACGCTGAAGGAATAGATGCCAGTTTGGCGCCTTAAAGTTCACAAATCTGGAAGCTGCATGAGCAATCCACTCAACCTCAACGACCTGAACTTTTTCGTTCAAGCGGTGGAGCATGGCGGTTTTTCGGCTGCCGGACGAATGCTCGGCGTGCCAAAATCCACGGTGAGCAAGCGGGTGGCCGAATTGGAAAGCCGGCTCGGCGCACGGCTGATCCAGCGTACTTCGAGAAGCTTCACGCTTACCGACCTGGGACGGGAATTCCTCCGGCATGCGCAGGCCTCGGTCATCGAAGCGGAAATGGCCGAGGCGATCGTTCGCACCCATCTCGGCGAACCGAGCGGCATCGTGCGAATGACCGCAGCCGTGCCGACCGCCCAATTCGTGCTCGCTGAACATCTGGTCGAACTTCCGGCGCGATACCCCAAGCTGCAACTCTCGCTGCATGTAAGCGACCGGTTCGTCGATATGGTACAGGAGGGATTCGATATCGCGGTCCGCAGTCATCAGGCGCCTCTGCCGGATTCGACACTGCTGCAGCGCAGGCTCGCCACCCATGCCTTCTTCGTCGTCGCCTCGCCCGGCTATCTCACAACTCATGGCGAGCCGAAACGGCCGGAGGACCTTACCGGACACCATGCCATCACGGCCGGCCTCGGCGACACCCGCTGGCGGCTGACGTCCAAGGAGGGAGAAGAGGTTGAGATCGCGCCGAAGCCGGTGATCGCTGCGGACGAACCCATGGTTATGATGAAGGCCGCGATTGCGGGGCTTGGCGTGGCGTGCCTGCCGACATCGGTTTGTCGAGAAATACTGACAGAGGGAAAGCTCGTCCGTCTGCTGCCCGGCTGGACGGCCGGCAGCATCACCACGACGATCCTGATGCCACATCGGCGCGGGCAGCTTCCCTCAGTGCGCGCAGTGGTCGACTTTCTCGCAGAGCGGATCAGTGACTGACCCTTTCCATCCGGCCAATTACGGGCTACCTCATCGCCTTTCATTCGAAAGAGGCCAGCATGTCGATCGAAACCCCAACCGCCTTCGAAGTCACGCCTGAACGCATTGCGCAAGCCGAGGCGCTGATCCGTCCGTTCATTCGCCACACGCCGGTGATGCGGGTCGACCTCAAGAATTTTGGCGGCACGGCGCGGCCGGTCGACCTGAAGCTTGAACTGCTTCAGCATTCGGGTTCCTTCAAGGTACGCGGTGCCTTCACCAGCCTGCTGACCCGCGATATCCCGGCAGTTGGCGTGGTGGCTGCATCCGGCGGCAATCACGGTGCAGCGGTCGCCTATGCCGCCCGCGAACGCGGCGTGCCGGCGCTTATCTTCGTGCCAAGCGTCGCCTCGCAGGCGAAGATCGACCTGATCCGCTCCTATGGCGCCGAACTGGTGGTTGGTGGCGAGCGTTATGCGGATGCTCTTGCGGCAAGCGAGACCTATGCGGCGGCAAGCGGCGCGCTGCCGATCCATGCCTATGATCAGGCAGAAACACTGACCGGCCAGGGCACGCTTGGCAAGGAGATCGAAGAGGATTTGCCGGATATGACGACGCTGCTCGTCGCGGTCGGCGGCGGTGGGCTGATCGGCGGCATCGCCTCGTGGTTCCGCGGCCGGGTGAAGATCGTCGCGGTCGAATCGGACGGCGCGCCAACACTCGACCACGCTTTCAAGGCCGGCAAGCCGGTGGATGCGCCGGCCGGCGGCATCGCTGCGGATTCGCTCGCACCGAAGCAGGTCGGCCAGCTGATGTTTCCGATCGCTAAAAAATACGTTGAGCCGCCTGTGCTAGTCTCAGACGATGAGATCCTCACTGCACAGAAGGCGCTCTGGGCGGGCGCACGGCTCGTTGCAGAGCCGGGCGGAGCGGCGGCATTGGCAGCATTGCTTTCCGGCAAATACGTGCCGAAGCAGGATGAAAAGGTTTGCGTCCTCGTCTGCGGCTCCAATACGACCGCCGTCAAGTTCGGCTAAACGCCGGCACCTATTCCGGCGGAAGAGGCACGCCCGGCCAGTCGGTCGTGACCTCCGCCTGGACCGGCCGGTCCAGATAGGTGGAAAGCGCGATATAGCTCTTCGTGCCGCGTACGCCCGGCACCGAATGGATCTGCCCAAGCAGGAATTCCAGCGCCTGCGGGCTTTCCATCCGAACCTTGAAGATCACGCTCGCGTCGCCAGCGACGGAGTGCATCTCTTCCACCTCCGGAAAGCGGGCAAGCTGCATCAAACGCTCGCTCTTGCCCCAGCCGGCCGCCTCCACATGCACGAAGGCTGTCAGCGGCTTGCCGACAGCAGTTCCATCGAGCCGGGCTACCATATCCCGGATGGCGCCTGCCCGCTTCAATCGCTTGACCCGCTCGTGCACCGCGGGCGGCGAAAGCCCTACCTTTTCGCCGAGCGCCGCATAGCTTTGATCGGCATCGGCAGCCAGTGCGCCTAATATCTTTCGGTCAAAGGGATCGAGCGGGAGTGGCCCCCGCCGCTTCGGCCGAATGTCTTCTGTATTTTCCATCCAGCCGCCTCCTTTGCTTTTCTGGCGAATAATCTTCGGCGAAACTGCCTCAATTCCAGATAAAATTCCAGAGGAGACCGAGATGGAAATGATCGTCTGCAATCCACAAGAGGGTGTCTATGCCGCTACGCCCGACTACGTACATGCCATGGAGGTGCGCCAGCCGGAGCGCTTGCTTTTCGTCAGCGGGACGATGGGCCTCGATGAAGCGGGCATTGCCGGAACAGACCTTGATATGCAGCTCAAGCTGATCTGGTCAAACCTGAAGCGGATCCTCGCCGAAGCGCATATGGGCACGGACAATATCGTGCGGCTGACGAGCTATCTGCGCGACGCGGCGTACGTGGAGGCGAACCAGAATGCACGCCTCGCGGCACTCGGAAACCGCCGCATACCGACGACTGCCATCGTCGTCGAAACGCTGAGCGACGACTGGCTGGTGGAGATCGAGATAATCGCCGCTGCCTGACGGAAATCACGCCGCCTTGGCGACATGATATTCCTTGATGGCCACCATCTTGATGCTCGGATAGCGCTCTGCTTCGTAGCGCAGGGAAAAGGCATCCTGCGCCAGGAAGACCGGATCGCCGTCCAGATCGCGGGCGATGTCGCCGCGCTTGACGGTGAGGAACTTTTCAAGATCGGCCGGCTGATCCGAGGAGATCCAGCGGCAGACCGAGAAGCGCGACATCTCGAACGAGACCGGCAAACCATATTCGGCCGATAGCCGCTCCTTCAATACGTCGAGCTGCAGCGCGCCGACGACGCCGACGATGGCGGGCGAACCGTCTTCCGGCGAGAAGAGCTGCACGACGCCTTCTTCAGCCATCTGCTGCAGGGCTTCCTTGAGCTTCTTCGCCTTCATGGCATCCTCTAGCCGCACGCGGCGAAGGATTTCCGGCGAGAAGTTCGGCACGCCCTGGAAGACCAGCGGCTCACCTTCGGTCAGCGTATCGCCGATACGAAGGGTGCCGTGGTTCGGGATGCCGACCACATCGCCGGCATAGGCGGTGTCTGCCAACTGACGCTGCGAAGCAAAAAAGAACTGCGGCGCCGTCAGACCAAGCTGCTTTCCAGTCCGCGCCAGCCGCGCCTTCATGCCGCGCTCCAGCTTGCCGGAGCAGACGCGCGCAAAGGCGATGCGGTCGCGATGGTTCGGATCCATGTTCGCCTGGATCTTGAAGACGAAGGCGGTCATCCTGTCTTCGGCAGCGTGGACCTTGCGGATGTCGGCGACCTGGTCGCGCGGCGGCGGGGCAAAATCTCCCAGCGCGTCGATGAGATCGCGGACGCCGAAATTGCGCAAGGCAGAGCCGAAGAACACCGGGGTCATATGGCCTTCGAGGAAGGCCTGTCGATCGAAAGGCCTGCAGGCCTCGATCGCGAGTTCCGTTTCCTCGATGAAAGCCGCCCGTTCGTTTTCCGGCAGGCGATCGGCAACCGACTGCGGGCCATTGACCTTGGTCGGCTTCACTTCCGTGTCCGATCCCCGCACCGTGTTATCGGCGAGATGATAGGAACCGCAGAAGGTCTTGGAGCGGCCGATCGGCCAAGTGACCGGCGCCGTATCGAGCGCCAGCTTCTCCTCGACCTCGTCGAGAATCTCGAAGGGGTCCCGGCTTTCGCGGTCCATCTTGTTGACGAAGGTGATGATCGGGATGTCCCGCATGCGGCAGACTTCGAAGAGCTTCAGGGTCCGCGGCTCGATACCTTTTGCCGCGTCAATGACCATGACGGCCGCGTCTACCGCGGTCAGCGTGCGATAGGTGTCGTCGGCGAAATCCTCGTGGCCGGGGGTATCGAGAATGTTGAAGACATTGCCGCCATATTCGAAGGTCATCACCGAGGTGACCACCGAGATGCCGCGCTCCCGCTCGATCTTCATCCAGTCGGACCGGGTCTGGATGCGATCTTTCTTCGCCTTGACCTCGCCAGCGAGCTGAATGGCGCCGCCGAAAAGCAGCAGCTTTTCGGTCAGCGTCGTCTTGCCGGCGTCCGGGTGGGCAATGATCGCGAATGTGCGGCGGCGGGCAACCGCCTCGGCAATAGTCTCGGGCATGACATAAATCCTGTGAATTGCCGGCGTATCTAGCGATTAAAGCCCGCCATTGCAATTGACCCGCCGGCTACGGGGACAAAGTAATACCTTATGAACATGCACACCCCCTCCGCGCCCAAGCTCAGCCTCATCCGCCTGCCGCATGGCATGGACATGGACCTGCCGTCCTACGAGACTTCCGGGGCGGCCGGAATGGACGTGCGTGCGGCGGTGGCTGAAGATGCGCCGCTGACAATCCCGCCGGGCAAGCGGGTACTGGTCCCGACCGGCTTCATCTTCGAAATTCCAGACGGGTTCGAAATGCAGGTGCGGCCGCGCTCCGGTCTCGCCTTCAAGCACGGCATTACCTGCCTCAACACTCCAGGCACGATCGACAGCGACTATCGCGGCGAAGTGAAGGTGCTGCTGATCAATCTCGGCGAGGAAGATTTCGTGATCACGCGCGGCATGCGGATTGCTCAGCTGGTCGTGGCACCTGTGACCCAGGCACGGATCGCGGAGATTGCCGAGGCGACCGCCACCGCGCGGGGCAGCGGCGGCTTCGGCTCGACCGGCGTTTGACCGCAACGCCATTTTCGGGTTCCGCCTTCTCGTGGAACAAAATTTCGATTTCTCGCCTCCACCGGTGTGACGTTGCTGGCATTCGACCGGCACAAGCCCTACCTTCTCCCTCAAACTCAGGGAGAGCACCATGTCAGAGACCAGAAAGCCGGGCCGCGGCAAGATCTATTCCTCGATTACCGAAACCATCGGCGATACGCCGATCGTGCGTCTCGACAAACTCGCCAAGGAGAAGGACGTCAAGGCAAATCTCCTGGCCAAGCTGGAATTCTTCAACCCGATCGCATCCGTCAAGGACCGCATCGGCGTGGCGATGATCGAGAGCCTGGAAGACCAAGGCAAGATTGCCCCCGGCAAGACGACGCTGGTGGAGCCGACGTCCGGAAATACCGGTATTGCACTTGCCTTCGCCGCTGCCGCGAAGGGCTACAAACTGATCCTGACCATGCCGGAAACCATGTCGATCGAGCGCCGGAAGATGCTGGCACTGCTCGGCGCGGAACTGGTGCTGACCGAAGGCCCGAAAGGCATGAAGGGCGCGATCGCCAAGGCGGAAGAACTCGCCGCTTCGCTGCCTGACGCGATCATTCCGCAGCAGTTCGAAAACCCCGCCAATCCGGAAATACATCGCAAGACGACCGCCGAAGAGATCTGGAACGACACCGACGGAAAAGTGGATATCTTCGTTTCCGGCATCGGCACCGGCGGTACGATCACCGGTGCCGGCCAGGTGCTGAAAGGCTACAACCCCAACCTCAAGGTCATCGCCGTCGAGCCCGAAGAATCTCCGGTGCTTTCCGGCGGCCAGCCGGGTCCGCACAAGATCCAGGGTATCGGCGCCGGTTTCGCGCCGAAGATCCTCGACACGAAGATCTATGACGAGATCGTCACCGTCAACGGCCCGGAGGCCATGGAGATGGCCCGCCTGGTGGCCAGACTGGAGGGCGTGCCCGTCGGCATTTCCTCCGGTGCAGCCCTCGTCGCCGCCGTCAAGGTCGGCAGCCGCGAGGAGAACGCCGGCAAGAACCTGGTGGTCATCATACCCTCGTTTGCAGAACGTTATCTTTCGACCGCGCTTTTTGAAGGGCTCGGAGCCTAGGGCCCTCCGCCGTGCAACGTCACGCCGCCGCGGTTGCCAGCCGCTCGCCGGCCATGCGGTACGAGATGGCTTCGGCCAAGTGGATGCGGCCGACCGTATCCTTGTCGTCGAGATCGGCGAGCGTACGGGCGACCTTCAGCACCCGGTGATAACCGCGGGCGGAGAATTTCAATTTCTCCGCCGCATCCCGCAGCAATTGCAGGCCGCTTGCATCCGGCTCAGCGAATTTTTCGATCAACGACGTGGAACACCGGGCATTGGTGAGGATGGCCGGATAGCCGGCATGCTCCAGACGCTCCCGCTGCCTTTCACGCGCCGCGGCGACGCGCCTGGCGACGTCAGCGCTCTTTTCCGCCGGCATGGGACGGATAAGATCGGCCGCAGAAACCGCTGGGACATCGATGCGGATATCGATGCGGTCCATCAGCGGCCCGGAAATGCGGGCCTGGTAGTCGGCAGCGCAACGCGGGCCTCTGGCGCAGGTGTGTCCCGGTTCGCCGGCCATTCCGCAACGGCAGGGGTTCATGGCCGCGACAAGCTGAATGCTGGCCGGGTAGGAGACCCGGTGATTGGCGCGGGCGATGATGCATTCGCCGGTTTCGAGCGGTTGGCGTAGCGCATCGAGCGACTGCGGCGAGAATTCCGGAAATTCGTCCAGGAAGAGTACGCCATGATGGGCAAGCGAGGCCTCGCCCGGCCTGGCGCGCAAGCCGCCACCGACCAGAGCCGCCATGGTGGCGGAGTGATGCGGCGTGCGATACGGGCGGCGATCCGAAAGCTTGCCGCCGGAAAGCTGGCCGGCGATCGAATGGATCATCGATACTTCCAGAAGCTCGACCGCCGAAAGCGGCGGCAGTATCGATGGCAGCCGGGCGGCAAGCATGGACTTTCCCGATCCGGGCGGGCCGACCATCAGGAGGTTGTGGCCTCCGGCGGCGGCCACTTCCAGCGCGCGCTTGGCGCTTTCCTGCCCCTTGATGTCCACCAGATCCGGCAGGTTGGCCGGTAGCACGCGGATTGCCGGCTGCGGCCGCGAGATCACCTGCGTGCCGCGGAAATGGTTGGCGAGCGCAATCAGGCTGCGGGGTGCCAGGATATCGATATCGGGGCCGGCCCATGCGGCCTCCGCGCCGCTATCCGCCGGGCAGATCAGGCCCTTGCCGATCGCATTGGCGCCGATAGCGGCCGGAAGAGCCCCGGCAACGGGCGCCAGAGTGCCATCGAGATTGAGTTCTCCGAGAACCACATAGTCGGTCAGCGCATCGCCGGGGATAGCCCCGAGAGCCGCCATCAGCCCGAGCGCGATCGGCAGATCGTAATGCGAGCCCTCCTTGGGCAGATCGGCCGGCGCAAGATTGACCGTCACCTTCTTCGGCGGCATCGCAAGCCCTGAAGCGTGCAGAGCCGCCTGCACCCGCTCCCGACTTTCGGCCACAGCCTTATCCGGCAGGCCGACGATATGCATGTTCATCTTGCCCGGGCCGACCATGACCTGCACGTCGACCGGAACGCCCTCTATGCCCTGAAATGCAACCGTGCTGACGCGCGAAACCATGTGACCCTGCCCCCAAACATCATGTCCGGAGCGTCAGCGATACACGCTTTCCGCGCCAGCGATTGCAACCTGACATAGGATCAGCGGAAATACAAGAACATTAAGGGAACAAATTCGCGCTTGCGATGCAACTCGGTTGCACCGGGTTGCATCGCTGGAACAAAAGCGAACGCGAGAAGGAGACTCAGCCCCGCTTTGCTTCGATGGCGTTCCACAGCAGACTTGCGACATCGGCGCCGCCGAACTTCTTGACTTCACGGATTCCCGTCGGGGACGTGACGTTGATCTCGGTCATATAGTCGCCGATCACATCAATACCGACGAAAAGGAAGCCGCGTTCGCGCAGTGCCGGCCCGATCCGAGCGCAAATCTCCCTTTCGCGCGCCGTTATCTCGGTCGGCTCTGCACGCCCGCCGACATGCATGTTGGAGCGGCTGTCATGTTCGGCCGGCACCCGGTTGATGGCCCCCACGGGTTCGCCGTCCACCAGCAGGATCCGCTTGTCGCCCTTGCGCACGGCGGGCAGATAGGCCTGGGCGATATAGGGTTCGCCGCGATACATCTGGCCGAACATTTCGAGAAGAGAGGTAAAGTTGCGATCGTCGCGCGCCGAATGGAAGACGCCCGCACCACCATTGCCGTAGAGCGGTTTGAGGATGATATCGCCCATCTCCTCCCGGAAGCGGGCGATCTCCATCGGATCGCGCGAAATGAGGGTCGCCGGCATCAGATCGGCAAATTCGGTCACGAAGATCTTTTCCGGCGAGTTGCGCACCCAGGCCGGATCGTTCACCACCAGGGTCTTCGGATGGATGCGCTCAAGCAGGTGAGTCGACGTGATATAGCCCATGTCGAAGGGCGGGTCCTGACGCAGATGAACGACGTCCATGGTCGAAAGGTCGACACGTTGCTTTTCGCCAAGCGTGAAGTGGTCGCCTTTCACGTCCCGGACTTGCATCGGCTCGACGGTCGCAAAGATCCTGCCGTCCCGCTGCGTCAACCGGTCGGGCGTATAGTGGAAAAGCTCCAGGCCTCGCGCCTGTGCTTCCAGCGCCATGGCGAATGTCGAATCGCCGGCTATGTTGACGCTGGAGATATGGTCCATCTGGAACGCGACGGTGCGGATTTTTGCCATGACTTCAGCCCCTCACAAAATGCCCGCCTGATGTAGGACGGCGGGCGCTCGAAGGCAACGGCAATCAAACCGATATCAAGCCGCCAGGCCGACCTGGGCCTTGGGGCGCAGCATGTTGCGGAGACGATAGAGCATCGCGAGCGGCGCCGGGAACGGTTTGCGCAGGAAGGCGACTTTGCGGACATAGTTGTCGATTTGCCAGGTGGCCCAGGTACCGCCCTTGAAGTAGGCCACATCGCCGCTGCGCAGGGTGCGCTCGGTGCCGTCTTCGGCGGTTACATGCACTTCGCCTTCCAGGATCACGACCGTCTCGTCCCAGCCGAAGAACCAGCGGAAGCTGCCGGCCGTGCAGTCCCATACTCCCGTCGCGGCGCATTGGTCGTCGGCTTTGGAATGAGAGGCGGCACGGGCCTGCGGATTGCCGGAGATAATCCAGGAGGGCTCGATCGGCAGCGGAGCCATTTCAAGAGAATCCGGACAGGCGCCGACAAATGCTTTAACAGGCGCCTGCTCCGGCTCGTAGGATCTGTGCCGAACGGCCATGGCCGCCACACTCGCAGCAAGAACTTGCCAGCTCATATTGCCCCCTTGTAGTTCCCAGACCGGGAAACAATAGCCGCAAAGCGTAACCTGGCTGTTCAGGCCGACACTACAATTTTAGCGGTCGGCCCGATTTCAGGACGGCGGTCAGGCGACCGGCTCGACAGGAGCAAGTTTCGCCTCCGCCGGCACATTGCCGGGCAACCGCTTGCCGGTGTCGACGGCGAAAAAATGCAGGCGGCTCGCGTCGATGGCGATCTGCATCTCGGGCGCAAGTTCGAGTTCAGGCGATACGGCCGCCGTGATCTGCTGATCGCCCACCGTGCCGTGGATAAGGCGCTGAGCGCCCAGTTCCTCCGCATATTCCAGACGGAAGGGCAGAGCCTCCTCATCCGCACGTGCAATCCGGATATCCTCGGCGCGGACGCCCACGGTGACGGTGCCGGATGCGGGCGCAAAACCGTTGAGTCCGATCACCGACGGGCCGATCGCCAGCTTGTCGCCGTGCAGCTCCCCCTTGACGAGATTCATGGCCGGCGAGCCGATGAAGCTCGCGACGAAGGTGGATGCCGGCGCGTGATAGACCTCCAGAGGAGCACCGATCTGTTCGATCCTGCCGCCGTTCAGCACGACGAGGCGGTCGGCGAGCGTCATTGCCTCCAGCTGATCGTGGGTGACGTAGATCGACGTCGTGCCGAGCCGTCGCTGCAGGCGCTTGATCTCGCCGCGCATCGAAACGCGCAGCTTCGCATCGAGGTTCGACAGCGGTTCATCGAACAGGAAGGCGGCCGGCTTGCGCACGATCGCACGGCCCATCGCCACACGCTGGCGCTGACCGCCGGAAAGAGCGCGCGGCTTGCGGTCGAGATACTGGGTGATCTCCAGCATCCGCGCCGCCTCCGTCACGCGGGCATCGATCTCCGCCTTGGGCGTGCCGCGGTTTTTCAGGCCGTAGGCGAGGTTGTTGTAGACCGTCATATGCGGATAGAGCGCATAGTTCTGGAAGACCATCGCGATATCGCGATCGGCCGGCTCCACGTTGTTGACGACGCGGTCGGCGATCTTCACCTCACCACCCGATATCGTCTCCAGCCCGGCGACCATGCGTAAAAGTGTCGACTTGCCGCAACCGGACGGACCGACCAGTACGATAAATTCTCCGTCGGCGATGTCGATCGACACCGAATTCACGGCTTTTACGCCTCCGGCATAGACCTTCGAAACCTCGGCTATGTGAATGCCGGCCATGTCATTTCTCCGTTTCAGTAAGGCCGCGGATGAACAACCGCTGCATAAAGACCACGACCAGGATGGGGGGAAGCATGGCAAGCACCGAACCTGCCATGACGAGGTGCCATTCGATGACGCCGTCCTGAACGGTGACCATGCGCTTCATGCCCATCATCAGCGTGTAGTAGCCGGGATCCGTGGTCACCAGGAGCGGCCAGAGATACTGCACCCAGCCGTAGATGAAGAGGATGACGCATAACGCGCCGATATTGGTGCGCGAGAGCGGCAGCAGAATGTCCCGGAAGAACTTCAACGGCCCGGCTCCGTCCACGCGGGCCGCTTCCAAAAGCTCGTCCGGCACCGTCATGAAGAACTGGCGGAACAGGAAAGTCGCCGTGGCCGATGCGATCAGGGGAATGGTCAGCCCGGCCCAGGAGTTCAGCATGCCGAGATCGGCGACGATCTTGTAGGTCGGCATGATACGCACCTCGACCGGCAGCATCAGGGTGACGAAGATGATCCAGAAGGCCAGAAGCCTGAAAGGGAAGCGGAAGTAGACGATCGCGAAGGCGGAAAGGATAGAGATGCAAATCTTCCCAACCGTGATTGCCAGCGCCATGACCAGCGAATTCAGTGCCATATGCGAGTAGTTGGGCAAGCCGTGGGCAGCAGAGGCGCTGGTCAGGATGGTCGAGTAGTTTTCGATGAAATGCGAGCCCGGCAAGAGCGGAACAGGACCGCTCATCAGTGTCGAAATATCATGGGTCGACGCCATGATCGCGACATAGACCGGCAGAGCGACAATAACGAATCCCAGGATCAGGAAAGCGTGGGTGAGGAAGGTCAGGAAGGGGCGGTTTTCAACCATGATCGTTCCTCAATACTGGACGCGGCGTTCCACGAAGCGGAACTGGACGAAGGTCAGCAGCATCACGATCAGCATCAAAAGCACCGATTGCGCCGAAGAGGAGCCGAGGTTCAAGCCGACGTAACCATCCTGATAGACCTTGTAGACGAGCGTGGTCGTCGCCTGAGCAGGTCCGCCGCCTGTCGTGGCGTCCACGATCGGGAAAGTATCGAACATCGTGTAGTTCACGTTGATGATGAACAGGAAAAACGTCGTCGGCGACAGGAGCGGCAGCGAAATCGTGAAGAAGCGCTTGACCGGCCCGGAACCGTCGATCGCCGCGGCCTCCATCAGCGCCTGCGGCACTGACTGCAGGCCGGCGAGGAAGAAAAGAAAATTGTAGGAGATCTGCTTCCAGGCCGCGGCGATGATGATCAGGATCATGGCATGGGTGCCGTTGAGGTCGTGATCCCAGAGAATCCCGAAGCGCTCCAGAAAGAAAGGCAAGAGGCCGGTCGAGGTGTTGAACAGGAACCACCAGAGGACGCCGGCGACGACGGGAGCGACGGCATAAGGCCAGACCAAAAGCGTTGTGTAGACCTTCGAGGTCCGCGTCAGGCGATCGACCGCAGCCGCAAATGCGAGGCCCAGCACCATCGAAAGCAACGTAACCGACACGGCGAATACCGCGGTGCGCCAGAGAGAATCCAGATAGTTCGGATCAGCGAGCAGCTGCTGATAATGTGCCAGCCCGACAAAGACGGTCGAGAACCCGAACGGATCCTCCCGCTCGAAGGAGGATTTCACTGCCTGCGCAGCAGGCCAGATGAAGAAGATGAGCGTGATAGCGAGCTGGGGCGCAAGCAGCAGATAAGGCAGCAGGCGGTTGTTGAAGGTTGTTCTCTTGGTATCCACCGATCCCTCACCACAAAATAGGAAACGAGCAAGGGAGGCCCGGCAGGCGCCGGCCCTCCCTGCAGTGAATCGGGGTGATCAGTTCGAGTTGGCCGCTTCGAATTCACGCAGCAGCGCGTTACCACGCTGAACGGCACTGTCGAGCGCCTGCTTGGCGTCCTTCTTGTTGGCGAGCAGCGCCTGGAACTCCTCGTCGACAATGGTGCGGACCTGCGTGAAATTGCCAAACCGCAAGCCCTTGGAATTGTCCGAAGGGGTACCGCGGGTGATCTGCTTGATGGCGATGTCAGAACCGGGGTTCTTTCCGTAATAACCCTGCGTCTGGCCCAGATCATAGGCAGCATTGGTGATCGGCAGGTAACCGGTGAACTGATGCCAATCAGCCTGAACTTCAGCCTTCGAGAGGTAGCTGAAGAACTTGGCGACGCCCTTATAGGTTGCCTTGTCCTTGCCGTTCAACACCCAGAGGGTCGCGCCACCGATGATGGAATTCTTCGGCTCCTTGATCTCGTCGTCATAATAAGGCAGCGGAGCAAAGCCTGGGGTAAAGGTCTTGGCGTTGTTGATGACGCCGGCGCGGCCTGCAGACGAGTTCATGGTGATTGCGCATTCCTGCGCGTAGAACATCGTCGCCGCCTGATCGCCACCGACCGGACCGCCGTACTTGAACAGGCCCTCGTCCTGCCACTTCTTCAGATTTGCCCAATGCTTGACCTGAAGCGGGCCATTGAAGTTGAATTCGGATTTCACGCCGCCAAAACCGTTCTGCAGAGTGCCGAAAGGCTTGTCGTGAATCGCCGACAGGTTCTCCGTCTGAACCCAGGTGATCCAGGCCGAGGTGAAGCCACACTTGGCCGCGCCCGAAGAGACGATCTTCTTCGAGAATTCCTCGACCTCCTTCCAGGTCTTCGGAGCGACTTCCGGGTCAAGGCCAGCCTTTTTGAAGACGTCCTTGTTATAATACATTATCGGCGTGGAGGAGTTGAAGGGCAGCGACAGGATGTTGCCCTCAGTATCGGAATAATAACCGGTAACCGGCGCCAGGAAGGTCTTGGGGTCGAAGGTTTCGCCCTCGTCGGCCATCAGTTTGTAAACCGGATAGACGGCGCCCTTGGCAGCCATCATCGTGCCTGTGCCGACTTCGAAGACCTGAACGATAGCCGGCTGCTGTTTTGCGCGGAAAGCGGCGATCGCTGCCGTCAGCGTTTCCGGATAGCTTCCTTTGTAGACAGGCACGACCTTGTAGTCGGTCTGGCTCTCGTTGAATTTCTGAGCGATTTCTTCCAGCTTCTTGCCGAGTTCGCCACCCATGGCATGCCACCAGGTGACTTCCGTCGCAGCAAGCGAAGAGGTTGCCGACAGAGCGACCGCGAATGCGGCCATCGAAAGTTTTTTCAACATTTTACGTCCTCCACCTTGATTGGTGCCGGCCCCCAATAGGGTCCTCCCATGACACCGACTTAACAGTTTTATGTCATTTTTCTAACAGAGCAAGGATCGTTGTAAGTTTCCTTAAAACGCGTCCGGAAAATGCCGAGGAAGCCGGCTCGGCATTACGGCAATTATGTCGTAACGCTGCGAAAGCCTCGCCGCATCCTTCCGCTTCGAAAGCCAGAGATCGCTTGCCGCGCGGATGCGAGCCTGTGTGGTGAAGCCAACGGCATCGATCGCTTCCTGTTCGCCGATCCGAGCCTTCACTTCGACGAAGATGACGAGATCACCCTTGCGGGCAATCAGATCTATCTCGCCGAGCTTGGTGCGATAGCGGATCGCCAGAACCCGGTAGCCCTTTGCCAGCAGGTACAACGCGGCCAGATATTCCGAGACATGGCCTCGGCGTTCGGCCTTGCGCCGCTTCAGGTCGGGATCATTTTCCACCGCCACCCGTTTCCTTCAGGTCCAGGAGCCGC
The DNA here is from genome assembly GCF_002968575.1 of Neorhizobium huautlense. Lineage (GTDB taxonomy): Bacteria > Pseudomonadota > Alphaproteobacteria > Rhizobiales > Rhizobiaceae > Neorhizobium > Neorhizobium huautlense. The sequence continues at coordinate 41,451 of NZ_PVBM01000002.1, read as the reverse complement.
TGATAGAGATCTTTTCGGCCAAGCCCCGTGAGGCGGGCGGCTTCTGCTGCCGCCTTGGCCGTCGGCATTGTGGCCGAGAGTTCCCGCAGCAGTGCTTCCACCTCCACCTCGCCCGGCGCCTCTTCCGCCTGCGGAGGCGCGACAAGCAGCACGATCTCGCCTTTCACGGTCCGCTCCTCATCATAATAAGCGGCAAGTTCCTGCAGCGATCCGCGACGGAACTCCTCGAAGGTCTTCGTGAGCTCCCGGCAGACACAGGCGCGACGGTTTTTCCCAAGCACCTCCGCCGCCGCCGCAAGAGTGGCGCCGATCCGGTGCGGCGATTCGAAGAAGGTCAGCGTGGCAGGCACTTTGGAAAGCTCCGCCAGCCGATCTCGCCGTCCCTTGTCCTTAGCCGGCAGGAAACCGGCAAAAAGAAAGGCGTCCGAAGGCATGCCGGAGCCGACAAGAGCCGCAAGCGGCGCAGACGCGCCGGGGATCGGCACGACCCTATGACCAGCCTCGACTGCCATCTGCCCAAGCCGGTAGCCCGGATCGGAGACCAGCGGCGTGCCGGCATCGGAGACGAGTGCCACCGATTTTCCTTCCTCTAGCGCGGCAATCAGCTTCGGCCCGGCCTCATCCGCATTATGTTCATGGTAGGCAAAGGGGCGGTTGACGATACCGTAACGGTCCAGCAGGACCCGGGTGACGCGCGTATCTTCGCAGGCCAGCACGTCGACGCCCGCAAGCGTCTCCAGGGCGCGCAAGGTGATGTCCCCGAGATTGCCGATCGGCGTCGCCACCAGATAAAGCGCCGGCTCCTGCGGTCTGGCAGGCACGAATGTGTTGGCAACGCGATAGCCGCGCTGGGCGGCTTTATGTTCGTCTGCCACGGGATACCTTAGGGGATAGGATGCTCATGCCTCTTTATGAGCAACGCAGCCCGGTTCGGCAAGTAAACGGAGGAGATGTTTTCTGTGTGCAGTGCAGGCCGATCTGGCGATTTGGCATGGCAACTCCTTGTTCACCTCTTGCTTTTCGCCGCCGTTGTCTGCCATTTTGCGCGTCCACATCATCCGGCTGCCTTGGAGCCGGCACAATATCAGGGTCCGGCCCTGCCGGATCCGTCACGGTCGAAAGCGATAGCGTCCATGCGTATTACTCTTGAGCGGTCCAACCTTCTGAAATCGCTGAACCACGTGCATCGCGTGGTCGAGCGGCGGAACACGATCCCGATCCTTTCCAACGTGCTGATGCGTGCCTCGGGCAACAGCCTCGACCTGAAAGCGACGGACCTCGACCTGGAGATCACCGAATCCCTCCCGGCCATGGTGGAGAATGCGGGAGCGACGACGGTTCCGGCGCATCTGCTTTATGAAATCGTCCGCAAGCTGCCCGACGGTTCGGAAGTGCTGCTCGCGACCAATCCGGACGGCGGCTCCATGACCGTACAGTCCGGCCGCTCGAAGTTCTCGCTGCAGTGCCTGCCGGAATCGGATTTCCCCGATCTCACCGCCGGCAGCTTCACGCATACCTTCAAGCTGAAGGCGACCGATCTGAAGATGCTGATCGACCGCACGCAGTTCGCGATCTCCACCGAGGAGACCCGCTATTACCTGAACGGCATCTTCTTCCACACGATCGAGGCCGGCGGCGACCTGAAGCTTCGCGCCGTCGCGACCGACGGACACCGCCTGGCCCGCGCCGATGTCCAGGCGCCAGCCGGTTCGGAAGGCATGCCGGGGATCATTATTCCCCGCAAGACGGTCGGCGAATTGCAGAAGCTCATGGACGACGCCGAGGCAATCGTCACCGTCGAAGTTTCCGACGCGAAGATCCGCCTGACGATCGGCACGGTGGTGATGACTTCAAAGCTGATCGACGGCACCTTCCCCGACTACCAGCGGGTTATTCCGACCGGCAACGATAAGGAAATGCGGGTCGATTGCGAAAGCTTCACCAAGGCGGTCGATCGCGTCTCCACCATTTCCTCGGAGCGTGGCCGCGCCGTCAAGCTGTCGCTTACGGACGGTCAGCTCATGCTGACGGTCAACAACCCCGATTCCGGCAGCGCTACGGAAGAAGTGGCAGTCGGCTACGACAACGATCCGATGGAGATAGGCTTCAACGCCAAATACCTGCTCGACATCACGGCGCAATTGTCCGGTGATGACGCGATCTTCATGCTGGCGGATGCCGGCTCTCCGACGCTGGTACGGGACACGGCCGGCGACGATGCGCTCTACGTCTTGATGCCTATGCGCGTCTAATCATCGAAGCGGCTGGCAACCAGCCGCTTTTTTCATGACCTACGCCAGATGCGACATTTGCTCTTGCCTTTGCGGCATGAACATCGGCATAAGGCATTCAAGAGGGAGGACAGACGATGGAATTGCGTCTGAAAGAGCGGCTCGGTCGCAAGTTCGATGAGGAGATCCGGTTCTTCAAGGGCTGGATCGACGGGCCGAAACAGGTCGGCGCCATTCTTCCGACTTCCTCCGTCACTGCGAAGCGAATGGCAAGCGTCATCAACACCGCTTCAGGTCTGCCTGTCCTGGAACTAGGCCCCGGCACGGGCATCATCACCAAGGCTATCCTGAAGCACGGCGTTCGGCCTGAGGAACTCGTCTCCGTCGAATATTCGACGGACTTCTATCAGCATCTCCTTAAGGCCTTCCCCGGCGTGAATTTCATCAACGGCGACGCCTTCGACCTCGACCGCACCTTGGGCAACTTGAAAGACACGACCTTCGACAGCGTGATCTCCGCCATTCCGCTGCTGAGCTTCCCGATGGAGCGTCGCATCGCCCTGCTGGAAGATCTGCTCGACCGCATGCCGGCGGGCCGGCCGATGATGCAGATCACCTATGGCCCCATTTCGCCGATCATCGCCAATCCGGACCGCTACAAGATCAAGCACTACGATTTCGTCATGCGCAATATTCCGCCGGCGCAGCTGTGGACCTATACGCGCCCCTGATGTTCGGCCTCTACATCACGCATCCTCAGGTTCGGATCGACCCCGGCGTACCGGTGCCGAAGTGGGGACTTTCGGATATAGGACGGGTGCGCGCCGAACAGGCGAGCCGTTCGGGCTGGGCGAAAAAGCTCGGCCGGATCGTTTCCAGCGAAGAGGTGAAGGCAATCGAGACGGCAAAGATACTTGCCTCGGCGGCCAGCATCGAGGTCGAAGTCGCCCCTCGGATGCACGAGAACGACCGGTCCGCCACCGGCTTCCTGCTGCCACCCGAATTCGAAAAAGCGGCGGACTGGTTCTTTGCCCATCCGCAGGAGAGCTTCAAGGGCTGGGAGCGGGCTGTCGACGCGCAAGCCCGGATCGTCTCCTCCGTTGTTCGGATCCTCGACAGTCATGATCCCGACGTGCCGATCGCCTTCGTGGGCCATGGCGGTGTCGGCACCCTTCTGAAATGCCACCTTCTCGGCCTGCCGATTTCGCGGGACCGGGATCAGCCGGGCGGCGGCGGAAATCTCTTTCACTTCACCCTTGCGGATCGAACCGTCTCATGCGACTGGACGGCAATCGAGACATGGCAGGGAGTTCAAGCCGATGAACGCACGTAACCGTCTGATCGTAGGCCTCGACATCCCGACCGTCGGCGAAGCGGAAAAGATGGTCGCGACGCTCGGCGACAGGATTTCGTTCTACAAGATTGGCTACCAGCTCGCTTTTGCCGGCGGGCTCGAATTTGCCCGCGACCTGGCCAGAGACGGCAAGAACGTCTTTCTCGACATGAAGCTGCTCGATATCGACAATACGGTGGCGAAGGGCGTCGAGAATATCGCCAAGATGGGCATGACCATGCTGACCTTGCATGCCTATCCGAAGGCGATGCGTGCCGCGGTCGAGGCAGCAGAGGGCTCCGGCCTGTGCCTGCTTGCGGTGACCGTCCTGACGTCGATGGACGAAACCGATCTCATTGACGCCGGTTACGAATACGACCCGCATACCTTGGTGCTGCGCCGCGCCGAACAGGCGCTTTCAGCAGGCATGGGCGGCATCGTCTGCTCGGCGGAGGAGTCGGCTGCGGTTCGCAAGATCGTCGGCCCGGATATGGCGGTCGTCACACCGGGCATCCGGCCGGCCGGCTCGGACGCCGGGGATCAGAAGCGGGTGATGACGCCCGCAGACGCGCTGCAGGCCGGATCGAGTCACCTCGTGGTCGGCCGCCCGATCGTCAAGGCCTTAGACCCGCAGGCGGCGGCGGAGGCCATCCTGGCCGAGATGCAAACCGTCCTTTCTTAGGCCGCATTGACAAATTCAGCCGTGTCGGCCAATCGGCCAACAGCTTTCTCGGCATGATCCACATAGCCGCCGCTGTCGCCATGCACCTTAGCTTGCATCAAACCGGACGCGAGCGTCCTGGATATTCTCCTGATTGCTGTTCGCCCACGTCACGAGGGCCATTACTGGCGCAAGAAGCGTCCGTCCTACCTCCGTCAACTCATAGTCCACGCGCGGCGGAATAGTGGGAAACAATGTCCGCTTCACCAACCCGTCGCGTTCCAGTCGGCGCAAATTAATCGTCAGCATACGTTGTGAGATGCCGTCGATCTGACGCCGCAGTTCATTGAACCGAACTGGTCCATTTCTGAGCGTTGCGATGATGTACAAGGTCCATTTGTCGCCGACCAGATCAAGAATTTCCCGAACCACCCGGCAGTCGTCACCTTCACCTGGGGTGGGAAAATCAATGTCACTTAGTGTCATAGGAGTGCCTTCTTGCGGGGACGAGGATAGTCACCTTAATAGTGTTGGTAACAAAAGTGTACCACCCGGTGCACGTCAAAGCAAAGGCCGCCAGGCGGCGGCTCCCAACACAAAAGGACCTGTCATGACCACAAAGAAGACGATCGCGATATTCGGCGCCGGCATGGGGCTCGGCGCCTCTCTTGCCACGCGGTTCGGTCGAGAAGGGTACCGCGTTGCGCTCATCGCGCGTTCTGCCGAACCTTTAGAAACGCGAGTGGCCGAACTGGCCGAAGAAGGGATCGAAGCTGTCGCATTCCCTGCGGATCTCACCGATTTATCGGGCATTCCCGCACTCATTCGCTCGATTGAGGAGCACTTCGGGTCGATCGACGTCGCCATCTACTCGCCGGTACCCTCAGACGCCGGTTTCGTTTCGGCGGTCGATCTCGACAGCGCCAAGCTGCGGTCAATGACGCCGATCTTCACCTATGCGCCGGTCGAAGTGTCGCATGCGCTGCTGCCTGGCATGCTGGCGCGTGGCGATGGCGCGATCGTCCTCGTCACGGGCCTCACGGCCATAGTTACCGTGCCCGGCGTGAGCGGCGTAGGCCCCGCGATGACGGCGGCACGCAACTACATCCTCACGCTCAATGCCGAGGTGGCCGACAAGGGCGTGTTCGCGGGGTCCGTCAGTATCGGCGCCATGATCGAGCGCTCGACCGGCATGCGCATTGCGACTGCCGGCGGCGCAACCCTCGATCCGAGGCTTCCGACGATCGATCCGGACGTCATCGCGGAAGAGATCCGGACGCTCGTCGTCAAGCGCGACCGGGTCGAGGTGATCCTGCCCGCACCGCCGCAGTCCTGAACAGGCCGGGCAGGAAGAACTCATTTAGTCTAGGAGAGCGTGTGCTCCCGATAGCGCCGGAGTTGCACGCTCGACGGACCGAAGGATAACAGATGCTACAAATCGATCTGCACACCGAGATCACCTGCCCTTGGTGCATCATCGGCCATCACCGTCTCGATAAGGTCTTGGCGGAACGTTTCCCTGAGCTGGACGTGGATATCCGCCAATACCCGGTCCTTCTGCTTCCCGATGCGCCGGCGGAGGGTCTCTACATTCCCGATCTTCTCCGCTCGCGCTATGGCGTGATCGATCCGAAGGCGTCGTTTGCGCGACCTGAGGCGGAAGCGCGGGCTTCCGGCCTCGACCTCGATCTCAGCCGTCAGCCTTGGACTTACAGGACGCAGGCAGCGCACGGGCTGATCCTTGCGGCGCGAGATCGAGGTACGCAGCATCAGCTTGCGGTCGCGATCACCCATGCGCATTTTCTGGAAGCAAAGAACGTCTCAGACGCCGATGTCCTCGCGGATATCGCCGTGGCCTATGGCTTCGACCGCGAAGAAGCCCGGGCGATCGCGCTCGATCCTGAGCAACACAGACGTGTCGAGCAGGAGGCGGCCCGGTCGATGGCGGCAGGGGTCAGGTCAGTTCCTCACTTCGTCTTCGGCGGACACATCGCCATCAACGGAGGACGCAGCGAAGACGAGATTGCATCGGCCATCCGTAAAGCTGCGGGTGTCGCTCGGTCTGCCTAACAAAGCGGTCCGCAACTTTCGCCCCATCGTTCGCCACTGGCCCATGCTTGATCAAATTCGTCCACACGGCCTAAAGACCTTTGCGCGGCGGCTATATGCCTTGCCGGCTTTGATCATATTGACTTGCCGCGCAATTTGATCGAAGCCAGCTTTTTCGCACCGTATTGGAGGAATTCTCATGGCCAAGGGATACTGGATCGCCCGCATCGATATCCGCGATCCGGAACGTTACAAGGATTACGTTGCCGCGACGAAGGCCCCCTTCGAGAAGTACGGCGCGAAGCCACTTGCCCGCGGCGGTCCGTTCACCGAACTGGAAGGCAAGGCGCGGGCGCGCAATGTGGTGCTCGAATTCCCTTCGGCGCAGGCCGCGATAGACTGCTATAACTCGCCGGAATACCAGATTGCCGCGAAAATCCGCCAGGAAGCGGCGGATGGGGAACTGGTGGTGGTCGAAGGCATCTGACGCCTCGAAACCAAAAGCGATGCGGCAGTGTGGGTACTTCCACCTCTGCCACGATTCGGCTAAAGACCATTCAACCCTTCCAATCGGCTCCCGGAGCATGTCATGACCGTCAGTAACCTTCCGCCCCTCGTCACCGTCTTCGGAGGATCCGGGTTCGTCGGGCGGCACGTGGTCAGAACGCTCGTCAGGCGGGGCTATCGAGTGCGGGTCGCAGTGCGCCGTCCCGATCTTGCAGGTTTCCTTCTGCCGGCCGGTTACGTCGGCCAGATCGCGCTCGTACAGGCGAACCTGCGTTACCGTCAGTCGATCTTCCGGGCCGTCGAAGGCGCTTCTCATGTGGTGAACTGCGTCGGGATCATGTTCGAGTCAGGGCGCAACACCTTCGATGCCGTCCAGGATTTCGGAGCCCGCTCGATCGCGGAAGCCGCCCAGGCGGCCGGCGCCAAGCTCACGCATATCTCCGCGATCGGCGCCGATTCGAACTCCCCTTCCTCCTACGCCCGCACGAAGGCGCGCGCTGAGGCGACGATCCTGTCGCTCCTTCCGGATGCCGTCATCCTGCGCCCGTCGATCATGTTCGGCCATGAAGACAGCTTCTTCAACAAGTTCGCCGCGATGGCGAAGGTCTTCCCGGCGCTTCCGCTTGTGGGCGGCGGCAGGACAAAATTCCAGCCGGTCTATGTCGAAGATGTCGCCGAGGCCGTTGCCCGTTCGGTGGACGGCACGATAGCCCCCGGTAAGATCTATGAGCTGGGCGGCCCTGAGGTCATGACCTTCCGCGAATGTCTCGAGACGATGCTGCGTATTACCAACCGCTCCAATGCCTTGGTCTCGCTGCCTTTCGGCATTGCGTCGCTGATCGGCAGCATCGCGTCGCTCATTCCCTTCGTGAAGCCGCCGATTACCAGCGATCAGGTGAAGCTGCTCAAGGTCGATAACGTCGTTTCCGAGGCCGCCGCCAAGGAAGGCCGTACGCTTCAGGGGATGGGCATCCGTCCGACGCTCGCCACATCCATCCTGCCATCCTACCTCGTGCAATATCGCCCGCAGGGCCAATATACCGGGTCTGGCCGGGCCGCCTGATTTTTCTTTGCCTTGCCGAGACTTTACTTACCCTTGCGGAAAGACCGACTGCTCGCCTAAAAAGCGAGCAGTCTTTTGTTTTGGCTTATCTTTCGAGCATGAGATGTGGCACAAAGGCCGCACAGACCAATGCAGTGGCGTTAACGCCGGATTCAGCAAAATCCTTTATTGAATTCCTTGAATGCGAGCAATAAAGCTCGCCTCCCAACAAGACATTCAATCGTGACGATCAAACCATCCTTGGAAAGGCATTCCTTCATGGGCAAGCCCATCGCGCTCTTTTTTGCATGCGCTGCACTGATCATCCTGGCGGGCTCCTTCATGGCCCCGAAGACAGACGCAGCCACCAAGAGCGGATGCGCGCCGGCCTATGGCGTCGACCCGTGCAGCACGGCGTCCATCCAGCACTAAGGTAACCTGATCCGGATGCAAGGCGGCCTCTGGGCCGCCTTTTTTCGTTCATGCTACCAGGAGAAGCGCGATCAGGCCTGCGACGCCGACGATGATCCGCCACCAGGCGAAGGGCGCATAACCTCGGCTCGATACAAAATCCAAGAGGGAGCGCACGACGATGAGGGCGGTGGCGAAAGCGGCGATAAACCCCACGGCAATTACCGCGCCGTCATCGAAGCTCAACGCTGCGCGGTTCTTATAGAGATCCAACGTGAACGCGCCGAGCATGGTCGGCATGGCGAGGAAGAAGGAAAACTCCGCTGCCGAACGCTTGTCGGCGCCGAGAAGCAGCGCGCCTACGATGGTCGCGCCTGAACGAGACGTGCCTGGAACCATCGCAAGGCATTGGAAAAGCCCGATCTTGAACGCGAGCGACGGCGGATAGTCCATCACGTCGTGATAGACCGGCCGGAACTTGATCTTGTCGACCGCCAGCAGCACAAGCCCCCCGAGAATCAGCACCACGCAGATCAGCATCGGTGTTTCGAAGAGAACCGTCTTGATGAAATCATGCGCCAGAGCGCCGATGACGGCCGCAGGCAGGAAGGCGATGAGGACGGTTGCGACAAAACCTCGGGCCTTTGCGCTGCTGGGCAGGTCGGTGGCGATCTGCAGCAGCTTGCGGAAATAAACGAGCAGGATCGCCAGGATCGCACCCAGCTGGATCAATACGGCGAATGTGTTGCCTGGAGATTGAAAACCGAGAAAATGGCCGGCTAGCAGAACGTGGGCGGTGGACGATACGGGAAGAAACTCCGTGAGCCCCTCGATCAAGCCAAGAACGAGGGCGCTGATAATGGACTGATCCGCCATTCTTAATCCTTTATTGAGTAGATAAGGGCAGTTTTAAGCACTCTATGAGCCATTGCTTGTCTTGGCCCTACCAAATCCATATAGCTGTCATATGTCAGGCGGGCGCGTAAAGCAGCCTTACCCTTCCTAGACAATGTTCGTGAAGTTCAAATATCCATGCCCACTCTCTACCATCACTCCATGTCTTCGGCCTCCCGCTTCGTCCGGCTGATTCTGGCCGAATACGGGTTTCAGGCGGATCTGGTCGAAGAGCAGCCCTGGGAAAAGCGTCGCGAATTCCTGACGCTCAATCCGGCGGGCACCCTTCCCGTCTATGTGGACGACAGCATGAGAGTACTTTGTGGCCCTTCCGTGCTCTTGGAATTTCTGGATGAGACGCATGGCGTCTTGAAGCGCGACCGCCGGCTGCTCGCCGAAGACCCATGGCAGCGCGCCGAGATCCGCCGGTTGACGGAATGGTTCCTCCAGAAGATGGAACAGGACGTGACGCGTCCTCTGACCCGCGAGCGAATCTACAAGCTGCAGATGACGGCCGCCCAGGGCGGCGGTGCACCGGATTCCAAAGTGCTGCGCACCTCGCGCGCCAATATCAGGCAGCACATGAAATATCTCTCGTGGCTCGCAGGCTCGCGGCCCTGGCTCGCAGGGGATCGATTGAGTTACGCAGACCTTGCCGCCGCGGCCTCCATCTCGGTGCTCGACTACCTCGGCGAAATCGAATGGGCCGAAACGCCGGTGGCCAAGGATTGGTATCAGCGTCTGAAGTCCCGCCCCTCCTTCCGGCCGCTGCTTGCCGAACGCATCCGCGGCATCACTCCGGTATCTCACTATGCGGACCTTGATTTCTGAAGCCACGGCGCGAGAGGAGGACAAGGCACGGAGGCGGCGGGAGAAGCTGACCGCCTTCGTCCGCGAGGAGGCGGCCGCGCAGGGCTTCGACCTCTGCCGCATCACCGGCTCCGACAGCATTCCCAGAGCTCCCGAACGGCTCGGCGCCTTTCTGGCTGATGGTCACCATGCCACGATGGAATGGATGGCTGAGACCCGCGAACGGCGCGCCGACCCGAAAGTACTCTGGTCGGAGGTACGGTCGATCGTCATGTTCGGCCTCAACTACGGGCCGGAGGAAGATCCACGCGGCATTCTTGAGAAGCCCGATAAAGCGGCGATCTCCGTCTATGCCCGCAACCGCGACTATCACGACATCATCAAGGGCCGGCTGAAGGAAATCGCCACGCGCTTCGCCGCCCGCGCCGGCGAGGACGTCAAAGTCTTCGTCGATACGGCTCCTGTCATGGAAAAGCCGCTGGCGGAAGCGGCCGGACTTGGATGGCAGGGCAAGCATACCAATCTCGTCAGCCGCACCCACGGCTCCTGGCTCTTCCTCGGCAGCCTGTTCACGACGGCCGACCTTCTGCCGGATGCGCCGGAGGCCGACCATTGCGGCTCCTGCCGCGCCTGTCTTGACGCCTGCCCGACCGCCGCCTTCCCGGCACCTTATCGGCTCGATGCACGTCGCTGCATTTCTTATCTTACCATCGAGCACAAGGGGCCGATCGATGCGGAATTCCGATCGCTTATCGGCAACCGCATCTATGGTTGCGATGATTGCCTGGCCGCGTGTCCCTGGAACAAGTTCGCGGCAAGCGCATCGGAAATGAAGCTGAAGGCCCGGGAGGACCTGAAGGAACCGTCAATCTCATTTCTGTTGACCTTGGACGATCCGACCTTCCGCACCTTCTTCAGCGGCTCTCCGGTAAAGCGGATCGGCCGGGACCGCTTCATTCGCAACGTGCTGATCGCCGCCGGCAATTCCGGCGATGCCTCGCTGGTTGAGCGTTGCCGCGAGCTTGCGGACGACCCTTCGCCGGCGGTGCGGGGCATGGTCATATGGGCTCTGAAACGCCTGATGCCTGCCGACGAATTCCTGCGATTTGCGCAGAAACACCTTCTTGAGGACGAGCCCGAGGTGGTGGACGAATGGAAATTGGCGGGAGTGGCCTGATGCGTGTAATGATTTTCGGATGCGGTTATTCCGGCCAGGCAATTGCCGAGACCTTCAAGACGGAAGGCGCGCGGGTTTCCGGCACCGCGAGGAGCACCGAAAAGGCGCAGGATCTCGCAACCAAAGACATCCATGCATTCGTCTTCGACGGCAGTGCCTTCAGCAACGAACTCCTGATCGAACTGAGGGAGGTTACGCATCTCGTTCAGTCCATTCCGCCTGGCAAGGAAGGTGACCCGTTGCTGAAACTCCTCGCGAGACAGCTCCGCGAACTTTGCCCGAAGCTTCAATGGATCGGCTACCTCTCCACCGTCGGCGTCTACGGCGACCACGGAGGAGGCTGGGTGACCGAGGAGACGCCCGGCAGCCCGATCCTCGGCCGCTCGATCGAGCGGGTCGATACCGAGGAAGCCTGGATCTCCGAGGGCAAAGGCGGCGGCATACCGGTGGCAATCCTGCGGCTTGCAGGAATTTACGGACCGGGCCGCAACGCCTTCGTCAATCTTGCGCGCGGCACGGCGCGGCGCATCATAAAGAAAGACCAAGTCTTCAACCGGATCCGTGTCGAAGACATCGGCGGCGCCGCCTTGTTCCTCGCGAAGCGCGAGATGGAAGGAATCTATAACGTCACGGATGACGAGCCCGGTCCGCCGCAGGACGTCATCATCGAAGCCGCCCGGCTGATGGGTGTCGAGCCCCCTCCGGAACAGGACTTCGAAACGGCCGACATGACTCCCATGGCCCGGTCCTTTTACGGAGCCAACAAGCGCGTTTCCAATGCCAAAATCCGCGCGTCGGGGTTCCAGTTCCGCTTCCCGAACTACCGCATGTCACTTGCCGACATGTGGTCGACGGGCCGGTGGAGAGGATAATTTTCCCATTTTGAAACGGGTGAAAATTCCATCTTTAGCCATCCTAGCGGTTATTATTTCTTAAGGCCTACGGCAACTCGCCACATTATTTGCCCAAATGAGGCAAAGAATCTTGCATCGCAACAAATTTTTTTCCGCGATTTTCGTGAACGCCTGAGACGGCGCAACCGTTCAGGAATAGCTTTCCCCCTTCTGCCTGTTTTTAAAGGTTTTCTTCCGGAAAACGTTAGCTGGCTTCTTAAACGATTCGGCAAAATTGCAATCACAAATGTTACAGCCCGTAATATTCCGTGATCAGAAGTCCCACTTTTCCGCCACTTTTGGCCCCGCTTAGCCATTCTTGCACGCAACGTGCAGGGACCAATCGAACGGGGACGACCGACTTGACAACAATTCGACGCTCGACTTTCGCCGTGGCCGCAACTGCTTCTTTTGCACTTCTCGGCTCCGCGCAGGCCAATGCTGCGCCCGGGTGCGGTCACGCATCCTGGTACGCTCTGACTTCCAAGACGGCATCCGGTGAACGGATGAACGCTTCGCTACTCACCGCCGCTCATCGCTCGCTGCCTTTCGGCACCAAAGTAAAGGTGACGAACAAGCGCAACGGCAAGAGCGTCGTGGTACGGATCAATGACCGCGGACCATTCATCCGCGGACGCGTGATCGACGTTTCCAAGGCCGCCGCTAAGAACATCGGCATGGTCAGCTCCGGCACCGCGCAGGTCTGTTATCAGATCGTCGACGCCGGCACCCAGAAGATCGCCGGCAAGGGCCTGAAAGAGATCGACGGCTGAGCCTCAGCGACCCACCTCTTGCTCTTCGGAGCAATCGCGGCTAGGAGCCCTCCCATACGGGTGCAACCGACACGGAGAGCGACATGCGACTAGGCGGACGAGTGGCCGGAGCCATCGAGGTTCTGTCCGATATAGAGACGCGGAAGCGCCCTGTCGCCGACGCCCTCAAGGATTGGGGCCTCGCACACCGTTTTGCCGGCTCGGGCGATCGCGCAGCTGTCGGAAACATCGTCTATGACGCCTTGAGGATGCGGCTCTCGCATGCCTGGATCATGGACGACGAGAGCCCGACTGCTCTCGCCTATGCGGTCCTCATCCGGCAATGGGGCCTCTCGCCCGAGGCCCTGCATGCCGAGTTCGCCGATGACCGCTTTGCGCCGCCTGCTCTTACCGAGGCGAACCTTTCGGCACTTGCCTCCCGCAATCTCGAGGATGCGCCGCTCCATGTTCAGGGCGACATCCCGGACTGGATACAGCCATCCTTCGAAGCCAATTTCGGCGAGGACTGGCTTGTCGAGGCCAAGGCCCTCAACGGCCGGCCGACCCTCGATCTCCGCGCCAATACCCTGAAGGCGTCGCGAGAGAAGGTCGTAAAGGCGCTGGAACGCTCAGGTGCCAAACCCGCGCGCATCGCCCGCAACGGCATTCGGATTGCCGCCGGCGAAGGAGCATCCCGTCTGCCCAACGTCACCGCCGAGCTTTCGTTCCAAAAAGGGTGGTTCGAAGTTCAGGACGAAGGATCGCAGATCGTCGCCGAGCTCGTGCAGCCGGGCGAACATGACCAGGTTCTCGACTATTGCGCCGGCGGCGGCGGCAAGACCCTCGCCATGGCGGCCGCGATGCACAACAAGGGGCAGATCCACGCCTATGACGCCGACCGCAAGCGGCTCGCTCCGATCATCGAACGGCTGCGCCGAGCCGGCACCCGCAACGTGCAGGTCCATGACGACGCACGTCAGCTCGAGCCCCTGAGAGGGAAAATCGATGCGGTTCTTGTCGATGCGCCTTGCACCGGCACGGGAACATGGCGCCGGCGTCCGGACACGAAATGGCGCCTGACGCCCAAAAACCTGGACGAGCGCATCGCACAACAGCAGGAGGCGCTGACGGAAGCGGCAGCCTTCGTGAAGCCGGGCGGCGCGTTGCTCTACGTCACCTGCTCGATCCTGCCGGAAGAGAACGACCGGCAGACAGCCCGTTTCTGCGCGGATAACCCGCAGTTTTCGGTGGTACCGACCGAGCCGCAATGGGAGCAGGCGTTCGGAAAGGATGCTCCTCTGCCACGATCGAAGGATCATCTCTCCGTCACGCTCACCCCCGCAAGCACCGATACCGACGGTTTCTTTTTCTGCCGGATGCAGCGAAAGCGTTGAACGGAGCCGGCAAGGCGAAACGGCCTCTCCTTCTTTCAAAACGTTCTAAACTAGATCGTTTGACACCAGTTTCCATTTGCGCGAAGAACTCGATCGAGCGGCCAGGGAACCTCGGCCGCTGAAGGAGAGGGACCATGATCCGCAAGACCGTTCTGAGCGCCGCGCTGGCGCTTTTTGCCGCCTCCGCGGCCTATACCGTCACGCCGGCAAAGGCCGCCGATGCCGCCGCCGTCCTCAAGCATTATGCCGAGCTCGCGCATGCCAAATACGAAGACTCGCTGACGACGGCCAAGAAGCTCGACGCTGCAATCGATGCACTGATCACAAAGCCGAGCGACGAGACGCTGAAGGCCGCCAAAGCCGCCTGGATTGCGGCGCGCGTTCCTTATCAGCAGACGGAAGCCTATCGCTTCGGCAACCCCATTGTCGACGAATGGGAAGGCAAAGTGAATGCCTGGCCGCTCGATGAAGGCCTCATCGATTATGTCGACGGCTCCTACGGCAAGGAAAGCGACGAGAACGAGCTTTACACCGCCAATGTCATCGCCAATCCGAAAATCAAGGTCAACGGCGAAGAGATCGACGTCACCAACATCACGCCCGAGACCCTTCAGAGCCTGCACGAAGCCGGCGAGATCGAAGCGAATGTCGCGACCGGCTATCACGCGATCGAGTTCCTTCTCTGGGGACAGGATCTGAACGGCACCGGCGCGGGAGCCGGCAAGCGCCCCTTTACCGACTACGACAAGGCCAACTGCACCGGTGGAAACTGCGACCGCCGCGCCGCCTACCTGAAGGCTGCATCGACCCTGCTCGTAACCGACCTCGAGGACATGGTGAAAGCCTGGGCTCCCGATGGCGACGCCACCAAGAACGTCACAGGCGACCCTAAGGCGGGGCTGTCGGCGATCCTTACCGGCATGGGTTCGCTGTCCTACGGCGAACTTGCCGGCGAACGCATGAAACTCGGCCTTCTGCTACACGATCCGGAAGAAGAACACGATTGTTTCTCGGACAATACCTATGCCTCACATCTCAACGACGCGATCGGCATCAAGTCGGCCTATACGGGCGAATATCTCCGGGTCGACGGCACGAAGCTGAAGGGACCCTCGGTTTCGGAATTGGTCGTCGCCAAGGACAAGGCGCTCGACACCGAGATGAAGAGCAAGCTCGATGCGACGCTCGCCGCCATGAACGCCATGGCTGATCGGGGCCAGAAGGTCGAGGCCTATGACCAGATGATCGGCGAGAACAATGTCAAGGGTAATGCCGTCGTCCAGAAGGCGATCGATGGCCTGATCGATCAGACCAAGACGATCGAGCGCGTCATTGCGTCGCTGGATCTCGGCAAGATCGAGCTTGAAGGTTCCGACAGCCTTGATAATCCTGACGCTGTTTTCAAGTAATTTCCAATAAAGGCGGGCCGCGGCTTGATGAGCTTGCGGCCCGATGACCGATGAGAGCGCCAATATCCTCGCTGTTCCTGCTCCCGCTTGTTTCGGGCGCTCTTCTTCTCGCGCCGCTGATGGCCATCGGCGGTGAGACGCTTTTTCCGACATCACGCACGGATATCAATCCGAAGGATCAGAGACGTGTGGAAAGCGTCACGCGGCCCGCAACCGATTTTTCCAAGCCGGAGCAATTCGAGACGATGCAGGGCGGCGCGGCGACGACCAGGGCGCTCGTCAACGGAGACGCCTTTTCGCATTTTTCCGTCAATCTCGATTTCGACGAGGAAGAAAAGTTCAAGCTCGGCAACGCGTTGTTCCGGAAGCTCTGGGTTTCCTCGCCCTCCTCGACCCAGGCTTCCGACGGCCTGGGGCCGCTCTTCAATGCCCGGGCATGCCAAAGCTGCCATCTGAAGGATGGACGCGGGCATCCGCCCGAAGGCTCTGCGGATTCGACTTCGATGTTCCTCCGGCTTGCCCGCCCCGCCCGCACGGACGACGAGCGCGAGGCGATCGCCGATATCCGAAAGCTCAATTTTCCCGACGCGACCTATGGTGAGCAGTTGCAGGATCTGGCGGTGCCGGGCCTGAAATCGGAAGGCCGGATGCAGATTTCCTATGAGGAGATTCCGATAACGCTTGGTGATGGGGAGGTGGTGCAACTGCGCAAACCCACCTATTCCGCCGTCGATCTCGGCCATGGTCCGCTCGAAGGAGACGTGACGCTATCGCCGCGCGTGGCGCCTCCGATGATCGGCATGGGCCTCATCCAGGCGGTCCATGAGGCGGATATCCTCGCCAAAGCCGATCCCGACGACAAGGATGGCGACGGGATATCGGGCAAGCCTGCGCTGACACGCGACCACAAGACGGGCGACCTGAAACTCGGCCGCTTCGGCTTCAAGGCCCAGAATGCCTCCGTCCGGGACCAGAGTTCCGGAGCCTTTGCTGGCGACCTTGGCATTTCAACGCCGGACAAACCCTTCGATCATGGCGATTGCACCAAGGCGGAAGCCGAATGCCTTGCGATGCCGACCGGCGTGCAGGAAAGGCTCGGACCAGTCGAAGCGCCGGATCCGGTGCTGGAACTCGTCACCTTCTATTCCGAGAATCTAGCGGTGCCGGCAAGACGCGATATCGCGGACCCCACCGTACTCAGGGGCAAGGAGCTTTTCTACCAGTCCGGTTGCACTGCCTGTCATACGCCGAAATTCGTCACCCGCCGCGATGCCGGCAACAAGGCGCATGCTTTCCAGCTGATCTGGCCCTATTCGGATTTCCTCCTGCACGACATGGGCGAAGGTCTGGCCGACGGGCAACAGGTCGGCGTTGCCGACGGCCGCGAGTGGCGCACCCAGCCGCTTTGGGGCATCGGGCTGACCGAAACCGTCAACGAACACACCTTCTTCCTGCATGACGGGCGAGCCCGCAACCTCACGGAAGCCATCCTCTGGCACGGCGGAGAAGGGCAAAATGCCCGGGATGCATTCGCCTCGCTCTCCAAAGACGGCCGCGCCGCGCTGGTCAAATTCCTGGAGTCGCTCTGATGCGCATGATCCTCGTCGCCGGCCTGATCTCGCTCCTTCCCGCGGTGGCTTTTGCGCAGGCGGGCGAGCCCGCGCCATCGGTCGATTTGCCGGAAGCGGAGGTCTCCAAAGTCATGACGGCGGCCGTGGACGGCTTTATACGGCCAGGCTACAGCGCCTTCCATCGATCGGCGGAGAAGATGACGTCCGTCGTGAAGACGCTCTGCGGGACGCCTTCGGCGGCAAATCACGACTCTGCCAAGAGCGCCTTCCGTGCCGCCGCGGTAAGCTGGGCTCACATAGAGATCATTCGGGTCGGGCCTGTCATCGAACAGAACCGCTTCGAACGCATCCTGTTTTATCCCGATCGCAAGAGCACCGGCCTCAAGCAGGTTCAGGGCACCTTGTCGAAATCGGATGAAACGGCCACCGATCCCGCCACGCTTGCGACGAAGAGCGTCGCGACGCAAGGTTTCGGCGCCCTGGAATATCTCCTCTTCGGCACCGGGTCGGAGGCCCTTTCGAGGGAGAAGAACGGCTTTCGCTGCCGCTACGCCGCTGCCGTCGCTGGCAACATCACCAATGTTTCCGAGGAGATTTCCGGCATCTGGGATGCGCCGAACGGCATTCAAGAAGCCTGGAAACAACCGGGGCCTTCCAATCCCGTCTTCCGCACCGGCGGCGAGGCGGCCACAGCGCTCCTCGGCATCCTGGTGCACGGGGCCGAAACCGTGCGCGATCAACGCATCGAGACCTTCTACAAGGGACCGGAAAAGGCGAAATTCCCCAAACAGGCGCTGTTCTGGCGCTCCGAAACGACTTGGCCTTCCGTCAAAGGCAATATCGAGGGGCTGGCGGCATTGCTGGAGGCGTCCGGGATGGCGGACCTCCTGAAGCAATCCGACCGGCCGATCCTAGCCTCCACAAAGGCTCTCCTCAAATCCATGGCGGAGCTTTCAGAGCAGGTAACGCCCGACCTTGAAAGAGCGGTGGAGGATCCAAAGGAGCGCGAAAAGCTCGACACGCTGCTCTTCCAGGGTCGCGAGGTGATTATCAGCCTGAGCGAGGGTTATGGCGGCGCGATCGGCCTCGGCTCCGGCTTTTCCTTTTCGGATGGAGACTGACGGCCATGTGGCGCGGCGAGGCGATCGACCGGCGCGGCTTCCTGAAGGCGGCGGGTATATCTTTTACCGCCTCGCTTTCGCCACGCTCGCTGATGGCGCTGGAACGGGCCGATGCGGTCTATGCGGCGGGCTTTCGCGAATCTGACGGTTCCTTCGGCATCGCCACGATTTCCGAGCGCGGCGAAATCATCGATCGAGCGTCACTACCCGCTCGCGCCCATGGCTTGGCCCATAGCTCAGCCACCGGCCGTACCGTCGCATTTGCCCGGCGCCCCGGGACATTCGCCATGGTCTTCGATCTGTCGAGGCAGACGGAGCCGGTCGTCATCACCTCGCCCGAAGGCCGGCATTTCTACGGCCACGGGCACTTTTCGCCCAATGGCGCCCTGCTCTACGCCAGCGAGAACGATTTCGACGGCAATCGCGGCATGATCGGTGTCTACGACGCGCGAGACAAGTTCCGCCGCATCGGCGAATTCGACGCGCACGGTATCGGAACGCATGACATGACCGTCTCGGATGATGGCACGCTCCTGATCATCGCCAATGGCGGCATCGAAACCCACCCGGACTTCGGCCGCACCAAGCTCAATCTCGACCATATGGAACCGTCGCTGGTCCTGCTCGATGCCGGGACGGGTGCGCTCGTCCAGCGGCACGGCCTGCCTCCCGCGCTCCGCCAGCTTTCGACCCGGCATCTCGATATCGGCGCGGATGGCCGCATCTGGTTCGCCTGCCAGTGGGAAGGCCCGCGCAATGCGCTGCCGCCACTCGCCGGCTGGTTCTCGGAAGGCGGGGACCTCTCGTTCGTTTCGCTGCCGGAGGAGACCACCATCCGGCTTGGCAACTATGTCGGCGCGATCGCCGTCAACCGCCGCGAAGGCATCGTCGGCATGACGTCCCCCGTCGTCGGTGCGGCCGTCACTCTCGACGCAAGAACCGGGGCCGTACTGAAGGAAGAGCTGGTCCGCGACGCCGCCGGGGTTGCCCCCGCAGCAAGCGGCATCGCCGTTTCCTCCTATGACGGCCAGTTCAACGAGACCCGCAGCAAGGTGGCCTGGGATCAGCATATCGTTCGATTGGGGTGATCTTTTTCCGTCGGCGCATCGCCCTAATTGCAGCCTCATGAACAAGATCCTCATATTTTTCATCTTCATCCTGGCCAGCGTGGCGATCGGCGCGCTGAGTGGCCTCAGCAACCAGCCCGGCGAATGGTACCAGTCGCTGAACAAGCCCTTCTTCAATCCCCCGAACTGGATTTTCGGTCCGGTCTGGACCGTCCTTTACGGTATGATCGGTGGGGCGCTTGCCGCCACCTGGTATGATGAAAACAACAGGCGTCGCCTGCAGATCTTCGCCGTTCAGGCCGTCCTCAACCTCGCCTGGTCACCCGCCTTCTTTGGTCTGCAGAGCCCTATGCTTGGTCTCGTCATCATCGTGCCGCTGCTGATCTCGATCCTGCTGTTCATCGCCGCAAGCTGGCGGCCGAACCGCTGGGCGGCCTGGCTATTTGTCCCCTATGCCTTCTGGGTCGGCTTCGCGACGTTGCTCAATCTCGCGATCGTTCTCCTGAATTAACGACGTCAACGGCCCCCGCTTGCGGAACACTTTTGCCCATGCCAATTTCGCAGCTGCGAAAGGGATGAAACATGGACGGGAGAGATACGGGCGATTTTCGTCAACGCGTCAGGCAAAGCTTCGCACGCCAGGGCGCCATGGGCCTGCTTGGGGCGGAGTTGGCACGCGTCGAACAGGCCATGGTGGAGATCGAGCTGCCGTTTGATGCGAAGCTCACCCAGCAGCATGGCTTTCTGCATGCCGGCGTCATCTCCGCCGCGCTTGATTCCGCCTGCAGTTATGCCGCCTATACGGTGATCGAGCCGGAAGCCTCCATCCTGACCATCGAATTCAAGGTGAACCTGTTGTCGCCGGGCCGCGGCGAACGGTTTCTCTTCCGCGGCGAGATCACCAAGCCGGGATCCACGATCATCGTCGCGGATGGCCGTGCCTATGCCATCGGAGACGGTCCCGCCAAACTCATCGCTTCCATGACGGGCACCATGATGGTGATCCGCGGCCGGGAGGACATCATCGGATGATCACCGCACTTTCCATGGCCGAACCGGCGGCCGTCGGTGGCAAATCCATTCTCTTCGTCATGGCGGTCGATGCCGAATACGGCCCGGCGCTCCGATCCCGCATCAAACCGCTGATGACCGGCGTCGGGCCTGTCGAGGCCGCAGTTGTGTTGAGCCATGCGCTGACGACGCTGGAGGCATCGGGCAAGCTGCCCGATCTTATCGTCTCGCTCGGCTCGGCCGGTTCGCGCAGTCTCGAGCAGACCGAAATCTACCAGGTTTCCTCGGTCGCCTATCGCGACATGGACGCCTCGCCGCTCGGTTTCGAGAAAGGCAGAACGCCTTTCCTCGAACACCCGGCGATCATGCCGCTCCTCTTGCGCATCCCCGGCATTCCGGAGGCCTCGCTTTCGACGGGCGGCAACGTCGTCTCCGGCGCCGCATACGATATCATCGAAGCCGACATGGTGGATATGGAAACCTTCGCAGTGATGCGCTGCTGCCAGCTTTTCGCAATTCCCCTGATCGGCCTGCGTGGTATTTCGGACGGAAAGGAAGAGCTCAAGCACGTCAACGACTGGAGGGAATATCTGCACGTGATCGACGTGAAGCTGGCGGACGCGGTGGACGGCCTTTTTAACGCGCTTGAGAATGGCAAATTGGTCTTCTGAGCAGTTGCGTTAAAAACAACTTTTCTTTAAAGGCTCGCCATGACCCAAAACACGACCTTGGCAGCTCATCCCGACAGCATCCTCATCATCGATTTCGGCAGCCAGGTGACGCAGCTTATCGCGCGTCGCATCCGCGAATCCGGCGTCTACTGCGAAATCCACCCGTTCCAGAACGCGGCCTCCGCGTTCGAGAAGCTTCGGCCGAAGGGCGTGATCTTTTCCGGTGGTCCGGCCTCCGTGACCTCGGAAGGCAGCCCGCGTGCGCCGCAGGCGGTTTTCGATGCCGGCGTTCCGATCCTCGGCATCTGCTACGGGCAGCAGACGCTCTGCCTGCAGCTCGGCGGCGAGGTGGAAGGCGGTCACGCAGCAGAGTTCGGACGCGCCGACGTGGAGATCAGGGCACAGAGCCCGCTCTTCGATGGTTTCTGGGAAACGGGTAACCGTTATCCGGTCTGGATGAGCCATGGCGACCGCGTCACCAAGCTGCCCGAAGGTTTCGAGGTCATCGCAACGTCCGAAAATGCCCCTTTCGCGATCGCCGCCGACGAGAGCCGCCATTACTACACGACCATGTTCCATCCTGAAGTGGTGCACACGCCTGACGGTGCGAAGCTGCTTTCCAACTTCGTGCACAAGATCGTCGGGCTGAAGTCGGACTGGACTATGGCGGCCTATCGCGCCGAAATGATCCGCAAGATCCGCGAACAGGTCGGTTCCGGCCGCGTGCTCTGCGGCCTCTCGGGCGGCGTCGATTCTTCGGTCGCGGCAGTGCTGATCCACGAGGCGATCGGCGACCAGCTCACCTGCGTCTTCGTCGATCACGGCCTGATGCGCCTCAACGAGGCGGAGGAAGTGGTCAAGATGTTCCGCGACCACTACAACATTCCGCTCGTGCATGTGGATGCCTCCGACCTGTTCCTGACGGAGCTTGCCGGCGTCTCTGATCCGGAAGTGAAACGCAAGACGATCGGTCGTCTGTTCATCGAGGTTTTCGAAGCGGAAGCCAACAAGATTGCCGAAGACGGCAAGGGCGCACCCACCTTCCTCGCCCAGGGCACGCTTTATCCGGACGTGATCGAAAGTGTCTCCTTCTCCGGCGGCCCGTCCGTAACGATCAAGAGCCATCACAATGTCGGCGGCCTGCCTGAGCGCATGAACATGAAGCTCGTCGAGCCGCTCCGCGAACTCTTCAAGGATGAGGTCCGCGCGCTTGGCCGCGAACTCGGCCTGCCGGACCGTTTCGTCGGTCGCCACCCCTTCCCGGGCCCGGGACTTGCGATCCGCTGCCCCGGCGGCGTGACCCGCGAAAAGCTCGACATCCTACGCAAGGCGGACGCGATCTATCTCGACGAAATCCGCAAGGCCGGGCTCTACGACACGATCTGGCAGGCTTTCGCCGTACTTCTGCCGGTGCAGACGGTCGGCGTGATGGGCGACTATCGCACGTACGACTTCGTCTGCGCATTGCGCGCCGTCACCTCGGTCGACGGCATGACGGCGGATTTCTATCCCTACGACATGAACTTCCTCGGCCGTACGGCCACCCGCATCATTAACGAGGTGCGCGGCATCAACCGGGTCGTTTATGACGTGACGTCGAAGCCGCCCGGCACGATCGAGTGGGAAT
Source organism: Neorhizobium huautlense (assembly GCF_002968575.1). Classification (GTDB taxonomy): domain Bacteria; phylum Pseudomonadota; class Alphaproteobacteria; order Rhizobiales; family Rhizobiaceae; genus Neorhizobium; species Neorhizobium huautlense. Next base: position 18,820 of record NZ_PVBM01000002.1, on the reverse strand, counting down.
GATTTCGGCTTAACCGGCAGTATCCAAATCCGACGGATAGCGGACGACCGTCGGCTCAGTTGGAGCAACCTCTTTCGTCCACTGGTGCGGGATAAAAACGCGCTTGGCATGTGCGATGAACATTCGCGCTGAAGGTCAGTTTCCGGACAGGTCGGACCGGAGGCAAGCGCGGATCCATTTCGCAGCCGATCTATAGTGCGACGGGCCCGCCGCCTCGGCCCAGCGTCCTGTCGTCCACGGGCTGTTTCCGCCTTTCATTGGACCGGCATAAAGATCATCGTCGTCGTGACGATCGATGAAGTCGAGAAGTCTCCGATGAGAGCCTTCCAGTGACGCCCGTGCGTCAAGCCAGCTGAGATCCGCCTGCCTTGCCCGCAGGTCGGCATTGAAGGTTTTGAGCTCGGACCATTTGTAGCCCTTCGCGGGAATTTCAACCTTTTGCCCGGTCTGGCCGTCACGATACCAGCCAAGGAACAGTTCGATCCAATGGGCCCGGTGAGCGACGACGTCCTTGATCGACGTATCGTCTTCGCGTTTTCTCATCGCCTGCTCTTCGCCGATCCTATCGATCAGGCTCCTGAGCTTGGCATATTCCTCGACGGTGATTTCTTTCAATTGGGGTTTGGCGGCGGCGGCAGGCATCTCCTTCCTCCTTTCCCGCTTTCTGCCATGCCTGCCCTTGCAACAGGTTGTTCTGTGTCAACCGACGCGAGTGAAAAGGCGACCTAAACATCGGGTCGCCCTTTCCGCGAAGACACGCGTTCCGGGCCTAGAAGCCGAGCGATTGCTGGGCCGGTTCCGGCGGGCCGAGCCTGACGCCTTCCAGCTCGAGCATGCGTGCTTTGGACATTGCGCCTCCGGGCGCCGAGAAGCCGCCCAGCTTGCCGCCGGCGGCAAGCACCCGATGGCAAGGAATGATCAGCGCCACGGGGTTCCTTGCCATTGCCTGGCCGACATCCCGGGCAGCCTGCGGGCCTGCCCCCAATTCCTTGGCGATGGCGCCATAGGTCGTGGTATGGCCCCAGCCCACCCGCCGGGCGGCGGAATAAATTTCCCTGAATAAATCGTCCTGATCGTCGAGATCCAGCGTGAAGCGCGAAAAATCCACCGATTCGCCGGCAAAATACCGCTTCACCGCCTCCACGGCTTCCTGGATTTTTACCGTCGGTTGTCCCGGCTTCGCCGTCGGCATGCGACGGAGAAACAGCCGTTCCGTCGACTCCGCCGCCTTCGTGGGGAGCTGAAAGCGCGTGATCCCCTTGTCGTTCCACGCAATGCCGCAGAAACCGCCTGCCGTTTCAAAAACGAGATATTGATGCGCAGCCATGGGCAGACCTCCACATGTCGATCCTCCAAAATCGTCCTTCGCGCAAAGAGATTCAACCCGTTTCTTGCTTCGAAGGGGACTATCCTCACGAAAACCTCGCCGACGCAAATGTTCTTCTTTTGTTCTTTACTACAGGCATCGATCCCTTTAATCTGCTTCCAACTCAAATCGGAGCACGGAGATGGGACACAGGGGGACGAATCGGAAAGTTGCGACCGACCAGTTGCCGCTGTTCGGCAGCGACGGATGGCCGTCGATGCCAGTTGTCCCTGCCCGACCGGAAAGCAGCCTGATGTTCGTCCTGCGGCCTACAAACCCCGTGGCCTTGCGGATGCATGAGGATGCCGCAACTCATCTGGCGGTTCAGCGCGGACGGGACGCTTATCCGCCACATCTCCTGCATATGAGCCTGCTCTGCATGGGGCGGTTCGACAAACCTCCTTCACGGTTGATCGAGAGAGCCAGGGCTATCGCGGCCGGCATTCAGGCGCGACCGATCCCAATAACCCTCGACAGTGCCGGCTTGTTTGGCAACAGTCGCCATCTTGCCCTTTATCGTCCCAAGGGCAATGCCATGGTTGGCCAGTTCGTGAAGATGCTCGGGCGTGCCTTGGCACAACACAATCTTCCGAGTTTTCAGGCGAGCGCGCTCACGCCGCATGTAACGCTCGCTTATGATTGCAGGAATATCGAACCCCTGCCTCTCACGCGCAACTACGCGTGGATCTCCGGCGAATTCATGCTCGTCTATAGCTATCACGGCCAGACCCGCCACGAAGAACTCGGTCGATGGGCGTTCGATCCGAAAGCCGTACCTTACCCACCAAGCTTCGAACAACTGAGACTGATGGTCTGAGGGCATAAATATTTTTCGGAGCGATGTCGGATCGGCTGGTTCCGCCACGTTCTAAGAACGTCACCCGATAGAGGAGAGAAAAATGGCCATCGAGAAGCACAAGATCGTTCCGCATCTCTGGTTCGAAGACAATGCGGAAGAAGCCGTCAATTTTTATGTATCGGTGTTCGAAAACTCCCGCATCACCGAGGTTTCTCGTTATGGCGATGCCGGACCGGGACCGAAGGGCCAGGTCATGGCCATGGGTTTCGAGCTTGAAGGCCAGAGCTTTGCCGCGATCAACGGCGGGCCGTGGGCAAAGTTCAACGGCGCGGTGTCCTTTCTCATCCATTGCGAGACGCAGGAGGAAATCGACGCATATTATGAAAAGCTCGCCGAAGGCGGGCAGGAACAGCCCTGCGGCTGGTTGACCGACCGGTTCGGGCTCGCATGGCAGGTCAACTACGCCAGACTGCCGAAAATGCTGACCGACAGCGATGCCATGCGGGCCAACCGGGTCATGGAGGCGATGCTGTCGATGAGGAAGATCGACATCGCCAGGCTTGATGCAGCCTATGAAGAGAGTTCCACGTTGGAGGCAGCGCGGGCTTAGACCCGGATCGCCAGGCGCAGGCCGCCCCAATGACGGCCGTTCACGATGATCGGCGCGGAAATGTCCTTCATCAGCACGAACTGGCCGCCGCCCATGTCGCGGCGGTAGGTCTGCAGCAGAAATGGTTCCTTGTTGCGGCCCGCGGCGAGGCCGACCCGATCGTTGAAGATGCGCCGATTGCGGCAATTCGCCGTGTTCCAGGTGGGATCACCGGGACGCGGGCGCTGCGAGAACTTGCGATTGTGGGTCGGCAGATAGCCGTTTTCGTCCACAGCGGCACAGAAGGCGATCCGTTCGTCGGCTTCCGGCGCGCCTTCCTGGATCGGCGGCAGGACCGCGTCCGTGAACTCAGTAAAGCGGGTCATGTATTGAACAGGATCCGTGCCGGGGATCGCCGCATATTGTCGGTCGAAAAGCGAGGCCATGTCGATGCGGCCCGATCTGACACCTGCTTCGAAAGCGGTCGAGACGTCGGCGGCAAGCTTTATCACCTGCCGGATGTAGGGACTGTCCGGCGTCTCTACGCCGGCGTTGGCGGTCGCCTGGATCATCCGTTCGGAAATCGTCACCATGTCGCCGACGCGGGCAGAGGTCTGCTGAAGCTGATCGTTGGATTTCAGGATCGCGCTGGCAGCGGAGGCAATTGAGGAGGCGAATTCGCCGCATTGCCGGTCGACGGTTTCGGTGGTGCCCGCCAACGCGGATGCGTTGTCGAGGATCCGGGTCATCACGTCTTCGACGCCCTTGAAGGAGCCCTGCACTTTCATCGCAGTCGTCTTCACGCCTTCGGCGGAGCGGCTTGCGCCCTCGCCGGCCGCCACAAGCCGGTCGATGCGGCTGTTCAGCTGGTCGAGCGTCGCCTGAATGGAACTGGTCGTCTGAGAGGTCTGCAGCGACAGCGCCCGAACCTCCGCCGCAACCACCGCAAAACCCTTGCCCGCATCGCCTGCGCGCGCCGCTTCGATCGCCGCGTTAAGCGCCAGAAGGTTCGTCTGCCGGGCAATCGTGCCGATCGCATCCGCCAGCCGCCCGACGTCACCCAGCGCGGAGGAAAACAGTTTGATTTCCGCGCCGATCTCCTGAGAGGCGTTGACCATGTGGTCGATAGCGGTGACGGAACCGGAAAGCTGCTCGGCCTGCGCGCCCAATACCTGGCGGGCGCTCGTGGTCAATTCATCGGATTCATGCAGGGAGCGAGCGATCTGGCCATTGGCTTCGGCGATCGACTGGGCCGATTGCGTCAGACGCCCCAGAAGCGCTGCATGCTGCGAAGACTGGGCGGCGGTATCCTGTACAGCACCCGCGATATCGACGAGGTGGAGACCGAGAGCCGAAGCCTCACCAGCCAGCTTTACGACGGAATTCTTCAGGACTTCGGCATCGAGCGCGTCCGCATCCGGCCGCTCGGCTATTTTCAGGACCTGCCCGCTCACCTCAACCTCCAAAATATTAGGAGATAATAGGATAGCTATGGTTAACGGACAGTTTCCGCGCGCAATGCGCGCGAAACTATACTTTCGGATAAAGCCGTTACATTCGCGGCTGTTTCGCCGTAAGCCAGTTAAACGAGCTGATCAAAAGCCTTGGGGTCGATGCCGAGGGTGTTCAGATCACCGCTCTTCGGACGACGATGGTTTTCCACGGCAGCCGAAACTGCAATTGCGGCGCTGACGACGGCAAAGGCGCGGCCAAAAGCACCACGGTTTTTCTTCTGTGCGATCATGATAATCTCTCCTTTTCTTTCCACTAAAATATGAGGTCGGACCGTCGTTTGTGCAACGCACAACCACACAAGGGAGCCATGCAGGACGGACATAGCCCCAATTGAGCCAGATCAACGACTTGCATGAGGAGGGTGCCTGTTGATATCGATCCCTCACGGCATATGGGGTATTCGATGGCGATCACGATCTACGGCATCAAGAACTGCGACACGATGAAGAAAGCTCGCGAATGGCTCGACCGCAGAGGTGTCGCCTACGACTTTCACGACTACAAGACCGCGGGTATCGACCGCTCCCGTTTGGACTCCTGGACCAGCCGCGCCGGCTGGGAAATCGTGCTGAACCGGGCGGGAACCACCTTCAAGAAGCTCGATGACGCCGACAAGGCTGGCCTTGACCGCCAGAAGGTGATCGATTTGATGGCTGCTCAGCCTTCGATGATCAAGCGTCCGGTGCTGGAAGCCGATGGCAAGCTGATCGTCGGCTTCAAACCCGAGATCTACGAAGAGGCGTTCGGCGGGGACTGAAGCCATGTCGAAGACAACGCGTGCCACCCAAACCCTTCAGAAGGCCGGCGTCGCCTTCACGATCGTCACCTATGACTACGACCCGAACGCGGACCGGATCGGCCTGCAGGCGGCGGAGGCGATCGGCGAGGAGCCTTGCCGGGTGCTGAAGACGCTGATGGCGGAGGTGGACGGCAAGCCGGTCTGCGTCGTCGTGCCGTCCGATCGCGAGGTTTCGATGAAGAAGCTCGCCGCGGCCTTCGGCGGCAAGTCGGCGGCGATGATGAAGCCTGCCGAGGCGGAGCGCGCCACCGGCTATCATGTCGGGGGCATCAGTCCCTTCGGTCAGAAGAAGGTGGTTCCGACGGCAATCGAAATCGCTGCGCTCGATGAGCCGCACGTGTATATCAATGGCGGGCAGCGCGGCTTGCAGGTCAGGCTTGATCCAAAGGCCGCTCGCGATGTCCTGAAGGCAGTGGCCGCCTCATTGGTCGCATGAGGCTCACCATGCCTGAAATGACCGAGACGCTTCGCATCCTTGAACCCTATCCAGGCATCTTCGCCTATTACGACGGCCGCGTCGCGGGCAAGCGGCTCCATGCGCAAGCGGCCAACTGGTTGGACGACGGCGCCTATTCTCTCGGCATTGCCTCCTATGCCCTGATCGACCGGGATGAGGCGCTGGTCTATGACACGCACATATCCATCGAGCACGCCCAGGCGATCCGGCATCATCTGCAAGGCCTTGGCGTCACCAGGATCCGCGTCGTGCTGAGCCACTGGCACAAGGACCACATTGCCGGAAATGCGGTATTTGCCGATTGTGAGATCATCGCGCTTCGGCTGACCGCGGAGAAACTCGAGCAGAACCGCGACAAGATTGAAAACGCCAATCCGCCGATCCGGCCACTCGTCATGCCGACAACGGTTTTCGAAGGACGGCTCGAATTCACGATCGGTCATCGCAATGTGGAACTGCATCACTTCGCGATCCACAGCGCCGATGGCAACGTGCTCTGGCTGCCGGATGAAAAGCTGCTGTTTGCCGGCGATACGCTCGAGGATACGATCACCTATATTTCGGAAGCGGCCGAGATCGGGACCCATATCGCCGAACTCGCGCGAATGCGGAACTGGCCGATCGGAAAAGTACTGCCGGCGCATGGCGATGCGGATCGTATCGCCTCCGGCGGCTATGGACCGCGCCTGATCGGCGCCAACCATGCCTATCTTCAGCGGCTGGCGCGCGCTTTCGCCGCCGGCAAACCAGTCGAGCCGTCGCTCCGGGCCTTCGTCGCCGAGGAGATCGCCTCCGGCGCGGTGATCTATTTCGCGCCTTACGAGGACGTCCATGCAAATAACATTGCAGCGCTCGAAGCCGCGCTGCGGCAAGGATAGCGGATCCAAGATGAAGGCCTGAGCCGGTTTCTCGGCCTCGCGTCTTCATTTTCGCCCCAAAGCTCTTTAAGTCTCAGGAACCGGATAGAGAAAGCAGAGGGCCATCCATGACAATCGTGCCGAATTTTCAGACCGTCGTCGATCCTCAGAAACTCGAAAAGCTTGCGGAAGTGGCTGTCAAAGTGGGGCTCAGGCTCGAAAAGGGTCAGGATCTGGTGATCACGGCACCACTTCCGGCCCTGCCGCTCGTACGCCTGATCACCAAACATGCCTACAAGGCCGGCGCCGGGCTCGTCACCACCTTCTATTCCGACGAGGAGACGACGCTTGCCCGCTACGAGCATGCCCCGGACGCAAGCTTCGACAAGGCCTCCGACTGGCTCTACGAGGGCATGGCGCGGGCCTATGCGAATGGGGCGGCGCGGCTTGCGATTTCCGGAGACAATCCGATGCTGCTCGCGGCTCAGGACCCCGCCAAGGTAGCCCGCGCCAACAAGGCCAATTCGATGGCCTACAAGCCGGCCCTCGAAAAGATCGCCAACTTCGACATCAACTGGAACATCGTTTCCTATCCCAACCCTTCCTGGGCACGCCAGGTATTCCCGGATGTCCCCGACGATGTCGCCGTCGGCAAACTCGCCGAGGCGATCTTTGCGGCATCGCGCGTCGATGTGGCCGATCCGATCGCGGCGTGGGCGGAACACAACGCCAATCTCAAGAAGCGTTCGACCTGGCTGAATGGCGAACGGTTCGCGGCCCTCCACTTCACCGGTCCCGGCACCGATCTGACGGTCGGCCTTGCCGACGGCCATGAATGGCACGGCGGAGCTTCCACCGCCAAGAACGGCATCACCTGCAATCCGAACATTCCGACCGAAGAGGTCTTCACGACGCCGCACGCGCTCAAGGTCGAGGGCCATGTCTCGAGTACCAAACCGCTGTCACACCAGGGGACGCTGATCGACAACATCCAGGTGAAATTCGAAGCCGGCCGCATCGTCGAGGCCAAGGCTTCAAAGGGCGAGGAGGTACTGAACAAGGTGCTGGACACGGACGACGGCGCAAGGCGGCTCGGCGAGGTGGCGCTGGTGCCGCATTCGTCGCCGATCTCCAAAAGCGGCGTGCTTTTCTACAACACCCTGTTCGACGAAAACGCCTCCTGCCACATCGCGCTCGGCCAGTGCTATTCGAAATGCTTCCTCGACGGCGCCTCGCTCAGCCAGGAGCAGATCAAGGCGCAAGGCGGCAATTCCAGCCTCATCCACATCGACTGGATGATCGGCTCCAACCAGGTGGATATCGACGGCATCCGAGCCGACGGCGCCAGGGTCGCGGTCATGCGCAAGGGTGAGTGGGCCTGAAAACCCTAGATATCAAGATCGACCCAGATGGCGGCATGGTCGGATGCCGCTTGCTCCGGGCTTGTGACCTGCGGATAGGTGTCCCAGCGCTTCGGCCTTGATCCCGGCCAGGCGCCCTTGCGGAAGACTCCGCCCCGTTCCACCGTCTCAAAGAGTTTGGGCGAAAGTAGAAGATAGTCGATCTTGTTGTCGGCGTTGCCGAGCCCGAAGGTCCCCGGATGGCCGCCGTCGTCGAATTGCGGATGAACGAAGGCGTCCTTGAGCGACGTCTGCATCAAGGGTGCCAGCGGCGCGCTGTCCGGCGTGTCGTTCAGATCGCCGATGACGGCGATGTGTTCGAAGCCGGCGGACAGCAATTGTTCGTAGATCTCTGCAACCCGGGCCGCCTGCGCCTTGCGGCGTGCGTCGGAGGATTGAGCGCTGCCAAAACCCTTGCTCTTGAAGTGGTTGACCAGAACCACCAGCTTCGTTCCCCTCGGGGTCGTGATGTAATATTCCGGGCAATCGCGGGAAAAGACCGGGTCTCCATTCGCACCGCGGTCGTCCACATGGCTGCGCATCATGTCTATGACGTAGTTCTCGCGCGTCATGATGCCGACATCGATACCGCGATCGTCGTTGCCGTCGATGACCATCGCCTGCCGATAAGGCTTGCCGTTGATCGCCGGGAGAATCTGGTTGTTGAAAGCCCAAAGAACCGGTCGGCTTTCGGCCTCGACAACGCCCAGAACATCCGCTTCGATGTCGTGCATCACGCGGGCGGTGTTTCGCATGGCCTCTTCGTCCACTGGCTCATCACGCAATTCGAGTGACCCCACCCAATCGAACCGTCCGTTTGCGGTGATCACAACACCACCGGTCCTCGGCCGCTTGAGGAGATTGCCTCTATTGCGCCTGAGAATGACGAATGGGCCGGTGTCGCTCTTCTCCATACCGAGTTCGACAACCAGCTCCGCCATCCGCGCCTTGTCCGCCGGGCTGTATGTTACCTGCCCCAGGAGCTTGTCCAGCTCGGCGAACTGCTCCAGCACCTTTCTACCTTCGGCCCAGGTTTCGAGGTTCATCGCCTTGGCGCGGTCGAACAGGTTTTCAACGTTGAATGCCGCCAATCTCATGTGCCCCTCCCATTGTATCCGGGCGAAGGTAACACGTTTCTGTTGCATTTACGTGTCTGGGCCGAAGTTGACTTTTCCTCCGTTGCGGCAGGAGATTGAGAGTGCCGGCTTATTCCAGGTTCCGGCTAACGATGACGAAAGCCAAAGAGGGAAGTCGCGATGTTTTGCTCATTTGTTCGTCTGGCTGCGCCGATTGCTGCGGCGCTTCTTTATATTGCCCCGATCACCACTGCATTTGCCGAGGAGCCCGGGCTGTGGAAGGTCTACAACGAGACGCTGAAAGGCGCCAAATATGTCGATCTCACGCATACCATCACACCAGACATCCCTGTCTGGGCAGGCTTCGGAAAACCGAGCTTCGGGCAGGCTGCAGCCGGCGCCGATCTCGAAGGTTATGCCAAGAAGGGCGACACCTTCACCTACGAGAAACATGGCTTCAACGCCTCCACCTACAATCTCGCAACCGACCAGCTCGGTACGCAACTCGATCCGCCGGCCCACTGGGCGCCTGAATATGCTGCTATCGATGAAATCCCTGCGACCTATGCGGTGCGGCCGCTCGTGGTCATCAATATCGAAGATAAGGTGAAGGCCGACGCGGGCTATCATCTGCAGGTCGCCGACATCACGGGTTTCGAAGAAAAGCACGGGCGCATTCCGGAAGGCTCCGTCGTCTTCGTGCAATCCGGCTGGTACAAGAAGTGGCCGGATCCCTCGCTCTCCACCACCCGTCCCTTCCCCGGCGTTTCCCTCGACGCACTGAAGTTCCTGCATCTGGAACGAAAGATCCTGTTTCACGGACATGAGCCGCTGGATACGGATACAACGCCGACACTCGAAGGCGAGCACTGGCTGATGCACAATGGCTTCGCACAGGCCGAAGGCGTGGCCAATCTCGACAAGGTGCCGGAAACGGGCGCGCTGGTGGCGATCGGTTATCCCAAATTCGGCGGCGGGGTCGGCGGCTATGCCCGCTATATCGCAATCTGCCCACCGGATTGGCAATACGGCGTGACGGTGGGCTCAGTCCCGGAAGCGCCGCTGCAGAAATTCGACAAGCCCCTGCATTTCGACGAGAAGGCAGGGATGCGGATTCGCTGAGATCTACCGGAAATCCTGGAGCGCGGCCTTCACGCGTTCCAGGTGCCGCCTGCGCTTGCCGTCGGTCGCACGGTCCATGTCGTGCAGGGCCAGCATGCGGAAATCGACTTTCCGGTTACAGAAGATGGCGATACCGCGCTTGAGCTGCCGCCGCACCGGGTCGCCCATGTAGAACCGGACGACCCACCACGGCGAACCGGTCGTCGTGAAAGCCCAAAAGTGGCGGATATTGGTGAGAAGCGGTACGATCCTGCCGCCGTCCTTGTCATGCCGGAATGCCACGCCGGGAGCGAAAACGCGGTCGAAGAAGCCTTTCAGCACCGCCGGCAGGTTGAACCACCATTGCGGGAAGACCAGCATCAACGCTTCGGCCTGACGCAATCTTGCAACCAGATCGGCGACATCGGAGGTGTCGTAAGGCACATCGAAATAGCGGCGCCTCTCTTTCTCGGTCAGCCGTGGATCGAAATTCTCGGCGTAAAGATCAAGCAGGTCAACCGTATGGCCATTCGCCTCCAGCGTTTCCCGTATCGTCCGCGCAACGGAGGCTGCGAAACTCTCCGGCAAAGGATGGGCCAGAACCAGGAGCACGTGCATCAGAAGAGACTGCCCTGCTTCGGGGCGCCGCCCGCGGTTTCGGCCTTGGCAGGCCGTTTCTTCGCCTGAGGGATAGAACCCTGGCGCGGGCCACCGGCCTCGCCCTCACCGCCCGTGATCGCGGCGATCCGCCCATCGGCGAACTCCAGCGATACACCAAGCCCCTCGCCGATCCCGGCGGCGCGCGTAAGCGGCTTGTCGTCCTCGCCGCGAACGACCGCAAAGCCGCGTTTCAATACGTTCTTGTAGGAAAGCGACTGCAGCACCCGATCCTGCGCCATAATCGCAGAACGACCGCGGAGGAGCGTATGCGACATGGCCGTATCGGCATGACGGCCAAGCGAGACCAGATGCTGGCGTTCGCGCGCCAGTTGACCGAGCAGCCGCGGCGGCAAGGCGGACAATGAAGCGCCTGCCTTAGAAAGCCGATTATGCTCCTTCAGCAACTGCCGCTCCAGACAGCGCTCGCTGCGCGTGAGCCGGTCGGCCAGCAATTGCCGCTGCTGGGCCAGCCTGTTGGTGAGCAGGTCGAGCCTCAGGCCGGAAGAAACGCGCTCGAAACTGCGCCGTTTGACGACCGTTGTACGCTCCAGCCCGCGACCGAGGCCGGCGGCGGCCTCATCAAACCGGCGGCGTGGCAAAGCCAGCAACTGGTCGAGCGAAGGAAGCGCCCGGACGAGCGCCCGCAAGGATTGCCGCCGGTGGTCCATCTGTCGGGTGGCGCAGCCGCGCAGCCGCGCCGTCAAATTCGCTATCTGGGCATCGAGATCAGCCTTCACCGGCACCGCCATTTCGGCAGCCCCGGTCGGGGTTGGCGCCCGGACATCGGCAGCATGGTCGATCAGCGTCCAGTCCGTCTCATGGCCGACAGCCGAAATCAACGGAATCCGACTATCGGCCGCTGCGCGCACGACCGCCTCGTCATTGAAGCTCCAGAGATCCTCGAGGCTGCCGCCGCCGCGGGCGACAATCAGCACGTCCGGCCGCCTTACAGGGCCGCCCGGCTCGATCGCGTTGAAGCCGCGGATGGCAGCCGCCACCTCGTCGCCGGAACCCTCGCCCTGAACCTTCACCGGCCAGACGATGACATGCACCGGGAAGCGATCGGAAATACGGTGCAGGATATCGCGGATCACCGCCCCCGTGGGGGAGGTCACGACGCCGATGACATGCGGAAGGAACGGCAAGGACCGTTTGCGGCTCTGATCGAACAATCCTTCGGCGGCGAGCCTGCGGCGGCGCTCGTCCAGCAGCGCCATCAGCGCGCCCGCGCCTGCGGGTTCGAGGTTCTCGATGACGATCTGGTATTTCGACGAACCGGGGAATGTGGTGACCTTGCCGGTGGCAATCACCTCCATACCCTCCTCGGGGCGAAACTTGATGCGGGGGAATGTGCCCTTCCAGATCACCGCGTCGATGCGCGCCCGATCGTCCTTGAGAGAGAAATAGGCATGCCCCGACGAATGCTGGCCGCGGTATCCGGAAATCTCGCCCCTCACCCGCACATGGTCGAACGCGGTCTCGACCGTGCGCTTGATCGAGCCCGAAAGCTCCGACACCGAAAACTCGGTCAGGTTCGTCGGCGAATCGTTGGGGATCAGGCTGTTCATTTCTTCCTTCTAGAGGATATGGCCGGCAAATTCATCACTGCCGTAACCACAGAACCGTGGACGATCAAATCCAAAATAGCTCATCTCAAGGCGATTCCCTTGGGCGCCTCAGTCGCGCCGCTCTCGTTGGCCGGTGCGGTTGCCTGCTTATCATGCGCCTTTTCTTTTTTTGTCTCGGCCACATCTTGCCCTGGAGAATGACCTGTCCCCTCCGGGGAGCAGAGGAGAGCGACAATGGCATGGAGCGACATTTACCGAGATCGCCTGGCTGCTTTGATAACGATGGCCCCTTATGCAGCCTGAACGCCTGTTGCTTCGCTTCCAGGATAGGTCCCAGGCGGTTTCCGTACTGAGCGCGGTCGGTCTCCGAGCGGATGCCATTCCGGGCGACGGGACCCTCAGTGAAGCCACTGGCGAGACGGCTGCGTTCGAAGGTGAGGTGGTTGCGCTGACATCTCCCCTGTCGGGCTACTACATCAACCTCGTCTGGAAGGGTGAGGTCCCGCGCGCATTGAGGCCATACGTCCTACCTGACGCGGTCGCGGCCAGGTTATCGGATTCTGCTGTGGCCCAGATGGAGCCATTTTCGCCCGATGCCGGGAATTTCTGAACGAAGGCGGGTAAGCATTTCTTAGGACGTGCCTCATATCCTCCCGGCAATACAGGGCAAAACGGAGATTTGAGGTGCTGTTCCTGACCGCTGCATCGATAGGCGTTTGTGCCGCCATGATGCGGTCCGCCTTCTCCATGGCCTTTGTGGCGTTCCTGATTGTCGTGACTTTCGCGCTCGCGACGATCACCTCGCCCGGCCCAGCGTCCTATCTCAATCTCCTCATCGCGATGCTCGGCTATAATGCGGGCTTGATCAATTTCCTGGCCTGTCTTCTCATCGCCAAGCGTTTGCGCGCTACCTGAGCCTGACCGATTTTTCAGTTCAACCGCCTGCCGGCAGCACCCGATAGAACTGAAAGCCTCCGTTCCTGATTTCGCCCACCGGCTGCAGATAACCCGGAACCGCGCCGCGTGCGAGGCCCGCATAGAAGCCGTCGGCCTTCAGGCGGATCAGGCTCCGGGTCTGCGGATCGGTCTCACAGAAAGCGACAATCGTCACACCTGCCCCTCTGAGGAAGGCCTCGGCCTCCGCTGGCTGAGCGAGGCCGATGTGCAGTTCCGTCAGCATGCCCTTCTGATTGCGATGGTAGGGGGCAGACAGGACCCTGTGCGGCGTCCAACGCAGAATATCCGCTCCGCTGTTCGACGGGGCTGCGACCACACCGGTGTCGAGTTTATTGAGGCTGGCCATGTCTGCGGCGCTGCCGCACTCGCCCGTCTCGGCACCGGACGCATCGGGCTCTCCCGGCTGGGAAAGCGCGGAAACGTCGAAGCCGTCTCTCCAGCCGTTGATCACAATCACACCGCCAAAAGCCCAGATGATCGGCACGGAAGCCAAAACGGTGCCTATGTAACCGAGCGCAAGGCCGATATGCTTTGGTCTGGCTGCAGCACGCTGTCTGAGGTCGGCGATCAGCAGCGACAACGGCAGGATGCTCAGCATATTGGCAAAGAACGCACCCCGCACCTGCACCAACGCCACGCCCCACGAGACGCCGACCAGCGCAGCGAGGATGATATGGATTTCCACCGCCTCACCTCTGAGGCTGCGGCACAGACATATGACGATCGCAAAAAAGCCCACGGCGTAGAAGCCGCCCGCAACCCCCGGTTCGGCAGCCATCTCAGTCAGAAATGGACGCGCTTCGCTCACGGCCTTCAGCCACAACTCGACCAGCATGGGGTCCAGCGATCCGAGCGGATCTCCAAGACAGGCCGGCGCGACGAGGACAGCAGCCAGAAGGATAAGGCAGCCGGTTATCGCGACCAACATCAAGCGGCCGGCCCGCGGGGGCGTTCTCGGCAGGCTTGCCACGAGGAAAAGCGCCGTGCCCCCAAGCGCCGAGAGCGTATAAAAGCCGAACGAGAGATTGTCGCAGGTAACCATGCCATAGGAACGCGGCGGCACCGTCAGGAAGAAAAAGGCCGAAATCGACAGAGTCAGGGAAAGGCCGAAGGCTCGGGCGGGACGGGCGAATGCCTCGCCATGCCACAGCCACTGCAGGGCGACGATGACGCAGGCAATGGCCACGAGCGGCACTGTTTCGGCACCGACCGCTATCGCGAGGGCGCAGGCGAAGGCCGCGGCTCCGTAGCTCGAAACCCTCTTCTGCGGATCAACCAGCATGGCGGCGATCCACATGGAGAGGACAAGCTGGACGTTGTGATGATCCAGTGCGCCGGGGGAGAAGCGCACGCAGGTGAAAATGAAAATCGCGCCAAGCCCGAGCCCGACATGCATGGCGGACGCGCCACCGAGTCGCCGGCAGGCAAGGCCGAGCGGGAAGAGCAGGAAAGGCATCAGCAGGAACGGCCAGAGCGTCGCCGCCACAGCTTCGGCCTGCAACGGCTCCAGAAACAGCGAGAACAGCTTGATCAGCCCGGCGATCGGCAGATCGACCAGACGCGACCAGTGCATCAGCGTGCCTTCCGCAAGCCCCAGGCGGTATTGCATCAGGTCGAACCAGTTCTGCCCGGCCAGAAGATCGCGCACCTCGACGAGTCGCATGACATCGTCGTTGTCGCGACCGATATAGTCGGTACTTCTGGGAAGAAAAATGAGGAGGCTTATCGCGGCGGTCACGAGCCAATAGACTGCGACCGAGGGCCACAACCTGGAGAACAACGGCGCGGCCAGCCGATCCGCCACAATTCCACCGGGCCTGTCCATCGTGCTTTCCGCCATATTCATCCGGGAAGTTTTCATCTCGCGAGGTGGCGGAAACGTAGCCTTAACCTTCCCAAGAAATAGTAAAGCCGACGGCGCAGTCAGTTCCTGCGTTGGATTTTCCGTGTATCGAGTGAAAATCATGACCGACGCGCTGACAGGCCATCCGGATATTGCCATCCTGCTGCCCTGCTACAATGAAGCAACTACGATCGCTTCCGTGGTCCGCGGGTTCCGGGAGGCGCTTCCGGGTGCGCGCATCTACGTCTACGACAACAATTCCTCCGACGGTACGGCGCTTCAGGCCATGCTTGCCGGCGCGGAGGTGATGCGCGAACGGCGGCAGGGCAAGGGTCATGTGGTGCGGCGGATGTTCGCCGATATCGAGGCCGACATCTACGTGATGGCCGACGGCGACGGCACCTATGCACCGCAGGACGCCGAAGAGCTGGTCCGCACGCTGCGGACGGAGCGGGCAGACATGGTGGTCGGCACCCGTCGCGGCGTCCATGCCGATGCCGGGCGCCAGGGCCATGCAGTCGGCAACAGGCTGTTCAATCTCCTCTACCGGACGATCTTCGGATCCGATTTCACCGACATCTTTTCCGGCTACCGCGCCTTCTCGCGGCGGTTCGTCAAAAGCTTTCCCGCCGTTTCCGGCGGCTTCGAAATAGAGACCGAGATGTCAGTCCATGCCTCCCGGCTCAAATTGCCGGTCTGCGAGATCGAACTCGACTACGGTCGGCGGCCGGAAGGCTCCCATTCCAAGCTTTCGACGTTCAGGGACGGTTTCAAGATCCTCTGGATGTTCGCAATGCTGATGAAGGAAACGCGGCCTTTCGCCTTCTTCGGCATCATCAGCAGCGCCTTCATGGCAGCAAGCATGATCTTCATGGCGCCTGTATTACTTGCCTATTTCCAGACCGGCCTCGTCGAGCGCATGCCCACCTGGGTCTTCTCCCTGGTGCTGATGCTGATGTCCTTGCTGATATTTACTGCAGCGCTGATCCTCGATTCCGTCTCGCGCGCCCGCGCCGAACAGCTCCGCATCCATTACATGAACCTGCCCCGACGCGAGACGTCTTCGCAGCCGCAGCCGAAAACCCTTTCCGATAAACGCGGCAGAGCCGACAAGAGTGCTGCATGAAACGGCTCTTCTGGTTCGTGGTTGCCGGCGGCAGCGGATTTCTGGTCGATGCCGCCCTCACTCACCTCCTCATCACCGTCATCGGGCTCAGCCCTTTTGCGGCCCGCGTTCCGGCAATCATGGCCGCCATGGCCTGGACATGGTTCATCAACCGCAACCGCACCTTCGGCCGCTCCCGCCATTCACTGGCCGCCGAAGGTTTTCGTTACTGGGCGGTGGGCGTCACGTCGGCGCTCCTCAACTATGCCGTCTATTCCCTGCTTCTCTACCGCGCGCCATTCCTGCAGCCCGTTGTGGCGATCGTCTTTGCGTCGCTTGCGGCCATGCTCTACAGCTTCTTCGGTTATTCGCGCTTCGTCTTCCGCCAGTAAGAACCGACAGCCCTAGACTTTTTCCCAACCATCATGGTCGCTTGCGCGATAGATGGCGTCGATGAACCGCTGGTTCAGCAGCGAGTTCTCGAGCGTCACCACCTCGGCCGGTTCGCCCTTGGCGGCATGCGCGAATGCTTCCGCCTGCCTGCGATACTGGCGGCTGTCCTGGAAACGGAAGATCTGGGAAATATCGTGCTTCTGGTTTGTAAGCTCGACCTCTTCCGCACCCCAGCGATCGGCATTGAAGGGTGATTTCACCTCGATGTAGCCTTCGGTTCCGTGGAAGACCATGACCTGGCGGCCGGCCATCTGGGTCGCCACGTAAAAGGTCATCTCGAACGAACCGAAATCCGCCTTGACGCTCGAATAGATGTCGGTGCCGAATTCCGGATCCCGTCTCGTGACGGCCTGCACGCGCTCCGGCTCGGCACCCGTTACGAAGCGCGTCGTGATGGTCGGATAAACCCCGATGTCCGGCAGAGCGCCGCCACCAAGCTCCGGGATATTGCGCATGTTGGAAGGGTCGCGGTTGAAATAGGTAAAGGCGCCCTGCACGTGTTTCAGCTCGCCGATCGCCTTATCCTTCAGAAGCTCGCGCACCTTCAGCCAGACCGGCGCATAGGTCACCATAAAGGCTTCCGCGATCAGCACCTTGTGGCGATCCCGCGCAGCAATCAGCTTCTCGATTTCGGCGGCTTTCAGAGAGATCGGCTTTTCGCACAGTACATGCTTGCCGGCTTCCGCCGCTTTCAGCGACCATTCCACATGCTGGCTCGTCGGCAGCGGGATATAGACGGCGTCGATGACGTCCGAGGCCAGCATCTCCTCATAGGAGCCGAAGGCATGTGGCGCGCCGAAGCGGTCAGCCATGGCGCGGGCCTTGGCGACGTCGCGGCTGGCAACCGCGGTCACCACGCAGTTTTCAGCATCCTGAATGGCCGGCACCACCAGTTCGCGGCCGATCCTCGCGGTCGACAGGATTCCAAAACGCAGCATAAGGCCCTCCATCAACACATTGCGGGGCCGCACCATATGAGGCCCCTCCGGACGGCGCAATGGACGCGAGGGTTACTCGCGCTTGAAAAAATGATCTGGCGATCGAAATAGAGGCTGGTCGGCGGCGGTACATCCGTTAATCTCAGGTTCCTTTCCCCTACCTACCCCCGCTTATTTAGAAATTTTGGAGAATGTCATGGAGCTGCGCGCACTCGGCCGGACCGGTCTTTCCATTTCGCCCGTCGTTTTCGGCGGCAACGTATTCGGCTGGACCGCGGACGAAAAAACCTCCTTCGCCATGCTCGATCGTTTTTTCGATGCAGGCTTCAATACGATCGACACCGCCGACGCCTACAGCCGCTGGGTCCCCGGCCATCAGGGTGGAGAGTCCGAGGCGATCATCGGTGCATGGCTAAAGAAAAGCGGCCGCTCGCGAGACGAAGCGATCATCGTCACCAAGGTCGGATCCGATATGGGTCAGGGAAAGCGGGACCTCTCGGCCAAATGGATCCTCGAAGAAGCCGACAATTCGCTGCGTCGTCTGCAGACGGACTATATCGACCTCTATCTCGCCCACTGGCCCGACGAGACCACCTCTCACGAGGAAACGCTCGGCGCCTTCGCAAAGCTCAAGGAACAGGGCAAGATCCGCGCGATCGGCTGCTCGAATTACGATGCCGGGATGATGCAGGACTCCTTCGACGCTGCAGGCAAGGCCGGCCTGCCCCGCTACGACGTGCTCCAGCCAGAATATAATCTCTATACGCGGAACTCATTCGAAGGACCGCTTGCCGAACTCTGCCTCAGGGAAGAGATCGGCGTCATCAACTATTTCGGTCTCGCCTCCGGCTTCCTGACCGGCAAATACCGCGACAGGACGGATGCAGAGGGCAAGGCCCGCGGCGGCCGCGCGCTTACCTATCTGAACGACAAGGGATACCGCATCCTTGCCGCTCTCGATGAGGTGGCCGTCGAGACGAATGCCGAGCCTGCTTCCATCGCGCTCGCCTGGCTTATCCAGCGGCCGGGCATCACCGCTCCGATCGCCAGCGCCACCAGCATCGACCAGCTCGACGCGATCATCGCCGCCGGCAACCTGACGCTCTCGGACGACCAGATGAAACTGCTCACTGAAGCCGGCGCCTGAATCCGGGCACGCCGCGCCGCGCGTCCCACTCGCAAAGGAGGTGGCATGAAAGAGGCCACGTCTATGGAGAGAACGGATCTCTGAGATGCAGATGATCTTAGGACAGTCACGCTTTGCGCCGTTTGGCTTACCTTTCCTGGGTTTTCGCGAACTCAGTGAAGGAGAGCAAAGCGTGACTGCACCTTATGAT
>NZ_PVBM01000029.1 GCF_002968575.1 Neorhizobium huautlense | reverse complement strand
CTCAACAGTGTCCTCACCATCAAATGGGCCGATCAAATCGGACTACCCAGGCTCGCTTAGCCTCAATCTCTCAAACCGCCCGGTGCGGACCCGCATGCCGGGTGGTGTGGCAGGGGTGCGATTGATTAAATCGCCCCCTATGCCGATTCAGGCTGCCGCTGCTGCGGTTACTTCTTCTTCTCTCTTCAGCCGGCCAGCATATTTCTGGGCGATGACGGCGCAGACCATCAGCTGGATCTGGTGGAAGAGCATCAGCGGCAAGACGATTGCGCCGATCGAAGAGGATTGGCTGGCTAAGATGGCGTTGGCCATAGGCACGCCGCTTGCCAGCGACTTCTTCGACCCGCAAAAGGTAATGGTAATCTCGTCCTCTTTCGAGAAACCGAGCGCCCGGCTGCCGAACATGGTGAGGCAGAGGACGATCGCGAGCAGTGCTACGTCGAGGAGGATGACGACGCCGATATCCGCTGCGGAGAAGGTATGCCAGAGACCTTCAACCACCGCTTCCGAGAAGGCGAGATAGACGACCATCAGGATCGAGCCGCGATCGACGGGCGCAAGTATCTTCTTTTTCGAGCGGATCCAGCCGCCGATCCAGGGCTGCAGGACCTGCCCAGCCACGAAAGGCGCGAGGAGCTGCAGCAGGATCTTTTCCAGCGCATCCATGGAGAAGCCGGCCTCGCCGGTGGTCGACAGCAGGATGCCCGCGAGCAGAGGCGTCAGGAACATGCCGAGAATATTGGAGCCGGAGGCCGCGCAGACCGCTGCCGGCACGTTGCCGCCCGCCATGGAGGTAAACGCGATCGAGGATTGGACGGTGGACGGCAGAACGCAGAGAAAGAGGATGCCCATGTAGAGCGGCGAGGGGAGGATGCTCTCCGGAATGAAGCCGATTGCCAATCCCAGCAGCGGGAAGATCGCGAATGTCGTCACGAGGATAGTCAGATGCAGGCGCCAGTGCAGGACACCGGCCACCACGACATCCCGCGACAACCGCGCGCCATGCAGAAAGAAAAGGAGGCCGATGGCGATATCGGTCGCGGTGCCGAACCAGTCCGCCGCCTCTCCCTGGATAGGGAGGACCGAAGCAAGGATGACGGTGCAGACGAGGAGGACCGTAAAGCGGTCCGGCAGAAAACGGGTCATGAGGCAGCATTCCTTGAGTGGACTTTGCAAATCGCTCATCATGAAGCACGATGCAAACACTAACAGTTATCACGAAGTGCGATTTAGATGCTCAACCTCCATCACCTCAACAGCTTCGTCATGCTGCAGCAGACCGGGAGCTTCACCGAGGCGGCGATCCGGCTGGGGATCGGGCAATCGACAGTGACGCAGCATATCCAGCGGCTTGAAAAATCGCTCGGGCGGCAGCTGGTTTTTCGCGACACGCATCAAGTGAGGCTGACGGCGGAGGGCGAGGCACTGCTCGGTTATGCCCGCGGCATGCTCGACCTCAATGGGCAGGTCGCATCGCTTTTCGGCGAAAGCCGGTTGCGGGGGCGGCTGAGGCTCGGGGTGTCGGAGGATGTGGTCGCAAACAGGCTCACCTCCATTCTGGAGGATTTCATCCGCCTCTATCCACTGGTCGACCTGGAACTGACGGTGGCGCTTTCGGCCGTGCTCTATCAGATGCAGGATGCCGGCGACCTCGACCTCGTGCTCGCCAAGCGGCATATCGGCGAAACGCATGGGCGGCTTCTCTATCGCGAGCCGCTCGTCTGGCTGGCGCGCGATCCCGAGCATGTGCTGTCGCGGGGAGACGCGCTGCCGCTGATCGCCTTTCCGCCGCCTTCCATCACCAGACGGGTGGCGCAGGAGGCTCTCGACCGGGAGAAGATGGCGTGGCGGATCGTCTGTACCTGCGGAAGTCTCAGCGGGCTGACGGCGGCGGCCCGGGCAGGCATGGGCGTTCTGGTGCAGCCGCGCAGCATGGCGCCTGCGGGCCTCAAGGAAGTGCCTGCCGACCGCCTGCCGGTCCTGGAGGACGTGGAGTTCGTTCTGGTTCCGCGGCGCGGCGCCGATGCCGCACTCACGGAAGCGCTGTCGGATCTCATTGCGGCGCGGATCGCGCCACAGGGGCAACCGTAGAGGGAGATCGGGATCAGCCCCGGCAGATTGACAGGAACTGGTCGATATCTTCCTCGGTGGTGGCGAAGGAGGTGACGAGGCGGATCAGCATTTCGCCCTCCCTGACTGGTTCCGGCATGTTCTTCGGTTCCGGCCAGTCGTAGAATTTTGCGCCTCTGGCCTGCGCCGCTTCGGCGGAAGCCTTGTTGAGCACGGCAAAGACCTCATTCGATGTGGTTTCCCAGGCAAGCCTGGTGCTGTTCAACGAACGGATGCCGGCGCGCAGCCGATCGGCCGTGGCATTGGCGTGGCTTGCCATGTTGAGCCAGAGATCATCCTGCAGATAGGCTTCGAACTGTGCCGAGATGAAGCGGGTCTTGGAGAAGAGTTGGGCGGCGCGCTTGCGGATGAAGGCGAAATCCTTCGCGAGATCAGGATTGAAGAAGATGATCGCTTCAGCGCACCAGCAGCCGTTCTTGGTGCCGCCGAAGGAGAGGAGGTCGACACCGCGCTTCCACGTCATTTCCGCCGGCGTTGCATCCAACGCAACAAGGGCGTTAGCAAAACGCGCGCCATCCATATGGACCGGCAGGCCGTTCGCCTTGGCGACGGCGGTGATGGCGTCGATCTCGCCCAGAGAATAAACGGTGCCGCTTTCGGTGGCCTGGGTAAGGGTGACGGCAGCGGCACGGCCGTGATGAACGGAGTCCTGCGGGAAGCCAGCAATGCGGGCCGCGAGCTTTTCAGGGTCGATCTTGCCGTTTTCGCCTTCGACCGGAACCATGCGCATGCCGCTGAAGAAATCCGGCGCGCCGCATTCGTCCTCGATCACATGCGCTTCCGAATGGGAAAAGACAACGCCCCCGACGCGGGCGATGCTGGCGAGCGCAAGGGAATTTGCCGCCGTGCCGGTCGAGACGAAATAAACGGAGACGTCCCTCTCGAAGATTTCGTTGAACCGGGCTTCCACGGCCTTGTCCAGATCGCTGGTGCCATAGGCCGCGGCAAAGCGTGTCGATTCCTTCGACAGGCGTTCATTGATGGCGGGATGGGCGCCGGCCCAGTTGTCGGAAGAAAAAAACATGGAGGAACCTTGAATGGTCTTTGAAAGGCGAGTGGAGCTTAAGCGTTTTGGTCCGGTAATCAACGGCCAAAGGCAAGGTCACACAGTGGACCTATGCGGAGGGCAATGAAATGAATCCTTCTTGTTATTCGGCGTAATTAAATTTCGTCGAATACGCGTTATCCCGCAATGTAGTGTCGTTTACGCCGCAGATTTTTCCAGACCGGCTCTTGTTAAGAACTCATATCTATGGCATAGAAACTGAAAATTAGGACAGAATGACTGACCTAATTTGCGGAAATTGACGGGCCTTCTGCCCCTCTTTTCCGCTGACGGGGACGCCGATCCGGGTTATGCTGCGGTTGCTAAGGCTGCAGCGGACGCTGGAGCGGCGCCATCGCATGAGTAGGGATGGCGGAAGCCCTGTCATCCAGACGAGACAATAAAGAGCCACTTTGCCCGCCGGTCGGCGGCCAACAGGAGGAATGACGATGACGAAGATGATCTCCGAGATATCAGGCGCCGAGCCCCAAGTCTCTGCCGAGACGAAAGCTCGCGCTCCGTTCGTCGCCTCCGGGATTCCGGCTGCCCAGGGGCTTTACGATCCGCGCAACGAGCACGATGCCTGCGGCGTCGGCTTCATCGCCCATATGAAGGGCAAGAAGTCGCACCAGATCGTCAAGGACGGTTTGTTCATCCTTGAGAACCTGACGCATCGCGGAGCCGTCGGCGCCGATCCGCTGATGGGTGACGGCGCGGGCATTCTCGTGCAGATTCCCGACCGCTTCTTCCGCGAGGAGATGGCGAAGCAGGGCGTCACCCTGCCGAAGGCCGGCGAATATGCGGTCGGCCATTTCTTCCTGCCGCGCAATGGCGAGCAGATCGAGCATTTCAAGAAGGTGATCGTCGAAACCATTGCGGAAGAAGGTCAGCAGTTCCTCGGCTTCCGCGAGGTGCCGGTCGACAATTCCTCGCTGTCAAAGGCGCCCGATATCGCCGCGACCGAACCCTATCATCTGCAGGTCTTCATCGGCGCCGGTCGGGATGCCGCGACGAACGCCGAATTCGAGCGCCAGCTCTTCCTCGTCCGCAAGGTCATCTCCAACCGCATCTACGACCAGTTCGGCGGCCAGGAGACCGGCTTCTATCCGGTCTCGCTGTCGTCCTCGACCATTGTCTACAAGGGCATGTTCCTGGCCTATCAGGTCGGCGCTTACTACAAGGACCTGTCGGATCCGCGGTTCGAGACGGCGGTGGCGCTCGTGCACCAGCGTTTCTCGACCAATACCTTCCCCTCCTGGAAGCTGGCGCATCCCTACCGCATGGTCGCCCATAACGGCGAAATCAACACGCTGCGGGGCAACGTCAACTGGATGGCGGCGCGTCAGGCATCTGTCTCCTCGCCGCTTTTCGGCGACGACATTTCAAAGCTCTGGCCGATCTCCTACGAGGGCCAGTCTGACACGGCCTGCTTCGACAACGCGCTCGAGTTCCTGACGCGTGGCGGCTATTCGCTGGCGCACGCGATGATGATGCTGATCCCGGAAGCCTGGGCCGGCAATCAGTCCATGTCGAAGGAGCGCAAGGCGTTCTATGAATATCATGCGGCCCTGATGGAGCCGTGGGACGGCCCTGCTGCCGTCTGTTTCACCGATGGCAAGCAGATCGGCGCGACGCTCGACCGCAACGGCCTGCGCCCGGCTCGTTACATGGTGACCGACGACGATCGCATCATTCTCGCCTCCGAAGCCGGCACGCTGCCGGTGCCGGAGGAAAGCATCGTCAAGAAGTGGCGTCTGCAGCCCGGCAAGATGCTGCTGATTGATATGGAGAAGGGCCAGATCATCTCCGACGACGAGCTGAAGCGGGAGCTTGCCACCAAGCACCCGTACAGCAAGTGGCTCGATCGCACCCAGCTCATCCTTGAAGACCTGAAGCCGGTGGAACCGCGGGCGCTGCGCCGCGATGTGTCGCTGCTCGACCGCCAGCAGGCCTTCGGCTACACCTCCGAGGACACCAAGATCCTGATGTCGCCGATGGCGACGACCGGCCAGGAAGCCGTGGGCTCGATGGGCACCGATACGCCGATCTCTGCCATGTCGGCGAAGTCGAAGCTGCTCTATACCTATTTCAAGCAGAACTTCGCGCAGGTCACCAACCCGCCGATCGACCCGATCCGCGAAGAACTCGTCATGAGCCTCGTGTCGTTTATCGGCCCGCGTCCGAACATTCTCGATCACGAGGGCGCGGCGAATGCCAAGCGCCTCGAAGTTCGCCAGCCGATCCTGACCAATGGCGACCTAGAAAAGATCCGCTCGATCGGCCACACGGAAGACCGGTTCGACACCAAGACGCTCGATTTCACCTATGACATCGAGCGCGGCGCCGAAGGCATGCCGGAAATGCTCGACCGGCTCTGCGAGCGCGCGGAAGCGGCGGTCAAGGGCGGCTACAACATCATCGTGCTTTCCGACCGCCAGATCGGCCCGGACCGCATCGCGATCCCGGCGCTTCTGGCGACGGCGGCCGTGCACCATCACCTGATCCGCAAAGGGCTGCGCACGTCTGTCGGCCTCGTGGTCGAAACCGGCGAGCCGCGCGAGATCCATCATTTCTGCTGTCTGGCCGGATACGGCGCGGAGGCGATCAACCCCTACCTCGCCTTCGACACGCTGACCGACATGCATATGCGCGGCGAATTCCCGAAGGAAGTGGATGCGAGCGAAATCGTCTATCGCTACATCAAGGCCGTGGGCAAGGGCATTCTCAAGGTCATGTCCAAGATGGGCATTTCGACCTACCAGTCCTATTGCGGCGCGCAGATTTTCGACGCCGTCGGCCTGTCGTCGGAACTGGTCGAGAAGTATTTCTTCGGCACTGCCACGACGATCGAAGGCATCGGCCTTGCCGAGATCGCGGAAGAAACCGTCGCACGCCATCATGCGGCTTTCGGCAAGGATCCGGTTCTTGCCTCGACGCTGGATATCGGCGGCGAATATGCCTATCGCATGCGCGGCGAGAGCCATGCCTGGACGCCTGATGCGATTGCCTCCCTGCAGCACGCGGTGCGCGGCAACAGCCAGGACCGCTACCGCGAATTTGCGGAGATGGTGAACGAGACCTCGTCCCGGATGAACACCATCCGCGGCCTGTTCAAGATCAAGACCGCTGACACGATCGGCCGCAAGCCGGTGTCGGTGGACGAGGTCGAGCCGGCCGTCGATATCGTCAAGCGCTTCTCGACGGGCGCCATGTCCTTCGGCTCCATCAGCCGCGAGGCGCATACGACGCTCGCCATCGCCATGAACCGGATCGGCGGGAAGTCGAACACCGGCGAGGGCGGCGAGGAAAGCGACCGCTACATGCCGTTGCCGGACGGTAGCCAGAATCCTGAGCGCTCGGCCATCAAGCAGATCGCTTCCGGCCGCTTCGGCGTGACTACCGAGTACCTGGTCAATGCCGATATGCTGCAAATCAAGGTGGCGCAGGGTGCAAAGCCCGGCGAAGGCGGCCAGCTGCCCGGCCACAAGGTTGACGCGACTGTCGCCAAGACCCGTCATTCGACGCCGGGCGTCGGCCTCATTTCGCCGCCGCCGCACCATGACATCTATTCGATCGAAGACCTGGCGCAGCTGATCTTCGACCTGAAGAACGTCAACCCGACTTCGGACATTTCCGTGAAGCTCGTCTCGGAAGTGGGCGTCGGCACGGTTGCGGCAGGTGTCGCCAAGGCGCGCGCCGACCATATCACGGTTGCGGGCTTCGACGGCGGCACGGGCGCTTCTCCGCTCACCTCGCTGAAGCACGCCGGCAGCCCCTGGGAAATCGGTCTTGCCGAAACCCAGCAGACGCTGGTGCTGAACGGACTTCGCTCGCGCATCGCGCTGCAGGTCGACGGCGGTCTGAAGACTGGCCGCGACGTGATCATCGGGGCGCTGCTCGGGGCCGACGAGTTCGGCTTCGCCACCGCACCACTGATCGCAGCCGGCTGCATCATGATGCGCAAGTGCCACCTGAACACCTGTCCGGTGGGCGTCGCGACGCAGGACCCGGTTCTGCGCAAGCGCTTCAAGGGCACGCCGGAGCACGTCATCAACTACTTCTTCTTCGTCGCCGAAGAAGTGCGCGAAATCCTTGCTTCGCTCGGCTTCACCAGGCTCGACGACATCATCGGCATGTCCGAGCTTCTGGAGAAGGACGAGATGATCGCCCACTGGAAGTCGAAGGGCCTCGATTTCTCGAAGATCTTCCACAAGGTGGAGGCTCCGAAGCAGGCGACCTACTGGACCGAGCGGCAGAAGCATCCGATCGACGACATTCTCGATCGCAAGCTGATCGAGAAGTCGCAGGCGGCACTCGACAGCAAGGAGCCAGTGGTCTTCGACGTGTCGATCAAGAACGTCGATCGCTCCGCCGGTGCGATGCTGTCGGGCGCGCTTGCCAAGCGCTGGGGGCACAAGGGGCTCAAGGACGACACGATCCATGTGACCTTGACGGGTACCGCGGGACAGTCGTTTGGCGCATTCCTCGCCCGTGGCATCACCTTCGATCTGGTGGGCGACGGCAACGACTATGTCGGCAAGGGGCTTTCGGGCGGCCGGATCATCGTGCGTCCGCCGGAAAACTCCAAGCTCGTGGCGGAGAACTCGATCATCGTGGGCAACACGGTGCTCTACGGCGCAATCAGCGGCGAATGCTACTTCCGCGGCGTCGCGGGCGAGCGCTTTGCCGTGCGCAACTCCGGAGCGATCGCCGTCGTCGAGGGCGTTGGCGACCACGGCTGCGAATACATGACCGGCGGCATCGTCGTCGTGCTCGGCGAGACGGGGCGCAACTTTGCGGCCGGCATGTCCGGCGGCGTGGCTTATGTGCTCGACGAAACGGGCGATTTCGCCAAGCGCTGCAACATGGCGATGGTCGAACTCGAGCCGGTTCCGGAAGAGGACGACATGCTGGAGAAGCTGCACCATCACGGCGGCGACCTCATGCATAAGGGACGTGTCGACGTTTCCGAGGACATGACGCGCCACGACGAGGAGCGCCTCTACCAGCTCATCTCCAACCACCTGCACTACACGGGCTCGACCCGCGCCAAGGAGATCCTTGATCGCTGGACCGAATACCGGCCGAAATTCCGCAAGGTCATGCCGGTCGAATACCGCCGTGCATTGGTCGAGATGGAGCGGATGCGGATGGGGATCGCGGCGGAGTGATCCGTTTTGCAGTCGTTCACCGGCTGATTTCGCTGATCGTTGCCATCGCCGTTCCGGCGGCGGCATTCATGGAGAGCGGCAACGTCGCATTGGAATTCATCGTGCTGGGGGCGGTTCTAGGCTTCGCTTACTGGTATTGGGGTCCTACGGGCACCCTGCTTTGAAAAGGGTAAAACATGGGCAAGGTAACGGGTTTCCTGGAAATCGACCGGCAGGTGGCGAAGTATCAGCCGGCGTCCGACCGCATCCGCCATTTCCGCGAGTTCACCATTCCGATGTCGGATGCGGAAGTCACCAAGCAGGCCGCGCGCTGCATGGACTGTGGCATTCCCTATTGCCATGGGCCGACCGGCTGTCCGGTTCACAACCAGATCCCGGACTGGAACGACCTCGTCTACAACAACAAGTGGGAAGAGGCGATCCGCAACCTCCATTCCACCAACAATTTCCCGGAATTCACCGGCCGCGTCTGCCCGGCGCCGTGCGAGGAAGCTTGCACGCTGAACCTTGAGGACGCGCCGGTCGCAATCAAGACCGTCGAACAGGCGCTTGCCGACAAGGCTTACGAACTCGGCTACATCGCACCGCAGCCGGCGACGGTCCATACGGGCAAGAAGGTGGCGATCATCGGCTCCGGTCCCGCCGGCATGGCAGCTGCCCAGCAGCTCGGTCGCGCCGGTCACGAAGTGCATGTCTACGAGCGCGAGTCGAAGCCCGGCGGCCTCCTGCGCTACGGCATCCCCGACTTCAAGATGGAGAAGAACTTCATCGACCGTCGTGTCGAGCAGATGAAGGGCGAAGGGGTGACCTTCCATACCGGCGTCAATATCGGCGTCGACCTGGCCGTCGAAAAGCTGATGGCGGAGCACGATGCCGTGCTCTATTGCGGCGGTTCGGAAACGCCGCGCCCGGCCGGCATTCCCGGCGCCGACCTGCATGGTGTCTACGATGCCATGCCCTATCTCGTGCAGCAGAACCGCCGCATCGGCCGTGAAAACATCGAGAGCGTCGCCTGGCCGTCCGATCCGATCCTCGCCGGCGCCAAGCATGTGGTCGTCGTCGGCGGTGGCGACACGGCGTCGGACTGCGTCGGCACGGCCTTCCGCCAGGGCGCCGTCAAGGTGACCCAGCTCGACATCCGCCCGCAGCCGCCGGAAAAGGAAGACAAGCTCGCCGTCTGGCCTTTCTGGGCGACGAAGATGCGCACGTCTTCTTCGCAGGCGGAGGGGGCGGTTCGTGAATTCCAAGTGGCGACGCTTGAATTCATCGGTGAGGACGGGCAGCTCACGGGCGTACGCTGCTGCGAAGTCGACGAACGCCGCAAGCCGATCGCCGGTACCGATTTCATCATCAAGGCGGACCTTGCCTTCATCGCAATCGGCTTCTCCGGCCCGCTCGCCGACGGCGTTCTTGCCGAACTCGACGGCAAGCTGACGCTGAATGTCGACCGCCGCGGCTCGACAAACGTCGTCGCCAACGATCGCGACTACAAGACCTCGGTCGACAAGTTCTGGACAGCAGGGGACGTGCGCCGCGGCCAGTCTCTGGTGGTCTGGGCGATCCGTGAAGGCCGCCAGGCGGCGCGGGCGATCGACGAGGCCCTGATGGGGAGCTCGGTCCTGCCGCGGTAAGCGGGGTCTCTTTGCAAGGCCGACGAATAATGTGAGGCATGCGGCATGCTCCCAATGATCTCCCCTCAAGGGGGAGATCGGAGTGCCGCGCCGTTTTCATCTCATCTCCAGCATCGCGCAGAGCGAGCCTCTTCGCTTGCGGCGAGGTTGGCGCTTATCGCTAACGTGTCGCCGCACCCGCGGCCGGAATCCGATAATCGTCTATCCTGCCCGCCGGCGGCGGGGCAAGTTCGCCTCGTTTGACCAGCTTGTCGCGCGGGGTTTCCACCATGACGGTCGGTAAGGGACCGGCGCCAAGCAGGTCCTTGCCGCCGTCGAGTTCAGGATCCGACAGGCTGATCGGATGTACCGGCACGGCCTGGCCCGGTGCGGCCGGAAGCGTGACGAGCGGCGGCAGATTGGTGCCGTCGAGCTTGACGAGATCGGGACTTGCCATCTCGCCCAGGTATCGGCGAACGAATTTTTCGACATAGAAGGCAAGCTTCTGCTTGCCGGCCTTGGTGAAGGTGATGCCGTCGGAACCGCGCAAGCGCACCTGCTGGCCGTTGACGTCCGAGCCGGTGATCACGAACTTCCCGTCTTCATCGACGAAGCCATCCCAGATATCGACGAATTCCCCGCCTGCCTTTTCCACCTGGTTGCGGTAGATGGCGTTCAGCGTCACCGCATCCGATGTCATCGACGGAGACTGGAAGGAAGGCAGCCCGACCCACAAGAGGGGGACTTTGCGGGCGGCGACAATGCCGGCAAGTCCGGCGACGCGCGCCTCGTATTCCTTGAACCAGGCGTCGGTGCGGAATTTTTCCTTTCCGCTGCCGATCGACATCTGCTGGCGGTCGTTGGCGCCGAGCATGACCACCACGACCGTCGGCTTCAGCTCGTCCAGCATGACGGGAAGCTGCCCCGGCCAGTCGAAATGGTCCTGGCGTACGAGACCCGAAGAACCGTCGCTGCGCTCGCTGATCACGACGCCCGGAGACATTGCAAAAGTGTTCTCGAGCTCGCTGCCCACGCCACCCGCCATGAAGTCGCCGACCACGAGGACCTGTTTGGCGTTTTCAAGCTTGGCTACCGGTTCCGGCGCAGGCGGCGTAATCGCTTGCTGCTGCGGGCGCGGCGGCGCCGCGCGGCCGGCAGTGCCTCGATTGCGCGGCCGCGGCCGCATTTCGATGACCGAGCCATCCCGTTGATAGCGTCGGCGCGGGCGAGGTTCGTAGGGTTCGTAACGCTCATAACGCTCGTAGCGGGGGCCGCCGAACAGCATGTCGAAGATATTCCGGCGAGGGGCCGGTTCCTGAGCCGTGGCCGTCCGTAGCTGGACCGGCAGCGCGATCACCAACGCCAGCAGAAACAGGAAGGCTCGAAGCCATGTCCTGTTTTGCCGGGATTCCTGCAAAGTCTTCACGCCTCTACCGCGCCTCATACGCTCTGGCATTCTCATCCGAAGGATGTGGGGCAAAACGCCGCCCTGTCAACGCAAAGCTTCGAGAAGCTGTCGTGACGGTTCGCCGTTCGGCTGCATGCCGAGACGCTTCTGAATGACGGAAATGGCAGCTTTCGAACCGGAGCCGAAATTGCCGTCGACTTCGCCCTCGTAATAGCCGAGTTCCTTCATGCGCGACTGGAGTTCGAATTTCTGCTTGATGTCGAGCGTGCCGTTCGGCCGCGGCCAGCTCTGCTGCACGCCGCCATGGCCGGCCAGTTCGTCGGCAAGCAGCCCAACTGCGAGCGCGTAGCTGTCGGCGGCGTTGTAGCGCTTCACCACGAAGAAATTCTTCAGCATCAGGAAGGCAGGGCCGTTCGCGCCTGCCATCAGCTTCAACGTCGCGCGATCGGTGCCGCGCGGAAAATTCTTGCCGTTCGGGCGCGCAAAGCCGAGCTTTGCCCATTCGGCGAGTGTCTTGGTCTGGCCCTCCAGACGGGCACCGTTGGCCGGAAGCACCGCCTCGTAACCCCAGGTCTTGCCGTTCTGCCAGCCGTTCTTGGCCAATAGATTGGCGGAGGTGGCCAGCGCATCGGGCACCGAATGCCAGATATCGCGCTTGCCGTTGCCGTCGGCATCGACTGCATAGAGCAGGTAGCTCGTCGGAATGAACTGGGTATGCCCCATGGCGCCGGCCCAGGATCCGGTCAGCTGTTTGGGCGCAACGTCGCCGGACTGCAGGATCTTCAGCGCCGCGATAAGCTGGGTGCGGGCAAATTTGGAGCGGTTGGGATCGCCCCAGGCGAGAGTTGCGAGCGCCTGCGGCACGTGATGCAGCCGATCCGGCTTTTCCAGGACCGCGCCGTAATTGGACTCCATGGACCAGATGGCGAGCAGGATGTGCTTGTCGACGCCGAAATGCCGCTCCAGAGCGTTCAGGGTGGAGCCGTATTTCGCCGCCATCTCGCGGCCGATGCGCACAGTGTACGGGTTTACACGGGAATCCAGATATTCCCAGATCACCGACTTGAATTCCGGCTGGTAGGCCGCCTTCTCGAGCACATCCCGGTCCGGCTCGGTAATGCCGGCAAAGGCCTTTTCATAGGTGGAACGGCTAATGCCGCTCTTGGCGGCGGTCTCGTAGAATTTTACGATCCAAGTCTTGAAAGCGGTGTCAGCCCGCGCATCTATCGGCATGCCTGCGGCAGCAAGACCGAGCAGCGGGATAAAAAATCCGCGCAGGAGGTTGGTGCGAAACGTTTTCATCGGCAGTCGAGTCCATTCTTCTAACCAAGCCTGACGGCGAGAGTGGCAAGCGGCTTAACGATGTAATAACAGAATAGGGTCAACAAATTCTTTACCATAGAAATCCGGCCAGCGGCAGTCTTTGCGAAACGGTAGTAATTCGCCGCTAGAGGCCGAGGGTCGCAGAATTCGCACAATGAAGTGCTTCAGGAGGCATGAGTGGCACAACAACAGAAGATCCGTAAGGCAGTCTTTCCGGTAGCAGGGCTTGGTACGCGCTTCCTGCCTGCGACCAAGGCAGTGCCGAAGGAAATGCTGACGGTGGTCGACAAGCCGGTCATCCAGTATGTCGTGGATGAGGCGGCGGAAGCAGGAATCGAGCATTTCGTCTTCGTGACAGGTCGCGGCAAGGGCGTGATCGAAGACTATTTCGACATCCAGTACGAACTGGAGCAGATGCTGCGCGAGCGCAACAAAAATGCGGAACTGACGCTGCTTGCCGGACTTCTGCCGAAAGCAGGCACCGCGAGCTTCACGCGCCAGCAGGTGCCGCTCGGACTCGGCCACGCAGTCTGGTGTGCCCGCGACATCGTCGGCAACGAACCCTTCGCCGTGCTTTTGCCCGACATGATCATGTCGGCCGAGAAGGGCTGCTTGAAGGGCATGGTCGATCTTTATGCCCAGACCGGCGGCAATGTGCTGGCCGTTCAGGAATGCGATCCGGAACAGGCGCATAAATACGGCATAGTCGGCGTCGGCGACGCCGTGGGCGAAGGCTTCAAGATCACCCAGATGGTCGAAAAGCCCGCCAAGGGGACCGCGCCGTCCAACCTCTACATCAACGGCCGCTACATCTTGCAGCCGGAAATCTTCAAGATCCTGGAAACGCAGGAGCGGGGTGCCGGCAACGAAATCCAGCTCACCGACGGCATGCTGGCGCTTGCCAAATCCCAGGAGTTTGCCGCCTATCCCTTCAAGGGCGACACGTTCGACTGCGGCGCCAAGGACGGCTTCATCCTGGCGAACCTTGCATTTGCGCTGCAGCGCGCCGACATCCGCCCGGCGATCGAGGGGCCGATGAAAGCGCTGCTCGCCTCGCTGAAATAGGAAAGGCTGCCGATCGACTTAACGGCCCTAAGAACCCCTGATGGGCAGATCATCAGGGGTGCTTTTCATCTTTTGTTCTCTACGATCCAGACAATCGCCGGAATACAGGCCAATACGATCGGCAAATATGGCAGGAAGACAAAAGGTTTCCTCAAGAGAGACCAAAGCACTGCGGATTTGCCGTACCAGCGGCCATATTCCTCCATCCACGCCCTTCTTATCTGATAAGGCCTGAGCGCTCCGTCTTCGATCTCTCCCCGGAAATAGCTCTCCAGAAGATCTATTCTATGGATGTAGCTGTATTGGAAG
Organism: Neorhizobium huautlense; assembly: GCF_002968575.1. GTDB lineage: Bacteria > Pseudomonadota > Alphaproteobacteria > Rhizobiales > Rhizobiaceae > Neorhizobium > Neorhizobium huautlense. Next base: position 40,424 of record NZ_PVBM01000029.1, on the reverse strand, counting down.
GATTTCCATATCCCTTCAAGGAACCAAAGGCACAGGGCGACCAGAGCTGTCGCCAACACCAGCCCGAGAGAGCCCTCCTTCAGCGCGATCCCCAGACCGCCCGCCAGAAGGGGTGCTGACCATGACTTGATCGTCAGTGCCCGGGTGTCGAACGTCTCGTACTGGTTTTGCAGCATGGTATATTCTGCAGCTAACTGATCTCGGAGTTCCGCCATAGTTCTTTGCTCGCTATAGGTGTATGGCGAATTCATCACACCCATCGGCGAAATGCAACAGAAAATTGCATGTATCCCTGCGCTCTTACATCTTGGGAATGTGCCACTGGTATTGGGTGGCTGCGACCTATCGCTTAACAGTGAGGCCGACGCCGGCGCGGACGATGCGATTGTCGGAGCTGCCGCCCTCGGCGCGTTCGTATTCCACGTCGCCAGTGAGATCGAGATAGCGGTTGATTGCCCAGCTGAGGCCGGCGCCTGCCACCCAGACGGTTTCGTCGCTCTGGCCGCTCGGAAAGTCTCGCAGCGTCGTGCTGCCGGTGAGGCGGGCCACCACATTGTCGCGCAGCTCATGGGCGACTGCAGCAGTCAGCTGATATTCGACCCAGCCGCTCTGGCCGGGTGCAGTCGAATCCTGAACCGTGGTGCGCAGGCCGAGATCGACATCAGTGCCGCGCTGCGGCGACCATATGGCGTTGCCGTTGAAGGTGATGGCATCGACCGACTTGAGGCGGCTGTCCTCGTAGTCGACAAGTTCGTAGCCGGCGCCGATTTCGCCCCGCAGCTTCTCGCCGAGATCGAATTCCACGCCGGTGCGCGCCGCATAGCTCTGCGAGGAGCGGGCATAACCTGAACTGTCTCGCTTCAGGTCGTAGAATGTGTGGCCCGTCGCTACTTCCACGAAGGGAATGAGCGCGGGCGAAAGCTCGTAGCCGAGCCGCAGCCTTCCGTCGATGCCGGTGCGGTTGCGGTCCTTCATGCTGATGGCCGTGCCGTCGGAGAGTTCGGCATCTGTGTAGATGGCACGGGAGAGGTCAACCGCTGCCGTGCCGCGGATCTTGCCGAAGTCGCGCTCGACGGACAGTCCGCCGTTCAGTTCATGGACGCCCGGCTGCGTCGCTGCGCCGCCGACGGCATTCGGATCGTAGTCGTCTTCCCGGCTGAAGCGATAGCCGCCGGTGATATGGGCTACCGTATCGTCCGCCAGATCGAGCCTGAGGTCCGCGTCGACCTGGGCCTCCGGCTGAACGTCGTCCTGGCCGCCATGAACGTTGCGTTCGAATATGCCTTCGCCGGTGACGGTCAGCGAATGGCGCGACCAGTCGGAGGACAGGGTGCCGCGGATCGCGGTGGAGAGATAGTCGCGGCGGGTGCTGGCGCCGTTCGATCGGGTCCGCTCGGTCTCTATGCTGTTGTTCACCGACGGGCGAAGAAGAAAACTCCCCAGCCGTATGCCGGTCGGGTCACCCGGTTCGCGCGGCTGCTCCTGGGCTTCGAGCGGTTCGGCGCCCGGATCAAGAGGCTGCTCGTAGGGTTGGTTCAGGTCCTCCTCGTAACGGGGCTCTTCATCCGGCCGGCCGGTGTTTGCCGGCAGCGAGCCGGTCGCCATGTTCGGATCCGCCTGGTCGGTGGCGGAAGCCGGATCGGAAGCATTGGCGCGCTGCTGTGCCGACGTTCCGGTTGCGGGGTGGGCCGCCGTGGCAGAGGACGCGGTGTTTGTCAGCGACGGCAGGGAGCCGTTGCGCGGCGGAAAAGGGCTGGCCGTCTGGGCGATGGCAGGCGAAGCAAGCGCCGAACAGGCCAGCAGCAGGCCGACCGCCGCGCGGCGCCGGTCACGCGTCCTGCCTGTCTTCGTGGTGATGGTCATGGGCCTGCCTGGGCGATCGAATGCTTACCCAAACGTAAAGCCATGTGGTTAATGTTTGGTTGCGGCAACGTGTCCGCCAGCGTACTTGGCCGCGGGATGCCGAACCTGATGGACTTGGCAGGCGAAAGGCGCTAAGGCTTCGCCATGATCAAGAGAGCTTTGCAACTGGTCGAAAACGACGTCGTAGATTCCGCATTGAGGACAATTTCCTTCGGGAAACAGGGGCTTAATGCGCTTGAGATCGCCCTGCAGAACGGCCTCGGCGACAGTTTCCGGAAAGCGGTGGAACTGATCGGCGAGATCGACGGCCGAGTGGTCGTGACTGGTGTCGGCAAGAGCGGACATATCGGCCGCAAGATTGCAGCCAGCCTCGCCTCCACCGGCACGCCCTCTTTTTTTGTACATCCGGTTGAAGCCAACCACGGCGATCTCGGGATGATCGCGCCCGGCGACGTGGTGCTCGCGCTGTCCTGGGGTGGCGAAACGGCTGAACTTCAGGGCATCGTTTCCTTTACCCGCCGCTTTTCCATCCCGCTGATCGCCTTGACCTCAGGCGCAATCTCGACGCTCGCTCGCGAAGCCGACATCGTTCTGCTGCTGCCGCGGGAACAGGAAGCCTGTCCGCATGGCCTGGCTCCCACCACGTCGACGCTGATGCAGCTTGCCATGGGCGACGCGTTGGCGGTGGCACTCCTGGAAGCGAGGGGCTTTTCCGCCACCGATTTCCGCGTCTACCATCCGGGCGGCAAGCTCGGAGCGATGCTGTCGCATGTCAGCGACCTCATGCATACCGGAGACCGTCTTCCGTTGGTCAAGAAGGGCGTTTCCATGCCCGAAGCGATCCAGGAACTGTCACGCAAGCGCTTCGGCTGCGTCGGCGTCGTCGATGAAAATGGATGCCTTTGTGGCGTCGTGACGGATGGCGATATCGCCAGACACCTGCATCTCAATCTCGGCGAGACGCTCGTCGACGACGTAATGACCGAAAATCCGAAGACGGTCGGCAGAGAGACGCTTGCCACGGCCGCCATGGCGATCCTCAACAAGCACAGTATCGGTGCGCTGCTCGTGGTCGATGACGAGCGCCGGCCGGTTGGTATTGTGCATTTCCACGATCTGTTGCGCGTCGGCGTCGCTTGACGCCGGGTTCGGCTCCCAGCGATTCTCGGGCGAGATGAACTACGCTACTTCGACCGTGAGGTCGCGTCCACTTGCCGCCACCACTTTCACCTGCGTGCCGGCGGGCAGATCAGGACCCATGACCGACCACCATGTATCGTCGAGCCGGATGCGGCCGCGGCCCTCAGTAATTGGCTCATGAAGGGTCGCCGTGCGCCCGACCAGGCTTTCGCCGCGGCGGTTGAGCATGGGTTCGTCACTCGTCTGGCTGCGCTTGGCATAGAATCGGCGGCCGGCAAGGGCGAAGGAGATCGACAGCAGCGCGAAGAGGACGAGCTGGAGCTGCCAGGTCCAGAAGCCGGAATCCCATAACAGCAGCGACAGCGTGCCGATGACGATGGCGGCGGCCCCGATCCAGATCAGGAATACGCCGGGAGCCGCAAGCTCTGCCGCCAGCAGAACGAGGCCGAGAATCCACCAGCTCCAGAGGCCGAGACCCTTTACCAGTTCTTGAAGCATGTCGTCAGGTCTCAGAAGGTGTCGAGGGCTGGGCGAAAGGGTTGGCGGGCGATGTCGTCAATTTAGGCCCTGTCGGCGTACGAGGAGGCGCGGGCGCGCGCGGCGGCGCCTGCGGCGCTGGTCCGTCACCGAAGACTTCCCGGGCGATGGCGCCGATGCCGCCGAGCGAACCGATCAGCGACGAGGCCTCCATCGGCATCAGCACGATCTTCGAGTTGGGGGCCTTGCCGATTTCAGCCAGGGCCTCTGTGTATTTCTGGGCGACGAAATAATTGATGGCCTGGACGTCACCAGCGGCGATCGCCTGAGAGACGGACTGGGTCGCCTTGGCTTCCGCTTCGGCAAGACGTTCGCGTGCCTCCGCTTCCCGGAAGGCCGCCTCGCGCTCGCCTTCCGCCTTTAGCACCGCCGCCTGCTTGGCGCCTTCCGCACGCAGGATCTGGGCGTTGCGCGAGCCTTCCGCCTCGAGGATCTGAGCCCGCTTTTCGCGTTCCGCCTTCATCTGGCGGGCCATGGATTCGACCAGGTCGGCCGGCGGCTGGATATCCTTGATCTCGACGCGGGTGACCTTGATGCCCCAGGGGCCGACCGCCTCGTCCACCACCCTCAGAAGCCGCTCGTTGATCACTTCGCGGTTGGAGAGCAGCTCGTCCAGATCCATCGAACCCATGACCGAGCGGATATTGGTCATCGTGAGATTCTGGATAGCGTTTTTGAGATCGGAGATCTGGTAGGCGGCCTGGGCCGGATTGAGGACCTGGTAAAAGGCGACGGCGTCTGCGGAGACGCTGGCATTGTCACGGGTGATGACTTCCTGCGTCGGAATATCCAGCACCTGCTCCATGACGTTCATGCGGGCGCCGATGCGATCTATGAACGGCGTAATCAGGTTGAGGCCCGGCTCCAGCGTGCGGGTATAACGGCCGAAACGCTCGACGGTATAGCGATAGCCCTGCGGCACGGTCTTGATCCCGGCAAAAAGGATCAGAATGATCAGCAATACGAAGCCGATCACCACAATATCGAACCCACCCAGCTCCATTTGACCCTCTTGTGCTTTCCCAGTCCGCCTGTTCGGACGCTGCCGATCCTATTCAACAGCTCACCTATTCACAAGCGGCGGCGATGGTTCTAGAACGCGCTCTGAAAATTCCGGTCGCAGCCTACCCGGTCAAAACAAGGACACCATAGATGAAGGTTATTGTCGTCTGCTCAGGCGGACTGGATTCCGTTTCTCTCGCCCACAGGATGGCGGCGGAGGAGCAGTTGTTGGGATTGATCTCCTTCGACTACGGCCAGCGCCACCGCAAGGAGCTCGACTTCGCAGCCGCCTGCGCCACGCGGCTCGGGGTCTTTCACGAGATCATCGACATGCGCGGGATCGGTGGCCGGCTTACCGGTTCGGCCTTGACCGATGACTTGGATGTGCCGGACGGGCATTATGCGGAAGAGACGATGCGGATTACCGTCGTGCCGAACCGCAATGCCATCATGCTGGCGGTCGCCTTCGGGGTTGCTGCGGCAAGACAGGCGGAGGCGGTGGCGATTGCGGTGCATGGGGGCGATCATTTCATCTATCCGGATTGCCGGCCGGGCTTCATCGATGCCTTTCAGGCGATGCAGGACCATGCGCTCGACGGTTACGCCTCGGTCAAGCTGCTTGCGCCTTATGTCCATGGCTCGAAGGCGGATATCGTCGCCGACGGCGCGCGACACGACACGCCGTTTGCCGAAACCTGGTCCTGCTATAAGGGCGGCGCGCGCCATTGCGGCCGCTGCGGCACCTGCGTCGAGCGGCGCGAGGCCTTTCACCTGGCCGGCATCACGGATCCCACCGAATACGAGGATCCGGATTTCTGGAGGGCAGCGACGGAAGGGTTCAGGGCGGAGGAAACCAGCTGAATGCCGGAAGTTATGGAAAGGCAGGGCCCTCCCATCTAAAACCGTCATTGGATCATCAGCGCCGATCGGTCTAGGTCTCGATGTCCTGCAGGAGGTGCCTCGATGAAGCTTCAATTGATCCGCAATGCGACGCTCAAGCTTACTTATGCGGATCGCACCATTCTGATCGATCCATATTTCGCGCCCCGGCACAGCCTGCCGTCCTATACCGGCAAGTCTCCCAACCCACTGACGGACTTGCCGCTTTCCACGGAGGAGATTTTGCACGGCGTCGAACTGGTGATCGTCTCGCATCTCCATTCTGACCACTTCGATTCGGTGGCCAAGCATCTTGTCCCGAAACACCTGCCGCTGATCTGTCGGCCGGGGGATGAGGCAGCGATCTCCGGCGAAGGTTTCGTCGATGTGACGCCGCTCAAGAATGAGATCGTCTGGCAAGGCATCACGATCACGCGCTGCGAGGGCAGCCACGGGCTTGGTCCGGTTCTGGAAAAGATGGGGTCGGTGATGGGACTGACGCTTGCCGCGCCCGGTGAGCCGGTAATTTATTGGGCGGGCGATACAGTCCTTTATCCACCGGTGCTGGAGACGGTGGAGCGTGTCGCGCCCGATGTCATCGTCAGCCATTCGTGCGGCGCTCGCTGGGACGGCGACCTTATCGTCATGGATGCGGCGGAAACCGTGGCGCTCTGCCAGTCGGCGCCGGAGGCGACCGTGATCGCCGTGCATATGGAGGCGCTCGATCACGCCACCGTTTCGCGCGCAAATCTGCGCCAGGCGGCTGATACGGCGGGAATCGGCCCGTCGCGCCTGCTGATCCCGGCCGACGGCGATATGATCGAGCTGCCGGTTCGCTGGAAGCGCTGACCCGGGACGGTATCAGGAGGATGGGATGCGGAGCCGGGTTACACCCAGCCCTGCAGTTCGCGGCGCACCACTTTTTCGAGCACCGTCATGCCGCCTTCGCTGTCGTTCAAACAGGGGATATGCACGAATTTTTCGCCCCCGTGATGATGGAAGATCTCGCCCGCTTCGCCGGCGATTTCTTCGAGCGTTTCGAGGCAATCGGATACGAAGCCGGGATTCATGACGGCGATGCGCTTGACGCCTTCTTCCGCCAGCTTCTCGACCGTCTTGTCCGTATAGGGCTGCAGCCATTCCTCCGGCCCAAAGCGGGACTGGAAGGTGATCATGAAATTCTTGTCGGTGAGCCCCAGCGCTTCCTTCAGCAGCCGCGCGGTCTTCTGGCAGTGACAGTAATAAGGATCGCCCGCCTTGAAATAGGATTGCGGGATGCCGTGGAACGAGGCGATCAGCATTTCCGGTTCCCAGTCGAGGGTCGCATAGGTCTGCCGAACGGAGTTCGCCAGCGCTTCGATATAGGCCGGATCGTCGTGATAGGGCGGGACGGTACGCACGGCCGGCTGCCAGCGCAGCTTCATCAGATGTTCGAAGGCCTTATCGTTGACTGTTGCGGTCGTGGAGGCTGCGTATTGCGGATAGAGCGGAAAAAGAACGATCTTTTCGCAGCCCTTTTCTTTCAAGGCATCAATACGCTCGGCAATTGAAGGTTTGCCGTAGCGCATGGCCCAATCCACCACGACATCAGGCAGATCCTTGAGCCGTTCGGCCATCAGCTCACCCTGGTTGCGGGTGTAGGTGCGCAGATAGCTCTCGTTCAGATCCTTGTTCCAGATTTCCTCATAGGCCTTGCCGACCTTCTGAGGCCGCTTGTTGAGCACGATGCCGTAGAGGATCGGGTACCAGTAGAGCCGTGACCATTCGATGACGCGCCGGTCGGAGAGGAATTCGGCGAGATAGCGCCGCATCGACCAGTAGTCCGTGCCGTCAGGCGTGCCGAGATTGACAAGCAGCACGCCGACCTTACCGAAACTCACTTTGGGATGATCAGGAGGCATGTGGGCGTATGATGATGACATGCGGATACTCTTGTTCCAATGGCTAGGCGCCGGTGAATTGCACGTTATCTAGAAACAAATGCCGGCCCGGAAAAGCCCGGACCGGCATTTTGACAAGAGACAAATTGTCCAGTCAGGAGGATGGCCTATTTCGCCGGCAGTTCCAATTCCTTGCCGACCTGGATGAGGTCCGGATTGGAGAGCGAATTGGCCTTGGAAATCTTCGTCCACTCTTCGCCATTGCCATAGGTGCTCTCGGCAATCTTCCAGAGCGAATCGCCCTTGACGACCGTGTATTTGGTCGGGCCTGCCGGCTGGGGAGCAGCCGGTGCCGCCGGAGCGGGTGTCGCCGGGGCTGCTGCTGTCTGAGCGGGAGCCGGGGCGGCGGGGGCCGCAGGTGCAGCTGGAGCGGCAGCAGAAGGAGCCGGTGCCGTCGGGGCTGCAGCGGTCGGCGCCGGCGGAGCGGCCGGAGCCGGCTTCGGCGGCGGCGTGTAGCTCGCCGGCGTCAGGTCGGTGATGCGGCCATCGGTGTAAGGCTTGTACGGGTTGTGGGCGCCGAGATAATCGGCCAGCGCCAGTTCCAGGTTCGGGCCGAAGTCATAGGCATTCTGGGCGCCGGTGGCGAAGACCTTGTAACCGTCACCGCCGCCGCGGACGTAGTTGTTGGTGACGACGCCATAGGTCTTGTTCGGATCGATCGGAACGAACTTGTCGCCTTCCTTGACCTGCACGTCGCTGACCTTGGATCCGGCCGGCTTGGACTTGTCGAAGGAATATTTGAGGCCGGAAACCTGCGGGAAGCGGCCGGCGCCGTCATCGATCTGGCTCACGCCGTTTTCCAGCGCGGCGACAACGTCGGAGCCTTTGAGCTGGAAGGTCGCGATCGTATTCTGGAAGGGAAGAACGGTCAGGACTTCACCCATGGTGATTTCGCCGGCGTCGATCGAGGCGCGTAAGCCCCCGCCATTGGCGATCGAGATGGTGATGCCCTGGTCCTTCACACGGTCGAGCTGGGCATCTGCCACGAGATTGCCCATGAAGCATTCCTTGGCACGGCAATTGCGGCGATCGCCGTCGATGACCGCTTCGGATGCTCCGACGACCTTCTTCTTGAGGTCCTCGATCGGTGCCTTCAACTCGTTGATCCGGTTGGTCATGGCCTGATCGGGCTGGAACTTGGAATCCATCAGGATGGGTTCGCCGCTCGCTTCCTTGACCATGCCATTGTCATCGAAGACGACCTTCAGGTCGCCGAGATACTTCGAATACTGGTAGGCCTGGACAACCGGAACCTTGTAGCCGGCGGGGTTGTCGGACCAGGTCGGATACGGACCCGCGGCGTCCTTGACGGTGTTGGAGAGCAGCGTGTGGGTGTGGCCGCCGACGACAACGTCGACATCCGGGATCTTGGCGATAGCTGCAAGATCGCGCGGATAGCCGACATGGGTCAGCGCGATGATCTTGTTGACGCCTTGGCCTTTCAAGGCCTGCACGGCTTCGGTGATCTTGGCGACGTCTTCGGCGATCTGGATATTCGGGCCCGGATTGGCAATTTCCGGCGTGTCGTTGGTGACGGCGCCGACGATGCCGACCTTCTGGCCGCCGACTTCGAGCACGATCGACGGCTTGATGCGGTCGCCGATCTTGGCAGCTGCAGTCGGCACGACATTGGCGGTGACGACCGGGAACTGGATCTTGTCTAGGAAGGTGGCGAGGACGTCGTCGCTGTCGTCGAATTCGTGGTTGCCGACGGTCATGGCGTCGAACTTCATGGCGTTCAACACTTCGGCTTCCGTCGCACCCTTGTAGGTGGTGTAGAAGAGCGAACCCTGGAAGTTGTCGCCGGCGTTCAGCAGGATGACATTCTTGTTCTCAGATTTCAGGCCATCGCGGGTCTGGTTGATCGCCGTCAACAGGCGGGCTGCGCCACCGAAGCATTCGTTCTTTCCGGCCTCTTCCGCCGAGCAGGTGGAATCGCTCTTGTTGATGGCTTCGATGCGCGAATGAAAGTCGTTGATGTGCAGGATATTGAGCTCGTAGTCGGCGAGCGCCGCGCCGGTTGAAAGGGCGATGACCGAAGCGGTCGTCAACCCAAATCTCAATGTCTTCATCATCTGATTTCTCTCTCCTATTTTTACCGGCCGGCTTCTCGCCGCCTCGCCCCGATTGTTCTAGCGTCCCACCGTGACAATCGTTGTGCAGCGCATGTTTTCATCAAGACCAAGCGGTTTCAAGGGAAATATGACAAGGTTGTGCGAGCGCGTGGTTCTTCCCAAACGCGAAAACCCCGCCGAGGCGGGGTTCCGGAAAACTAAAAATACCGACTCTTAGCTGCGGCGCGTCAACGAGAACTGGGCGCCGCTGTCCTGCGTGCAATTGAGCTGGCTCGGATTGACCAGCGCGCAATTGACGCGCGACTGGGTCTTTCTCACCAGCGACGTCATGTTGATCTCCACCAGCGTTGGCGACAGGCTGGTATAGGTGCCCGAGGCGAGCAACGTGTTGCTGTCACTGGAACGCGTGTTGAACGTGCCGGCCTGGAACGAGGAGACGATGCCGTTCGGATCGACCCAGGTGCCTTCGACGCCCTGAGGCTGAGCCGGCGCCGATACGCGGGTCGGCTGCGGAGAGGAAACGCAGGCGCTCAGGCTGGCAGCGGCGATGAGCACAAGGCTCGCTTTGATTTTCATGATCTGTCTCCCGCGACTCGGTCGTCCCATTCGGCAAAACATGCCGTTCGGAACCTATGTAACGCAAGATGTGGCGTTGAAAAGGCAGAAGTTTCGAGAGGCAAAAACCGCCTGTCGATAACAGGCGGTTTTGCACATGCGAGCGTCAGCGGACGAGGATGTTCCTGAACTGCCACGGATCCCTCTCGTCGAGGTCTTCCGGGAAGAGGCCCGGGCGGCCGTCGAGCGGGGTCCAGTCGGTGTAATGGCCTTCGACCGGGCCGAGATAGGGAAGCTGGACTTCCAGGCAACGCTTGTAGTCGATCTCGTCGGCTTCGACGATGCCGGCGCTCGGGTGTTCGAGCGCCCAGACCATGCCGGCAAGAACGGCCGAGGTGACCTGCAGCCCGGTGGCGTTCTGGTAAGGCGCGATGCGGCGGGTTTCTTCAAGCGACAGGCGCGAACCGTACCAGTAGGCATTCTTCTCGTGGCCGTAGAGCAGCACGCCGAGTTCATCGATGCCGTCCTCCAGCTCGTCCTCGTCGAGAACGTGGTGGACCGGCTGCGGATTGCCGCCATTGCCGAACATCTCGTGCAGCGACAGCACGGCGTCGTTGGCCGGGTGGTAGGCGTAGTGGCAGGTCGGGCGGAAGGTGACTTCGCCGTCCTTGTCGCGAACCGTAAAATAGTCGGCGATCGAGATCGATTCGTTATGGGTGACGAGGAAGCCGTATTGCGGGCCGGGCGTCGGGCACCAGGTGCGCACGCGGGTATTGGCGCCGGGCTGTTCGAGATAGATCGCCGCCTGGCAGCCCTTCTTGTGCCGCTTGGCGTTCTTCGGCATCCACTCTTCATGGGTGCCCCAGCCGAGCTCGGCCGGCTGCATGCCTTCGGAAATGAAGCCTTCGACCGACCAGGTATTCCAGAAAACGTTGAGCGGCTTCGGATGTTTCGTGCGCTGGGTGTCGCGTTCGGCGATATGGACGCCCTTGACGCCGAGCTTCTTCATCAGCTTTGCCCAGCCTTCGCGGTCATGCTGGCTCGGCTCGTCGAACTTCAAGCCGATGTCGTTGGCAAGGTTGACCAGCGCCTGCTTGACGAACCAGGAGACCATGCCCGGATTGGCGCCGCAGGTGGAAACGGCGGTTGCGCCGCCCGGGTTCTTTTCCTTTTCCTTGCGCACGGTTTCACGCAGGGCATAATTGGTGCGGTCGGCATTTTTCATGTTCTTGTCGAAATAGAAGCCAAGCCAAGGCTCGACGACCGTGTCGATGTAAAGAACGTTCAGCTTGCGGCAGAGCTTCATCAGGTCGAGCGAACCGGTGTCGACCGAAAGGTTGACGCAGAAGCCCTGGCCACCGCCCTTCGTCAGAAGCGGCTTCAGGAGATCCTTGTAGTTGTCTTTCGTCACATATTCCTTGATGTGACGGACGCCGTGCTTGGCCAGGATGCCCGTCTCGTCGTCGCGAGGATCGATGACAACCATCCGGCTCTTGTCGAACTTGAAGTGGCGTTCGATCAGCGGCAGCGTGCCGCGGCCGATCGAGCCGAAACCGATCATCACGATCGGACCGCTGATTTCGGCATAAACCGGATAGTTAGGCTCTGACATATCTTTCTCCTTCGGATCGGCAGCCGAACGGCCGCTGGCCCGCTTCTTCGGCAGTGGACGGATGACCTTTGCGCACGCGCAATTCGCGGCGCTCTAGATCATAAAACCGCGTCACAATAAAGAGGCTGCCGGCCTTTCCGGAAAAATCTGGGATTTATCCAACTGTCGCGGGATTGGTTGCCATTTTTCGCAGCATCGCGATTAGGCTGTCGCGTTTCCGGAGCAGACCCTTGTAGTCAGCCTGCTCCGGTGTCAGGGCTTCGAGCTGATCGGCGAACGACGAGGCAAGTTCCTTGCCGTTCGGCTGGCCCGCCAGCGCGGTGACCGGATCGAGATAGATACGGATGGTGAAGAGGATATCGCCCGATACGGGCATCTTCCGCAGCGTCTGGCGTTCGACGCGGACGAAGGCATCTCGCGGTTGCATCGGATCAGTTTCGTGGGCGGGTTGAGAGGCCGGTCGATAGAGGGCATAGCCCCAGTTCACCGACCAGTTCCAGCGCACGACGAAGCGATCCGGCGACAGGTTGTCGAACATGCGGTTGATGAGGCCGGCATTGCGGCTGCCGCCGGCAAAGTCCGGGACCGGCGCATGTATCTCGTCCATCACCTTGCCGAACTTGTCGGCGAGCGACCAGGAGGAGGGGAAGGCCAGGAAGGCGGCAGCGATGCGCCAGCCGTTATCGCCCTTGCGCATGATGACGAGATCGTCCTGTACCAGGAAGCCGGCCGAAAGAAGCGGCGGCGAGCGGTCGTCGGCAAGATCAACGGTGTGGCCGGCCATTTCCATGAGGCTGCCGGTCCGACGATAGATGGCCGGATGGTGGGCCGGGAGATATTCTGCAAGCGCGTCGATGATTTCCTGCTGGGCTTGCTCCGTGCCGGGCTCGGCGCGGAAAACCCGTTCCCCATGCTCCGCGAACAGCTTCTTCTTTTTCGAAAGATGATAGGAGAGATCTCCGTCTGGCTCGATCCAGCGCGCAGGATCGAGTTGCAGAAGCCCGATGGTGAAGGGCGTCGAGGAGCCGTCATAGGGCGTGTAGCTGAGGTTTTTTTCCATCATGCCGTTCGATTGTCGTTTCAGCATCGGTTTAAGCCATATTCACTCAGTTGTAAAAATTGCCCGCGGGGACTTGGAACAAGAAAGCGCAGCCCTACAAATTATACTGCAGTGCAGCATGCGGGGCGTAATTGGATGAGACTATCCAGCAGGGCGGTTTATATCGTCGCGGAAATGTTCAGGGCATGGGGGCCGCGCGAGGCAGCATTGAAGGCCTGGACACGGATATCGCCGCTGCAGGAGGAGGCCCAGAGAAGCCGCAGCGAGTGGCGCACGTGGCTCCTTTTCTGGGTGGTCTTTCTGATCGGTTGCACCATGGCGGTCATAGTGGCTTCCTCAAAGGAGCGCGGCGGCCCAGGGGCGGCTTTCCTTCCGATCCCCGAAATGCCGGAAAGTCTCTAGGAGCCCGCTATTCCGTCGCCGTGCCCTGATGGAAGACCATGCGCCATTTGCCATCCGCATCCAGACGCCAGATGGAGCTGCGGTTGGTAAACTGCCTGTTGCCGTCCGCATTGAGCCGCGTGCCGCGATAGGTGGCAAGCGCTATCGTCTCGCTCAGCATCGAAGCGGCAAAGTTCGAAATCGAACTGTTGGCCGGTCCATCCTCCACCACCAGACGGGTCATGATGTCGTTGAACGTATAGGCAAGGCCGGAACGCCCGAACTCGCGGAAGTCGGGCGCCAGGAGCTCGCGCAGCCTTGCCTCGGAGCTGCGGACCTCGCGCGTCTGCAACGCCGTTTCGAGTGAGAGAAGGTGGTCGGTAAGTGATTGCGGCGGCGCGGGCATCGATGTCTACCCCGCGTTTCGGCGGGCGACCTTGTCGTCGCTGACGCGTTCGGCCTGTTTTTCGCGACCTGCGAGCTCGGCGGCGATGAGGCCGCGAAGCGAATTGCCGACGAAGAGACGGCGACCATCGAGGTCTTCCGCGCGAAGTATCTGATTGCGCGCCTTTCCCTCGCGGATCAGCTCGGCCCGCAATATGCCCGGCAGAAGTCCGCTCATCAGCGGCGGCGTGAGCAACTGTCCGCCTGCATCCTCGACGAAAACGTTGGTGATCGTGCCTTCGCAGATTTCGCCGCGCTCGTTGAGGAGGATTACCTCGTCGGCCTCATCAGGCGAAAATTCGGAGCGGGCCACTTCATAGGGTTCCCGCCGGGAGGTCTTGTGGCGGAACAGGGGATCGTCCGAAGTAAGTCTTGTGGCCGCAACCCGGATACGCCACACCGTCCCGGCCGGAGCGGGGATGAAAGGCGTTGTCGTGATCTCGACCTTGCCGCGGTAGGTCATGACGAGGCGAACGCGCAGGGCGGCGTCGCCACCGGTGGCCGCCTCGAGCTGCCTGAGCGTATCCGGCGGCGGCGGGCGGAATCCGAGGGCATCGGCCGAGCGCTTGAGCCGGCGCAGGTGCTGTTCCAGGCGCAGAAAACCCGAATCCGGTTCCCAGCGCATCGTTTCGATCAGCGAGAAATCCATTGATCGCCTACCGCAAAACGTGCCTTCAGAAGACACTCATCATACTCGGCCTTGGCCTCGGAGTCGAAGACGATGCCGCCCCCGACATTGAAAACTGCCTTGCCGTCATTGAAAAGCGTGATCGTGCGGATTGCCACCGAAAAACGCATGGGGCCGGCGGGATCGCAATAACCGATCGCACCGCAATAGACATCGCGGGGGCGGGCCTCCAGCCGGGACAGGATCTGCATGGCCCACATCTTCGGTGCTCCCGTGATGGACCCGCAGGGAAACAGCGCCGCAAGGATCTGCGGGAAACCCACCTCGGGCAGGAGTTTTGCCCGCACATGGCTCACCATCTGGTGGACGGTCGGATAGGTCTCGATCGCGAAGAGTTTCGGGACGGACAGCGTGCCGACCTCGCTGACGACAGAGATGTCGTTGCGCAGGAGATCGACGATCATGCGGTTCTCCGCCTGGGTCTTTTCGTCCGCAAGCATGGCTTCGACGATGGCTGCGTCCTCTTCGGCGGTTTGGCCGCGCGGCGCCGTCCCTTTCATCGGATGGGTTTCGATGAAGCGCTCGGCATCGACGGAGAAGAAGAGCTCCGGCGATCGCGACAGGACGATCGGACCGCCGAGGTGGACAAGGGCGCCGTAGCGAACGGGCTGGCGGGCGACGAGAGACCAGAAGGCCTGACGCGGATCGCCCTGCCAGGCGGCGGTGATCGGCATCGTCAGGTTCGCCTGGTAGCAGTCGCCGCGACGCAGATGCTGATGGAGGCGGTTGAACCGTTCCTCGTAGGTTGCGAAATCCCACCCGGCGCGCGGTTCGCTAAGGAACGAGCCCTCGGAGGAACCGTCGTCGACGATTGCGCCGGGCGGTCCTGCTAGCGGATGCTCGCTGCCGGAAGGCTTGTCGAAGATGCCCATGGCGATCAGGGGCGTTGCCCGGTTGTCGACGATCAGCGGCCGGAGCTTTTCCTCGAACACATAACCGGCCTCATAGGAGATATAGCCCGCGAGCCAGCGGCCGGCGCGGCGTGCTTCTTCCAGATGCTGCAACGCCGGCAGAACCTCGGCGGCAGTGCGGGCAAAGACGACCTCCTTCGGCCGGTCGAAGACGAGGCTCCGGCCGGCAGGATCGTCGCGAAAGAGCGCGTAGGGCGCCTTCTGCTCCATCGGGATACTCAGGCGCCGTTGTCCAGAGCCTCCAGCTCGTCGATCAGGCTTTCGATCATCGACAGGCCCTTCGACCAGAAGGCCGGGTCGGTGGCGTCGAGGCCGAACGGCTCAAGGAGTTCCGAATGGTGTTTGGTGCCGCCCGCCTTCAGAAGCTCGAAATACTTCTGCTGGAAGCCCGGTGCGGCGTTCTGGTAGACCGCGTAGAGCGAATTCACCAGGCAGTCGCCGAAGGCATAGGCATAGACGTAGAAGGGCGAATGGATGAAGTGGGGGATATAGGTCCACCAGCTTTCATAACCCTCCGAAATCCTGATCGCCGGCCCCAAGCTTTCGGCTTGGACCGACAGCCACAATTCGCCGATCTGTTCGGCCGTCAATTCGCCTTGCTTGCGGGCGGTGTGGACCTTGCGCTCGAACTGGTAGAAGGCGATCTGGCGCACGACCGTGTTGATCATGTCCTCGACCTTCTGGGCAAGCATCGCCTTCCTCTCGCGCTTGTCCCTGGTGTTTTCCAGGAGCGCGCGGAAGGTCAGCATCTCGCCGAAAACCGAGGCGGTTTCCGCGAGCGTCAGCGGAGTCTGGCACATCAAGGCACCCTGATCGCCGGCGAGCACCTGATGCACCCCGTGGCCGAGTTCGTGGGCGAGCGTCATCACGTCGCGCGGCTTGCCCATATAATTGACGAGCACATAAGGATGGGCAGAGGGCACGACCGGATGCGCGAAAGCGCCCGGTGCCTTGCCCGGTCGTACCGGGGCGTCGATCCATTCCTCCTCGAAGAAGCGGCCGGCGATCTCGGCCATTTCCGGCGCAAAACGCCGATAGGCGGAAAGCACTGTTTCCTTTGCATCGGTCCAGGGAATAAGGGCAGTCGGGGCCTCGGGCAGCGGCGCATTGCGGTCCCAGAAATTCAACTGCTCCATGCCGAGCCATTTTGCCTTCATCGCATAATAGCGGTGCGACAGCCGTGGATAGGCATCCTTGACCGCAGCGGCCAGCGCATCGACGACTTCACGCTCGACGCGATTGGCGAGATGCCGGCTGTCGGCAATATCCTGGAAGCCCCGCCAGCGATCGGAGATTTCCTTGTCCTTGGCGAGCGTGTTGGTGATCAGCGTGAAGACGCGGAGGTTTTCGTGGAAGGTCCTGGACAGCGCGACTGCGGCCTTGGCGCGGGTTTCCGGCTGCGGCTCCTGCAGCATGTTGAGCGTCACTTCGAGCGGCAGCTTCTCGCCGTCCACCTCGAAGCGCAGCTCCGCCATGGTTTCGTCGAACAGCCGGTTGAAGGCGGCGGCGCTGGTCATCGATTTTTCGAGGAAGAGCTGTTCCAGCTTGTCGTCGAGCTGGAAAGGCTTGTCCTTCCTGAGGTCGACGATCCAGGGCCGATAATGGCCGGCGGCCGGATCGCGATCCATGCAGACATCCATGACCGCGTCCTCGATGCGGTTCAGCTCGAGCGCAAAGAAAAGCAGATGCGACGACAGATCGGTCAGCTTCGTCTGCACGTCGCCGTAGAACTTGCCGTTGGCCGGATCCGTCGTGTTGGAAAAATAGGTGAGGCCGGCAAAGGAGCCGAGCTTGCCGAGGAGATCGTCCAGCGCCTCGTATTCTTTCAGCGCCTCGCCGAGCCCGCCGGCGCCGGTCTTTGCCGCGGCACCGGAAAGCTTACCCTTCCACTTCTCCTCGAAGGCGAGCGAAAGTGCCTCCGCCTTTTCCATATCTGCCGCGAAGGTCGGCGCGTCCTTGGCAGGATAGAGATCCGAAAGCTTCCAGACCGGCAGCAATCCGAGCGCCGGGTCGGAAGCGGCGCCGCCTGCGGCAATCGCGGCGGGAATCTCACGGCACACGGTTTCTGGTCGTCTCATCGCCTTGTCCTTCTGATATTACGGTCCGGTTTATGCGAAGTTGTTTTCATCGCCCTCAGTTAAAATGCAAGCTTTTCTCAAAAGGGGATGTTCAAGCCTTTCTGACACAACCGGCTACATAAGAGCCCGAAAGGGGGCACGATGAACGTAGCCGGGAGCCGAGCATGATTGCGCAAATCCTCGTTGTCGATGACGATCCGATTCAACGCCGCCTGTTGAAGAATGCTGTGGAGCGATATGGCCACGCCGCCCACCTCGCCGAAAACGGTCTCGTTGCGCTTGAGTTCCTGAAGCGAACCGCGGTCGACATCAACGTCATCGTGCTCGACCTGATGATGCCGGAGATGGACGGCTTGACCTTCCTCTCGGCGATCCGGGAGCTCGGCATCGAGACGCCCGTGATCGTCCAGACCGGACAAGGCAGCATCGATTCGGTCGTCCAGGCGATGCGGGCCGGGGCGTTCGATTTCGTCGTCAAACCAGTTTCGCCGGAGCGGATCGCGGCTTCGGTCGCCAATGCGCTGAAGCTCGACCAGAAGGAATCCAAAGCCCGTGCCGGCAGGCGCCAGCGCCCCGGCACCGTCGGCTTCGGCGATATCGTTTCGGCAAGTCCCGACATGCTGCGGGTCATCGATCTTGCACAACGTGCCGCTCATTCGAACATTCCAGTGGTTCTGGAAGGCGAATCGGGCGTCGGCAAGGAAATGATCGCTCGCGCCATCCAGTCGAACGGGGACAGGGCCGGCAAACCATTCATCACCGTCAACTGCGGCGCCATTCCGCACAATCTTGTGGAAAGCATCCTTTTCGGCCACGAGAAGGGCGCCTTCACCGGCGCCTCGGAAAAGCATACCGGCAAATTCGTCGAGGCGGACGGCGGCACGCTTTTCCTGGACGAGATCGGCGACCTGCCGCTCGATGTGCAGGTGAAGCTGCTGCGCGCTGTGCAACAAGGCGAAATTGAGACAGTCGGCGCCGCCAAAGTGCAGAAGGTGAATGTCCGCCTCATTTCGGCCACCAACAAGGATCTGATCGAGGAAGTGCGTGCAGGCCGCTTCCGCGAGGACCTCTATTACCGCCTCAACGTCTTCCCGATCACGATCCCGGCGCTGCGTCGCCGCAAGGAGGACATTCCGCATCTCGCCCGCGTCTTTGCCGAGCGCTTCTCGACCGAGCAGAAGCTGTCGAAGACGCTGACAGTCGGCCCAAGCGCTCTAGCGCTGCTGACGGCCTACGACTGGCCGGGCAATATCCGTCAGCTCGAGAATGCGGTTTTCCGGGCCGTGGTGCTCGCAGAAGGCGACGAACTGACCGACGCGGATTTCCCGCAGATCGCAGCGCAGGTGCCGGAATTCCATTCGGCGGAACTGGTCGCAACCGCTGCCGCTCCGTCGCCTTCCGTCGCCGCCGACCGCGCCATGCGCGAGGCTCTCGCCGAATCGCCCGTCTTTGCCAACAGCGAAAAAGCGCGCGCCGGAAAGCCGGATCCGAAGGCCATGCTGGCGGCGGCCTATCCGACGGCTGACAATATCATCGTCAGCACCGACGAGACCGGCGAGGTGCGAAAGCTCGCTGACGTGGAGGAAGAGCTCATCCGCTTTGCGCTCAAATTCTATCGCGGCCAGATGAGCCAGGTCGCCCGCAAGCTCGGCATCGGACGATCCACCCTTTACCGGAAACTCAAGGATTACGGCATCGACCCTGACGATCCGTTGAAAGAAGCAGCGTAGGAACAGTGCATTAGAAATGATTAACCTTCGCGCAAGGAAGTCCTGTCAACCTCTGTCAATCTCCTATTAGTCAATTGTTGACTATACGGAATAAGGTTGTACATGTGTGGCACATTTGCCATCGTGTCACCGCAATTGACAGTCATTTGAGGCAACGTGGGACGTTGTCGACAGGACGGGGATCGTTTTGCCGGATCAGTATGCAAAAGAAACGCCTTCGGGTGAGAAGGCGCCGGGCGGCAAAGCCGGGCTTATGGGAACTTTCACCAAGCACGTCGTTGCCGCAGCGTTGCTGCTTTTGACGGCGTTTCCTATTCTTTCCGGCTCAGCCACCCAAGCTGCTGCCGAAGATCGCAGCCTGAAGCTTTATTTCGTGCACACAGGCGAAAAAGCAGTCATTACCTTCAAGCGGAATGGCAGATACGACCAGCGCGGCCTGCAGCAGATCAACCAGCTCCTGCGCGACTGGCGCAAGAATCAGCCGACCAAGATGGACCCGCGGCTTTTCGACCTCGTCTGGGAAGTCTATCGCCGTTCCGGTGCCTCCGATTACATCCACGTTGTCTCGGCCTTTCGTTCGCCTGAAACCAACGGCATGCTGCGTTCGCGGTCCCGAACCACGGGCGTTGCCAAGAACAGCCAGCATATGCTCGGCAAGGCCATGGATTTCTACATACCGGGCGTGAAGCTTTCTACGCTGCGCGCGCTCGCCATGCAGATGCAGGTCGGGGGCGTGGGCTTTTATCCGAAATCCGGTTCGCCCTTCGTGCATCTCGACGTCGGCGGTGTTCGCGCCTGGCCGCGCATGTCGCGCCAGGAACTGGTGCAGATCTTCCCGAAGGGCAATACCGTTCATCTTCCCGCTGACGGCAAGCCGCTGCCGGGTTATGAACAGGCGCTTGCCGACTACAAGAAACGCGTCAGCTCCAGCTCGATCCAGATCGCCAGCACCGCCGGCGGCGGCATCCGCGGCGAGGAGACCGGCCGCAAGCGGCAGCCTAACCTGCTGGCCTTCCTGTTCGGCGGCGGTGGTGCCGACGAGGAGGAGGACAACGAGGAAAGCAGCACGCCGGCCACCGCGCAACGTCCGGCACCGGCCGCAAAACCGGCACCGGAAGAGGAGCCTGCGGCTCCCGTGATGGTCGCTTCGGCTGCGCCGCAGCCGCCTCAGGCCGATATCGCAGCACCCGTTCCGCTTTCGCGTCCGGCCTTCCGCTCGGATGCGGCCCCTGGCGGCTTTGCGACCGCGCTTTATTCGCCGGCACGCAATCCGGCGCAGGAAGCTCTTGCGATCCAGGCCTCCGCTCAGGCCAATATGCAGCAGAACGGCGAGAACTTTGCGGATCTTTCCGCCTATGAGATCCCGGTTCCGACCCTGCTCGGGCCACGTGGCCTGAAGGGCGATGCCGACAACGGCGTGATGACGGCCTCCGTCGGCCCGATGCAGCCGCCGCAGGAGATGGCCGCTATTCCGCTGCCTGCTCATCGCCCTGCCGCGGCGGCAGCTGCTCCGGCTTCGCGGCACGATGCCAACGAACAGGAACTGACGCCCGAACTCGTGGCTGCCCTTTCGCAGAGTGTCGAGCCTGCGCGCCAGGCAATGCCATCGGCGCCTTCGGCCGCCGTTCCGGTCCCGGCGCAGCCCAAGGCCGCGGCTCTACCCGCACCGCCAGCCGTGCCGGTCCAGAAACCGGTCCAGACGGCTGCCGTTTCGCCGAAGGTCATCCAGTCGTCTTCCGCCAGGAAGGGCATGCAGTTCGGCGACGGGTTCGATGCGCCGAAGACGCCAGTCGCTGCCTCCACCGGCGCCTTGCCTGCGCCGACCAAGGGCGGCCGTACAGCCCAGCCTGCCTCCCAGGCATCCAGCAAGGGCCTGACCGGCGATATGGTTGCGAAGTGGGCTCTCAACAATAATCGCGCCGAAGAGGTCGCTTCCATGAAGGCGCCGCGCGTGACGAACCGGACGCTGAATGCCGACTATTCGGCAGCCTATTCCGGCGGCGGCTTCAAGCCGGTTGCCGCAGCGGTGGCGATCGATCCCAACCGCTTCAGCGGCCCCGCGAACTGAACCGCTCGAGAATTCGCAGCAAGAAAAAACCCGCCGAGTGGCGGGTTTTTGGTACTCTCGGATCCGGGAGCTTCAGGCGGCGTCCTGATCGGGAGCTGACTCGATCATGCCCAGCGCCTGCAGGTAGGTATCGAGGATCATGTCCTCTTCCATGCGTTCCTGGTCGTCCTTCTTGCGCAGCGCAATGACCTTCTTCAGGATCTTGGTGTCGAAGCCCATGGACTTGGCTTCGCCATAGACGTCCTTGATATCGTCGGCGATCGTCTTCTTTTCTTCTTCCAGTCTTTCGATGCGCTCGACAAATGCGCGGAGTTGGTCGCGGGCGACGCCATGAGCATCAGACATCGGGATCTCCTGATGAAAATTTGAATGAGTGGTCGTCAACTGCCGAAAAGCTGCCGGAAGGTCAAGACAAATCGCCTGTCGATCAACCGTGCGCGGGCTTGTTCACTTCGAATGCGGCTTTTTGAGCGTCGCTCGCTTCGGCCTGGTGGAGATTTTTCCACTCCTCGTAAGGCATGCCGTAGACGATCTCGCGCGAGGCGTCCTTGGAAAGGTCGACGCCCGCTTCCGTTGCGGCGTCGCGGTACCAGTTGGACAGGCAGTTGCGGCAGAATCCGGCGAGATTCATCAGATCGATGTTCTGCACGTCGGTCCGTTCGCGCAGATGCTGCACCAGACGCCGGAAGGCCGCGGCCTCGAATTCGGTCTGCTGTTCCTTCGAAAGTTCGGTCATCGGAACATCTCCTGGTTCTCTTCAAGTCGGATAGGGAC
Organism: Neorhizobium huautlense; assembly: GCF_002968575.1. Taxonomy (GTDB): domain Bacteria; phylum Pseudomonadota; class Alphaproteobacteria; order Rhizobiales; family Rhizobiaceae; genus Neorhizobium; species Neorhizobium huautlense. The sequence goes on along the minus strand of NZ_PVBM01000029.1, from coordinate 18,687 downwards.
CCGTACGCGACGGGAAGATCCTGTATTCGTGCAATGTGGGGTCGGCATTCAGCGTCTTGAAGACCGGCGCCAATCTTTCGGCCCAGGCATCGACGCCACGCTCATCGCCAATCAGGTCCTGCCGCACCTCGAGGAGGGCATGCGGCGTGCCTGATATCATGCAGTGACGGTACATGGTGTCGCCCTTCAACGCACCGTCATAGGGTTCGTTGTCGCCGACGAGGATATCGCCCGGTTGCCGCAAAAGTTTAAGAAACGGAAGGACGGCGCGGTGATCGCTGTCCCAAAGTACTGCCGCGTGCCAGGGTCTCGGCACGCCCTTCCAAAAGGGCGTGAAGGAATGCAGCGACAGCACGAGCGGAGCCCGGCCGGATGCGCCCGCCTTGGCAATCGTCCGCTCGACCGCGCGGTGATAGGGGCGGTGATATGTATCGAGCCGGAGCGCCCATTCCTCTTCGGTGATCGGATGATTGCCGGGAATGATCGCACCGTCGGAAATCTTCATGACCAGGGTCGGATCGTCCTCGCCGCGGTTCGGGTCGATAAGCAGGCGGGAGAAGCAGCCGAGCACGGCCGGGACATCCAGCATGCCAGCGAGCCGGCGGGTCAGCATCTCGATGCCAATATCGAAAGCGATATGGCGCTCGAATGCGCTCGGCGGAAGTCCCAGGCTTCCGTATCGGGCCGGCAGCCGGTTCATGGCATGATCGGCAAGCAGCACCATGCCGGCGTCATAATCGCCTTCTATGATTTCGAACGGAATGAAGTCCTGCATGTGGCGCGGGGAGTAGCTGTCGTTTCGTCGATATCGGTGATGGCATGCGCAGCCGCCGGGCGCAAGCGGCGCTGGACCAGTTAAAAGGCACTGGTTGGTGGCGTGAAGGTTGGCTAATCGATTAGACTTTCGTTGACTTTCCGATTCCGGCGCGCGAAGAAAGTGCTTCACGAATAACCATGGAGTCCTGACGGAAACCGTGTCGAAAAAATCCCCGAAAACCTATCTCCGCTCCCTCTTTTCCGCCCCGGCACTGTTCGCCATGGCGGCGGCCGGAGCGCCGCTGCTTGCGGCGGGCGCTGCGCATGCAGATTTCCGCGTCTGCAACAGTACGCAGAACCTTGTCGGGGTGGCCATCGGCTACCGCGCGACGGAAGGCTGGACCACCGAAGGCTGGTGGCAGGTGCCCGCCTCCACCTGCGCGACGCTGATCGAGGGCGAGCTGCAGTCCCGCTATTATTATCTTTATGCGGAGGATGCGGCCCGCGGCGGCCGCTGGACCGGCAATGTCAACATGTGCGTCGCGGAAAACGAGTTCAAGATCGTCGGCGTCAACGATTGTTTCGCCCGTGGCTTTCAGCGCATGGGCTTCAAGGAATATGACACGGGCCGTCAGGGGAGCTGGATGGTCCAGCTTTCGGACACGCCTGGCACACAAGAAGGCCAGAATTGATGAGGCGCTACCGCAAAGTTAAGATCCTTGCCACGCTCGGACCGTCCTCCGCCGATGAGGAGATGATCCAGAAGCTGCACGAAGCGGGGGCCGATCTTTTCCGGATCAACATGAGCCATGCGAGCCACGACCTGATGCGGACGCTCATTCAGCGCATCCGGTCGGTCGAGGCGCGTTGCGGGCGACCGATCGGCATTCTCTGCGACCTGCAGGGCCCGAAGTTGCGGGTAGGCAAGTTCGCGGCCGGCAAGGTGACGCTCAAGGTGGGGCAGACCTTCACGCTCGACAATCGCGACGAGCCAGGCGACGAAAATCGCGTTTTCCTGCCGCATCCCGAAATTCTTGAAGCCGTGAAGCCGGGTCATCGCTTGCTGATCGATGATGGCAAGCTGGCTCTGAAGGCGGAGAAGGCCGATGGCAAGAGCATCGTCTGCACCGTGGTTGCCGGCACCAGCATTTCCGACAAGAAAGGCGTCAGCCTGCCCGATACGCTGCTCGGCGTCGGGGCACTGACCGACAAGGACCGCGTCGATCTCGATGCAGCGCTTGCAACCGGCGAGGTCGATTGGGTGGCGCTCTCGTTCGTGCAACGTCCCGACGACCTGGCCGAAGTACGCAAGATCGCCCGGGGCCGTGTTGGCGTGATGTCGAAGATTGAAAAGCCGCAGGCGATCGAACGCATCGACGAGATCATCGAGCTTTCCGATGCGCTGATGGTCGCCCGCGGCGACCTCGGCGTGGAAATGCCGATCGAAGCGGTGCCGGGCATCCAGAAGCAGTTGACCCGCGCCTGTCGCCGTGCGGGCAAGCCGGTCGTCGTCGCGACGCAGATGCTGGAATCGATGATCTCCTCGCCGGTGCCGACCCGCGCGGAAGTCTCGGACGTCTCGATCGCCGTGTTCGAAGGCGCCGATGCAGTCATGCTGTCGGCAGAATCGGCATCGGGCCAATATCCGGTGGAAGCCGTCTCGATGATGGCGTCGATCGCCACGACCGTCGAACAGGACCCGCTTTATCCGAGCATCATCTATTCGCAGCGCGCGACACCGGAGGCGACAGGCGCCGACGCCATTTCGCTTGCTGCCCGCCAGATCGCCGAGACATTGCGCCTTTCGGCGATCGTCACCTACACGTCATCGGGAACAACGGGCCTGCGCGCTTCGCGCGAACGGCCGCAGGTGCCGATCATCGCGCTGTCGCCGATCATCCAGACGGCACGCCGGCTTTCCATCTGCTGGGGCACCCATTGCGTCGTCACCCACGACGCGGAAGATCTCGACGACATGGTCAATCGCGCCTGCCGTATCGTGGTGTCGGAAGGTTTCGGCAAGCCGGGCGACCGGATCATCATTTCGGCCGGTGTTCCGCTCGGCACGCCTGGTGCCACCAACATGTTGCGGATTGCCTATATCGGCTCAGACGGCCAGACGGGTATCTGAGGTTTTCGCCAGCAACCAAAAACGGCCGGAGCGATCCGGCGGTTTTTTGCTGAGCAGTTTCCCTCGGCGGATGGAGCGCTAAATCGTGATGCTGACCGTTGGCAAAGCGGAGACCGTGCTGGTCAGGGCGTTGACGGAGGCGTCGAGGTTCTGGGCACCGGACAAGGCGGCGGTGCCGTTCTGCTCGCGCAGCTTCCGGGCGGCCTCTTCCAGCAATGCCTTGATCTGGCGTGCGACGGAGCTGAATTCCATTGCCGTCTTGATGTCGTCCGGGGAGAGCCGGGGCGTATTTCGCGGTGTTTCGCCCATCTCCTCGAGATAGGCCCGCTCTGCGTGGGAGACGGGTCTCGTGTCCTCAACTGACCTGTCGCCTGACGCAGCCTGCTTGCTCTGATCCAAAACCGGATCGGCTGTATCTCCTGTGGACGGAGTATCGGCAGGCGCGGATGACGTGAGCCCGCCGGCTCCGGGCAAAGCCTCGGCAAATTCGCGGGCAGCACCCGCAACGATCACGCTGAGCTGGGCCGCCTGCTTGGCGATCACGTCCGGGTCGAAACCCCTGCGGCGCATGAATGCGAGCTGCTGCTTGGCGTCCTCGAGCTTTCGCTTGGCGCGCGCCTTTATCTGTTCCTCCGCTTCCTCCGTCGCCTTGGTCAGCGATGTCAGGCTATGAACCAGGGGATTGTATAGCTCTTCTTTTCGACCGGATGAACCGGACGATGCCTCTGTGGCGGCGTCTGTCCGGGGGGATGCCTCACCCGGCTTCGCGGACCGTGCCGGGTAGTCCCTGCCAATGCTGCCGATTTCCATCACGTGTCTCCGATTCCGTTTGGTCGGAGGTTGGGATGGGCACCTTGCTTCGGGCTGGCGTAATTCTACTGGGTGTCAGGTCTTCTCGATCGACAGGTCCATTTCAACCGGTGCTTCCTGGACCCGAGGCGCGATGCGTGCTTCCGCCAGGTGGGCGGCTGCCTGCAGGTCGCGAGGCAATCCCGCAAGCTTCTCGATCGCCGCCACCACGACGTCCGTCACGACGTAATCCGGTTTGTGGCCGAGATGACGGATCCAGACGAGTTCCGACCCCTTGATGTCGCGCGCCAAACCACGCGAATGGATTTCCTCCGCAACGATCGCGTCCGTGTCGCCGGTGATGATCACCGTCGGCGCGACAATCTCGCGGTAACGCTGCGAGATGCGTGTCACATACGCATTCAGATTGGCGACATCGATCGCGTTGTGGCGAAAGTTTCGCGGACGCAGGACAAGAGCCGGCGCCCCGTCATTGAGGTAGGTCTCGGGCCGGGGATTGGGATGAAACACCGATCGGGTTGCGGTTTCCATCAACGCCAATCCCGCGGGGAGGGCCAGGAGATGGCTGAACAATCGCCCGAGAATGGGTCTCGCAGTGAGATTGTAATACCAGTCGATGCTGCCCGGCCAGGGATGAGTGGCCGGCGCCAGCAACAGCAGGCCGGTCGTCTTCTCAGGGTGGAACAGCGCAAAGCTTGCGGCGATCGCTCCGCCGAACGAATGGCCGGCGATGATCGCGCTCTGGATGCCGCGCTTTTCCATCAATCGGGCGATCGCGGCGGCCTGACCATCGGGAAAGTCGTTTTCCGGGCCGCCGCGTTCGGAATAACCATGTCCGGGCCGGTCGATGAACAGCATCTCCGCGCGGCCTTCCAGCGCTTTTCGGAAGGCGATCTCCTGATCGCGCAGATTGCCGCTGGCGCCGTGGATGAAGACGATGGCCGGCAGATCGGCGCCGGATGGTCCGGGTATATGCAGCGAATTCATACGGAAGCCGCCGACGTCGATCAGTTCGCCGGCATTCGGGAATTGGGCCTCGATCACCTTCGCTTTCCAGGCGGTGAAACCGAAAGCGGAAGCGACGATGCCGATGAGAGCGAGGAGCGGGATCAGCATGGGAGGAGGGAGGTCAGGTCCGGTTTCCGGCGATCTTTTCTGAAAGCTTCGTCACTGCTTCCTGCGCCTCTCGATCTGCCGGATAGATGGCGAGATAATCTTCCCATGCCTTGAGCGCCAGTTCGTCCTTGTCGGCTTCCATGAGAATGCCGGCCATTCCGGCGAGCGCCCCGAAATGACGGGGCTCGCGCTTCAGGACTTCGGCAATGTCGGCCATCGCCTTGCGGGCATTGCCCATGGTGTAGTGCAAGGTGGCCCGCCGGTTCCAGCCCTCGGGATAGGCTGGGTCAAGCAGCGTTACCCGGTCGAGGAAATCGAGGGCCGCGGCGTTGCGCTTCTCCTTGATCGCGTCTGCCGACCACTGCATCAGCAGGTTGACCGTGGCGCTGCCCGAATCGCTCATGTCCGAGGCGATCTGGCTAGCGATCCCGCGCGCCTTATCCGGGTCGCGTTCGCGCCTCAGCGCATCAAAGAGAGGATCGAGGGAATTGGCCGGTCTTGCCGCCGAAGCAGGCATAGTCGACGGCGCGGTTGGCGCGGGCGTCTGCGCAATCGCAGGCGAGGCGATGAGGGCCGAGGCCAGAATCAGGGAGTTCAAACGAAAATAGCGCATGCGGATAAGGTAATCCGCATGCGCCGAAGGTCAAACCCGATTTGCCGGTCTGTCGACAATTTGATCGGCCGGCAGATGCCGAAGCCGAAAAAATCGTATCAGCCCTGACGAGCCTTGAAGCGCGGGTTCTGCTTGTTGATGATGTAAATGCGGCCCTTGCGGCGAACCAGACGGTTATCGCGGTGACGAGCCTTCAGCGCCTTGAGCGAGTTCTTGATCTTCATTGTACTGATCCAGCAGTCTGTGGGCCGTTAAGCCGCTTGTCCTTATCAATCAAAAGCGCGCCGCCTTTTTCTTGGAGGGGCGCGCTCTCAAGTTGGCCGTGCAGATAACCCGAGCTATTGCCTATGTCAACCTTGTGACGACGTTTTAAGCTCCGTTACATGGCCCATTTTCCTGCCTGGCCGGGATTCCGTCTTGCCGTAGAGGTGGACGAACACGTCCTTTTTCTTCAGCCAGCCGGGAAGGTCGAGAATATCGTCGCCGATCAGATTGGTCATAACGCAGTCCGAATGGCGGTGCGGATTGCCGAGCGGCAGACCTGCAACGGCGCGGATGTGCTGCTCGAACTGCGAGACGATGCAGGCCGCTTCCGTCCAGTGGCCGGAATTGTGGACGCGGGGCGCGATTTCGTTGGCGATCAGCACACCATCGGCGAGAACGAAGAATTCCATGCCGATGACGCCGACGTAATCAAGCGCGGCGAGCAGCTTTTCTGCAGATTCCCGGGCGACGCTTGCCGTTTCACCGGAAATGCGGGCGGGTAGGGTAGAGGTGTGAAGAATGCCATTGCGGTGGACGTTCTCAGCCGGATCGTAGCATGAGACCGTGCCGTCGCCGGAGCGTGCGGCGATGATCGATATCTCACGATCGAAGGGCACGAAGCTTTCGAGAATCAGCGGTACGCTACCCAGCGCCTCGAAGGCGCCGGCCGGGTCGTCTTCAGGCGAACGGAAGACGCGCTGGCCCTTGCCGTCATAACCGAGCCTGCGGGTTTTCAAGACGCCCTTTCCGCCAAAATCCGCAAGGGCCGCTTCGAGATCCTCCTGGCTGTCGACGGCATGGAAACGGGCGGTTTCGATGCCGCAGCCATTGAGGAAGCGTTTCTCGGTGAGGCGGTCCTGGGCGACTTCGAGCGCCTTTGCCGGCGGATGGACGGGCACGGAACGCTGCAGCGCTTCGGCGGCCGAAACGGGCACGTTTTCGAACTCGTAGGTGACGACGTCGCAGCGAGCGGCGAGCTCGGCCAGGGCAGCAGGATCGTCGTAGGCCGCTGTGATCTGCGTGTTCGCGACCTGGGCGGCGGGACAGTCTTCCTGCGGCTCCAGGATGATGGTGCGGAAGTTCAGCCGGGCTGCGGCCATGGCAAGCATGCGGCCAAGCTGTCCGCCGCCGATGATGCCGATCGTGCGGACGGTCATGGAGCCTCGTCTATCGGGTAGTCAGCGACTGCGGTGGACTGGCGGGCGCGCCATTCGTCCAGCCGGTCGGCAATATCGGCGTCGTTGAGGGCAAGCACGGCGGCAGCCAGCAGCGCGGCATTGATGGCGCCGGCCCTGCCGATCGCAAGCGTTCCGACTGGGATGCCGGCCGGCATCTGGACGATCGAGAGCAGGCTGTCCTGGCCGGAAAGCGCCTTCGACTGCACGGGCACGCCGAAAACCGGCAGCGGCGTCATGGCGGCGGTCATGCCGGGAAGATGTGCGGCGCCGCCGGCGCCGGCAATGATGACCTGAAAACCTTCGGCGCGGGCGCCCTTGGCAAATGCCATCATTCGCTCCGGCGTGCGGTGTGCGGAAATGATGCGGGCCTCGTAGCCGATATCCAGCGCGTCCAGCGTGTCGGCGGCATTTTTCATGGTTTCCCAGTCGGACTGGCTACCCATGATTATGGCGACGGCAGGTCTTTCAGCCATGTCGGAAGCCCCTCAAGCGATGATGTCGGGAATGATCTGATCTTCGAGCTGGCTCATCTTGTCCTTCAATGCCAGCTTCTTCTTCTTCATGCGCTGGATCCTCAGGGCATCGCAGCCGACCTCGATCATGGCGTTGATGGCGGCGTCATAATCCTCGTGCTCCTGACGGAGTTTCGCGAGCGCCAGCCGGATATCCGCCTGTTCCTGATCAGCCATATTACGGTCCCCATTCTCCATGCCCGGCTATTCTTGAGCGGTTGCCGGCAATGTCCGCAAGCCTCTACCATCAAACCACGTTAACTGGAAGTTAGCCGATGCCACGAATTTGCCCACGAGAAACCACGATTTCTCCTTCGACAAACCAGACCGATCGTGTCACACTTCTGTCGCAAACCTGAAGCCTCGGCAGAAGGGAATGTCGGGGCAGGTTGACCAAGGAAGGAACATGCCACATGACCGTCCAGGCTCATATCGCATCGCTTGAAAGGAAGCACGGTGATCTGGAAGAGGAGCTCCAGTCCATTCTGGCGTCGCCCTCTGCAGACGACCGGGAAATTGCCGAGCTCAAGCGCCGCAAGCTGCGTCTCAAAGACGAAATGCAGCGCCTTAAGGCCTCTACGCGTCACTAGTTCTCTAAAGGAGAAGAACGCCGCGCGCCTCAGGTTCATCATCAGTACGAGGCAACATTAAAAGCGGCACCAAAACCCAATCCAGAAATATGAAAATGCAGTTCTGGTCGTGGTAGGAGATCACGACCAGAACTGATCGAGCCAAAGATTGAGCCTGTCGAAGCCCTTGCTGTTGACGGCATAGATGCGCCGCGTGCCTTCTGCGGTGACCGTCACCAAATTACTTTCAAGCAAAGCTTTCAGATGCTGGGAGACCGCCGGCCGACTTATCGGCAGGCCTTGGGCGAGTTCGTTGACGGTTCTCGGCGAACGCCGCAGTTCCTCCAGCAGATAACGCCGGTTGGGATCAGCTATGGCTGCGAAGGGATCAACTGTCGTCATGGCGCAAACTTACGGTAATCCGGCCGTAACGGCAAGATTTATTGTGCGTTGCAGCAAGGTCGAGAAATTTATTCCCTTGTCCGAAACCACGCTTCAGATGGGCAATCCATCCCAGAGCAGCTTCAGCCCAGCTAGAAAGGCGAGGCCGTAGGTCATGGGATAGAAGAACTCTGCCTTCAGATGCTTGACGATCGTCGCACCCAATATCGTCGCTATCAGCGCCACCGGCAGCAGCGTCGCCGAGATTGTCAGGTTCTCCCGGTCAAGGGCGCCGAGGAAGAAATAGGGGATCACCTTCACGGCATTGACGATCGCGAAAAACCGGATGCTGGCGCCGGTGTAGGATCGCGGGTTGAGCCGCATCGGCAGGACATAGATCTGGAATGGCGGGCCGCCCGCATGGGCGACAAAGCTCGCATAACCTGAAAGCGCGCCCCAGAACGTCGCGGCGACCGGGCGGTGCGGCAGAGGATCTGCGGGCCTGCTGGAGTGCGGCCCATAGACCTGCCAGAAGTAACGGACGGTAAAAAGAATGGTGGCTATGGCGATCACCAGGCGCAGCGCATCGTCCGAGACATAGGCCGATGTCGCCCAGCCGAGCGCGATGCCGATGATGCCGCCCGGGAGGATCATCAAAAGCGTCGTCGGGTCGTTATACTTCCGCCACGACCACAGCGCGACGATATCCATGAGAATCAGGATCGGCAGGAAGATCGCCGCCGCCTTGACCGGATCCACGGCCATGGACATGAGAGGCACGCCCATCAGGCCGATCGCGCCTCCGATTCCCCCTTTCGAAAGGCCGACAAGCAAAACGGCAGGCACCGCAAAGGTAAAAAAGGTCAGGCTGAGGGTGTCGGGCATGAAGCTTTCGGAGGGGAGAGGCGGTTGATCCTTCAATCGGTCCGGTCTATCGAATTTGCAGACAGAAAACGAGTGCGGATTTCACTGAGCCGAATCCGCGAACAGGATTTGAGATGACCCAACCGGAAGACCGCTGCCGCCTCGTGCTGATCTTGCCGGAGAGCGATGATACCGCCGGACAGGCGCGACAGCTCGAAGACGCGCTTGCAGGGGGGGATGTCGCATCGGTGATCATACCCCAATACGGTCTCGACGATCAGGCCTTTCAGAAGCGCGCCGAGCTTATGGTGCCGATCGTTCAGGGGGCAGGCGCGGCGGCGCTGATTGCCGGCGACAGCCGCGTGGCGGGCCGGGTCAAGGCGGACGGATTGCATATGAACGGCACATTGACGGAGCTTGACGAAGCGATCGAGAAGTTCGTGCCCAAGATGATCGTCGGCACGGGCGGGGCTGCCGACCGGCACCAGGCGCTCGAAATCGGCGAACGCCGCCCGGACTACATCTTTTTCGGCAAGCTCGACGGCGACATCAAACCGGAGGCGCATCCGAAGAACCTCGCGCTTGGCGAATGGTGGGCCTCCATGGTGGAAATTCCCTGCATCGTCATGGGCGGCAGCGATCCCTCATCTGTGCTTGCTGTTGCCGAGACAGGCGCGGAATTCGTCGCCCTGCATAAGGCGGTGTTTTCTTCCGAAAAAGCAGCAAAAGCTGTCGTCGCCGAGGTCAACGCAATCCTGGACGAAAAAGCGCCACGGTTTGAGGCTTGATGCTCCGCCATGGCATCGAACCGATTTTTCCGCGTGATTCTGAACGGGCTGCTTGCGAGCGTCTTCGCATCGGCGACGATGACCGAGTTGGCCATGGCACAGGATATGAGGCCGGTAACCCGGCCAGTCGATCCCGGCACGCAGCCGATGAAGAAAGATCGGGTGGAGACACAGCCGGTACCCGATGCATCGAGAGATACGGCCGAACCGGAGGGGCAGGCGGTTGGCATCGTTCCCTCCGGCGGCGTCGCACTCTACCAACGCATGGGCGCGGCTCTGCCACCCGCCCCACCTGAAAGACCCTATGCAGGTGCCATCGACGAGGCTTACGGCGCTTATCAGCGCGGTCTTTATGCCACCGCGCTCGACCGGGCGCTGACGCGGGCGGGAGCCGGCGATGCAGCGGCGCAGACGCTTGTCGCCGAAATGATGACCAAGGGCCTGGGCCTTAAACGGGACGCCAAGACGGCGGCATTCTGGTACAAAAAGGCGGCAGAAGGCGGCGATCCGGCTGCCATGTTCCAATATGCGCTGCTCCTGATGAGCGGACGCGACGTCCCGCGCGACAAGAAACAGGCCGACGATTTCATGCGCAAGGCCGCAGAGGCTGGAAATTCCTCGGCGCAGTTCAACTGGGGGCAGATCCTCGTCTCCGACAATCCCGGCGAAAAAGGCCTGCACCTGGCACTGCCCTTTTACGAAAAGGCCGCAGCGCAGGGGGTGGCGGACGCTCAATATGCCGTCGCGCAACTTTATGTGGCGCTCAGGGACGTACCGGAGAAGAAGAAGGCCAAGGCCCGAGAATGGATGGAGCGTGCCGCCAAGGCAGGTTTCGACACAGCACAGCTCGATATGGGAATCTGGCTGGTGAACGGCGTTGGCGGCGAACGCGACTACGAGAAGGGTTTCGAATGGATGCGGATTGCCGCCCATCGCGGCAACGTCGCGGCGCAGAACAAGCTGGCGCATCTCTATATCAATGCGCTGGGCACACGGCCCAATCCCATCGAGGCGGCAAAGTGGTATGTTCTCTCGCGCCGCGCAGGAATGAAGGATCCGGAACTCGAAGATTTCTACCTCGGAATCAATGAGGAAACACAGAAACAGGCGATCGAGGCGGCAAACAGGTTCCGTCGAGGGTAAGGGGCGGTCCGGCGAACGGAAAATCGATCGAGGGATCGCTTTCGGCGTCGAACGCCTCTAAGCGTGAACGGAAGGCCGGGAGCACTCTTCGGAGTGCGTGCAGGGGGCAGATTTGGACCATGTCGAGCTTTTCCAGCGGGTCGGTCTGGCGATCGCGATCGGCGCCGCGGTCGGGGTCGAGCGACACTGGCGCGAGCGCGACGAGCCGGCGGGCAGCCGTACGGCGGGCATCCGCACCTTTATCATGGTGGGCATGGTCGGCGGCATCGCGGGCCTGATCGAGCGCAGCCTCAACCCCGGCTCCGGCTATGCGGGTATCGTGACTGTCGGCTTTCTGATTGCTGTCGCTGCCGTCATGGCCGTGTTCGAATTGCGCGAGGCAATTGCAGAAGAATCTTTCAGCGCCACTTCCGTCATCGTTGCGATCCTTACCTTCGGTCTCGGCGTACTTGCCGTCATCGGCGATATGGTGCTGGTCTCCGCGGCGGGAGCGGCGCTAGTGACGATTCTGGCCAGCCGCAATTTCCTGCACGCGTCGATCCGCCGTCTGAAATGGATCGAACTCCGTTCGGCGGTGATCCTGATTGCGATGACCTTCATGCTCCTGCCGATCATACCCGCCGAGCCGGTGGGGCCGTTCGGAGGCATTTCACCGCGAAATCTCATCATACTTGTCATAACGCTCGCATCGATCTCCTTCGCGGCCTATCTGGCGGTGCGGATGCTTGGGGCGTCGCGTGGTGACCTTTTGGCGGGAGCGATCGGAGGCCTTATTTCCTCGACCGGGACCACCGTCGCATTTGCGCGGCGAAGCCTGGTCGCGGCCGGCACCGGTTCACTCGCTGCGGGCGCAATTGCCGCCGGTGCGGTGTCGCTGCTGCGGACTGCCGCCCTGGTTGTCATGCTGGCGCCGAGCCTGGCTGCGGACCTGATTTTACCTCTGGGCGTCGGGGCCGTTGTCATGCTTGGTCATGCGGCATTTCTCTCCTTCGGGCGGCAGGAGCCCGCTGCGGACAATCTTCCCGGCAATCCGTTCGAACTGCCTGCAGTAGCGAAGATGGCGGCGCTCCTTGCGGGCGTGGCATTTCTGGCCCGCGCGGCGACCCAGTATTTCGGCAGCGAGGGCCTGATCGTTGCATCGGCACTTTCCGCCCTTGCGGATGTGGACGCTGTAACGGTGACGGTTGCAGGTATGCTGCCGACGCTCGAACCGAAGCTGGCAGCCCAGGCGATCGGCATTGGCGTGATCGTGAATATGGCAGCGAAGGCCGCCTACGCGGCGGTTTTCGGCAGCCGCGGCTTTGCCGTCCATCTGGTCGTTGCCTCCCTGTTGTCTATTGCGGCGGGGATGGCTGCCGTTTGGGCGCGAGCTGTAGTCTGAGAGGGCGGCAAGTTGTTCAACGCGTTCGTTTCCGGCGGACGACTTGAATTTCCCGCTGTTTTGTGGTCTTGAAGCCGCCCATCAAGAAAAACTGAAAAATATCGTCCCGTCAGATGCAATCCGGGACTGCGTCCAAGGATTTCCCGCATGGCCCGCTCCGCCCTTCTCAACGTCATGGTTCAGGCTGCCCTCAAGGCAGGCAAATCGCTCTCCAGGGATTTCGGCGAAGTGCAGAACCTGCAGGTTTCCGTAAAGGGGCCGAGCGACTTCGTCTCCCAGGCCGACCTCAAGGCGGAAAAGATCGTCCGCGACGAGCTGATGAAGGCGCGCCCGACCTACGGCTTCCTCGGCGAGGAAAGCGAAGAGCTGAAGGGCACGGACGGCGCCCATCGCTGGATCGTCGATCCGCTCGACGGCACCACAAACTTCCTGCACGGCATTCCGCAGTTCGCCGTCTCGATCGCTCTCGAGCGCAACGGCGAAATCGTCGCCGGCGTCGTCTTCAATCCGGCGACCGACGAATTGTTCACCGCCGAAAAGGGTGGCGGCGCGTTCATGAACGATCGTCGCATCCGGGTCGCTGCCCGCCGCGTGCTGTCCGACTGCGTGATCGGTTGCGGCGTGCCGCATCTTGGCCGCGGCAACCACGGAAAGTTCCTCATCGAACTCCGCCACGTCATGGGGGAAGTGGCAGGCGTCCGCCGTATGGGTGCTGCCGCGCTCGACCTTGCCTATGTGGCAGCCGGCCGTCTCGACGGTTTCTGGGAAACCGACCTTTCTGCCTGGGATATGGCTGCCGGCATCGTGCTGATCCGCGAGGCAGGCGGTTTCGCCAGCGACATGAAGGGCACCACGGATATCTTCGGCAGCGGCAACATCGTCGCGGGCAACGAGCTCATCCAGAAGGCACTGCTCGAGGTTGCCAACCGGCCCGTGCCGACTCGCTGAGCGGAACTCAAAGCCGATAGGCCGGCGCTGCGGACGGTTGATAGCCGACTGTTTTCCGTAGCGTCCGCACTTCAATTCGTCGCAATTTTAAACTACAGCATATCGCGTGAAAGAGGGATTCACGCGATATGCCGTAGACTCTTGTTTTACGCATGTCCTTGTCCCGAAACCGCTTTGCACTTCCGGAGGACATGCCGTAGCCTCCGACGTGCAAGAGTATCGGAGGCTGAAGGCGTATCATGGCGAATGCGAGAGTGGACGATCTGGACGAGTCTGAAGCGCGCAGCGGCTATACCTACAAACTTTCCAATCCGGCGTCATTCCTGTGGACGATGCTGATCTTCCTGATCATCGTCGGGTTCGTCGCCTCCATTCTCTATCGCCAGGCCGCGCATGCCTTTCAGACCAATCCGGGTCTCAACGGATTGATTCTCGGCGTCCTGCTGATCGGCATCATTCTCGTCTTCAACCAGGTGATCGGACTCATCCCGGAAGTACGCTGGTTCAACTCCTTCCGCGCCGCCGGCAGCGCCGACAAGGTCGGCCGCGAACCGAAGCTGCTCGCGCCGATGCGAACGCTGATCGGCGGGCGCCGCAAGATGGCGCTGTCGACCAACGCCTTCCGCTCGATCCTCGATTCGATCGCCACCCGCCTCGACGAATCACGCGACATTTCCCGCTACCTCATCGGCCTGCTGGTTTTCCTCGGTCTACTCGGCACCTTCTGGGGCCTGATCCAGACGATCGGCTCGATCAGCAATGTCATCGGCGCGCTCGACCCGAATTCAGGCGATTCGAACGACGTTCTTGCAGCGATCAAGAGCGGTCTCGCTCAGCCGCTCGCCGGCATGGGCACGGCATTCTCCTCGTCGCTGCTCGGTCTCTCCGGTTCGCTGATCCTCGGCTTCCTCGACCTGCAGGCGGGCCGGGCCCAGAACCGTTTTTACACCGAGCTCGAAAACTGGCTTTCGTCGGTGACGGACCTCGGGTCGGACATGCCTGCCGTGGCGGAGACGATCGCGCATGGCTCCTCGGAAGATATCCGCGCGCTTACCGAACAACTAAAAGCCCTTGCCGCCGCCCAGTCCAAGGCGCCCGACGGCCACCATTCCGATCGTTCGCTCTCGGCGATGGCCAATCTTGCCGAAGGCATCCAGGGGCTTGTGAAGAACATGCGCAATGAGCAGCAGATGCTGCGCGACTGGATCGAAGCGCAGCAGGAAGAGGCCAAGGCGCTACGCCGCACCCTCGACCGACTTTCCGACAAGGTCGGGGGGAAATAACCGATGGCCCTCGCCAAGAACCGCCGCCGGGATCGGTCCGTCGACTTCTGGCCGGGTTTCGTGGATGCGCTCTCCACGCTGCTCCTCGCCATCATGTTCCTGCTGACCGTCTTCGTGCTGGCGCAGTTCCTTTTAAGCCGGGAAATCACCGGCCGCGACGAGGTGCTGAACCGGCTGAACAGCCAGATCGCCGAGCTGACCGAGCTCCTGGCGCTCGAAAAGAGCAACAGCCAGGATTTCGAGGACCAGCTCGCCAGCCTGCAGTCCTCCCTTTCGGCTTCGGAAAGCGAACGGTCGCGGCTGCAGCAATTGCTGAGCGAGGGTGCCGGCAGCAGTGCCGCGGCCAATGCGCGCGTCGGCGAATTGACCAGCCAGCTCAACCAGGAACAGCAGCTGAGCGCCCGCGCGGCAAGCCAGGTCGAGCTGCTGAACCAGCAGATTGCCGCCCTCCGCGCGCAGATCGCCGCCATCGAGCAGGCGCTGCAGGCTTCGGAAGCGAAGGATTCGTCATCGCAGGCACAGATTGCCGATCTCGGCCGGCGCCTGAACGTGGCGCTGGCGCAGCGCGTGCAAGAACTCAACCGCTACCGCTCCGACTTTTTCGGACGGCTTCGCGAAATCCTTTCCGATCGCGAGAACATCCGCATCGTCGGCGACCGTTTCGTTTTCCAGTCGGAAGTTCTCTTTCCCGTGGGTGGCAGCGAACTCGATGATGCCGGTCGCGCCGAGATGGACAAACTGGCCGCGGCGCTTCTCGATCTGGCGAAGGAAATTCCTGCCGAGATCAATTGGGTACTGCGTGTGGATGGCCATACCGACAATTCGCCGCTTTCCGGCATCGGCCGTTATCGCGACAACTGGGAGCTCTCTTCCGCCCGCGCCACCTCGGTGGTGAAATATCTCATTTCCAAAGGCGTGCCGGCGAACCGTCTGGTGGCGGCCGGCTTCGGCGAGTTCCAGCCGATCGCGCAGGGAGACACCCCAGACGTCAAATCGCAGAACCGCCGCATCGAGCTGAAGCTCACCGAGCGATAACGATGGCCGGGGACAAGGATATGACCGCCCTCGTAAAGGCGGTCGCCGACAGCCCGAGGCGAGACAACAGCGTCTATCACAAGGCAATGGCGGAAGCCCGTGAAGCTTTCGCCAAGGCGGAAATCGAATTGGGCGGTCCTGTCGAGGTACGCACGAAGGGCAAGTTGAAGCGCAACGGCGACTATGTCGTGAAATGGACTTTCAGACGCGTGACGTGACGGGTGGGGCGTTGTCGGGCACCCAATTCAGCCTCGGATGAAGATACCCGCTTCCTTGGCCGCTTCGACAAAGGCATGCCTTGCCTCTTCCGGTTTGCGCTTTCCGGCATCGACCGCGGCGCAGAGGGCAAGAGCTCGATCGAGCGCCGTGCCATCTTCCATGGGCCAGTCTTCGATCATCGCCCAGGCCGCGGCTTGCGTGGTGTCGATCACGGTTTCGACGGGCGGCTCTCCGATCGACACGACGACCGGATTCTTCCAGAGAGAGTCCATGGCTATCACCATTATCCTTTGACCACGGGTCAGAGCGCCGTCGCGCTCTGCCTTTCGATGTCGTGAAACTGCAGGCGGGCGAGCTTGGCGTAGAGCCCGCCCTGCGCCACCAGGCTCTGGTGCGTGCCTTCCTCGACGACCCGACCATTTTCCATGACAAGGATGCGGTCGGCTTTTAGCACGGTCGCCAGCCGATGGGCGATGACGAGTGTCGTGCGGTTCTGCATCAGTCCGTCGAGGGCTTTCTGCACCAAGGTCTCGCTTTCCGCATCCAGCGCCGAGGTCGCTTCGTCGAGCAGCAGGACCGGTGCGTCCTTCAAAATAGCGCGGGCGATTGCGATACGCTGGCGCTGGCCGCCGGACAACGTGATGCCGCGCTCGCCGGCAAGCGTATCATAGCCCTGATCGAGCCGCGAGATAAACTCGTCCGCCTGCGCAGCGATGGCCGCGGCGCGGACAGCCTCCCGGCTGGCATCCGGCACGCCAAAGGCGATGTTGTCGTGGATCGACGCGGCGAAGATCGTCACGTCCTGCGGTACGATCGCCAGACGGGACCTCAGATCCGCAAGCCTCGCCTGCCTCAGATCGACGCCGTCGAGCTTCACGGTTCCGCTGGATGGATCATAGAACCGCATCAGCAGAGAGAAGATCGTGCTCTTGCCGGCGCCCGATGGGCCGACGATCGCAACCGTTTCGCCGGGCCTGACGTGGAACGATAGGGAATTGAGCGTGATGGCGCTGACGCGGGCGGGATAGGCGAAGGATACCGCGTCAAATTCCACTTCGCCATGCGGCGGAGAGGGGAGCGCGACAGGGCGGTCCGGGTCGCGGATCGCCGGGACTTCGTGCAGCAATTCGGTCAGCCGTTCGGCAGCTCCGCCGGCGGCAGAAAGCTCGCCCCAGACTTCGGAAAGCTGCCCGAGGGAGCTTGCCGCGATGACCGAATAGAGCACGAACTGGCCGAGCGTTCCAGCAGTCATCGTGCCCGCCAGAACACTCTGGGCGCCGTACCACAGGACGCCGACGACGCTGCCGAAGACAAGCAGGATGCCGAAACCGGTCAGCAGCGCACGCGCCTTGATGGCCGTTCGGGCCGCGTGATAGGCGCTTTCGACGGTTTTGCCGTAGCGGTTTGCGGCCGTCGTTTCGCTCCCGAATGCCTGTACCGTCCGCGTTGCGCCGATCGTTTCGGCCGCAAAGGCGGAGGTTTCGGCAAGCGTATCCTGGGCGGCGCGCGAGCGGCGCCTGACCGAGCGGCCGAAGCCGACCAGCGGGAAGACGATGAGGGGGATCGCCCCGAGCACCAGGGCGGAAAGCCTGGGGCTCGTATAGATCATCATCCCCATTGCGCCGAGACAGAGAATGGTGTTGCGCAGCGCCTGCGAGGCGGCCGAACCGAAGGCGGACTTGATTTGGGTCGTATCGGCCGTCAGGCGCGAGACGATCTCGCCCGACTGGTTGACGTCGTAGAAGGCGGGCGACAGGCGGGTGATGTGCGAGAAGACCTCGCGGCGCAGGTCTGCGACCACCCGTTCGCCAATGGTGATGACGTAATAGTAGCGCATGGCGCTCGCGACCGCGAGAAGGGCGGCCAGCGCCATCAGCATGCCGAAGTAGTTGTTGATGAAGCTGCCATCCGAAAAGGCAAAGCCATGATCGACCATGCGTCGTACGGCGAGCGGCAGCGCCAGCGTCGTGGCAGCGGCCAGGACGAGGAAGAATGTTGCCGCCGCAACCATCGGCCGGTAACGTGAAAGGTAGGGGACAAGCCTTGCAAGCGGCCTGAGTGCCTTGCCTCTCCGGGGGCTTTCGCTGGGCTGGTTTTCGCGGGCTTCGGCCAATTTTTCCCTCTGGTGTCGGGGCGCTTTTCGAAAGGCGCGGGTACTTGTGCTTCGGGCGACCTTCCTGTATAGGCTCCGCATCGAATTGGGAAGCCGTGACCGGACCGGTCTGCGGCTTCATTTATTAAAGAGGGTTCTCGCTCGCAATTGCGACATATGGACCTCGCAGAGCAGGATTATCGACATGAAGGCTGACATTCATCCCGCATACCACATGATCAAGGTCGTCATGACCGATGGCACCGAGTACGAAACCCGCTCGACCTGGGGTTCTGAAGGCGCAACCATGAACCTGGAAATCGACCCGAAGTCGCATCCGGCCTGGACGGGCGGCAACCAGCAGCTCATGGACCGCGGCGGCCGCGTCTCCAAGTTCAACAAGCGCTTCGGCGGCCTCGGCCTCTAAGCTGCTTTTCGAACGATCCGATAAAAGCCTGGCGAAAGCCGGGCTTTTTTTGTTGTGCGCCCAGCATGGGCGCATTCTTGTGGGTGGAAGTCCCACCGTAAGCTGGTCATGGCGAGCGAAGTGAAGCGCAACTGCGGAAGGGCGACCGACCGTGGGGAGGAAGCGTGGATCGAACCT
>NZ_PVBM01000028.1 GCF_002968575.1 Neorhizobium huautlense | reverse complement strand
GCTTCCTTTCCTGATGCTTGTGGCTGTTTGGACAGACCACGTTTTATCATCAGCTCGAAGCGCAGCACCTCCTGCATCACCGTGGAAGATGAGGCGAAAGCCGAATACCCCATCTCCGGTATGGACAGAAAGAACTGGAGCGGGCGAAGGGATTCGAACCCTCGACCCCAACCTTGGCAAGGTTGTGCTCTACCCCTGAGCTACACCCGCTCATCAATCCGCCGGTCCGGGGTAGTTCGCTGGACCGTGGGTCGCGGCTCGTTGCCGGCGACGGGCGCTATATGGCCTAGACTTTTTTCAAATGCAACAGGGAAATGACGGTTGGGGTGAAGAAATATTTCGGATGCGCCGAACCGCCGCTGCCCGGCCCATTGCCTCGGCTTGGCGGGGCCGGACATTAAGGTTATAATTTGCCGCACACCAACAAAGCCAGTTCTCGACAAAATGACTGAAACAGCGCCGAAGACCGCCGCGGAATTCTTCCGTTTTCTTGATAGCCTAAACATCCCCCATTCGACCAAAAGCCACCCGCCGGTCTTTACCGTTGCCGAATCCGAGAGCCTGCGAGACGCAATCCCGGGCGGCCACACGAAGAACCTCTTCGTCAAGGACAAGAAGGATCGGTATTTTGTTCTGACCGTTGAGGAGCGTGCGACGGTCGATCTGAAGACGGTTCACAAGGTCATCGGCGCTTCGGGCCGGGTCTCCTTTGGCAGGCCCGAAAAGCTGATGGAATATCTCGGCGTCGTTCCCGGAGCAGTCACCGTATTCGGCGCCTTCAACGATGCGGGTCGAAATGTTACCTTCGTGCTTGATGAAGACTTGATGAAGCACGACGTCATCAATGGTCATCCGCTATCCAATGACGCCACGACGTCGATTGACCGCGACGACCTTATCCGTTTTCTCGAGGCGACCGGCCACACGCCGCTTGTCTTGAAAGTGACGGACTGACATACGATCTTTGCGAGCGACGAGCCCAATAGACAAAGTTTTCCGGGAGAGCATTCATGAGCGGCAGAGACAATCCCTATGGTGCCGGCGCCTATGGCGGCCAGATGACTGCTTCGGCGAATTATGGTGCGGCGCCTGCCGTTCAACCGGCAGCAGATTCTGCCATCAAGGACACCACCACCGCCGGCTTTAGCAAGGATGTCATCGAAGAATCGCGGCGTCAGCCGGTTCTCGTGGACTTCTGGGCGCCTTGGTGCGGCCCCTGCAAGCAGCTCACTCCGGTAATCGAGAAAGTTGTCAATGAAGCCCAGGGCCGGGTCAAGCTCGTCAAGATGAACATCGACGACCATCCGTCGATCCCGGGCCAGCTCGGCATTCAGTCGATTCCCGCCGTCATCGCCTTCGTCGACGGTCGTCCGGTAGACGGTTTTATGGGGGCGGTGCCGGAAAGTCAGGTGCGCCAGTTCATCGATCGCATTGCCGGACCTGCCGGCGCGGATCAGGCGGCGGAAGTCGAATCCGTGCTTGGCGAAGCTGAAACACTGCTTGCCGAAGGAAATATCCAGGATGCCGCGCAGCTGTACGGCGCGGTCCTCCAGGCCGATCCGGAAAATGCGAAAGCCGCCGGCGGAATGATGCTATGCCTGATCGCCATGGGCGAGACGGCGCGCGCCAGCCAGATGCTCGCCTCCATTCCGGAAGATCTTGCAAAGGATGCGGCCATTCAGGCTGTTGCCAAGAAGCTCGAGCAGATCGAGGAGGCCCGAAAGCTCGGAGATCCCCTTGCTCTCGAACACGATCTGGCGCTGCATCCGGACAATCACGAGGCGCGCATGAAGCTCGCCAAGATTCTGAATGTACAGGGGCAGCGTGAGGAAGCAGCCGAGCATCTATTGATGATCATGCGCAAGGACCGCAGCTTTGACGACGACGGAGCCCGCCGCCAGCTTCTGCAGTTCTTTGACGTCTGGGGTCCGAAGGATCCGGCCACCATTGCTGCCCGCCGAAAGCTTTCTTCGATTCTATTTTCATAACCGCCGCCGCGCCGGCCTGTTTGGTCTTGCGTTCCAAGGCAACCGCCCCACATAACTTGCGAAAGCAGATGATGGCGACTGCGAGAGTGGTCTGGGAGGTGTCGGACCCATGCATGTGGGAAATGCAAGATATCTGAAGCGGGAGGATTTGCCGGAAGCAGTTCCCGTCTTTCCGCTGACAGGTGCGCTGCTTCTGCCGGGTGGTCAACTGCCGCTCAACATTTTCGAACCGCGTTATCTTGCCATGTTCGATGCGGCGCTCGCCTCGCACCGGCTGATAGGCATTGTCCAGCCTTCGCTGATGGAGAGCGGCGAACCGGTGGAAGGCCCACGGCCCGCGCTGTCGAATGTCGGCTGCATCGGTCGCATCACCTCTTTCGCGGAAACTGGCGATGGCCGCTACATCGCCTCCATCAGCGGCGCTTGCCGCTTCCGGTTGCTGGAGGAGATGGGGCAGGGCCATCCTTATCGTACCTTCAGGATTGCGCCCTTCATGACCGACCTGTCGGTGGAGGACGATGAGGGTTCGGTCAACCGAACTGAGCTCCTGCGGGTCTTTCGCGCCTATCTCGACGCCAACAAGCTGGAAGCGGACTGGGAAAGCATCGAACGCGCCGGCAATCGCACCCTCGTCAATTCGCTCTCGATGATGTCGCCCTTCGGTCCAGCCGAAAAGCAGGCTTTGCTTGAAGCGCCCGATCTGAAGACCCGGGCGGAAACGCTGATCGCGATTACGGAAATCTTCCTGGCGCGAGGCTCCAGCGATTCAGATACCATTCTGCAGTAGGGAAAATCATGGACGAGAAGCTCAGCAAGGTGGATCCCAAACTCCTCGACCTGCTCGTATGCCCGCTGAGCAAGGGCCGCCTCTCGTTCAACCGGGAGACCAACGAGTTGATCTCCGAACGGGCGCGGCTAGCCTATCCGATCCGCGACGGCATCCCCATTATGCTGGTTTCCGAGGCTCGCAAGATCGAGGACTGATACTTCTTTCTCGAGGCGGAAAGTCAGATTGCTTCGCCGGCAAGCAGTCTCGGTCCGCCCTCGCCTGTCTTCCCCGCAGCCTGGTCAATGAAAAAGTTCTTCAGCTGCGGCATCCGGTCGACGATTCCCAGCCCGAAGTCGCGAGCGATGCGGATGGGAGTGATGTCGTTCGAAAACAGCCGGTTCAGGACATCGGTGGTCACGCCCATGCGGAACGTATCGAACCGCCGCCAGGACTGGTAACGCTCCAGTACGTTCAACGCGCCGATATCGAGGCCAAGGCGATCTGCCTCCACCACTGTTTCCGCCAAGGCTGCGACGTCCTTGAAACCCAGGTTGAGCCCCTGACCGGAAATCGGATGAATGCCGTGCGCGGCGTCGCCCGCAAGGGCAAGGCGCGGCGCCACGAATGCGCGCGCAAGCGTCAGGCCGAGCGGGAAGGCACGCCGACCGCCGACGACCCGCAATTCGCCAAGCTTGTGGCCGAAGCGCCGCTGCAGCTCTTCCTCGAAGACAAGATCGTCTGAAGCGACTAGGCGCTCGGCTTCCGCCGATCTTTCCGTCCAGACGAGCGAAGATCGGTTGTTGGTCAAAGGCAGGATCGCGAAGGGGCCGGAGGGAAGGAAATGCTCTTCCGCTACGCCTTCATGCGGCCGCTCATGGGCCACGGTGGTGACGATGCCGGATTGGCTGTAGTCCCAGGTGACGGTTCTAATGCCGGCCATGTCGCGCAGCTTCGAACGAACGCCGTCGCATGCGACAAGCAGTTTTGTTTCGATTGTGGACCCATCGGACAGAGAAACCGTGCAACGCGTGCTTTCGGTCTTGAAACCGGCGGCGGATAGTCCATGGCGAATCACGATGCCGAGGCGCTCTGAGGCTCCTCGCAGCGCGCGGACCATGGCGACATTCGGCACCATATGAGCGAAGGGGCGGCCTTCCTCCACTTCGCCGTCGAAGGTCAGGAAAACAGGCCGCACCGGATCGGAGGTACGGCTATCGGTGACGATCATTCGGTTGATCGGCTGGGCGTCCGGCGCGATCTCGTTCCAAAGGCCAAAGACTTCGAGCATGCGGGTCGCGGCCGCTATAATGGCGGATGCCCGCTCGTCCTTTTCCCAAACACCGGCTGGCGCGGCCTCGATCACTTCGACATTGAGATGCGGCGCCGCCTGTTTGACGGCGACCGCGGCGGCGAGACCCACATAACCGCCTCCAACAACCAGCATGTCCAGCATCTACCTAAACTCCTGTGAGACTTGAGAATATCACGACCTGCATATAGACCATCCGGCAGCAGCTTCCTATTGCCGGAGACCGTCATAATGTCGCCCCAGATCGAGCCACCGTCCGCTATGGAGCAGCTGATCGAGACACTCGACATCGAAAAGCTGGAGGAAAACCTCTATCGCGGCGTCAGCCCGGACGCCGGCTGGCAGCGGGTATTTGGCGGTCAGGTGATTGCACAGGCCCTGATGGCGGCGCAGCGGACCGTCGATCTGGACCGGTTTGTGCATTCCCTCCACGCCTATTTCATGCGTCCAGGCGATCCTTCCGTGCCAATCCTTTATCAGGTGGAGCGCATTCGCGACGGGTCAAGCTTCACCACGCGCCGCGTGGTGGCCGTGCAGCACGGCAAGGCTATCTTTTCCATGTCGGCATCCTTCCAGATCGAGGAGGGCGGCTACGAGCATCAGATCGACATGCCTTCGGTCACCCAACCGGAAGACCTGATGGGAGAGAAGGAGTTCAAGGCGCTCTTCCTCGATCATGCGCCCGAATCGGTCCGGCGTTACTGGACCCGGGAACGACCGATCGAAATACGCCCCACTTCCCTCGTTCACTATCTGACCAGGGACAAGCTCGATCCCCGCCAGGATATCTGGGTGCGCACTCTCGGCAGCGTCCCGGCGGATCGCCATTATCAGGCCGCGGTGCTTGCCTATCTCTCCGACATGACCCTGCTTGATGCCTCGCTTTATCCGCACGGCATCTCGATTTTCGATCCGTCCCTACAGGCAGCCAGCCTCGATCACGCCATGTGGTTTCACAGGCCGGCGACCTTCGATGACTGGCTACTCTATACGCAGGACAGTCCAAGTGCTTCCGGTGCCCGAGGGATGACTCGCGGCAGCATCTATACGCGTGCCGGGGTTCTGATTGCGTCCGTGGCCCAGGAAGGATTGATTCGGAAAAAGGCAAATGAACAATAGCTGTGCAATTTTTCAAAAATGCACATTATTTGGGCGCCTCTGCGCGGCCCAAATGCACGTTTCTTAGATATTCTTCCCAGAGCCTTTATATTTCAATGTCTTACGCTTCGATTTGAATCTGGCACGGCCCTTGAATGTAACCCACCAGTCGCTGTCGGGATCTGCCGGCGATGAGGAGAGTCGGCCGTATGCCGAATGCAAACAAAGGATGGGAAGCCAGATGAAAATCGTGATGGCCATTATCAAGCCGTTCAAGCTGGATGAGGTGCGCGAAGCCCTCACGGCTGTCGGTATCCAGGGCCTGACCGTCACCGAAGTCAAAGGTTACGGACGTCAGAAGGGACATACCGAGATCTATCGCGGTACCGAATACGCAGTAAGTTTTCTGCCGAAATTGAAGATTGAAATCGCCGTCCCCTCAGACCTCGTCGAAAAGGCCGTGGATGCGATCGCATCGGCTGCAAAGACCGGCCAGATCGGCGATGGCAAGATCTTCGTCTATTCGATCGAGCAGGCCGTGCGCATCCGTACCGGCGAAACCAACACAGAAGCGCTTTAAGCACGGGCTGACAGGGGAGTTTTTAAGCTATGCAATTCAACAAGGTTTCTATTTTCGGACGTTTGGGTGCCGCCGCCGCGGCGTCCTTTGCGCCCGCCATTGCCTTCGCGCAGGATACTGCCGCACCCGCCGCAGCGGCTGCCGCTCCGGCCATGACGGTCGACAAGGGCGACACGACCTGGATGCTGATCTCTTCCATTCTCGTGCTGCTGATGATCGTGCCGGGCCTTGCGCTGTTCTACGGCGGTCTCGTGCGCACCAAGAACATGCTGTCGGTGCTGATGCAGGTCATGATGATTGCCGCGGTTGCAATCGTCATCTGGGTTACCTACGGATATTCCCTGGCCTTCACCGATGGCGGTTCGCTGAACAGCTTCGTCGGCGGCTTCTCGAAGATGTTCCTCGCTGGTGTCGATACCACGACCCTTTCGGAAAGCTTTACCAAGGGTGCGGCCATCCCGGAACTGGTCTTCGTCTGCTTCCAGATGACGTTCGCGGCAATCACGCCGGCCCTGATCGTCGGCGCCTTCGCCGAGCGCATCAAGTTTTCGGCCGTCATCCTCTTTACGATCCTGTGGCTCACCTTCGTTTACTTCCCGATGGCCCACATGGTTTGGTTCTGGGGCGGCCCGAGCGCCTATGACGGCCCGACCGGCCTCATCTTCGGCTTCGGCGCAATAGACTTCGCTGGCGGTACGGTGGTTCACATCAATGCCGGTATCGCCGGCCTCGTCGGTGCGATCATGGTCGGCAAGCGGACCGGCTTCGGCAAGGACATGATGGCTCCCCACTCTATGACATTGACCATGGTCGGCGCCTCGCTTCTGTGGGTCGGCTGGTTCGGCTTCAACGCCGGTTCGAACCTCGAAGCAAACGCCTACGCCGCTCTTGCAATGATCAACACCTTCGTTGCAACGGCAGCCGCCATCGTTTCCTGGGCGATTGTCGAAACCTTCGCTCGCGGGAAGGCATCCATGCTGGGTGCCGCATCGGGTGCGGTTGCCGGTCTCGTCGTCATCACTCCGGCTGCCGGCTTCGTCGGCCCGATGGGCGCCGTCATCATGGGTCTCGTCGTTTCGCCGATCTGCTACTTCTTCGTATCGACCGTGAAGAACAAGTTCGGTTATGACGACACGGCAGACGTATTCGGCGTGCACGGCATCGGCGGCATCATTGGTGCAATCCTGACGGGTGTGTTCGTCAATCCCGCTCTGGGTGGCGCAGGCATTGTCGATTATTCGACGGCAGACTTCGCAGCCGGTTATGCAGGCACGGCGACCCAGGTCTGGGCCCAGCTCAAGGGTGTCATCGTGACGCTGCTGTGGTCGGGCATCGGTTCGGCGATCCTCTACAAGATCGTCGATCTTGTCGTCGGTCTGCGGGTCAGCGTCGAAGCCGAACGCGAAGGCCTCGATCTCTCGACCCACGGCGAAGCCGCCTATCACTCCTGATATGTATTTGGCGGCGGCAACAGCCGCCGCTCCGATCCCGTCGCAGCGGCCGTTCGGAAGCTGCACTTCGCCCGGACTTCGGTCCGGGCTTTTTTATTCGTGTTTTCAGCGCCCGCGCTCTAGATCGTGGTTAAAGGCGCATTAACTATCGTCAGGCTACTCTGCACTGGAATTGTGCGAATCGGCCGGCAGCATGCCGACTCGCGAAGAGTTGCGTTCAGAAGGCGGCGGACAGACAGGATGGGCAGAAGCAGTTCAGCGGCTATGGCAAACCGGTCTCCCCGCCTGGCCTTCACCGCCTTCGTGTGGAGGCAGGCGCTCGCGCTCGTCGGCTTCGGCATTTTCCTCGCCTTGGCGCTTGCCGTTGCGGCGCTTGCCACTTGGAATGTCGCAGACCCCAGCTTCTCCTACGCCACCGACAACGCGCCCACCAATATCCTGGGCTTTGCGGGCGCTGCCTTTGCCGATCTGATGATGCAGTTCCTGGGCCTGGCAAGCATCGTTGCGTTGCTGCCTGTGCTCGCCCTCGCATTGGCGCTCATTTCCGGCCGTAAATATGACCGCGTCCCGGCGAGGCTGGCTGCTTGGGGCGGCGGCGCTTTGCTTGCCTCCGCCACGCTCGGCTGCTTTCCCGCACCGCCCACCTGGCCGATCCCGAACGGCATCGGCGGCGTGATCGGAGACATGATCCTCCGCTTTCCCGCGCTTTTCGTGGGAGCCTATCCGACGGGCATGGTGGCGATCGTGCTCGGCTGCATCTTCACGCTTCCCTGTATCTGGCTCATGCTCTTTGCTTCCGGTCTCGTCGGCGAGGCTTTCGAGGAGGATGCGGAAGACGACGACAAGCCCGTTGCGGCGACGAAGGCACCTCCGAAGCGTGAGGAATTCGACGATGACGACGAGGAGGGCGCTTTTGCCGGCTTTTTGGCCTTCGGCGCGATTGCCCACTACTGGTATATTGCCCAAGCCCGGCTGCGCCGACTTGCGGGGATCAAGCCTCCGGTTCGTGTCGGCTTCGATCAGCCCTATGATTTCAACGAGGACGAGTTCGGCATGTTGAACGAGCCGGTCCGTGCCAAGGCTGCTCCTTCCGCGGCCGGCCGTCGCATGGAGCCGTCGCTCGATGATCCGGCGGAGCGGGCTGTGCCGCCGCGCCGTGTGGTCACGGCTCCGCCGATCTCGGCCCATGAAGACGATGATTACGACGACGACCCGCCGTTCGACATGGATGACATGCCGCCGCGCCCGGCCGGCATTCTGGCCGACGATGATGCACCGTTTGTCTCCTCCCGTGCGTCGCAGGCCAGCCGTAGCCAACCTCGCGTCGTCCCTGCCGCCGCTCCGCCGAAGCCAAGCCCCCGCGTCGCCCGCGAAGCCCAGGCGTCGTTCATTTCACCTGATGGTTTCCAGCTTCCCTCCGTGCATCTTCTGAACGAGCCGAAGGCGATCGCGCGCGATGCATCGCTTTCTGCCGACGCGCTGGAGCAGAACGCCCGGCTGCTCGAAGGCGTGTTGGAAGATTTCGGCGTTAAGGGCGAGATCATCCATGTCCGGCCGGGGCCGGTCGTGACGCTTTACGAACTTGAGCCGGCACCGGGCATCAAGTCGTCCCGCGTCATCGGCCTGGCCGACGACATCGCCCGTTCGATGAGCGCGATTGCCGCGCGTGTTGCCGTGGTGCCCGGCCGCAACGCGATCGGTATCGAGTTGCCGAACCGGACTCGCGAAACGGTGTATCTGCGCGAAATGATCGGCAGCAAGGATTTCGAAGGAAGCAAGGCTAAACTCGCCATGGCTCTCGGCAAGACCATCGGCGGCGAGCCGGTCGTCGCCGACCTTGCCAAGATGCCGCATCTGCTCGTCGCCGGTACTACCGGTTCCGGTAAATCGGTCGCAATCAATACCATGATCCTGTCGCTTCTCTATCGCTATACGCCGGAGAAATGCCGCCTGATCATGATTGACCCGAAGATGCTCGAACTGTCGGTCTATGATGGAATTCCGCATCTCCTCTCGCCGGTCGTGACCGATCCGAAGAAGGCGGTCGTAGCGCTCAAGTGGACCGTCCGCGAGATGGAAGAGCGCTACAAGAAGATGTCGAAGATCGGCGTGCGCAATATCGACGGCTTCAACAGCCGCGTCGAGCAGGCGATCGAAAAGGGCGAGGTGCTTACCCGTACCGTGCAGACTGGCTTCGACCGCCAGACGGGCGAGGCCGTCTATGAGACCGAAGAATTCGACCTTCAACCGATGCCTTATATCGTCGTCATCATCGACGAAATGGCCGACCTGATGATGGTTGCCGGCAAGGATATCGAAGGCGCGGTCCAGCGCCTGGCGCAGATGGCGCGTGCGGCTGGCATCCATGTTATCATGGCTACACAGCGCCCCTCCGTGGACGTTATTACCGGCACGATCAAGGCGAACTTCCCCACCCGTATCTCATTCCAGGTCACATCGAAGATCGACAGCCGCACGATCCTGGGCGAGCAGGGCGCCGAACAACTGCTCGGCATGGGCGATATGCTCTACATGGCGGGTGGCGGGCGCATTCAGCGTGTCCATGGTCCCTTCGTGTCGGACACGGAAGTCGAAGACATCGTCGCCTACCTGAAAACGCAAGGGGCGCCCCAATATCTCGATGCGATTACGGCTGATGACGACGAAGATGACGCCGGCGCAGGTGGTGGTCCGGCAGGCGCCGGCAACCTAAGCGATTCCGACGATCCATACGATCAGGCAGTGGCGATCGTCTTGCGTGACGGCAAGGCGTCCACATCCTATATCCAGCGGCGTCTCGGCATTGGCTATAACCGTGCGGCATCGCTCATCGAGCGAATGGAGCAGGAGGGGCTGATCGGACCGGCCAATCATGCCGGCAAGCGCGAGATCCTGGTGCCGACCGAGGGCGATATCCTCGAACGGTAAGGCTTTTGTGATCGCTTGCAACTGCCATCAAGACGCCGCGTTTTAAACCGAGAACCAGGGGAAGGAGATCAGAATGAAGAACGATAAATCCATCCTTTCACACGTCCGTCCCGATTCGATTGGCCGCAGGCAATTTTCGCTCGGGCTGGCGAGCCTGGCGGCTGCGATGTCCTTGCCGAACATGAGCTTCGCGCAGAGCTCGGCTGCGGCTCAGAAGATCGCCGATCACTTTTCCTCGGTCAAAACCATGATGGGCGAATTCGTGCAGTTCGGTCCGCGCGGGGAGCAGACCGGCGGCAAGTTCTTTATCGAACGGCCCGGTAAGCTGCGGTTCAATTTCGAGGATCCATCGCCGATCCGCGTGATTGCCGACGGCAAAAACGTCGTGGTTGGCAACATGAAGCTCAAGACCTGGGACGTCTATCCTCTGTCCAAGACGCCGCTCAGCCTGCTGCTGTCCGACCGCATCGATCTCGGCAACCAGATGGTCCGTGACGTCAAGCAGGAGTCCGACCTGACCACCATCGTGCTTGGCAACAAGACCGTCTTCGGCGATTCGACCATCACAATGATGTTTGATTCCAAGACCTATGATCTCAGGCAGTGGACCATTACCGATGCCCAGAACAAGGACACGTCGGTGATGATCTACAACGTCAAGAACGGGGTGAGCCTCGACGAAAAGGTCTTCACCATCCCCTATGACGAAGTCCGCAAGGGCTGATCGCGCCGGAGTTTGAAAAGTCTGAAGGGCCGGGCCTGCGCACGGCCTTTTTGCTTCTCAACGCAAGAAAAATTTCCTAAACCTCGCCGCAACATACGAGGTTTGGCCATGACTTTTTCCATCAGTACCTGGAATATCAACTCCGTACGGCTGCGCATGCCGATCGTTGAGCAGTTCCTCGTCCGCCACAAGCCGGATATCCTCTGCCTGCAGGAAATCAAGTGCCAGGAGTCGGAATTTCCGCTGCAGCCCTTCAAGGACTTAGGCTACCAGCACGTCATCATTCACGGCCAGAAGGGCTATCACGGCGTCGCAATCGTGTCGAAGATCCCGCTTCTGGAAGATCATCGGCAGAACTATTGCGGGGTGGGTGATGCCAGGCACATCTCCGCCATCTTCGAGCGCGGTTCGCGCCGCGTCCGCCTGCATAATTTCTACGTGCCGGCGGGTGGCGACGAGCCCGATCGTACGGTGAACCCGAAGTTCGGCCACAAGCTCGATTTCGTCGAGGAGATGAAGGCTCTTAAGGCTGATCCAATGCCCGGCATATCCTCCGTCCTCGTCGGCGATCTCAACATAGCGCCGCTTGAGCACGATGTCTGGTCGCACAGGCAGATGCTAAGGATCGTCAGCCATACACCGATCGAAACACAGGGGTTGAAGGAGGTCATGGCGCGCGGAGGCTGGCTGGACCTGATGCGCCAGCACGTGCCCGAGAGCGAAAAGCTCTATACGTGGTGGAGCTATCGTTCCAAGGATTGGCGAGTCGCGGACAAGGGGCGTCGGCTGGATCACATATGGTCGTCTCCGGATCTCGGGCCGTTCCTCGATCACATCGAGGTGCTGAAGGAAGCGCGCGGCTGGAACCAGCCGTCCGACCACGTTCCGGTGACGGCGACCTTCAAGTTCTGAATCCTGTCGATTCAGACAAACCTGTGGCTCATCGCCGCCGCCGCCTTGGCGAGGCTCGCAATATTGTCCCGGATGCGTCTTTCGATCACCCGGCCGACCTCGGGATATTCCTCAAGCAGGCGATGAAACAGCGAACGGCTGATTTTCATCGCCTCGGCGTCCTCGACTGCCACGGCGGTGAATTTCCGCTCCACCATGGTGATCAGCGCCAGTTCCGACAACAGCGTGCCGGGGCCGACCGTCGCCTCCACCTTTGGTTCGCCGTTACGGTCCGTCATCAGCAATTCGAAGCGGCCACGGGCGATGATAAAAGCCGATTCCGCCGGCGATCTTTCCCGAAACAGCTCCTGACCGACCGCCACCTGCCGCCGCTCAGCCCCAAAGGCCACGAGGCGAAGCTGGTCGTCATTCATATCCTTGAAGAGCGGGACCTGTGAGAGCAGGCGGATATCTTCGGTCAGGGACATTGTTCAAATCACGGTACGATTTTGTAGCCACCGTTTTCGGTGACCAGGATTTCAGCGCTGGAGGGGTCGCGCTCGATCTTCTGCCGCAGACGATAGACATGGGTTTCCAGCGTGTGGGTCGTGACGCCGGAATTGTAGCCCCAGACTTCTTCCAAGAGCACGTCGCGCGTCACCACCTTCTGGCCGGCGCGGTAGAGATAGCGGATGATGGCCGCTTCCTTTTCCGTGAGCCTGATCTTCTTGCCGTCGTCGGTGGTGAGCAGCTTCTGGCTCGGCTTGAAGATGTAGGGGCCGACCGTGAAGGTTGCGTCCTCGCTCTGCTCGTACTGACGCAGCTGCGCGCGGATACGGGCAAGCAGCACTGCGAAGCGGAAGGGCTTGGTGACGTAGTCGTTTGCCCCCGCCTCGAGCCCCAGGATCGTATCCGAATCCGTATCATGCCCGGTCAGCATGATGATCGGCGCCTTGAACCCGTTTTTGCGCAGAAGCTTTACCGCCTCACGGCCGTCCATGTCCGGCAGGCCGACATCCATGATCAGGAGGTCGATCTGGGCGGTCTTGGCCGTCTGCAGCGCCTTGGCGGCGTTGGCTTCCTGGAGAATCGAGAACTCGTCGTAGAACGACAATTGCTCGACCAGGGTCTCGCGCAGATCGTCGTCGTCATCCACCAGGAGTATGGTACGCGCTGCCATTCTCAAGCCTTTCATCTCTCCGCTCGCCCGTCCTGCTTTCCGGCAGCGGCAGGCGATCGGGATCTTCGATCTAATCCCTACAGCATCGACCCCAAAATCGAAATCGATTTTCGGCAAGTATGATGCTCAGGTCCAATATGTAAGAGCCTCCCTTGCGCGTCCATAGCGACGCGTGGTGCTCCAAGGTGCTATGAATTCAAACGAAATCATATTCAAAGCAAAACCTTGTGAGAGAAATGCACCGTTTTCGCGAAAGAGCGTGCTTGAACCCGAACAATATCACCGTCAGAACCGCGCCGCGGGATCGAAGGCGCGCCATCGTTTCCATGGGAGGCGTCACCGTTCAGGCCGCAATCGGGCGCTCCGGCACGACGGCATTCAAGCGGGAAGGTGACGGCGCAACGCCGATCACGTCGATGCGCGTCCTTTATGGGTTCGCGCGTGGCGAGAGGGTGCGCCTGCCGCCGACCGCCCTGCCCATGCGGCATATCCGCAGCGACATGCTGTGGTGCGATCAGCCGGACCATCCGGCCTATAACAGCCTCGTTAAAGCGCCCTTCCGCCCCAGCCATGAGGAGATGATGCGCGCGGACGGGCTGTACGACATCTGTCTGGTGCTCGACTGGAACATAACGTCGAGGCGCCGCTATCGCGGTTCTGCGATCTTCTTTCATTTGATCAAGCCCGGCTACCAGCCGACTGCCGGCTGCATCGCCGTGGGCCTTGCCGATATGAAGCGCCTTATCCGCTTTATGAGAAAGGGCACGGTCGTGCGAGTTCTCTGAACCTCCTGCTGGCAATGGCCGGAGGTCATCATTGCGGTGGTGCTTGACGACTTATTTGAGTGAGCGTGGCTTAACGAACCGCTTCAGGGTGCCGGATCCGGGCGAAATACTTTGCCAGGTCGGTAGAGCGAAATCGAGGACGGCGAGAGCACCGGTTGGATATCTATCGGCGATTGCCTTCATAGCCTCTGGCCGGCCGCTGCCCGCCAGCATCAGCGCGAGATCCTGCAGTCCCGGATTGTGTCCCACGATCAGCACGGTGCGAAACTCGGGCTCGATCCGTCTCACTTCCGCAAGAATTGCAGCCGCCGAGGCCTCATAAATTGCGGGACAATCGTGACAGATCAGCGGGCGGAGGATTTCGTTTCTGACCAAAGCCCAAGTTTCCCGTGTCCGCTGCGCATCGGAGACCAGCGCTAGACCGGGAATGAGCCCCTCCTGTACCATGAACCGGCCGATGAGCGGAGCAGCTTTCCGACCTCTCTTGGCCAGCGGTCTTTCGTGATCCGCGACCTCGTCCGGCCAGGCGGATTTGGCATGCCGCAGCAAAAGCAGTCTGCGCGCATCCCTGCCAAGTTCGCTTTCTGATGGGGCAGATTCCACCTCGGGCTCCGGATATTGTCGTTCCGCCAAGGATCATATCGGTGTTTCTTCGCCGGCCATAAAAGAAAATGCCGCCCTGGGCAGGGCGGCATTGATCCTGTTGACGTCGGATGGACGGACTACTTCCACTCGCGGATGTCGACGAAGTGGCCGGCGATCGCCGCTGCGGCGGCCATGGCAGGCGAGACGAGGTGGGTCCGACCCTTGTAGCCCTGGCGACCCTCGAAATTGCGGTTCGAGGTGGAGGCGCAACGCTCGCCCGGCTTCAGGCGGTCGTCGTTCATTGCAAGGCACATCGAGCAGCCCGGTTCGCGCCATTCGAAACCGGCATCCTTGAAGATCTTGTCGAGGCCTTCGGCTTCCGCCTGTTCCTTGACGATTCCGGAGCCCGGAACGACCATCGCCGATACGGTGGGAGCGACTTGGCGGCCTTCGACAACCTTGGCGGCGGCGCGCAGGTCTTCGATGCGGCCGTTGGTGCAGGAGCCGATGAAGACGCGATCGACGGCGATGTCAGTGATCTTGGTGCCCGGCTTCAGACCCATATAGTCCAGAGCGCGCCATTTGGAAGTGCGCTTGGTTTCATCCTGGATATCGTCCGGGTTCGGAACGGAACCCTCAACCGAGATCACGTCTTCCGGCGACGAGCCCCAGGAGACGATCGGCGGCAGGTTGGCGGCGTCGAGCACGACCACCTTGTCGAAATGCGCGCCTTCGTCGGTCTGCAGCGTCTTCCAGTAATCGAGCGCCATGTCCCAGGCCTTGCCCTTCGGGGCGCGCGGCTTGTTCTTGATATACTCGAAGGTCTTTTCATCCGGCGCGATCAGGCCGGCACGAGCGCCGCCTTCGATCGTCATGTTGCAGACGGTCATGCGGCCTTCCATGGAGAGCGAGCGGATGGCTTCGCCGGCAAATTCGATGACGTGGCCGGTGCCGCCGGCGGTGCCGATCTCGCCGATGATGGCGAGGATGATATCCTTGGCGGTGACGCCCGGAGGCAGCTGGCCGTCGACCCGTACCAGCATGTTCTTCGCCTTCTTCTGCACCAGCGTCTGAGTGGCCAGCACGTG
Organism: Neorhizobium huautlense; assembly: GCF_002968575.1. Taxonomy (GTDB): domain Bacteria; phylum Pseudomonadota; class Alphaproteobacteria; order Rhizobiales; family Rhizobiaceae; genus Neorhizobium; species Neorhizobium huautlense. Next base: position 47,461 of record NZ_PVBM01000028.1, on the reverse strand, counting down.
CTCGACTTCGGACGTGCCGATGCCATGCGCCAGCGCACCGAAAGCGCCGTGCGTCGACGTGTGGCTGTCGCCGCAAACGATCGTCATGCCGGGAAGGGTGAAGCCCTGTTCAGGCCCGACGATGTGAACGATGCCCTGGCGGACGTCCTTCTCGGAATAATATTCGACGCCGAAATCCTTGGCATTCTGTGCAAGCGCTTCAACTTGAATGCGGCTTTCTTCGTTCTTGATGCCTTCGTGGCGGTCGGCGGTAGTCGGCACGTTGTGGTCGACAACAGCGAGCGTCTTTTCCGGGGCGCGAACCTTGCGGCCGGCGATCCTCAGGCCTTCGAAGGCCTGCGGGCTCGTCACTTCGTGTACGAGGTGACGGTCGATATAGAGAAGACAGGTGCCATTCTCGTCCTGCGAAACGACGTGGTCGTCCCAGATCTTGTCATAAAGGGTACGGGGTGCGCTCATGGCTGCCATCCATCGGGTATTTTGAAACAGGGAGATATAGTACGGCTTTGTCGCTGCCGGTGCGATGGATCGGTCAGCTAAGTCGGCTGTTCAGAGCGCCGGATACGCGTGCGAAGAACCGTGCCGGCAGACGCTTGTGGTCCTGCAGCACGATAAACTGGTTCGCGAGGCATCCGAATTTCGATCCCATGGCTGCTGCAATACCAGTTTTCGATGAAATCGGCAACGGAATTGCATCGTCGGAAACCTGTCGCATCACTGTCATAAAGTCTTCGCGGAAACGTGGTTGATCTGAGGCCAGAAACGGAGAGATCTCAAATGTCCGAACCCATGGAAGACCAGCTCAGCCGCATCAAGGACGAGATTGCCGACAGCTTCGACGAAGAGCTGGAAATGCAGATGGAAGAGGACCGGCTGGACGACCTGATCGCCGAGGGCATGTCGGAGCCTCCGGAGCCGACGATCGACCGGAGGAGCTATTTCCGCGAACTCTTTCGGCTGCAACATGAACTCGTCCGGCTGCAGGACTGGGTGCAGTACAAGAAGCTGAAGATGGTGGTGCTGTTCGAGGGCCGCGATTCGGCCGGCAAGGGGGGCGCGATCAAGCGCGTCACCCAGCGCCTCAATCCGCGTGTCTGCCGCGTCGTGGCGCTTCCGGCACCCACAGAGCGTGAACGGCATCAGTGGTATTTCCAGCGCTATGTGCCCCATCTGCCGACAGCCGGCGAAATGGTACTGTTCGACCGCTCCTGGTACAACCGCGCCGGCGTCGAGCGCGTCATGGGATTCTGCACGCCTGACGAACTGGAGGAATTTTTCCGCTCGGTGCCGGAATTCGAGCGGATGCTCGTTCGCTCCGGCATCATCCTCGTCAAATACTGGTTCTCGATCACCGACGAGGAGCAGGAATTCCGCTTCAAGATGCGTATCCACGATCCACTGAAACAATGGAAGCTCTCGCCAATGGATCTCGAAAGCCGGGTTCACTGGGAGGAATACACCAAGGCCAAGGAGGAAATGCTAGACCGCACTCACATCGCGGAGGCGCCGTGGTGGGTGGTGCAGGCGGTCGACAAGAAAAGAGCGCGGCTCAACATGATCGCGCATCTTCTTTCGCAGGTTCCCTACGACACGGTTCCGAAGGAGTCGATCGAGCTTCCCGGCCGCATCCGCAACGCGGATTACATCCGCCATCCGGTGCCGCCGGAAATGTATGTACCGGAGGTCTACTGATCCATGCCGACGGGCGGGGATGGCTTCCTTCACCGCTCCGTGCGCTTGCGCAGCCGGCTTTCGATGCCTCGCAGCGTCAGCGATAGGCCAATCGTCAGCAGCAGGTAGATATAGGTGACGATCGAATAGGTCTCGAAGAAGCGGAAGGAGCCCGCGGCATAGATCTTCGCCATCTGGGTGATATCGGCGACACCCAGCACCGAGACGAGCGAGGAGTCCTTCACCATCGAGACGAAATCGTTGGAAAGCGGCGGAAAGATCACCCGCATCGCCTGCGGAAAGACGATCAGCCGGAAGCGTTGGAAGCGGGTGAAGCCGAGCGTTTTTGCCGCCTCGATCTGTCCTTCGTTAACCGACTGGAAGCCGGCGCGAAAGATTTCTGCGATGAAGGCCGCATAGCCGATCATCAGCGCTATCACCGCCCGCCAGAGCAGCGAGACATCGCGCACGAGCAGTTCTTCGGCAAAGCCTCGCGCGATGAGCGGCGTCAGCAGCCAATTGTAGAGTGCTACGAAGGCAGGCGCGCCGACAAACGCGATATAGAACAACAGGACGAGGATGGGGATGCCGCGGATCAGCTCCACATAGAAGCGGGCTGCCTGCCGCAGGATAACGCTGTTCGAAAGCCCCGCGAGGGCGATCGCCAGACCGAGCATCGTTGCCAGCGCAAAGGCACAGAGCGTCACGCCGACCGTGATGCCAATGCCCTTGATGACGATACCGAATACCTGAGTGTATAGGTCATTGACGGCGATCACGACCGCAAGCGCGACGCAGAGGGCCCCGAAGACAACAAACCACCAGGGAAAATCCTCAGGTGCGGCAGTTTTCCGGCGCGGTGGCGCCATGCCGTTACTCGCCCATCTTATAGTCGAGGAACCATTTCTTGTTCAGCGCGTCGAGCGTGCCGTCGGCCTTGAGCGCTGCGATGGCCGCATTGACTGGCGCGACAAGGTCGGATCCCTTCCTGAAGATGAACCCGAAATCCTCGGTGCCAAGCGGCTCGCCGATGATCTTCAGCGTCCCGCCGGAAGCTTTCACATAACCTTCGCCGGCGGTGCTGTCCGTCAGCACCAGGTCGACGTCGCCCGTCTTCAGCGCCTGCACCGTCGCTCCGAAGGTCTCCATAAGCTTGATCCGCGGGTTTTGCTCGTTGCCGTCGAGTATCTCATACACCGCTGTGTAGAAGGGGCTCGTTCCCGGTTGCGCGCCGATCAGCCCCTTTTCCAGAGCGGCAAAGCTCTTGGCATCGGTAAAACGCGCTTCGTCGCCGCGCACCAGCATGAGTTGCTGCGAGCGCATGTAGGGATCGGAAAAGTCGACTTTCTCCTTGCGGTCATCCTTGATGGTGATGCCGGTCATGCCGATGTCGTATTGCCCGTCGTATACGGCTTGGATCATCGCGTCCCAGCTCGTGTTCTGGTACTCGATCTTGAAGTTCAGGCGCGTTGCGATCTCGTTCATCGCATCATATTCCCAGCCGATCGCCTGGCCGCTCTTCGGATCCACGAATTGCAGGGGCGGATAGGCATTTTCCGTCACCACGACCACCTTGCGTCCCTTGAGGTCCGGCAGGCCGGCTGAAACCGCTGCGGGTGCGAGGCTGAGGACGGCAAGACCGGCAATAAGCGTACGGCGTAAGAGCATCGTGGCACTCCTGATTGTGTGGCTCTGATTCCCTCTCATAAAAAGGCCGCCGTTAGCAAGCGGCTGGAGCGGTCACATCCTCCCTGACCCGTATGTCGCTCCAATGCAACGATATTTTAGAGAAGGTCTGCTGGTTCAGGAAAGAGCTGATTTCGTGCCGTGGATCAAGGATTGAACCGGCCGTGACATACCGCGTGATGTTCCCCGACCGTCTGGTGGGCCATGGACGGCGTATTCGTCATCATCGTAGGGCGGATGATGGCGGCCAGACAGGCGGCGACCGCCTGACAGGCCGACCGAGCAACAAGAAAGGCGGCCCGGAGGCCGCCTTTTCGAAATCAACGAGCAGAAAGCTTATTCTGCCGAAGCTTCGGCAGCCTTTGCGGCTTCGGCGGCTTCTGCAGCTGCCTTTGCTTCGGCGGCATCCGCTGCCGCCTTTTCGGCGGCAAGAGCCTGGGCTGCTGCAACCTTTTCGGCTTCGATACGTGCCTTCTCGTCGGCGACTGCCTGACGCTCGGCTTCGTTCAGCTTGCGGGCGCGGGTGCCGGTGTTCTCGACGATACGAGCCGACTTGCCGCGGCGGTCGCGGAGGTAGTAGAGCTTCGCACGACGGACCTTACCGCGACGAACGACTTCGACGCTCTCGACCATCGGGGAGTAAACCGGGAACACACGCTCGACGCCTTCGCCGTAGGAGATCTTGCGGACCGTGAAGCTTTCGTTCAGACCGCCACCGGAACGGGCGATGCAAACGCCTTCATAGGCCTGTACGCGGGTACGGTTGCCTTCCGTCACGCGAACGTTGACGCGGACCGTGTCGCCCGGAGAAAATTCCGGAAGCGTACGCTTGGCTGCAATCTTGGCGGCCTGTTCGGCCTCGAGCTGCTGAATGATGTTCATCGTCTCAAACCTTTGGTTCTTCTGAAACAGCCAGAGCGCTCGATAAATATTCCTTGGTCACGCCTCGGAATTTGCTATTAGGCAGAGCGGGTTCGCCATTCTTTGTTGCTGGTCGACGGGAGTTTTCCCATTTCCGGCTGCGCCAATACACGAAAGAGTCCCGTTTGTCATCCCGTTGATTGCGATTTTGTGACGGAAATGCCGCCTGCTTGCCGCCCGGCACCTCTGCCGTTATGTGGGGCTACGGGATGAGGAAACATCAATGACAATCACAATGATCATACTGCTCGCTGCGGCGGGTTTTCTGTCAGGCGCGGTGAATGCGATCGCCGGCGGCGGTACGTTCCTGACCTTCGGGGCCATGACGCTTGCCGGGGTGCCGCCGATTTCCGCCAATGCGACCTCCTCGATCGTTCAATTCCCAGGCTATATTACCTCGACCATCGCCTATTGGGACGAGATATCTCACCGCTGGCGCAGCGCCCTGATACTCGCCATCATATCCGTCGTCGGCGCATTTGCCGGCTCCTTCCTGCTCCTGTCGCTCGATAATCCATCTTTCCGTGAGATTGTGCCCTGGCTGCTCGCGGCCGCGACGGCCGTCTTTGCCGCCGGTCCGTGGCTGAAGCCGAAGGCATCGGCGGAACGGTCGGCCAACTCGCCAGCCTGCATCATCGGCCAGTTCCTGACGTCGATCTATGGCGGTTTCTTCGGCGCCGGCATGGGCATCATGATGCTGGCTGTCCTCGGCATCACGACCGGCGGCAGCTATCATCATCTCAACGCGCTGAAGAATATGCTGGCGGTATTGATCGCCGCCGTCGCCATCGTGGTCTTCGTCGGCGGCGGGGTCATAGCCTGGCCCGAAGCGCTCGTGATGATCCCCGCCGGCGCGCTGGGCGGTTATGCCGGGGTCTGGATGGCGCGGCGTATCTCACAAGCCGTCTTGCGCTGGTGCGTGGTAGCCGTCGGGGTCGGGCTGACGGTCTATTATTTCGCGACCGGCTGATCGAAAAGAAGATCGGGGCGGCGTTCAGCGGTCAGCTTCCGCGCTTCCTCCAGCCGCCATTTCTCGATCGCGGCGTGGTTTCCGGAGATCAGCACCGGGGGGATCTCGCGTCCTTCGAAGACCTGCGGCCGCGTATACTGCGGATGCTCCAGCAGCCCGTCCTCGAAACTCTCATGGGTGCCGGAAAGCGCATTTCCCATAACGCCGGGAAGGATACGGATCACCGCATCGAGCAGCGTCAGCGCCGCGGGTTCTCCGCCGGAAAGAATATAGTCGCCGATCGAAACCTCTTCGAGATTGCGCGCATCGATCACCCGCTGGTCGACGCCTTCGAACCGGCCGCAGACGATCACCACGCCGTCTCCGGAAGCGAGTTCTCGAACTCTTTGCTGCGTCAGCGGTTTTCCGCGCGGGCTCATCAGCAGGCGAGGGCGGTTGTCGCCTCCCGAAACATGGTCGATCGCTTTGGCGAGAATATCCGGTTTCAGGACCATTCCCGCACCGCCTCCGGCCGGGGTGTCGTCCACCGTCCGGTGCCGATCTTCCGCGAAATCCCGAATCTGGACGGTTTCGATCGACCACTGGCTGCGCTCCAGGGCCTTTCCGGCTAGGGAAAAGCCGAGATGTCCGGGAAACATCTCCGGGTAGAGCGTCAGGATTGTGGCACGGAAGGTCATTTCTTGCCCTTGCGGGGAAGCCCTGGCGCTGAGCCTTCGTCGGGATTTTCGATGAGGCCCGCCGCCTCCGGGTCGATAAGGATCTTGCCGCTTTCAAGATCGATCTCCAGCACCGCGGCTTCGGAGAACGGGATTAGGGCCGGGCGGAGGCCGGGCCCTTTCAGCTCCAGGAGATCGCCAGCGCCGAAGTCGTATACGCCGCTCACCGTACCATAGCTCTTGCCGTGCTGGTCGACCGCTTCGAGGCCTTCGAGATCGGCATAGTAGAACTCGTCTTCCTCCAGCTCCTCGTCGGGAAGATTGTCGCGCTCGATAAAGAGCTCGAGGCCGTTCAGGCTTTCGGCGGAGGTACGGTCGTTGACGCCGCGAAACCGCACGATTACGACGTTCTTTGCTTCGCGAACCTCAAGAATCTCGAAGGCCCGACCGTCGGTGCTATGCAGCTTGCCATAGTCGCCCAGTGCTGTCGGATCGGCCGTGTAGGAGCGCACGCGGACCTCTCCCCTCAGACCTTGGGCAGCGCCTATCGTCGCCATCAGAACGGGGTTTTCGAGCTTGGTCATTCGGGGTCGTTCCGGTTCCATTTGCGCTTCATTTAATCTCTGGGAAGCCAAAAGCAAACAGCAAAAGGGCAGCGCGTTGCCGCACTGCCCTTTCCACGTAAAAATGGCCTTGAAAAGCTTATGCTTCGGCAGAAGCAGCGGCTGCGTCGGCGGCCTTCTGGGCACGCTCGGCGGCGCGTTCCTGGGCCTTCTTGCCAGGCTTTGCCTTTTCCGGATTGCTGCGGGTGTCGCGCTTTGCAATGCCGGCTTCGGCGAGGAAGCGCAGGACGCGGTCGGTCGGCTGTGCGCCCTTTGCGATCCATTCCTGGATGCGTTCGGCGTTCAGTTCGACGCGCTTTGCGTCGTCCTTGGCGAGCATCGGGTTCCATGCGCCGAGCTTTTCGAGGAAACGGCCATCGCGGGGCGAGCGAGCATCAGCAAGGACGATGTGGTAGTACGGGCGCTTCTTGGAGCCGCCGCGGGCGAGACGAATCTTCAGGGACATTTTCTTACTCCTTAGTCTTTCCGTTGTCCGCCGGTGTCAGGCGGATTGTTTGGTGCCGCCATGTTCGGCGGCGATGGCTTCATGATGCCGGATGACTTCCTTGATGACGAAGTTCAGGAACTTCTCGGCGAAATCCGGGTCCAGATGGGCTTCCTTCGCCAGCCGGCGGAGGCGTTCGATCTGAAATTCCTCGCGCGCCGGGTCAGCCGGCGGCAGATCGTATTGGGCCTTTAGGAGGCCCACTTCCTTGGTGCAGCGGAAACGCTCCGCCAGCATGTGCACCAGCGCCGCGTCGATGTTGTCGATCGACTGGCGGTAGCTCGAAAGCCTGGCTTTGACTTCGGGGTCAACCACGAACTTCCTCCCTGTCACTTCTTTTTCGGCAAGCCGGGAAGACCCGGAAAACCGCCGCCGAGGCCGGGCAATCCGCCCATTCCGCCGCCTGGAAGACCCGGCATCGAGCCGGGCTTGATACCTGCGGCCTGCGCCTGCTTCTGCAGTGCTTCAAGTTGCTTCGGATCGAGCCTGGACAGATCAGGCATGCCGCCCATTCCACCCATTCCGCCGCCAAGCCCCATCTTGGAGGCAAGGCCGCCCATCATCTGCTTCATCATGCCGCCCTTGCCCTTGCCGCCCATCATTTTCATCATGTCGGCCATCTGGCGATGCATTTTCAGCAGCTTGTTGATCTCGGCCGCATCCGTGCCGGAGCCGGCGGCGATGCGCTTCTTGCGGCTGTGCTTCAGCATATCAGGGTTGGCGCGCTCGGCCTTGGTCATCGACTGTATGATGGCGATCTGGCGATCGAACATCTTGTCGTTCATGCCTGAGGCGGCGAGCTTATCCTTCATGCCGGCCATGCCCGGCATCATGCCCATGATGCCGCCCATGCCGCCGAGCGATTTCATCTGCATCAGCTGTTCGGCGAGGTCGTTCAGATCGAACTTGCCCGACTGCATCTTCTTTGCCATCGCCGCGGCTTTTTCCGCATCGATGTTTTCTGCAGCCTTCTCGACCAGCGAGACGATGTCGCCCATGCCGAGGATGCGGTCGGCGATGCGGCGAGGATGGAATTCCTCCATCTCCGTCATCTTTTCGCCGGTACCGATGAGCTTGATCGGCTTGCCGGTCACGGCACGCATCGAAAGCGCCGCCCCGCCGCGGCCGTCGCCGTCCATGCGGGTCAGAACGAGGCCTGTGATGCCGACGCGTTCGTCGAAATTGCGGGCGAGATTGACGGCGTCCTGACCGGTGAGGCTATCGGCGACGAGCAGGATCTCGTGCGGATTGGACTTCCGCTTGATCTCCGCCATCTCCTGCATCAGCGGCTCATCGATATGGGTGCGGCCGGCGGTGTCGAGGATGACGACGTCATGACCGCCGAGTTTGGCTGCCTGCACGGCGCGTGCTGCAATATCGGTCGGCGACTGGCCAGCAATGATCGGCAGCGTGTCGACGCCCGTCTGCGTACCGAGCTGACGAAGCTGTTCCTGGGCTGCCGGGCGGCGCGTGTCGAGCGACGCCATCAGCACTTTCTTCTTTTCGCGATCGGTCAGCCGCTTGGCGATCTTGCCGGTCGTGGTGGTCTTGCCCGAGCCCTGGAGACCGACCATCATGATGACGACGGGAGCTACCGCATGCAGGTCAATGCCCACACCTTCCGAACCGAGCATTTCAACAAGCTCGTCATGGACGATCTTGACGACCATCTGACCGGGCTTGATCGATTTCAGAACTTCGGCGCCGACGGCCTTTTCCCGCACCTTGTCGGTAAAGGAGCGGACGACTTCCAGCGCCACGTCCGCTTCGAGAAGCGCACGCCGAACCTCGCGCAAGGCGGCGGAGACGTCCGCTTCGCTCAATGCGCCACGGCCGGTCAGTCCACTCAAGATGGAGCCAAGACGGTCCTGGAGGCTTTCGAACATCGTTTCTTCCTTTTCCACGTTTCGGGGGTGCCCGGAACGTCGGGTTTCTCCGCGACAAAAACAAGGCGCCAAAGGAGGCGCAAAGCCAAAAAGCACCCGAGGGCGCAACGCGCTGTCGGATGTTGACCTCCGGGCTCGGTAAAATCGGCCCCGGTCGGCGGCTCCAAGTTCTCGACTTGTCAGCAGATCGCCGGTTTAAACAGGAAAAGGCGGCGAAAGTCAAGCTACACAGGCGCTGTAACATTTCCGCGACCTGTTACTCGCCGCTTGAAGCCGGCTATTGCCAATCCTATAGCTTTGGCATGAACCGTCGAAAATTTCTCAAATGGTCCGGTATCGGAGCGATCGCAGCGCTTGCGGGCGGCTTTGCGGCAAGGGGAGCCATGGCTGCGAACAAGTATTATTCAGGCCCGATCTCCGATCATTTTGACGGAACGCATTTCTTCAATCCGAACGGGGAGGACCCCGAAGGATTGCTCAATCTCCTTCGCTGGCAGCTCGGTGGCGGCAGGGTCGATTGGCCGGCTGCGTTTGCAAGCCCGCTTCCGCAAGCCATGCCGGAAACGAAGATATCGGGCGAAAGGCTGGTGGTCACCATGGTCGGCCATGCGTCGCTGCTCATCCAGGTCGCCGGGCTGAACATCCTGACCGATCCCGTCTGGAGCGATCGCGCCAGCCCCGTCTCCTTTGCCGGCCCGAAGCGGGTCAATCCGCCCGGCATCCGCATCGGCGGCCTGCCGCCGATCGATGTGGTGCTCGTCACGCATAATCATTACGACCATCTGGACCTGGAAACGCTTTGGGTGCTGCAGGGACGCGACAAGCCGCAGTTCATCACCCCGCTCGGCAATGATGCGATCATCCGGTCGCATGTGCCGGATGCGACGATCACTGTCATGGATTGGGATGGGCGTGAAAACATCACGCCTGACGTCACATTTCACTGCGAGCCCTGTCATCACTGGTCGGCGCGAGGCATGGGAGATCGGCGAATGGCGCTCTGGGCCGCCTTCGTGATCGAAACGCCGGCAGGCAAGATTTATCACATCGGCGACACCGGCTTTCACCAGGGCATCAATTATCGGGCCGCCAAGGAAAAACATGGCGGATTCCGACTGGCCAACCTGCCTTTCGGGGCCTACGAGCCGCGCTGGTTCATGAAAGCGCAGCACCAAAATCCGGAAGAGGCGGTGGAGGGCATGCTTTTTTGTGGTGCAGCCTCGGTTGCCGGCCATCATTGGGGCACGTTCCAGCTCACCAATGAGGGCATAGAGGAGCCGGTCGCCGCGCTTTACGCCGCGCTTGATGCGCAACGCATTTCCCGCGAGCGTTTTCGGCCTCTCCGGCCGGGCGAGGTGTTCGAAGTTCCTGCGGTTTCCGCCTGAGGCCGCGAGGAACGGTTTGACGGCATCTTCGAAAACGCCGATAGGGTCTGCTCATGAACATTCAGACGTCGATTGAACAGCAGACCCGCATCCAGCGCCTCAAGGCGCTCACCGATGCCACCCATCATGGGCTCGACCAGCGCATCATGGCCGCGGAGCCGTTCGCCAGCCGCGAGCGCTACGGATTGTTTCTGGAGGTACAGCATTGTTTTCATGCGGATGTATCGCCGCTTTATCACTCTCCGGAGCTTGGCTCGTTGCTGCCTGATCTTGCCAGCCGTTGCCGGCTCGATGCCCTGCGGCGGGACATAACCGATCTCGCCGGCAGCGCCCCGCCGGTTCTGACCCCTCGGACCGGACCGCTCGGCGTACCGGCGGCGCTTGGCTGGCTCTATGTGGCGGAAGGTTCGAACCTCGGAGCCGCTTTCCTTCTGAAGGAAGCCGAAAAGCTCGGCCTGTCGGAAAAATTCGGCGCGCGCCATCTCGCTGGGCATCCCGACGGACGCGGCCTGCACTGGCGAACCTTTGTCGCCGCCTTTAACGGCCTCACCCTCTCCGAGGCCGATGAGGCTGACGCGGCTGAAGGTGCCAGAGCGGCGTTTCGGCGCGTCCATGCGCTGGTGGAAGAGACTTTCGCCTGACGCCTGCTTCAGATCAGTGATCCCATCGAGCTCCGGGTTTTGCGGGATCGGTGGCCGCGATCCAGATGACATGCCGGGCGCCGCCGCGTTTGCCATTGGCACGGATATTGACGACCTCGGTCGAAAAGCCGCTCTGTTTCAGGCGTCGGGTAAAGCCCTCGTCCGGCCCGGATGACCATACCGCCAGAACACCGCCTGGCCGCAAAGCGTCGCGTGCCGCCCGCAGGCCGTAAGCGTCATAGAGGCGGTCGTTCGATGCCCTGGTCAAGCCATCGGGACCATTGTCGACATCCAGGAGGATGGCGTCGAACCTGCCCTGCGCGCCGCGAATGACGTCGCCCACGTCCCCCTGATGCACAAGCGTGCGCGGATCGTCGAGACAGCCTTGGAAAACGCCGGCCATCGCTCCACGTGCCCAGCCGATGACCGCAGGCACAAGTTCGGCAACAGTCACAGAGGCGTCGGGAGGCAATACCGACAACGCGGCCCGCAAGGTGAAACCCATGCCGAGTCCACCAATGAGGATGGCCGGACGTGGGCGGCCTGCGATTTTCTGATGGGCCAGAGTAGCGAGCGCTTCTTCGGATCCGCTCAGCCGGCTGTTCATCAACTCGTTGGAGCCCAGCATGATCGAGAATTCCTGGCCACGCTGCTTGAGCCGCAGTTCGCCGCCATTGCCCGGTATCTCTGCGCGATCCAGCTGAATCCAAGGTAACATCGATCAAAGCCCTGTTTGTGACGGCTCCCCTATCATGGGGGGCGAGGCTGCGCCATCGCCGAGAACCAAGGGAGCATTCGGCATGGGATGAAATATGCAGCAGCACCGACATTCACCATCCGAAGGTGCAGGAGCCGGGCGCCACGTCATCAATGCGCGCCGGAGCCGTGGGCGTTGATGATGGCGTCCGCCTCCCTGCCATAAAGCTCCTCGAAGTGATCGAAGGTCTTGGAATAGTAGCCGATGCCCTGGGTGGCCGAACGCAGCGACCGTGTCAGTTCTTCCAGCGCCCCGCCCGGCATGAGGGCGCGAAAAACATCCCAGCCTTTGGCGTTTTCGTCGCGGTCGAAACCGAGAACCTGCCCCTTCAGGGATGAAACGAGGGTTACTATGCCTCCCGAAAAGATCGAGGGGATGTGGATCTCGACGCGCGACACCGGCTGCATCAGCACGGCCGACGCCTGGGACAGGGCCTGGCGGGTGCCCATTTTTGCGGCCGCCCGGAATGCGAAGTCGGAACTGTCCACGGAGTGATATTGTCCGTCGGTCAAGGTCACGCCGACGTCTATGACCTGAAAGCCCAAAGGTCCCTTTTCCATCGCCTCGCGCGCACCCGCTTCCACCGCCGGTATATAGTTTCGCGGTACTGTGCCGCCTTTGACGGTTTCGGCGAAGGTGAATCCCTCTCCCCGTTCGTTCGGCTTTACATCTAGATGGACATCGGCGAACTGACCGGCTCCGCCGGTCTGTTTGCGGTGGCGATAATGCACGGTCGAAGGCTTGGATATTGTTTCGCGGTAGATCGGGTTCGGGACCTGGTCGGTCACTTCCACGCGAAACACTTCCGAGAGAGTGTTGCGCAGCTCGCGCAGATGCACAGGCCCTTGCACGCAGACCAGCATTGCGCCGGTACCCTCTTCCTGCATGACCTTGAGCCCGCGATCCGTCTCGGCAAGCTTCGCCAGCGTTGCCGAAAGCTTCGTTTCATCGCGCTCGTTGACGGGAACCAGGATACGCTCCAGCATCGGTGTCGGTGGCGTCGCCCAGTCGGGTGGTGCGGCGGCTTGTCCTGATGTCAGCAGCGCCGGAATGGGAATATGGTCGGATTTGACTGCCGCGAAGATGGAGCCTGCCTTGCTGGCGGCGCCGACCACCTTGCCGTTGCCGTTTTCCTGAATGGGTCCCAGACCGGCACCGTTTAAGGGCGAGCCTTGCTTCAGACCATCGACCAGCGACCGGACGACAACTGTCTTCCCGACATTGGCACGATGAAATGCATGAAAGCTAACGGCAGAGAGGCTTTCCTTCTCCAGTCCCGCTGCTGCGGCCAGCCGGGCCTGGAGGGCGGCGACCGGGGGTGCTTCGTGCCGCAGCGCCTTCATCAATCGCATGACGCCGTTCGCATGAGAGGCTGCACCGAACATGACCGGGATCACCCGGTTTTCCTTCAGGATACGGGAAGCGATGCTGAACAGGGTATCGCTGGCAGGCTCGCGATCCTCGACCAATTCTTCGAGCAACCAATCGTCGAATTCCGAAAACTGTTCCAGCATCTCGGCTCGCGCTTCGTGTTCCCGTTCAAGGATGTTTTGCGGCAGCTCGACCAGCGAGGACGGTTGGCCCTCGCGATAGCGCCAGGCCCGTTCCGAGATCAGGTCGCAGCTGCCGATGACCTTCTCACCTTCGCGTATAGGCACTTGCCGTAGAACGAGTGGATGGTTCGAATAAGCCTGGAGCGCCGCAATCACGTCACGCAGACGCCCGCGGGGTTCGTCCATTCGGTTGACGAAGAGGATACAAGGCGTGGCCGAAGCCTCGATGGCGCGAAGATAAGGTGCGGCCAGTACCGCATCGTCGGGAGAGGGCGAAACGCAAAGAATGCAGGCGTCGCTCACGAGCAGGGAATCCTGCGCAATCGCGAGCGCCTCGTTGGCACCGGGCGTATCGATCGCGCACCATGGTTCGTTGATGAATTCAAATTCTGCAAGGCTTAGATGGTAAGGCGAGCTGTACTTTCGGGGGGAGCCTTCCAGTGAGGCGAGTTTGGCGACGAGCGTGGATTTGCCCGTCTGCGATGGTCCCAATACCGTAAAGCAGCGCATCGGCGATCCTCCATTGCCAAAGCATGCACCAGAACACCAAGAATGCCTTCAACCGGGATAGCGTTCTAGATGGTTGCATTCATTCTTAAATATGAAGGGCAGTGGCGAGGTCCATAGTCGATCGGTCGATGGTTGGCGCTTTTGGTTCCCACTGGTATTTCTAACGCGTTTCCGCCATATACAGCCCGAACAGAGATGGAACTGATCCAATGAGTGCAATGGTCGAATTCGCGAGGATGAACGGGCTTGGCAACAAGATCCTGGTTGTCGACATGCGCGACCGCACCGACAAGGTTACGCCCGAGGCTGCGATCGCGCTCAATGCCGATCCGGCGACCCAGTTCGACCAGATCATGGCGATCCACGATCCGAAGGCCCAGGGCACCGACGCCTGGATCGACATTCTCAATTCCGACGGCTCTAAGGCGCAGGCCTGCGGCAATGGCACCCGTTGCGTTGTGCAGGCACTGGCCGCCGAGACCGGTCGCAAGGCCTTCACCTTCCAGACGGTCGCCGGCATTCTGAACGCAGTCGAACACGAGGACGGGACGGTTTCCGTCGACATGGGTCGCCCCGTTTTTGAGTGGAACAGGATCCCGCTCGCCGAAGAGTTCTTCGATACGAGCCGCATCGAGCTGCAGATCGGGCCGATCGACGCGCCGGTGCTGCATTCGCCTTCGGCCATGTCGATGGGCAATCCACACGCTATCTTCTGGGTGGATCGCGATCCGATGGAATTCGACCTGGAGCGTTTCGGGCCGCTTCTGGAAAACCATCCGATGTTTCCCGAAAAGGCCAATATTACGCTAGCCCAGGTCACGTCGAATTCCTCGCTGCGGACCCGCACGTGGGAACGCGGCGCAGGGCTGACGCTCGCCTGTGGCTCGGCCGCCTGCGCATCTGCTGTTTCCGCCGCTCGCACGGGCCGCACTGGCCGAACGGTGACGATCGACGTTGCTTCCAGCCCAATCCGCCAGCCGCTCATCATCGAATGGCGCGAGGACGATCATGTCGTCATGACCGGCCCGGCCGAATGGGAATGGTCGGGCAAGGTGGACCCGGCGACGGGCTTCTTCACGCGGGACGAAGAACCAGGAGCCCTGGCAAAATGAGCGGCGTCGAGGTCATCACCTTCGGTTGTCGGCTCAACACCTATGAATCGGAAGTGATGCGGGCCGAGGCCGAAAAGGCCGGGCTCAACAATGCGATCCTTGTCAACACCTGCGCCGTCACCGGCGAAGCTGTCCGCCAGGCCCGCCAGGCGATCCGCCGTGCGCGGCGGGAGAATCCGCATGCCCGAATTATCGTTACGGGCTGTGCCGCGCAGACGGAAAAGCAGGCCTTCGCCGACATGACGGAAGTGGACGCGGTGCTCGGCAACGAAGAGAAGCTGAAGAGCGCTTCCTATCGCAGCCTGCCGGACTTCGGCGTCTCGGCAGAAGAGAAGCTGCGCGTCAACGACATCATGAGCATCCATGCGACCGCACCGCAGATGGTAAAGCACATCGACGGGCATGTGCGCGCCTTCATTCAGGTACAGAACGGCTGCGACCACCGCTGCACCTTCTGCATCATCCCCTATGGCCGCGGCAATTCCCGCTCGGTGCCGATGGGCGCCGTCGTCGAACAGGCCCGCAAACTCACTGAAAGCGGCTACTGCGAGATCGTGCTCACCGGCGTCGATGCCACAAGTTATGGCACCGACCTGCCAGGCCAGCCGTCGCTCGGATATCTTGCGAAAACGCTGTTGCGCCAGGTGCCGGAGATCCTTCGTCTTCGGCTGTCCTCCATCGACAGCATCGAGGCGGACAAGCATCTCTGGGATCTGATCGCCGACGAACCGCGCTTCATGCCGCACCTGCATCTGTCGCTGCAGCACGGCGATGATCTGATCCTCAAGCGGATGAAGCGCCGCCATTCGCGCGCCGAGGCTCTGGCCTTCGTCGAGCAGGCGCGGCGCTTGAGACCTGAGATCGCGTTTGGTGCAGACATGATCGCGGGCTTCCCGACTGAGACGGAAGAAATGTTCGAGAACGCCGCGAGGCTGGCCGAGGAGGCGGGCATCTCCTTCCTGCATGTCTTCCCCTACAGTCCACGGCCCGGAACGCCGGCGGCCCGGATGCCGCAACTCGACCGCGGGCTGATCAAGGATCGTGCGGCGCGTCTGCGTGGACGCGGGGAGGCGCTGCACCGCGCTCATCTCGACCGTATGATCGGGACGGAGCAAGTCATCATCGTCGAGAACAACGGCAAGGCGCATACGGAAAACTTTTCTCTGGTGGCAGCGCCCGGCCTTTTTCCCCGCGACCTCAAGCGCGTTATCATTACCGGGCACAACGGCAAGCACCTCGAAATGCAGGTCGCGCCGGCCCCTGCCTCATCTCGGGCGGCATAACGGAAGACGGATCTCTATGGCATTAAGCTTCATCAAACGCGTCTTCACCTTCGGCAAACCAGGCGAAGAGCAGGCACCTGAAGCGGAACGTGCGGAGGATCTGCGTTCGGTCGAGGCAGAACTCGAGCCAAAGTCGCGGCATGAAGACCTGCCGGTTTCGCCCGTCGATCCGGTCGCGCCAACGGAGATCGAAACCGCGGGCGGTCCGTCTGCGGACCGGGCGAGCGAGAATATCACCGAGCCCGAAGCCGATGATGAAACAGCTGCCATTCTTCCGGGCGTCGAAGCGGCACCTGATATCGGCATGGTACCGTTGTCTTTGCTGCAGGCGGAAGCCGAAGCTGAGGAAGAAGAGGGTGTCGCATCCGCGGAAACACCTTCCTCTGTCCTGCCGGACATCTCCCCTCCTGTGGGGGATATTGCATCGGAAGAGGTTCCCGCCGAACCCATCCTCCCCAAAGGCTTCTCCACTGCTCGCCACGAACTCCGGCCCGCTCCAGTCGCCCCCGCGCCAAAACTTACCTGGTTCCAGCGACTGCGCGCTGGCCTTGCCCGTACTTCCTCGCAGCTCACAGGCCAGATCACGGCGCTCTTCACGAAGCGCAAGCTTGATGAAGATACGTTGGAGGAGCTGGAGGATCTGCTGATCCAGGCAGACCTCGGCGTGGAGACGGCGATGCGTATTACCGGCGCGCTTTCGTCCGAACGCTACGGCAAGGATGTCACTGGCGAAGATGTGTCCCGTATCATGGCGGCCGAGATCACCAAGGTGTTGTCGCCGGTTGCCAAGCCGTTGCAGCTCGACCTCAACCATAAGCCGCATGTCGTCCTCGTTGTCGGCGTCAACGGAACCGGCAAGACCACGACGATCGGCAAGCTAGCGGCAAAACTCTCCGGCTCGGGGCTCAAGGTCATGCTCGCCGCCGGCGATACCTTTCGTGCAGCGGCCATCGAGCAGCTGAAAATCTGGGCAGACCGGACGGGGTCGGAATTCATCGGCACGAAACTCGGCGCGGACGCCGCCGGCCTTGCCTATGACGCCTACGAGCAGGCACGTGCGAAGAAAAGCGACGTGCTGATCATCGATACGGCCGGCCGGCTGCAGAACCGCACGGAGTTGATGGCGGAGCTCGAAAAGATCGTCCGCGTGCTCGGCAAGCTCGACCCCGATGCGCCGCATACGGTACTTCAGACCCTCGACGCCACGACCGGGCAGAATGCCCTGCAGCAGGTCGAGATCTTCCGCAACGTCGCTGGCGTCAGCGGCCTGATCATGACGAAACTGGACGGTACGGCGCGCGGCGGCATTCTTGTGGCCATCGCCGCCAAGCACAAGCTGCCGGTTTATTTCATCGGTGTGGGTGAAGGCGTGGACGATCTGGAGCCTTTTGAGGCGGGAGATTTTGCGCAGGCCATTGCCGGTTTGACGCATTGATGACACAGAAAGACGATTTGGCTTCTCAAACGAAAGCCGCGAAGTTGGGATCCATGCAGAGTATCGAAAGCGACATCACGCCGACCAAGGAAGAAAAGCAGCATCCGATGCTGAAGCTGGCGCTCGAAATCGGTCCGCTACTCGTCTTCTTTTTCGGTAACCTTCGTGGCGAATGGCTGGTGTCGAAATTTCCGGCTCTTTCGGCGATCGGCGGCCCGTTGCTCGTCGCGACGGCTCTGTTCATGATAGCGACCGTCGTGTCGTTGGTAATTTCGAAGATCGTCTTCCATCACCTGCCGGTCATGCCTTTCGTTTCCGGCATTGTGGTGCTGGTCTTCGGTTCGCTGTCGATCTGGCTGCAGGACGAGACCTTCATCAAGATGAAGCCGACGATCGTCAATTCGCTCTTCGGCGTGACGCTGCTCATCGGTCTTATGTTCGGCAAGTCATTGCTCGGTTATGTATTCAACGCAGCCTTCCAGCTCGATGAAACGGGTTGGAAGAAGCTCACGTTTCGATGGGGCCTGTTCTTTCTGGTGCTTGCGGTCATGAACGAGGTGGTCTGGCGCAATTTTTCCGATGCCGTCTGGATTAATTTCAAGGTCTGGGGCACGATGCCCATCACCATCGCCTTCACGCTCGCCCAGATGCCGCTCATCATGCGACACACCATTACCGAACCTGTCGCGGAAACCGAAGAGTGACGGCAGCCGATCTTTCCGATTCCGGTTCGTCCTCCAGGCGCTGGCTGTATGCTGCGCTTGCAGTCTTCCTGCTGCAGGTCGCCGTGCTCTATGCCATGGGCCGGATCCCGATCTGCGAATGCGGTTATGTGAAGTTGTGGGAAGGGGGCGTTAATTCCAGCGGCAACTCGCAGCATCTTTCGGACTGGTATACTCCGTCCCACATCATCCACGGATTCCTTTTTTACGGTCTCGGCTGGGTTCTCTTCCGGCGCGCGCCGCTTACCGCGCGGCTGTCGCTTGCCGTGCTGATCGAGGCCGCATGGGAAGTGCTGGAAAACACGCCGATGGTGATCGACCGCTATCGGACGGCGACCATGGCGCTCGGTTATACCGGCGACAGCATCCTGAATTCTGCAATGGACACCGTCTTCATGGCGCTCGGCTTTTTCGCCGCTGAGCGCCTGCCGGTCTGGCTGACGGTCGTGATCGCCATCTTCTTCGAGCTTGCGACCGGATATATCATCCGCGACAACCTGACGCTCAACGTGCTGATGCTCGTCTGGCCGATCGACGCGGTGCGGGAGTGGCAGGCGGCGATGCCCTGATCAGCTGCCGGCGGCGGCCTTCTCGATCGCCGGCATGAGATCCTGGGACATGCTTCGCTCGTCGAAGGGGCCGACCTTCTTGTAGAGGATAGTGCCGTCCGGCCCGACCAGATAGCTTTCTGGAATGCCGTAGACGCCCCAGTCGATCGCCGCCTTGCCGTTCGGGTCGACACCGATCGCCTTATAGGGATTGCCGAGCTCACCGAGGAAACGCAGGGCATTGTCGTTGCGGTCCTTGTAGTTGATGCCGACCACGGTCAGCCGTCCGTCCTTCGCCAGTTCCTTGAGAATGGGATGCTCCTGTCGGCAGGGTACGCACCAGGAGGCGAAGACGTTCACCAACGTCAGTTTGCCGGCAATCGCCGCATCGGTGAGGGCTGCGGTGTTCGATCCTTCGAGCGGCGGCAGCGCAAGCGACGGAGCCTTCTTTCCGATGAGCGCCGAAGGGATGGCGGAGATGTCCCGACCGTTGACGTCCTGATCATAGAGCATCTTGCCGGCGACGGCCGCAAATCCCAGGAAAACTACAAGCGGAAGAAGAGCGAGTGCGTAACGTGCCAGACCCTTGCGCTGTGCCGGCCGGTTTTCGGTCTCGGTGCTCATGGTTTGTCACTCTGGTCCGCATCATCCCTGGGCTGTGAAGAGCGACGACGGATGCCGGAGGCTTCCAGTTCCGCCAGCTCGCCCCGCCGGGCGCGGCCGTCAAGCCAAACCCAGGCGATCAGACAGAGGGCCACCAGGGCCGTCAGGGCATAGGACAGGGCGATGTAGAATGTATGCGTCATCACCCTGTCATGCCTCCCGTCCGGCCGCGCGGGCGGCAAGCCGTCGTTGGGCGGCGACGCGGCGCCGCCAGATCTCGTTACGCATTGCCGCGATATGCAGTGTGAAGAACAGCAGTGTGAAGGCGATGGCCATCACAAGCAGCGGCCAAAGGAATTCCCCGTCGATGGTGGGTCCGTCCAGGCGGATGACGCTCGCCGGCTGGTGCAGCGTATTCCACCAGTCGACCGAGAATTTGATGATCGGAATATTGACGAAACCGACAAGGATGAGGACGGCGGAAACGCGCGCCGCCTTGGACGGATCGTCCATCGCGCGGTTGAGCGCAATAAGGCCGAGATACATCAAAAAAAGCACGAAGACGGAGGTCAGCCGCGCGTCCCAGACCCACCAGGTGCCCCACATCGGCCTGCCCCAGAGCGAGCCTGTCGCAAGCGCAATCAGCGTGAAGGCAGCGCCTAGCGGCGCGGCGGCCCGGTGGCTGACATCGGCAAGCGGATGTCGCCAAACCAGAGTCCCGATCGCCGAGAGCGCCATCACCGAGTAACACATCATCGATAGCCAGGCGGCTGGGACATGCACATACATGATGCGCACCGTCTGCCCCTGCTGATAGTCGCCTTCGGTTGCGAAGCTCAGATACAGGCCGATAGCAAACAGAACGGCGGTGACGGTTCCCATCCAGGGCAGGACGCGCGCGGCCAGCGCCAGGAAGCGCGTCGGGTTGGCAAGATCGCTCAGTTTGGTGATCGCGAGGCTTTGGGTCATGAGCGCTTTCTAATCTAAGTCGCGGGCGGCATATTGATTCTAGTCAATCGTTGGCGTTTCTCAAAGCCAGCGCCGCACCCAGCGGTCCTAGTACCGCAAAAAACATCGTGATCGCCACCAATATAAGAAAAGGCGGCATAAAGGGGGCGGGATCCTCGACGGCGGCGTAGGAGGCGCTGACACCGAAGATCAGTACTGGGATCGCCAGAGGAAGGACAAGGATCGAAACCAGCAATCCCCCACGGGGAAGAGCGACGGCAACTGCGGCGCCGACCGCACCGATGAAAGTCAGCGCCGGCGTGCCGATAAGGAGCGTCAGCATGGTTGCGCCGATCGCCGTCTCGTTCATGTTCATGAAGAGCCCAAGCAACGGCGAGGCGATCACCAGCGGCAGGCCGTTGCCCAGCCAATGCGCCAGACATTTGATGAGGACCGTCAGGACGAGCGGATGTTCCTGCATCAGGAGAAGGTCAAGCGAGCCGTCCTCGCGGTCGGTCTGGAAAAGACGGTCCAGGCCGAGAAGGGCCGAGAGCAGTGCGCCGATCCAGACGATCGCCGGGCCGATGCGCGAGAGAAGGTTCAGGTCCGGCCCGACGCCAAAGGGGATGACGGCGACAACAGTCATGAAGAACAAGACGCCGATCATTGCTCCGCCGCCGGCGCGGACTGAAAGCTTGAGATCGCGAAAGAGGAGGGCGGTCACCATCTCTCTCCCATGATGCCGGAAAACCCCGTCATCCGTAATTCCTTCCCATTATCCAGCCCGAGCGGCTGGTGAGTGGCGGCGAGCAGAATGCCACCTTTGGCGAGATGCGCCTTGATCAATGTCGTGAATACTCCCTCCGCATTTACGTCCAGCGCTGCCGTCGGTTCATCGAGAATCCAGACGGGGCGATAGGCGACGAGGAGCTTTGCGAAGGCCATGCGCCGTTGCTGGCCGGCCGACAGATAACCGAACGGCAGGTGGACGATGCTCCCGAGACCCACCAGTTCGGCGGCTTCGTGTACCGGCAGGCTATGACCGCCTTTGACGTCGCCGAAGAAATCTTTCCAGAATGCGAGGTTCTCGGTGACGGAGAGTTCCGCCTTCATGGCGTTGCGGTGGCCGAGGTAGTGACAGGCTTCCGCGGCGCGCATTCCCGATTCGGCTGATTCGGAATGCCACTCCACCCGTCCGCTCTCCGGACGAAGCAATCCGGCCACGACGCGCAGCAGGGTCGATTTTCCCGAACCATTGCGGCCGGTGAGCACGAGGCTTTCGCCCGTTTCCAGAGCAAAAGAGACGTCTTTGAAAATCAGGTCTTCACCGCGTCGTGCGGCCAAACCGTCGGCCGTCAGCCGCATACTCGATGCCTTTGTTAAGATTTTAACCACCCGACTGAAAAATTTTGCGCGATTGCCACTTTAGCAGTCTGGAACCCTTCTTAGAAATTATCTATAAGCACTGCAACCACGCCAGCGGCCGGCGTGATTTCCATCTTGCGCCGAACCTGAAGACCTAAAAGATCTTCTCGTGCGGACAGCGGAAATGGTCGCACCCGCATCCTGATGTGCATGAAGTGCATAGGCGTCCGCACGCGCGTGTTGGCTCTATATCAGCGGGGTTACTATCCGTGGCTAAATCTCTCGACAGTTTCAATTGTCGTTCTGTCCTCACCGTAGGCGGCAAGGACTATGTCTATTACAGCCTTCCCAAAGCCGAACAGAACGGCTTGGCCGGCGTCTCGAAACTCCCCTTCTCCATGAAAGTGCTGCTGGAGAACCTGCTCCGCTTTGAAGACGGTCAGTCGGTGACGAAGGAGCAGATTCTTGCGGTTGCCGAATGGCTGAACAACAAGGGTCTGGCTGAGGCGGAAATCGCCTACCGCCCGGCCCGCGTGCTGATGCAGGACTTCACCGGCGTTCCGGCCGTCGTCGACCTCGCGGCCATGCGCGACGGCATCAAGGCGCTCGGCGGCGATGCGGAAAAAATCAACCCGCTCGTTCCGGTCGATCTCGTCATCGACCATTCGGTCATCGTCGACGAATTCGGCACGCCGCAGGCGTTTGCGAGGAACGTCGAGCTGGAATACGAGCGCAACGGCGAGCGTTACCGCTTCCTGAAGTGGGGTCAGCAGGCGTTCAAGAATTTCCGCGTCGTTCCTCCGGGTACCGGCATCTGTCACCAGGTTAATCTCGAATATCTCGGCCAGACGGTCTGGACCAAGGACGAGGACGGCGAAACGATCGCCTATCCGGACACCTGCGTCGGCACCGACTCCCATACCACGATGATCAACGGCCTTGGCGTCTTGGGCTGGGGCGTTGGCGGGATTGAAGCCGAAGCGTCCATGCTCGGCCAGCCGGTCTCCATGCTGCTGCCTGAAGTGATCGGCTTCAAGCTCACCGGCAAGCTCAAGGAAGGCGTCACCGCGACCGACCTCGTGCTGACCGTCGTGCAGATGCTGCGCAAGAAGGGCGTGGTTTCCAAGTTCGTCGAATTCTTCGGTCCGGGCATGGACAACATGCCGCTCGCAGACCGCGCAACGATCGGCAACATGGGCCCGGAATACGGCGCGACCTGCGGCTTTTTCCCGGTCGACGGCGAAACCATCAACTACCTCACCATGTCCGGCCGCACGCATGAGCGTATTGCGCTGGTTGAGGCCTATTCCAAGGCTCAGGGCATGTGGCGCGAAGGCGACGGTTCCGACCTGGTCTTCACCGACACGCTGGAACTCGATCTCGGCGACGTCGTGCCGTCGATGGCCGGCCCGAAGCGTCCGGAAGGCCGCATCCCGCTTGAAAACATCGCGTCCGGCTTCGCCACTTCGCTCGAAGGCGAGTACAAGAAGCCGGGCCAACTCAGCAACCGTTACGCTGTCGAGGGTACGGATTTCGATCTCGGCCACGGCGACGTGGCGATTGCCGCGATCACGTCCTGCACCAATACGTCCAACCCGTCGGTACTGATCGCTGCCGGCCTTCTCGCCCGCAATGCGGTCGCCAAGGGCCTCAAGTCCAAGCCATGGGTCAAGACCTCGCTCGCACCGGGATCCCAGGTCGTCGGCGAATATCTTGCCAAGTCCGGCCTGCAGGCCGATCTCGACAAGCTCGGCTTCAATCTCGTCGGCTTCGGCTGCACCACCTGCATCGGCAACTCCGGGCCCCTGCCGGCGCCGATCTCCAAGACGATCAACGACAAGGGTCTCATCGTTTCGGGCGTGCTCTCGGGCAACCGTAACTTCGAAGGCCGCATTTCCCCTGACGTCCAGGCCAACTACCTCGCTTCGCCGCCGCTCGTCGTTGCCTACGCGCTCGCCGGCACGGTGCAGAAGGACCTGACCAGGGAGCCGATCGGCGAAGACCAGAACGGCAACCCGGTCTATCTCAAGGACATCTGGCCGACCTCGCACGAAGTGCAGGAATTCATCCAGAAATACGTCACCCGCGAACTCTACGAAACCAAATATGCCGACGTCTTCAAGGGCGATGCGAACTGGCAGGCGGTCAAGGTTCCTCCGGGCGATACCTATGCATGGGACGACAAGTCGACCTACGTGCAGAACCCGCCCTACTTCGTAGGCATGGGCAAGAAAGGTGCAGGTCTCAAGGATATCAAGGGCGCCCGCGTCCTCGGCCTCTTCGGCGACAAGATCACCACCGACCATATTTCTCCGGCCGGTTCGATCAAGGCGGCATCGCCCGCCGGTGCCTATCTCACGGAAAACGGCGTCGCCGTTGCGGACTTCAACCAGTACGGCACGCGCCGCGGCAACCATGAAGTCATGATGCGCGGCACGTTCGCCAATATCCGCATCCGCAACCACATGCTCGGTCCGAACGGCAAGGAAGGTGGCTACACCATCCACTATCCGTCGAAGGAAGAGATGTCGATCTACGATGCGGCCATGAAGTACAAGGAAGAGGGCGTTCCGCTCGTCATCTTCGCCGGTGTCGAATATGGCAACGGTTCGTCGCGCGACTGGGCCGCAAAGGGTACCAATCTGCTTGGCGTCAAGGCCGTCATCGCCCAGTCCTTCGAGCGTATCCATCGCTCGAACCTGGTCGGCATGGGCGTCGTCCCGTTCGTCTTCGAAGAAGGCACGACCTGGGCTTCGCTCGGTCTCAAGGGCGACGAGACCGTCACCATCGAAGGCCTGGAAGGCGACATCAAGCCGCGCGAGTGGAAGACCGCCAAGATCACCTATGGCGACGGCACGGTGAAGGAGATCAACATCCTTTGCCGCATCGATACGCTCGATGAAGTCATCTACATGAACAACGGCGGCATTCTGCAGACCGTTCTGCGGGATCTTGCCGCTTAAAGGCGATTGATCTGCACCCGCCGGAGGTTTTCCGGCGGGTGCATTCCGCTCCTGAATTTTCCCGCGTTACCTTCCGAAGGTCCGGCTACCTTGGCCATCGTCATCTTCATCGGAATGGCCGTCACCGTTTTCCTGACATCCCTGCTTTCGGGAATTTTCGGGATGGCGGGCGGGCTGATCTTGCTCTGGGTCCTGCTTTTTCTCTATCCGGTCGGGACCGCGATCGCCATTCATGGCGTCATCCAGATGGTATCGAACGGGTCCCGCGCCTGGTTCTCGCGCGCCTATATCGAATACAAAATCCTTGGCATCCTCGGCTTGGGGCTGATCATCTCAAGCATTTTCCTGCTGATCGTCGACTACCAGCCGAACATCATCGTCGTGCTGATCGCAATCGGGCTGATGCCGATCCTTGTGTGGCTGCCGGTCTCGAAGCTCCAGCTCGATGCCTCGAAACCGTCCCATGCGCTTGTCTGCGGCCTGATCGCGGGAGCCTTGACGGTCGGCGTCGGTGTTTCCGGACCGACAATCGACATCTTCTTCATCCGCACCATGATGGACCGGCGCAAGGTGATCGCAACCAAGGCGGCGATCCAGGTCGCCTCGCATGCCACCAAGGTCGTCTTCTACTGGAATGCGGCTTCGGTTCTGCCGCCGACCGATTGGATAGCTATTCTGATCGCGGCGCCGATCGCAATTTTCGGGGCGCGCGCCGGCAATGGCATCCTGCAGCGGATAACGGATGCGGACTTCAGGGCCTGGACGCGCTGGATCGTGACGGGCGTGGGCGCGGTCTATTTCGCCCAGGGCCTTTTGAAGCTGATCTGACCGCGGCTGACGGCCGAAGAAGATCGGATTGGATGGCGAAACAATGGCGATCAAATATCCGGTCTTCACCCCTTCGTGACTTTCTCTTGACGGGAGGGGGTGGTTACCTTCCGCCGTCCCGCGCGTTAGGCTCTTGATCGCCGCGAGCAATAGTGGATAACAGATGCCCTGATAAGGAGGTCCACCGCCGATGCCGTTCCGCTCCATTTCTCTGGTCCTTCTTGCGAGCCTGGTCTCCGCCGGCGCTGCGTTTGGGGGCGAGGTGAGGGCTCCCAAGGGCGTCGTCGAGCTATTTACCTCGCAAGGTTGCTCCTCCTGTCCGCCGGCGGATGGGACGCTGCGCGATCTGGTCGTGCAGGGGGATGTGGTCGCGCTTTCCTATCACGTGGACTATTGGAATTATCTCGGCTGGACCGACACCTTGAGTTCCAGGGAAAATACCGAGCGTCAATATGGCTATGCGAAGACGTTGGGGCGAAGCGGCGTCTACACGCCGCAAGCGATCATCAACGGCCGCGAGCATGTAAAAGGCACCGATCTTGCCCTTATCAACGATAAGGTGAAGGGCCTGAACGACAGCGGCAACGGGCTGAACGTACCGGTGACTGCCGCCATGCGGGGAGACGAGATTGAGATCGAGATCGGTGAAGGCAAGGGTCAGGCGGACGTCGTTGTCGCTTACTTCACCAAGCGTCAGCAGGTGGATGTCACCAAGGGTGAGAACAGCGGCAAGACCATGGAATACTGGCACAGCGTCTACGACGTGCAATCCGTCGGCACCTGGAACGGCCAGAGCATGAAGCTCAATCTCCCGGGTAAACTGATGGGTAAATCGAAGAAGGACGGCTGCGCGATCCTCTTGCAGACTTCGGGTGCCGGAGGGGAGCCCGCGGCCATTCTCGGAGCTACAATTCTCATGGCTGGCCGCAAGAAATACTGATCCGCCGCAGCCCGGCTTCGTCCGTTCAGGGAGAATCGGTCGGCGGCCCGATCCAGGAACATTGGGGGGCTGGGGGTAAGGGTCAATGCACCGGATCGGGCCATATGGCGCTAGGAACGCGCCAACCGATAGGCGCCAATCTCGCTTTGAAATCTGGCGCTGTTTTGTCCGAAATAGGGCGAGAATAAAAAACGCCAAGTCCTCTCCACAGCTCGGCGATCCCCGGGGTTGCATTTTTCGGGCTCTCGGGCAGACTGTCACATCTCCGACATTTGTGATTTGGGAGCCTTGATGACCGATCAGCCGGAATTGCCGGGGCGCGAAAGAACGCAGGAAGCCACCGTCGTCAATCTCCACGAATACCGGCAGAACCGCGATCCCGTTCCTGTTACCTTTCACAGACGCGAGCTCGACGCGATTCTGAGGATCTATGGGCGCATGGTAGGCGAAGGAGAATGGAAAGACTACGCGATCGATCATCTCAGGGATCGGGCGGTCTTTTCCATCTTCAAGCGGTCGGGCGAGATGCCGCTTTACCGGATCGAAAAGAATCCCAAGCTAGCCGGGAAGCAGGGCGCCTATTGCGTGCTCAACACCCACGGAATGATCCTGAAGCGTGGCCATGAACTGCCGCAGGTGCTCAAGGTCTTCGACAAGATTTTGAAACTGATTGACTGAGCCTTATCCGGCAAACAGAGTGCCGGGATAGACACTTGGGTCTGGATCGGTTTCCTTGCCCTCACCGAGAGAGATCTGCATCAGAACCGTATCCAGCCATTTCCCATGCTTGAAGCCGGTGCCCTTGAGCGTGCCGGTCATTTCGAAGCCGAGACTGGCATGCACCGCTACGGAAGCCGGGCTCGCCCCGCCGATGACGGCGATCATCTGCCGGAAGCCGAGCGCCTCGCAGCGGATAAGGAGCTCCTTCAGAAGGGCCTTGCCCACTCCTCTGCCGCGCGCTTCCGGAGCGAGATAAATGGAATCCTCCACCAGCCACCTGTAGGCCGGACGGGTCCGGAAGGCCGAGGCATAAGCATAACCGAGCAAGGCCCCGTTCTCGCCTTCTGCGGTGATGTAAGGATAGCCCTTCGCTTTGATCGCTTCGAAGCGGCTCGTCATCTCGACTTGGTCCGGCGGGACGATTTCGTAGCTGGCCGTACCGTTGAGGACGCTGTCGCGGTAAATTTCAGTAATGACTGGGAGATCGGAGGGAGAAGCGTCGCGAATGCGGAAAGTCATGGAGGGAAATCACTGGCAGGTGAAAGAATGTCGTATCGCCCAGCCTATGCGGCGGCTTCCAGCGGGGCAACAAAAAAGGCGGCTGAGGAGCCGCCTTTTTCTATTCATGCCCTGCAGGCTTATTCGTCGCGGTTGCCCATGAACTGCAGCAGGAACGTGAAGAGGTTGATGAAGTCGAGGTAAAGCGTCAGTGCGCCCATGATCGCCTTGCGACCCATAACGGCAACGTCGTCGCCATCATAGTACATTTCCTTGATCTTCTGCGTATCGTAGGCGGTGAGGCCCGCGAAGATCAGCACGCCGATCACGGAGATCGCGAAGCCCATCGCAGAAGACTGCAGGAAGATGTTGACGATCGAGGCGATGATCAGTCCGAACAGACCCATGATCAGGAACGTGCCGAAGCCCGACAGATCCTTCTTGGTCGTGTAACCGTAGAGCGACAACGCGCCGAAGGAGGCGGCGGTCACGAAGAAGGTCTGCACGATGCTCTGGCCGGTGAAGACCAGGAAGATCGAGGACAGAGACAGGCCCATCAGCGCGGCATAAACCCAGAAGGTCGTCTGCGCGGCCGCGACGCTCATCGAATTGATGCGGAAGCTCAGGAAGAAGACCATCGCCAGCGGAGCCAGCATGACAACCCATTTCAGCGGGCTGGTATAAAGGAGCTGGCCGAAAGCCGTAAGCTGGCCGTCGGCAACCGCCATCTGCCATGTCAGGAAGGCCGCTACACCGGTGATCGCAAGCCCGAGCGCCATCAGGTTGTAAACCTTGAGCATATAGGCGCGAAGGCCTTCATCGATCATCGCGC
Source organism: Neorhizobium huautlense (assembly GCF_002968575.1). Taxonomy (GTDB): domain Bacteria; phylum Pseudomonadota; class Alphaproteobacteria; order Rhizobiales; family Rhizobiaceae; genus Neorhizobium; species Neorhizobium huautlense. The sequence continues at coordinate 18,921 of NZ_PVBM01000028.1, read as the reverse complement.
CCGACTGGGCGCCAGCGCGCGCCATTCGGTTCTGGTAGTTGTTAAAGTCAGCCATTGTTTCCTCTTTAAGCTCCGGAATTATTCACGGTGTCGGGCCCCCTTATCTTCAGACCCAGGCGCCGCTGCGGAGCTCCAGCAAGCCTACCCGCAAATATGATGTGATATTGCTTTACATACAAGAGGTGTGGCGAGCGAAAACGCAAACCACTACGGCAATTTAGCAACCTGAAGACGTTATGACGGCAAGTTTATCGGCGAACATGGGCGTGCAATCATCCCAGGGTTGAATCACAGTTCGCGGAGCACAGGCGCAGCTTTCTGCCCAAGGATACGCCAGGTTCCTGCGAGGCCGATTCCGACTGTAAGAACGAGAGATATAGCGAGCGTAAGGACCGCGACATCCGGCAGGAACGTCGACGGCAGCCTCATGATGCGGCTGACGACAAACCAGGCGGAGATGCCGCCGGCAAGCAGCGCAAAGACGGCGGTTGCTGCGCCGAGCATCATGTATTCATAGCTGAAGGCGCGCATCAGCATGCTGCGGGTCCCGCCCAGGGTCTTGAGGATGACGGCGTCGTGGGTCCGCGCCCGGTTGCCTGCCGCAAGGGCGCCGGCCAGGACAAGAACGGAAGCGATGAGGGCGACAGCGGCCGCGGCCCGGATGGCCGTGGCCAGCTGGGCGACCAGCTGGTTGACAATGTCGATCGCATCCTTGACGCGAACGCTGGTGATCGTCGGATAGGCATTTGTAACGGAGCGAAGGATCGCGGCTTCCTGTCCGGCTGTCGCAGAAGGGTCAGTAAGGGTGGCAAGCCAGGCGTGCGGCGCGCCGCGGAACGTATTGGGCGAGAAGACCATCACGAAATTGATGGAAAGCGATTCCCACTCGACGTTTCGGAAATTGGCGATGCGGGCGGTAATGTTGCGGCCGAGCACGTTGACGGTGACGGTGTCGCCGAGTTTCAGTCCCAGTTCGCCCGCCTCTTCGGCGGAAAACGAGACCAGCGGCTCTCCGCTATAGTCGGATGGCCACCACTGGCCGGCGGTCAATGTCGAGTTGGCAGGCAGCTTTTCCTCGTAGGTGATGCCGCGGTCGCCGCGCAGCACCCAGCGACCGGCGGGGGGCACGTTCATCTGCGTGACATCCTGGCCGTTGAAGGCCAGAATCCTGCCGCGAAGCATGGGCACTTGCGTGACGGAACCCTCTGGCGAATGCTGCTTGAGAATGTCCAGGAAGCCTTCGCGCTCGGAGCTCTGGATGTCGACGAAGAAGAAATTCGGAGCCTGCCTGGCGATCTGGCCCGTGAGCTGCCGGCGCATATTGCCGTCGATCAGGGCAAGCGTCACAAGGAGAGCGAGGCCAAGGCCCAGCGAGAGTACAACGGAAGGCGTGAGCGCGCCGGGCCTATGGATATTGCCGATCGCAAGCCTCAACGCCGGCGAATTCACACGCGGGCTCCGGCGGGCAAGGCCGGCAATCAGGACTGCGACGAGGCGAAGCAGAACGAAGGCTGCGGCGACGGCGGCGAGAAACACGGTGGCGACGAACCTGTCTTCGGCGGTGACGATCGACAAAGCCGCGAGAGCGGCAAGCGCAGCCGCCGCTGCTATCAGATAGGGCCAGGAGGGTAGCCGGACGTTGTCGAAACTCTGCTCACGAAAAAGTGCCGTTGCCGGTACTTCGCGAGCATGGCCGAGCGGCAGGATCGCAAAGGCAAAGGTGATCAACAGCCCGAAGAGGGCGGCATAGAGAAGAGCGGAGGGGTAGAATGTCACCTCCTTCGGAACCGGAAGAACGCCTTCGAGAAACTGCAGGGCAACGAAAGGTGCTACCGCGCCGATCGCCAGCCCGATCGTGATTCCGACAACCGCCAGCAACAGGATCTGGATGAGATAGATCAACGTCACGACCGAAGCGGGCGCGCCGAGGCATTTAAACGTAGCGATCGTCGTCCGCTTTGCGTCGAGGAAAGCCCGCACGGCGTTGGCGACACCGACGCCGCCGACGATGAGTGCGGTGAGGCCAACCAGTGTCAGGAACTGCGAGAAGCGCTCCACATTTTCCGTCAGCGACGGTGCTGCGCGGTCGCTCGAACGGATCGACCAGCCGGCGCTCGGGAATTCGCGATTGGCACGGCCGGTCAGTGTCGCGCGAATTGACGGGTCGTCGAGTTTGATTTTGTAGGCATGCTCGACAAGGCTGCCGGTGGTGATGAGGCCGGACGCCAGGAGCGCCTCCCTTCCGATCAGCAGGCGGGGTGCAAACCCTAAACCGTCGGACAATGCATCGGGCTCGGCGGCGATCGTCCCGCGCAGCGTCAGCTTCACATTGCCGAGCAAGATCTGGTCGCCTTGGCGGAGTCCGAGGCGTTCCAGCAGCAAGGGGGCGGCCAATGCACCAAAACCATCGCTGTCTTTGGCGAGCAGATCGGGAAGCGGCGCCGAAGGTTCAGAGCGGAAGGTTCCGTAAAGCGGATAGAGGTCGTCAACCGCCTTGACCTCTGCAAGCGCCTGTTCCGAACCGTCCGGCTTGCGGGCCATCGAGCGCAGGCTGGTTGAAAGGCTTACCTCGCCCAAGCTGTCGAGGAAGGCACGCTCCGCTTGCGTCGCTTCCCGATTGTTGAGTTCGAAGCGAACGTCGCCCGCGAGGATTTCCTGCCCTTGGCTGGCAATGGCGCCCGTGATGGCGCGCGAAACCGAGTTTACCGCAGCAATCGCCCCGGTACCGAGCGCGATACAGGCGAGGAAAATATAAAACCCTGCCAGGCCGCCGCGCATTTCGCGCAGTGCCAGGCGGAAAGAAATGGAAAGGCGGGGGAAGACGCGGTTCATGCAAGAACCGCCTGAACCGGATGATGGATCGCACTGTCGCCGACGATTTCACCGGAGCGGACCCGGATCTGTCTGGAGCAGCGGGCAGCGAGCGCATTGTCGTGGGTGACGAGCAGCATGGTCATGCTACGCTCCGCCTGCTTGGCAAACAAAAGGTCGGCAATCTGCCGACCGGTTTCCGCGTCGAGATTGCCGGTCGGCTCGTCGGCGATCAGCACGGAAGGCGACGGCGCGAGCGCGCGCGCTATTGCCACGCGTTGTTGCTCGCCGCCGGAAAGCTGACCGGGATAATGGCTAAGGCGTTCGCCGAGACCGACGGCGGCAAGTTCCCGTTTGGCGATGTCGAACGGGTTCTTCACGTTCGCAAGCTCCAGCGGTACGGCGACGTTTTCCAGCGCAGTCATGTTGGCGATCAGGTGGAAGGACTGAAATACGATGCCGATCTTTCGCCCGCGAAATTCGGCGAGCGCGTCTTCGGAAAGCGCATGAAGAGGTGCGCCGTCGATGACGATCTCTCCGCTGTCCAGACGCTCCAGACCGGCGAGCACCATCAAAAGGGTGGATTTTCCCGAACCGGAGGGCCCAACGATGCCGACCGCCTCATTGGCCCGGATCTCCAGGTCGATGTTCTTCAACACATGCACCGAGGCCGCCGCGCTGCCGAGGGTGAGATCAGCCTTCTTCAGCGTGATGATGGTTTTAGTCAAAGCAAAGCTTCCTATATTGGCCTTGAAACGGGCATTCCGTCGCATGACAGTGGCGTCCAATCTAGGAGACGAACCGTGAGTTTTAAAGCAAGCGCCCTTCACTTCATCGTCATGTCGGCGCTTTTGCTTATCGGATTGCCGGCGGTCGCTGAGGACCGGTCGATTCAGCTCATCGGCTTCGGTGACAGCCTGATGGCGGGCTACCAGCTTGCGCCTTCGGAATCCTATACCGCCCAGCTCGAGGCGGCGCTCAGGGCAAAAGGCCACAATGTGGCGATAACCAATGCAGGCGTCTCAGGCGATACGACCTCCGGTGGCCTTTCGCGCATCGACTGGTCGGTGCCGGACGGGACAGACGGCGTCATCCTGGAGCTCGGCGCCAACGATGCGCTTCGCGGCATCTCCCCGGAACAGTCGGAGCGAAACCTCGATCTCATGCTCGCCCGCCTGAAAGAACGGGGGATTGCGGTTTTTCTGATCGGCATCCTTGCCCCTCCGAATATGGGCGGCGACTACGCCCAACGCTTCAATCCGATCTACCAGCGGCTTGCCGACAAATATGGCGTGCCGCTCTATCCATTTTTCCTCGACGGGGTGACGACAGTGGAGGGAATGCAGCTCGAAGATGGCATGCATCCCAACGCCAAGGGGGTTGCAGTAATGGTCGAGAAGACGATCCAGCCTGTCGAAAGCTTCCTGGGGGAGATTAAGGATAACGGCAAATAACATCTTGCACGGAACCCCGTTGCATGATTCGCTGTTAACATCTGCAAAGATTCGAGGAGGTCCCTATGCCGAGACTATTCACCGCCCTCGAAATTCCACGCAATGTAGCAATGAGCCTATCACTGCTGCGCGGCGGGCTTCCCGGAGCCCGATGGATCGATGTGGAGAATTATCACATCACCCTGCGCTTCATCGGAGATGTCGATGGCCGCACGGCCGACGAGATCGTCGACCGGCTGGACCGTATCGACCGACCGGAATTCCAGATGACCTTGACCGGAATCGGTTCGTTCGGGTCCAAGAAGCCTCATTCGGTGTGGGCCGGGGTTGCTCCATCGCCGGACATCTACGCACTTCAGGCGGAAATCGAACGGATCTGCCAGCGCATCGGCCTGCCGCCGGATCCGCGCAAGTTTACTCCGCACGTTACTCTGGCGCGGCTCAAGAACTGCCGGCTGGACGACATGGTGCAATATCTTTCCGGCCGCGGCAATTTCTACACCGCGCCATTTACCGTCTCACGCTTCGTGCTGCTGTCATCGAAGGAATCCGTCGGCGGTGGGCCGTATCTGACGGAAGAGGTCTTCCCGTTGCAGGATATCAGCTACGGCAACGCCCATGCCGCAGATCTGGAACCGGTGAAGGGCCTCCTTTAAGGAGCGCTTTCGCATGAACTACGAAAAGTTGGATACGGCCGCTGCCGAACGCGAGCTCGCCTTACTGGACGGATGGGAGCTGAAGGCGGAAGGCGACGCCATCTTCAGGAGCTTCAAATTCAAGAACTTCATAGAGGCCTTCGGCTTCATGACGGAATGCGCCATGCGCGCCGAGAAGCTCAATCATCATCCGGAGTGGGCGAACGTTTATTCCCGGGTGGATGTGCTGCTGACGACGCACGACGCCGAAGGCCTGACGGACCTTGATTTCAAGCTGGCCAGAGCCATGGACAAGGCATTCTCCTGCCGCAATTGAACTGCATTTTCCGGGCGCCCATATTGGGTACACGCGGCAAATGCCGAGCGAAGGGAGAAACCATGGACAATGTGAAGATTGGTGAGATCCTCCTGCCGGGTGACGAGGAAACGCAAGAACGCCAGGAGCGGCAGGTGCGTGCGAAGTTCTGGCCGACGCTGAAGCGCGCCGTCAGGCAGGTTCCCTTCAGTCGCGACCTGGTTGCCGCCTATTACTGCGCCGTCGACCGTCGTACGCCGGCACGGGTGCGCGGCGTATTACTTGCAGCTCTTGCCTATTTTGTCCTGCCAGTCGATTTCGTGCCCGACGTCTTCGCGCTTGTCGGCTTTACGGACGATGTCGCCGTATTGGCCGTCGCTTTCCGGATGATCCAGGGACATATCGCCGATCGCCACTACGACGCCGCCGACGAGGCTCTCGCGGACAATCCGGAGACAGCCGGTGCGGGCGCGAAATAACGGCTCTTCCCTCAAACCAGCGAGGCCGGCTCTTCGAGCGCCTTGCGGAGCCGTTCGAAAGCAAGCCTGATGCGCGATTTCACGGTACCAAGAGGGATGCCTGTCGAAGAGGCTATCTCCGAATGGGTCTGGCCGAGGAAAAAAGCCGCGCGCACGAGCTGCATCTGTTCATCGGGAATATTCTCGAGCGCGGCCCGCACCCTTGCATCACTTTCTGCCCGTTCGAGCAGGATATCCGCACTCGGCACTTCGGGGGGGCAAAACCAGTATTCGCTGATCTCTATCTGCCGATGTTTAGCCCGGCGGTCCCTGTCGATGCGGCGGTTGCGTGCGATCCGATAAAGCCAGGTTGAAAGGGAGGACTGGCTGGGGTCATAAAGATGCGCTCGATGCCAAAGAACAGCCATGACCTCCTGCACCAGTTCCTCAGCCTCGTCCGGCTTCATCGAGCGTTTGACGAGCCATGACTTCAGACGAGGAGCGAAATGGTCGAACAGCGTTGCAAAAGCCGTCTGATCGCGGTTGTCGGCCACCGCCTTGGCCAAATTGGCGAAGTGGTCTTTCTCATCCAGGTCCATCTAATTTACGCAAACTTTCCCATAGGAGGCCCCGTCATATTCGCCCATTCTAATGTCATATAGGGACCGAGGAAAAGGACAAACTCTTGCCCCAATCCTTGTGTCACTGATTGACAAACCACATGAAAAATTCCCCGCCAGATGAAACTTGGAGATAGTTGCGAGGAGGATGTCCACGCAGGGGCGTGGCGGTGGATGGGACATTTACAGTATTTCAACGGTGCGATTGACGCTTTGGTAACCAGGATTAAGTCAAAATGAACCGAATCAGGATCATGCCTGGCAAAGGCTTGCCCGCTCGGGCCGTTGCAAGAAGACAAAACCGGCAGGAGACCATGTCTGTAAAAACAATCGCAACCGCACTGGCACTCACGCTGGCGAGCGCCGGCGTCGTTTTCGCTCAAACCCCAACGCGCATCCAGCAATTCAAGGCGTGGGGTGCTTATTCCTATAAGTCGGGCAATAGTACCGTCTGCTATGTACTGTCGGTTCCGACCGCCAAGGAGCCGGCAAGCGTCGACCACGGCGATATCTTCTTCATCGTGACGCAGCGCCCGGGCCAGAACATCTCCTACGAGCCGCAGGTGATGGTGGGCTATCCGTTGCAGTCGAATTCCAAGGTCACCGTCACGATCGACAACAAGAACTTCGTGATGTTCACCAAGGACAAGGCCGCCTGGGTGGAGAATGCTGCCGAAGAGCCGGCGCTGGTCGCAGCCATGAAGACCGGTCAGAACATGAGCGTCCGCGCGGTCTCTGGCCGCGGTACCAAGACCTCCTACGCCTATTCGCTCTCGGGCATTTCCGCTGCGCTGAAGCAGATCGAAGCCTGCAAGTAAGCTCTGTTGCACTGATGGTTGAAGAAGGGCCGGCCTCTCGCCGGCCTTTCGCGTTTCAGCAAGAATGGACGCGGCGGCAATTTAATGATAAAGGCCCTGACAACGAAGGTCAGGCGCCAAAGCGCCCCTATGACCGAGATTGGTTTCACATACAGACATGCGCTCGCCGCTCCGCTTCAGAACCGGGGGCAAGGCCATGTGTTCGATGGGATAAGAGAATGTCGGTATCCGAGGCCATTATGGCCCCCCTCAAGACGCCGCTCGTGGCGCGTCCGGACCTGATGTCCGGTAAGCCCTCCCTGATCGGGCTGACGCGCGAGATGATGGCGGATGCGCTGAAGGAAAAGGGCGTGCCGGAAAAGCAGGTGCGCATGCGCGTCAGCCAGCTCTGGCATTGGCTCTATATCCGCGGCGTTTCCGATTTCGACGCCATGACCAATGTGGCGAAGGACATGCGGGAGATGCTGAAGACGCATTTCACCATCTCCCGCCCCGAGATCGTCGAGGAGCAGATCTCAAGCGACGGCACCCGCAAATGGCTGCTGCGGTTTCCCCCGCGCGGCGCCGGTCGTCCGGTGGAGGTCGAGACGGTCTATATACCGGAGGAAGGCCGCGGGACGCTCTGCATTTCGAGCCAGGTCGGCTGTTCGCTTACCTGTTCATTCTGCCATACCGGCACACAGCGGCTGGTGCGCAACCTGACGGCAGAAGAGATATTGGCCCAGCTGCTGCTGGCGCGGGACCGTCTCGGGGATTTCCCGGGTACGGACACGCCGCCCGGCGCCTTCGTGCCGACCGGCGAGCGCAAGATCACCAATATCGTCATGATGGGTATGGGCGAGCCGCTTTATAATTTCGAGAGCGTCAAGACCGCATTGCTGATTGCGACCGACGGGGACGGCCTGTCACTGTCGAAACGGCGCGTCACGCTATCGACCTCCGGCGTCGTTCCGGAAATCTACCGGACGGGCGAAGAGATCGGCGTCATGCTGGCGATCTCGCTGCATGCGGTGCGTGACGAACTGCGCGACATGCTGGTGCCGATCAACAAGAAGTATCCGCTAAAGGAACTCCTGGAAGCCTGCCGTAAATATCCGAGCCTGTCGAACGCCCGCCGCATCACCTTCGAATATGTGATGTTGAAGGACGTCAACGACAGCCTTGAGGACGCCAAGCTGCTGGTGCAGCTCCTGAAGGGCATTCCTGCCAAGATTAACCTGATCCCGTTCAATCCCTGGCCCGGGACGAACTACCAATGTTCCGATTGGGCCCAGATCGAGAAATTTGCCGATTTTATCAACCAGGCGGGTTACGCCTCGCCGATCCGCACGCCGCGCGGCCGAGATATCCTCGCCGCCTGCGGCCAGTTGAAGTCGGAATCGGAGCGGATGCGCAAGACCGAGCGGCTGGCCTTCGAGGCGATGATGATCGCCGGCCACGGCGAGGACGACTGAAAAAAGGCCGGTTCGACCGGCCTTTTCTCTATCTGGCTTGGGTAAAAAAGATTTTTGCCGCGAAGATCGAAAAGACCCCGGCGAAGGTATAGTCGATGCCGCGCAGCACCTTGGGGTTGGCCTGCAGCCAGCCCGAAAGCCAGTCGGCGGCCAAGACCACGATCAGGTTCACCGGCATACCGATGACGATGAAATAGAAGCCAAAGAAGATCAGCTTGCCGGTGACGTGCGGATCACCCGCGGTGACGAACTGCGGCAGGAAGGTCATGAAGAAGATGATGACCTTGGGATTGAGGATATTGACCCAGAACCCGGTGGAGATATTGGCAAGCGGGCTGCTCACCGTCTGCTCCACCTTGTCCACCTTAAAATTGGAGCCGAAGCGGATCGCCTGGATCGCCAACCAGAGCAGGTAGGCAGCCCCGCCTGTCTTGAGAATGAAGAACGCGGTGGGCGAGGCGGTAATCAGCGCCGAGATGCCGAAGGCGACCAGCAGGGTGTGGCAGACGACGCCGAGGCTGGTACCGAACACGACGAAGAGCGCCGGCCGCCGTCCCTGCGCCAGCGCGCGGCTGATAGACAGCGTCATGTCCGGGCCGGGCGTCAAGGCGAGCAGGAGACCCGCAGCGGTGAAGGCGAGAAGAGTTGCGATGCTCGGTAGAAAATCCATGATGCGCTCGATAGCCGGACAGAGGGAGTTCCCATTTATCCGGCTTTCGAGGCGATGCCAAATCAATCAAGGTCTGGAGATGAAATCTTTCGCGGCGTCGGCGAAATCCGGATGCCAGCGCGAGAGCGGAGGACGGTTTTCGATGATGTCACCGACCGCCCAGGCCATGCGTCGCTCATCGGTGGCCCGGTCGACGTCATTGTCCGGGCAGAGGATGTAGAAATCGCCGCGCTCCAGGCTCGTCAGCATGAACTCCACCGTTTGTTCCGGCGTCCAGGCGCCGTCGGGTTTTTCGGTGCGGTCGCCTTTCGTCAGGCCGGTAAACACGAAGCCGGGGATCAGCAGATGCGCCGAGAGCTTGCAGTTGGGCGTGTTGCGCAATTCGTGCTGGAGCGCTTCGGTGAAGGCTTTGACGCCGGCCTTGGCGACATTGTAGGCAGGGTTGCCCGGCGGCGTGGTAATACCCTGCTTCGAGCCGGTGTTGATAATGAGCGACGATTCGCCATGGGCGATCATGGCCGGACCGAATGTCCGCGTGCCGTGGATCACCCCGAGCAGGTTGACGGCGAAAATGCTGTCCCAGTTTGCCTGTGGCCCGAATATCGTGCTTCCGGGGCTGATTCCGGCATTGTTCATCAGCACATGCACGCGGCCGAAGCGTTGCAGGACTGCCCGTTCCAGAGCCTCGATCTCCGCCGGTTTCGAGACGTCGGTGCCGATTGCTGCGACATCGGTTTCGCCATCCTCGGCGAGGGCGGCCACCTCGCGGCAGGCCTCCGCCAGTTTGTCTCCTTCCAGATCTGCAAGCACGACGGAGAGACCCATGCGGGCAAACTCTTTGGCGGCAGCCAGACCGATGCCGGATGCGGCTCCGGTGACGACAGCGACATTATCCTTTTTCAGAGCGGGATGAGTGATGGTCATTGCAGATCTCCTCTATGGCGCTGCTGTTCAAAGGTCCGGCCGGATATGGAGCCCGCAGCAAAGCGCGTCAACATGACACCATCGTTATGATTGCCCGGTTTTTCTTGCGTGCCCCAAGAAACTCGCTAAAAGTGCCGCAATTCCCGACCCGGCGGTTTTCCGAAAACCGCCGCCACCCGCAGACGGACCTGAAATCGACATGGCACTTCCGAAAGACGTTAAGAAAGTCGTTCTCGCCTATTCCGGCGGTCTCGACACCTCGATCATCCTGAAATGGCTGCAGACCGAACTCGGCGCCGAAGTGGTGACGTTCACCGCCGACCTCGGCCAGGGCGAGGAACTGGAGCCGGCCCGCAAGAAGGCCGAGATGCTGGGCATCAAGGAGATCTATATCGAGGACGTCCGGGAAGAATTCGTTCGCGACTTCGTCTTCCCGATGTTCCGTGCCAACGCCGTCTATGAGGGCGTCTACCTGCTCGGCACTTCGATCGCCCGTCCGCTGATCTCCAAGCATCTGATCGAGATCGCCAAGAAGACCGGCGCCGATGCGATCGCCCATGGCGCCACCGGCAAGGGTAACGACCAGGTCCGTTTCGAACTCTCGGCCTATGCGCTGAACCCGGATATCAAGGTGATCGCGCCTTGGCGCGACTGGGCCTTCAAGAGCCGCACGGACCTTCTCGAATTCGCCGAGAAGAACCAGATTCCCGTCGCCAAGGACAAGAAGGGCGAAGCGCCGTTCTCCGTCGACGCGAACCTTCTGCACTCGTCTTCTGAAGGCAAGGTTCTGGAGGATCCGGCCCAGGAAGCGCCCGAATACGTGCATATGCGTACGATTTCCCCGGAAGCGGCGCCGGACAAGGCGACCGTCATCAAGGTCGGCTTCAAGCGCGGCGACGCGGTCTCGATCAACGGTGTCGAGATGTCTCCCGCAACGCTCTTGGCGACCCTCAACAGCTACGGCCGGGACAACGGCATCGGCCGTCTCGACCTCGTCGAGAACCGCTTTGTCGGCATGAAGTCGCGAGGCGTCTACGAAACACCCGGCGGTACGATCCTGCTTGCGGCTCACCGCGCGATGGAATCGATCACGCTAGACCGCGGCGCGGCACACCTCAAGGACGAGCTGATGCCGCGTTACGCAGAGCTTATCTACTACGGCTTCTGGTTCTCGCCGGAGCGGGAGATGCTGCAGGCCCTGATCGACAAGAGCCAGGAGCATGTCGAAGGCGAAGTGACACTGAAGCTCTACAAGGGCAATGTCATGGTCATCGGCCGCGAGAGCGAGAAATCGCTCTATTCCGACCAGTTGGTGACCTTCGAGGACGACCAGGGCGCCTACGACCAGAAGGATGCGGCGGGCTTCATCAAGCTCAATGCGCTACGCCTCAGAACACTCGCGAAACGCAACCTGCGCAAGTAGGAGCCGTACAAGCAGTTCATCGAAACCAGCCCGCCTCCCAGAGGCGGGCTTTATTCGTTTCGGCTGGCGACAAGGAAGCCCAGATAACCGAGCACCGCGATGATGTGCATGGCCGGGATGACGCTGCCAAACGCTGCCAAGGGCGCACCGATCCATGCGATGAGAACGCCTCCGACAAACCCGGCCCCCATCTGGATGAAACCCATCAGCGCGGATGCAGAACCGGCGATATGCGGGAACGGGGCAAGGCCCGCGGTCGTAATGTACGGGCTGATGAAGGCGGTGCCGAAAGTGCAGATCGCCACCGGCCCCATGACCGAAAGAAAAGAAGGTGGCAGGAAATAAACGGACAGCGCCATAATGACGCCGCCGCTGCCGCTGAAGACGAGCCCGAAAACCGGTGCCTTGCGGCCGGGAAGCCATTTCGACGTCAAGCGCAGACACAACGATCCGATCAGATAGAACCCTGACTGCATCAGCATGCTCATCCCGTATTGGGTAGGGGTGAGCCCCACGTCATCAATCAGGATGAAAGGCAGGGCAGTCGCCTGCGCATAGAGCGCGCCTATACAACCTGCCAGGACGATCGCAGCAAAAAGAAATCTTACCTGCACGGCGATTTCGCAATAGGCGCCAAGCAGCCGGAGCGGTCGAAGCCTGCTGCGGTCAGGGACCGTCGTCTCTTTCAGATAGACGGTTGAAAGAAAGACGAGGATTGCACCGAAGCCGACCATCAGCAGGAAAACGGATTTCCAGCCGAAGGCAGCGAGCGTGAGGCCGCCGATGGTCGGCCCGGCGGCGGGACCTATAGCCAGAATGATGCCCATCGTGTTCATGATGCGCGCTGCTTCCGCGCCAGTGAACTGGTCGCGAACGATGGCGCGCGAGACCGTGATGCCAACCGAGGCTCCAATGCCCTGGATCAGGCGGCCCGCGAGAATCCATTCGACCGTCGGAGCAAAGACGGCAAGCAATGAACCGCCGAGATAGATGGCCAGGAAGCTGAGCGCGGCGGATTTGCGGCCGAACGCATCCGATACCGGGCCGGCGACAAGCTGCGCCAGCGCAAAGCCTGCGAAATAGAGCGACAGCGACATCTTGATGGCGGCTTCGGTGGTGTCGAACGCCCGCACCAGCTCCGGCATGGCAGGTGTATAGATCGCCATGGAGATCGGCCCGATTGCCGTCAGCAGGGCGCCGATCACAGTCGTGCGGCGCTCGCTCATAAGCGCTGGCATGGGGGGCATGTTACCGGCTTTCATCGGACGAAAACTGCGGCGCCTGGGAAAGATTGATTGCCTGAAGCCTGACATTGAAGACGGCCAGGGTGTCCCGCAAGATGCGATTCTCCTCACTGTTCAGGCCGTCGGTTGCCTGCGCCAGAATGATATTGAGCTCCTTGCGGATCGCGCAAATCATCTCATCGGAGGCAGGTGTCAGGTTTATCCGTTTCGCCCGGCGATCAGAGGAGCACTGCTGCCTTTCGATGAGGCCGCGCTCCTGCAGTTTATCGAGATAGGAGCAGACCGTCATCGGCTCGATACCCATGCGGCTTGCGATGTCGAGCTGCCGGCTGCCATCGGCGGCAGCGATGCTCATGAGAGCCCGTGCCTCGCCGGGTGTGAGACCAAGACCCGCCTCGGCGATGCGACGCTCGAAGGCTGCTCGGAGAAGGCGGGCGCTGTCGACGATCAGAAAACCCAAGGGATCCATCTCAGGGCCAGCCTCCGCAATTGCATCGGAGAATTTCATAAGGCCCCCTTACTATCTTTTGGAAGGAAGGCAAATGAAAAACCCGTGTCCGCTCGCATTGACAGCGACAAAGGGCGCAGCAACACTGGGTACTGCCTTTTCACTGGAGCCTGCCATGTCCTCTTCGCTGCTTGCCGGCGCGTTTCTTGCGGCTCTGGCCTACACACTCATTCCAGGTCCCGCGTTCCTGGCGCTTCTCGGCATCGGCGCCGGGCAGGGACGTCAGGCGGGCGCCTTTTTCATGGGAGGGCATCTGGCGGGAGATATCCTTTGGTCCGCCCTGGCGCTGGTGGCTATCATTGGAGCAAAGACTGTTGGCACGACCGTCTTCGACATCCTTGGCGTTGTTTGCGGCCTCTATCTCGGCTGGATTGGCTGGAGTGCATTGCGGGCAAAGCCGAAAGAAGATGGCGGCGCTTTAATGGCTGTCGAGCGCCCCTTGAGGCGTGGCCTGATCTTCGGGCTGACCAATCCCAAGGGGTATCCAGTGGCTCTGGCGACCTTCACGGCACTGCTTGCCGGCTCGTCCGACGCGCTGGATTTCGCGGGGCTGCCGATCCTGCTGGCCGTCTCCCTTGTCGGGTTCCTGACCGCAGACCTCGTGCTGATTGCTATTATCGGTGCAGGTTTCGTGCGGCGCTTCTACCGCAGGCATGAAAGGGCGATCGTGCGGCTTTCCGGGCTGCTGTTCATCGGATTTGCACTGCAGGCACTTTGGCACTCGGCGCCAAATCTTTTCGGCGTTCGCCGGGCGTAAGGCTGTCGGCCTTCAGATTTCGAGGAAGGCCATGACGGAGCGCAGGACGTCGGCGCGGTGCGCATCCCCAAGCGATATCGCGATCTCGAGCTGGTTTCGGTAAAAATCGTGGAAGTCGAATCCTGTCTCGTCGGTAACTTGCGACAGATCGACAACTTGCCCCTGGGCATCGACGGCATGCGTCGGAAGCTCCTCGGAAAGCGTGATATAGGTATCTTGGTCGATCTTGCCGGCCTGGTAGTTCTCCAGGGCCAAGGCACGCAAATCGCGTGGGGTGATAGCCGAGAAATTGATCGGCAAGTCACCCGCTTCGGGCACCTGAAAGATGATCTGGCCGTGCCGGCTTTCCTGCTGTGAAGGCTTCTCGATCTTGGCGTTTCGAGAATTCTCCCTTTGAAGGAAATGGGTAGACCAGCGCAAGGAACTGATTTCCATGGCTATATCCCGAGTCACCGGATACTGGAAAAGAGGGTACCTGTGGGTGCTGCACCGCGTCAAATAGTTAATATACGTTAATTATGGGGTGTGATTTTTTGTCGAAAGTCAAAAACGCCGCAGCGGATACCCAATACGGCAACCTTCTCCTATATGAATGGCGACCCATCTTTCGAAGGATATGCGCATGTCTTCAAATCCTCCCGTGAACCCTGCTTTGGTGGAATGGAACGGCCATCATGGCCTGCCTCGTTTCGATCTGGTGAAAGATGAGGATTTCGCCCCGGCCTTCGATGCCGCGCTTTCGGCCCATGAGGGCGAGATCGAGGCCATCGCGAACAATCCCGAAGCCCCGAGCTTTGCCAATACCGTGGTTGCGCTGGAAACAGCAGGCGACGAACTCTCGCGGGTTTCGGCGCTTTTCTGGGGTAAGGCCGGCGCACATACCAACGAGACCATTCAGGGGCTCGAACGGGAAATGGCACCGAAACTTTCCCGCCACTATTCGAAGATCGGCATGAATGCCGCCCTCTTTTCCCGCATCGACACGCTTTGGGAAAAGCGCGCGGATCTGGGCTTGACCCTTGAGCAGGAGCGCGTGCTCGAGCGCCATTGGAAAGGGTTTGTCCGGGCTGGCGCCAAGCTGCCGAAGCCGCAGCAAGAGCGGTTGGCGGACATCAACGAGAAACTCGCCGGTCTTGGCGCGAAGTTCGGCCAGAACGTGCTGGCCGACGAAAAGAACTGGTCGCTGAAGCTCTCGGACGAAGCGGAACTCGAAGGGCTGCCCGAGATGTTGCGAGATGCAATGGCGGCAGCGGCCCGCGAGCGGGGGGAGGCTGACGGTTATGCCGTGACCCTGTCGCGTTCGATCATCGAGCCGTTCCTGACGTTTTCGACGCGCCGCGATCTGCGGGAACAGGCATTCAAGGCGTGGGTTGCGCGCGGGGCCAACGAAGGTGAAACGAACAATCTCGGCGTCGTTCGCGAGACATTGGCGTTGAGGGCCGAAAAAGCCAGTCTGCTCGGGTACGACAGTTTCGCGGCTCTCAAGCTCGACAACACGATGGCGAAGACGCCGGATGCCGTCAACACGCTGCTTCGCCAGGTCTGGGAAAAAGCACGAGCCAAAGCGCTGGAGGAAGAAGCGAGCCTCGGCCGCCTGATTGCCGAAGAAGGCAAGAACCATGAGGTGATGCCCTGGGACTGGCGTCATTACGCGGAAAAGCTTCGGCAGCGGATGTTCGATTTTTCCGAGACCGAGCTGAAGCCCTATCTCCAGCTCGAAAAGATCATCGAGGCATGTTTCGACGTCGCGGAACGGCTCTTCGGCATCAAGGCCGTCGAAGTAAAGGGTATCGAGGCCTACCACCCGGACGTTCGGGTCTTCGAGATCCGCGACAAGGATGGCGCGCTGAAGGCGCTTTTCCTGGGTGACTATTTCGCCCGCGCGTCGAAAAGGTCCGGTGCGTGGATGAATTCGTTCCAGTCGCAGCACAAGCTGACGCTGAAAAACGGTAAGCAGGGCGAGTTGCCGATCATCTATAACGTCTGCAACTTCGCCAAACCTGCGGAAGGCAAGCCGGCCTTGCTGTCGCTGGACGACGCGAGAACGCTCTTCCACGAATTCGGCCATGCGTTGCACGGCATGCTGTCGGATGTAACCTATCCCTCCGTTTCCGGCACCGGCGTTGCGCGGGATTTTGTCGAACTGCCGTCGCAGCTTTACGAACACTGGCTGACCGTGCCCGAAATACTCGAAAGATATGCCGTTCATTACGAAACCGGCAAATCGATGCCGAAGGCCCTGCTCGACAAGGTGCTGGCAGCCCGCACCTTCAACGCCGGCTTTGCCACCGTCGAGTTCACGTCCTCGGCCCTGGTCGACATGGCCTTCCATACGCGTGGTGCCGTGGAAGACCCGATGGCGGTGCAGAAGCAGGTGCTGGACGAAATTGGCATGCCGGCTTCGATCGTCATGCGCCACGCCACGCCGCATTTCCAGCACGTCTTTGCAGGCGATGGCTATTCGGCCGGCTACTATTCCTACATGTGGTCGGAAGTGCTCGATGCGGACGCCTTCTCGGCTTTCGAGGAAACGGGCAACGTCTTCGACCCGGTGATGGCGCGCAAGCTGAAGAACAATATCTATTCGGTGGGCGGCTCGATCGACCCGGAGGATACCTACAAGGCGTTTCGCGGCAAGCTTCCCGACCCGCAGGCCATGCTGAAGAAAAAGGGTCTTGCGATGGTCGAGGAATTGGCCGGCAGCGACGCCTGAGCGTCTTTGCATAGCTGCCATCGACGCGGCCCCCTTTCGCAAATGCGAAAAAGCATGTAATAGCGCGCCAACGAAATTTGGCGCGCCTTGTCATTTTGCCGCGCCGCAGCCTCAGAGATACACCATATGGCAATTCGCAACATCGCGATTATCGCGCACGTTGACCATGGGAAAACGACCCTTGTCGACGAACTTCTGAAACAGTCCGGCTCGTTCCGCGACAACCAGCGCGTTGCAGAACGCGTTATGGACTCGAACGATCTGGAAAAGGAACGCGGCATCACCATCCTTGCCAAGGCGACCTCGGTCGAGTGGAAGGGCGTGCGCATCAACATCGTCGACACTCCCGGCCACGCCGATTTCGGCGGTGAGGTGGAACGTATCCTCTCGATGGTGGACGGCGCGATCGTTCTCGTCGACTCGTCCGAAGGACCGATGCCGCAGACCAAATTTGTGGTCGGCAAGGCGCTGAAGGTCGGACTTCGCCCGATCGTCGCGATCAACAAGATCGACCGTCCGGACGGCCGCCACGAGGAAGTCATCAATGAAGTCTTCGACCTGTTTGCCAATCTCGATGCTACGGACGAGCAGCTCGACTTCCCGATCCTTTACGGTTCCGGCCGCGACGGCTGGATGAACGTCAATCCGGAAGGCCCGAAGGACGAGGGCCTCGCGCCGTTGCTCGACCTTGTGCTCAAGCACGTTCCGGAGCCGACCGTCGAAGAAGGTCCGTTCCGTCTGATCGGTACGATCCTTGAAGCCAATCCGTTCCTTGGCCGCATCATCACCGGCCGCATCGCCTCGGGCTCGATCAAGCCGAACCAGGCTGTGAAGGTGCTTGGCCAGGATGGCAAGCTGATCGAAACTGGCCGTATTTCGAAGATCCTCGCATTCCGCGGCATCGAACGCCAGCCGATCGAGGAAGCGCATGCGGGCGACATCGTGGCGATCGCCGGTCTCTCCAAGGGCACCGTTGCCGATACCTTCTGCGATCCGTCCGTCACGGAAGCCATGAAGGCGCAGCCGATCGATCCGCCGACCGTCACCATGTCCTTCATCGTCAACGACAGCCCGCTTGCCGGCACCGAAGGCGACAAGGTTACGTCGCGCGTCATCCGCGACCGTCTCTTCAAGGAAGCGGAAGGCAATGTTGCGCTGAAGATCGAAGAAGCGGAAGGCAAGGATTCCTTCTACGTTTCCGGGCGCGGCGAATTGCAGCTTGCCGTCCTCATCGAGACCATGCGTCGTGAAGGTTTCGAGCTTGCCGTTTCGCGTCCGCGCGTCGTCATGCACAAGGATGAAAACGGCACCCTCATGGAGCCGATCGAAGAAGTCGTGATCGACGTCGACGAGGAGCATTCGGGCGTCGTCGTGCAGAAGATGTCGGAGCGCAAGGCCGAAATGGTCGAACTGCGCCCGTCCGGCGGCAATCGTATCCGCCTGCGGTTCTATGCACCGACGCGCGGCCTGATCGGCTACCAGTCGGAGCTTCTGACCGACACGCGCGGAACGGCGATCATGAACCGCCTGTTCCACGATTATCAACCCTTCAAGGGCCAGATCGGCGGCCGCGTCAACGGCGTGCTGCTCGCCAACGCTGCCGGCGAAGCCGTGGCCTACGCGATGTTCAACCTGGAAGACCGCGGTCCGATGATCATCGAGCCGGGCGAAAAGGTCTACCAGGGCATGATTATCGGCATTCACAGCCGCGACAACGACCTTGAGGTCAACGTGCTCAAGGGCAAGCAGCTCACCAACATCCGGGCTGCCGGCAAGGATGAAGCTGTGAAGCTTACGCCGCCGATCCGCATGACGCTCGACCGTGCGCTTTCCTGGATCCAGGACGACGAACTGATGGAAGTGACGCCGAAGAACATCCGGCTTCGCAAGATGTTTCTCGATCCGAACGACCGCAAGCGCTACGAAAAGTCGAAGCTCGCGGGCTGATCTCCTAACCTCACTTTGCAGACTTCAAACCCCGGTAGAGATCAGGCTGTGTGGAAACGATTGGCAAATCAGTTAAGATGGCCACCTCGGGATCGGGGTGGCCATTTTCATGGGATATATTTTCGGTTTGGATCGGGAGCAGGCATCGCTTTTGCCAGCTCGGATTGAG
>NZ_PVBM01000027.1 GCF_002968575.1 Neorhizobium huautlense | reverse complement strand
CCCCTCGCCCCATGCCTACAATTTCCCCGTCCCGTATCGGATACACCAGGAGGCGTCCTGGCGAGGCGGGGCCGGCGCCGGGTGCAAGGAAACGACGTAAGTCCTTGTATCCGGGGTTCGCGGAAAATGGTCTCCCTCCAGCGACACGGGGAGAGATGAAGGGTTACGGACCGGCCCTCGTCTCTTGATGCCCGAAAGCGCGCGCCGGGCGTGCCTGTGCGGCACACATGGTGGCCTCATGGATGGTTTCGCCGGACTATTTGAAGTCCGTCCGCTTCCTCGGATTTAATCCGAGGATCCGGAAGTCCGGCGGCGGTTCCTGGTTGCCCTTGCCGGTAAGTTGGTCCGGACGAGCGCCAGAGGTCAGACGAACACCATCCGGAAAGGCCACGGCAGAGAGATCGAAGTCGCGGATAAAAACCGCTGAACGGGGCGCTGAGAGGTGTCACCTATAAACTAACTTACGAGGCAGCTCCCAGCGCCCCGTCCGACCACCCTTCGTCTCCGGGATGGCTAAGCCAGGTCCGGTCCGTCGGCATGGCGAAAATTGGTGCACAGACTGGCCGGGGAAGAAACGGGCGCGGCAGGCGCGGGAAAAACCCCGACCCCAGGAACCAAAAGGAGCACCGGCGTGTTGAAAGGGCACTTCGATAGACAAACCATGATATTACAGGAGATTCACCATGGGACGCGGTATTCTGCTCTGGCTCCTCGGCATTCCGCTGCCGATCGTCATCCTTCTCGTCCTCTTCATGCGCTGAGGAGACGGAAATGCCAATTTCATCGACAGGCTCCACGGCGCTAACTCCGGTCGAGTCGTCAAAATCCGCAATTGCCTGGGGTCCGATCATCGGCGGTGCGGTTGCGGCAACCGGCATCAGCCTCATCCTCATCCTTTTCGGCTCCGGCCTTGGCCTGACCATGGTCTCGCCCTGGTCGGGGGAAAGCAGTTCGGCTGCAACCGTCGGGATCACGGCCGCCATCTGGCTCGTGGTCGTGCAATGGCTGTCGGCGGCCCTCGGCGGCTATCTGACCGGAAGGCTCAGGACCAAATGGGCGGCGGTCCATACGGATGAAGTCTTCTTCCGGGATACCGCGCATGGCTTTGTTTCCTGGGCATTAGCGACGATCTTCGTGGCCGGTTTCCTCGCCTCGTCTCTGACTTCGCTTGCCAGCGTCGGGGCTCAGGCCGTCGGAACTGCGGCAGCGACCGCCGGTGTTGCGGGTTCGGCAGCGGCGGCATCGTCTGCGGATGACGCCGATACCAATGCCGCGACCTCCTATTTCACCGATGCGCTGCTGCGTCCGCAGCAGGCGCAGCAGCGTGCGGAAACCGACAATACGGCAGCAACTGCCGAAGTGTCCCGAATCCTCGTGAATGGAGCTATGCAGGGCGGCGTGCCGGAAGATGACAAGGCTTATCTTGCCACCATCGTCTCCGCCCGCACCGGCCTCTCGCCGGAGGAAGCCCGTGCCCGTGTCGATTCCGTCCTGAAAAGGATCGAAGATGCCAAGGTGGCCGCCCAGCAGGCAACCGACGAAGCCCGCAAGGCGGCAGCAACGACGGCCCTTGTCGGATCCCTTTCATTGCTCGTCGGCGCGTTTATCTCCTCTGCAGCCGCGGCACTCGGCGGCCGGCAGCGCGACGAAGAGGAAGACCTGCTGGTCGCCTCCCGCTTCTGAGCGCTCAAGATCAAAGACGACAACGCCCTCCGGAAGGTTCCCGGAGGGCGTTACTGCATCGGTTCGGGCAGCTTACTGCAGCGTGCGGGGCATGGCCTGCAGGTCGGCCGGGGCGCCGGCGGCGGCGCCCGCCTGATCGCCATCGAGGCCGGTCGCCACGACCGAAACGCGGAACTTGCCGTCCAGATTGCGGTCGAAGATGGCGCCGACGACGATATCGGCGTCGTCCATGACTTCGTCGCGGATGCGGCTCGCCGCCTCGTCCACTTCGAAAAGCGTCATATCGGAACCGCCGGAGATCGAGATGAGCACGCCCTTGGCACCCTTCATCGAGATGTCGTCGAGCAGCGGGTTGGCGATCGCGCCTTCCGCGGCGAGCAGAGCGCGTCCGTCACCGGAAGCTTCGCCCGTGCCCATCATTGCCCGGCCCATGCCCTTCATCACCGACTTCACGTCGGCGAAGTCGAGATTGATCAGGCCTTCCTTGACGATCAGGTCGGTGATGCAGCCGACACCTGCAAACAGGACCCGGTCGGCGGTCATAAAGGCGTCGGCGAAGGTCGTCTTTGCGTCGGCGATGCGGAAGAGGTTCTGGTTCGGGATGACGATCACCGTATCGGCTGCCCGGCGCAGTTCCTCGATGCCGGCTTCTGCCGTCTTCATGCGGCGATTGCCTTCGAAGGTGAAGGGTTTCGTCACGACGCCGACCGTCAGAATGCCGGCACTGCGTGCCGCCTGGGCGATCACCGGGGCAGCACCCGTGCCCGTGCCGCCGCCCATGCCGGCCGTCACGAAGCACATATGCGAACCGGAAAGGTGATCCATGATCTCGTCGATCGACTCTTCGGCGGCCGCGCGGCCGATCTCCGGCAGCGATCCTGCCCCGAGCCCTTCCGTCACATGCGCGCCAAGCTGGATGCGGCGGGAGGCCTTGGAGGTCGCAAGCACCTGAGCATCCGTATTGGCGGCGACGAAATCGACCCCTTCGAGCTCCTCGGCAATCATGTTGTTGATGGCGTTGCCGCCACCGCCACCGACGCCGATCACGGTGATCTTCGGCCGCATCTCGGTAATCTGGTATTTCTTGCCGTCCGTCATCGCAATCTCCTTGGCATCGGCTCCGCCGCCCGAGCGGCCCCGTCGGCCGTCCGAATCACATGTATTTTAGCTGTGCAACAAGGCAGAGGCTTGGCGAAAGAACAAGCTCTGAAACGGAGCGGCGGAAAACCGAGAATTTTCCACATGCACACGGAACATTTTGCGCATCTGATTATTGTGAAGAGTCTGATCACAAAAATGAGAAAACGAGAGAGGAGCATCGCGTATCATGCCTACGTCTGCCGCACGCGCGTCCGTCCCATCCCCGGATGAACATATTCTTACCGTGCAGGAGGCGCTCGAGCCGCTCTTCCTGGCGCTCGAAGAAGAAGCCGAGATCAAAATGATCGCCGCCGCAGTCAAGGCCGGATGGTCGGTCGAAGATGCCGTCGCGGCCATCGATGAACTGCGCCGGACAGAACTGCTGCCTGGCGATTTGACGCATTGACCCATCACAAAAACTCGTTCGCCTGCTCCGTCAGGATGCCCTAGATCTACCGCATTGCACGCAAGCGGAGACAGAAAGCTCATGGCGATCAGGAATATCTGCATCTATGGCGCCGGCGCCCTCGGCGGAGCCTTTGCCGCAAAGATCGCAAGCACTCTCGGCGACGAGGTCAATGTTTCGGTCATCGCCCGCGGTGCACATTTGGCGGCGATCCAAGAAAATGGCCTCACCGTCGTCAAGACCGGTGAAGGAGGCTCGCTGAACGTCAGGCTTGCCGCCACCAGCGATCCCAAGGAACTGCCGAAACAAGATCTCGTCATCACCGGCATGAAGGGCCATCAGCTCGCGGATGCGGCCGAAGGTTTGGCCGGTCTGCTCAAGGACGGAACGCGCGTCGTGCCGGTCGTCAACGGCATTCCCTGGTGGTACTTCCACCGGGATGAGGAAAGCGGCCACGCGGAACGCCAATTGCCGGAACTTGACCCCGACGGCAAGCTCTGGCGGCTCGTCGGGCCGGCGCGGGTGATCGGTTGCGTCGCCTATCAGGGCGGGGAAGTGATGCAGCCCGGCATGATCCGCCTCTACGGGGATGGCCGTTTCTTCCTCGGCGAGCCTTCGGGCGAGATTTCACAAGACCTGGTATCCATCTCCGATGTTTTCGGCCGCGCCGGAATCACGATCGTACCGACGCAGCGCATTCGTGATGCGATCTGGACGAAGCTGATGGGGAATGCCGCCTACAATCCGATCAGCGCGCTGACCCGTGCCCGGATGGACAGGATGATGGAGAACAGGCTCCTCGTTGAGCAGATCAGCAAGGTCATGACCGAAACGAGAGCGGTTGGCGAAGCGCTTGGCGCGGTCTTCAACGGCAGTGTCGATGAACAGTTGAACCGTTCCGGCGGCTTCGGCCCGGTGAAAACCTCGATGCTTCAGGATTTGATCGCCGGCAAACCTCTCGAAATCGGCCCACTGACCGGCATGGTGGTTGCTCTCGGCAAGCTCACCGGTGTTCCCACGCCGACCTGCGAGACGGTGCTGGCGCTCACCACTCAGCTCGACCACGAGAACCTCAGAGATTGATTCATCGTATTGAGGATGTGAATCCGAAAACGCCGGCAAGCGCCTGAAAACCATTGAAGATGCCAGCGCTTACCGGCATCTTCTTGGGCGAAACGATCACTTCTTGACCTGCTCTGCCCAGTTGGGAGCATTGCTCTTGCCGTCGAGAAATGGCAGCACGGTCGCGGTCATGGCGGGAGACGCAAAGGCCTCGTAGTGGGTAAGGTCGGGCAGGATCGCCAGCCGGTTCTTCGACATGTTTTCCCGCATCCAGCCGGCGTCCTTCAGGCCGCCGCCGAGCTTCTGATAAAACTCCACGACATGTTCCGGGCGAACCATGTCGCTGTCGCCGAAAACCAGCATGACCGGCATCGTCAGCTTCGGGATCGCATCCGAATAGTCATAATCACGGCGCATCAGATCGCCCATCGCGTCAAGCAGCCTCGGGAATTCCGAAACGTCCGGCGCAACGGCCTTGTAGGAGATGAACATCGGCGTGTCCTTCATCATCTCCGCCATGCCGGCACCGACGGCTTCCTGCTGCGGGATCATCTCCGGAAAGAAGCCCTTTTTCGCAAACGGAGCCGAGGCGATGACGAGCCGCCGCACCTTGTCCGGCGATTGAGCCGCCATCTGGAGCGCGACGCCGCCGCCCATGGAATAACCCAGCACGTCGACCTGCTTGTAACCGAGTTCGGAAACCAGTTTGCCCATGTCGGCGCCCATGGCTTCCAGAGAAATAGGCCGCTTGCCGAGCGGCGTGCGGCCGTGCCCCTGAAGATCGACGCCGATCACCTGACGGTGTCCAGTGAGCATGGGCATGACCGGGGCAAACATATCGATCGAGCCGAGACCGCCGTGCAGAAGGAGGAGCGGTTCGCCCTCACCCCGGATCTCATAATAATAGCGAATGCCACCCGTCTCGATATGGCCCTTCCTGGAGGGTTCGGTCGCTACCGGTTGGTTCACCGAGGGCGCGGATTGTTCCGCCTTGACAACGGTCGGCGTGACCGATGCAGCGATGGCAGCAATTACAACTGCAAATATCCTGCTCGACATGGCTTCCTCCTCTAAGGATCATTTGATGATGCCCCAAGGACGGGGAAGCGGAAAGAAAGCCGACAGGCGCCGACAAAAAATCGCGCAAAAAGAAATCCCGCCGCGAGGAGACGACGGGATATTCAGTCGGAGGTCAAATATTATTGTTGTTTTACGGCGGCTGCAGGGGACGAAAGCCGCCTTGTTGAACTCCCGGCGACATATTACTGGATCGCCTGCGAGTTCGAAGTTCACGGGACTAACCCATAAGTAACCGCGAGGTTCCATAATTCGTTAAGGGCGGTACATTAGAATAGTCAAACTTTCCATATTGGCATCAGCGAGGCAGTGATGACCGCTCCCGGCTTCCGTTTTACCCACTACGATCTGAAACTGCAGCGGGCAGGTACCGTGATCGAAGTGACGTTGAACGCGGTCAACAACGTGCGGCTGCTGACCGCCGTCAACTTCCAGCGCTTCACAGAGAAGCTGGATTTTAAATATGTGGGCGGCATCGCCAAGAAATCGCCGATCCGGCTTGTCATCCCGGAAAACGGCCATTGGCATCTGGTGGTCGATATGGAAGGCCATCACGGCCTGGCTGACTCTTCCGTCAAACTTGTCGCCGCGCCGGGAGCGGCTGCCACTCACAAGCAGGCATCCTGATCGCCTCTGCGAAAATCACCCGGCATTCCGCTCCTTGCGAAGCTTGGCCCACCAGTCGAGCCTTTTTCTGATCTCGCGCTCGAAACCTCGTTCCGGAGGGTCGTAGAACGTTTGCCGCCCCATCTTTTCCGGAAAATAGTCCTGACCGGAAAAGGCGTCCGGCTCGTCGTGGTCGTAGCGATAGCCTTCTCCATATCCCTCGCCTTTCATGAGCTTTGTCGGCGCATTGAGGATATGTTTCGGCGGCAGAAGCGAGCCATTTTCCTTTGCAGCGCGGGTTGCCGCCTTGAACGCCGTGTAGACCGCGTTCGATTTCGGTGCGGTCGCCAGATAGACGCAGGCCTCGGCGAGGGCCAACTCTCCCTCCGGCGAACCGAGATAATCGTAAGCATCCTTGGCGGCATTGCAGATGACCAGCGCCTGGGGATCGGCTAGGCCGATATCTTCCACCGCCATCCTGACTAAGCGGCGCCCAAGATAAAGCGGGTCCTCGCCGGCATCGAACATGCGAGCCAGATAATAAAGTGCGGCATCGGGATCCGAACCACGCACCGATTTATGCAGTGCCGAAATGAGGTTGTAGTGACCGTCCTGGGCCTTGTCATAAACGGGAGCACGACGTTGAACGATCCGGATGAGGCCTTCGGTATCGAATACCTCTCCTTCCCGCGCTGCCCGCCAGACCTCTTCGGCCAGTGTCAGCACCGCTCGGCCATCTCCGTCGGCCATCCGGATCAGGCTGGCCCGCGCGTCGGGATCGAGCGGCAGCGGTCTTCCCTCCACCTGCTCGGCGCGCTGCAGCAGTTCCATCAGGCTCTCTTCGTCATGCGGCCGGAAGGTCAGCACCCTGGCGCGCGACAGGAGAGCCGCATTCAGCTCGAAGCTTGGATTTTCCGTCGTCGCGCCAACGAGAATGACCGTGCCATCTTCCATGACCGGCAGAAAACTGTCCTGCTGGGCACGGTTGAAGCGATGGATCTCATCAACAAAGAGCAGAGTCTGCCGGCCGTCCATGCGGCGCATCCGCGCCGCCTCAAAGACCTTTTTCAGGTCCGCCACGCCGGAAAAGATCGCGGAAATCTGTTCGAAGGCGAGCCCCGCCTCTCCCGAGAGCAGCCGCGCCACCGTCGTCTTGCCCGTTCCCGGAGGCCCCCAGAAAATCATCGAACCGAGCGAGCCCGAAGCGATCATCCGGCGCAGGACGCCGTCATCACCCGTCAGATGCGGCTGGCCCGTCACCTCATCAAGCGTCTTCGGCCGCAGACGATCCGCGAGAGGCCGCCGGCTGGCGACCTCGTCTGGAACCCGCGACGCGAAAAGATCGCCGCTCATCTGAAGAACTGCCGGATACGCTGGCCCTTGCGCTCGATCTCGACCCGCCAGAACCCAGGATCCTCATCCAGCATGCCTTCCAGGGCCTTGGTCGAGGTGACGGTCGTGCCGTTCAGAGAGATCACGATATCACCTGGCTCGAAGCCGTAACGGGCAGCAGGCGAGCCGCGCGCCACATCCGTGACGACGACACCCGCCTTTTCTGCCGGGATGCGAAGTTCCGTCGCAAGTTTCGGCGAAAGATTGGCGACATGCAGGCCCGCGAAGGGATGACGGCCTTCGAGCAGGCGATCATCCGGCGGCGTGGTCTCCGGAGCGGTGTTGAGGGCGATCGTCACCTGCCGGTGGCCGTCCGCAGTCTGGACATCGAGCGTCGCCTGCTTGCCGAGACCTGCCGTCGTTAGGCGATAGCCCAGCGCATCGGGATGTTCGACGGCGATGCCGTTGACGGCGGTCACCACCTCGCCCGGTTTCAAGCCGGCCCGATCGGCGGGTCCGCCTTCGACCAGGCGCACCACCAGAGCGCCACGGGCCGTCTTCAGTCCAAGGGCTTCGGCGACATCGGAGGTGACGGCATCGAATGTCGCGCCGACGTAAGGCCGCTCGAAGCTCGTCTTTCCTTCCGCAGCCGAAGCAAGGAACACCTTGACGAGATTGGCCGGGATCGCAAAACCGACGCCGTTCGAGCCGCCGCCGCGGGAGAAGATGGCCGTATTGATCCCGATCAGTTCGCCGTTCATGTTTATCAGCGCGCCGCCGGAGTTGCCGGGGTTGATGGACGCGTCGGTCTGAATAAAGAACCCGAAATCGCCCGTGGTGACCTGGTTGCGTGCCAGTGCCGAAACGATGCCGCTCGTGACGGTTTGACCGACGCCGAACGGGTTGCCAATGGCCAGCACCAGATCGCCGACCTCCACGTGGTCGGAATCGGCGACCGGCAGAACCGGGAACTGCTCCTTCGCCTTGATGCGCAGCACGGCCAGATCGACCCTTTCGTCCTTCAGCATCACGTCGCAGGCGAACTCGCGGCCGTCGGCGAGCGCGATCTTGATGTCGTCGGCGCCTTCGATGACGTGGTTATTGGTCACCACCAGACCATCTGCCGAAAGAATGACACCCGAACCGAGGGACGACTGCTTCTCTGTGCGGTTCGGCATGCGCTGTCCGAAGAACTGCTCGAAGAAGGGATCGCCCGCAAACGGATTGACGCGCTGCACGACCCGCTCGGCGTAGACATTCACGACGGCACCCGCCCTCTGCTTGACCAGAGGCGCGAAGGAAAGCTGCATCTCCTGGCGGCTTTGCGGAACCGTCTTCTGTTCCTGCGCCATTGTCGGGACAGGATATAGAAGCGCCAGGACGAAAAGGCCGGTCGAAACGCGTTTGAAAACGCTCAGCATGTGATTCCTCACTTTATGAAACCCGTTCGATTTGTAGCGCGGAAGGCTGGAAAAGAAAGGTGGCCGAATCACGGAGAGATCGGCGGAAACGGTAAGGTTACCCCGTACTATATAAAGCCTGCCGCAGCGGAAGCCATGGCGTCCGGCGAGAGACCTTCATTCTTGTCGTCCGGCTTTAGCGCATCCTTTGGTCTCGTGGAACGTTCCTGGATTTCTCCAGTCAGCATCAGGAGTGCAAGCATGAGATATATTTCGATCGCAACCGCGCCGGCCGGGCTTTTCATCGGCTTTGCCTTGTGGGCGGCGCCGACAGCCTCCGCGGCTAGCTTCGACTGCGACCGCGCCAACCTCGCGGTGGATGAAAAGGTGATCTGCGATACGAGGTCGCTCAACGACGCGGACGTGAAGATGGTGACCACCTTCGACATTCTCGTAAACCTGCTGCCCATGGGCAACCGCGACAAACTCCAAGAGGAACAGAGCGCCTGGCTCAAGAAGCGTCAGTCCTGCGGCGAGGATATCGAATGCATCCGAGCCGCCTATGCCGAGCGGATGAAGCAGCTCGACGAAGCCTACAGGAACCTGAGCAGGCCGCTGTGACGACGACTCAGCTTCAATCTCCTATTCAGGCAAGATCCGCACGGCGCCCTTATCGGCGCTGGCGGCGAAGGCGGCATAGGCTTTCAGCGCTGTCGTGACGTTGCGCTTGCGGGCAACCGCCGGCTTCCAGCCAAGCGCTTCCTGCTCATGGCGGCGGGCGGCGAGTTCGGCATCGGATACCGCAAGATGGATCGTGCGGTTCGGAATGTCGATTTCTATCATATCGCCCTGACGTACGAGGCCTATGGCACCGCCCTGAGCGGCTTCCGGCGAGGCATGACCGATAGAAAGGCCGGAGGTGCCGCCGGAGAAGCGTCCATCGGTAATCAGGGCGCAGGCCTTGCCGAGGCCCTTCGACTTGAGATAGCTCGTCGGGTAGAGCATCTCCTGCATGCCCGGCCCGCCTTTCGGTCCTTCATAACGGATGACGACGACGTCGCCTGCCTTCACCTCATTGCCGAGAATACCTTTCACGGCGGCGTCCTGGCTTTCGAAAACGACGGCCGGGCCGCTGAACTTCAAGATGCTCTCGTCGACACCGGCGGTCTTCACGATGCAGCCGTCCAAGGCGATATTGCCGTAAAGGACTGCCAGACCGCCATCCTTGGAGAAAGGATGTTCGACCGAGCGGATGACGCCCTTCTCGCCGTCGGTATCCAGATCGTCCCAACGCGAGGACTGGCTGAAGGCGACCTGGGTGGGGACGCCGCCGGGTGCCGCGCGGAAGAACTCGCGCACCGTTTCGCTGTTAGTGCGGGTGATATCCCAGCGGTCGATCGCATCTCCCAGTGTGGTCGCATGGACCGTGCCGCAGTCGCGATTGAGCAGGCCGCCGCGATCCAGTTCGCCCAGAATGCGCATGATGCCGCCGGCGCGGTGGACGTCTTCCATATGCACGTCGCTTTTGGCCGGTGCGACCTTGGAGAGGCACGGAACCTTGCGCGACAGCCTGTCGATATCCTCCATGCCGAAGTCGATGCCGCCTTCATAGGCAGCGGCGAGAATATGCAGCACGGTATTGGTCGAACCGCCCATGGCGATGTCGAGCGACATGGCGTTTTCGAAAGCCTCCTTGGTGGCGATCGAACGCGGCAGAACGCTTTCGTCCTCCTGTTCGTAGTAGCGGCGGGCGAGATCGACGATCAAATGGCCGGCTTCGACGAAAAGGCGCTTGCGGTCGGAATGGGTGGCGAGCGTGGAGCCGTTGCCCGGCAGCGACAGGCCGAGCGCTTCGGTCAGGCAGTTCATGGAATTGGCGGTGAACATGCCGGAGCATGAGCCGCAGGTTGGACAGGCCGAACGTTCGATCGCCTGGACATCAGCGTCGGAAACAGCCTCGTCGGCGGCGGCAACCATCGCGTCGACCAGGTCCAGCGCTACAGTCTTGCCATGCAGGACCACCTTGCCGGCTTCCATCGGGCCGCCGGACACGAAGACCGCCGGAATGTTGAGGCGCATCGCGGCATTCAGCATGCCGGGCGTGATCTTGTCGCAGTTGGAGATGCAGACCATGGCGTCAGCGCAGTGGGCATTGACCATATATTCCACGGAATCGGCGATGATTTCACGCGACGGCAGCGAATAGAGCATGCCGTCGTGACCCATGGCGATGCCGTCATCGACGGCGATCGTGTTGAATTCTTTGGCAACGCCACCGGCCGCCTCGATCTCGCGGGCGACGAGCTGGCCGAGATCCTTGAGATGCACATGGCCTGGGACGAACTGGGTGAAGGAGTTGACGACGGCGATGATCGGTTTGCCGAAATCGCTGTCTTTCATCCCGGTGGCACGCCAGAGCCCGCGCGCGCCAGCCATGTTGCGGCCATGGGTCGTGGTTCTGGAGCGATAAGCAGGCATGGTGTTGTCCTCGATGTCTTTCGGGTGTGCAACAGTCTACCGCTTTCCCGGCGGCCGCGCAAAAACCCTTGGTTTTGCGGCTTTCCTACCGCAAAGGGCAATGAGTGTCACTATCATGACAGGCCAAAGCGGTACGGTTACCGCCAGCCTATCTCTGCCGAAGCTCGTCCGGATGTATGCCGAAGTGATCGAGGATCACATGCAGGTTCCGGCGATGCGACTTGAAGAAGAGGTCGAAGACATCGCCCGCCAATGGAACGCTGCCGAGAACGGAATCGGCTGCGACATTGCCGAGCATCCGGGCAAGCTTCGCCGGCGGCAGGCCGAGCCTGCGGGCTTCATTGACGATATAAAGACCGACCAGGGCGCCGCCGGCATCGCCGACGAGTGGAACGAGGCCGAGGACCGAATCCGCGCCGAAGCGGATTCCGGTCCCGGGAATGCGGATTGCGGTATCCATCAGCCGCGCGATCGCCGCCAATCGGCGCAGGCGCCGCAGATGTTCGGCACGGTCCACAAATTCGCCGCTCGTCCCGGCATCCCAAGTGCGTGTCGTCATCCGCCATCTCCTATCGCGGCTCTGTCACCATACGGTGAGAACCCTTAAACCGGAGATGGGGTTCCCGGCATGCCTTTTCCATACCGAAAGCGATCGTTTCCTCACGCAAACGTGGTCCCTCTCAATCTTCGCGATGCTGTGAAACCTTTCCGTTCCGCGTTACGTATAGGAAGAAAAGGCACCTGTGCCTTGAGAGGAGATTTCGTCATGTCCGCCCATCGTCCGCCGCATATTCCGGCCTCCGAAATCACGCCGCGCGAGATCTACATGTCCCGCCGAAGCTTCATGGGGACGGCGGCTGCCGGCCTTCTCATCGGCGGTGCCGGCGGCGCGCTGGCTGCGCCACTTACTGCCTCACCCAGTGCTTTCAAAGTGGACGAACCGCTGACGCCAAAGGAAGCCGTGACCACCTACAACAATTTCTACGAGTTCGGCGTCAACAAGGAGGATCCGTCGCAGAATGCCGGAGATTTCAAGCCGACACCGTGGTCGGTCAAGGTCGAGGGCATGGTCGGCAAGCCAAAGGAATTCGGCCTCGAAGAACTCATGAAGATACCGCTCGAAGACCGCACCTATCGGCTGCGCTGCGTCGAAGGCTGGTCGATGGTCATTCCCTGGATCGGCTTCCCTCTTTCGGCCCTGCTCGATCAGGTGGAACCGCTCGGCAGCGCCAAATATGTCGCTTTCGAAACGGTCGTGCGGCCGGAGGAGATGCCTGGCCAGAAAGGCTTCTTCCAACCTCTGCCCTGGCCTTACATCGAAGGCCTGCGGCTTGACGAGGCCCGGCATCCGCTGACCATTCTTGCAGTCGGTCTCTATGGTGAAACCCTGCCGAACCAGAACGGTGCCCCGATCCGTCTCGTCGTGCCATGGAAATATGGCTTCAAGAGCATCAAATCGATCGTCAAGATTTCGCTGGTCGAACAGCAGCCGCAGACGACCTGGAAGAACGCCAATGCGCGTGAATACGGCTTCTATTCCAACGTCAATCCGGCCGTCGACCACCCCCGATGGAGCCAGGCGACCGAACAGCGGATCGGTGAAGGCGGCTTCTTCGGTGCAGGCCGGCGACCCACCCTGCCTTTCAACGGCTATGCAGAGCAGGTGGCAAGCCTCTATGCAGGCCTCGACCTCAAGGCGAACTATTGAGAATGGCGGTCCTCCCCACCCTGCCCCGCCGATATCACTCCGCCAGCATCTGGATGCTCTATGTGATCGGACTCTGTCCCGCCGCCTGGTATTTCTACCTGGCGGCCACCGGCGGGCTGGGCTTCAACCCCGTCAAGGAATTCGAGCATCTGCTTGGCATCTGGGCGCTGCGCTTCATCATCGCGACGCTCGCGATCACCCCGCTGCGCGATCTCGCCGGCATCAACTGGATCCGCTACCGGCGCGCACTTGGGCTTCTCGCCTTCTATTACGTCCTGATGCATTTTTCGGTCTATGCACTGCTCGACCTCAGGCTCGACCTCGGGGCGGTCGGCGGCGACATTGCGAAGAGGCCTTACATCACCATCGGATTTGCTTGCCTCCTGCTCCTCCTCCCGCTCGCACTCACCTCCAACAACTGGTCTATCCGTAAGCTCCAGCAGGGCTGGAACAAGCTTCACAAGCTCGTCTACCTGATCGCGGCCGGCGGTGCGTTCCACTATGTGCTCGCGGTCAAATCGGTGACACTGGTGCCGTTCATCCACATTGCGCTCGTCGTCCTGCTGCTCGCTTACCGCCCGCTGCGGCGACCGGTTCTCAACTGGAGGCGCGGCAAGCCTGCCTTACGGCCAGCACGTTAAACGGAGGAAGACGACAGAGTTGACGTTTCACGGGGCCGCGACGACTATCCCGCGATGGGAAGAAATGCCGGTAACCAAGTGGAGCCGACAGCGGTCCTCGATCCCGACGGTCTGGGCCAGGGCTGGTGGATAGACTTGCTTTGGTGGTGGCGTTTCCGGCAAAGTCGGCGGAGTGCCATTTCCTGGTTCAAGCCAACGCCGGCCGATGAGGACCGGATAGAACGCCATCCGCAAATCCGTCGTTTCGGCGACGTCACGATCGCCATCGCAAAATTTGATGGCAAACAATGGATCACCCGGGAGCGCGACTGGTTCGGTTGGCCGGATCCCCCGCGTTACGCGTTGTTCGCCCTTCAGGGAGAGACGATCTGGATGGCGAGGGACTTCGATCGCTGGCCACCCTCCTGGTCCGGACCGCCGGCGGCAGACCAGCAACCGCCGGCGACATGATGCGAGCGCCCATCCGATGCAAAGACTGGGCCTCACCGGCGAAATGGTTGTCCCGATAATGGCAAAGGCCGGGCTCGCGCCCGGCCTTTCTTCGGACCGCGGGAAATCGGCCCTGCTGCGCCCTTGGGGGAGGAAGCGCAGATACTAGTATTGAACACCGATGGGAAACGCCGTTCATTGATGCAGCTCAAACATCGGCACAACAACGTCAGTGCTTACGCAGAAAAGCCGGGCGTTGCCACCCGGCTTTTTCTAAATCCGACTATGCGGACAGGATTATGCGGCTTCGGCAGCTTCTGCTTCAGCAGCAACACGAGCCTTGTCGGCTGCGCCCTTGGCGTCGACATCGCGCTCGACGAACTCGATGACGGCCATGGCAGCGTTGTCGCCCTGGCGGAAGCCAGCCTTCATGATACGCAGGTAACCGCCGTTGCGGGTTGCGTAACGCGAGGCAATGGCGTCGAACAGCTTCTTGACGGCGTCCTGATCCTGGATCTGCGAGATCGCCTGGCGGCGAGCGTGCAGGTCGCCGCGCTTGCCGAGGGTGACGAGCTTTTCGACGATCGGACGGATTTCCTTCGCCTTCGGCAGGGTCGTCACGATCTGCTCGTGAGTGATGAGCGAAGCCGCCATGTTGGCGAACATCGCCTTGCGGTGGCTTGCGGTACGATTGAGCTTGCGGCCGGCTACTCCGTGGCGCATGGCTATTCTCCTTTAATGCAGGGACCCACTCTTCTTAGGGCCTGCCGTTTCCTGGCACATACAGACATCCGGATCTTTGGACAAGGTGCCTGCTGTTTGACGGGGAAAGGCAGTCAAAACCTGCCTTTGCTAATTTCAGTACTGGTCTTCGTAGCGCTTGGCGAGATCTTCGATATTTTCCGGCGGCCAGGCGGGAACTTCCATACCAAGATGGAGGCCCATGGATGCCAGAACTTCCTTGATCTCGTTCAGCGACTTGCGACCGAAATTCGGAGTGCGCAGCATTTCCGCCTCGGTCTTCTGGATGAGGTCGCCGATATAAACGATGTTGTCGTTCTTCAGGCAGTTGGCCGAACGGACAGAGAGTTCCAGTTCGTCCACCTTCTTGAGGAGCGCCGGGTTGAACGCCAACTCGGTGACGGATTCTTCTTCGGCTTCCTTCTGCGGTTCGTCGAAATTGACGAACACGCCGAGCTGGTCCTGAAGGATCCGGGCGGCGAAGGCAACAGCGTCTTCGCCTGTGACCGAGCCGTCGGTTTCGATCGTCATGGTCAGCTTGTCATAGTCGAGAACCTGTCCTTCACGGGTGTTTTCCACCTTGTAGGACACCTTCTTGACCGGGGAATAGAGGCTGTCGACCGGGATAAGCCCGATCGGAGCGTCTTCCGCGCGGTTGCGATCGGCCGGAACATAGCCCTTGCCGTTGTTGACCGTGAACTCCATGCGGATTTCTGCGCCCTCGTCGAGTGTGCAGATCACGTGGTCGGGGTTCAGGATCTCAATATCGCCGACCGTCTGAATGTCGCCGGCGGTGACAGCGCCTGGGCCCTGCTTGCGCACGACCATGCGCTTGGCATCGTCGCCATCCATCTTGATGGCGATTTCCTTGATGTTGAGCACGATGTCCGTCACATCTTCCCGGACGCCCGGGATGGAGGAGAACTCATGCAATACGCCGTCGATCTGCACTGCGGTAACAGCAGCACCGCGCAGAGACGACAGAAGCACGCGGCGAAGCGCGTTGCCGAGCGTCAGACCGAAGCCGCGCTCCAGGGGTTCGGCAACCAGCGTTGCCTTGGTACGGCCGGAGGAGGAGAATTCCACCTTGTTCGGCTTGATCAGTTCCTGCCAGTTCTTCTGGATCATGACTAAATACCTTCCGTTCGTTGCCACCATTCAATCGTGGCAACCGAGCATGAGGAACACCGAGAGGAACGAAGATGTTCATCGGCTATATGGGTAAAGCCGCCGAACCTCCGAGAGAGGATCAGGCGGCTATGCCCGAGTTCACGAGAGAGGCCGCCTTTCGGCAGCCCCTTCCATTCCGACGATCAGACGCGGCGCTTCTTGCGCGGGCGGCAGCCGTTGTGCGGGATCGGGGTCACATCGCGGATCGAGGTGATCATGAAGCCGGCAGCCTGCAGAGCGCGCAGAGCCGATTCACGGCCGGAGCCCGGACCGCAAACTTCGACTTCCAGCGACTTCATGCCATGCTCCTGAGCCTTCTTGGCGCAGTCTTCGGCAGCGATCTGAGCCGCGAACGGGGTCGACTTGCGCGAACCCTTGAAGCCCTTAGCACCAGCAGACGACCAGGCAATGGCATTGCCCTGCGCGTCAGTGATGGTGATCATCGTATTGTTGAAGGTTGAATTGACGTGAGCTACGCCCGACGTGATATTCTTGCGTTCGCGGCGGCGAACGCGGGTGGCTTCCTTGGCCATATTATCCCTTTCGTTGATCTCTGCACCGCCGTAATTCCAGCGGCTCCACCTTGGAGTGATCCATAAACGTCACGGCGAGCAGCGGCAACGCCCCTACCCACCAAGACCGATCACCCAAAATTACTTCTTCTTGCCAGCAATCGCCTTAGCCGGCCCCTTGCGGGTACGGGCGTTGGTGTGCGTGCGCTGACCGCGAACCGGAAGGCCGCGGCGATGACGCAGGCCGCGGTAGCAGCCGAGGTCCATCAAGCGCTTGATGTTCATCGAGGTTTCGCGACGAAGATCACCTTCGACCTGATAGTCGCGGTCGATGGTTTCGCGGATCTGAAGGACTTCCGAGTCCGTCAGCTGATGGACGCGCTTCTCAGCCGGAATACCGACCTTTTCCACGATTTCCTGCGCAAATTTCGTGCCGATCCCGTGAATATAGGTCAGCGCGATAACGACGCGCTTCGCAGTCGGGATGTTGACGCCAGCGATACGTGCCACGCCTATTCTCCTTGGTTCCAGTTGCCATCCGGCAAGTGGTACTTCTTCTATGAGAGCAGCCACTCAGCGGCCGCCAGTTCAAACGCCATACGGAACAGGTCAAAACGACCGGTCCCGGATGTCCTTGCGGGAAATCCGCGCCGATCGCTCAATAGCTGTCGCGAGTTGGCGCGGTGTTTAGCGGAATCAGCGCCGAAATGCAACCGCTCCGCCCAAGATTCTTTAACAGATCGATGACGGCCTCCTAGAGAGCCGCCAGGATTGCCTCGATATCAGCCGTGACCTCGTCGATCTCGGCCATGCCATCCACAACCTTGAGCTTGCCCTTGGCGTGGTAATAACCGATCAGCGGCGAGGTCTCCTTGTAATAGACCTCGAGACGCTTGGTCATGGTCTCGGCATTGTCGTCCGGCCGGCGCTTGAAATGCGTCGAGCCGCACTTGTCGCAGACGCCCTCGCTTGCCGGCTTCTTGTCCGTATCGTGATAGACCGTACCGCACTGGGCGCAGGAATACCGGCCCGAGACGCGGCGAACGAGCTCTTTGTCGTCCACTCGCAGCTCGATGACCACGGAAAGATCGAGGCCCTTCGACCGCAACATTTCCTCGGTCGCATCGGCCTGGACGAGCGTACGGGGGAAACCGTCGAGGATAAAGCCGTTGGCGGCATCCGCCTGGTCGATTCGCTCGGAGACGATCGCGTTGACGATGTCGTCGGAGACGAGGTTGCCTGCGTCCATAACCGCCTTGGCACGCTTGCCAACTTCCGTCTCGGCGGCCACCGCGGCCCGAAGCATGTCCCCCGTGGAGAGCTGCGGTATGCCGTGCTTCTCCACGATCCGCTGGGCCTGGGTTCCCTTACCCGCGCCCGGCGGCCCCAAAAGAATCAATCTCATCGTCCCCTCTTTCCTCCGCGCAGTTTCGACTTCTTGATCAGACCCTCATACTGCTGCGCAATGAGATGTCCCTGAATCTGTGCAACCGTATCGAGGGTTACACTGACAACGATCAAAAGCGAAGTACCACCAAGGGCTAATGGCACGCCCGTGCGGGCAACCAGGAACTCCGGCAGGATGCAGACGAAGACGAGGTAAATCGCGCCGACCACCGTGATGCGGGTCAGCACGTAATCGATGTATTCGGCTGTGCGCTCGCCCGGACGGATGCCGGGAATGAAGCCGCCATGCTTCTTCAGATTGTCCGCCGTATCCTTCGGATTGAAGACGATGGCGGTATAGAAGAAGGCGAAGAAGGCGATCAGCATGCCGTAGAAGAGCATGAACAGCGGCTGGCCGTGACCGAGCGCAGAAATGATCATGGTCGCCCAGTTCGGGAGCTGGCTGTTGCCGGCAAAGCCTGCCGCCGTCGCCGGCAGAAGCAGCAGCGACGAGGCAAAGATCGCCGGGATGACGCCCGAGGTATTGAGCTTCAACGGCAGGTGCGACGTATCGCCCTGGAACATGCGGTTGCCGACCTGGCGCTTCGGATACTGGATCAGAAGGCGGCGCTGGGCGCGCTCGACAAACACGATCAGGGCGATGACCCCGATGGCCACCACGATGACAGTGAGAATCAGCGCCGTCGGAAGGGCGCCGGTGCGGCCGAGCTCCAGTGTGCCGGCCAGTGCGGTCGGAAGACCTGCAGCGATGCCCGCGAAGATGATCAGCGAAATGCCGTTGCCGATGCCGCGCGAGGTGATCTGCTCGCCGAGCCACATCAGGAACATCGTCCCGCCAAGGAGCGTCACAACGGTGGAAATGCGGAAGAACCAGCCCGGATCCGCGACGATGCCCTGCCCGCTCTCGAGGCCGACGGCGATACCATAGGCCTGCAAGGTGCCGAGCAGGACGGTGCCGTAACGGGTGTACTGGTTGATGATCTTGCGGCCTGCCTCGCCCTCCTTCTTGAGGTTCTCAAGCGAAGGCACGACCGAGGTCATCAGCTGCACGATGATCGACGCGGAAATATACGGCATGATGCCGAGGGCGAAGATCGCCATGCGCTCGACGGCGCCGCCGGCAAACATGTTGAAGAGGCCGAGAATGCCGCCAGCCTGGCCGCGGAAAGCCTGAGCGTAGGCTTCGGGGTTCAGGCCCGGAAGCGGGATATGCGTGCCGAGGCGATAAACAAGCAATGCTGCAAGGGTAAACCACAGCCGCTTTTTGAGGTCCTCCGCCTTGGCGAAGGTGGAAAAATTCAGATTGGAGGCAAGTTGTTCCGCTGCAGAAGCCATGCAATTCTCCGCCCGACCAAATCTCCGGCGGCGGGGGAAATGCCGGACCCGGAAAGCAGTCTAAAAATTCTGGTTCAAAAAAACCGGGCGCGGAGATTGCGGACGCAATCGGATGCCTCACCCTGTTTTCCGTATGATCCCGGTCAGGCGACCAACAGGATCGCTTCGGGATCGTGAGGCTCACATATGGAGTTAAAATCGCCCGGTGTGAAGCTCAAACCGGGCGATTTTCAAACGATTTATTCCGCCGCAGCTTCAGCTACAGCGAGAAGCTTTACCGAACCGCCGGCCTTTTCGATCTTTTCGACGGCAGCCTTGGAAGCGCCGGCAACTTCGATCGATACCTTAGCCTTCAGCTCGCCGTCGGACAGGATGCGCACGCCGTCCTTCGGGCGACGGATGACACCGGCAGCCTTGAGGGCAGCAGCGTCGATCGTGGCCTTCGGGTCGAGCTTCTTGGCATCGATCGCGGTCTGGATACGGCCGAGCGAAACGACGACGTAGTCAGAGGCGAAGATGTTGTTGAAGCCGCGCTTCGGCAGGCGGCGATAGATCGGCATCTGGCCGCCTTCGAAGCCGTTGATCGCAACGCCGGAACGGGCCTTCTGACCCTTCACGCCGCGACCACCGGTCTTGCCCTTGCCGGAACCGATACCGCGACCGACGCGGATACGATCCTTGGTGGCGCCTTCGTTGTCCTTGATCTCATTCAGTTTCATGGTCAATTCCTCCGTCTCACTTCTCGTCGACAACGCGAACGAGATGCTGGACAGCCCGGATCATGCCACGAACGGAAGGAGTGTCTTCCAGGGTGCGGACCCGGTGCATCTTGTTGAGGCCCAGACCAACCAGCGTTGCGCGCTGGACAGCCGGACGGCGAATAGGCGAGCCGATCTGTTCGACCGTGATCGTCTTTGCTTCAGTCTTCTTCGTAGCCTTGGCCATGGATCAGACTCCTCTTATTCTTCAGACGCGTTGCCGGAAGCGGCGCGGCGAGCCTGCAGCGTGGCGTATTTGAGACCACGCTGAGCTGCAACGTCCTTCGGATGCACCTGATGCTTCAGGGCGTCGAACGTGGCGCGAACCATGTTATAAGGGTTCGACGAACCGGTCGACTTGGCGACAACATCGTGCATGCCAAGGGTTTCGAAAACGGCGCGCATCGGGCCGCCGGCGATGATGCCGGTACCGGCCTTGGCGGAGCGCAGCAGAACCTTGCCGGCGCCGTGACGGCCGTTGACGTCGTGATGCAGCGTACGGCCATCGCGCAGCGGTACGAAGATCAGTTCGCGCTTGGCAGCTTCAGTTGCCTTGCGGATGGCTTCCGGCACTTCGCGTGCCTTGCCATGGCCAAAGCCAACGCGGCCCTTCTGGTCGCCAACGACGACGAGGGCTGCGAAACCAAAACGACGGCCGCCCTTGACGACCTTGGCGACGCGGTTGATCGCGACCAGCTTGTCGACGAATTCGCTATCGCGCTCTTCGCGGCTCTGGCGATCTTCGCGCTGGCCTCTTCTTTCTTGTGCCATTGTCCTTTTCCTTTTTCTTTTCCGGGTGCAACGGGCAATTTCCGGGAGCCAACCATCCCCTGTCCATGAAGGACTAAGATGGAACGACTGATGATTGCGGCAGAACCGCGTTTCGCCCGGCCTCTCCTCTTTGAAGGAAACCGGGCGAAAATTCTTAGAAGCTCAGACCGCCTTCGCGGGCAGCTTCGGCGAGCGCCTTGATGCGGCCGTGATAGATGAAGGCGCCGCGATCGAACACGACTTCCTTGACACCGGCCTTGGCGGCACGTTCGGCTACCAGCTTGCCGACGGCGGCAGCAGCCGCGACGTCAGCGCCGGTCTTCAGCGCCGAGCGCAGATCAGCGTCGAGCGTGGAAGCGGCAGCAAGAGTGCGGCCGGCCACGTCATCGATGACCTGGACATAGATGTTCTTCGACGAGCGATGAACCGACAGGCGCGGACGGCCGTTGGCAACCGCCTTGATCTGGCGGCGCACGCGGCTCGCGCGCTTTGCAAGTGCTTGTTTCCTGCTAGCCATTTCGCGTGATCCTTACTTCTTCTTGCCTTCCTTGCGGACGATCCGTTCCTCGGCGTACTTGACGCCTTTGCCCTTGTAGGGCTCCGGACCGCGGTATTCGCGGATTTCCGCGGCAACCTGACCGACCTGCTGCTTATTGATGCCGGTCACGACGATTTCCGTCGGCTTCGGAACGGCAATGGTGATGCCCTGCGGCGGTTCATAGACCACGTCGTGGGAGAAACCGAGCGCCAGCTGCAGGTTCTTGCCCTGCATGGACGCGCGGTAACCGACGCCGTTGATCTCGAGCTTGCGCTCAAAACCGTCCTTCACGCCTTTGAAGATGTTTTCGATCATCGTGCGGGACATGCCCCACTTGGAACGAGCATCCTTCGAATCGTTGACCGGGGTCACCGAAACGGCATTGTCTTCGAGTGCCAGCTTGATCTCGTCGTTTGCGACGAAGAACAGCTCGCCCTTCGGGCCCTTGGCAGTCACTTTCTGGCCATCAACAGTGGCCGTGATCCCTGCAGGAACCTGAACGGGCTTTTTACCGATACGAGACATGTTTCAATCCTGTCTGTTCGTTATGGAGTTCCCCTGCTCAAGTCTTAGAAGACCGAGCAGAGAACCTCGCCACCAACGTTCTGTTCGCGAGCCTGGTGATCGGCCATCACGCCCTTCGGGGTCGAAAGGATGGTGATGCCGAGGCCGTTCGCGACCTGCGGAATGGACTTTACCGAGACATAGACCCGGCGGCCCGGCTTGGAGACGCGGCCGATCTCACGGATCACCGACGCACCTTCGTAGTACTTGAGTTCGATTTCGATCTCGGACTTGCCGTTACCGTAATCGATTTCCGAATAACCGCGGATGTAGCCTTCCGCCTGCAGAACGTCGAGGACGCGAGCGCGCAGCTTGGAAGCCGGCGTGCTTACGGTCGACTTGCGGCGAGCGGCACCATTGCGGATACGGGTGAGCATATCGCCCAAGGGATCAGTCATGGTCATCTAACGATCTCCTTACCAGCTCGACTTGACGATGCCCGGCACTTTGCCGAGGTTGCCGAGCTCACGAAGCGCGATACGCGACATCTTGAGCTTGCGATAGAAAGCGCGCGGGCGACCGGTGACTTCGCAACGGTTGCGGATACGCGTCTTCGAGCCATCGCGCGGCAGCGAAGCGAGCTTGATAGTTGCTTTGAACCGCTCTTCGATCGGAAGGTCCTGGTTCATGATGGTCGCCTTCAGAACAGCGCGCTTGGCAGCGTGCTGAGCGACGGTCTTGCGGCGGCGCTTGTTCTTTTCAACTGCGCTGGTTTTCGCCATATCGGGAGTTCCTTTTTAACGCTCGTCGTTACGGTTACTGACGGAACGGGAAGTTGAACTCTTTCAGAAGAGCCCGCGCTTCGTCGTCGTTGGTCGCCGTCGTGCAAACGATGATGTCCATGCCCCACATCTGATCAACCTTGTCGTAGTTGATCTCAGGGAACACAATGTGTTCCTTGATGCCCATAGCGAAGTTGCCACGGCCGTCAAAGCTTTTCGGATTCAGGCCGCGGAAGTCGCGAACGCGCGGAAGCGCGATGTTGACCAGGCGATCCAGGAATTCATACATGCGGGCGCCGCGCAAAGTGACCTTCGCGCCGATCGGCATCTGTTCGCGGACCTTGAAGCCTGCGATCGAGTTGCGAGCGCGCGTGATGACCGGCTTCTGACCGGCGATCGCTGCGAGGTCTGCAGCAGCAACGGTTGGCTTCTTCGAGTCAGCCGTCGCTTCGCCAACGCCCATGTTGATCACGATCTTGTCCAGCTTCGGGATCATCATCTCGTTCGCGTAGGAGAACTGCTCCTTCAGCGCGCCGCGGATGCGGGAAACATATTCCTTCTTGAGCCGCGGCTCATATTTTGCCTCAGCCATCGATCACATCTCCCGTACGCTTGGCCACACGCACCTTCTTGCCGTCGACGACGGAGAAGCCAACGCGGGTCGGCTTGCCGTCTTTCGCGGCGATCGCGATGTTCGACAGGTGAATGGAAGCTTCCTTGTTGATGATGCCAGCTTCCTGCGTCTGTGACTGACGCTGGTGGCGCTTCACCATGTTGATGCCACGCACGACGGCGCGGTCTTCCTTCGGCAGAACCTGGAGCACTTCGCCAGTGCGGCCCTTGTCCTTGCCAGTCAATACAACGACGTTGTCGCCCTTCTTAATCTTCTGCATGTCTCGCGCTCCCTTACAGTACTTCCGGAGCCAGCGAGATGATCTTCATGTGGTTCTTGGCGCGAAGTTCGCGCGGAACCGGTCCGAAGATACGGGTGCCGATCGGCTCTTTCTTGTTGTCGATGAGGACCGCTGCGTTGTTGTCGAAGCGGATGACGCTGCCGTCCGGACGACGGATGTCCTTGGCGGTACGCACAACAACCGCCTTCATCACGTCACCCTTCTTGACGCGGCCGCGCGGGATGGCTTCCTTGATCGAAACGACGATGACGTCGCCGATGGAAGCATACTTACGCTTCGAGCCGCCCAGCACCTTGATGCACATGACACGACGTGCGCCGGAATTGTCCGCCACGTCGAGGTTTGTTTGCATCTGAATCATGTCAGGTCGCCTTTTTCTAATGACCGGCGCTACCGAACGCTGAAAACGTACGGAGCCGGCTTTGGACAGAATTTCGATGTGCGCGGGATGGGTCTTGCCAAGGTGGTTTCCCTGAAAGGGACCTTCCCTGCGCTCAAAGCAAAAGAACGCCCGTTACCGAGCGTCCTGCGCCAATGCGCTGCTTCATACAGATATTTCAGCCAGACGCAAGGGCCTGGCCGAAATCTCTGTAAAATTAAGCCTGGGCGGCAACCACCGTCCAGCGCTTATCCTTGGAGATCGGCGCGCATTCCTCGATGGAAACAACGTCACCAACCTTGTACTGGTTGTTCTCGTCATGCGCCTTGTACTTCTTGGAACGGCGGACCGTCTTTTGAAGCAGCGGATGCGCGAATCGGCGCTCTACCCGGACAACAACGGTCTTCTCGTTCTTGTCGGAAACGACTACGCCCTGCAGAATGCGTTTCGGCATATTATTCTTCCTTAAGCCTTGGCTTCTGCCGCCTTCTGGCGGGCAATGGTTTTCACGCGGGCGATGTCCTTGCGGACTTCGTTGATGCGCGAGGACTTTTCCAACTGACCGGTGGCCTTCTGGAAGCGCAGGTTGAACTGCTCCTTCTTGAGGTCGGCGAGCTTGTCCTTGAGCTGATCGGCCGTGAGGCCGCGTACGTCTTCGGCTTTCATCGTGCCTTCTCCTTACTCTGCGATGCGCTGTACGAAGCGCGTCTTGACCGAGAGCTTGGCGGCGCCGAGACGAAGCGCCTCGCGGGCGAGCTCCTCCGAAACACCATCGATCTCGAACATCATGCGGCCGGGCTTGACCTTGCAGGCCCAGTATTCGACAGAGCCCTTGCCCTTACCCATACGCACTTCGGTCGGCTTCGCGGTCACCGGAACGTCCGGGAATACGCGGATCCACACACGGCCGGCGCGCTTCATGGCACGCGTGATCGCGCGGCGGGCCGCCTCGATCTCGCGGGCGTTGACGCGGTTGGGTTCCTGGGACTTCAGGCCGAATTCGCCGAAGGCCAGATCGAAGCCGCCCTTGGCCACACCCTTGATGCGACCCTTGAACTGCTTGCGGTACTTGGTACGCTTTGGCTGCAACATTTTCTTACTTCTCCGAGCTTATCTTTCGCCAGCGTTGATCAAGCGTTTTCGCGTTCGCGGCGACGATCACCACGATCGCCACGGTCACGTTCACGGCTTGCCGGACCCTGCGCGTCGCCTTCCAGCGCGCGACGTTCGGAAGCCATCGGATCGTGCTCAAGGATTTCGCCCTTGAAGATCCAGACCTTGATGCCGCAGATGCCGAATGCGGTTTCGGCTTCCGCCGTACCGTAGTCGATGTCAGCGCGCAGCGTGTGAAGCGGAACGCGACCTTCGCGGTACCATTCCGTACGGGCGATTTCGGCACCGCCGAGACGGCCGGCGCAGGTGATCTTGATGCCTTCGGCGCCAAGACGCATGGCGGACTGAACAGCACGCTTCATCGCACGGCGGAAAGCCACGCGGCGCTCGAGCTGCTGAGCGATCGACTGGGCGACGAGCGTCGAGTCGATTTCCGGCTTGCGCACTTCGACGATGTTGAGGTGCGTTTCCGAATTGGTCATCGTGGCGATCTTCTTGCGAAGCTTCTCGATGTCCGCACCCTTCTTGCCGATGATCAGACCCGGGCGAGCCGAGTGGATCGTAACGCGGCACTTCTTGTGCGGACGCTCGATGACCACCTTGGCGATACCGGCTTGCTTCAGCTCCTGCATCAGGTAGGCGCGGATCTTCAGATCCTCATGGAGGAGCTGGCCGTATTCGGCATTGTCCGCGAACCAGCGGCTGTCCCAGGTACGGTTGATGCCGAGGCGAAAACCGATCGGATTAATTTTCTGGCCCATTATGCGGCCTCCCCTTTTTCCTCGACTTCGCGAACGACGATCGTCAGGTGCGCAAACGGCTTCTCGATGCGAGATGCACGGCCGCGGCCACGAGCGTGGAAACGCTTCATCACGATCGACTTGCCGACATAAGCTTCCGAAACGATCAGCGAGTCGACGTCGAGGTCATGGTTGTTTTCGGCATTGGCGATTGCGGACTCGAGAGT
Organism: Neorhizobium huautlense; assembly: GCF_002968575.1. GTDB lineage: Bacteria > Pseudomonadota > Alphaproteobacteria > Rhizobiales > Rhizobiaceae > Neorhizobium > Neorhizobium huautlense. The sequence continues at coordinate 41,778 of NZ_PVBM01000027.1, read as the reverse complement.
CTTCTTCACCGTGCCGGCGATGCGCTTGCGCGAGAATTCAAGTTCTGCAAGCGCGCGTTCGACCTTCTTGCCGCGGATCATGGCGGCAACGAGGTTCAGCTTCTGTGGGCTGACGCGGAGGGTGCGGGCAACTGCCTGCGCCTCATTGTCCTTCAGCCGGCGTTCGGTCTTAGCCTTCGCCATGATTACTTCCTCTTCGCCTTCTTGTCCGCGCCGTGACCGTAATAGGTACGGGTGGGAGCGAATTCACCGAACTTGTGTCCGACCATGTCTTCGTTGACGCTGACCGGAATGTGCTTCGAGCCGTTGTAGACGCCAAACGTCAAACCAACGAACTGCGGCAAGATCGTGGAGCGACGGCTCCACATCTTGATCACTTCACTGCGTCCGCCTTCACGTACCTTCTCAGCCTTCTTGAGAAGATAGCCGTCAACAAACGGACCTTTCCATACTGAACGAGCCATTGAACGACTTCCCTTCTCTTACTTCTTACGGTCGTGGCGGGAGCGCATAATGAACTTGTCGGTGGACTTGTTCGAACGAGTGCGCTTGCCCTTGGTCGGCTTGCCCCACGGGGTGACCGGATGACGGCCACCGGAGGTGCGGCCTTCACCACCGCCGTGCGGATGGTCGACCGGGTTCATGACGACGCCGCGGTTATGCGGACGCTTGCCGCGCCAGACGGTGCGACCAGCCTTGCCGTCGTTGATGTTGCCGTGGTCCGGGTTGGAAACGGCGCCGACGGTTGCAAGGCACGAGCCCGGCACCAGGCGCTGTTCACCCGAGTTCAGGCGGAGGATCGCCATGCCGGCATCGCGGCCGACGAGCTGCACGTAGGTGCCTGCCGAACGGGCGATCTGACCGCCCTTGCCCGGCTTCATTTCGACGTTGTGAACGATCGAGCCGACCGGGATGTACTGCAGCGGCATGGTGTTGCCCGGCTTTACGTCGACAGCCTTGTCGGATGCGATGACCTTGTCGCCCGCAGCAAGGCGCTGCGGTGCGAGGATGTAGGCCAATTCGCCGTCCTCGTACTTGACGAGCGCGATGAACGCGGTGCGGTTCGGGTCGTATTCCAGACGCTCGACCGTGCCTTCGACGTCGAACTTGCGACGCTTGAAGTCGACCAGGCGGTAAGTACGCTTGTGACCGCCGCCGATGAAGCGGGCGGTGATGCGACCGAGGTTGTTACGGCCGCCACTCTTGGAGAGACCTTCCGTCAGCGTCTTGACAGGCTTGCCCTTCCAAAGGCCGGACCGGTCGACGATGACCAGCTGACGCTGGCTCGGGGTCGTCGGGTTGAAGCTTTTCAATGCCATTATCTTATACCTCAGAGACCGGTGGAGACGTCGATCGTCTGACCTTCGGCCAGGGTCACGACAGCCTTCTTTACGTCCTTCTGCTTGCCGATGAAGCCGCGGAACCGCTTCACCTTGCCCTTGCGGACAAGCGTGTTGACGGCCGTGACCTTCACGCCGAACAGCGCCTCTACGGCAGCCTTGATCTCCGGCTTGGAAGCAGTCTTGGCAACGTTGAAGACGACCTGGTTCTGCTCGGATGCCAGCGTCGACTTTTCGGTGATCGCCGGCGAGACGATCACATCATAGTGGCGAAGATCCGTCATTTGAACCGCTCCTCCAGAGCTTCTACCGCAGCCTTGGAAAGCACGAGCTTGCCGCGGCGCAAGATGTCGTAAACATTGATGCCCTGAACCGGCAGAACATCGACGTTCGGGATGTTCTGAGCGGCGAGCTTGAAGTTGTTGTCGAGCTCGGCGCCGCCGATGAACAGCGCGTTGGTGAAACCGAGTTCGGCGAAGGAGCCGGCCAGAGCCTTGGTCTTCGCTTCAGCGGCCACCAGGTTGTCGACAATGATGAGGTCTTCCGACTTCATCTTGGCAGACAGGGCGTGACGCAGGGCGAGAGCGCGGACCTTCTTCGGAAGATCATGCTCATGGCTGCGGACGACCGGACCATGAGCACGGCCACCGCCACGGAACTGCGGAGCACGGGCCGAATGGTGACGAGCGCGGCCCGTACCCTTCTGCTTGTACATCTTCGCACCGGTGCGGGAAACTTCCGAACGGCTCTTGGTCTTGTGGCTGCCCTGCTGCTTCTTGGCGAGCTGCCAACGAACCATGCGGGCCAGAATGTCTTCGCGGGGATCGAGGCCGAAAATCTCGTCCGACAGGGAGACCTTGCCGGCGTCTTTTCCCTCGAGGGTCTTGACGTTGTATTCCATTGTAGCTGGCTCCCTTACTTCGCGGCCGACTTGACGGCGTCGCGAACGACGATCCAAGCGCCCTTGGAGCCGGGTACGGCGCCCTTGACGAGGATCAGGCCACGGTTCTCGTCGGTGGAGACGATCTCGAGGTTCTGGGTGGTGACACGCGTCTGGCCCATATGACCAGCCATGCGCTTGCCCTTCCAGACCTTGCCCGGATCCTGGTTGTTACCAGTCGAACCATGCGAACGGTGCGAAACGGACACACCGTGTGTGGCGCGCAGACCACCAAAGTTGTGACGCTTCATGGCGCCGGCAAAACCCTTACCAATCGAGGTACCGGTGACGTCCACCAGCTGACCGGCCGTGAAATGATCGGCCTTCAGCTCAGTGCCGACATCGATCATGTTGTCTTCGGAAACGCGAAACTCGACGAGCTTCGCCTTTGGCTCGACATTTGCGACGGCAAAGTTGCCGCGCATTGCCTTGGAGGTGTTCTTTACCTTCGCCGTGCCGGCACCGAGCTGAACGGCGGTGTAGCCATTCTTCTCAACGGTGCGGTGTGCGACGACCTGGCAGTTCTCCAGCCGCAATACGGTTACCGGGATATGCTCGCCGGCGTCGTTGTAGACGCGGGTCATTCCCACCTTCTGTGCAATTACACCCGAACGCATCGGTTCAATCCTTCTCACTCAGTCTGAAACCGAAGTCTCAGAGCTTGATCTCAACATCGACACCAGCGGCGAGATCGAGCTTCATCAGCGCGTCTACCGTCTGCGGTGTCGGGTCAACGATATCGAGAAGGCGCTTGTGGGTGCGCATCTCGAACTGCTCGCGGCTCTTCTTGTCGATGTGGGGGGACCGGTTAACCGTAAACTTCTCGATGCGGGTCGGAAGCGGAACGGGGCCCCGGACGCTAGCACCGGTGCGCTTCGCCGTCGACACGATCTCGCGCGTGGAAGCATCGAGAATCCGGTGATCGAACGCCTTCAGGCGAATGCGGATATTTTGGCCGTTCATTCGACGTTATCCTTGTTGTCTGTTATCCACGTGCCGAACGAAAGGCACGGGTTTGTTCTTTTTCCTAAGGCGGACCACCGGTTTCAAAGATCGAAGGGGACACCGAGCCGGTATCCCTTTCCACTCTCCGGGCCTTTCGACCCACCTTATATTTTGATTGCTGCCCCGATAGCGAAGCAGGGGCAAATCGCGCTCGCGCGCCATTTGCTACATTTTTATGTCATAAGCAAGCGGCTAAACGGCCGCTTGCTTAAAAGAATTCATGCATCCGGCGCAGATCTGGTCTGCACCGGCCCCATCATCGCTTACTCGATGATGGAAGCGACGATGCCGGCGCCGACGGTGCGGCCGCCTTCGCGGATGGCGAAGCGCAGCTTTTCTTCCATCGCGATCGGCACGATCAGCTCGACGTCAACGGTGACGTTGTCGCCAGGCATGACCATTTCCGTGCCTTCCGGCAGCGTCACGATGCCCGTCACGTCCGTCGTGCGGAAGTAGAACTGCGGACGGTAGTTGGTGAAGAACGGCGTATGACGGCCGCCTTCTTCCTTCGTCAGGATGTAGGCTTCGGCCTTGAACTTCTTGTGCGGCTTGACCGAACCCGGCTTGCACAGAATCTGGCCACGCTCGACGCCGTCACGGTTCACACCGCGGATCAGCGCGCCGATGTTGTCGCCGGCCTGGCCCTGGTCGAGCAGCTTGCGGAACATTTCAACGCCGGTCACCGTCGTCTTCGAGGTCGGGCGGATGCCGACGATCTCGACTTCTTCGCCAACCTTGACGATGCCACGCTCGACGCGGCCGGTCACGACCGTACCACGACCCGAGATCGAGAACACGTCTTCGATCGGCATCAGGAACGGCTGGTCGATCGGACGCTCAGGCGTCGGGATGTAGGCGTCAACCGCTGCCATCAGCTCGCGGATCGCGTCTTCGCCGATCTTCTTGTCCGAATCTTCAAGAGCAGCAAGCGCCGAACCCTTGATGATCGGAATGTCGTCGCCCGGGAAGTCGTAGGACGACAGGAGTTCGCGCACTTCCAGTTCGACGAGCTCGAGAAGCTCGGCGTCGTCAACCTGGTCGACCTTGTTCAAAAACACAACGATCGCCGGAACGCCAACCTGACGGGCAAGCAGGATGTGCTCGCGGGTCTGCGGCATCGGGCCGTCGGCGGCCGAGCAAACCAGGATCGCGCCGTCCATCTGCGCCGCACCGGTGATCATGTTCTTCACATAGTCGGCGTGGCCGGGGCAGTCGACGTGCGCATAGTGGCGGTTCGGCGTCTCGTATTCGACGTGCGCCGTCGAAATGGTGATGCCACGGGCCTTTTCTTCAGGAGCCGCGTCGATCTGGTCATAGGCCTTGTATTCGCCGAAATACTTCGTGATCGCGGCCGTCAGCGACGTCTTGCCATGGTCAACGTGACCGATCGTGCCAATGTTGACGTGAGGCTTGTTGCGCTCAAACTTGCTCTTTGCCATTTCCGGCTCTCCGTTCTTGTCCCCGTCAGGGGTTATTCTCTCATTTGATAGGGCGGATTACTCCGGTCACTTCTGACCGGAGTACTTGGCCTGAATTTCATTCGCGACGTTCGTCGGGACCGGCGCATAGTGATCGAAGGTCATCGAGTACTGGGCGCGGCCTTGGCTCATGGAGCGCAGGTTGTCGACGTACTTGAACATGTTCGCCAGCGGCACGTGGGCGTTGATCACAACGGCAATGCCGCGCGATTCCTGGCCCTGGATCTGGCCACGGCGGGAGTTCAGGTCACCGATCACGTCACCGACGTAATCTTCCGGCGTTACGACTTCGACCTTCATCATCGGCTCGAGGAGCTGAGCGCCGGCCTTCTTGGCTGCTTCACGGAAGCAGGCGCGGGAAGCGATTTCGAACGCGAGAACCGAGGAGTCGACATCGTGGAAGGCGCCGTCGATGAGGGTCGCCTTGACGCCCAGCATCGGGAAGCCTGCCAGCGGACCAGACGACAGGACGCTTTCGATACCCTTCTGAACGCCCGGGATGTATTCCTTCGGAACAGCACCGCCGACGATCTTGGATTCGAAGACGAAATCGTCGCCGTCCGGGTTCGGTTCGAACACCAGCTTGACGCGGGCGAACTGACCGGTACCACCGGACTGCTTCTTGTGGGTGTAGTCCTCTTCGTGCTTCTTCGTGATGGTTTCACGATAAGCAACCTGCGGAGCACCAACAGTCGCTTCCACCTTGAACTCGCGACGCATACGGTCGACGAGAATGTCGAGGTGAAGTTCGCCCATGCCGGCGATGATGGTCTGGCCGGACTCTTCGTCGGTCTTGACGCGGAAGGACGGATCCTCGGCAGCCAGACGGTTGAGCGCGAGGCCCATCTTTTCCTGGTCGCCCTTGGACTTCGGCTCGATGGCGATCTGAATGACCGGCTCGGGGAATTCCATACGCTCCAGGATAACCGGCTTCAGCGGATCGCAAAGCGTATCGCCCGTGGTGGTTTCCTTGAGGCCTGCGAGAGCAACGATGTCGCCGGCGAAAGCTTCTTCGATGTCTTCGCGGGAGTTCGAGTGCATCTGCAGCATACGGCCGACGCGCTCGCGCTTTTCCTTGACCGTGTTCATCAGCGACGAGCCCTTTTCGAGCTTGCCCGAGTAGATACGGCAGAAGGTGAGCGAACCGACGAAGGGGTCGTTCATGATCTTGAACGCGAGCATCGAAAGAGGCTCGTTGTCGTCGGCATGGCGGTCGATTTCGGCTTCGGTCTTGACGTCGATGCCCTTGATCGCCGGAATGTCTGCCGGGGACGGCAGGAATTCGACAACGGCGTCGAGGAGCGGCTGAACGCCCTTGTTCTTGAAGGCGGAGCCGCAGAACATCGGGAAGAACTTGACGTCGATCGTGCCGCGACGGATGAGCGCACGGATCTTATCGTTGTCCGGCATGATGCCGTTCAGATAGTCTTCCATGGCTTGCTCGTCGATTTCGACGACGGTTTCGATCATCTTTTCGCGGAATTCTTCGGCGCGTGCCTTCAGATCTTCCGGAATCTCGACGACGTCCCACTGGGCGCCGAGCGATTCATCACGCCAGACGAGAGCGTTCATCTCGATGAGGTCGACAACGCCCTTGAATTCGGTTTCAGCGCCGATCGGCAGCTGGCAGACGACAGCAGTCGCACCGAGGCGGGTCTTGATCATCTCGACGGAGCGGTAGAAGTCTGCGCCGGTCTTGTCCATCTTGTTGCAGAAGATCATCCGCGGGACGTTGTACTTGTCGGCCTGGCGCCAGACAGTTTCCGTCTGCGGCTCGACACCTGCGTTGGCGTCGAGGAGAGCGACCGCACCGTCGAGCACGCGCAGCGAACGCTCGACTTCGATCGTGAAGTCGACGTGGCCGGGGGTGTCGATGATGTTGAAGCGGCGCATCTTGCCGTCACGGCCCTTCCAGAAGGTCGTGGTGGCAGCGGACGTGATGGTGATGCCGCGTTCCTGCTCCTGCTCCATCCAGTCCATGGTGGCCGCGCCATCGTGAACTTCACCGATCTTGTGCGACTTGCCGGTGTAATAAAGGATACGCTCGGTGGTCGTCGTCTTGCCGGCGTCGATGTGCGCCATGATACCGAAATTGCGGTAGTCTTCGATTTTATATTCGCGAGCCATAGGACTGCCTTTCGAAATTCGATCGGGTGAAGATTACCAACGGTAATGCGAGAACGCGCGGTTTGCGTCGGCCATCTTGTGCGTGTCTTCACGCTTCTTGACGGCGCTGCCGCGATTGTTTGCGGCATCCATAAGTTCACCGGAAAGACGATCGACCATGGTCGTTTCGTTACGCTTGCGAGCAGCAGCGATCACCCAGCGGATCGCGAGAGCCTGACGGCGCTCCGGACGAACGTCGACCGGAACCTGGTAGGTTGCACCACCAACACGGCGCGAGCGAACTTCGACATGCGGCGCGACGTTGTCGAGCGCCTGATGGAAGATACCCAGCGGGTCGGCCTTGGACTTGCCCTGCACGGCGTCGAACGCGCCATAGACAATGTTTTCAGCCACGGACTTCTTGCCGTGGAGCATGATCGCATTCATGAACTTCGTGACGACGAGATCACCGAACTTCGGGTCCGGGTTGATCTCACGCTTTTCTGCACGATGGCGTCGGGACATACTTCTTCTCGTCTCTTAAAATGTTGCTGGCGCTTTATCACGCGGAGAACCTCGCGCAGCGCCGGATAGGATGAAATCCGAAGGATTACTTCGGACGCTTTGCACCGTACTTCGAACGGCGCTGCTTGCGGTTCTTGACGCCCTGGGTGTCGAGAACGCCGCGGATGATGTGATAACGAACGCCCGGCAAGTCCTTTACGCGGCCGCCACGGATCATCACAACCGAGTGTTCCTGAAGGTTGTGACCTTCACCCGGGATGTAGCCGATGACTTCGAAGCCGTTGGTCAGGCGGATCTTGGCGACCTTACGCAAAGCCGAGTTCGGCTTCTTCGGGGTCGTCGTATAAACGCGGGTGCAAACGCCGCGCTTCTGCGGGTTTTCCTGCAGAGCAGGAACCTTGTTGCGCTTTACCTGTGCCTGACGCGGCTTGCGGATCAGCTGGTTTACGGTAGGCATATAACCATCCCTTGCAAAATCTTCTTCCAAGCCCTTGCGGGCCATTCTGATGCCGTTTCCGGCGACGACACACACATCTCCTCATGCGCAAAACGTGGCCCGATCCGCTTTTCCGGATGGACCACAAAAGGCAGAGGACGCATTCCTCATGCGTCATGCGTGCAGCATTCGTGTCTTCAACGTGCGTATGGAACCGTGTTTGAGGCCAAACTCCGGAACGAGTCATCCCGGACGGACAAGCCTCACATCGCTTCCGATGCGGGGCGTTTACTGTTTTCCCCCCTGCCCGTCAAGGGCCGCACCGAAAATAATGCCCAAAAACCGGGGTTCCGGCCCCGAACCGGACGCGAGCTGCCCTGTTTTACAATTTTTTGTCGCGCCATGCATTAATATTTGGGAATCGCCGGCAATCGACTAAACAGAGGGGGAACTTTCCGTCCGGCTTCTGTCTTGGACGTAATTGGGAACCAAGCCGCGGAGACAATGATGATCAGCACGCCCGACAATGACAACAGGCTCGATGCGCCGATGGTGTTCATCATCATCGGCAAGGGCTACGAGGTGAAAGGCGGCGAAGGCGTCGAGCTTCACATCATGCTTCGCGCGCCAGACGACGATTCGGCCGTCCGCGAAGCACTCAACGCCCTCTCGGAAGAAGGCTTCCTGGAAGCGGATCTCGATCAGATCGGCGTTCTCACCGACGAACCCACCGAGGAACCACATGCTTCGGCCTACCAGGGGGCGCTCGAGGGCGAAGTGGCGATCATACGCTTCGATTAACAGAGGCAACCGGCCAACGGCGAACATCCGCCGATCTACCAGCTGCAGGCGGAGAACCCAACAAAAACGCCCGGATGTCCTCCGGGCGTTTTCTTATTCGTTTTTTCGAAAAGGCGAGCGCCCGAACCGAGCGCCCTACCCCGCCGTTATTCCGCAGCCGGAGCGTTTTCGCCTGCCAGGTCCTGAAGCATCGGCGTTGCCGCCGATGCGCCGGTGCCCTTCTTGCGCTCCTCGATAATGAGGTCGTCGCGCGAGGTGGCGATGCGGCGGATCTGGGTCATGGTGCCGCCCGTACCGGCCGGGATGAGACGGCCGACGATGACGTTCTCCTTGAGCCCCTGCAGCGTGTCCATCTTGCCGGCGATCGCAGCTTCCGTGAGAACCTTGGTGGTTTCCTGGAAGGATGCGGCCGAGATGAAGGACGGCGTCTGCAGCGATGCCTTGGTGATACCGAGCAGAACCGGCTCGCCGTAAGCGGGCTTCTTGCCTTCTTCGGCAAGACGCTCGTTGGCATCTTCCAGCTCGATCCGGTCGACATTGTCACCCACGATGTACTGGCTGTCGCCGGCATCGGTGATCTCGACCTTCTGCAGCATCTGGCGGACGATCACCTCGATGTGCTTGTCGTTGATCACAACGCCCTGCAGTCGGTAGACTTCCTGGATTTCGTTCACGAGGTAGGAAGCCAGAGCCTCCACGCCCTTGATGGCCAGGATGTCGTGCGGCGCGGGATTGCCGTCGAGGATGTAGTCGCCCTTCTCGATGTAGTCACCTTCCTGAAGGTGGAAGGGCTTGCCCTTCGGAATCAGGTATTCGACCGGTTCGACACCGTCTTCCGCCGGCTCGATCATGACGCGACGCTTGTTCTTGTAGTCGCGGCCGAGACGGATCGTACCATCGATCTCAGCGATGATGGCGTGATCCTTCGGACGACGGGCTTCGAAGAGCTCGGCGACGCGCGGCAGACCACCGGTGATGTCCTTGGTCTTGGCGCTTTCCATCGGCACACGGGCAAGAACGTCGCCCTGGGAGACCTTGGCGCCCGGCTCGACCGACAGAATGGCGTCGACCGAAAGGTTGAAGCGGGCTTCGCCACCGCGGGCCAGCTTCATGATGTTGCCGGACGCGTCCTTGATGACGATCGCAGGCTTCAGGTCCGTACCGCGCGGCGTCGAACGCCAGTCGATAACCTGGCGCTTGGTGATGCCGGTGGATTCGTCGGTGGATTCCGAAACCGAGATCGAGTCGATCACGTCTTCGAACTGAACCGTACCTTCCACTTCCGTCATCATCGGGCGTGTATAGGGGTCCCACTCCGCCAGACGCTGACCGCGACGAACCTTGTCGCCGTCATCCACGAACAGCTTTGAACCGTAAGCGACGCGCTGCGAGGAACGCTCGACGCCGCGCTCGTCGAGAATGGTGACCGCCATGTTGCGGCCCATCGCGACGAGAACGCCTTCGGAGTTCCGCAACATGTTGCGGTTCTTGATCTGGATCGTGCCTTCGTACGAAGCTTCCAGGAACGACTGATCGACCACGTTTGCCGTACCGCCCAGGTGGAAGGTACGCATGGTGAGCTGAGTGCCCGGCTCGCCGATCGACTGAGCCGCGATGACGCCGACGGCTTCGCCCATGTTGACCGGAGTACCACGGGCCAGATCTCGGCCGTAGCAGACCGAGCAGACGCCCGTCTGGACTTCGCAGGTCAGTGCCGAACGGATTCGGATCGACTGGATACCAGCCTTTTCGATCTCGATGACATCCGGCTCGAGGATCATCTTGCCGGCATCGACGATACGGGCACCCGTGACCGGATGATCAATATCGTCAAGTGCGGTACGGCCGAGAACGCGGGCACCGATCGAAGCCACGACCTGGCCGGCGTCAACGATCGCCGTCATGGTGAGACCGGCTTCGGTACCGCAATCGACCATGTTGACGATGCAGTCCTGCGCCACGTCGACGAGACGGCGGGTCAGGTAACCGGAGTTCGCGGTCTTCAAGGCGGTATCTGCGAGACCCTTACGGGCACCGTGAGTCGAGTTGAAGTACTCGTTAACGGTCAGGCCTTCCTTGAAGTTCGAGATGATCGGCGTTTCGATGATCTCGCCCGACGGCTTGGCCATCAGGCCGCGCATGCCGCCCAGCTGGCGCATCTGGTTTGGAGAACCACGGGCACCCGAGTGCGACATCATGTAGATGGCGTTCATCTGCTTCTGGCGACCGGTTTCCGGGTCGAATTCGACGGCCTTGATGCGGGCCATCATGTCTTCAGCGACCTTCTCGGTGGCCTTACCCCAGGCGTCGACGACCTTGTTGTACTTCTCGCCCTGGGTGATCAGGCCGTCGTTGTACTGCTGCTCGTATTCCTTCACCAAGGTTTCGGTGTCACCGACGATCTTTGCCTTGGTTTCCGGGATGATCATGTCGTCCTTGCCGAACGAAATGCCGGCGCGGCAGGCATGGGTGAAGCCGAGCTGCATGATGCGGTCGCAGAAAATGACCGTGTCCTTCTGGCCGCAGTGACGGTAGACCGTGTCGATCATCTTGGAGATGTTCTTCTTGGTCATTTCCTGATTGCAGATGTCGAAGGGCACGTTGACGTTCTTCGGCAGCAGTTCGCCGATGATCATGCGGCCGGGGGTCGTTTCATAGATCTTGGAAACCGGCTTGCCTTCGGCATCCACGGTCTTGAAGCGACCGCGGATCTTGGCATGCAGGGTGACGACCTTGTTTTCCAGCGCATGGTGCAGTTCGCCCATGTCGGAGAAAACCATGCCTTCGCCCGGCTCGTTCTGGTTCATGATCGAGAGGTAGTAGAGGCCGAGAACCATGTCCTGTGAAGGAACGATGATCGGCGCGCCGTTGGCCGGATGCAGGATGTTGTTCGTCGACATCATCAGCACGCGGGCTTCAAGCTGGGCTTCGAGCGACAGCGGCACGTGAACGGCCATCTGATCGCCGTCGAAGTCGGCGTTGAAGGCCGTGCAGACGAGCGGGTGCAGCTGGATCGCCTTGCCTTCGACCAGGATCGGTTCGAAGGCCTGGATGCCCAGGCGGTGCAGCGTCGGTGCGCGGTTCAGGAGAACCGGATGTTCGCGGATGACCTCGTCGAGGATATCCCAGACTTCCGGCTTTTCCTTTTCAACCAGCTTCTTGGCCTGCTTGACGGTCGAGGAGTAACCCTTGGCGTCGAGGCGGGCATAGATGAACGGCTTGAACAGTTCGAGCGCCATCTTCTTCGGCAGGCCGCACTGGTGCAGCTTCAGTTCCGGACCGGTCACGATGACCGAACGGCCGGAATAGTCGACGCGCTTGCCGAGCAGGTTCTGGCGGAAGCGGCCCTGCTTGCCCTTCAGCATGTCGGACAGCGACTTCAGCGGACGCTTGTTGGCGCCGGTGATGACGCGGCCACGACGACCGTTGTCGAACAGCGCATCGACAGATTCCTGCAGCATGCGCTTTTCGTTGCGGATGATGATGCCGGGAGCGCGCAGTTCGATCAGGCGCTTCAGACGGTTGTTACGGTTGATGACGCGGCGATAGAGATCGTTCAGATCGGACGTCGCGAAACGGCCGCCGTCCAGCGGCACCAGCGGACGCAGGTCCGGCGGGATGACCGGAACGACCTTCATGATCATCCATTCCGGGCGGTTGCCGGATTCGATGAAGTTCTCGACGATCTTCAGACGCTTCATCAGCTTCTTCTGCTTGAGATCCGACGTGGTGTCGGCAAGCTCCGAACGCAAGTCGCCGGCGATCTTCTCGAGGTTCATGGATGCAAGCATCTCATAGATGGCCTCGGCGCCGATCATCGCCGTGAACTGATCTTCGCCGTATTCGTCGACAGCGATCATGTATTCTTCTTCGGAAAGAAGCTGGTTTTCCTTCAGCGCGGTCAGGCCCGGCTCGGTCACGATGTAGTTCTCGAAATAGAGAACACGCTCGACATCCTTCAGCGTCATGTCGAGAAGGGTGGCGATGCGGGACGGCAGCGACTTCAGGAACCAGATATGGGCAACGGGAGCGGCGAGCTCGATATGGCCCATGCGCTCACGGCGAACGCGCGACAGCGTCACTTCAACGCCGCACTTTTCGCAGATGATGCCCTTGTACTTCATGCGCTTGTACTTGCCGCAAAGGCACTCGTAGTCCTTGATCGGCCCGAAGATGCGCGCGCAGAAGAGGCCGTCGCGTTCAGGCTTGAACGTGCGGTAGTTAATGGTCTCCGGCTTTTTGATTTCACCGTAGGACCAGGAGAGAATCTTCTCCGGGGACGCGATCGAGATACGGATCGAGTCAAAGTGCTGTGCAGGCACCTGCGGATTGAAAAGATTCATGACCTCTTGGTTCATGCCTATCTCCTTTAGGGGCGGAAGCCCTTGGCTTGCGATCGGTACGGTCCAGATTCCCGGGCGGACAGTCCGATGCTCTAAAACGGTCATAGCCGCGAAATGCGGCGAAAGTTCCCCGACACGGCCGGCAAGCCGGCGGCGGGAGCGGCGCGCGCCATCGTCGGGCGCGCGCCTTTTCCTAGATTATTCTGCAGCGTCAGGCAGTTGCTGGCCGCCCTCGCCCGCCTCGATCTTCGAGTTTTCGAGTTCGACCGAGAGACCCAGCGAGCGCATTTCCTTGACGAGAACGTTGAAGCTCTCCGGAATGCCGGCCTCGAACGTGTCGTCACCACGGACGATCGCCTCGTAGACCTTTGTACGACCCGCCACGTCGTCCGACTTCACGGTCAGCATTTCCTGCAGCGTGTAGGCGGCGCCGTAAGCTTCCAGTGCCCAGACCTCCATTTCGCCGAAGCGCTGGCCGCCGAACTGCGCCTTGCCGCCCAGCGGCTGCTGAGTGACGAGCGAGTACGGACCGATCGAACGGGCGTGGATCTTGTCGTCCACGAGGTGGTTCAGCTTGATCATGTACATGTAGCCGACGGTGACCTTACGGTCGAAGGCTTCACCGGTACGGCCATCGTACAGGACCGACTGACCCGACGGATCGAGACCAGCCTTCTTCAGCATGGAAGCCACATCCGGCTCGTGAGCGCCGTCAAAGACCGGCGTCGCGATCGAAACACCGCGCTTCGACTGCTCGGCGAGACGGACGAGAGACTCGTCGTCGAAGTTCGCGACTTCGTCATTCGCCATGCTCTCGTAGACGTCTCTCAGCTCGCGCTTGAGGTCCGTAATGTCGCTCGACTTCTTGTATTCTTCGAGCATCTGACCGATGCGCTTGCCCATACCGGCGCAAGCCCATGCAAGATGCGTCTCAAGAATCTGACCGACGTTCATGCGCGAAGGCACGCCGAGCGGGTTCAGGACGATATCGACATGCGTACCGTCTTCGAGGAACGGCATGTCCTCGACCGGCACGATGCGCGATACGACACCCTTGTTGCCGTGACGGCCGGCCATCTTGTCGCCCGGCTGGATCTTGCGCTTCACAGCGACGAAGACCTTGACCATCTTCATGACGCCCGGAGGCATTTCATCGCCGCGCTGGACCTTTTCGACCTTGTCCATGAAGCGCTGTTCAAGGCGCGACTTGGATTCGTCGTACTGGCCGCGGAGCGCTTCGATTTCGCCCTGCACCTTTTCGTCCTCGACTGCGAACATCCACCACTGCGAGCGGGGATATTCGGAGATGACGGCGTTGGTGAGCTCGATGCCCTTCTTGAAGCCCTTTGGACCGGCAACCGACATCTGGCCGCGCAGCATGTCCGTCAGACGGCCATAGACGTTGCGGTCGAGGATTGCCTGTTCGTCGTCGCGGTCCTTGGCGAGGCGCTCGATTTCCTCACGCTCGATCGCCATGGCGCGTTCGTCCTTCTCCACACCGTGACGGTTGAAGACTCGGACTTCCACGACCGTGCCGAACGTGCCCGGAGGCATGCGCATGGAAGTGTCGCGAACGTCGGAGGCCTTTTCACCGAAGATGGCGCGCAGAAGCTTTTCTTCCGGCGTCATCGGGCTTTCGCCCTTCGGGGTGATCTTGCCGACGAGGATGTCGCCCGGCTGGACTTCGGCGCCGATGTAGACGATGCCGGCTTCGTCGAGATTCTTCAGCGCTTCTTCCGAAACGTTCGGAATGTCGCGCGTGATTTCTTCCGGACCAAGCTTGGTGTCACGCGCCATCACTTCGAATTCTTCGATGTGGATGGAGGTGAACACGTCGTCCGACACGATGCGTTCGGAGAGCAGGATCGAGTCTTCGTAGTTGTAGCCGTTCCAGGGCATGAACGCGACGAGCGCGTTGCGGCCGAGCGCCAGGTCGCCCAGGTCCGTCGACGGACCGTCGGCAATGATGTCGCCCTTGTTCAGGATGTCACCGACGGCGACCAGCGGACGCTGGTTGACGCAGGTGTTCTGGTTCGAACGCTGGAACTTCTGCAGACGATAGATATCGACACCCGACTTCGACGGATCGAGGTCTTCGGTCGCGCGGATAACGATACGGGTCGCATCGACCTGGTCGACCACGCCGCCACGGCGGGCAGCAATAGCGGCACCGGAGTCGCGAGCAACGACCGGTTCCATGCCCGTGCCGACAAACGGCGCTTCGGCGCGTACCAGTGGCACGGCCTGACGCTGCATGTTCGAGCCCATGAGGGCGCGGTTGGCGTCGTCGTTTTCCAGGAACGGGATCAGCGCGGCTGCAACCGAAACGAGCTGCTTCGGCGAGACGTCCATCAGGTTGATGGTGTCGCGCGGCGACAGCATCACTTCGCCCGCATGACGGCAGACCACGAACTCTTCTACGAACGAACCGTTCTTATCCAGTTCGGCATTCGCCTGGGCGACATAATACTTCGCCTCTTCCATGGCGGAGAGGTAAAGCACGTCGTTGGTCACCTTGCCGTCCACGATCTTGCGGTACGGGCTTTCGATGAAGCCGTACTTGTTGACGCGGGCGAAGGTGGCAAGCGAATTGATCAGACCGATGTTCGGGCCTTCCGGCGTCTCGATCGGGCAGATACGGCCGTAATGGGTCGGATGAACGTCGCGGACTTCGAAGCCGGCACGCTCGCGGGTCAGACCACCCGGGCCAAGGGCCGAAAGACGGCGCTTGTGGGTGATTTCCGAGAGCGGGTTCACCTGGTCCATGAACTGCGACAGCTGCGAGGAACCGAAGAATTCGCGAACGGCGGCAGCTGCCGGCTTCGCGTTGATCAGGTCCTGCGGCATGACAGTGTCGATCTCGATCGAGGACATACGTTCCTTGATCGCGCGCTCCATGCGGAGCAGACCGAGACGGTACTGGTTTTCCATCAGTTCGCCGACCGAACGGACGCGGCGGTTGCCGAGGTTGTCGATGTCGTCGATCTCACCCTTGCCGTCGCGCAGTTCGACAAGCATCTTGACCACGGCCAGGATGTCGTCCTTGCGCAACGTGCGGACAGTATCGGCAACGTCGAGATCGAGACGCATGTTCATCTTCACGCGGCCGACGGCGGAGAGGTCGTAACGCTCCGCATCGAAGAACAGCGAGTTGAACATGGCTTCTGCCGATTCCATGGTCGGCGGTTCACCGGGGCGCATGACGCGGTAGATGTCGAAGAGAGCGTCCTGGCGGTTCTCGTTCTTGTCGGCAGCGAGCGTATTGCGGATATAGGCGCCGACATTGATGTGATCGATGCCGAGAACCGGAATTTCGTCGAAACCGGCATTGAGGATGACCGGCAGGGTCTTCTCGTCGATCTCGTCGCCGGCTTCGAGATAAATCTCACCGGTTTCCATGTTGACGATGTCTTCGGCGAGATAGTTGCCGTAGAGATCGTCATTGGTTGCCTTGAGCGCCTTGAGGCCCTTGTCCGACAGCTGCCGAAGCAGACGTGGGGTCAGCTTCTTGCCCGACTCGACGACCACTTCGCCGGTGTCGGCGTCGATCATGTCGGAAAGGGTCTTGGCACCCTTGAGGGTTTCCGGCTGGAACGGAATCCGCCAGCCATCGCCATCGCGCTCGTAGTTGGACTTGGAATAGAAGGTCGACAGAATGTCTTCGCCGTCCATCCCGAGCGCCATCAGCAGCGAAGATACCGGAATCTTGCGGCGGCGGTCGATACGGGCATAGACGATGTCCTTGGCGTCGAACTCGATGTCGAGCCAGGAACCGCGATACGGGATTACGCGAGCGGCGAAAAGCAGCTTGCCCGACGAATGGCTCTTGCCCTTGTCGTGGTCGAAGAAGACGCCCGGCGAGCGGTGCATCTGGGACACGATCACGCGTTCGGTACCGTTCACGATGAACGTACCGTTGTCGGTCATCAAAGGCATGTCGCCCATATAGACGGATTGTTCCTTGATGTCCTTGATGGACTTCGAGCCGGTATCCTCGTCGATATCAAACACGATGAGACGCAGGGTCACCTTCAAAGGCGCCGCATAGGTCAGATCGCGCTGACGGCATTCCTCGACGTCGAACTTCGGCGGTTCGAATTCGTAGGACACGAATTCCAGCATCGAGGCGCCGGAAAAATCGGTGATCGGGAAGACGGACTTAAAGACGGCGTTCAGACCTTCGTCCGGGCGCCCGCCCTTCGGTTCGTCGACCATCAAGAACTGGTCATAGGATGCCTTCTGAACCTCGATAAGGTTCGGCATCTCGGTGACTTCAGGGATTTTACCAAAAAACTTGCGTACGCGCCTACGACCATTAAAGGAAAGGGTCTGAGCCATCGTCGCTCCTTCAAAATTGCATCCGGGCCTGCAACGGACGGGATTCGCTGGCCATTCGATCTCCCGTCGACATGGTATTCTCAATCTCGTCCCGTCTCCCAAACGCGCCGGCCGGATTGCCTAAAAGCGGTTCGGTTTGGGACCATCCTCTTGAGAACCCATTACCCAGGGACCGTGCCAGACGGTTCCTGGGTAATATGTTCGGAGGAAATCGGTGGGAGAGAGATAGTCCCTCTCCCACCGCATTCCAGTATTACTTGACGTCGACCTTAGCGCCGGCATCCTCAAGCTTCTTCTTGAGGTCAGCAGCTTCAGCCTTGGAAACGCCTTCCTTAACAGCCTTCGGAGCGCCTTCGACGAGGTCCTTGGCTTCCTTGAGGCCGAGGCCGGTGATGGCGCGGACTTCCTTGATGACGTTGATCTTGTTGGCGCCGGCATCCGTCAGGATGACGTCGAACTCGGTCTTTTCTTCTTCGGCCGGAGCAGCAGCACCAGCAGCGCCGCCGGCGGCAGCAACAGCAACCGGAGCAGCGGCAGAAACGCCCCACTTTTCTTCGAGCATCTTGGAAAGCTCAGCAGCTTCCAGGACGGTGAGAGCAGAGAGGTCTTCAACGATCTTTGCGAGATCAGCCATTTTCTAGTTCCTTATATTCGGTTCGATCTGGTTTGATTTGAACAGCAAAAAACCACCTTAAGCGGCTTCTTCGTCCTTCTTGGCGTAGGCCGCGAACACGCGGGCAAGCTGGCTTGCCGGTGCGGCGACAACCGTAGCGACGCGGGTAGCCGGGGCATTCAAGAGGCCCAGCAGCTTGCCGCGAAGCTCGTCCAGCGAAGGCAGGGTCGCAAGCGACTTGACCGCATCCGCAGTGAGCGTGGTTGCACCCATGGCACCACCGAGAACAACGATCTTGTCGTTGGTCTTGGCGAAATCCATGACGACCTTCGGAGCCGTGACCGGGTCTTCGCTGAATGCGATCAGCGTCTGACCCTTGAAGAGATTTGACATCCCTTCCGACTCCGTACCCTGAAGAGCGATCTTGGCCAGGCGGTTTTTCGCGACTTTGACGGTGCCGCCAGCAGCGCGCATCTTCGAACGAAAATCGTTCATCTGCGCAACTGTGACACCAGCATAGTGGGCCACGACAACCGAACCGGAAGCCTTGAAGACTTCGTTCAGCTCCGTGACAAATTCGCGCTTTTCCGCTCTTTCCACTGTCTGTCTCCAGTTGACGGGACCGCAATCCTGCAAGCCCCATCGGTTTGCCTTTGCCTCAAGGGATCCTTCTGATCGGACCCCAAGCGACGCTTGAGGATCCTGTCCCCTCGCACTGTCGCCTTTCGGGCTACAGGCACAAGGCACACTAGGCTCGAACCGAACTCGAAGACGCGTTCGCGTCTCATGAAGACTCGGGTCTTACCCGTCTCATGCAGGCAATTAAGGCCTAAGCCACCTGCAATCTCGGACAGGAATTCCGGATTTCTCCGGAAATCCCGGCCCCGAAGGACCGGAATTCAGTCTTTCCGACGCCCTGAGGCGCCGGAAAATTCGTGTCAGGCCGTAACCGTGGCCGGGTCGATCTTGACGCCCGGACCCATGGTCGACGAAATCGCTACGCGCTTGACGTAGTTGCCCTTCGCGCCGGCCGGCTTGGCCTTGATGACGGCGTCAGCGAAGGCCTTGATGTTTTCTTCAAGAGCCTTGGCTTCGAAGGAAGCCTTGCCGATGCCGGCGTGAACGATACCAGCCTTTTCGACGCGGAATTCGACAGCGCCGCCCTTGGAAGCCTTCACGGCGCCAGTGACGTCCATGGTGACGGTTCCGACCTTCGGGTTCGGCATCATGCCGCGGGGGCCGAGCACCTTGCCGAGACGGCCGACGAGCGGCATCATGTCCGGAGTAGCGATGCAACGATCGAAATCGATCTTGCCGCCCTGGACGATCTCGAGGAGATCCTCCGCACCAACGATGTCGGCACCGGCAGCCTTGGCTTCGTCAGCCTTGGCGCCACGTGCGAAAACGGCAACACGAACGTCACGACCAGTGCCGTTCGGCAGATTGACCACGCCGCGGACCATCTGGTCAGCGTGACGCGGATCGACGCCGAGGTTCATGGCGATTTCGATCGTTTCGTCGAACTTGGCGACGGCACGTTCCTTGACCATCGAGATGGCATCGTTGAGGGCGACCAGCTTGGTCGGATCAACGCCTTCGCGGATCTTCTGAATACGCTTTGCAAGCTTTGCCATGTTACGCCACCACTTCCAGGCCCATGGCGCGGGCAGAGCCCTCGATCATGGCCATTGCGCCTTCGATATCCGCGGCGTTCAGGTCCTTCATCTTGGCTTCGGCGATCGACTTGATCTGAGCCTTGGTGAGAGTACCGGCCTTGGCGCCCTTGCCCGGCGTCTTGGAACCGGAGGTGATCTTCGCTTCCTTCTTCAGCCAGTAGCTGACCGGCGGCTGCTTCATCGCGAAGGTGAAAGACTTGTCCTGGTAATAGGTGATGACGACCGGGATCGGCATACCCTTTTCCATTTCCTGCGTCGCGGCATTGAACGCTTTGCAGAATTCCATGATGTTAATGCCACGCTGACCAAGCGCCGGGCCGATCGGCGGGGACGGGTTTGCCGATCCTGCCTTGACCTGAAGCTTGAGCTGGCCTGCTACTTTCTTAGCCATTTCTCTCTGCCTTTCGTTATGGACCGGTCGCCCGGCCCGACATGCCGGCCTTCGCCGGCGGCTGCGGTTGCGTGGTTCGGTCAAAATGCCCGGCTAAGGCACCATCCCTCCCACGCGGTTGCGGCAAATGCCGCACGAGACCCGCCGCATCAGCGACCGGTCCCATTTTCAAGATCATCAGACCTTTTCGACCTGTGCGTATTCCAGCTCGACCGGCGTCGCACGACCAAAGATCGAAACTTCCACCTTAAGGCGGGACCGCTCTTCGTCGACATCCTGCACGGTACCGTTGAAGGAAGCGAAAGGACCATCCGAGACGCGAACCTGCTCGCCGATCTCAAAGGTAATCGAGGACTTCGGCCGTTCGACCCCCTCCTGAACCTGGCCAAGAATGCGCTCGGCTTCAAAGTCCGGGATCGGAACCGGCTTGTTGTCGGAACCGAGGAAGCCGGTCACCTTCGGAGTGTTCTTGATCAGGTGATAGGCTTCGTCCGTGAGATTTGCACGAACAAGCACGTAACCTGGGAAGAACTTGCGCTCGGAATCGACCTTGCGACCCCGGCGAACCTCTACGACCTTCTCGGTCGGCACGAGGATCTTCTCGAACAAATGCTCAAGCCCCTTCTGGCGAGCCTTGTTCTCGATGTCCTCGGCAACCTTCTTCTCAAAATTCGAATATGCGTGGACGATGTACCAGCGCGCCGCCATCTTTATTCTCCAGAATCAAACGCTGACGTTCAGTACCAAACGTAACAACCAGCCCAGGAGCTGGTCCGCAGCGAAGAAAAACAGCGCAGCGAAAACAACCATCACCAGCACCATGGCCGTAGAGATCATGGTCTCGCGACGAGACGGCCAATGAATTTTCGACGCCTCGGAGCGCACCTGGCGCAGAAACGTGACGGGATTGGTTTTGGATGCCATCGATTGCCCACGCAATTACGGCACGTAAAGCTGACCACGCTCAGCCCCACGCACCGCGTGTCTGTTTTGCCTACATAAACACCACTTCCCCTTTACACAAGAGGGAAAACAGTGTTCGATGAAATTTCGCCGATTTGAACGGCAACCACTTCCAAACGATCCCGCCGCGGATATTTCGCGCCAATCATCAGAAAAATGGCAGGGGCAGAGGGGCTCGAACCCCCGACCTGCGGTTTTGGAGACCGCCGCTCTACCAACTGAGCTATACCCCTTCAACCAGCCGGCATGTGAACCGAACGCATCGCTCCACCGCCAGCAGGCTAGGCGCTCCCTTTAAGGGGATGCGCCCCGCTTTGCAAGAGCGTTTTTTAATATCCCAGCCTTCTATCTCAGGTTTCTGTTGCGCGGCTCAGGGGCATCCGCAAAGCGACCCACGGAGAGAACCGGCTCAGGCCGGCCAACGAGAATTTCCTTGCCCGGCAGATCCAGCCCACCCGACAAAATGCCGGGCTGCACATTCCTTTCGGGCGCAAAGGGAAGACGCCGCCAGGAGAGGCGCGGCGGCTTTTCCACATAGGCGCCAGGCTCATTGACCAGACCTTCGCGGATGCGGTGGACGATCGTCTCGACCGCGAGCTTGCGCCCTTCCGAATGATAGAAGTTGCCCTTTACCTGAATCGTCGCCGCAATCGTCTTGATGAAATCGCGCAGCAGTTCGGCGTCGATCGGTTCCGGATGCCGCCAGAAGGTGTCGAGCCCGCCCTGATGGGTGAGGCCCGGGATATCATAGATTGCGGCACCCAGGGCAATTGTCGGCACGCCGGCGCGAAGGCTCTGGAGGCCGGTGGTGGAGTTGACGATGATCACTCCTGCCGAACGCTTGAGGATACCGCCCAGCTCCCCTTCCTCGATGAAGAAGACTCGCTCGCTGATGCGGAAATCTTCCGCCAGCCTGGCGACGACCTTGCCCCATCGTTCAAGATCATTGTCGAGAGGATGCTGCTTTATCAGAAGCCTCGCTCCCTCGGGAGCGTTTCGTGCGAAGGACCGGAAAACCTGCTGCAGCATCTGGGAGAGATGCCGATAGGGCGAATTGGCGCGGATCTGGTAATCGCTCTGCAATTGCAGGGCAACAAGATAGGTCGGCGGAGACTGCTCCGTCCAGAAGTCTTCCGGCAAGCGGTGACGGCGGCGCATCATGCGTGGAAGCCAGGACATGTAATCGAACAAAGGATCGTAATACTTGTCGGCACGATAGAGCGGGAACATCAGGCGCCCAAAATAGGCTCCGAGGTTGTAGACGACCTCGCTGGTCGCTTCCTGGCCGAAAGTGTGGCCGTAACGCGCCTGCAGATCAGGAACATCGAGCTTTGCGGCAATCTGGCGAATGTGGTCCGGATCATTCGGAAAATGCGAGAATCGCCCCATTCCGTCACGTTCGAGCGTGATCCAATCGGGTCTCAGATAACCGAACTCTACCGCATGGCAGCGGACGCCGAGCTTGCGGCCAACCCGCGCGGCAAGACGATGATAGGGAAGCCGATCAGCATAATAGAGAATATCGGTGATGCCCTCGCGGCGAATCAGGTTCGCCAGATAGCGCGGCCAGGCCCTCAGCGACCCCCGGTAATTGATCGCTCCCCGCTTGAACCAGAAGAGCTGATCGCCAAACGAGAAGTTCACCCTCTTGGTACCGATCCCCTGCGCCTCAAACGCCCCAGCCAGTTCGCGCCAGAAAACCGATGGAGGACCTTGAAGGAACAGAACTTTGGTCATGCGATAGCCGATGCTGCTTGAGACTGAACCAACGACAAGCCTGCGAAAAGCGATTTCAATTGCGCGAAGGCCGATATACACCGAGCGGGTATTTTCACGAAGGTCACCCTCCCGTCAATGCTCAACCACACGCTCCTCATCATTCCACAGGTTGTGTGACATGAAAGCCCGCACGTTCCTGTTCCTCCAAGGTCCTGCCTCGCCATTCCTGAAGCGGCTGGCAGAAACAGTTGAAAACAAAGGAGCTTCGGTCCGAAAGATCAGCCTCTGCCTCGGGGATGTGGTCTTTTGGTGGCCAAAGGCCAGTGACTTCTTTCGCGGCCATGCGAATGATTGGCCGGTGTATCTTAATTGCTACATCCGTGATCACAATATCACCGACATCGTCATGTTGGGTGATGGCCGCGCGCCTCATGCGGCCGCGGCCGAACTCGGGATACGCGCCGGGCTTCGCGTCCATATTCTGGAGCACGGCTATCTCAGACCGGACTGGCTGACGATCGAGCCGGATGGAATGTCCGGGCACTCCCGCTTTCCCAAGAGATCGGCGGACATAAGAGAGCTGGCAGCAGGCAAGCCCGCGGTTTCCTCCGAAAAGCTTTATCCTTCGAGCTTTCTGACCTATGCCCTTTACGACCTTGCATTCCATATTCCGAACGTCGCCCTCGGGTGGCTGGTCCATCCGCACTATCGCACCCACGGGCCGGTTCATCCGGTGGTCGAATACAGCGGCTGGATCTGGAAGGCATTGACACGGCGCAAGCGCCGGCAAGAAGCCGAAACGGCAATCGAAGCCTGTCTGTCCGCCCACAACAAGGCTCCTGCCGCACCCTTCTACTTCTTTCCGCTGCAGCTGCCGGGCGACTATCAGATCAGGCACCACGCGCCGGGCGGAGATCTCTTCAAGCTGGTGGACGCGACGATCAGTTCTTTTGCCGAACACGCGCCTGCGGCCAGCCGGCTTCTCTTTAAGATACATCCAATCGACAATGGCCTCTCACGCTGGCCAAGCCGCATCGGTCTCTCGGCAAAAGACCGCGGCGTTGCCGATCGCGTCTTCGTTGCCGACGGCGGCGATACGGACATGCTGATCGCAAAATCTACTGGCGTGGTAACCGTCAATTCAACGGTCGGTCTGACGGCGCTGGCTGCCGGGAAACCGGTCATCGCGCTGGGCTCCGCGATCTACGACGTGCCGGGCCTCACCTTTCAGGAAAGCCTTGCGGCCTTCTGGCAGAACCCGACCGCTCCAGATCCGGAATTGTTGGACGCCTTTACGCGAGCGCTTGCCTGGACCACGCAGGTCCGTGGCGGTTTCATCGGACAACAGGCCATCAATGCCGGGGTCGAGAATGTCGCCGCGCGTCTCCTGGAAACCGAAGAAAGGCTCCCCCTCACCTTCCGCAAGCCGCGCGACACGCCTCACTACCGTTACGCGAGCGAACTCTTCGGCTAAGTGATCGGCCGATCTTGCGCCTCCCCCAACGTGAAGCTCCAAAGCAAAAGGCCCCGCCGTTTCCGGCAGGGCCCTCTTATGTCAATTCCGGTATCGCTTACTCGATGATGGAAGCGACGATGCCGGCGCCGACGGTGCGGCCGCCTTCGCGGATGGCGAAGCGCAGCTTTTCTTCCATCGCGATCGGCACGATCAGCTCGACGTCAACGGTGACGTTGTCGCCAGGCATGACCATTTCCGTGCCTTCCGGCAGCGTCACGATGCCCGTCACGTCCGTCGTGCGGAAGTAGAACTGCGGACGGTAGTTGGTGAAGAACGGCGTATGACGGCCGCCTTCTTCCTTCGTCAGGATGTAGGCTTCGGCCTTGAACTTCTTGTGCGGCTTGACCGAACCCGGCTTGCACAGGATCTGGCCGCGCTCGACGCCGTCACGGTTTACACCGCGGATCAGCGCGCCGATGTTGTCGCCGGCCTGGCCCTGGTCGAGCAGCTTGCGGAACATTTCAACGCCGGTCACCGTCGTCTTCGAGGTCGGACGAATGCCGACGATCTCGACTTCTTCGCCAACCTTGACGATGCCACGCTCGACGCGGCCGGTCACGACCGTACCACGGCCCGAGATCGAGAACACGTCTTCGATCGGCATCAGGAACGGCTGGTCGATCGGACGCTCGGGCGTCGGGATGTAGCTATCGACAGCGGCCATCAGCTCGCGGATCGCGTCTTCGCCGATCTTCTTGTCCGAATCTTCAAGAGCAGCAAGCGCCGACCCCTTGATGATCGGGATGTCGTCGCCCGGGAAGTCGTAGGACGACAGGAGTTCGCGCACTTCCAGTTCGACGAGCTCGAGAAGCTCGGCATCGTCGACCTGGTCGACCTTGTTGAGGAAGACAACGATCGCCGGAACGCCGACCTGACGGGCGAGCAGGATGTGCTCGCGGGTCTGCGGCATCGGGCCGTCGGCGGCCGAGCAAACCAGGATCGCGCCGTCCATCTGTGCCGCACCGGTGATCATGTTCTTCACATAGTCGGCGTGGCCGGGGCAGTCGACGTGCGCATAGTGGCGGTTGGCCGTCTCGTATTCGACGTGCGCCGTCGAAATCGTGATCCCACGGGCCTTTTCTTCAGGAGCCGCGTCGATCTGGTCATAGGCCTTGTATTCGCCGAAATACTTCGTGATCGCGGCTGTCAGCGACGTCTTACCATGGTCAACGTGACCGATCGTGCCAATGTTGACGTGAGGCTTGTTGCGCTCAAACTTGCTCTTTGCCATTGAAAGCTTCCTGTGAACATAAGAGGTGAACCCGGCGGGCGGGTTTGGTGTCGCCGTTTAAGGCTTTCCACCAGAATGCGCAAGACATAATTACGACGCGTGCCGGGACAAGGGCATCGCGTAAAATGGATGCGGAAGGCCCACGGAATATGCGCTTTCGGCAGCGAACAAAGCGTATGAAACGGCGTAGATGACGGGCAGATGAAATCAGGACCGGGAATCGCCCCGACGGAAATGCTGGCCGCTGGCCGCCGTTTCCTGGAATCCTATTTGCCGGCAGCTTTCAGAGAGCTGATGAGCGCCAGCAGCTCTTCGGCATGCTTTTCCTGCTCGCCCTTGGTCCCCCAATAGGTGATGACCAGCAGCTTGCCCCGCTTCGGCGAGACGAGCGACAGGCCGATGCTCGCCGGGCCGTCCTTGTCCGTACCGCTCCAATCGAAATTCGACATCTTCATGCCATTGAAGGTATCTTCCGACTGCTTCTGGGTGGCTGGATCGATCGTCACGCCATTGTCGTCCAAAAAGGCGATCGCATCCTCAATCACCTTGTCGGTCGTTTTTTCGTCGGCGACATCGATCGAGAGATAGATCGCTTCATCCTCCGACGTCGCCTGGATTCCGGTCTCGGTTTCTTCCGGGCTCCAGGAGTCGGGGATGGTGATTTCTGCAACAGGCGCATCGCTTGGAAACCGCATGGTTTCTGCGAAGGATACAGACGGCAGCAGCATGGTCGCGAATGCCGCGGCGGCAATTATTTTCTTCATGGACGAACTTCCATTCAAGGAGGAGGCGGCTTCAGGAGCCAAGCATGAAGCTTTTATCCGGAATGGCTTAAGAAGTCTCAAGCAACACACCGAAAAAGCCAAGCAACCACGAACAAGCAGTGAATGGAGCGGGTAGCGGGAATCGAACCCGCGTATTCAGCTTGGAAGGCTGCTGCTCTACCATTGAGCTATACCCGCGGGGTGGTCCGATCCGGCGACAGAATGGTGGAGGGAGTTGGATTTGAACCAACGTAGGCTGAGCCAACGGATTTACAGTCCGTCCCCTTTAACCACTCGGGCATCCCTCCAGTTTTCCGTCTGGATCTGAGACCAAGCTCGTCAGAACGAGGAGCATTTCCGTGCCCCTCGATCTGCGCCGCGTATATGACCGTACCGTTCTCGTCTGTCAACACGAGGTTTTTGGAAAAATG
Organism: Neorhizobium huautlense; assembly: GCF_002968575.1. GTDB lineage: Bacteria > Pseudomonadota > Alphaproteobacteria > Rhizobiales > Rhizobiaceae > Neorhizobium > Neorhizobium huautlense. Next base: position 15,162 of record NZ_PVBM01000027.1, on the reverse strand, counting down.
AGGAAAAATAATCACCGCTCACTGGACTGCGCGCCGCTCGTGGGGCTTTGCCGAACGAGCCGGCATCGTTATAAGGCGCCATGAGCAAGGACAGCAAACAAGACAAATCCGGCCGCGACGGCCACTATGCGACGCTGAGGCGCGCCGTGCGCGATGCCAAACGCGAGCGCGGAGAAATTCCCACGCCGCAGCAGAAACGGCAGAAATCCAACAAGGATTGGAAGCCCCCGCAGCTGCAGCCCGAACAGGTCTTTCTTTACGGCTTGCATACGGTGCGAGCTGCACTTGAGAATCCCGAGCGTAAGCTGATCAGACTGTCCGCAACACAGAACGCCTTTGCGCGCCTGGACATCGGAGAACCGGGCTCGCTGCCCTTCCCGGTCGAATTCGTCTCCCCTCAGGATATCGACAAGGTACTGGGTCCCGAAGCCATCCACCAGGGCGTCATGCTGGAAACCCGGCCCCTGCCCGCGCGCCGGCTGGAGGCATTGAAGGAAAGCCCACTGCTTCTGGTGCTCGATCAGGTGACCGACCCGCATAATGTGGGAGCGATCATGCGTTCGGCCGTGGCCTTCGGCGCCGGCGCCATCATCACCACCCAGAGACATAGCCCGACCGAATCCGGCGTACTTGCGAAATCCGCCTCCGGCGCGCTGGAGCTCATACCTTATATACAGATCACCAACCTGGCCGACGCTCTCGGTGAACTCCACAAGCTCGGCTTTCAGACGATTGGGCTCGATTCGGAAGGTCCAGCCGCGCTCGAAGGCACGTTTGTGGCCGACAAGGTCGCGCTCGTGCTCGGCTCGGAGGGCAAGGGATTGCGGCAAAAGACCCGCGAGACGGTGACGGCATTGGCGAGGCTCGACATGCCGGGTGCGATCAAATCGCTGAACGTGTCGAATGCCGCGGCGGTAGCGCTTTACGCCACCCGCCAGCATCTGGCCAAGGCAAAGTGAGCCGTTTGGGGTCGCGCTGATGTCCATGCTGGCCGCTTTCGAACACGCCGCCCTGCTCGCCGGAAAAGTGATTCTCGATGTCTACGAGGCGGGACCGACCGCAAGTTACAAGGAAGACCGCTCGCCGGTCACCGAAGCGGATGAACGAGCCGAAGCCATCATCCTTTCCGAACTTGCAAAGGCATGCACGGGAATTCCGGTCATTGCGGAAGAATCGGTTGCAGCAGGCCGAGTGCCGCGGATCGAGGGAGGAGTGTTCATCCTCGTCGATCCGCTGGACGGCACCAAGGAATTCATCAGCAAGCAGGTGGACTTCACCGTCAATATCGCCCTGGTGGAAAATGGAACGCCTGTGCTCGGTGCCGTCTACGCCCCCGCTCTCAAGACGGCTTATCTCGGGGGAAATGGAACCGCTGAAAAACTGGTGATTGGCGACGATCATACGGTTTTACGCCGCGAGAGAATTTCGACGAGAGCGGTCTCCACGCCGCCTGTCGCGGTCGCAAGCCGATCGCACGGCTCCGCCGAGACTGAGGCCTTCCTGAGGCGATCGGGTGCCTGTGATATCCGCTGCATCGGGTCGTCCTTGAAATTCTGCCTGTTGGCCGAAGGGGCTGCCGATCTCTACCCCCGCTTCGGACGGACGATGGAATGGGATACGGCGGCAGGCGACGCGGTTTTGCGCGCAGCCGGCGGCGTCACGCTCGATCTTGACGGCGAGCCGCTTTCCTACGGCAAAATCGGCCGGACGGGTATGATCGACTTCGCCAATCCCGATTTCATCGCCTGGGGAAGGCGCATGGCGGAGGCATAAGACGCCTTCACTCACCGACGATTGTCTCCAGACCCTCATATCGAGGTCATGCGCAACGCCGACGTTCGCGAGCACCACAGTATGCTTAACTGCCGCTTGAGAATCCAGCTCTGGCAAACCGGTGCGGTGGGTGCGGATCGATGCTGCTCTTTGATACATTTGCAATAAAACCTGGATGCGCTAGGAAAAATGATAGTTGACAGCAGAAGGCCTTGCTCGGCCGCTATGAGGACTTGCAGATGCATATTGTAATGGTTGGATCGGGTTATGTCGGTCTTGTTTCCGGAGCTTGCTTTGCCGATTTCGGACATCACGTCACCTGCGTCGACAAGGCTGTCGAAAAAATCGAAGCCCTGAAGAAGGGCGTGATCCCGATCTTCGAACCGGGGCTCGATGCATTGGTCGAATCGAATGTCAAAGCTGGACGCCTTTCATTCACGACCGATCTGAAGGGCGCCGTTGCCAAGGCAGATGTCGTCTTCATCGCGGTCGGCACCCCCTCCCGCCGCGGAGACGGTCACGCCGACCTCGGTTACGTCTATGCCGCCGCGGGGGAGATTGCCGAAGCGATCAATGGTTTCACAGTCGTCGTCACCAAGTCCACCGTCCCCGTCGGTACCGGCGACGAGGTGGAACGGATCATTCGCGAAGCCAATCCGCAGGCCGATTTCGCGGTCGTCTCCAATCCTGAATTTCTCCGTGAAGGCGCCGCAATTGAAGACTTCAAGCGGCCGGACCGTATCGTCGTCGGGCTGTCCGACGAGCGCGCCCGCTCCGTGATGACGGAGGTCTACAGGCCGCTCTACCTCAACCAGTCGCCGCTGCTCTTCACGAGCCGCCGCACATCCGAGCTCATCAAATATGCGGCCAACGGCTTCCTTGCGATGAAGATCACCTTCATCAACGAAATAGCCGACCTTTGCGAGCGCGTCGGTGCCGACGTTCAGGATGTCTCGCGCGGCATCGGCCTCGACGGTCGCATCGGCTCGAAATTCCTGCATGCCGGCCCTGGCTACGGCGGCTCCTGCTTTCCGAAGGACACGCTGGCGCTGGCCAAGACTGCGCAGGACAACGAAAGCCCTGTCCGTCTGATCGAAACGACGATCGCCATCAACGACAACCGCAAGCGCGCCATGGGCCGCAAGGTGATCGCCGCTGCCGGCGGCGATGTACGGGGCAAGAAGGTCGCGATCTTCGGCCTTACCTTCAAACCAAATACCGATGACATGCGCGACAGCCCGGCGATCGCTGTTGTCCAGACCCTGAAGGACGCAGGTGCGATCGTATCCGGCTATGATCCCGAGGGAATGGAAAATGCAAGGCAGATGATGGATATCGAATTCGCCAGCGGCCCGTACCAGGCCGCGGAAGGGGCCGATGTTGCCGTCCTCGTCACGGAATGGAACGAATTTCGGGCATTGGATCTCCAACACCTCAAATCCATAATGAAGAGCCCGGTTCTGGTCGATCTGCGCAACGTCTACCGCAAGCCGGAAGTGGAAGCCCATGGCTTCACCTATTCCGGCATCGGCAAGCCGTTCTGACGACACCAGTAGAAAGCGATTTAAAAGGACGCCCGTAACGCCATGCGTTGCGGGCGTTTTGCGTCCCGGTCTCTGGAGGAGGTTGCTGCGATCCCGGCAGACGCTATTGTAGGCGCTACATCCAGCTCGAGGAGACAAGATAGCCGCGCCTCACTACACGGCGAACTTCGCCTCTTCCTTTTCGCCGACGTGGCGGAAAAAGGATCACGATCGGCGTGATTGAAACAGCGTCATTTCTGGACCTTGCAAAACTGTCCTAGGAGGGGCTCGATCTGCCTCTTCTTAAAAACCATACAGAAGAGGGAACTGCGAAATGAACAAGCTACTCGCCTCCACCTGCCTTGCCTTGGGCATGTTCGGAGCCTTTGCGGGCGCCGAAGCAGCGGAATGCGGTGACGTCACGATCGCGAGCATGAACTGGCAGAGCGCCGAGGTGCTGGCGAGCCTCGACAAGATCATCCTGACCGAAGGCTACGGCTGCGACGCGGAAATCATTGTCGGCGACACGGTTCCCACCATCACCTCGATGGTGGAAAAGGGTGAACCCGACATCGCACCTGAAGGCTGGGTAGATCTGTTGCCGGAAGTCGTCAGCCGCGGCATTGCCGAAGGCAAGCTGGTCGGAGCCGCCGTGGCGCTTTCCGATGGCGCCGTGCAGGGCTGGTGGATTCCGAAATATGTGGCCGATGCCCATCCCGACATCAAGACCATTCAGGACGTCCTCAAGCATCCGGAACTTTTCCCGGATCCGGAAGACAAAAAGAAGGGTGCCGTCCACAATGGCCCGCAGGGCTGGGGCGGAACGGTTGCCACCACACAACTCTATAAGGCTTATGGTGCCGAAAAGGCCGGCTTCACGCTTGTCGACACCGGATCGGCTGCCGGTCTCGACGGCTCGATCGCAAAGGCTTACGAGCGCAAGGAGGGTTGGGTCGGATATTACTGGGCGCCGACAGCGCTTCTCGGGAAGTATCAGATGGTAAAGCTCGGTCATGGTGTGCCGGCCGACATGGCCGAATGGAAGCGGTGCAACACCGTCGCCGACTGCCCGGATCCGAAGCCGAACGACTGGCCGAAGGACAAGGTGCAAACGCTTGTCACCAAAGCTTTCGCGGATCGGGCCGGCGCCGATGTCATGGCCTATCTCAACAAACGGTCGTGGAGCAACGATACCGTCAATGCCCTCATGGCCTGGATGACCGACAATCAGGCGAGCGGGGACGACGGCGCCAAGCAGTTCCTCAAGGAGCATGAAGATCTTTGGACCAAGTGGGTGACGCCGGAAGCGGCTGAAAAGATCAAGTCATCGCTCTGACCAGACGCGCCGTCGCCAGCACCCGTTGGCGACGGCTCTTTTAAGGATGGAGCAGGCGATGGACTGGCTTACCAAATTCCCGCATATGGACGACGAGACGCTGCGGAACCTCAAAAAAGGCATCGATGAAGGATTCCGCGCCTTTACGCGCACCTATGGCGATGCGATCGAATCGTTCTTCGATCCGCTGCAGTTCTTTCTGATCTACGCCGAGCGGATCATGGTCCGAACCCCTTGGCCGATCATCATGCTGGCGATTGCCGTCATCGCCTGGTTCGCCAGCCGCAATTGGAAGATCGTGGCAGGCTGTGTGGCCACCTTGTTTGCCATCGGTTACTTCGACATGTGGGAAGACACGATGAAGACCATGTCGATGATCTTCGTCTGCACGGTCCTGTCGATTGTGATCGGGCTGCCCATGGGGATTGCCATGTCGCGGTCGGAGCGGCTGCAGAATACCATCAATCCCGTGCTCGACGTGATGCAGACGATGCCGAGCTTCGTCTATCTCATACCTGTCGTCATGCTGCTTGGCATCGGCAAGGTGCCCGGATTGATCGCCGTCGTAATCTACGCGATCCCGCCGATGATACGGCTGACGAACCTCGGAATCAGGCTGGTGGACAAGGAAGTGCTGGAGGCGGCCAACGCCTTCGGCTCCTCGAGCTGGCAAAAGCTGCGCGACGTGCAGATGCCGCTTGCCCTGCCGACGATCATGGCGGGGATCAACCAGACCATCATGATGGCCCTGGCCATGGTTGTCATCGCGTCGATGATCGGCGTTCAGGGACTCGGTCAGCCGGTCCTGAAGGCTATCGCCAACCAGTACTTCACACTCGGCATATTCAATGGGATGGCGATCGTCGGCATCGCAATTGTGTTCGACCGTATCAGCCAGGCCTATGGCCGCCGTCTCCAGAGGCATATGGAGATGACGCATCAGTGATGGGTGATGGGAATGCCTGCCGGAACGGCGAACGGCAAGCTGAGCGAAGCGAACGACAGCACATGGACACTTGCAACCCTAGGTCGCCTTGGTCAGTATAAGACACGTTTTATGGCGGAGTGATTGGGTGCGCGCGGTTTCAGATGCGCATGGTCGAGCGCAAATTCGATGGTGACCTCCGCCTCACTGCCGACGATCCCCAAGCGGGTTGTGTGGCGTGGACGATCTTGAGGCTTGTGCTGCCCTCAACGAAGCAGGCTTCAAATTTGTGATGGAGGCAGACTTGAGCGCCGATCGTGACGAGTATGTCACAGCCTGTGTTCACTGTTTTCCTGCAAGCATGACAAGCAGGTCCAAATGGGGCGGCCTGGAACGAGACCGTGCTAGAGGTGACGGACGGGCTTAGAATAATCTTTTGGCAGCCGGCGCGGTCGACGCGTGCGGACGGGTTGAGTTGGCAACGAGGACTGTCGGAGCGAGCTTTGTCGGCCTTGTGGCTGCGAGCCTGGTTATTTCCGAACTCGTACGAGGGATTCATCAAGGGCCGGAACTTGAGGTCCTCCACCACGGCTTAACGTCGCATCAGCGAGCGGCAGTGCCGTCTGCGCGCTCAATCACTGCTCGGATTTACGGTTTCGTAAGGCTGCGCTCTGCTGAAGCCAGGCCCATTACGGGTACTCGGATATAGAGGGCTTAGTGGGGCAGGAAGTCGCATCGTATGGACTTATAGACCCGCGGGCCCTTCTCACTCTAGTCGGATCGGCTTGGCAGCCGGGTCTCGCCACCTGCCTCCGGCTCCCTCTCGCTGAAGTGGCCGCAGTCTGGTTCCTGTGAGAATCCACTAACGGAAGTCAACTACGTCTTCATTTCCACCACTCCGACGCTAATTTTCACAGCCCTTCGCTATCGAGGGGTCCCAATATGGAGGGCCAGATTGGCAGGGGAATTGGCGCTGAAGCCGTCAGAAAACCCTGAATTTCAGCGCATGCCGGCCACTGCAAGGCAGAGGGACAAGGCCCAGAGACGTTAACAAATGATCGTTCACCTACATCTTCTGAAATGACCAGACCGGTTGCCAGCGATACGATATGTCGATAAATTCCGTTTCTATCGACACGTTTTAGCAACATGTCGCCGCCGTCGACATATCCGGAAATCCCACTGACCGGAAAAGGAAGCTTCAGAATGCCTTTCCGGCCGGACCGTCCCTATAATGATCTACCAGCGTTGCCCCCGAAAGAGGATGTCGAGACGAAAGCCGTTCTCAAAGCCTGCATAGCCGCGCGGGCCGCTCTGGCAGAGCTAAAAGTCTCTGGCGAGCTGATCCCGAACCAGTCGGTGCTGATCAATTCGATTCCCTTGCTCGAAGCGCAGGCGAGCTCTGAAATCGAGAATATCGTCACGACGACCGATCGGCTGTTTCGCTTTGCCGGCGAGGACGGAAATCCTCCCGACGCCGCCACGAAGGAAGCTCTGCGCTATCGCACCGCGTTGCACCAGGGATTCCGAATGCTAAAGGAGCGGCCGGTCTCCACCACAATGGCAGTCCAAATGTGTCGGACGATAAAGGGTATTGACCTCGATATACGATCCACACCGGGGACCGCGCTCTACAACGAAGCCACTGGGGAAGTCATTTACACCCCTCCCGAAGGACGCGACCTCCTGAAGGACAAGCTTTCGAATTGGGAGCGTTACATTCACGAGGCCGAAGAGATAGATCCGCTCGTCCGCCTGGCAGTCATGCACTACCAGTTCGAGGCCATTCACCCTTTCACTGACGGTAATGGTAGGACTGGGCGCATTCTCAATCTGCTTTATCTCGTCGACAAGGGCCTGCTAGAGATCCCGGTGCTATATCTAAGCCGCTACATCATCGGCAATAAGCGCGCCTATTACGAGAAGCTGTTGAGAGTGACCACGGAGGGTGCTTGGGAAACGTGGATCCTCTACATGCTCGAGGCAATCAGAGAGACGGCAGAATGGTCGAACAGGAAGATCCACGCAATCCGGGATCTGCTCGGTGAGACGGGCGCCCGGATGCGCCGCGACTTGCCGAAGATATATTCGCGCGAGCTGGCAGAAGTGATCTTCGTCAATCCCTATTGTCGGATCGCCGACGTCGTGTCAGCCGGCATCGCCAAGCGACAGGCCGCGGCAGTATACCTGAAGGCCCTCGTCGACGCCGGAATTCTGGCGGAGATGAAGGCCGGTCGCGAGAACTTGTATATCAATCCCGCGCTTCTTGAGCTCCTGACGGGAACTCGCCCGTGAATTCTTCTGCTCGTGGCCGCCTGATTGGATAGCCGTCGCTCAATCAGGTATCCTCACTGTGTCAGGGTTTCATCCTGTGCGCCGCGGCGACAGTATCTAGATCAATCGATATTCTCGTCCCATGCCCGTGAACGCGGTACCTTTCGCGTAAGCAATGAACTGCCAGCGATGGGTACCCAAAGATGCTGCGATGCAAAGCCTGTCGGGATACGGGATGGGTTTGTGAGATGCACCCCGATCGCCCTTGGACGGGAACGCACGGTTGCGGATGTGGGTCGGCCGGGATGCCCTGTCCTGCATGCAACGAGACCGGCAAGAGCTTTCCCGATGTGTCGAAGGTTTTCCGGTCGGTGATTGATTTGGCCGGGAAGATGGTGAACTAGTTTTAAGACGATGGCTATCATGATCTTCATGGCCGCGCCTTTCAAGCGAATGAGACAACGGAACTGCCGCAAGCGGCTGCTGCTCCCGAGACTGCTCGGATCATAATCATCACAGAATTGCGAGTGGAACATTGGCGGCTTCTTTTGTATCCCAAAAGAATGCTCCAGAATCATAATGCGGCTGCGTCAGCGATAGAGCCGAACGAGCTCCAGATGCTTCAGCGTGTCTTCGACCTCGCATGCCAACGGCGCGGTATTGCCAAAAACACCAGCAAAGCGAAATTGCTGGCCGCTGACGTCATAGATCTCTTCCAGCATGGAGTTCGGAGTGAGGCACAGCTCATCGCGATGCTTTCCGGGGACAGGGATTACCCTTAATCGGTTCTGTGAAGCGGCTTAGTGGCTACGCGCTTTCAGTGTAGATCGTGGAGGCCGGAACGTTTCCCGATCGATTTGGTTTGGGCCGGGAAGCGGGTTATCCCCCCGCACGATCCCTTGGCCCGCTTCGCCCTGATGATGTCGACGGAAAGGTCTGCTTTCGGGCAGGCCTTTCCTTTCAAGGCCGCGAGACTTTGCATGAAAACGAGATGATCTTTCCAGCGTCCGCTTCGGAATAGCGAAGCGGATTTGCCAGGCGTTTATCAAGTGCTGAAGAGACGGTTGCGGCCACCTTATTTGCCCCCTTTGTGCCCCCGGTTATTTTTCTTGGACGAGGCGGAGGCATAAGTGCCTCAATATTAATGGTGCACCAAGTCAGACAAAAATCTGAACCACGGTAACCACTGGAAAATATTGATAAAAACGGAGCCGTACAAGAATGCAGGGCAACGTGTCGAAGCGCGCAGGCTGAGAGAAGTGGGGTTAAACTGGAATGACGTCGCTCCAAAACTCGGGATTTCCCTCTCTACGGTGAAGCGACTGTTGAAACTTGACGTCGTCGACCCGGTGCAGTTTCCCTACACAAGGGCAACTCCGATATTGATTTAATCTGAGCTTTTTTGCGCAATTAGGTAGCAACTGCCACCAAGCATTTGCCAGAACTTCCATCGCGCCGACCAACCGACGGCGCAGGTCTTTCGACACGGGCAAAGTGTATTAGAGAGTGTATTGTTTTTCGGCCCATTCGGCGAATTCTTCGAGTCGCTCTAAAGCTCTCTCGGCATCCCTCCGCGTCTTTGCCCTTGAGCCATACTGGACCTCGTCCTTCTGCTCGAGGAGTGCCCGCAGATTGGATTCCTGCTTGGAAGGAAACTGCTTGCCCAACGCCGCTTTTAGCAGCTTGGTTACCGCCTGATGGTCATCCTGGTTGATTTCGCCACGAAACTTGGCTGTCAGAGCGTCAGCATAGGCGATAGCGCAATTGATGACGGTCGACATGGACGGGTTGCCGATATCGCCGGGGTCTGCCACAGCATTGCTGTTGCGCGCATCTTTGAGGTATCCGCGGGCTATCAGAAGTCTGCCGTTTGCAAAAGCCTCATCCTTCTTCTTGGCCGATCCCGTTCTAACCAATTCCGTCTCCTACCACGCCAATGCCATCCTCGGGACGCTTTCCAGAAAGGACTATTGCCTCCGAGATGACGTTCTTCCACCAAGGGTCTGCGTCTCTATCCAATCTTTTGATGTCAGCAAAGTCCAAGCCAACCACATTCGGGAGAAAGCCGAGCCGCTCCGCCACGTCTCTCAGATTCTCACGCACGCTCTCGGTTACCTCGGCGAGGTCGCCAGTCTGCGCGATTATCCCGATATCCAAATCGCTATCCATACTGTCCTCCCCACGCGCAACGCTGCCGTAGTAGAAGAGACTGAAGATTGGCATTGCGCTAGCGGACGCACGCACCGCATCTAGGATCGCCGCGAAGCGATCACTTTCTGCCTTGAAAAGCTCTGATAACACGGGAGCAAAATAGTGGTCGACGTTGAGGCGGTACACGCTTGATCGTCCCATTCCGGACGACGATACGATCCCAATCGAGACGAGATCGATCAATGCCCTTCTCACGCTTTCCTGAGCCAAGTGGGTTTTCCGGAGTATCTCTATGGAAGCTAGTATCCCTCCATGAAGCGACAGTACCCGCACCACCCGCAAGTTGGAGTCGACGCCTAGGATGGCAGTCAGAGGATATCGGAGTGCACTTTCTCTTGATGATCTGGCCATACGATTCTCGAAGGAGAGTGAAGTCTGACGTTAACTCGATATCTAGTTTTAAAGCTCGATATTGAGTTTTAAAACTAGATATCGAGTATTAGGCCAACTGTCAATCTGGAGGGGGTCGGGATGCTCTCGCTGTGAAGTTGCCTGGCTTTCGCCCTTTGATTGCATCGAGTTTGGTGGCAGTTGCTACCTAAATTCGCTTTTTTGCGGGCGTGTTGCTGGTCACTGGAAGTCACCAGCAAGACGCCTCACCTCCTTTGGGGTTCACCGTAGTTAATCCCTTTTGAGGTACCGCCGGTGTCAACTCTTCATGGTAGTGTGGATGGGGGTGGTCGATTGTGAGTTATCGAACACGCCCCAGCCGTTCCCGTGAGCGGGTCGAACGAAAACAACTCCTTGAGTTTCATACCACTCTTGCAGGACGATTGACGTAGCGGTCCGGTCGAACTCGCCTACCTCCAGCCGCTGAACTGTACGTCTCGACAGTCCGCTTGCTTCGGCAACGCCTCACGAACCCATGCGGTTAGAGTTCCTCGACCGGGATAGCCGAGCGCCCTCATCGTCGCAGAGATGCAACGATCATGGGTGCGAAAGTGCTCAAGTGCCGCCTGCCTCTGAGCCTCTGAATATTTTGGCGCTCGCGCAACCGGCTGAGTACGCAGGTCGAAATGCTGTACGTACTCGCGATACCAGCCCCTCAACGCATTCTTGGTGGGGTATCCCAGCTGGCGAATGGTCGCGTTAAGTCGCTTGCCAAGCCGGATATAGAGCTCAACCGCTCGAAGTCTGTCTGCATAGGAATACATGAACTACCTCCTTGGTGGTCCAAGTTTTCGTCCGCATCCCCACCGGCTCAGTTCCGCGTGGAAACCAACAGGCAGGGCAAGATTGCGTGTGACGGCAAGCCGATACCTGAGGCGCTGTTAGACGACATGGTACTCACAGAAGTTGAGGCGCACCTCCTGGGCAGTGGTCGCCTGGCAAATGTGCTTGGTCGCCTAAAAAGCGAAATGAGTAAAGAGAAAGAACAGAGCAACCTCAGGCTCGCAACCCTTCGACAGGAAACCGCGAAGGCGCGATTAGTCTTTAACAACCTGCTGAACGTCGCTTCACTCACGGATGATCTGCAATCCGATCCCGCCCTCATTGAACGGATCGCAGAAGCACAGGGCAACGCAATGAGGCTGGAACGCGCGCTAGAAAGCCAAGTCTCTCTCATCGACGTTTCGGCCGACCCTACGCCTGATCAAATTGATCAGTTCTCTACGGTAATGGCGGAACGATTGAGGGCGCACGATCGCCGACTCGCCAAAGGTTTTCTTAACATCATGTTGTCGGAGGTTCTCGTCGCTGCCGACCAAATAACGATTACGGGATCTTTAACGGATCTAAAGCGGCATATCGCGAAAGTGGAGACAGATGTCACTGAAAACCAGGCTATGCCAGCGGTTCATAGATATGGACGTAGATGGTGCCCCCGGCAGGGTTCGAACCCGCGACCCCCTGATTACAAATCAGGTGCTCTACCAACTGAGCTACAAGGGCACTCTCCAGACGGGGAGTTACCAGATTTTCTCTTTCTGTAAAGGGAAAATCGCCCGCCGCCTCCGGCTGAGATGCGATCTTCACGCAAAGACGGAACGGTTGGGCAGCGGAAGGCGCTTGTCCAGAAGCCGGTTTCTCCTGTACCAAGGCGCTCTCACCGGCAGGCTTCATCCGGAGCCGTGCCAGATCAACCCGTCAAGCGGCCCTGCGCGCCTTCGGGCGACGGCGCCGTCGAAAGCTCGTTCATGTCGCTGCAGTCGAAAAAGCTTTCCTTCATAGCATCCGCGACACCGGAGGCGCAGTCCGGACTGGAAGAACTGAGCCGATTGTACGGCAATGTTCCGACTGCGGAGGCCGATGTGGTCGTTGCTTTGGGCGGCGACGGGTTCATGCTGCAGACACTGCACGAGACGATCAATACCGCAAAACGGGTCTATGGCATGAATTGCGGTTCGGTCGGCTTTTTGATGAACGACTACCGCACAGAAAACCTTCACGAGCGGATCGCCTCCGCCATCGAGAACGAATTTCATCCGCTCAAGATGACGACCACCAATGCCGACGGGACGACCTCCGTCGCGCTGGCCATCAATGAGGTCTATCTCTTCCGCCAGTCCTATCAGGCAGCCAAGCTCAAGGTCGTGATCGACGGTCATGTTCGGTTGGAGGAACTGATCTGCGATGGTCTCATGATTGCCACCCCAGCCGGATCGACCGCCTACAATCTCTCCGCTCACGGACCGATCCTGCCGCTGGAAGCGCCTCTTCTGGCCATGACGCCGGTTTCGGCTTTTAGGCCGCGGCGCTGGCGCGGGGCGCTGCTCCCGAACCATGTCTGCGTCGACATAGACATCCTCGAACCGGAAAAGCGGCCGGTCAACGCCGTTGCCGACAATGCCGAAGTCAAGTCCGTGCTGCATGTGAGGATCGCGCAATCCGCCGAGGTTACCGCGCGCATCCTCTCCGATCCGGATCATTCCTGGTCGGATCGCATCCTGGCGGAACAATTCAACAACTGACTCTGCGTCAGGCGACCTTACGGAAGCGTCTGACTCTGCGGGAGGATCAATGCCTGCGGGCGAAGGCGCGCAGAAAGGTGCGCGTTGCGTTGGCAGCCATCTGGTCGATCTCGGATTCCGGCGTCTGCCGTCCAAGCTGCTGGTCGATGCGAAGATCAGCACCCAGCAGAGCCATATATTGACGGGCAGCGAGAGCCGGGTCGTCGAGGTCCAGATAGCCCGCAAGGGCAAGCTGGGCGAGACGGGCGGCAACGGCCGGATATTTCTTTCCCGGACCATATTCCTTCCAGGTTTCGAAGAGCTTTGGAAAACGGGTGCCTTCTGTTTCCACGAGCTTGCGCAACCAACGGCCATTCGGGTCACACATCGCCTTGCGCAGAAGCCGGGCGGAAAATTCGGTCAGCTCCTTTTCAAGGTCCTGCGGCGCAACAGGAAACGTGTCCAGAACCCGAAAGAAACCTGCGGTCGAACGTTCGGTAATCTCGGTCACGACAACTTTGAAGAGATTATCTTTGTCACCGAGCTGATTGTAGATCGTCTGCCGCGATACCCCTGCCCTCACCGCAATCGCATCGATGCTCGCTCCAGCAAACCCTTCTTCGGCGAAAATATCAGCCGCGGCATTCAGGATTGCCTGACGCTTGTTTTGCGCCGGCGGCCATGTGTCCTGGTCCTGACTGCGTTCGGCAGACGAATTTTTCATGACACTACCATACCGGCACTTGACGAATTGGACAATTGTGTCCAAAATATTTTACATGACTGCTGTGCACCCGTCATATTCACGCCGGCTCTCATATTCATCTTCCATAGTCGTCTTCCGCCCTGCCGTACCACGGCAGATGTGGTGACGGGAAAGGTTTTTTCCAATGCCAAGCAGAGCCTCTTCGCATGCCCTTTCGCTCGGGCTGCTCTCGGCCATCGGGCTTTTTGCCCTCGACATGTATCTTCCATCGCTTCCCACCATCAGCGCCAGCCTGAATGCCGACACGCACGCGGTACAGGCGAGCCTGATTTCCTTTTTCGCAGCCATGGCGGTCTCGCAGATCGTCTATGGCCCACTCTCCGACATGTTCGGACGCAAGCGGCCTCTTTATGCCGGCCTTGTCCTTTACAGCATCGGCGCAATCGGCTGTGCTCTGTCGCCCTCCATCGAATGGCTGATTGCGTTCCGTTTCCTGCAGGGCATGGGCGCCTGCGCCGGCGTCGTCATCTCTCGCGCCATCGTCCGCGATCTCTATACCGGTCCTGCTGCGGCCCAGTTGATGTCGCGGCTGATGCTGGTCTTCAGCGTCTCGCCGATCCTAGCCCCGCTTGCCGGCAGCATGATCACGGCCTTCGGCGACTGGCGGGTGATCTTCCTCGTCATGGTTGGCGCCGGGGCTCTGGGGCTTGTCGTTGCGATCTTCTTCCTTGAAGAAACGCGACTGCCGGCCGCCCGCAGCGAAAGCAGCATCGCCAGCGCGCTTTCGTCCTATACGACGCTGCTCAAGGATCCCTACTATCTCGGGCTCGTGCTGATCGCTTCCTTCGGCATGTCCAGTTACATGATCTATGTCGCGAACTCGTCCTTCGTACTGATCAATCACTACGGTCTGTCGCCATCCTTCTTCAGCGTGGTCTTCTCCTGCAACGCGGTCGCCTTCATCGGCATGTCTCAGATGAACGGCTGGCTTTCCCGCAAGATCGGGCTCAGAAGGGTCATTCGCGGCGCGGTCGTCGGCTATTCCACGATGATGGTCATGCTGGCGCTCGTCACCTCGCTCGGATTCGACCAGCTCGAGGTGATGGCGGTTTTCCTGTTTGGAGGTTACGGCTTCCTCGGCATGATCATTCCGACCGCCGCGGTGCTGGCACTCGAACATCACGGCCGGATCGCAGGTACGGCTTCCGCCATGATGGGCACTCTCCAGTTCGTGACATCGGCGATCGTTGTCGGTATCGGCGGCCTTTTCACCGACGGCACTTCGAGGCCGATGGTGACCGTCATCGCGATCTGCTCGGTGGTGGTCCTCATGCTGTCGCTGATGGTGCTGCGCAGCCAGCGTGGCGCCATGGCTGCCGCGGAATAGGCCCCTTCGCCCAATCGGGATAGGGGGGAGCCTATTGGCTCCGCCCCTCCCACACCACCCGGCATGCGGGTCCGCACCGGGCGGTTGGAGCAGTTGAGGTCGTCAGGCCCGTAGTTCTCCCGGCCTGGCGCCTGGG
>NZ_PVBM01000026.1 GCF_002968575.1 Neorhizobium huautlense | reverse complement strand
GACCGAAATGGCCCTCTCTGTCCTCGCCTACAACATCCTCCGCGCGATCAATATCAACACCGCCACCTCATGAAACCAAAAAGAGGCCCCGGTCATCCGGAGCCTCCAATCGTTTCCACACAGCCTGGAAATCCGGGGCTTCTCGGGTCAGGCTCCTGGCATCGGGTAGTCACCCTCGTTGAGGACCCAGCCGGGCTTAAGTGAAAAATCCATGCGCGGCGGTGCAAAAATGTCGACGAGCTGGTTCACGCCGCCCGATTCTGCTGTGGTGGTGTGGATCGATGGGGGTGGGATAACGCAGGCTGACGGTGACTCGCAGTAGAGATGCTCATCTTCCCGCCAGATGTTCATGTTCGTTGTCCACGGCCAACGCAGATGGTGCGTGAACGCACCGCTCAGCGCCAGCGAGCATTGTTCAAAATCGTCATGATGATGCGGCGAGACCTGGTCGCGTGCCCGGGGTCCAACACGCGGCGTGAGGTAGTTGATCATGAAGGTTGTGCAGCGATAAATCCTGCCGAACCGTGATGTATCCTCGGGAACATCCAACGTGTACCACCTGAGCTTTAGTCCGTCTTTTGGCTCCGGCCATGCTTCGAAGGGTGGAACGTTGGGATGCTCTCCTTTGAAGGCGTCCGCATTGGAAGCCGCACTGGCCAGGTCATCCGATTTCGGCGTGAAGAGCCGGACAATGTTGCCTGAGCTCAGCATGCGGATGCTGCTTTCACCTGGCGGCACAAAGGCGACGGAGTAGCCCGGAACAATAGTGACGCCCTCCTTTGTCGTGATTTCGACGCTGGTGTCCCGGTCAGGGATGATCAGGGCGTATTCGTCGGGTTGGGCGCTGCGTGGAAAGACGCCGTTCTGCTGCGCGTCACTGTAAGCGATGACAAAATTCTCGCCACGGCTGATCCAAGTCTTGCCGTTCTGGTCCGAAACCTGCGGTTCGGTCGCGTAATAGAGGCTGAGCTGCGAGCCGAAATAGCTCTGGTGCACATGGTTCTTCTTTGGCGTCGCAGCTTGGATCAGGCTGGCTCTGGGGTCACTCTGGTCGTACATGGTTCCTCCGCTTCGGTTTGGAATTGGTCGGCAGGCATCAACGGCCTCGCTCACTTGGGCAACTGTTTCTTCAGCCTCAGGATCTCGCGCGCATCTCCAGGCGTGGCGATCGAGCCACCCAGTTCCTTCAGGATGCGTACGGCTTTCTGGACGAGCTCCGCATTGCTTTTGGCCAGCACGCCCTTTTCAAGGTAGATGTTGTCCTCCAGCCCGACGCGCACATGCCCGCCCAGCAGCCAGGCCTGCGCCAACATGGGAAACTCCCATCGGCCAATGCCGAACGCGGCCCAGTGGGAGCCGGCGGGCAATAGCGATTTCATATAGGCAAGGGTTTCCGGTGTAGCGATTGCGCCATAACGGACGCCGAGCACGATCTGGAAGAGGGCGGGCGAGTCGAGACGGCCTTCTTCGATGAACTGGTTGGCGAGTTGAATATCACCGGTATCGAAAACTTCCAGTTCGGGAAGGACGCCTGCTTCGCGAATGATGTCGGCCATGATGGCGAGGTTGCGCGGCGTGTTGATCACCACTGACGTGCCGGAATACATCGTATTGAAATCGAGGCTGCAGATTTCCGGCCGGAGTGTCGCGATATGCTCGACGCGTCGCTCGGGCGGCAGCAGCGTGGTTCCGGGCCCGGCAATGCTCGGATCCTTTTCGCCAGGCACGTACCTTCCTCCAGGTCCGGTGGTAAGATTGATGATGACATCCTCATCGGCCGCGCGAAGGCGATCCACGACTTCGCGATAGTGTTGCAGTTCCATGCTTGGACGCCCGTCAGGATGCCGGACGTGAATATGCACGATCGCCGCGCCGGCCCTGACCGCTTCGAGGCAGGAATTAGCGATCTGCTCAGGCGTGACCGGCAGATAGGGGGTCGATTCGACGCTGGTGATATTACCCGTGACGGCGCAACTGATGATCGTAGGATAGGCCAAGCTTTTCTCCGTGCTTCCAAAGGCGGTGCTATGATGGTGACGGTCTCCTCGCTCGCATCTGCGCCAGCCGAGGGCAAAGCAATTCCGGAAGCGTTCCGCGGACAGAAATGCTGTCTCCGCATCCATCCGCAGACAGAAGATGACCGGCGACGCGGCTGCTCTCACCGGTCCTGCCGAAGCGGCGGCGGCCATTGTCCCTGGCGCTAGCGGGTCGCGTGAGACGATCTGATTGGCAAGTTGAGCGTGCCGTTTCGAGCGGCGAAACGCCGTGAGTGTCGGGTTCAAAGAAACGGGAGGGCAGGATAGGTGTGACAGACGGGCTCAAGCTGCATGCGAGGAGTGGCAACGGAAAGCGCTAACGAAACCTGATCTTCAGATGACACGACAGGTCGCCGAGCCTGCTCGCACCGAGATTGCGGTCGCCGGTATTCCCTCTTTGGCGCACGACGGGGCGTCGGTCTATGGCGCTGGCAGCGCACCAGCAAAAGGTCCTCCATTGAGACAAGAACGAGGCAGGGTGGCATGAGCGGGCAATTTACTTTGAACATAAATGGACGAGATCACTGTGTGGATGTTCCCTCCGACATGCCTCTGCTCGATGTGCTGCGCAATCATCTGGGGCTGAAGGGCAGCCGCTATGGCTGCGGCCTCGAGCAATGCGGGGCCTGTATGGTCCTGGTGGATGGAGAGGCGACATATTCCTGCAGTCGTGAGGTCGGCACGTTTGTCGGTAAACGCATCACCACCGTTGAGGGCCTGGCCTCTGATGGAAAGTTGCATCCGCTTCAGCAAGCGTTTCTCGATGAGCAGGCAGGGCAATGCGGATATTGCCTCTCCGGAATCCTGATTGCGTCGAAGGCTTTTCTGGATCGCAATCCCAATCCGACGCGGGCCGAGGTCGCTGCGGCACTTGATGCAAACCTCTGTCGCTGTGGTTCGCATCCCAGGATCCTGCGCGCGGTACTGAGGGCTGCGGCCGCAATGCGAGGGGAGGTGGTCTGATGGCTGCGCTTTCACATAGCCTCAAGGAAAACCCGCGTCTCGACCTTTGGCTTCGCTTCCTGGACGACCGCACGGTCCGGATCGGCACTGGGAAGGTCGAACTCGGGCAGGGGGTACTGACGGCACTTAGTCAGATCGCTGCAGAAGAGCTGGATCTGAGGGTTGATCAGATCAGCATAATGTCCGGCAACAGCCTTCAGGGGCCGGGGGAGGGTTATACCGCCTCCAGCTGGTCAATCGAACATTCAGGGTCAGCAATCCGCCTCGTCGCAGCCGAGGTTCGCGCGCTCGCGCGCATGCATGCAGGGTTGCGCCTGAACGCATCGCCAGACGAGTTGACAATCGTCGAGGGGGCCTTCTTCAAGAATGGTGTTGCGAGTGGGCTCGATTACTGGGCAATCGCCGACGATCTCGATCTTTCCGTGGAAGTGAGCGGCAGGTTCTTGCCAAAATCGGCGGACCAGTATCGCATCGTCGGAGCCTCCATTCCACGACTCGATCTTCCGGAAAAACTCACCGGATCCGGATTCATTCATGACATGACCCTGCCGGGCATGCTTCATGCGCGTACCCTGCGTCAGCCGGGTCGCGGCGCAAGGCTGGTTACGCTCGACGAGGCCGCCATCAAGCGCAGGGCGGGTGGCGATATCAGTATCATACGTATCGACAGTTTCGTGGCCTTCGTCGGTGCCAGCGAGACTGTCGTCCGCGCTGCGGCCGACGCTGCTGCGACATATGCGGTGTGGGACAATGCGCGGATGCTTTCTCCCGAAGCTGCAACGGCCGAATGGGTGGCGGCGCAGCCCTCGACGGACCTGATGATGGGCGATCCGCCTCAAGATGCGGTTCACGATCGGGTATCGCTCAGCTTCACGCGCTCCTTTCTATCTCATGGGTCTCTCGCACCGTCATGCGCATTGGCACTTTACCAGCACGGCACGTTGACCGTCTGGTCTCATGGCCAGGGCATGCATCCATTGCGGGAGAACATTGCCAAGACGCTCGGCCTTCCTTTGGAAAGCGTGGCGTGCCACCACGTTCAGGGCGCTGGGTGCTACGGGCACAATGGCGCTGATGATGCCGCTTTGGATGCTGCTCTTGTGGCACGGGTGCTTCCTGATCAGCCGATCCGACTGATGTGGCGGCGCCAGGAGGAGTTCGGTTACGAACCGCTTTCCTCCGCCATGACTGTCGCCGTCCATGTGAATCTCGATGTCAATGGGCGTCCCGATGATTGGACGACCGAGGTGTGGAGCGCCACCCACGGCCAACGCCCGGGTGTCGGCGGGGCGTACCTGCTTGCCGCTGAGGCGATGAATGAGCCGCCTCCTGAACGGAAGCCGTTCGATATTCCACTTGAGCGAGGCGGCGGCGCTGTTCGCAACGCAATTCCCCTCTATGACGTCTCCGGCAAGCGGATCAGCTTTCACCTGATCCACGACGTGCCAGTGCGCACATCTTCCCTACGCGGGCTTGGCGCCACTCTGAATGTCTTTGCGATCGAAGCTGTTATGGATGAGCTTGCGGCTCGCGTGGGCGAAGATCCTATCACCTACCGCCTTTCGGCCCTTTCAGACCCGCGCGCCCGAGCGGTGCTTGAACGGGTCGCGGCAATGGCAGGTTGGTCATCTCGTGGTACCGGCGGCGCGGGGGTCGGCCTGGGGGTAGGGATCGCTCGCTACAAGAACTCCTCAGCCTATGCCGCAGTCGTCGCAGCGGTCGAGGTGGAAGAAGCAGTGCGCGTCACCGATGTCTGGTGCGCCGTGGATGCGGGTCTCGTCATCAATCCGGACGGCGCCGAAAATCAGATCGAGGGCAATATCGTCCAGGCCATCAGCTGGGCCTTGATGGAAGAAGTCCGCTTTGACGCCCAGGGCATTTCCACGCTCGATTGGCAAAGCTACCCAGTCATCCGATTCAAGGACATCCCCGAAATCCGGGTTGAACTGATCGAGGCGAGCCAGCACGAAGCACTCGGGATAGGAGAATGCGCTGGCGGACCTGCCGCCGCGGCCATCGGCAATGCCGTGGCACACGCTTTGGGCATGTGCATCCACCACATGCCGATGACACGCGAGCGCATCATGGCTGCTGCTTTGCAGGCCTGAGTGCCTGACACGAACATTATACAGAGGATCGGGGACATGGAAAATATTGCGTCGATTTCGGGCGGACTTGCGGGATTGAAGGGAGAAACGGTTCTCTTCTACAGCCCCGGCGCCTGTTCACTTGCCTCCCATATTGCCCTGGAGGAGACCGGCAGGCCGTTTCGCCCGGTCGAGACGCTGCTTGGGAAACAACAGCATCTGTCGGAGGACTACCTTTCCATTAATCCCAGGGGCAAGGTTCCCGCCCTCGTGACCCCGGACGGCGAGGTCCTGACCGAAAACACCGCGATCCTGACCTACATCGCTCTTAGTAATCCCGAGACCGCTCTTCTTCCGACCCGCCTCCTCGACCAGGCGCGTTGCATCGCGCAGATGGCCTGGTTCTCAAACACCCCCCACATGTTTCAGAAAGCAAAATATCGTCCCTACCATTTCGCAGACAGGGAAGAGGTTCACGGCGATATCCGGGAGAAGGCGACTGCAAAATATTGGGAGTGCGTCGTCGAAATCGACCGGATGATTGGCGACCAGGAATGGATCATGGGTGACCGCTATACGGTCGTCGATCCCTATGCGCTCGTCTTCTATGGCTGGGGAACGAGCAACGGCCTACCGATGGAGACGCTGGCGCATTTTAATCGGCACAAAGACCAGATGCTCGAAAGAGCTGCCGTGCGCGCCGTGCTGGAGCGGGAGAAGAACCCGCATTTCGAGGCGTATCGTCTCAAGTCGCAGCGCTGAAGGCCGGCTGCTATAGGAGCGTCATCCGAACCTACGCGGGGAGCGGGGAAAAGATGGGAGTGTCCATTGACCAATACACCTTCACCGCGCTGGTGAGGCAAAACCCTCAACAAGGCGACAGCAGCCACAGAGGCTTAGTAGGCGAAGAGGCCGCAGGTGATCGGCCCTTGATCTTCCGGACGCATTGCCAGTCGCGAACGCAGAGCCTGGTGAAGAACATCAGCGATTATCGCAAAGCCTGAGTATTGGAACTTCACACCCAAGCCGACTTTAACAGCGTGCTGATTAAGGTCCGCATCGATGGTCCCAGGACCGAAATCGAACGTCTTGCAGCCGAAGTCGCTGTAACGATACTCCACGCGAGCGAAGATGTTGCCCGTAAACGCGTAATCGGCACCAGCGCCAACGGTGTAACCGCTAAACATTCCCTCTTCAGTGCCGAAGCCAAGTACGCTCACCCGCCATGACTTGAAGATGTCTTTGGCCGGCCCTCGACTTTGACGGCGGCACGGCACGGCCCGGTAGAACGACGTTCGATGATGCGTGAAGCGACGTAGATCCGTCTTGCCGGATTTCCTCGCTGGCGGGGATGTTCGATGCGCTCCATCAAGAGTTGCAGCCCGACAGCGCCGCATTCCTGGCCTTCCATGCGCACGGTGGTGAGCGGCGGCGAGATCTGCGTCGCCGGCGAGAAATCGCCGAACCCCACGACCGACACGTCGTCGGGAATGCGATAGCCCTGACCCAGCAGTTCCGATACCACCGTCAGCGCCAGGCCGTCATGGGCGCAGAAGAAGGCGGTGGGCTGTACGCCGCTCTCCTTGAGCTCGGCAAAGGCTTCCGCAAATCCGCCATGCTCCTCGAATTGCAGCACATGCAGCGCGACGTCGTCATTGCGTTCGGCCACCTCGCGCGCGCCATAGAAGCGTTCCCGCCGGCCGCGATAGCCCGGCACGCCGTAGACATAGGCGATGTTGCGATGGCCGAGCCGCAGAAGATATTCCATCACGGCCTGTCCCGCTTCGTGGTCGGTGCCGGAGACCTGGTCGGCATCCTCGAGCGGATCAATCCAGCCGAGGCGCACCACCGGAATGCCGCTTGCGGTCACGGCGGCGACCGCGGCGCTGTCATGAGGGCCGACCAGCAGAAGCCCCGCGCAGGTCTTGGCGAGATCCTCGAGCTGCCCGGCGCCATGGGTCCAGCGGATCCTGAGCCCCATGCCGATGCGGTGGGCCTGGGCCTGCACGCCGTTCTGGATCTGCATGTAGAGTTCACTGTTGACGGGGTCGTGGTCGTGGAACACCACGGCGATCTCGCGAAGCTCGTCCTTGTTGACGGGCCTGATATAGCCGAGCCGCTGGGCAGTTTCCCGAATACGCTCGCGGGTCTCCTCGCTGACGCCGCTCTTGCCCGAAAGCGAGCGCGACACCGCGTATTTGGAAAGCCCGACCTCTCGTGCGATCGTCTCCAGGCTGACCTTGTCCCTGCTCTTCATCCCGTGCCCTCTGTCCCCGCTTTGTCAGCTACACTGTTGCGCCGCAAAACACAAACATGAAGCGCAATATAACATAACACTTTACCTAACGATATTATATTGCAAACCTCTCGTTATCCAAGCCCTGGGGAGGAACAAAGGGGGTGGATGTGTGGAGGAGACACTCATGATCAAGATGAAACGTCGTACCTTTCTGGCCGGCAGTTCGGCCGTTCTCGTATTGCCCGCGCTGCCTGCGGTTGCTGCATCCTATAAGGAAGCGGATATCCTGAAGGAAAAGGTCGCGAGCGGGGTGCTGCCTGCCGTCGCGGAGCGGCTGCCGGAAAACCCCCTGGTGATCAAGCCGGTCGAAGACATCGGCAAATATGGCGGCGACTGGAAGATGGCGCTAGTCGGGGGTGGGTCGCTGTCGATGCTGTTCCGCTACCAGGCCTATGAGCCGCTTTTGCGTTATACGCCCGACTGGTCGGGGGTGACGCTCAATATCGCCGAAGCCTTCGATGCCAACGACGACGCGACCGTCTACACCATCCGCCTGCGCAAGGGCATGAAGTGGTCCGACGGCCACCCCTATACCACCGCCGACGTGAAGTTCTGGTATGACACCGTGCTGACCGACAAGCGCGTCGCCGTCACCAGCCAAGGCCACTGGAAGACGGCCGGCAAGCCGGCCAAGCTCGAAGTGGTGGACGAACAGACCTTCAAGGTGATCTTCGAGAAACCTAACGGTATGTTCCCGCTGCAGGTGGCCTGGTCCAACTGGGATCACACCACCCGCTGCCCGAAGCATTATCTCGAGCAGTTCCACATCGACTACAATCCGAAGGCCGACGAGCTTGCCAAGCAGCGCGGTTTCGACAGCTGGATTGCCTCGTTCCAGTCGGCCTCGGGTTTCCAGGAAGACAATACCTTCTTCCTGAATTCGTCGAAGAAGCCGACCCTGAATGCCTGGGCGTTCACCATCGCGCCCGGCGAAAACACCGAGCGGGTCGTGGCGGAGCGCAATCCCTATTACTGGAAGGTGGATACCGAGGGCAATCAGCTGCCCTATATGGACCGTATCGTCTACCAGATGGTCGCCGACCCGCAGGTCCTGCTCTTGAAGGCGATGCAGGGCGAAATCGACATGATGGACCAGTATATCGCCACGCCGAACAACAAGGCGGTGCTTTATGATGCGCGCCAGCAGGGCGATTACGACTTCTACACGCTGACCTCCACCGAGGCCAACGTGATGAACTTCATCTTCAACCTGAACCATAACGATGCGACCAAGCGCAAGCTCTTCCGCGACAAGCGGTTCCGCGCGGCCCTCTCCACCGCGCTGGATCGACAGGCGCTGATCGACGTCGTTCTGGTTGGCCAGGGCGCGCCCGCGCAGCCTTCCATCAAGGAGGGTGATCCGCTCTACAACGAGCAACTGGCCAAGCAGTTTACCGCCTATGACGAGGCCCAGGCCAATGCCCTGCTCGACGAGATCATCCCGAAGCGCGATGCCCAGGGCTTCCGTCTCGACGATGAGGGCCGCCGCGTCACCGTCATCTTCGAGATCGACCAGGCGCGCGCGGTGTTCCTCGATCTGTTCCAGTTGGTCATTCCGATGTTCCAGGCTGTCGGCATCGACGCGCAGATGCGCTCCATGGACCGGTCGCTATGGGAGACCCGGGTGCGGCAGGGACGCGATTTCGATGCCACCGCCCACCAGTTCGGCGCCAATGGCGGCGTCGCGGCCGTGCTCGACCCGCGCTACTTCGTGCCGACGGATTCCAACGCGATGTATGCGCCAGCCTGGCAGCTCTGGTATCTCGACCGCAACAACGCCAATGCAGAAGAGCCGCCGCCGGAAACGAAGAGACAGCTTGAGCTCTACGATTCGCTCAAGGCCACCTCCGACCCGGCTGCGCGCAACGAGATCATGAAGCAGATCCTGCAGATGGCTGCGGACAACTTCTATGTGTTCGGCGTTTCGCTGCCGCCCGACGGCTACGGCATCGTCAAGAACAACATGAGGAACATCACCCGCGTGATGCCGAACTCCTTTGGCTGGCCGACACCCGCGCCGACCATGCCGGAGCAATTCTACAAGGTCTGATCCGGCCGCACCGAACCATGCCGAACGCCGGCCCGCAAGGGCCGGCGAACGGGAAAGCCTTGCCTGAAGCAGTTTCAGCCGAACTGCGCGGACGACAAACGGATAGAGCGGAAATGCTCTGGGAATGGATGACGACGATGCTTGAATCCGTAAGAGAAACTGCCGGCACGCTGAGAACGCTGGAGTGGTACCGGACCGCGACCCGCTGGACCCAGTTGACCTTTGTCGAGGACGATCCGGACCGCTACGATCCGGCCTTCTGGATCGAGGTGTTCAAGCGGACCAGGTCCAATGCGCTGTGCCTCAGCGCCGGCGGCTATGTCGCTTACTATCCCAGCAAGGTGCCCTACCACTATGTCAGCCGCCATCTGGGCGACCGCGATATCTTCGGCGCCCTGGTCGATGCCGCGCGCCGGCTCGACATGCATGTCATGGCCCGCGTCGATCCCCATGCCATCCATGACGACGCCGCCAAGGCCCATCCGGAATGGGTGATGATCGATGCCGACGGCGCGCCGCGGCGCCACTGGGCCTATCCGGATGTCTGGGTCACTAATGCCTATGGCGACTACAATTCGGTTTTCATGCCCGATGTGGTGAAGGAAATCGTCCGCGACTACGATATCGACGCGATCTTTGCCAATCGCTGGCAGGGCCACGGCGTCGACTATAGCGAGGACAGCGCCCGCCGCTTCCGCGACATGAGCGGCTACGACCTGCCGAAGATCGCCGATGCGGACGATCCAGCCTGGCAGGCCTGGCTGCAATGGCGCCGGCGCGTGCTCACCGAAGTCATCGCCCAATGGGACGATGCGGTGAAGGCGATCCGCCCGCATGCAAGCTTCATTCCCAATATGAGCGGCGCTTCGCTGATGGAGTTCGACCTGTCCGTCATCACCAAACACTGCCCCTTTCTCGTCGTCGATCACCAGGGTCGCAAGGGGCTGGAGGTCGGCTGGTCGGCCGGGCGCAACGGCAAGCGTATCCGCGCCACCTTCCCGGATCGGCCCGTTATCCTCATCACCTCGATCGGCCCGGAAGAAGCCTATCGGTGGAAGGATGCCGTAACCTCAGCCGAGGAGATCCAGCTGTGGATCAACAACGGCACCGCCCATGGCCTCAGCGCCTGGTTCACCAAGTTCAACGGCGTCGTGCCGGACGAGCGCTGGGTGGAGCCCGTGGCGGCCGCCTTCGGCTTGCAGGCGGCGATCGAGCCTGTCCTGGCCGACATGGCCCCGACGGCCGAAATCGCCGTCATCGATCCGTCCACCACCCTGCGCCACTGGGCGCCGGAAGACAGGCACAATGCCGAAAAGCACGATCTCGGCTTCTATCACGCGCTGGTCGAGGCCCGGCTGCCCTTCGAGCTTTTGTCGGATCAGGTGCTGACGGCGAGCGAGCTCGACCGCTTCAAGGTGATCGTGCTTGCCAATGCTGCCTGCCTGTCGGACGCCCAGGTCAAGGCGATCCGCGATTATGTGGCGCGCGGCGGCAGCGTCGTCGCCGCCTACGAGACCTCCCTGCGCGACGAGTTCGGCAAGTTGCGAACGGAATTCGGCCTCTCGGATGTTCTCGCCGCCCGCTACCAGTCCGGGCCGCGCGGCATCGTCAAGAACACCTATGTGGCGCTATCGGGCGAACATCCCGTCAACCAGGGCTATGAGGGCGCGGCCCGCATCATGGGGGGCACGCGGCTCATCCATGTCGAACCCACTGATGGGGCGGACACGCCCTTCCTCTATGTGCCCGATTTCCCCGACCTGCCGATGGAGGAAGTCTATCCGCGCAAGGCGCCTGAAGGTGCCGCCGTGATTGCTCGCGAGACCGGCAAGGGCGGCCGCACGGTCTACATCCCCTGGAATATCGGCGAGATCTTCTGGGAAGTCTTTGCCATCGATCATGGGCGCCTGATCGCCAATGCCGTGCGCTGGGCGCTCGGAAAAACCTCCCGCGTCACGGTGGAAGGGCCCGGCGTGATCGACCTTGCGCTACGGGAGAACGAGCAAGGCCTCGCGCTCAGCCTGTTCAACCTCACCAATCCCATGATGATGAAGGGACCGATCCGGGAAAACTTGCCCTTGGCGGCGCAGACCGTTTCGGTGGACATTCCCCAGGGCAAATCGCTGGGGCGGGCCTGGCTTGTCGTTGCCGATCGCGCCGCCGAGGTCCGGATCGAAAACGGCCGCGCCGTCGTCGTGGTGCCGGGGATCGAGCGGCTGGAGGTCTTGCACCTTGCCTGGGCCTGAGGCGACAGGCAAACGAAGCGCTTCGGGGCTGGAGGGCCCCGAGGTCAGGAACCTCCCGGGATTTCCCCGATGGTGCCTTGACCGGGAGCGGAGGAGCGCCGGCGGTGAGGTCCGCAGGTGTTCGAGTGGAGGAGAATGAATTGATGCTTGGCTACATCTTCAAGCGCCTTGTCTACATGATACCGACCCTGTTCGGCATGTCGCTGATCTCGTTTCTGATCATCCAGCTGCCGCCCGGCGACTATCTGAGCTCGATGATCGCGACCATGAGTGACAGCGGACAGGCGGTCGATCCGGACGAAATCGAGCGGCTGAAGCAGATCTACGGCTTCGACGATCCCTTCTATATCCAATATGTCAAATGGATCTGGGGCATCCTGAGCCGCGGCGATTTCGGCTGGTCCTTCGAATGGAACCAGCCCGTCTCCGGCCTGATCTGGGCGCGCATGGGTTCCACCCTGGTGATCTCGCTCCTGAGCCTGCTGTTCGTCTGGATCGTGGCCTTGCCGATCGGCATCTATTCGGCCGTTCGCCGCCATTCGATCGGCGACCACGTCTTCACCTTCCTCGGCTTCATCGGCCTTGCGGTGCCGAATTTCATCCTGGCGCTGACGCTGATGTATGTCGCCTATCGCTATCTCGGCCAGAGCGTCGGCGGCTTCTTCTCGCCCGAGTATGCGGAGGCCCCCTGGAGCCTCGCCAAGCTCTGGGACCTGCTCGCCCATCTCTGGATACCGATTATCATTATCGGAGCGTCGGGAACGGCAGCGCTGATCCGGATACTGAGGGCTAACCTGACAGACGAGTTGCACAAGCCCTATGTGGTGACCGCCCGCGCCAAGGGACTGCCGGAATACAAGGTGATCCTCAAATATCCGGTGCGGATCGCCCTCAATCCCTTCGTCTCGGCCATCGGCTGGGTCCTGCCCCATCTCGTATCGGGAGTGACGATCACCGCCATCGTCCTGAACCTGCCGACCGCCGGGCCGTTGCTGTTTCGCGCGCTCGTCTCCCAGGACATGTATCTCGCCGGCAGCTTCATCCTGCTTTTGAGCGCGCTTACCCTCGTCGGCATGCTGCTGTCGGATCTGCTGCTGGCGATCCTCGACCCGCGCATCCGGTTCAATTGAGGAGGCGACCATGACGCTGCAAGAAAATCTGGGGCCTCGCATCGACCGGCCCCTTGTGGTCGCCGACGGCCCCTCGATCAGTCCGCTGAAGCAGGGGGGGACGGTCTCCACGGCAACCATCGGTCCCTGGCGGCTGATCGGTCGCAAGCTCTTGCGCCAGAAGGTGGCGATGATCGCGGGCGCGGTCATCCTGATCCTCTATCTGGTCGGCCTGTTCGCCGAATTCCTGGCGCCCTTCCTTCCGACCACGTCGAAGCCGCAATATACCTATGCGCCGCCCCAGGCGATCAGCCTCTTCGTTACCAATCCCGACGGCAGCAGCGACTTCCGGCCGCATGTAAAGGGCTATCGCGTGGAGATCGACAAGGTGGCGCTCAGGCGCACCTTCGTCGTCGACGAGACGAAGGTCGTTCCGATCGGCTTCTTCGTGAAGGGTCCGGCCTACCACCTGTTCGGCCTCATCCCCATGGACCGCCATCTGATCGGGCCGCTCAATCCGGCCGATCCGATGTATCTGCTGGGCACCGACCGGCTCGGACGCGATGTGTTCTCCCGCCTTGTCCATGGCACCCGGGTGTCGATGTCGATCGGCCTTGTCGGGGTCGGGGTCTCCCTGGTGCTTGGCGTCGTGTTTGGGGCGATTTCCGGCTTCTACGGCGGTTGGGTCGACATGCTGATCCAGCGCGTCATCGAGGTGGTGAGCGCCATGCCGACGATCCCCTTGTGGCTCGGACTGGCGGCAGCCATCCCGCTGACATGGTCGCCGCTCACGGTCTATTTCGTCATCACCATCATCGTCTCGCTGCTCGGCTGGACTAGCCTGGCGCGCGAGGTGCGGGGCCGCTTCCTGGCTCTCCGCAGCGAGGATTTCGTCACCGCGGCCCGGCTCGACGGGTCGAGCGAGACGCGACTGATCTTCCGCCACATCCTGCCCTCGCTGACGAGCCACATCCTTGCCGTCGTGACGCTTGCGGTGCCGACCATGATCGTGGCGGAGACCTCGCTCTCCTTCCTGGGTATCGGGCTGAAGCCGCCGGTGGTCAGTTGGGGGGTGCTGTTGCAGGACGCCCAGAACATCCGCACGGTCGCGACCGCGCCCTGGCTGCTGATCTGGCCGTCGCTTGCGGTGGTCGTCGCCGTCCTCTCCTTCAACTTCTTCGGCGACGGCCTGCGCGACGCGGCCGATCCCTATGACAACTGAGGAGCACGGTATGGTTGCCCCCACAGATGACACCGTTCTTTCGGTCGAAGACCTCTCGATCGATTTCCGCCTGCGCACCCATATCCTCCATGCGGTGGAGAAGGTGAGCTTCGAGCTGAAACAGGGCCAGACGCTGTGCCTGGTCGGCGAGAGCGGGTCGGGCAAGAGCGTGACGGCCCGCTCGCTGCTGCAGATCGTCGATCGCCCCGGCCGCATAACGGGCGGGCGCATCCTGCTGACCACGGAGGGCGTCGTCACCGACATCGCCGCCCTGTCTCCCGACAGCACGGCCATGCGCGCCATCCGCGGCCGGCGCATCGGGCTGATCTTCCAGGAACCGATGAGTTCGCTGTCGCCGGTCCACACCATCGGCTCGCAGATCATCGAGGCGATCCGCCTGCATTCGGCATTGGACGCGAAAGCCGCGCGCGAACGCATGATCGAACTGCTCCGGCAGGTCGAAATCGCGGCTCCCGAAAAGATGGCAGACCGCTACACCTTCGAATATTCCG
Source organism: Neorhizobium huautlense (assembly GCF_002968575.1). Lineage (GTDB taxonomy): Bacteria > Pseudomonadota > Alphaproteobacteria > Rhizobiales > Rhizobiaceae > Neorhizobium > Neorhizobium huautlense. The sequence goes on along the minus strand of NZ_PVBM01000026.1, from coordinate 53,292 downwards.
GCGGCATGCGGCAGCGGGCGATGATCGCGATGGCGCTGGCGGGCAATCCCGATATCCTGATCGCCGACGAGCCGACGACCGCGCTCGATGTCACCACGCAGGCGGAGATCCTCGACCTCATCAAGCGGCTGCAGGTCAGCCGCGGCATGGCCATGCTGCTCATCACCCACGACATGGGCGTGGTGGCGGAAGTGGCGGACAAAGTTGCCGTGATGCGTTTCGGCCGCCTCGTCGAGCAGGGTCCGGTCGATCAGATCTACCATCAGCCGGTGCATCCCTATACCTCCCAGTTGCTCGCGTCGACGGTGAAGCTCACGCGCCACGCAGAAGCCCGGCCGCCGGCGGTGACCTCCGGGCCGGAACCGGTGCTGTCCGTGCGCAATCTTAGCAAGACTTTCGGCTCCAACGGCCCTAATGCCATCAAGGCTGTCGACGATGCCAGCTTCGATCTCTATCCCGGCGAAAATCTCGGCATTGTCGGCGAAAGCGGTTCCGGCAAGACCACGCTCGGCCGGCTGATCCTGCGCACGGTCGAGCCCAGCTCGGGAAGCGTGCTCTATCGGGATGGACAGGGCGTGGAGACCGATGTGACGCGGCTTGGCAGGAAGGAGCTGCGGCGCTTCCACCGGGATGTCCGCCTCGTCTTCCAGGATCCCTTTGCCTCGCTCAATCCGCGCATGACGGTCAAGGAGGTGATCGGCGATCCGCTTGTTGTCAACGGTCTCGCCAGGGGCCGGGCGCTGGAGGAGCGGGTTGCCGAGCTGATGCGGCTGGTCGGGCTCGATCCGCAAGCCATGGAACGTTACCCCCACGCCTTTTCCGGTGGCCAGCGCCAACGCATCGGCATCGCCCGGGCGCTGGCGCTCGATCCGCGCATCATCATCGCCGACGAGGCGACCTCTGCGCTCGACGTCTCGATCCGCAGCCAGATCCTCGACCTGCTGCTCGACCTGCGCAAACGGCTGGATCTGAGCTTCCTGTTCATCTCCCACGACATTTCCGTGGTGCGCTATTTCTGCGACCGCGTCGCCGTCATGCATCGCGGCCGGATCGTCGAGATCGGCGATGCCGAGCAGATCTGCACCGCGCCGCGGGAGGCCTATACCCGCAGCCTCATCTCCGCCGTTCCCAATCCCGATCCCCGCGACAAGCGCATGATGCACCGCCAGCGCTTCGTTGCCGCCACGCCTGCCTGAGGATATCCGCATGCCGAAATTTTCCGCCAACCTTTCGTTTCTCTATCAGGAGCTTCCGTTCCTGGAGCGCTTCGCCGCCGCCGCGCGGGATGGCTTCGGCGCGCTGGAATATCTCGGGCCCTATGCCGAGCCCAAGGAAAAGGTCGCAGACGCGCTCGGCGCCAGCGGCCTCGTCCAGGCGCTGTTCAACGTCCCCTCGGGCGATTGGGCCGGCGGCGAGCGGGGTATCGCCTGCCTGCCGGATCGGGTTGAGGAGTTTCGCCAGGGTGTGGCGCAGGCGCTCGATTATGCCGCGGCGTTGAAATGCCCGCAGGTCAACGTGATTTCCGGCTTGGTGCCTGATGGCGCCGATCTCGCGGTTCTCGAAGATACCCTGGTCGACAATCTCAGATATGCCGCCGCGCGCTGTTCCGATGCTGGCGTCAGGCTGCTGATCGAGCCGATCAACCTGCGCGACATCAAGGGCTTCTTCCTGTCGACGACCGACCATGCCGAGCGGATCCTTGAGAGGGTCGGCTCCGACAATCTCTATATCCAATATGATTTCTACCACATGCAGATCATGCAAGGTGACCTGATCCCGACCTTCGCGCGGCTGCAGGAGCGGATCGCCCATGTGCAGATCGCCGACAATCCCGGCCGGGGCGAACCGGGCACGGGCGAGATCAACTACGGCTTCATTCTCTCCGAACTCGACCGCCTCGGCTACGACGGCTGGGTGGGCTGCGAATACAAGCCGCGCGCCGGCACCAGCGAAGGTCTCGGCTGGATGAAACCTTTCCTTGGATGAGGGCAAGATGAATATCGGATTCATAGGACTTGGCGTCATGGGGCGCCCCATGGCGGAACATTTGATCGATGCCGGCCACGCGCTGCATCTGAGCCGCGTCAAGCCGGTGTCGCAGCATCTGGTGGACAAGGGGGCCAAGGCGGCGCCAAGCGCAAGCGCTGTGGCCAGCGCCTGCGACATCGTCATCCTGATGTTGCCCGACACGCCTGATGTGGAGACGGTGCTGTTCGGCAAGGATGGCGTTGCCGAGGGCCTGTCGCCCGGAAAGCTCGTCATCGACATGAGCTCCATTTCGCCCGTGGCCACCAAGGAGTTTGCCCGCCGGATCGAGGCGTTGGGCTGCGACTATCTCGACGCGCCGGTTTCCGGCGGCGAGGTCGGCGCCCGCGCCGCCTCTCTCACCATCATGGTCGGCGGCAGCGAGGCGGCCTTTGCCCGCGCACGGCCGCTATTTGAAAAAATGGGCAAGAACATCACCCTTGTCGGCGGCACCGGTGACGGTCAGACGGCCAAGGTGGCCAACCAGATCATCGTCGGGCTTACCATCGAGGCCGTGTCCGAGGCGCTGCTCTTTGCCCGCCGCGCCGGCGCCGATCCGGCCCGGGTGCGCGAGGCGCTGATGGGCGGCTTTGCCGCCTCTCGCATCCTTGAGGTTCACGGCGACCGCATGGTCAAGCAGACCTTCGATCCCGGCTTTCGCATCCGCCTGCACCGCAAGGACCTGACGCTCGCGGTCGATGCGGCCCGCGCGCTTGATCTCGCTTTGCCCAACACCGCCGCCACCCAGCAGCTGATGAATGCCGCCATCGCCATGGGTGATGGCGATCGCGATCACTCCGCGCTGATCCGCACGCTGGACCTCATCTCAGGCGGAGCCTGCTGACCGCAATCCTGGGCGCGATGGCCTAGCCGACGTGACCGGAGTTTCTCCGGACGGCGAAGCCTTGCCCTGTTACTCGAGAGGACAGACCATGCCGATGACAGACCTGCAATTCCCCTATGGCGCCGTCTATTTCCGCAAGTCGAACCCGCCCCAGGAGCATTGGGAGCGCGATTATGCCGTCGCCGCGCAGGACGGGCTCAACATCTTCCGCCACTGGTTCATGTGGGGTGCGATCGAGACGGCGCCCGGTGTCTATGATTGGGAGGAATATGACCGCCAGCTCGATCTTGCCGCCAAGAACGGGCTGAAGACGGTCATCGCGGAACTGATCCATGCGGTGCCGGACTGGGCCGTGCGCAAGTTTTCCCACGCGCTGCAGGTCAATGCCGATGGCAGCAAGCTCGGCTCCTATATGGGGGTTTCGGCCGCCACGGGCGGCTTCTCCAACAATGGCGGCGGCGCCGGCGCGCTGACCCTCAACTGCCCCGAAGTGAAGGAAGCTGCCGGCGCCTTCCTGACGGCGCTTGCCACCCGCTACAAGGACCATCCGGCCATCTACGGCTACGATGTCTGGAACGAATGCAACTATTCCGCTGACGTGGATTATAGCAGCTATGCCAAGGAAGCCTTCCGCACGTGGCTGGAGGCCAAGTATGGGAGCCTGAAAGCGCTCGCCAAGGCCTGGCACCGCTACAGCTATGCAGAATGGGACGATATCGAGCCGCCGATCCATATGGCTCCCTATCCCGAATGCATCGACTGGCTGCAGTTCAAGCGTGACAACTTCTATGGTCAGATGCAGTGGCGCATCGATACGATCCGGGCGGTCGACAAGAAGAACGTCATCGCCGCCCACGGCATTTCAGGCGCGATCCCCAACATGGCGGCCAATGGCTGCGACGACTGGCTCGCCGCCTCCAAGGTCGATGTCTACGGTTTCACCTGGATCCAGGCGCGCAAGGGCACGGAGCCGTGGAAAAGCTGGTATGGGGTCGATATCAACCGTGCCGCCGCGCGCGGCAAGACCTTCTGGCATGCCGAGCGCCAGGGCGGGCCGCTCTGGCTGCAGCCCCAGGTGATCGGCCGCGACAAGGAGGATGGCCGTGTCGCCGAGCCCGAGGACATTCGCATCTGGAGCATGATCTCGCTTGCGGGCGGCGCGCGCGGCGTGCTGAACCTGCGCTGGCGGCCCCTGCTCGACGGCCCGCTGTTCGGCGCCTTCGGCTCCTATGGCATGGATGGCAGCCGCACCCCGCGCTCGCAAATCGCAAGCGCGATGGCAAAATGGGCCAATGCGCCGGAACAGGCAGCGCTCTGGAAGGCAAAGCCCGTCCGCGGCGAGATCGGCATCCTGGTCGTGCCGGAAACCCAGGAATGGGATTACCTGCTCAATCAGGAGCGGAAGGAGAAGCCCTATCCGGCTGCGATGTGGGGCGCCTATCGCGGCTTCCTCGACCAAGGGCTTCAGCCGGACTGGGTCCATATCGACGACATCGACGCCTATGACCTCCTCTACTTCCCCTACCCCATCATGTTCACGTCTGAGCAGGCGCGGCGACTGGCGGCCTGGGTGGACAAGGGCGGTACGCTGATTGCCGAGGCCTGCCCCGGCTATTTCGGCGATCGCGGCCATGTCGGCCAGGTCCAGCCGAACTTGGGCCTCGATACCGTCTTCGGCGCCCGGGAGGAGGAGGTCGAGTTCATGCCGGATATCGGCGACCGCATTGCCTTGGATTTCGGCGATGTCGCGGTCAAGGGTGGCGGCTTCCTGCAATCCTATCGGCTTGAAGGAGGTACTGCGCGCGGCTATTTCGCGGACGGTCGGCTCGCAGTTGTCGAACACGCTCACGGGAAGGGACGAACCCTGCTGATTGGCACCAACCCGTCCGTGGCCTATTATCGCTCCAACGGCAGTGCCAATGCCGGCTTCTTTGCTGCGCTCCTCGACTGGAGTGAGGTGCGGCGGCATGTGACGCTGTCGAACAGCGCGCTTTCTGCCCGCATCCACCAGGGCGATACCGGGAACTTCCTCTGGCTGGTCAATCCCACACGGGAGTCCCAGACAACGTTGGCCGAACCGGCGCAAGGTCACGGAGCGCCGAAGCCCGGCCCAGCCCTCTGGCCGGCGGGCTACACCTATGATGGAGGGCCTGTCCAGGTGCCGGCGCGCGACGTGGTAATCCTGCCTCTCGTTCCAGCTCAGAAGAGCTGACGGTGCTGGCGATGTAGCGCCGTCGCGACCGGAAGCCACTGCCGGTTGCCCGAGGGGAAACGGCCTGACACGATCGGGCCTCTTGAGTTGTCTCTTTCGTGAGAGTCGTCCTGCCAACGGCTTCCATCGCCTTGAGACACTACAGGGCCGCGGAATTGCCGGCTGCCTGCAAGGAGGAGGGGATGCGATTCTGCCGGGCGAAGAAGCTTCGCCCATTGCCGGCTTTCCGCGTCGCGCGTCCAGAACGCGCTCTGCGTACTAAGACGCAATGCCGAGACCTCTGGAGATCTCATTCAGGCCGGCTGTGCTAACTTCCTTCATGGATCTTCTTCCGATTGCGACTTTTGACAGCCACAGTATGGCGCAACGATGCCGAGTGCGGAGGCTACTTCCCGGCCATTCCTCGATTTCTTCGGCATCGATCTTGAAGGTGAAGAGCCGGGCGCATGACGAGGAGGAAATCCTCTATGAGAGAGGAGCAATGAACGCTTTAAGTCGGTATTGCCTTTGACGCCGTCGCCCCGTGTTGCTTGCCAAAATGCCGCTCGCATAGCTTCAGCAGTTCGACCATCGGAGGCCACTCCGACATTTCTTCGCGAAAGATGATGCCCGAGCGGATCATGCGGCCTCCGAATTCGACAGGCACGGGAAGGATTTTGGGTGAATTTGCTCCGGCGACGGCGGCCTCGGGCAACATGCACAGATAGTCTCCGCGTTGCAGGAAGCCGATCACCGCGACAAGGGATTCCGACCGCACGCGAATATCCGGCGCTTGGCCGAGCCGTTCTATGGCGCCATGGACAGTCTCAAGTTCATAGACCGGATCTGCCGTGTAGACGATCCAGGGATAATCGAGCAGACGCTGGGGCGTACAATTCCCTTTCCCATCCCCGGCCTTGAAGATCGGGTGGTTTTCGCGCGCCACGACACGATCGTAGACCGTCGTGAATTGAAGCTGTCTCAGCCGTTGGCCCGGGCCCTCCGGCATCTCGATTCCTCCAAACACCGCGTCGATGCGGCCCTCTGAGAGATCCGCGGCCGTTTCGCCCCTGAGGCTGCTGCCGATCTCGATCACGACAGCAGGAAACGTGTTCTGCAATTCGCTGATGATCTCCGGCAGTACCACCGCGCGCCAGAGCGGACCGGCGCGCAAACGCAGGCGACCCCTCATGGCGCTTGATGGGTGAGCAAGATCGCTTTCCGCGATCTCCCAATAGCGAGAGAGACGGCTGGCTGCCGTCATTACGCGCGCTCCAAACTCCGTCAGCGACACCCCTTTGGAATGGCGGGTCAGCACAGCCTGGCCGAAATGCTTTTCAAGTTGGGCGATCGAGCGGGTAAGCGCCGGCTGGGTGACATTGAGAAGGGTCGCGGCGCGCCGCAGGCTGCCCGCCTCCGCGATGACCTGCAACCGGAATAGATGGGTGATCTGATCGAGCATCGCGATAAACTCCGTTAATCGCGCCTGAGACTATTTGCATTATCTCTGCATAACAAATTTGACTAGTCTCAAGAATAACCGCTCTGGCAAGGGAAGAGGATGATCCGAGCGGGTGGGAGGAAGATCATGACAAACACGTTTTCCCGTGGCCTTTCGCGCCGCGCATTTCTGCAAACCACCGCGCTCCTGGGGCTCGGCCTCGGCGCCGGCCCGGGTTTCGCACAGAACCTCGTCAAAACGGAAGGTCTCAAGCCTGCAATTGGGCCTTTTCGGTGGCTCGACTCCGGTGGCCAGAAAGGCGAATTCTTCAAGCAATACCTGGCCAAGTACGCGCAGATCCAAGGCATTGAAGTCGTCTATGACGGCTTGCCGTGGAAGGAAATCTCGTCGGTCTTGCCGCTCGGCATTCGCAACCAGTCAGCCCCGGACACCTTTAACCTTCCTATCGGCATGGAGCCATCGGTCGCCATCGCGGAAGGTTGGCTCCAGCCGATCGACAACTTGATTCCCGATTTCGACACCTGGAAGAAGGCTTATCCCGACGGCGCGTTCGTTGAGGGCGTCAACGTCTTCGGTGGCAGGACTTATGGTTTTCCCTTCTCCACCGAGCGCCGCTTCAACAACGCCCTGCTGTTCAACCAGGATATGATGAACGCTGCCGGTTATGATAAGATCGGTGCCGATCGCGCCCTGACGTTTGAGGAAATGCGGGATGCAGCGAAGAAAATGACCGAAGGCTCCGGCGGTCGGTCCTTCGGCTTCATCATCGGCGGTGCCCAGGAGCAACGCTGGGGAGATGTCGCAACGATGCTGGCCCAGCGCGGCGGCGCGACCGTGGGCAACACCGGCCTGCTGCAGGGCATGGACCTCAAGACCGGCCAGTTTGCCTTTGACCACGATGCTTACGTCGCCGGCGTCGAACTGCTGCTCGCCATGCGCGATGACGGTTCCGTGTTTCCGGGGTGCCTTACCATCATCGCTCCCCAGGCCCGCGAATTCATCACCCAAGGCGCCGCGGGCATGATCATCCAGGGTCCGTGGAATGTGCCGATCTGGGAGGCCACGGCGCCGAGCTTCAAGTTCGGCGTTTCGCCGGGACCGGCGCCCGACGAGGCGTCGCTCGACAACCCGATCTGGGTCATGCAACTGCCGAACTCCGCGAACATGATGTGGTTGAATGCCAAGGCGAAGAATCCCCAATATGCCGGCGACATCTTCCATTGGTTGGGGACCGTCGAAGGCCAGGTGGCCTATGCCAATGTCGCCAGTTCGGCAGACCCCGCCATTTTCCCGGAATCGATCAAGCTCGCCAAACTCAGCGACCGGGCGAAGATCATGTTGAAGATGGCCGAAGATCGCGTGCGCGTCGCGCCCAATCCGCTTGTCCGCCAACCCGGTCTTTCCAAGGTGGCTGCGGCCTATGTCGATCCTACGCCTAATCTGGCCCAGGCGGTCCAGGGTCTTTTCTCGGGCCAGCTCAGTGGCGTGAAGGCAACCTTGAAAAAGGCGTCCGATGCCCGCAACAAAGCCCTCGACACAGCGATTGCCAAGGCGAAGGCCGCCGGTGCGGGTGTCAGTCGCGACGACTTCGTTTTCGCAAACTGGGACCCTTCCCGTGACTTCGGTCCCGCAGACTACGCCAAGCTCTAGCTTCGCGCGAAGGTCCGGCTGGCTCCACGTTCGCTAGCGTCTCCTCCCGGTGGTCCCGGGGCTCATGTCCCGGACGACCTTTACAGCAACGAAAAAGGCAAGGCTGCCATGGCGGCAATTTCACATATACTGGAGCGCGGCGCTGAGGGCGCCACGCTCGGCCAAAGGATCTGGAAATCGCGGATCGACTACCTGTTCCTCATTCCCGGCATGCTGGTGTTCGGCGCGTTCATTTTCTGGCCGATGATTGCCTCGTTCTACTATTCGACGCTGGACTGGACCGGCTTCGGGGCACATTCCGAATTCATCGGCCTTGCAAACTACGCCGAGCTCTTGAACGACGAGTTCTTCTACTCGGCTTTCAAACGCTCATTCCTGTTCATGCTGGCGACGGTGCCGTTCCAGATGATCGTCGGTCTCATGCTCGCGATTGTGCTGAACAACAAGTTTTTGAAGCTTGCGACCGTCTTCCGAGCCATGATCTTTCTTCCCGTCGTCTCACCGGTCGCCGTCATCGCAATTGTGATGGTGCTGATGCTCAGTCCCTTTAACGGGCCGATCAATGGTTTCCTGATCGAGACCCATCTCGTCTCCCGCGCGGTCGATCTACTCGGTTCGCCGCAGATGGTGCTGTGGACCCTTGCGGGCATTTTCGTCTGGAAATGGACAGGCATCACCCTCGTCTACTGGCTTGCGGCGTTGCAAACGGTTCCGGACGAACTCTACGAGGCCGCCAAGCTCGACGGTGTGAAAACGTGGCAGGTCATCATGCACATCGTCCTGCCGATTGTTGCGCCATTCGCCGTCGTTATCGGACTTATCTCGGCCATCAGCGCCCTCAACGTATTTCCGCTGATCCAGGCAACCACGCAGGGAGGTCCGTTCTTTTCGTCGGAGGTCATGGAGGTCTACATTTTCCGCACCGCCTTCGCACCGTCGTCGGGGCAGTTCCCACGCCTCGGTTATGCGTCTGCTGCAGGCGTGATCTTCGGCCTCTCGATCATGGCGCTTACCATTCTCCAGGTCATTGCGGTGCGCCGCGTCCGTCGCAAGGAGGCAGAAAATGTCTGATGCCGCTCTGCCCCCAGGCCGCATGCGGCAATCGATCTTCACACCCAGGCGCAAGCGGTTCATCACCTCGATTGTGCTTGCCGTGATGTGCGTGATCTGGATCTACCCTCTGATCTGGATGATCGCCGCTTCGTTCAAGCCCAATTCGGAACTGTTCACCAACCCGGGAATGATTCCCAATCGACCGACATTCGAGAACTACGGCCGCGCCTGGACCGAGGCCAACATGCAGCGCTATTTCTTCAACACGCTGTTCGTGACGGTCGGTTCGGTCTTGATCACCACGATCGCGGCAGCGCTCGGTGGCTATGTCCTCGGACGCCGGGAGTTTCCCGGAAAATGGCCTCTGATGGGGCTGATGGTGTTTACCCTCTTCATTCCGCAGGGCTACACGATCATTCCCGTGTTCCAGCTGCTCACCACACTTGGCCTTGGCCAATCGCTCTGGGGCTTGATGCTTGCGACCTGCGGCCACTCGATCGTGATCTTCATCCTGCTGTTTGCCGGCTATTTCACGCAAATGCCGAGGGAGCTGGAAGAGGCCAGCCGCATGGACGGTGTCGGACCGGTCAAGACCTTCTGGTACGTCATGCTGCCGCTGGCCAAGCCGATCGTGGTGACTGTCGTGGTCATGCAGTCGCTGCAGGCCTGGAACGACTTCCTGTTGCCGCTCGTCATCACGCTTGCCAATCCGGCGATGCGCACGCTCAGCGTCGGCATCTATTCCTTCAAGGGTGAGCATTTTGTCGACTGGGGTGGGATGATGGCCGCGTCTACGATCGCCATCGGCCCCATCGTGCTGCTGTTCCTCTTCCTTCAACGCTACTTCATCGACGGCCTCGCGGGCGCGGTCAAAGGCTGATCTGGAGATCTTCATGTCTGGTGTCAAACTTACAAACGTCAAAAAAAGCTATGGCGCGGTGGAGGTTATCCGCGGGGTCGATATCGTTATCGAAGAGGGCGAATTCTGCGTCTTCGTCGGTCCATCGGGTTGCGGAAAATCAACGCTTCTGCGGATGATCGCCGGCCTTGAGGAGATATCGGCCGGGACGATCGCGATCGGTGATCGCAGGGTAAACGACCTCGATCCGAGCCAGCGCGGCACGGCGATGGTGTTCCAGACCTATGCGCTCTATCCGCATATGACGGTTGAACGAAATATGGGTTTCGGCCTGCTCATGAACGGTGTCGCCAAGAGCGAGGTCAAGGCCAAGGTCGATAAAGCCGCCAAGATCCTGCAGATTGAAACACTGCTCAACCGCAAACCCAGGCAGTTGTCCGGCGGCCAGCGTCAGCGTGTCGCCATCGGCCGTGCCATCGTTCGGGATCCGGACGTTTTCCTGTTCGATGAGCCGTTATCCAACCTGGATGCCGAACTGCGTGTCGCCACGCGCCTGGAGATCGCCAAGCTTCACGGCCAACTCCAGGGCGCCACCATGGTCTATGTCACCCATGACCAGGTCGAGGCAATGACACTTGCCGACAAGATAGTGGTGCTGCGCGATGGCCGGGTTGAGCAGATCGGCGCGCCCATGGAGCTCTACGAGGACCCCGACAATATCTTCGTCGCCGGCTTCATCGGTTCGCCGAAGATGAATTTCGTCGAAGTGAAGGGCGACAAGCTGCCGGATGGCCGCCCGCTTAGGCTTTCAGGATCTCAATCCAATGCCGTCGCAACGCTCGGCGTACGGGCCGATGCGCTGGAGAGGGCCGGGCCAGGTGCCGGAACGATTGCGGGCGAGGTCAGTGTCGTCGAGCGGCTGGGCGACGCCGAATTCGTTCATTTCCGTACCCCTTGGGGACAGGAACTCGTGGCCCGCTTTCCACCCGGCGCCGCTGTCCGCGTCAGGGACAGTTTGCAATTCGCCCTGACCGGCAAGGTTCATTTCTTTGATGCAGAGGGAAGGGTGCTCCGGGACGTCGCCATGGCCGGCAACCCGGTGGCGGCCGAGGCCTGATGAAGGAGTAAAGACAGAATGCGCCCCAACATTATTTTCATCCTTTCCGACGATCACGCGGCCCGCGCGATCAGCGCCTATGGTGCTGGACTGAACAATACCCCCAATCTCGACCGGCTTGCCAATGAGGGGCTGCGTCACGACGCCTGCTATGTGACCAACTCGATCTGCACGCCTTCGCGCGCCGCGATCCTCACGGGCACGCACAACCACGTAAATTGCGTGACGACGCTGGATACGCATATCGACAATCGCTGGCCGAACGTTGCCAAGACGCTGAGGGCAAACGGATATGCTACGGCGATCTTCGGCAAGTGGCATCTCGGCGAAGGTCCGGTTCACGAGCCGACCGGCTTTGACGAATGGGCAGTTGTGCCGGGCCAGGGCGATTATTGGGATCCGGCCTTCATCTCGCCGGAGGGGCGCAAGCGGATCCCCGGATATGCAACCGACATCATCACCGATATGTCGATCGACTTCATCCAACGGAAGAAGGAAGATGACGCCCCCTTCTTCCTGATGTGCCACCACAAGGCGCCGCATCGCAACTTCATCCCCCATCCCAAATGGGACCATCTGTGGGCGGACGAAGATCTGCCGCTGCCCGAGACCTTCAACGACGACTATGCCAATCGCGCCAAAGCCGCCCAGGCGGCCAGGATGCGCATCAGACATGACATGAACTGGGAAGACCTGGGTCTCGTCCAGCCTGAAGGTCCGCAAGGTGTCGCCGGCGAGCTGATGGTGGATGGCTGGCACATTCGCAAGGTACCGGAATTGATGGAAGGCGAGACCATCACCGTCATCGACTCCAAGACGGGGGAGAACTACACGTTCGACGACCCGCGATCCTTCGCCGAGTTCAAGTACCAGCGTTACATGAAGCGCTATCTGCGAACCGTGCAGTCGATCGATGAAAATGTCGGCCGCCTGCTCGATTATCTCGATGAAGCCGGCCTCGCCGACAATACGCTGGTCATCTACTCCTCCGATCAGGGTTTCTTTCTGGGCGAGCATGGCTGGTTCGACAAGCGCTTCATGTACGAGGAAAGCCTGCAGATGCCTCTTTTGGCCAGGCTTCCGGGCTCCATCCCGGCGGGCCGCATCACCAGGGACATCTCCTGTAATGTCGACTTTGCCCCGACTTTCCTGGATTATGCCGGGATCGCAAAGCCCTCCTACATGCAGGGCACCAGCCTGCGCTCCGTTTTCGAAGGCAATACCCCGAAAGACTGGGACCAGCTCGCCTATCACCGCTACTGGATGCATAACGACATCATCCACGGCGCCTGGGCCCATTACGGTGTGCGCGACCAGCGCTACAAGCTGATCTACTGGTACAATGACGACCTGGGCCAGCTCGGCGCACACCCCAACGGGGCGCCACCCGAATGGGAGTTGTTCGATTGCGAAAAGGATCCGTCCGAGATCAACAACCTTGCAGATGATCCCGCCTACGCCGGCGTGTTCGAGATGATGATCGCCAAGCTGGATCGCAAGATGGCCGATATCGGCGACGTGCCGGAGCATGACACGGCGGCAGCCCTTTCGGCCCGAGCTGCAAAAGCGGCCTGACATGAGCTGCTGCGGATCAACAGGTGGCCATGTCCGGCGGCAAAAGAAAGAGGGCGGCGCACATGCCGTCGCCCTCGACATTGCCGATGCGCGGGCACCGGCACGCGTGGCCTTTCCTGCCGCCAGGGCGCATACCGGCACGCGAACCCCGTCAATTCCGCTCGATGGCGAAGGGGTCTACCGGGAGCGCAAGCTTAAGGGATTTTCTGTCGACGCCACCCTTGTCACCAATTCCCGCTTTGCCGCTTTCGTGGCGGAGACGGGCTATGTCACCGAATCCGAGCGGTTCGGGTGGGGCCTGGTCTTCCGGGGTCTCCTCCCGAAGCCGCAGACGGTCGCACCTTCGCGCTCAGAGACCCCCTGGTGGGTCAAGATCGATGGCGCCTGCTGGCATTCGCCCATGGGTCCCGGAAGTTCGGTAGCGGATCGGGCGGACCATCCGGTCAGCCACATTTCCTGGGAGGACGCCAACGCCTTTGCCAAGTGGGCCGGAGGACGGCTGCCAACGGAAGCGGAATGGGAATATGCCGCCCGCGGCGGACTCCCCGATCCGAAATTTCCGTGGGGAGACAAAGAGCCGGACGACAGGTCATTCATGCCCTGCAACATCTGGCAGGGGCGATTTCCGGAGGAAAATACGCTGGCCGATGGATGGATCGGCACGTCGCCGGTCACGGCTTTTCCGCCAAACGGCGCGGGCCTTTTTGACATGGCCGGAAATGTCTGGGAATGGACCGTCGAACCGTTCCGGATACGCTCGGCGAGCCGCTTCGCCGCACAACGCAACGAGACTTCCCGAACCCTCGGTCAGAAGTTGATGAAGGGCGGCAGTTTCCTTTGTCATATCAGCTATTGCTATCGCTATCGGATTGCTGCTCGTCTCGCACTCGTGGCGGACAGCGGGGCGTGCAATTCCGGCCTTCGGGTATTTTATGACGGTTGAGGTAAGTGATGCGTCTGATCTTCCTTCTGTTCGATTCACTCAACCGCAGCGCCCTTGGCGCCTATGGCGGCAAGATTGAAACTCCCAATTTCGATCGCCTCGCGGCACGCTCGGTCACCTTCGACAGCCATTATGTGGGCAGCCTTCCGTGCATTCCGGCGCGCCGCGACATACAGACCGGCCGCGCCAACTTTTTTCATCGCTCATGGGGGCCGATGGAACCCTATGACACCAGCTTCTGTGAAATGCTCCGTGCGAAGGGAATTTATTCGCACCTTGTCACAGACCATTTCCATTATTTTCAAAATGGCGGCTCGGGCTACAACACCCGCTACGATAGCTGGGATTTCATTCGAGGCCAGGAATACGACACCTGGAAGGCCGTGGTCGAACCACCTTTGGCCCAGTTCGCCGGGGAGTATGATCAGCGTCACTATGATCCGAAGAAGAAGCCCGGGCGGATCGTCCATGCGATCAATCGTCTTTACGAGAAGGACGAGAGCGACCTCCCCACTCCGCGCTGTTTCGCATCGGCTTTCGGGTTTCTCGAGGCCAACAAATCCGCCGACAACTGGATGCTGCAGCTTGAGCTTTTCGATCCGCATGAGCCGTTTCATGCCCCGTCGCGCTTCCGGCGCGAAGGCGACAGCAACTGGAAGGGCGGGGTGCTGAACTGGCCGGATTACGTGCCGGTCAACGAGACGGATGATGAGATCGCTGAGATCCGTGCCAACTATGCGGCCCAGATCCGCATGCTCGATGAATATCTAGGCCGGTTGTTCGATTTCATGGACAGCAATGAAATGTGGAATGACACGGCAATAATACTGTCCACCGATCACGGCTTCTTGCTCGGCGAACATGGCTGGTGGGGCAAGAGCCGGATGCCGTATTATGAAGAGATGTCGCATATCCCGCTGATCGTCTATCATCCTGCGCATGCCGAACAAGCGGGCCAGCGCTTGCAGGTGTTGACGCAGACCGTCGACATCATGCCAACCATCCTCGATGTTTTCGGTATCCCGCCTGGAACTGATGTGACCGGGCGCTCACTTCTCTCGGCTGTAGCCGGCCAGGCCTGCGACGACAGGATCATCGCATTCGGTCTCTTTGCCGGGCCTATCGGCGTGACCGATGGCCGGTACGTGATGCTGCACTACCCGCCCGATGTGTTAGGCGAAGGCCTTTGCGAATATACATTGATGCCGCAGCATATGGTTCAACCATTCACGGCCGCCGAGATGGCCACGGCGAGGATGGCGCCGCCCTTTAACTTTACGAAGAGCATGCCACTGCTGCGCATCGACGCGACGCGCGAGGCAAGACGACCGCCCAATCTCGGCGGTTCATTCCTCGACCAGGGTTTTCGTCTCTTTGATCTTCAGATGGACCCGCAGCAGCAGAAACCCATACGCGACGCGAATGTGGAAGCGCGGCTTTACGAGGGCCTAAGGCGTTATATGCAGGCCCATGATGCACCCGCAGAAAGCTATGACTGGCAAGGGCTCTGAGACGGATGGACAGGCAAAGCCAAGACGAGATTAGTCAGCGGCTTATGACAGAGAACACGTGATGATTTCCGATAAATATCCGCTCCATCTTTTGACCGGGCCGCCATTTAACCTGCAAGCGAAAGACCTTGCCTGGGTTGCCGAGCAGGCCGAAGCACTGAGCGGCGACCTTGACCGCAAGATCGCGCAACTGTTCGTCCTCGGGCTTCACGGGCCAGCCGCGCCCTGGATATCGGAGCTCGATCACCTTCGCCCGGGCGGCGTGACCCGGTTCTTTTCCGAGAGCGGAAATGACGAACTGGAACTTCTGGAAACAATCCAGGAGAGGGCGGATATTCCGCTCCTGGTTTCAGCCGACCTCGAAGGGTCGCGCATGTCGGTTCCCTTCGGTACACAGGTGCCGAACCCGCTGGCGTTGGCGGCCGCCGATGATATCGACCTGACGCGGCGCGTGTACAGCCTGCTTGCCGATGAGGCGCAGGCCGTCGGCACCAACTGGTCCTTCACGCCCGTCGTCGATATCAATGCCGCCTTCCGCTCCGCGATTGTCGCAACCCGCGGGTTCGGAGCCGATCCCGAGCTGATCGAACGTCATGCGCTGGTGCAGATCGAAGTGCTGCAGCAGCACGGCATCGCGGCCTGCCTGAAGCACTGGCCCGGGGAGGGATACGACGACCGTGACCAGCATCTGGTAACGACCGTCAACCCGTTGTCGATGGAAGAATGGGACGCGACCTTCGGTAAGCTTTATCGCGCCGGCATCTCATGCAATGTGCTTTCCGTCATGTCGGCACATATCGCGATGCCCGCCTTCGTTCGCTCGCTTGTTCCCGACGCGGGACTGGAGGAACTCTACCGGCCGGCCTCGATGTCGCGTTTGCTCAATCTCGAACTGCTGCGCGGACGGCTCGGTTTTAACGGCCTGATCGTTTCAGATGCTTCAGAGATGGCGGGGGCCACCTCCTACATGGCGGCGGCACCGGCGAAGGTCGAGATGCTGAGAGCCGGCTGTGACATGGTGCTGTTCACTGGCGACCTGCCGGGGGATATCGCCAATATCAAGGAGGCGCTCAAGGATGGAAGGCTTTCTCATGCGCGCCTGGACGAAGCGTTGACGCGTGTTCTGGGGCTCAAGGCCGCCCTTGGTCTGCATCGCCGACAACCGCAATCGCGGCAGCAGCGGCTTGGCCGTATTGCAAGGCCGCAGGCAAAGGCGACCGCAAAAGAAGCCTTTGCTCGGGCGCCTACGCTGGTGAAGGATGTCAGCGGATTGTTTCCGCTAACTCCAAAGACCCATCGCCGTGTGCTTGTTATCTCCGGTGGTATCGTCTCGCCCATCCACGGCGATCCGATCCCGCTTGCGCTCCCCGCGATGATGCGGGAACGCGGCTTCAATGTCACTCTGTTTTCGCCGGGAGATGACTGGCGTCCGGAACTCTATGACCTCGTCCTTTATCTCTTGGCAGAAGAGACGCTTCTGACCCGCGGTCACATCTTTCTCGACTGGGCGCGACTGATGGGTGATTTTCGAATGGCAATGAAACGGCCCTGGTACCAAGTGCCCACGGCATTGATTTCATTCGGCTATCCCTATTATCTTTACGATGCGCCGCGGATGCCAGCCGTCATCAATGCATATGCCACTTCCGACGAGATGCAGGAAGCGGTGCTCAACTGTATGACAGGCGTTGCGCCATTCCTCGGAAAAAGTCCTGTAGACGCCTTCTGCGGACAGGACCAGGCTCGGATATAAGACACCGCAGCTGATTGCGCTCCTTTGATTCATCGCAATCGACCGTCGCCCTAATTGATTTCACTACTGTTTCACGCTGGCTGTCAAGAATGTATGGGCTGGACGCTCCGTTACCTTTGTCCAAGTCTGACACTGGGGGAACGCAAGGCATAAAAAAAGCCCGCCGAAGCGAGCTTTTTCAAAACCATTACGATGGTGGGTTATCTATCCGACGAAGTCTCGAACGTCTGCGATACGATAGTATCGTGAGTTCCTACCGGTTGGTTCAAAGGCTGATTTAACCCCTCGGGCGTCGAGTTGCTTTTTCATCTTGCCGGGAAAAATGTTGGCCTGATCAGACAGCATCGCAAGGGAGATGTGATCCTTCACGAAAGCATCCACAGAGGCCACGGTGACATAGTTTTGGGAACGTTGCGTCACAGGGCTAAACGCGAATGCCGTTTCGACGAGTCGCAGTCGGATCAGCTCGCGCACAGTGCCACTCGCCGTCTTCAGCCGTCGCTCAGCCTCGCGACGATTAAGAAGTGTGGGATACGGTGCGTCGGGATCATAAATCGTGACACTGCTGACGGCCGCTTCGTTTTTCCGCGCGACCACGATATGGCGCGCTACTTCAGCGGGATCGACCATGAGGCCTGACAGGAAGCGAGGATCAACACGAAACAATGACACCTTGTCCTCCAATGCCAATTCGAGGATTTTCTCGATAGTGCACGTCGCCTGACGCGCCGCTTGAGAAAGGGGTACGTGTTCGTTTTCTTCGTCGATGGACGTTGCGCGTTCATTGATCGCGGATTTGAAATTTTCGTAATCAGCCTTTCTTACTCGGGAATAGGTGCGAGTATCGTCCGTGAATTCCTCGACGCGACGGATGAGGCCTGCGTCGAGGATCGCGCGAACACGGTCAATCGCTACGTCGAGGTCCACCGCCATCTCGGCAGTGGTCACAGTGTCGAGCGCGGCCATGATGATATCGTGGCCCTTTTGGGCATCGAAATAGATGCGTCCACTGGTGAGTTCTGTTGGTTCGACCAGACTTGCGTCCAACATGAGCTGGTAGATGCGGTCTTCCATCATTCCATACTCGATGCTTGCAGATCGTACCGAGTGAAGGCGGCGCTCAGTGGTCGGCAAAATGAAAAGATCGCTCGGGCCGATAGGCAGATTGCGCTCCGCGATGCCCTGGAACAACTCAACCACCGAGTTGAACTCGGGCTTATCCTTGTTGCGACGCAGCCAAAGACGAAGCTTGCCGAAAAAAAGCGTTCATCTCCAGCGCAATCGGTCGCTCACGATCAACGGCATCCGCGACTACGGTTTCGATTGCCGATGGACCGGCGGAGGCTCTCGTGAAACCGCGCATGGTCTCGACCTGCCAAGAGCTGTCCGGGAGCTGCTCATTGGGTGCATGTTCGATTTCAAAGCGACCAAGATTACGGCAGAGGTCGACCGCGACATGGGTGGCCAGTGTGTCCAGAAACTCGTTGCTGGACCCGCCTCGAATTCGCGTCTCGACGTACTCGGCAACAAATGTGGGGACGGCATCGGCGATTGCAGAGGCCTGTTGCTGGATTTCCAGGAGGTATTTTTCCACGTAGCGAGGAAAGTCTCGTTGTCCCTTTGGGTCGTCGGCTTCAACGATTTCAGTACAGTGTGAAGTGCATTGCTGTACCGCTCTCGTAAGCCATGACATCCGCACAAATGGACGAGCGCCCGAACGACCCGATCCGCATTCCATATCCTCCATCACGCATTTTGGGCAGTACCGATGGGTTTTGCCGGGGCGCATGTCCCGGCTCATAGATGCCTCACCAAGTTGCCAGACGTCAGACACGCCAACGCTTTTGATGTCGTTACCTTTCAGGCGCTCAACATCGATCCCGGCCCAGTCCGCGAGCATAGCAATGGCTTTTGGTTGGCCGGTTTCCAACGCCTTAAGGCTCAGGCTGTTGACGGCCAAAAAGTCGCGTAGGGAAGGGTACCCATTGGCAAATGCCAAACGGGCCGCCAGGCTAAGACGGGGTTCCACCCCGTCATGATAATCCACGGTCACACGCAACCTCATTCTTTGCCTCCCTTAACTTTTTTGCTGTGTTTCGGTTTGTCTTTGGTCGGGGCGAGATCGGCCAAGGCATTAGCACGATCAATATTGCCCCAGTTCTTGGCTGTGATGATGTTATCCTGCGGGAGGCTTCCGCTCGTCCGGCTATAGACAAATTCGAAATCCTTAGGGTCGAGCTTTGCATGCCCCTTCGAAAGGGCCTTGTATGACGCGCTACGGACCATCTCGATCATCGTTCCTGCACCTCCTCCGGTCGATTGGATGAGGCGTCCGAGGAAATCGTCGGTTTCCAAGGACTTTTCGAGCTTCAGCTTGCAGTTCTCGAAAGCTACGTCATTGAGGATGGTTTTAGCGAGGCTAATGTCGCCCGGGAATTTCAGCGGCTCGAAGCGCATCACGAGGGAACGGTTGGCCAACTGCTGATCGCCCATGAACAATTCAGAAAGCTCCTCGACTCCGCTAAGGATGAGGTGCAGAGGCCAGTCAGGGATAACGAGCAGACTTTTGAAGCGATCCTGAAGATTTCGCACGGCCTTAGCGGTGCCGCCTTTCTGAAGATGCTGTGCCTCTTCGATGTGGAGGAGCAAAGTGCCTGCTTCCCGCAGTTGGGTTTTCAGCGTCTCGTAAAGCAAGTCCTCCTTTGCGTTTCGATCAGCATCCTGGCCGAGCTGTTTGAGAAGCTGAACAGCCACGTCTTTGTTCGTGGAGGTCTTGGAAACTTCCACGTGAACGAAAGGAATCCTCAGTTCCCCGTTCTCGCCTTTGTACGGGCGGAGACCGTCCATTTCATTCAGCGCCTGCATAAGCGCCGTCGATTTTCCTGTGCCGGACTCACCGATTACGGCGAACAAACGACGACGGCTGCCACCTCCTCCCAGGCAATCCTGCGCGTGCTCGTAGAACTCATTGAGGCGGTTACGGAGGCTTTTGATCGCAGGAAGCTCCACAAAGCGGCGGTCCTCCTGAATACGAATTGCGCGCAGTTCTTCAGCGGTCTTGGTCATATTAGTATTCCTCGTTGTAAAGATCGAAGCTGGTCGTGCTCACGGGAGCGTCGGGCAACTCGTCGCTATCGTCGTCCTGGAATGCCTCCTGTTCAGACTGCTCAATCTCCATCTTGTCCTTGCTGA
Source organism: Neorhizobium huautlense (assembly GCF_002968575.1). Classification (GTDB taxonomy): domain Bacteria; phylum Pseudomonadota; class Alphaproteobacteria; order Rhizobiales; family Rhizobiaceae; genus Neorhizobium; species Neorhizobium huautlense. Next base: position 33,117 of record NZ_PVBM01000026.1, on the reverse strand, counting down.
ACAGCTCGGGGCGATTGACGACAGTGTTGAGGTGAAGCGGATCGTCAGTCAGGGGGCCTTCCTGGATCAGCGCGGGAGTGTCGTCAGAGGCGACCACGTTCCAGGTGCTGAACAGTTCGGTTTCCCACTTCGCGTAGTCGGCAGCAGTGGGGAGGCGGGGCGACAGGCCTGCACGAAGGGTCGCTGCCATCCCGACCGCGCGCAGGCGATTGATGGCGTCGTACATAACGTTCAGGCCCGTCTCGGCTGCCGTGGCAAAGTGAGAACGAAGCTCGTTGCGAGCAGCGATCCATTCTGCGAGGCTGACGCTGTCGTCGAGGTCGACCGTATTTCGAGCGATCAGCCACCCTTTGTCTGACTTGAATGCGATGTGGGCTGCGCATTCGGGGTCAAACTTGATGAAGACGTCGACCTCCCCATCCTTGGCTCGCATGCGCTGAAGCTCGGGGTGGTCGAAGTTAATTCCCATCCAGGTAACACCGTAGGGACCGATGCGACGCGTTGTTTTGGTGCCGAAGATGTGCAGCATTTCGGTGGGAGCCGGGGGATAGTGGACCTCATACTCCTTGCATGCTTCTACCCACGCGTTGTGAGGCGTGTTGCCACCGAGACCCTCGTGCGGCTTGTTGTGGTAGATGTCGCAGATTGCGAAAATGAAGATTTTGATCAGTTCTTCAACGAGCAAGGTCGCGTGTTTTTGCGGATCATAATCGCCTTTTGCTACTACGTTGTGGAAAGTACGACCGTCAAAATACGGTGCGATGAGCATACCAATGGTGTGAAAAAGACGCTCGATGAAGGGACGGCAGGTAGGCTGGCCTGCCGGGGGACGAGTTGCACGAATACGGCCACGGCGCAGAACCCCTTGGGTCGCCTTTGCGATGAACTCTGCTCCGTTGTCATGGGAAATGAACCACGGACGAAGTTTTCCGACCCAGGCAGTCTGGGCGTTCACATAGGTGGACAGGTGACGCTTGTCGCTCATGATCATGCGGATCGTGGCGACGGCAGAGGCACCATTGGGCGTCAGGCTAGCTTTGAACGCCAGGATATAGCGGGTAGCTACATCGATGGCGGCACCAAAGTAGATACGCTTGCGCGGAATTTTCTCCTGAATTTCAGGAGGCAGAATATTCCAGATGCCGGTTTCAACGAGTAGCGAGATGAGATCGACATTCCAGAAGTCCATCTCGATGCGCTGGCCAGGGGCGACCACGCTAAAGCTACGGCGGATGGCCATGAACTTACGCACGGCAAACTTTTCGCCGAAACGCGCAGCAGCAACATGGAAGGCGTCAAATTTCGAGATCATGACCTCGAATTTTTTGCGCGATACCTTGTCAATCTGGCGGTGCGGGGGATGCCCGTCGTTGTGCTCCTTTAGCGCCGCGAGGTAGGTGCGGTAAGTGTGTGCTTTAGTCGGACGGGCGCGATCCAAGTAGCCGGTAGCCATCTTGTGTGCGAAGGCGACCGCCGGTGGTTTGTACGTGAAAAGTTTCGGACCCGGACCGTGGTGACGCGGGAGCAGCGCCATGACGTCCATGTCGTTGCCGTAGTAGCGATCATACCAACGTTTGAAGGTCTTGGCTGTCGGCACCGGAAAGCACTTGAGGAGTTGCAACTTGTCAGCGCGAGGTGCAGCCGTGCTGTTTTTGTCGGCATCGCCAGCAATCTTCTTCCTGCCCTCGCTCTGGCCGTTGTCCTCGTCCTCATCCTCATCGCCGAGATCAATCATCTCATGGAGAATAGCTTTGCGATAAGCGATAAGCCTCGACTTGAGGGCTGCCTCGGTAAACGGGAGACGCTTCCCCAGGGCTTCGCATTCCACATCGAACATGCCGAGCATCTTCTCGCGCCAAAGCGCAATCGTCTGGTCCTTCTCCGGGCGATCTTCGAATTTCTCGTCCCCGAATGCTGCGCGCAAGGCTTGTTGGGACACGCTGTTGTAGCCGTACTTGATCACGGCCCTGTTTGTGTCGAGAGCCGCGTAAATCTCACGATGGGTAAGAAAGATTTTACGTTCGACATCATTTTCGGCCTGCATGAGATAGCCGAGATCGTCGCGCATCACGGGGATGAAGTCCTCCTTGCGGACTTCATCATGATAGATGTCCTTGCGGCCCATCCCGATCAGAGAATGGATGAATTGGCGTGCAGGTACCGGACGGAAGTCCATAGGATGTCCTTTCAGGTTTGATCGATGTTGTTTAGACGGCGCGGAGCCAGGAGAGTTCGTCGATGCGGCCTGCGGCCAACGGCTCAAGAATTCCAAGGTCGAGGAAGCGCCAGATGGCGGTCCGGCGCTTGGCACGGGGCCAGCAGTTGGTTAGCAACTGACCGAAACGGAAGGTGTTAGGCATCTTCTGCACGATGTCGTGGAGCGCGACGCATTCCGTGTCGTCGTGCTGGATGCGCGAGGACAAGAGAAAGTAGGCGTTGTCGAAAGCCTCATGAGTGGCCAGAGTGTTGGTGACCAGAGCAACGCCGTCGGCGATGCCCGGTACGCGTTTCCCGGATTTGCTGATGCCCGTGATGTCGCTTGCGCAAATACGGTCGAGAAGGTCGAGCATCTCAGTGCGCTTGCGCTCATACTTTACCGCGACAGCGATACGCGTTCCGTCATCGAGTTCGATGAAGTAGTCGAACGTGTGCTGGTGAATGACGCCATCATCATCCGCGTATTCCACCTTAGGGTACTGCGAGATCAGCCGGGCAAGGCCCCGATAGGTCTGCAGAACCGTGCTTACGCGATGCTCAAGCTCGCTTTCGTGATATACGACCGTGTCGCGGTATTCCGTGTGGCCACGTGCGGTTTTGGCCTGCTTGAGCGCCGGGGTACGGACTGCGAGCCCATGGTTGGGTTCACACCATGCCGGTTTGGAACCGGGCAAGGGGCTACTCGCCGCACGGTAGTTGAAGAAGGTCGTCGGGGTAGGGGGCACGTTCTCGTGGGCGAGATCACGCCCCGGGAATGACAGCTCTCCCAAGCTTACGCGCTTGAGGTAAAGATGTTTCGCGACTTTATTGATGTGACGCATGGTACTTACTCCAAAGCTACAAAATTCGCGGTGACGGTTACCCGCGAGGACAAACCGCACGGGTTTGCCTCACTGGGATGTTGGTCAATCGGGGCGGTGGGAGGAGGCGCGAAGGCGGTCGTATGCACGGAAGAGGCGGTAGGGCGTCTCGTCATCAGTGCGAAACATGTCACCGTAGGGCGTCAATTCATGAAGGCCTTCTTCCAGTTGGGCCATCCAATCCTCATCGTACGTTTCGCTACGATCAGGGCGCACGAGTTCGTTCCGTTGTTTCACGGCTATTTCTCCAGACTGTTGTTGTGCTCAGATCAGTCCGAAATCGCCCATCCACTCGGGTAGGTCATTGGTTGCCCCGGTGTCCGGTCGATTTCGTTGAGGGGAAAATGCAGCAGGTCGCGCTGATGGCAGCACAGAAAATGCCTGGAAATGTATTCCGGATCGTTTTTTTTGATCACGGGTACGGCCGCGTGGGTCACGCCTTCGCGAAAGCTATTTCTAGAAATTTGTTACGGAGCCTGATGAGCGCGCAGCGCTCAGGGCAGTCACTCAGGCACAAAGTGCCCGTGAACATACTAAGCGCGGTTGTCGCAGGTCTTAGATATTCGAAACAGTGACATGGTGCGTTTGCCCTTTGGTTGGCGCAGTAGAAAAGATGCCGATGACTTTCTTAGATGTCGAGTCGAAATAGTTAAAATTCTATTAAAGTGTGGATTATAGTTAACGCCTGTTGCTTCTCGGGGGTGTCGGCGGAGCTGATGGTGCCTTGCATGTGAGTCATGGAGCATTGACCTCACCAATAGGTGAGGTGCGCACATGCAATTTCCAAAACTGAAAGTCTTCGGTGATGTCCAACAGGGACTGGGACCTTTGCTGGATGAACTCGGCCTGAAAGCCCGCATGCGTGAATGGATGGGATATCCGACGATCCAATTTGAAACTCCCGATGGCACCATGGTTAGCCCGATCCGGTTCGTCATGCGCACCAAACATCAGCCGGAGGAGCCAGGCTCCCTTTGGAAAGGCTTTTCGATACAGTACGCAAGCTTTGACATGGAGGCGTTGCCTGACAGCGACTGGACGTTCGTGAATTTCGCAGGGCTTTCAGACTACTACTTGAAAGGTACCGACATCGAGTCACTGCAAATATTGAAAGAGGAGTTGCGAGCCTACAAACTCATATTGACGGAAGAGCACCCCAAGGCAACATATGAATCTACTTTATTCCAAGCATATATAGAAGTCAGAAAATCTTTGGCGCATTTAGTAATATTGCCCGTCGAATGTAATCGTATAGGTGAATTGGAGGTCCTGAGTTTTAATGATAAATTAGGAAGAAATTGGGTTCTCATGTTTGGTGACAGGTTCAAAATAGAGCTGGATGGCGTAATTGTAATGGAGTCAAAATATTACGAAATCGATGATATTGAAATTATATCGTCGTTCGTGAAGAGGAGCGTATTAAATATTTCACCGGATTTAAAGAGTGACCAAGGTGATTATGTGCCGTAGATCAATAGTAGATGCCGCCTTAAATTGTGAAGACGTGCCTATGCTCCATCATTTATCTTGGCTCTCTTCTTTTTTCGGTTTTAATTTCTTTCAAAAATGCCTTTTTTCGTGCTTGATTAAGCCGAGCCAGTTGTTTTATCGCCGCTGTTGGGCGTGTGTAGACTTTTGAGGTCTCCTCAAAAGTTTCTTGGTCGAAGGGCCCCCGCTCGATTTCCTGCTCAATACGGTAGCGTCGCATTACTTCCTGTGCCGGATCATCATGGAGATGAATAGGACGGAGACCGTAAGGCGCTGGCTTTCGGAATCTTTTACCGGTGTCTGGATCGGGGGCCACCCACAAGTCGGACTGGTAGGCTTTCTTTATCGGCTCGTCGATAGAGGCGGAAAGGTCCACCGGTTGCCCCATCAGTATCGCATGCATCGCCTGCGCGAGGACCCTCATTATTGCTGGAGGAATTGTAGCGCAGACTTGCTCGCACTGCTCAAGCTCGGTGCCGGTTAGTTCCCATTCCACCGGTATGCCTTGAAGGGCCTTAAGTACCGGAATATTGATCCTAACTGTTTGATCGACATCTTCGTCCCGCCTTCTCCTTTTGTTTGGCGTGAGCAAATAGTCGCATTCGAAGCCGACATCCCTCCATTTCCTGAGGACAGGAGAGTTCGAGTTCAAAATCGTGTGCAGGTCCGGGCTAAGGGCGGGTTTTGTGGAGTGTCCAAAAACGCGGTTCCATTTATCATAGGTGACACGATCAACCGCGTACGCCTGTTCACGTTGTAAATATTTCCTCAGGACTGAATCCAGCGAGCGCTGAACAGGTTTGTGGATCAGTGGTGGTATCAATGGCCTATTCAATGAGCGTTTTACACCGATTATGACGGCCCTGCGGCGCTTCTGGCCGAGGCCGCACTGTTCGCCGTCGAACCTGTAAATGTCGGCCAAGTAACCCAAGTCGCTCAAATCCTGGATCAACTGGTCGTGGTACAGCACATTGCGAGGAGACCGAAAATCCTCTGAAATCTCAAAAAAGATTCCGTCCGGTTGTATGTCGGCCAACAAAGAGAGGACTTTGGGCAATTCATTTCTGCTGTCTGCCGCACCGCCCTGTTTTCGTTCCCACGGACGTCCCGGGATAGCTCCGCAAACCACATCAATGCGCTTGCCCTTGAGCTTGGCAGGAATCGCCTCGCGGATTCCTTCCCAAGTCATTGTATCTGCGATACCCCAGTCTGGTCTATTTGCGGATATCGCTCTCTGCGCTTGAGGATTTTCATCGCAAACCGCTGCTACGTAAAAACTCGCTGCCTCTAAACCTAGGGCACCCGCTCCGCAGGAAGAGAATATCTCGACTGCTGTGAACCTCCGGATTGGATTCTTTTCGTCGATTTCATCCAAGTTAGCTGGTGGCGGCATGTCAGATGTGCCGATCAAATTACCTTCAGCATCATTTATCGGAAATACCTTAGTTGGGCTGAAATCCGGCCTCTCGCACAGAAGCCGCAAAGTGCTAATCCCATCCAACTTCAAGAACGAAGATATCTCAGAAGTGAGATAGGAAAAATCCCCATATGAACAATGCTGAAGAATGAAATGCGCTTTTGCTAAAAGGAGATCGGCGGAATCCGGCTGCAATTGTCCCCAATTTTGGGACGGTACCCCAACTTCAGGAAAAATCTCGTTGAACAGCAGCCACAGCGATTTCGCCTCTTCAACTACCTCGGTGTGCATTGTTTCGATGTGATCAGGGTCGAAACTGAATGCGGTGGCCATTGCTTCCCAATCTTCTCGCTGTGTCGGGAGCAGCCGTGAGAGATGGTGGAATTTCTTGAATGTGTTGAGAAACTTAGAGACTGCCGTACGAAATACCTCAACCTTCTCTTTTGCGATTTCACTAGCTCTCATGGTCAGCCGTCCCCTGTAGGCTAGGTGTTGCCGCTCATTTTCAGAAGTGCTGATGCGCCGGAATTCCTTACTGATTTCCTTGATGTTTTCCCTAGTTAATGTCGCGCCTGCGGAAATCCTTGCCAGTCCCTCAGCGCGGGTCCGCTTATTCGAAGATATCAACGCAGCTATGGTGTCAAAATGAACCGCGTTCGCGATTAAAAGCGTTCTGTGTGCGTATAATTTCTTCGAGAAGCCTCTCAACAGTTTGAGGTCTCGTGGCGTCAGGCCCGTCTCAAGAAGATGGGCGGTCACCTGAGCGGTAGAAATGTCTTTATTGTATACTGATGCAGGGTCTTGGCGGTCGGCGGGTGTCTCGGCTCGCTTTTCTTTAGTGTCCGGAAGAGAGAGCAACTCATCCACGTCTTTTGCCAGGGCGGCCAGCGTGGTCACGAGTTGCCTTCTGTTTTGAAGAATGCGGATACGAGTCTGACGAAGCGTAGCGTCAACGTCAGTTCGACCTTGCAAGTCTGCTTCAGTTATCTCTGAAAGCTCAAGACGTTCACTATCCTCTGAATGGCTACCGGCCATGATGCTCTTCCTGTTTCATTTCAGGAAAGTCCCACAGCTGACGTAATTTCTGCGCGAACTAAAAAGCTAAAATCTTACCAATCGAAAGGAATTTTTCATGTGGTGTGATAGCTGATGAAAGCAAAGGCGGCCGCCCCAAGATTGGAGGTCGGTGAACAAAATCGCGGACTTGACCAAAGGGATGTGGGTTGGGTTAGCACGCAAGCCGCAGTGGAGATGTTTGATACCACTGACGCATTTCGCGGAAGCTGAAGGTCCGAAGGGTTTGAAAACCCGAACCTGGTTCAGCGTCAAAAACGAGCCGATATTCGCGTGGGCGGGCCTATGGCCCATAAGCACAAATGGGGTCCCGTGTGGACTGGCTCATCTTGCGGGCCTGCATTCTCAATTAGCAGCCAGACTTGTAAACTGGCAGTTCCCAATCCGGCGGGTCATAAGCCTTCGATCTTTTGATCTCGCCGGTAAAACCAGTCGCTGCTGTGATCGCCGCCTTGTCCGCTAGCCAATTGGCCCGATCTCTGTTTGGGTCAGCCATAATCTGCGTGACCATGGCGTGCGGATCGACTTCATAGCGGTAGAGACCGTATTTGTCGCAATCCTTTGCATTGCCAAAGTGAAGCAGCCGCACTTCACTTTCGTGCTTAAATGCGTACCGCTTCAAGAGCAGGGTGCGGGCAAAACTAATTGCCGACATGGATAGCGGCCCGCCACCCAGAAACGCTTTCAAGTCTTTTTCTTTGTGATACGCGACCTTGCCAAGAAAGCAGGTGTCCTGCGGCATCTTAGGGTGGGCGTCGGCCAGCCCGGTTAGCAGTTTACGGGGAGTTGAGCGGATACGGAGAAAGCGCTGCTTAGGGTCATTAGCATATATGCCCCACATGGCCTCGGACAGATACTCCCGAGTCCAGCACTGACCAACGAAGTCATTTTTGAAGCCGAAATCAAATCGTTCGCCGTCCAGGACGCCGCCCAGTGACAACTGAAAGTTCTCAAACTTATCTTTCCAGTTATGAATTTGGCTGAGGACGTTCTTTTTGTCCGCAAACAAACCGATTACATGCTCCTGCTTCATTATCCGATAGATCGGCCTATCTAGTTCATTGTCGGTCAAGTTCAGAAAATTTAGTGTGATCAAATCGGCCTCCATACCCACTCAGCTAATTTTGTGCGCCCATTCACGTCAGTTCGGCGGACCGTTGGTGTAAATGTCGCGAGCTTGGTTGCGCGAAAACTTGCACGGCCGGTATTCAGGTCGGATGCAACTCGCATTTATGGTGTTATTATGCGGATGGCTTTCGCCTTTTACGCGAATCAATTTGGTTCGATAAGAATGTGTGACCGACCGATAAATGCCAGGTGAAATCGTGAAGCTGACGAAGATTTGCATCAAAAATTTCCGATCACTACAAAACCTCCAGGTAGACCTGGAGGAATACCTTTCGATCATTGTCGGCAAAAACAACTCTGGAAAAACATCTCTATTGCTGGCCCTTGAGAGGTTTCTAGCGACCAGCGGGCTCCCACGCTTTGATTTCGATGATTTCAATACCGACTTCCAGCAGCATTTGATCGACCTTCTCGAAGAGAAGGTGCAGCCGGATGAGCCATATCCATTCTGTGGAATATCGCTGCGGTTGTTCATCCAATACGATGACCACGACGACCTAGCGAATGTCGGCAATGCCGTCATCATGGACCTCGATCCTGAGAACCGATGGATCATTCTGGATTTCCTATATCAGCTCTCACCTGAGAACCTTTCTTCCATAAAGCGCGCATTTCAGGAGCACAAAGATAAGAAGCTAAAGGATGGCAAGAAGGCAAAGGATGCGCGGAAATTTTTGAGGGAAGAGCAAGGAAAGTATTTCAAACCTGCCCGGCGCAGTGTTCGTTTCGATCATATCACTGGGACGGTGCAGGAGGACGATTACGTAGACCTGCTCAACGAGGCGGTTCGGTTCGACGACATCATCTCGTTCAAGAGGATCAATGCGCGCAGATCGGTTTCGAATAAAGAATCAGATCGTAGCCTTTCGGCGATGTCGGCGAAAATCTACAATGCTATGGCGTCCGATGCTGGGGATGAAGAAGTTTTCGAAACCTTCAAGGAAGCCCTGAGTAATACTGACGATCAGCTGGACGGCATTTATGCAGACTTGTTCAAGGGGGTCATCTCCGACGTCCGAAGTTTCGGCGGCATTAAGGAAGGTGATACAGAGATAAAGATTAGGTCCACCCTGCAGCATCGTGATCTGCTGCAGGAGAATACGACGGTTATGTATGGTCAAGGCCTCGATCTCACCTTACCGGAAAACTATAACGGCCTCGGCTACCTTAACCTGATCTCGATTATCTTCGAGATCAAAATCATCCTCAACGAATTCAAACGCGGCCAGAAGCCTCGACCGGCTGACATCAATCTGCTCTTTATCGAAGAGCCCGAGGCCCATACGCATCCGCAGATGCAAGCAATCTTTATTGCGAATATCAAACGTCTCGTGGGGCGAGCAATCAGCAATGCCGATGGCATCTCGCGGCCGTTGCAGACGATTCTTTCGACGCATTCTTCTCACATCGTCGCCGAGTCTGATTTTAATGACATCAAATATTTCAAACGCGTTGACGGTTACACTCAGTCGCGCAGTCTCAAAGAGTTGGACGACCTCTACAAGTCGGCGGGGAAAGGAGGGCACTACGCCTTTCTGAAGCAATATTTGACCCTCAACAGGTCGCAGCTATTTTTCGCGGACAAGGCAATCCTTGTTGAGGGCGATACTGAACGCATCCTGCTTCCGGCGATGATGCGCAAAATCGATCAGGCCGACGCGGCTAAGGCGTATGAGGATGGTATACTCCCGCCTCTCGCCCTGCTTTCACAGAACATCTCAGTTATCGAGGTCGGTGCGCACTCTCAAATCTATGAAATCTTCCTCCAATTCATCGGGGTGAAAACGCTGATCATCACGGACATTGATTCGGCGAAAGAGGCGCTTGAGTTCGACGAACTCGGCGTCCCAGTGATGAACAAGCAGGGTGAGCAGAAAAAGATCGTTCGAGCGCACGAGATAGAAAATGCCACTCACACGACAAACGCCGCGCTCCGGTTCTTTCATGGCGTGGGGCCCGACATCTCATATTTCCTTGGCCTGAACTTTGAACAAAAGGCGGTTTGGAAGGACCCTGCAACAGGCAAGTGGGGGCCTAAGGTTGAAGGGCAGGTCCTCTGCGCCTATCAGATTTTGGAAAAGGACGGGGACGGAAATGAATACCACGCTCGCAGTTTTGAAGATGCGTTCTTCCACCTAAACCGAGTATTTATCAGCAACTCGACTACGGAAGAGCCTGGCATTCAGAAAGCCGGTTTTCCTAGCCTGGTAGAAAAACACCTCAAAAAATATCTCGCCGGTGGGTCGTCTTTCGAGATGGCCGAAAATGGAATCACCAGAAAACCGTCGTTCGCTATCGAAATCCTTTTGAATAGTGCGACCTCGACCTCGAACGTCGCGTCTCCCTTGGGTCCACCAAAGGAATTTTCCTTTGAATTTCACAACTGGAACATCCCTGGTTACATCGAGGAGGGCCTTCGATGGATCAAGGCGGGGTGAAGCTTGAACCGGAAGTGATCGAGGCCCTGGAACTTGTAGCCGCCGGGAAGAATTTCCTGCTCAGCGGTGGGGCCGGAAGTGGCAAGACGTACTCGCTTGTCCAGGTAATCGGAGAGCTGCTCCGCACCGATCCTAGCGCATTCGTTGCATGTATCACCTTTACGAACGCTGCTGTCCGCGAAGTGGAATCGCGTGTTTCCAACGAGCGCCTCACCGTTCGAACGATCCATGATTTTCTTTGGGACGTGGTCAGCCCGTTTCAGCGGGAACTCCGAAATGTCCTAGTGGCGTTGCTGAGCGGAAATGAACCTAAGTTGGAACCCGGAACAATCGTTGTGTCCGAGGAAATGTTCGCTGGAAAAAAAGTCCAGTACAAAGAATTTTCGCTGCTGGGTGAGGGGATCGTTTCGCACGACGAGGTCATCATTGTCGCCCATGCCATGTTTGAGACCTACCCGAAAATTCGCGACATTCTTCGCAACCGTTATCGGTACATCCTAGTTGACGAGTATCAGGATACCGCGCCGGAGGTCGTCAAAATTCTTCTCGATTGGCTCCCGCTGAGTACGCGGCAAGGTGTTTGCGGCTTTTTCGGCGATGCGATGCAATCGATCTACGAGGAAGGAGTCGGATCGATTCAGCCTTACGTAGTCGCCGGGACCGTTGACGAAGTTAGGAAACAGCAAAACCGTAGGAATCCGCGCTTAGTTTATGAACTCGCCAACAACTTGCGATCAGACGGTATCGTCCAGGGTGCATCGAAGGACCTCAATGCGCCCAACATGATTCAGGGTAAGGTCAAGGACGGGATCATCAGGTTCTATCACTCAACTGGTGATGGCAGTCGGCTGCAGCAAGTCCGCGACCACCTAGGTTGGGACTTCTCAGGTGTTGTGGAAACGAAAGAGCTGAACCTCACGCATAATCTGATCGCGCCACAGGCAGGTTTTGGTGACTTGATGGAAATCTACGACAAGGATGGCGTCCTTTCCTTCAGAAATCGTATCGTCAAGTTCATTAAAACAAACGGTAACCTCAACGACTATCAATTCGAAACGTTCGGTGAGGTCGTCGCTTCCCTTCAAAAGGGGAAGACGGGTAGTGCTCTACGCGCGGTTAGCCCGACGCCGGGGATGCAGGCATTCATCGACGCCAATCCAAAGCTGTTGGAGTACGCGAACGAGATAGAATTCCACCACTTCCGGCGACTTTATGTCGATAAAGATCAACTGATCGATGACAAGAAGCAGACAGAAGAGGAAATAGCTCGAAAGGGATCGAAGCGGTGCGATTTCGTGAAGCACGTCTTCAAGATTCAGGCTGTCGTCCACCTTTATGAACAGCGCCGGTTCAATGAATTTTTGCGAAAAACTGAATTTCGCGTGTCCAATGCTCAGGACAAGCTACGCATTCAAAAATGCGTCGAAGACATTGGCACAATGAAAGACAGTCCGATCCTGGATGTAATCGACTTCGCACACGACAACGGACTTTGCATCAAAGACGACAAATTTGCCAACTTCCGCGCGGAAAAACGCTACCTTTTTGATCGGCTTACTGGGGTCCCGTTTTCATCTTTTCAGAAGCTTTATGAATACCTTGAAGGACGCACTACGTTTTCCACACAGCATAAAATTAAGGGACGGGAGTTTGAGCGTGTCCTCGTCGTGCTGGATGCCGGTGGGTGGAATCACTACAATTTTACATACTTGTTCGAGGGAAGCGGTACGGAACGCGTGATAGAGCGGACCGGAAAGCTATTCTATGTCTGCTGTACTCGGGCCAAAGAAGCGCTGGCAGTCTATTTCCAGAATCCTACACCTGCTGTTTTGAAACGGGCTGAGGCGTGGTTTGGAAAAGAGAACGTTTTGGAAGTTTAGATGCACGAATGGAAGTAGTTCGTTGTGAAGGTCTAGGCTAGAAACGGTGCTCCCTGCTTTCGGAAATCCTCCTCCACCTCCCACTCGTCTTGCCAACTCGGATAAATTTCCAGGTCCACCCGACGGAATGTAAATCCGAGTTGCTGCGTCCATTCCATCACACCGTAATTGCCTGTGTTCAGGTTCTTGAATTCCCTTCTTCGCCTTGCGTCAGCAACCGCACGCGACCTCAAAAGCAGCCGGTTGTCGAGCACAGAGACGTTCACGTACTGAGCGCCCTGGAAATTCGTTTCATTGAAACCGTGCCGATGACCAAAGAGAAACACCGGAACACCACTGAAACCTTCCTGGGTTTTCGATAGCCGGTCATGAGTTACAACGACTGTTCTGGAGACTTGCCGGTTTGTCCCCTTGAGGAGATCAGCGAGAGCGGTGCGATTCAAGTTTTGCGCGGCAACGGTTACTCCTGACAGGTCATTTTCGTAGCGACTGAACGCTTCGGAATTCTTCAATCTGGCAACCTCATCCCCGACGGCGTACAGTTTCACGCGGCGTTGTTCATCGAGAACAGCGATTTTTGCTCGGGAAGGCTTTCGGCGAGAGCTGGCCATCAGTTCTTCAAGTGCAGATGCATACTCTGCTTCAATGACAGACGTGACTTGGTCTTGATGGGAACGTGCGGCGCTGAGTTCAGATACGATACCCGGATGTTGGCCATCTATCTCTTGGCGCAAATGGATTGCGAAAGGGTTTCTCCCCCAGCTCGCGGTGCATCCACTAAAGCCAACGAATGCGATGTCTCCCAGAGAGAAAGGGTTGAGATGCAAGTGATGACAGTTGGCTCCAAATGACGTGTCATATTCGAGCTTGTGGTCCCAGTTTCCGTAAACGTAGAGGACCGGACACTCGAAAGAGCTGAAGACATCGAAGATTTCTTGAGCTTTATAGGAGCCAATATCGCCCGCGATTATAACCGCATCGAATTGGTTGGTTTCCTGCGCTCGCATCCTTTCTACGGCAACGAGGTTGTCATGAATGTCGGACGTTAGGAGAATTTTCATCGGAAACCGCCTCTTTTGACACTACAGCCGATAGGGCTCCGCTGTTTCCCAAACTGCGGACCGCAAGGCGTGGAAAGCGAGCAGGACGCCAGTTTTGGGGATGCAGCCGTTATCCCACCTGCCAGGGCACCCGGAACATTTGAAGTCAGAATCAACAGTCAATTTGTGACAGCGTACGGCTATGAGCCGCACACAGCGGCACGCACCATCGGCACAGCTACGTCGACGAGGTTTGTTATAGGCTGCCTTAGCACTGCGACCAGGAGAAGGATGGCGAATGCGATGAATGTCCTCAGCAAGAAAGCATGGGCCATTTTGATAAAGGCCACTTTTGCATTCACTCCGTCGCGGTTCATTCGCGTCGTTGCCAGCAAATCGCGTATCAGAGCGCTATTGGCGTCTGGCTCCCCCCAGAGGTGAACAATGTCCGTCGCATCAATACGATTGTGGGTCGAGACCGCCAGGGTGCGGAATGCCCATATTCCGCTTCTTACGAGGTATACAACGCCCAAAATAAAGAGCCCTAAAAGCACAGTCTGCCAACCAGCGCTCATGTCGGGAAGTTCGTCTCCGTAGAGGTCCTTTGGCAAGGAAACCAGGACGGGGAAGATTGCTGCAATCACCGCCAGGTAAATGGACGCCTTGCTTTCAGATGACCTCTTCCGTTCGGTTTCTTGTTCGTGTAGCGCCCGGGCGCATTCAAGCGCTATCTCGGTGTGCGTATCCCACTTCGCGTCTTTGATAAGTTGCAGGTCACGCGTCTGCTTGCTGGCTTGGTCTTCAAGCTGCACGGTTGTTGGCCTCGAAAGCCTTGGCCAAAAGAACTCGAAGACACCGATCATACCGCTGCAATCCTCTCCAGCTCGTCTACGATTGCTGCCGCAATAGGGAGCCCAGTACGATTTTCAATCCAGGCCCACTGTCCATTCGGATTGCATTCGAGAAACCAAAACTGACCATCCTCGCCAAGCACGAGGTCTATGGCACCGAAGCGCAGCTTCTGCTGCCGGACAAGTTCTGCGCAGGCCAACTGGATGTCGCCGGGAAGGGTTATTACCTCGTGCCTGATTTTCGGATTTGAGCCGCGTCGCCAATCCAAAGACGCCTCGTCATATTCCTGCGAATGGATTGCCACGGAGAATACTTGTTCGCCGACGACGGTTACCCTGATGTCGAATTTTTTGGGTATGAGCCTCTGGAAAATCACTGGGGCATACTGAAGAGCTTCACGGTCCTCCTCTGCAATTGCATCGATCCGGCTCGTGAACATTACATGCTCGGACCCTTCGATCTCGACGACTGCTTGCCGATGAGGTTTTCCGACAATCGGTCCTTGGGCCAACAATGTGCGAGCGGTATCCAGGTCGTTCGTAATGACCGTATCCGGTACATTGAACCCGAGCCTTTTTGCCAGATATATTTGCGACGGCTTATCTTCGGCGATGAGGATGTCGCGGGGATGACTGAGCCATCTGCTTCCGACCAACAAATAGAGCGACTTCAGCAGAGCTGACCATTCTGTCGACGCGTACGCTCTCTGCCCCATGTCATGGTCCAGTTTATTCAAATCTGGGAGTTCAGGCCTGCGAAAGTAAGCGGCCCTTACATGATCAATCTGGACTCTTCTCTCTCGCGAGGACACTACCAGCGACATGGTGATTGGGTCGAGCGCAAATGACATGTCGGCGATTGCGTTCGTATTAAGCCGGAAATGATCCCGGCCTCGTCGCTTCAGCTCCCTAATAACGAAGTCAGTTGTTAGGTCCCTTTCATTGGTGAGGATCAATATCATTGACAGACAGGGCCTTCATAGAAAGCCATGAACGCGCGGTGACGTATCATCACTTTCCATCTGCGCATCAGTCTTTGTCGTGATTTCGAGGAGGTGAGTTGCATTATGCTGAACCTGATCGTCTCCTTCGACGTGGGTTTCAGTCTTCGTCTGTATTTCAAGGAACGGCGCAGGAGTGTCGTCGCTCTCCTGCTCAACCTTGGTCTTCGTCGTGATTTCGATCAAATCAGACTTGGTATCGATGAGCGGGACATTTCCGTCGGGGCTTGCAACCACCCACATTCCAAAGTCATGAGAGTATTGCCCAGGGATGGGTTCGCCTGCAGTTCTCGGGGAAGCGTACCGCGTTAGAAACGCACGGTGACCGAAGGTCTCATTATGCACGATGGAACTCCAGGAAGATTTCGTTAGTCGCCATTCAACTGAAATGGCATTGAAACTCAACGGAAAGCGTTTCTAACTAGGTGCTCGTCAACAGGCGAATGCGACAGACTCCCGAGAGAGAAATTCCATGGCATCTCCGTATTGGATATCTGATGGATATCGATCACGGCCAATTGAGATACGCTAGGCCAACTATGGCAACAAAGGCGGAAAGGAAGAAGACCACCCATTTAGTAGTTGTCCAAGGCTTTGGCGCAAAGTCATTGTCTGGACCTGGATGTTTATCCCATCCGCCAACCATGAAAATCGCCCCCCATCCCGACAAATCAGACGCGCAGGTTGAATCTCGATGTTAATCGTCACCGGCCATGTCGTCCAAGTTATTGGTCTTCTTTCCGTCCGGGTTAGTTCGCAAATGCGGCTTCGCATTGCTGCGGCGAACGGAATGCGCATTGGAAATTTCGCCGCGATCCGCCAATTCCATTGCCTTCTTCAGCGGTGTGAAATTCTTGTTTCCATCCAGCTTTACGTGCGTGATGTCGCCTTCACGATCCGCACGGGCATCGACTACCTTTCTTGGTGCCATCTCGTATCTCCGGCCGCCTGATTGACCCCCAGCAATCCAAAGTTCTCGGATTGCTGGCGTAGCCACTTCTTCCGCTACGTTATGTACTTCTGCATTAACGAGAAATGTCCCGCCGCTACACCTTAAGCTTGTCGGAGATTGTCTTCTACGTCAAAGTATATTCGAGGGCTGAGACATGCGGAAGCGGTATTTGATTATTCGGCGTGTGGCTGGTCAAGAGTGGACAGGAGCTTGCGCAGGTTCAGGCGGATGCTGCGATCAACCTCGCTGATCGAACAACTCCAAGCGTCCGCCCAAATAGGCAAAGCCGCTTCTACGTCCCAAGGCATAAACGGAATGCCCCCATCGGAGGTGAACGGCCCGTCGGTCTCCGTTAGAAGCCTATTGCGAGGCATTAAAGCCAGTAACTCGCGTCCTTTCCGGCCGCGCAACATCGCTGGTCCCACGCTAAACCAACAGCCCAACTCAATGGCTCGATCCAATTCCTTCCGCGTACCGCTGAACCAATGGAGGATAGGTATGCTTGTAATGAGGTTCTTTTCGATGCCGTCCAGCACCGCCGTCGCCGCTCCGCGAGAGTGGATCGACAGAATCTTACCCCCATGAGCCTCGGCGTCCTTCAGAATTGTCGAAAACACTTCGATCTGAAGTTTCAAGCTCGACGAATAATCTGGCGACCCATCGATGCCAATCTCTCCCACATACTTGGTCTGCGACATAAATTTTCGAACGTCATCGACCTCTCGGTAACGGCTTGCTACTAGTTCGGGATGGAGGCCCACAGCGACACGAATTCGCTTTCGGCCTTCCGTCAGCCTGACATTCCCGAGAAAAGCCTTTGGGGTGGTGGTAACTGCCAGAACAAAGGCACCACGTGCATCTGCCTCCGCGATCACCCGTCCAGGATTAGGGTAGAGATCGAGATGGCAATGTATGTCAATCATCGGAGTCCGGTCGCTTCGAGAAACTCGCCTATTTCCAGGAGACCGTCCTCGGCCACTTTCCGATACTCATCAGCCTTTGCGCCGAAGGATGTTGCTCCAATCGCCGGACCAATCCAACGGCGAGCGCCATGCCGATTTACATAGTCGAGGGCGGTCAACGTCTGCATGACGTCGTCATACTCGGCGAACGCCTTACCATGAAACTCGTTGTTGATGCGACCCTGCACGGTGAGTTCCACCTTGGGATGGATATAGGCTGTGGTATCTCCATCGATCCGCCCACTCCATTTCAAGAATGCAGATCGACGGACCAGGCAAGGTAGGCACCGACCACAATGCGTGTAGCTGCGCCCAGCGCGTCCGCAACTCATCGATATTGGAGCCAGTTCGGCCAGAAGCTCTTGGCTTCGGCATTCCGCCATCATCACGCCCTTTGTTTTGAACTGGTACAGGTTGCAAAGCCGGACCTTTATGCCAAGTTCGTCGAGTAGGCTCTGGAGCATCTCAATGAACTTCGGATGCGTCGTTCTCGTGCTGAGGCTACCTCTCCTCATCGTCGTGAGAGGCACATTCAAACTGATAAACCCGTTCTCCGGCGTATGAAGGTCGACGGTTTCACCAGCAACATATTTATCCAAGAGCGTAGCAGCGAGCACTCCAAACGCGATGAACACAATGGAACGGGGGCGCTGAGAGATTTCGGCAGCAACGCCTGAAGTCCTCGGATCAGCGTTGAGCGAGAGAAGTCGCTGTCCAGCACCGGTTCGCGCGGCAAACTTCTCTTGTTTGGCCACGTCACCGCGAACCCTATTCGATACATATACTGGGTGATCAACACCCTTGGTTTCCATATCAATGGCACCAATAAGACTGTCCAGGCCGCCCGACAGGAGAGCCACGCAGGTTTCCGGTCGTGAACCAGCGATCTTCTTGGGAGGAGCTGGATGATATCCGCCTTCAACAAAGGTCAGATTCCAGAAGTCACCCGTCAGGAACGAGAGCATTGCCGAAATCTTTTCGGACAGCACTTGCCATCGATGAGGGTCGCTGACTCCGACGGTCAGTTCGATCTCACGGGTCCAGCCATCAGGGCTGACGGTTGCTCGGTTCACCAGTCGGTCAGCACCCACCACGCCGAGCGCCAATGCAGTAAAATCCCATGCCATTGTCGATGGCGACCGCCCCGCCCATTTGAAGAGTTCGCTGGCAACGGATAATCCTGCGTGGCCAGATGTCCGGCTCAGAGCGCCTAGATCACCTTCGAATATGCTGATGCGATGATCAATGCCGGAGGGGGATGGCTGATCGGGTCGGAGCGCTGCGATCTTCATTCGAGATAGCTTTCGAAAATGTCCATAACCTGGGCAGTGACGTCGCGGGCGATTTTCGCCGATGTGCTGCGGCTGATTTTTGAGCCGATTGCCTTCACCTTCACGTATTGCGTCCGGTACGCTTCCCGAACGAAGTCGCTGATTTCCTTGAGCCGGTCATTTGCCAGAACAGCGCTACCATGAGCCGCTCGCTGGACGGAGGCACCAATGTCAGCAACCAGAATATTGAAGGCGGAGTACGACAGGGTTCTGACGAAGCATTCCTCCGCCAATTCAGGCGGGAGATTGGTGACATCGGCATTTTCGTTCTCATTGAGAACCGAACTGACGGCCTCGGCAATCGCTTCGCGTACACCGGCATCGTCGAGCGACACTTCACCAGGATTGACTGCCTCCGCAATCCGTTCGGCAACCTCACTGTGCGATAGGCCCGCCAAGGTCGAAACATCGAGTTCTGATTTCTCACCGTCGACAGTAGGAGCGCCATCGCCCCGAGATAAGATATCGAACACCCCTGCGGCAGCAGAAGAGGATTTACTCATTCGACGGGAAGTCGTTGCCGACCCACCGTATCCCTTCTTCACATAGTTGCCGAGTGCGCTCCGGAGACTACGGCTATCACCTGTCTTGGCAAAGTTGCCGATTGCGCGACGGGCTGACGTGAATCTCCGTGCGGGAGCTAGGTCAGTCGGTGTTGGGTTTTCCTGACCCTGATCTGGGGGTGCCTCATTCGGCTTTTTGGGAGGAGCCGGTCCATCAGGTCGCTTTTCTGGTGGCTTTGGTGAAGGCGACGGCGAACCGCCATCTCCTGGCTGCGTCAAAGGCTTAGACGGTACTTGTGGCGTTGGAGCATCTGGTCCCACCCAGTTCGGCACCAGAGGGACATTTTTGCCGGGACCGCTACTCGTCTTCGACGTGCCCATTATTTGCCCGCCTTTAATTCGGCAGCTACGGCTTTGCTGACGGTGGTCGGAAGATCGGGACGCTTTGCCAGCCCAACTATAACTTTCTTTCCCCACTCGGACGTGGCCAGTCGCGGGATGAGGCCAGCTTTGAGTGCTGAAGAGGGCACATTCCCGAAGAACACGATCAAGCGTTCAGCCTGTACGACGTCATTCTCCGCCATCGCGCCAAGCCCATAAAGTATCGAAGGCGTTCCCCATTCGGTCTCAGCACTCGCTTTGTCCAACAAGCTGGTCATGATCAGCGCCCGCTCGTCAGGTGTAACTGTGGTGAACTGTACTTTGACCGACTGTGTCGGTTGAATCTTCAGGGCCAGAAGTTGAGTGAGAAGTGATGCCGCGCTTTTTGACAGTTTGTTCTCGGCAGCGATAATCGGGGCGCTTTCCCGACCTACATGAAGTGCCCCTCGAAGATCGATCCCTCCCAAGTCGGGCGGAAGTTTCAGCCAGTCTTCAATGAGCTTTGCGTCTTCTTTCCATCCTGGTGGCCAGCGCCCTTCATCGATAGCTTCGCCCTTACGAACGTCGGCTTCAAGATCACGAAGGATTTCCGATTTTCCGTGCGATGCGGTGCTAATCAGTTCGGTTAGCGAATTGAATGACGTTGCTGAGGCAAATCGCTCGAACAGCATGAGCTTTGCGAACATTGCGTCGTTGACAGTGATATGCTGCACCTTCGCAAGGCTTCGCCGGATGGATAAGGTGTTCATGAAGCGCTTTATAAGGCGAGGATTTCCGTTCACTTTGGGCGAAATAATCATCTGGCGTGCAAGACGGTCAGCAAGCTCAAGCTCTGCTTTCAGCGATTCCGGACACTGCTTGATCAGTCCCTGCACAAACTCGGCATCTACAGCCTCCCCTTTCCAACTGGTGGCGAGGCGCTGGTTGACGGCAATTCGAACCTGTTCCTTTGCTTGTTTATCGGTGGCGCTGTCCTCGTAAATCACAGTATTCTCGACGAAGAGCATCATCAGGTAAGCCTTCACCTCATTCGTGCCGAGCGGCGGGACTCGGAGCGGAACTTGGATGAGCTTGTCGAAGTAACTAATGACGATGTCATCATCCACCTTGGTGCCTGGAAAGTGGACCCGAACCGCTTCTTTGATCATTTTGTCGTCAGCCGCGATAATGAAGGCTGTCCGCTTCATGAAGAGGAAGAGGCGCATCGCCTCAAGTGTCCCGATCACTGTCGGCGGAAGACAACGATCCAGGTCGTCGACAAACACCACCAAAGTTACCTTCAGATCATCCAGTAGCTCCTCGAACTCGGTCCGAATTGCGTGGATCATCTGAGGAGGAGTCTGTTGGCGCTTCTCGGACGGTTTAAGCAGACCTTGCGCCGATTCCGCGTGTTCTTTTATCGTTGAAGAGGCGGAGTCGTAGTCGTCACTGGTAATGTCGCCGTCGGTGAGGCTATCGTAAACGCCTTTTCCGGCGCGTGCGAGCGCCCCGACTGGCACGCCAGTGTAAACGGTCGCTGCGAGTTCGCCCACAAACCTGAGGCTCCTAAAAACATCGATGCGCTTGAGAAGTTTGACGCCTTTTTCAACGCTCGTTTCTTGTTCCGTTGCGCATTTCGTTAGAGCGTCAGCGATTTCCTCCATGAGGGCCGCCTTCGCGTCGTCGTGTCCTTGATAGAGCCAAGCATTGAAATTGACGAAGAGTAGTGACTGCTTTCCTTTGGCCCCTCCGGTGTCTTGCTTTTGCGCTTCCTTAATCCGAGCATTCAGATCAGCTTCGACAAGTTTCACCATTGACGATTTGCCAACGCCCCAGCCGCCCGAGATGCCAATGCTCAGTGCCTGGCCTTTCGCGTCGAGGATCATCTGCGAGACCAAACTCGCCATGACATTGAAATTCAGGAAATCACGACCAGTTTCTACGTCCGCCCACATCCCAGCCATCCTCAATGAGAGGGTGAGCGTCGCTGTTGATTGCAACCGATGCAAGCGCAGTCAGAGCGTATTTGTGTTTTAGTCTACGTTCATCCACAGAATGAGACGATTGTTCGAGCTGGGTACTCGTTGTGATAGCTTCGGGATGTCGTCGACATTTGACGATAGCCAATCCCAGTTGCATCGACACAAATGCAGGCAGCATGGAGACACAAAGCAAATGGCCGATCCAGTTCTTCAAGCGATACAAGGCGCAATCGTCAGCATATGCGTTTCCGACCCGGCGACTGGTGCGATACTGGGACGGCTGAAGCTGCAGCCGAGTGTAGACATCAGGACCGCGTTGAAGGTGGATCGTGACGTGGTCCTCTACAGCCCAGAGCATGTGAAAAGTCTAACCATGGCCGAATTGAAGAAGGCTCTGGCGAACTCCGTGGAGAAATAGCCAGTGTCGCCTCTTCCAAAAAAGACCATTGACACGCTCGATATTGTTCCCTATTCGTTCTTCCCATGAAAAACGCGACCCTACACATCATACGGATATCCCGCTGATCCACCGCCTCGCGAGAGGCTGTCGTCAATTGCGTGTATATTCGAGTTGTGTAGATGAGTATTCAGTCGTTGCCTTCTGGCAAGACGTTCCGTACGTCGCAAACCATTCTCTCTCAGCCCAAATTCAACCGTTGCGTAGGCCGTTTCATCGCCAGGGACCAACTGGCGCGTGATGTAGCATGCTTGTTGGAATTCGACGACGAAATTTCGAGCTGGAACTGCCGTTCTCTGAAGCTGCGCCATGGGTTTGATACCTATTCTCCGGATTTTGTCGCCGAACGTCAGTTCGACATCCTGGTCATCGATGCCGTTGGGCAGCGACGCCCACCCCCATGGGTGGCCGAGGCAATCATCCGTGAAGGGTTCACATACCGGACCATGTCGCGTGGAGACATCGATCCGATCCGTCTGAAGAATTGCAAAGACCTGCTTCAATGCTCGGGCGGTGAAGTGAGCTTGGGGGACCGGGTGAGATTGCTGTCCGTTCTGGATGAACAATCTTCCCTGACCCTGGCTGAGAGCCTCACCGTATTCCGAGAGATCATGCCGATACGTGGTCTGGCAAATATGGCTGCCGCGCGTTTGATCGAGATCGATCTCGACACCGCACTTATCGGGCCAGAGACCGTTGTTCGCCGCTATCGCGGCTGACCCATCACCACAAAATTCCCTGTTCAAAAATTCGCGCCTCAGGCTGCGAGGAGGATAACTGTGCCTAAAACAAAGCATTCCCTGAAAACACCGCAGGACGCAGCGTTGTACTGCACGCTTAAACGGGCACTCAGGAAGGCCCCTGATTTTATCAGAGGCGCTGACAGTGTGGTCCTGCTGAACGTTCCGTCAGACCGATCTGGCGAAGACTACGACCCGTGCGCCGAGAATCTCTTGCTTCGATTTTCTTCGGATCGAGACGACATGGCCTACATGATGATCGCGGCTACCGATAAGCCAAGGACCATTCTCAAGAGGATGGACGGGGACTTCAGCCGAAAGCGCCGCCTTCTCATTTTCAGGGAACAGGGTGCCGAACTTCCTTTTCAAGTTTTCTTGAAAGTTGACGTCGAAGTCGACATCCCGCCGATCTCGACAATGGACTTCCGGATCGGATGCCGCATTGCCTATCAGATCGACATCAGTCCCTCTGAAGCGGAAGAGGCGATGTCTTATCCGCTACTGCATGTTTGGGCGGCATTGCGGCGAGGCCGTACAATCGGGAACGCGTTGGCGCGCCTAGCCGAGGCTTCTGCCCTCGATGCCAAATCGTCGAGTGCGAAGAGCGAAAGCCTGCCGTCGTTGCAGGACATGTTCGGCTATGGTCAAGCGAAGGATTGGGGAATGGAGCTTGCCCAGGACTTGATCGACTGGCAGCGAGGCAAGATCGATTGGTCGGAAGTTGACACCGGGATCGTGCTTTCAGGACCGCCAGGGGTTGGAAAGACGCAATTTGCCGCAGCCTTGGCCCGGCAGTGCAACGTGCCGATCATCGCGACATCCTTGGCGAGGTGGCAATCAAGAGGTCACCTTGGCGACCTTCTGAAGGCTATGAGAGCTGACTTCGAAAAAGCGAAGGAAAGTGCGCCTTGCATTCTATTCTGTGACGAGTTGGACAGCTTCGGCGACCGCAATTCCTTCGCAGCCGATAACAGAGACTACAGCACGCAGGTGGTGAATGGTTTTTTGGAGTTGTTGGACGGGCTCGACGGGCGTGAAGGCGTCGTCGTGATCGGCGCAACCAATGCTCTCGGTCGTGTCGATCCTGCCATCTTGCGACCCGGGCGATTGAACAGACATGTTGCTATTCCCCTCCCGACTGCATCAGACAGGATCGCTATCCTTCAGCAACAGCTCGGTCAGGTTCTGACGAGAAAGCATCATCCGAAATTGATGGCAGCCACCAACGGGTTTTCCGGAGCTGATCTTGCCAAGGTGGCCCGAGATGCGAAGCGCATTGCCCGACGGGCCAAACGGGATGTCACCATGGCTGACATTTCGAAATCGTTGCCAGAAATGGTGCCAATCACAGGCGCGTTGCGGCGCGCACTCGCGGTCCATGAGGCGGGCCACACCGTTGCAGTCGTCGCGCTCGATCATGGCAAGTTCTACGGGGCCATGATCATCGATCATACGCGTAACGACAGTGAGACGGTGCCGGGTGGTGGGGCATACTTCGAGGTACCCAACGTCGCATACCGCACCGTCAAAACCTACAGGGACCGAATTGTGGTGCTGCTTGCGGGGATTGCTGCCGAGGAGGTGCTCCTTGGGGCGGTGAGCGATGGAGCTGGCGCAGGCCCGAACTCTGATCTCGCCCAAGCCACCCGTATCGCCACGATGCTACAGAGTGGCATGGGCATGGGCAATCGCCTTCGTCATAGCCTGGCGAAAAACGACCGCGACCTTGAAACACTTCGACTTCAAGACCCTTGTGTCGCTGTCTGGGTGGACGATGTACTGCGGACCGAATTTGAGCGGGCGAAGCAGATTGTCCGCAGTCACCTGAACCTCGTGAAGGCTATTGCCGACGAGCTGGAGGCGAAGGGGAAAGTTTCTGCTGATCAGGTCGCAAAGATGGCGGCTAAGCTCGACGCACTGCCACGCATAGCGACCTCGGCCTGAAGCTTCGCACTCTTTGACGGCCAACGATGCATCGCATCCTGCGCCTTTTTCCCCACATCCTTGAAGGTAACAGCCATGAAAGCATGGATCATCAGTGACATGCACGTCACGCACGCCGATATGACTGCCGAAATCGACATCCCTCAAGCCGACATTTGTGTCTGCGCAGGCGACATTTCTGGTTTCCTCGCATTCGGGCTCGAATTCCTGAAACGGCGGATCGTCCCAACGATGCCAGTCATCATCGTACTTGGTAACCACGACTACTACGGGAACACCATCGACGGTGCCCTGTCGCAAGCGCGAAAGGTTACCGGCGAATGCAACATCCATTTCCTGGAAAACGAAACGCTCGAAATCGATCACGTCAGGATCATCGGAGCGACGCTCTGGACTGACTATCGGGTTCCGTGGGGCATCGACGATGAGTTGCAGCTTCCTGATCGTGCTGAAGCCGCCGTGTACTTCTGCCGAAGAAGCATGCTCGATTTCCGCGAAATCTACGGCTCGCCTCCGTTTCGTGAGGGAATTCCCAGGCTCATCACGAGCCGCGAGATCATCTACAGGCATATGGAGAGCAGGGCATTTATCTCAGGTGAAATGGCAAAATCTTGGACTGGTAAGACCGTGGTCCTAACGCATCATGCGCCGTCTCCACGATCATTGCTGAAACAGTACCAGGGTGATGCCACCAACGCTGCTTTCGCCAGCGATCTCACTGAAGTCATCCAGAACGGGCGACCTGATATCTGGATTCACGGCCACATCCATCAGTTCCAAGACTACGTCGAGGGGCACACTCGGGTGATCTGCAACCCACTCGGCTATCGGCCTGAACGTGGCAAAAACGGGTATCGCCATGGCTTCGTGATCGAGCTTTGAACCCGAACGATGGGACTGTACCCAAAGGAGTAAATCGAAATGTCCAGCAAGCTGGTTCTAAAGCCACTTTGGAGCAACGGCTCCTGCACCTACGCAATCACCTTCAAAAAGATGTCGGCGGAAGACAGGCGAGAGGTCGAGCAACTCGCCGACGCGGCGGGCTACGTTCGCGATGACGACATTTGGGCCCCGCCCAGGGTGGCAGGCAGAGTGTCGGAGTTTTTCCGCACCATGGCCAACGCCGGTTTCGGCCTGCAGTTTGACGATCCGGAAGACGCTCCCTTCGACCTTCAACGGTTGCATCTCTCAGCTGATACCCGAGGGGAGCTGGAATGGCTCAGGGATTTTGAACTGCACCGCCTGTCGGGCTGGACGCCGGTGCAGGCAGAGGGGAGGTTAGACGGACATCATTTCTATTTTCGTGCGCGTGGGAGTTACTGGCGTTTCGAATTGGGTGGCAACGAACGACACACACGGTCACCCAGGTGGTGGCACGAAGAATCTTGGCCCTCGGTGACAGGTTTCGAAGCCGGTTACATGTCTGACGAAGAGGCCGTTCGTTGCATTCTGAAGGCCATCGATCTTTTCCGAAACGGGGACAACAGTCACTTCAAGCCAGAACATCCGGAATACGAGCGGACGATCCTGGAAGGGTGGTCGGCTGGAGCCCTTAGCCTGCGGATCGTTACGATCAGGCTTGGCATTTCTGCGAAAGAAGCCGTCGCACGAATGCGGAAGGGGGGTATCGAACTGCCGTACACCGCCGACCGGGAAGTGCAGTATGTGGAGTCTCTACCTGTCCGCAGACTCAAGCCTCGGCCATCATGACCGCCTTCAGAGCAACGGTGCTGACGCTGTCCGGACACGGACACAGGAAGATCGAGCGGAAGGCGAGTGCGCTGGTGGCTCTTTTTGACCAGAAAGGGTGTTTTCAGAATCTCGCAGATGTAGAGGCTGTTGGAACGCACACTTCGGTCGATACGTGCGCAGTTGCGTTTGACCGCTACTGAGCGAGCACGCTTTTTCGTTTGCTTTCTACCTCTTGGAACAGTGGTTCTAGTTGGACGTGCCAACGACCTTCCAAAGGATTGTAGAGGCCTGGAAGTGGATAGCAGCGATCAATCAGTTCGAAGTCACGGAGGTTCATTGTTGCGATAGGCAACCGATGAGCCAGGGCGAAAGCGGCGATGTGCACATCCTGGCCGTTCCTCGGGCGCTTGGCATGTGCATGGCCAACCACTAGATTTCTCAAGCGTGGGTCGGCTGCAAGGACGCCCCAGATTTCTGCAACTTCTCGGGTTGTATCGAGAATTGGAAAACCGGCAGACATGACCCATTGGTACCAGTTTCCGAGCCTGACTGCGCGCACAGGGTCTGTAGCGGATACCTGGGTTATCCCGAGTTGAACTTCCATTAAAACAGCAGTGGGGAGCCTCAAATCGGGGACCGTTTCAAGAAACTGCAATACCGCCGGATTTGGCTTGCGCTTGCTGGCTTCGCTCAACACACATGTATCAAGTATAAATGTTTCAAGCATGATAAATGTCCATCAAATCTCACGTCATGCTGATGTTGACGTGGTTAATTTTCGATTAAAGCTTGTGATTATCCGCCCTACCACTTTATATTCGAAATAAATAATCATCTAAACTAAAAGTCGGGTTTTCCCTTGCCGATTGAACTTTGAAAATGGTACGAACTTGATCAGGACAATACGGTTTGTCGCGAGCGGGCGTCCTTGAAAGGATTTCTCGCTATCTGGTGATGTCATGGGCAACAAAAAGGCAGACGATTTCCTTGATCTTTCGACAGAGGATCAGGAGCTGAAGCGCTTTTTCCAGCGTGTGCGCAAGGCGGGCAGACTGGTCGTGAAAGACGGCGACGACGAGTTTGTCGTCGAGTTTAGGCGCGCGACTGTAACGCTCGAAGCACGTAGGCGTCTGACCGGGGGTGGTCCAGAAATCTGAGCCGCATGACGGCTCTAATCTTGAATCTGCCAAGCCAATTCAGAGTAAACCCCTTCAATATCTGGGCTCCCGTTGAAACCCGACATATGGGTTCAGCGGCGATGAAAACGATTAGAATTATTGTTCCTATTCATCGGAATTTCTTTTGGGCAGCAAGCAATCTGGGCAACTTGGCTGATTCTCAAGTCACAGCGGAGAAATGCCAATAAATTCGCGAATCCTTGTGCAAAACCCCATCAAGGATCGCAATGAACTGTTTCTCCCGGAAGTTGTTGAGGTAACGTGATGTACTTGCTCATTCAGCAAGGGGCTTGAAGGGGGGAAGGCATGGCATCTCGGCTAAAACCTGTAAATGAAAATTTGGGCTCAAGAGTTGAGACCATTTCATCCTCTCAGGAATTAACAAAGAGTCTTGCTTCCAACGAGCTAGTTTTCGGTATTGTGGGCCATGTCGGCTCTGGCACTAGCACCGCAGCTGAGAGTCTCCGAGATATTTTGGAAACGGCAGGTTCGGGAGATGCAAGACGGAACGTCAGTATTTTAAAGGCGCGCGACGTCATCGCTGCTTGGGCCAAACACCACGGGGAGCAACTTCCGGCCGAAACTGACCCTAAAATGAAGCAGGTGGAACGCTACCAAGACCTCGGCGACGCGATGAGGAAAAACGGTGACCATGCTGCGGTAGCCAGAGGATTGATTCGAAACATACGTACGCGGCGTGCGGAATTGCAAAGTATTCCATTGGACGAAACCAAGCCAGTGGTCCCAGATGGCTCTCCTCGTGCGTACATCCTCGATTCAATAAGGCATCCCGCAGAGGTGTATTTGTTACGTCGCGCCTATGGTGAGGCTTTTGTATTGGTCGGTGTTGTATGTGAGCAAGCGGTGAGAGCTGAGCGAATTTCGAAAAAGTATCGCGACGCCGGACTCGATGATGCTGAAAAGTTCATGCGCAGAGATGCGAAGGCGGGCGAGAAACATGGGCAGCGCGTTTCCGATGCATTTCATTTGTCAGACTACTTCGTCGACAACACGGCCTCCCGCTTCATCGGTGGCGATACAAGGAAGCCAAATCCCAAATGGGATATTCCTGATCATCTCGAACGGTTAGTTCGCCTGGTGACACATTTGCAGATCGAGCGCCCAAAGATTGAAGAAACAGCAATGCATGCGGCGGGCGGAGCCGCAATGCGCAGTTCATGCCTTTCTCGTCAGGTGGGAGCTGCGCTCCTGGATCGTAACGGAAACATAGTAGCCACCGGAGAGAATGAGGTACCTAGGGCTGGTGGCGGAGTATACGGTGAGGAGTCTGACGACTCATCGGGCGACTATCGGTGCTTCGCGGATAGAAAGTTCTGCAGCAATACGACGGAGCAGAACGAAATCTCCGAAGAGCTGGCGGATCACCTAACTAATTTATTCGATGGTAACGCGAATAGAGAGCAACTTGTCGAAGCGCTTCGTTCAAGCCGGGTCGGCGAGTTGTTAGAATTCAGTCGAGCCGTTCATGCGGAGATGGACGCAGTGCTTGAAGCTGGCAGAAAGGGCGTCTCGACGGTCGGCTGTCGTGTCTTTGTAACCACTTTCCCTTGCCACTATTGCGCACGGCATTTGGTATCGGCGGGCGTAGACGAGGTGCAGTTCATCGAGCCCTATCCAAAGAGCAAGGCTATCAAACTCCACGGAGATTCTATTCAACTTGATGACTCGGATGGAACCTGGGAACGTCCGTCAGTCAATGGTGGTGGAAAAGTGCTATTTCGGCCTTTTACCGGAGTTGCCCCACGGATGTATCGTCGCGCTTTCCAGAAGAGTCGAGAACTGAAGAATTCATTGACTGGTCAGTTGCAGATTCATGAGCCGGAATGGGGATCGCCATATGACATTGCCAAGAGCAGTTATGCCGAATTCGAAGTGAGCTTAACGAAAGGCTTTGGATATTGACTGACTCAAAGCGGCGTGCCGGACACCTCCGACTGATTGATTTCGCAAAGTCCTCGGAAGGTAATCCCGATCCGGTCAGCAGATCGAGTGCCCAGATTGCCGTGCAGGCGTCTCTGTTTTCAGATGCCTCTGCAATCACACTCGGTTTTGTGCTGGCCTCGGAAATGCCAGCGGCTACGTTTCAGCAGTTTTTGGAGAACGTGAAGCCGAGGTACATTTTCGATTTGCGGAAATCTCCGAGCTTCGCGAAGGGTGGTCTAACAAGGAAAACAATATTCGCATTGTTTGATGCCTACAAAATTAGGTATTTCGACGTCTCTGGGGCGATTAACGCAAAATCCGCTCGTGACCCCGCGCTGAACCCAACTCTACTTGTACCGAAGATATTGGAGCTTCTAAATTCAGGAAAAGAATTTCTCGAAGGGCCGGTCGTATTCTTCGTCGACGAAGCACAGCTCGAAGAGCGGTATATAGATGAAACCGCAGCTCTGCTTCCGAACCTGACCAAGACAGGTTGGGACGTATTCATTTGGGATGGAAAGAAATCGGTCGAGCAAGCCGGTTCGTCTTCGGAAAGGAGAACGATATTTATCAGTCATGCCAATCCCGAGGATAACAACATTGCGTTATGGCTTGGTGCGCGGTTGGCTGCTGAAGGCTACGAAATTTGGTCGGATGTGACACGCCTAATCGGAGGGGAGTATTTCTGGGACAGCATCGAACACGTTATACGTGAACGATCAGCTTGCGTTGTCGTGCTGCTTTCAAAGGCTGGCCATGAGAAGCAGGGTGTGCTGGACGAGGTCAATCTTGCGGTGTCTGTGGAACGACAGCGCAAACTGAAGAATTTCGTAATCCCGATAAGGATTGACGCCCTTCCGTTTTCCGATATCCGGGCAAACCTGGCCCGAAAGAATATCATCGACGGTTCGAAGGACCTGGGTGAGGCCTTTGGAAAGCTGCTTGTATCGCTCGAAAAGCTTGGGGTGCCCAAGGAGCCAGGAGACGTCCAGACCTCCCTATCCAGGTGGAGAAATTCCTTTCCTAGCGGGCCCTTGGATCAGGCTTTCTCTAAGGACGATCTATTGGTCGAAAACAAACTGTCGATTTTGAGATGGCCGTCCGCAATCTATAAAGTAACAAAGTCTGAAAGGACGAGTCTCGTCGTCCGCCCCTTCCTTGCGACTTCAGCGGTCAGCAAAGGGGAACTTTGTTTCGCGAGTCCGTCGGAACTGACCACTATGCTGCCAGGGAGCAGCGCTGTGCAGCATTCTGCCGCCACCACGGACGCCGTAATTGACGGCTCGGCGCTTGGTATGCTGGGGGTCACCGCCCAAGAAAGTCGCAGGGCGTTAACGCACATTGTGAAACAAGCTTGGAACGAGTTTTGTGGCTCACGGGGAATGCAGAAGTATGAACTCTCATCAACTCGGGTCTGCTGGTTCGAGAAAAACGGCTTCGTTGAGAAGAACGAAGTTAGGTTCCTGGACCATACGTTGAAGTCACGGCGCAA
Organism: Neorhizobium huautlense; assembly: GCF_002968575.1. Taxonomy (GTDB): domain Bacteria; phylum Pseudomonadota; class Alphaproteobacteria; order Rhizobiales; family Rhizobiaceae; genus Neorhizobium; species Neorhizobium huautlense. The sequence goes on along the minus strand of NZ_PVBM01000026.1, from coordinate 2,186 downwards.
GACATTGGTGGGTCGAAGTCAGAAGCGCCGAGTTTACTGGCACTTTGGCATCGAGATTGTACCGAACATTAGTGATCATTCTGTTCGAGTTAAACCTCATGTCGTTTTTACAGAGAATGGTCTAGACCCGATCACATCAGCGGCGAAGCAGCACTCTTTACGCCGAGGTTTTTGTAAGAGCTGGTGGAACGACCGTTGGCGGGACCTGCTCAATGCAATGCTGACGAACATGGCCAATGACGCAGGCAGGCTGGTTCTCCCGGTTTCTCCCCTGCAATCCATCGAGATTGCTGCTGCAATGACGGTTCATGATGTGCGCTCGAAGCCGTCAATGATCCATTCAATTGACGAGCCAGCCGTGGTCGTTGGTCATGGTCAAAGGTCACTTGATCCCCGCGAAGGGTTGATGCTTTTCGGGCCTGTCGAATTCAATCGTAATCCGAGGGAGGTCCGGGTCGGTGTCGTGGGTGCGCCCGAAGGCATCGAGCTGTTCAAGAAGTGGTGCGCTCGCTTTGCTTCCCCGGTGTTGCCGTCCGACGGTGGCGGCCCGCGCCAAGTTCCTTTTCCAGGCTTCGACGCGGTCTTTGGTGCTGTGTGGTTGAAGGAGCCTGTGGCGGCCCGTCCAGTATCGCGGACCGACCTCCTGAACGCAATTCGCATCTCTGAGCGTCACGAGGCTGTATCGAAGGCAGTGGACCTCGTTGTTGCCGAAATTCACAATGCAATTGTCGAAGACGACACGCTGGTGGACATATGGTTCGTTGTCATTCCCGAAGAGGTATTCCTGCTTGGCCGACCAAATTCGCGGGTGCCACTTGCGAAAGCAAACCCTCCCGCACTACTTCTTTCAAAGCGAGCGGCGACTAGGTTTACCAAGGCTAGTCCTTCGCTCTTCGACGAAGACAATGCTGCTGCAGAGATTTTTTCCTATCACACAGATTTTCACCATCAGCTTAAAAATCGTTTGTTGGGCTTGAAGGCCGTAACACAGCTGTTCAGAGAGTCATCGATCATACAGACCCTCAGTGAACCAGCGCCGTCGGTCCCGCTCACGGAAGACGACGACGACTTTGACGACGACGACCAATTCGGCAACAGACGAATGCAAGCCCCGTTGGATGTGAGCTGGAATATCGCAGCTGCCAGCTTCTTCAAGGCGGGAGGTCGCCCGTGGCGAGTCTCAACGGCGCGAGAGGGGGTTTGCTATGTCGGTATGGTCTTCAAACAAGACCCAAGCCGAAGAGACAGCAATGCTTGTTGTGGTGCACAATTGTTCCTGGAATCCGGTGATGGCATCGTATTTAAGGGGGCGATGGGTCCCTGGTACTCGTCTGATACCAAGCAGTTTCACCTTTCCGAAACGGAGGCAACGAAACTTGTACAGAAGGCTTTAGGTTCTTACCACGCCGAACATGATTCGTTTCCACGGGAGGTATTTATCCATGGTCGTACTTATTTTAGCCAAGAAGAGCTTCGTGGATTCCAGGCTGCCGTGCCAACCGGTACGACCATCAGCATCACTGGAGTTCGAATAACGAGGAACAGCGACCTCAAATTGTTCACCTATCGAGATACCCCTGTCCTGCGTGGTACTTCTTTGATCGTGAGTCCGCGCCTTGCGTTCCTTTGGACATCTGGGTTTATTCCGTATTTGGGCACCTACCAAGGACGGGAAACCCCTAATCCTCTTCGTATTGAATTGTGTGGTCAATCTTCCGCAGATATTAAAACTGTGCTCGCGGACATCATGACTCTCACCAAGATGAACTTTAATTCCGCCATTTTTGCAGACGGCTTTCCCGTAACGATGAGGTTTGCGGATGCGATTGGCGATGTCCTGATGGCCACCGGGGATAGGGAAATACCTCCTCTGCCTTTTAGGCACTACATCTGAATTTGTAAGAGGCGAACCCTGGACGGACGGTCGGCACGTGAGGTGTGCTACTACGGCTGACTTCCGTACCCTGATCGATAAGCCGCCATCGGTCGCAAGAACCATACGATCTTACAAGCACAGGCGGACCAATGGGTATTAATAACAGCAACGAACTCCTAAAAGGTATCCATCCGAGGTGGGCCGCAGGACTTGAAGTCTCGCGCGTGATATCATGACAGAATGGAGATCGATGAGGACAAAATCGATGACGCGGTCCTGGCCCTGTTATGGCTGACGCTCCACAACGAAC
>NZ_PVBM01000025.1 GCF_002968575.1 Neorhizobium huautlense | reverse complement strand
GAAGGCATGTCGTCGACGATATCCCGGTTGTCCTGATGGGAAGCTAGCGAGCCCGGCAGGCCTGGGTTGCGCTCTTAAAGGAGAATGGGAAGCCGGGAGCCGAACGCCACTCTGTGACCGAAGCCGGGAAACAGACCGGCGTTAGGGTCACGAATTGGAGAATGGTTCAGAACCGCAGGCGGGCAAAAACCCGTTCTGCGAACCGAGAAGCTTTAACTGATCGGCCCAAACGCCGGTCAAAACATAACCGAACCCAAGGAAAAGCCGCGAAAATAAGCGTTCTTGCCCTTGTGTTCTTTCATTGGAGAATCCCATGCCCTTCGTCAATATCAAGACGCCTGAAGCCGCGCTCAGCCGAGCCCAGAAGGAAGAGATCGTGCACCGCGTGACGGATATGCTCGTTGAATACTTCTCCGAAGCGGCACGGCCGCACACGATGGTGCTGATTGAGGAAGTGAAGGACGGCGGTTATGGCCGCGCTGATGAGATTTTCGTCCTGCCGGAAGCCTATCGCGTCAGGGAAGACAGTTAAGGCGAAGCCCATCGAGAGCCGGTGCGGACGTTCCGCGCCGGCTCTTGCGGAAACAGAGATGGACGTCCCACCGCCGCGTCACGGTCGCCCGCCCCGGCCATGGTCCTTTCGCCTGTTCACCTCAGGCCGGCAACATTCCGTCGAGTTCGGCCATTGCGTCTTCCGGGATATCCACTTCGGCGGCGGCGATGTTCTGCCTCAGATGGACACGCGAGGAGGTGCCGGGGATCAACAGGATGTTTGGTGCCCGTTTCAGCAGCCAGGCGAGCGCCACCTGCATCGGCGTCGCGCCGAGCCGGGCCGCCACATCCGACAGCGTCGAGGATTGCAGCGGCGAAAAGCCGCCGAGGGGGAAGAAGGGCACATAGGCGGTGCCCTCCGCGGCAAGCCTGTCGATCAGGGCATCGTCGCCGCGGTTGGCGAGATTGTACATGTTCTGAACGCAGACGATCTCCGTGATCCTGCGTCCTTCCGCGATTTGGCTCGCGGTCACGTTCGAAAGACCGATATGCTGGATCAGCCCCTGACGTTTGAGATCGGCCAGCACGGTCAGCGGCTCCTCGATCGAACCCTCGGCCGGGCCGTGCACGCTGAACATGGCGCGCAGGTTCACAACTTCGATCGCATCGAGTGCAAGATTGCGCAGGTTGTCATGCACGGCCTGCGTCAGTTCTTCCTTGGTGAAGGCCGGGATCCATGAAGCATCTGAGCCGCGCCTGGCACCCACCTTGGTGACGATGACCAGGTCGTCCCGGTAGGGATGGAGCGCTTCATGAATGATCTCGTTGGTAACGTGCGGGCCGTAGAAGTCGCTGGTGTCGATATGGTTGACGCCGCTTTCGACGGCTTCGCGCAGTACGGCGACCGCTTCGGCGCGGTCGTTGGGTGGGCCGAAAACGCCCTTGCCGGCGAGCTGCATCGCTCCATAGCCGAGCCGGTTTACCGCTCGGTTGCCGAGCACAAAAGTTCCTGATTTTGCCACACTGGACATGCGCCTGTCTCCGTTCTTGATGACGTAGCTGAGGTAAACACGTTCCCCTGACCGGACAATCAGCTATGCTCTGCACAGGCTGTACGAGATGCCGGACAATTGAAGGAGGGAATATGGAACGGGACAGGCCGGACATGGCCGACGTCGGCGCCTTCATGAAGGTGGCCCGGGCCGGCGGCTTCCGAGAGGCGGCTCGGGCGAGTGATATCAGCGCGTCCGCGCTGAGCGACGCCGTGCGGCGCCTCGAGGCGGAACTCGGCGTCAGGCTTCTCAACCGCACCACACGCAGCGTGGTGCCGACGGAAGCCGGTCGCGGGCTGATGGAGCGGCTCGGACCGGCATTCGGCGAGATCAATGCCGCGCTCGATTTCGCCCGCGGTTTCCGCGACCGCCCGGCGGGCGTGCTGCGGCTGAACGTGCCGGTCAGCGCCGCAAGGCTGGTCCTGCCGCCCATCGTCTCGCCCTTCCTTGCGGCCTATCCCGACATCAGGCTTGAGATCATGACTGACGAGAGCTTCGTGGATGTGATCGCCGCGGGTTGCGATGCCGGCATCCGCTACGACGAACGGCTGCAGCAGGACATGATTGCCGTGCCGATCGGGCCTCGCATCCAGCGCTATGCGAGCGGCGCCTCGCGAGCCTACCTGGATGTGCGCGGCCGACCGCAGCATCCGCGCGACCTGCTTTCCCACAGCTGTATCCGCGGCCGCTTCGTCGGCCGGCCAATCAGTCCCTGGGAGTTCGAGCGGGACGGTGAGGCCGTCACGATCGACCCGCCCACCTCTCTCGTGGTGCAGGCGGGCGGCGGCTCGGATCTTGGGATCGCAGCGGCGATTGCCGGGACCGGCATTGTCTCCATCTTCGAGGACTGGCTGCGTCCGTACTTCGAAAGCGGAGCGCTGGAGCCAGTGCTGGAGCCATGGTGGCTGAGCTTTCCCGGGCCCTTCCTTTACTATCCCGGGCGCCGGCTGGTGCCAGCGCCCCTGCGCGCCTTCATAGATTTCATCAGAGCTACGCCGCCAGCTCGGCCGAGTGAGTCCGTGTCGTGAAGGGCGTCAGCGCCAATCTGCCAATCCGTTGCCGATCCTCAAGGAATGCGGGCGATGACCTTGATCTCAAAGTCGAAGCCTGCGAGCCAGTTGACGCCCACCGCCGTCCAGTTCGGATAGGGCGGTGCGCCGATCTCTTCCGCGCGGATGGCCATCACTGTCTCGACCTGTCCGGCCGGGTCGGTGTGAAAGGTGGTGACGTCGACGATATCCTCCAGACTGCAGCCGGCAGCGGCCAGGACCGCGCGCAGATTGGCGAAGGCCCGCCGAACCTGATCCTCGAAGAGCGGCTCCGGGGAGCCGTCTTCACGGCTGCCGACCTGACCGGAAACGAAAAGAAGATCGCCGGAGCGAATGGCTGCTGAATATCGATGGAGATCGTACAAGGCATGGCGCTTGGCGGGGAAGATGGCTTCACGTGGGTGCATTTGGTGTTCCTTTGTGTTGATGGCGGGACAGCCCGCGGTTGCGGGCGCCACGGCGTCTGTAGGGAAGAGGGGCGGCGTTGAGAGGGCATCCGCCTGGCCGGTCGGGTGGGGAGGTGGATCAAAGCCGCGCCAATTCCTCCTCGGTAAAGTCGGCGGCGATCGCGACGTCCTTCTGTCTGTCGAGCTCCTCGATGCGGCAAAGCAGTGCCTTGCGGATCCCTGCATAGGCATCGGCACCGAGCACCAGCCGCTTCGGAAGCGGACCCTCCTGATCGGCAAGTCTGATCATCGCGTCCGTCATGCGGTCGGGGTCGCCCTTGATAACCCAGGAGCCTCGGGCGGCTTGGCGAATTCCGTCGGCAGGGGTCCCCTCATAAACCGCGAGCGGCTCGGCCTGCGCAAGATTGCCGCCGAACGCGGTGCGCGCCGGGCCGGGTTCTATGAGGCTGAACTCGATGCCGAAGGGAGCCGTCTCCTGCGCTACGGACTCGACAAAACCTTCGATACCCCACTTGGTCGCGTGATAGAGGCTGAAGGCGGGGTAGGCGATTTGGCCTCCCTCGCTGGACACTTGCAGGATGCGGCCGCCGCCTTGGTTGCGCAGATGCGGCAATGTCGCCTGCATGAGCGTGATCGCGCCGATGAGATTGGTGGCTATGATATCCCGTACCTGCGCGTCGCTAGCTTCTTCGGCCGCGCCGAGTAGGCCATATCCTGCATTGCTGACAACGATGTCGATGCGGGGTGACGCCGCGAAGGCGCGGTCGACCCCGGCACGGACCGAGCGCTGGTCCTTGAGATCCATCGCGACGATGCTGAGCCGTTGAGGGTAGCGTGACTGCAGGTCGGCCAGCGTACCCTCGCTGCGGCTGGCGCCGACAACGCGGTCTCCTCTGAACAGCGCCTTCTCCACCAGCAGCCGGCCCAAGCCGGACGACACACCTGTTATGAGCCAGGTCTTTTCCATTTCATATCTCCTGGTTGACTGCCAACAGGAAATAGGACGGCCGAATTGCGATCATTAGCCCTTGAAATCGGCATGAGCTGATGCAAAAAACCCATCAATGTCTCGCCCGTCGCTCAACGATCTCGCTGCCTTCATGGCCGTCGCCACGCACCGTAGCTTCCGCCGTGCGGCTGATGAGATAGGGGCGGCGCCTTCCACCTTGAGCCATGCCATACGGGGGCTGGAGGAGCGCATGGGCGTGCGTCTCCTCAACCGCACCACGCGCAGCGTCTCGCCGACGGAAGCCGGTTTCCGCTTGCTCGACCGGCTTCAGCCGGCGCTCGCTTCGCTGGATGAGGCGCTCGACAGTATCTCCGGGTTCAGGGGACAGGTGGCAGGAACGGTTCGCATCAATACCCCGCGATTATTGGCCGGTCTCCTCGTCCGCAGGGTCCTTCCGAAAATGACGAGGCTCTATCCTGACGTGACGCTGGACATTGTCGTCGAGGGACGGCTGATCGACATCGTGTCCAGTGGCTTTGATGCCGGCGTGCGCCTCCTGGAATCGGTTCCCAAGGACATGATAGCTTTGCCGTTCGCGCGTCCCTTGACATTCATCTGTGTGGCCTCGCCCGCTTATCTCGATCAGCTCGGCGAGCCGGAAACCCCGGAGGAACTTGAGCGCCATCGTTTGATTGGCCACCGCATGCCCAGCGGCAAATTCTATCGATGGGAGTTCGAGCGCGCAGCCCAGGAGATTGTCATCGACACGAACGGCTCCATCATCCTCGACGACGAGGAGCTGATGGTGGAAGCGGCGATAGAGGGCCTGGGCATTGCCTATGTCGCGGATTGGGCGGCCGAAGCGGCTCTGTCCGATGGCCGGCTGCGCAGAGCCCTCGCTGCGTGGATGCCCGCTCCGGAAAGAGTTGCAGTCTATTACCCGGGACATCGGGCCGTGCCGCCGGCGCTGCGAGCCTTTCTGGATGTTGTAGCCGGGTTGCGGAAGCAAGAACCTTGAGCGGACGGCCGAGCGGCCGTCCTGCCATCTGCCGCTTCTGTGGGGGGCTCCCTGTCGGGCACTTAGTCCCGGCGGTATAGGATCATGCCGCCGTGATGCAGCACCCCGTCGATGAATTCTCCATCGGCGGTGAAGCCGGTATCGTCCCAGTAGTCGATGTGGTTGCCTCTGACCTCGTACCGGCCCTGATAGGCACTCTCGCGGTTTCCGCGGGCCTCGTCATAGCGTCCGTTCGCAAGCAGGTGATGACGGACCCGGCCGTCGGCCGTTACCCACATTCCCACATAAGGGTGGTTTTGCGCCGGTTGAGGGGCTCTCTTTTCAGTTTGCATTTGGGCGGAACCTTTCTCCAGCGGAACAAGGGCGGTCAGGGCCACTGTGGCGGCAAGCATCGATAACTGCTTCATTGCGACCTCCTCATTTTGTCTTCGTCGGCCGGACGACGATCTCGTTCACATCGACGTCGGCTGGTTGCTCGATGGCGAAGCGCACAGCGCGGCCGATCGCGTCCGGCTGCAGCGCGACGGCGCGATAGGTTCTCATCAGTTCCGCGGCGGACGGATCGGTGATGGTGCCGGCAAGCTCGCTCTCGACGACGCCCGGATGGATGCAAGTGACGCGGATATCGTCATGCTCCTGTCTCAGGCCGTCGGAGATGGCCCTGACGGCGAATTTAGTGGCACAGTAGACCGCAGCCGTGGGGGACACGGTCAGCGCTCCGATCGAGGCTATGTTGATGATGTGGCCCGAGCCTCGCGCAACCATGTCCGGCAGCACCGCGGCGATGCCATGGAGCACGCCCTTTATGTTGACATCCACCATCCGGTCCCACTCGTCGACCTTCATGGAGGCCATAGGCGACAGCGGCATGATGCCGGCATTGTTGACGATAACGTCGACCCGGCCGAAGGCATTGCGCGCTGCCTCGGCGAAGGCCGCGACATCGGAGCGGTCGGTGACGTCAAGACGGCGGGTCATCACATCGGCGCCGCCCGCCCGGATTTCTTCCGCCAGCGCTTCCAGGCGATCGGTGCGGCGTGCGCCGAGCATGAGCGTGGCTCCGGCGGAGCCAAGCTCCCGGGCAATGCCCGCACCGATACCGCTGGAGGCGCCGGTTATGAGGACGACTTTGTGGAGGGCCATATCTCGTTTCCTTCTACTGATCAGGTCGACCGCCCTGTAGCGGTTGCCAGCAAGATAGATCTGCTCCATTGTTTCCATAAGCTGCCTATTCCTTTTCAACATGGAAAGAAAATCTAACCAATGTCTATAGATCTCAATGCGCTGGCCGTTTTCGCGCTGGTGGCCGAGGAGAAGAGTTTTCGCGCCGCGGCGGACCGGCTGGATGTGACCCGCTCAGCCGTCAGCCAGACGATCAGACGGCTGGAAGAGACGCTGGGTATAGCACTGGTACAGCGCACTACTCGGAGCGTCAGCCTGACCGAGGCGGGCGAACGGCTGCTCGGCGACGTGGCCCCGGCGATTGCGGAACTGCGTGTGGCGATGGACGCTGTGGGTGATTTGCGCGCCCGTCCCCGCGGGCAGCTAAGGCTTGCCGTCTCCTCGATTGCGGAGGACTTTCTTTCGGGGCCGCTCCTGGCGAGCTTTGCCGCGGCCTATCCGGAAGTTCAGCTCGACATCACGGTGACTGACGAGGAATTCGATATCGTTGCCGAAGGGTATGATGCCGGCGTAAGGCTCGGCGAGGTCATCGAACAGGACATGATCGCCGTGCCGATTGCCGGTGACGAGCGGCAGCTCGCCGTCTGCGCGCCGGCATATCTTCAGCGTTTCGGTGCGCCGTCGCATCCGAGCGAGCTTGTCGCGCATCGCTGCATCGGTTGGCGGCCGGCGCCGAAAGCGGCGCCCTATCGCTGGGAATTCGCGGAAAACGGCAAGGAGTTCAGCGTCGCGGTGATGCCCGAGATCACCACCAACGACATGGCGTTGATGATCAAGCTCGCAGTGGCCGGCGCGGGCATCACCTTCGGCATGGAGGAAAGCTTCCGCCCGTGGATGGAGCGGGGCGAACTGGTTCCGCTGCTTGAGCAATACTGCCCGCGCTTTGCCGGCTTCTATCTCTATTATCCGAGCCGCCGCAACCTGGCGCCGAAGCTGCGGGCGCTTGTCGATCATATGCGTCGACGCGATCGCGGTGCGGCCACATCGTGATCCGCTGATTTTCAACAAGCTGGCGCCTGATGGGCGGACCTGCAACTTCTGGCCTGGCTCTGTCGCGCCAGATTTGGCAAGTTGGCGACCGCGCTTCCTCATCCATGCGGTGGTTGCCGGCTGCCTATCAAAAGTCGTCGTCTCATGATAAGTGACGCCGTCGCGCATGACCCGCTGTAGCCGGCGCTGCCGTCCTTGGCTTGCGCGCGGTGATGGGTCCATGAGCGCATCCTCATTTGGTTCTAGTGGGTCCATTGGGCCAAATCCGCTCCGAAGCCGGCGGGTTTAGCGCAAGATGAGCTTGAACAAGACGGAGAAGAAAGCGTTGCAAGGGCCTGAAAGAAAAACAAAAGACAACTATTTCAAGGCTCCCGTCTTCGCCGTTGCCCCTATGATCGACTGGACGGACCGGCATTGCCGTTTCCTGCACCGGCAATTGTCTAGGCAGGCGCTGCTTTATACCGAAATGGTGGTGGCGGACGCGATCATCCACGGTCCGCGCCAAAGGCTGCTTTCCTATTCGCCGGAGGAACATCCGGTCGCGCTGCAGCTTGGCGGATCGGACGCGGCCAAATTGTCCGAAGCCATCCGGATTGCGGCGGACTACGGTTATGACGAAATCAACCTCAATGTCGGCTGTCCGTCGGACCGGGTGCAATCGGGCACCTTCGGCGCCTGCCTGATGCGCGACCCGGGGCATGTAGCGGACCTCGTTTCGGCGATGAAGCGAGTCTCGAAGGTGCCGGTAACGGTGAAATGCCGGATCGGCATCGACGACCAGGAGCCGGCGGACGTGCTGCCGGATTTCCTCGCGCGGATGATCGGCGCCGGGGCCGACGCGATCTGGATCCATGCCCGAAAAGCCTGGCTGCAGGGGCTGAGCCCCAAGGAAAACCGGGAAATTCCGCCGCTCGACTACGGTCTCGTCCATCGGATGAAGCAGGAAAATCCCGGCGTCTTCATCGGCATCAACGGCGGCATCGCCGATCTCGATCAGGCCGCAGGTCACCTTGAGGTGATGGATGGTGTGATGCTCGGCCGCGCCGCCTACCAGAATGCGGGGCTGCTTGCCGGGGTGGATGCTTTGGTGGCAGGAACTGATGCGGCCGACCCGGATTGGCTGGCCTTGCGCGACAGTATGATGGCCTATGCGGAAGGCGTGATCACTGCCGGAGGGCGGCTGCACCATGTCACGCGGCACATGGTCGGGTTGTTCCAGGGATTTGCGGGTGCCCGCCGTTTTCGCCAGATCCTGTCGGCAGAAGCAACTCGACCCGGGGCAGGCGTCGAGGTCATCACTGCGGCCTTTGCGGCGGTGGACATTGCGGCTGGTTCGCGCGTTCAGCCCGAGGAGAAGATGCTGGCCGGGTAAGGACAAGACGGACTCCCTCCTTGGTGTTCTCGGTTTTTTTTGTCGGACGGGGCGCTGGGAGCTGCCTCGTAAGTTAGTTTATAGGTGACACCTCTCAGCGCCCCGTTCGGCGGTTTTTATCCGCGACTCCGGTCCCTCTGCCGTGGCCTTTCCGGATGGTGTTCGTCTGGTTCCTGATACCCGTCCGGATCCTCGGGTTTAACCCGAGGACCAACCGGCAAGGGTGAACAGGCGCCGCCGCCGGACTTTCCGCTGTAAGCGGACGGACTTGAACACAAGCCCGGCGAAACCATCCTTTGGGCCACCATGTGTGCCGCACAGGCACGCCCGGCGCGCTCTTTCGGGCATCAGAAGCAGGTGGCCGGTCCGAAACCATCCCGCTTCCCCCGTGTCGCCGGAGGGAGACCATTTTCCGCGGACCCCGATGATGGAGGTTTACGTCGTCCCTCCACCACCAGCGCCGGCCCCGCCTCGCCAGGACGCCTCCTGGTGTATCCGATGCGGGACGGGGAAATTGTAGGCACGAGGCGAAGGGGTGGGGATGAAGGGGGACGACTTTTTTGTTCGTCATCCTCGTTCTCGGGTTTAACCCGAGGATAACCCAAGGCACAAACGAATGAAATCAGATGATTAGGCCTTCGCGCGATTCGGAATAAATCGACTTCACGACCAAAAATGCTTGTTTTTGGATCCTCGAGGTCATCGCCGGGTCAAGCCCGAGGATGACAAAGGAGAGCGTGTCGCCGGAGGGAGACCATTTTCCGCTGACCCGGATGGTGAAGGTTCACGTCGTATCTCTACTACCAGCGCCGGCACTAATATCCCCGCTCTCGAGGGCGATGATGTCAGTCCCCACAGCGCGGTTCCGCGCTCAGACGTCGTCCAGTCTTCGCAGAAGCTGCTGGATCCTCGAGGGCTTTGACGGCAGATCCGCCGGTTCCGACTTCAGAAGGTTTCGCTCCGTCAGGTCGAATTGATACCAGTCGATCAGAGCGGAAGCGACATCGGCTGCCGATTCATCGGTCAGGTCGACGGCGTTTTCCTCGCACCAGGCTTCCAGAAATTTCTGCAGCAGATCAAGGTCATCAGGACCAAGAAGAACTGCCGATTGCTTGGCGTATCGCTGAAGCATAAGCATTCTCATCAAGTATCCGCGGCTGCCTTGCCTCAGCAGTCCCGCGGCACCCCATATGGCAAAAGGGCAACGATTCTCTCGCGAGACTGTCGCAATTCGAGCTTGTGCAGGGCTTTCTAATATTCCGGCAGCCGTACGACTTGGCGGACGACGCCTGCCACATCTAACGTAACTGCTGCAAAGCGTTACTGTTCCGCCCATACCGGCGAGCCATGCCAACTCCAAAGGGAGGAAAAGCCGCTATACTGGCCATCGCTCTCACTGGGAAAGCCCGTTGCCAGTAGTTCTTTCGGAGGAACCGGGGAAGAACCAGCAATCAATATGGGGCGTTGACGATGTAGAAGGCCTGACAATACCTTTCGATCAACCGGTAGATCACTCGGCCTTGGGTCGGATATCGGGGCTGCATTGGAAGAGACACTGTGCTACCCACGCTCAAATCCTTTGTTCATCACGCTCGGCCGATCCTTCGTGCCCAGGCAAGGGGGCCCAATATCGTCCAGCCGCGGGAGCAGCTCGACCAACCGGTAGACCGAGAACCCGGCGAAGGTTCGACGAACGGCTTCCGGGTGCAATCGAATGGGATGTCCGGAAGGGCGCAGGGCATGATATCGGCATGCGACGGTCTGCTGAGCTGCCCCGATTGCCGCGCCGATCTTGCCGCACCCAGAAGATGCGATGCATGCGGACGGGAATTCGTACGGGAGGACGAGCGGCCGAACCTGATGCCACGCGGCGGCGGCACCGTCCGTTTTGAATGGCCCGCACAGGCGTTCAATCCAGCAACCATCCCTGACGTGGAGATCCTGCGCTTTCCCCCGGCGCACGGCCAGCCCAAGGGCGGCATCTATCACCTCGACCGGGCGCATGAGGCGTGCCTGAACGAGCTGCCGGCGGGAAGTACGGTGCTGGAAATCGGCTGCGGCGGCGGCCAGATGCGAAAATGGATGGGCGAGCGCGGCATCCACTATATCGGCGTCGACGTGGCTGTCGACCGCGTGCACGACTGGCTGCGCAGCCATGGCGGCCCGGATATTCTCTGCGATGCTCATGTGCTGCCCTTCCGCGACGGGAGCTTCGACGCGGTTTATGCGTCCGCCGTATGGGAGCATCTGGCCTTTCCCCAGCTTGCTGCGAAGGAGGCGGCCCGGGTTCTGAAGCCCGGCGGCGTCTGCCTTGGCTCGGCTTCGTTTCTCGAACCCTGGCACGACGCAAGCTATTATCACATGACACCTTATGGGGTTTTCATGACGCTGAGCCTTGCGGGGTTCAAGGCGATCCAGATCTGGCCCGAGACGAAGTGGTCGGGCTTCCGGGCGATGCTCGAGATGGGCAACAAGGCGACGCGGGCGATACGCGGCCTGTCCTGGCTGATCTATGGCTGGTACCTGGCTCCCAAAGCGGCTCAGGCCTGGCTGCGCAGGGGGCGAAAGCCCGACGAACAGGCGCTTTTGCACCCCATCGCCGAGATGGCCGGCGCTATTGCGTGGATCGCAAGGAAGTCCGATAGCCGGCTGCCGGAGCGGACGGAAACTTCGAGCTAATTCGTTTCAATGGGCCGCCGTCTTACTGCGGCGGTAGCCTGGGCGGCCTGACGAAAACAGGCCGCCCGTGATCGCGGTTATTCCGCGGCTTCGGCGTAAGATTCCATCGGCGGGCAGGTGCAGACGAGGTTGCGGTCGCCATAGACGTTGTCGACGCGGTTGACCGGCGACCAGTATTTGTCCACGCGGAAGGCGCCCGGCGGATAGCAGGCCTGTTCGCGGCTGTAGGGGCGGTCCCATTCGCCAACCAGGTCTTCCACCGTATGCGGGGCGTTTTTCAGCGGGTTGTTCGTCCGATCCATGCGGCCGTCCTCGATGGCACGGGCTTCCTCGCGGATCGCCAGCATTGCGTCGCAGAAGCGGTCGAGCTCGGCCTTGGTCTCGCTCTCGGTCGGCTCGATCATCAGCGTGCCGGCGACCGGCCAGCTCATGGTCGGGGCATGGAAACCGCAGTCGATCAGGCGTTTGGCGACATCGTCGACGCTGACGCCGGCAGAGGCGTTGAGCGGGCGCGTGTCGATGATGCATTCGTGGGCGACGCGGCCTGCCTCCGACTTGTAGAGCACGTCATAGGCACCCTTGAGACGCGCGGCGATATAGTTGGCGTTGAGGATCGCCACCTTCGTCGCCTGGGTCAGGCCTTCGCCACCCATCATCAGGCAATAGGACCAGGAGATCGGCAGGATCGACGGCGAGCCGAACGGGGCTGCCGAGACTGCGCCCTCGCGACCGTCGCTTTCCGGATGACCCGGCAGATGCGCTGCGAGATGCGCCTTGACACCGATCGGACCCATGCCAGGGCCGCCGCCGCCATGCGGGATACAGAAGGTCTTGTGGAGGTTGAGGTGGGAAACGTCGGAGCCGATGTCACCGGGGCGGGACAGGCCGACCATTGCGTTCATGTTGGCGCCGTCGAGATAGACTTGACCGCCGTGGGCGTGGGTAATCTCGCAAATCTCCTTCACCGTCTCCTCGAAGACGCCGTGGGTCGAAGGATAGGTGATCATGCAGCATGAGAGGTTTTCCGCATACTGCTCTGCTTTTGCTCGGAAATCTTCGATATCGACATCACCGTTTTCCTTGGCCTTGACCGGCACGACCTTCATGCCGACCATCTGTGCGGAAGCTGGATTGGTGCCGTGCGCGGAGGTCGGGATAAGGCAGACATCGCGATGCGTGTCGCCATTGGCGATGTGATAGTTGCGGATGGTCAGGAGACCCGCGTATTCGCCTTGCGCGCCGGAATTCGGCTGCATGGAGAACGCGTCGTAGCCGGTGATCTGGCAGAGCTTTGCGGATAGATCGTCGATCATCTCCTTATAACCGAGCGCCTGGTCGGCGGGTACGAAGGGGTGGATGTCGGCAAATTCCGGCCAGGTAATCGGCAGCATTTCCGCCGTGGCGTTGAGCTTCATGGTGCAGGAGCCGAGTGGGATCATCGCCCGGTCGAGCGCCAGATCCCGGTCCGAGAGCCGGCGGATATAGCGGGTCATCTCGCTTTCGGCGCGGTTCATGTGGAAGATCGGATGGGCCATATAGGCCGATTTGCGCAGCAGCGCGTTCGGCAGACGGTATTCCGGTTCGAAATCGGAAACCTCGAAATTGCCGCCGAAGGCGCGCCAGACCGCTTCGAGCGTCGCGGGGCGGGTGCGCTCGTCGAGCGACATGCCGATCTTCGTCTCACCGACCTTGCGCAGGTTGATGCCTTCGGCCACAGCGGCACGCAGGATGAGACCCTGCATATGTCCGACTTCGACGGTAATGGTGTCGAAGAAGGTGTCGGGCTCGATTGTATAGCCGAGCCTTTCGAGGCCCTTGGCCATCAATACAGCCTTCTTGTGGACCTGCTGGGCGATCGCCTTCAGACCGTCGGGGCCGTGAAAGACGCCGTACATGGACGCCATGACGGCCAGCAGCACCTGAGCGGTGCAGATGTTCGAGGTCGCCTTTTCTCGGCGGATATGCTGCTCGCGGGTCTGGAGCGACAGGCGATAGGCGCGGTTGCCGCGGCTGTCGACCGAGACGCCGACGAGACGGCCCGGCATGGCGCGCTTGTGGGCGTCCTTGACCGCCATATAGGCCGCATGCGGTCCGCCGTAACCGACCGGCACGCCGAAGCGCTGCGACGAGCCGATGGCGATGTCGGCGCCCATTTCGCCGGGGGATTTCAGGAGCGTCAGCGCCAGAAGATCGGCCGCGACCGCTGCGACCGCGCCCGTCTGGTGGAGGCGCGCGATCAGGCCGGAGAAGTCGTGGCAGTGGCCGTTGGTGCCGGGATACTGGAAGATGGCGCCAAAAACGTCGACAGGATCGAGATCAGTCATCGGGTCGCCGACGACGACGGTCCAGCCAAGCGGGGCGGCGCGAGTCTCGATCAGGGCGATGGTCTGGGGATGGCAGGCGCTATCGACGAAGAAGGCCGTCGCCTTGGACTTCGCCTGGCGCTGGCAGAGCGCCATGGCTTCGGCGGCGGCGGTTGCCTCGTCAAGCAGAGAGGCGTTGGCGACATCGAGGCCGGTCAGGTCGCAGATCATGGTCTGGAAATTCAGGAGCGCTTCCAGGCGGCCCTGCGAGATTTCCGGCTGGTACGGCGTGTAGGCCGTGTACCAGGCGGGATTTTCCAGAATATTGCGCTGGACGACGGGCGGCGTGATCGTGCCGTAATAGCCCTGGCCGATCAGCGAGACGAGCGCCTTGTTCTTGTTGGCGGTGTCGCGCAGCTTGTCGAGCGCTTCGCGTTCCGTCAGCGCCGGCCCCCAGGCAAGCGGGACGGTCTGGCGGATCGAGGCGGGGACAGTGGCGTCGATCAGCTTGTCGAGCGACGGATAGCCAACGACTTTCAGCATCTCCGCCATTTCGGCCGGAGAGGGGCCGATATGCCGGCGGTTTGCGAAGTCGTACGGCTGGTAGTCGGTGAAGTGGAAATCTGTGGAGTCGCTCATGCGATGAGGTCCTTATAGGCGGCTTCGTCGAGCAGCGCGTCGGCATCGGAAGCGTTCTTGAGCTTCAGCTTGAAGAACCAGCCGGCACCCTGCGGATCCGAATTGACGATCGAGGGATCGTCGACGATCGCCTGGTTGACCTCGGCGACTTCGCCATCGAGCGGACAATAGACATCGGATGCCGCCTTCACGGATTCCACTGTGGCGGCATTGCCGTCCTTCGTCAGTTCGGCACCCACTTCCGGCAGTTCCACGAAAACGAGATCGCCGAGCTGTTCGGCAGCGTGAGAGGTGATGCCGACGGTGGCGACGTCGCCTTCGAGCTTCAGCCATTCATGTTCGGCGGTAAATTTCAGCATGGTTCTCTCCGGAGGGTTTTTTAGCGTTTGTAGGTGGGGGCGATGAAAGGGAGTTTGGCGACGGTAACGGGCAGGAACCTGCCACGGACCTCGGCAAAGATCTGGGTGCCAGGCTCGGCATATTGGGTCGGGACATAACCCATAGCGACCGGGCCTTCGACCGAAGGGCCGAAGGTGCCGGAGGTGACCTCGCCGAGTTCGATCTTGCCTTCGGCGTCCGCAAAAAGCTTGGCGTGCGAGCGGACGGGGGCTTTGCCTTCCGGCTTCAGGCCGACGCGGCGGCGCGAGGTGCCGTTCGTCAGTTCATCCAGGATGCGACCGGCGCCAGGGAAGCCCCCGGCGCGTTCGCCGCCCGGACGGCGGGCCTTCTGGATCGCCCATTCGAGCGAGGCCTCGATCGGAGAGGTCGTCGTGTCGATGTCGTTGCCATAGAGGCAGAGCCCGGCTTCGAGCCGCAGCGAATCGCGGGCGCCGAGGCCGATCGGCATGCAATGCAGATCCTCGAGCAGCGCCTTGGCGAGTTGTTCGGCGTCTTTAGCGGGGACGGAGATCTCGAACCCGTCCTCGCCGGAATAACCGGAGCGGGAGACGATGCAGGCGGCATCGTGAAGGCTGGCGTCGCAGACATCCATGAACTTCATGTCAACGACATCCGGCCAGAGTTCGGCGAGCACTGCCTCGGCCCTGGGGCCTTGTAGCGCGAGAAGCGCCCGGTCCTCAACGAGCGTCACGTCGCAATCCGAAAGATGCGCCTTCATATGGGCGACATCGGCCTCCTTGCAGGCGGCGTTGACGACGACCAAGAGGTGATCGCCGCGATTGGTGATCATCAGGTCGTCGAGGATACATCCGTTCTCGTCGGTGAAGAACCCGTAGCGCTGGCGGCCTCCCTTCAGGCCGAGGATATCCACCGGAACCAGGCTTTCCAGCGCCCTTGCCGCATCCTCATAGACACCGGATCTTGCTCTCACGAGAACCTGTCCCATGTGGGAGACGTCGAAAAGCCCGGCGGCCGTGCGGGTGTGCAGGTGCTCCTTGAGAACGCCCGCGGGATATTGCACCGGCATGTCATACCCGGCGAACGGCACCATCTTCGCTCCGAGCGACAGATGAAGGGCGTGAAGGGGTGTTTTCTTCAGTACGGTCTGATCGTCCAAGGACGCCTCCAGGTCTTGGCGCTTGACGCACCGGCTCACGGTCAGGCGCGTTGCCGCGCCGGTTTTTGAGCCCCCTCTGTCCCTTTCGCCTGAGATTGTTATCCCTTCGGCGAGTCTCTCCCTAAGGAAAAACCTCTCTCCAGAGTCCTGTCGACGCTCGCTGGTCCTTTTGCCTGAGAGTTTCCGGGGCGGTTGCTCCTTCGGCACCGCATTGAAGCGGATTCTCCCAGCGAGTTCGGCGTCATTATCCGCCTCGACCGGGGTTTGACAAGAGGCCAATGTCGCTCCGGACATAATTTCTGTCGCAGCGCAATGAACGCTGCTTGACCTGGTGCAAACAGCCGTCGTGGCTGCGTGGTATAGAGAGGACCATGTTTTGCGCTTCCCGACGAATTGGGTTATGCCGAGTGCTATTCGAGCAGGTTATGCAATGACGACAGGTCCCCGCACAGTGACAAGCGTGCTGCGCATCTTTTGCGCCGTACTCCTGCTTTCGCTGGGGCTTGGCCATCAGCCTGGAAGCGCCGCTCCGCTCGAATCGTTCGGCGAAGAATATCGGCTTCCGGACGGCACTTTCGCCGACATCTGCGCCGAGGGCGAGCACAGGCGGGAGCCGGCGGCAAAGCCGCTTTGCGAAGTCTGCCTGCTTGCCGCCTCGGTCATCCTGCCGCCGCCCAATGATGAAACATGGCTGGCGGGCGGGCAGCGATCCCATGCGAAGGCGCTGCCGAGGCCCGTCGAGACTTTCGGTGCGAGCGCGGTCGAGCGGCCGAGATCCCGCGCTCCACCTGCCTCGATCTGATCTTTGCATTCATACAGATCAATCGTTCCCGGTCGGACAGCCAAAGCGTGCTGTCACCGGAAGAGGACATATCATGAAGACCATCGCAAAAATCATCCTTTCAGGCATGCTCGCAACCGCCGGTGCTGCTCACACCTTCGCGCAACCTGTTTTCCTCAATGCATCGAGGCCAACGAACGACGTGATCATGGCGGCCGGCACGGATCACATGCAGGGCATGATGGCGGGCGGCGCAACCGCGACCGGCGAGGCAATCAAAGTCGGCGATCTGGTGATCACCGGGGCGTTCTCCAAGGCCATGCTGCCGGGTCAGCCTGTCGGCGGCGGATACCTGACCATCACGAACAACGGCGAAGTTGACGATATGCTGGTGTCCGCCTCCTCGCCGGTGGCAGGCGCGGTGGAACTGCATGAAATGGCGATGCAGGGGCAGGTGATGAAAATGCGCAAGCTCGATGCCGGAATCGCGATCCCAGCCGGACAGACGATCGAGCTGAAACCGGGCGGGCTGCACATGATGTTCATGAAGGTGAAAGAGCCCTTCAAGGCCGGTGGCGAAGTGCCCGTGACGCTGACATTCGAAAAAGCCGGACCGATCGAAGTCAAACTGGCCGTGGGCGCGGCTGGTCCGGGCGGCCACAAGACCAACTGACACCCCTCGGGAGGCCGCCAAAGGCGCGGCCTCATCTCCCTCAGCGGAGAAGCCTGAGGCTGCCGGTCAGCGATCTGACCCATTTCGACGGGCCGGCGAGCCCCAGGCCGTCGATTATCTCCTGCGACAGATCGCAGTTCGGGAAAGCGGCCTCATAGTCTCTGTAGTCATGCAGCGACCGGGCGAAAGCCGGGAAGGGTACGACGGCGCGGTCCTCGGACCGGCCGAGCGCCCGCAGGAGAAGCGCGCCGATCGTTTCCGCGTCTGCTGCGAGAATCGGCACCGGTTCATTGGAACTGGTGTCGATCGCGCGACCATCTCGGTCGGCGAGGGTTTGCCCGGCAAGCTGCGGCAGGCGCGCGCCGAGACCTACGGAAATGGCACTGACCGTATTGGCGACGAGGCCGATCGGCAGGGCGGGATTGACGACGATGGCAAGGCGGATGTCTTCGCTCATGATTTTCCGGCGTGGTTGGAAGCCGCCGGATGATAGTGCAGCTCGCCGGGATGATCTTACCTTTCGCTTCTGGTTCCTCGCCGTTTTTGGTAAGACTTACCGGCAATCAGCGAAGGATGGGCAGAAATTTATGGATGGTGAGATCGAACCGGCAGATGTGCGAATCTTGAAAGCTTTACAGGAAGACGGCCGGCTGACGAATCAGGCATTGGCGGAGAAGGTCGGGCTTTCGACGTCGCCGAGCTGGCGGCGGGTCAGGCATCTGGAAGAGAGCGGCGTTATCCAGGGGTATCGGGCAATCCTGGACCGGCGGGCGATCGGCCTCGGCGTGCTTGCCTTCATCCGCGTCAAGATCGACAGCCATAGCGAAGCGGAAGCGGAGGCTTTCGCGGACGAGGTAAGCCGGCTGGAAGAGGTGGTGGCATGCTACAGTATTGCCGGTGACGCTGACTTCCTGCTGCAGGTCGTCTCGCCCGATCTCGACGCCTATGCCGATTTCGCCATGTCGACTCTCAGGCGGTTGCCGCGCATCAAGGAAATGCAGACAACGTTCGTGCTGAAGGAGATCAAAGGCTTTGAAGGATTTCCGCTGAAGTTCGCGGGCAAATCCCGCAGGCAGGCGCCGTGAGGCGGACGGTAGGCAACTAATCTTCCAGATCCCGATACGCAGACTGGACCTGATGATAGGAAACCTGCTGATGCGGTTGATGACCCGCGCTCAAAAGGTCGACGGAAACGGCGGTGGCGGGAATCATCAGTTCGATGTCGCCGGGCTCGCCGGCATTCTGGGCACGTCTCGCATTACGCTCGGCGTCGGCCTTGATGTCTGCTGCCTGATCCTTTGGCGACAGGCGCCGGCCGGGTTTTAGCGCCTCTATGGCCATGGCGGCGGTGTTTGCCGAGATGCTAAGCACTTGAGTCATATGATCTGCCACTTCTTCTCCAATCATAAAGAAGTAAGCGGAACCCGATTCGTTCCGGTTTAAGCAAAAGGCCGGCATTTTATCGATTTGACGATTTTTTGTTCCAGGTTACAGAGTATGCCCATGAATCATATGCTTCTTGTTGCCATCGGGGGAGCTCTCGGCTCCGTCTGCCGCTATCTCGTCGGACTCTGGGCCCTGCGCCAATTCGGCCCGAACTTCCCTTGGGGCACACTCACGGTGAACGTGGCGGGTTCCTTCGCGATCGGCTTGCTCGCCGAGCTCATCGTACGGCGGTATGATGCTTCGCCCGAGATGCGGCTCTTGCTGATCACCGGGGTGCTCGGCGGCTTCACGACCTTTTCGGCGTTTTCACTGGACGTCATCACGCTTTTCGAGCGGGGCGCAGCGCTGGCTGGCGCAACTTATGTCCTCGCCAGCGTGGCGATCTCGCTCGGCGCCGTCTTTGCCGGGCTGGCGCTCGGGCGGGCAATGCTCTAAAGACCGGGCTCAATCAGACGAGACACGAAAGAGCGTTGATGGCAGGCATCGAGCATATCCGCGTCGAGGCGGACGAGGCGGGGATGCGTCTCGACCGCTGGTTCAAGATCCATTACCCAGGGCTCGGCTTCGGGCCGCTGCAGAAGCTCTTGCGTTCCGGCCAGGTGCGCGTCGATGGTGGGCGCGTCAAATCCGACACCCGGGTTCAACCGGGCCAGACGGTGCGCATTCCGCCCATGGATATAGACGCCAAGAAGACCGGCCCGATCGCCTCGAAGGACCTGAAGCATTCCAGCGATTTCGAGCTGCTGTCGCGCATGGTGCTGCACGAGGACGAGAAGGTCATTGTCCTTAACAAACCTGCAGGGCTTGCCGTACAGGGCGGTTCCGGCGTCACGCGGCATATCGACCAGATGCTCGACGCCTGGGTCAGCCCGAAGGGCGAAAAGCCGCGGCTCGTCCACCGCCTCGACCGTGACACATCAGGCGTGCTGGTGATCGCCCGCACCCGCGGTGCGGCACAGAAGCTGACAGCAGCCTTTCGCGAGCGGGACACGACGAAGACCTATTGGTCGCTCGTCAAAGGCGTGCCGCGCAAACACGAGGACAAGATCTCCACCTGGCTGGTGAAAGAGCAGACGCCCGACGGAGACCGCATGCGGATCGCCAAACATGGCGAGGAGGGGGCCGACCACGCGGTGTCTTATTACCGCGTTCTGGAAACGGCGGCGCAGACGCTCGCCTGGCTGGAGATGGAGCCCTATACAGGCCGCACCCATCAGCTTCGCGTTCACGCGCTGCATATCGGCCATCCGATCATCGGCGATCCCAAATATTTCGACGACGACCCGAACTGGGCCTTTCCGGGCGGCGTGCAGAAGAAGCTGCACCTGCATGCGCGGCATATCGATATTCCGCACCCGAACGGCGGGCGGCTGAGAGTGACGGCGCCCTTGCCGCCGCATATGCTCCAGACCTGGAACTTGCTGGGCTTCGATATGGAAAATGGCGCAAGGGAAGACGAGTAGCAGAGGTCAGGCAGAATGTTTCAAATGAATCCGGGTATTCCCGTTATCGCCTTCGCGGTGATTTTCGGTGCGTTGTTTATCTTTTTATGCCGTAAGCCAAACCGGTACATTAAGGATGCGACCAAACAGTCCATCGATGCAGCCAGCGAAAATACCAAAGCAATCGTGGCGAACACGGCGGCGCTTCGCGAACACACCGAGATCTTGCGCCAGTATCTCTCTGCGAAATCAGCGGAAAGCAAATGAAACTCGTTCTCTTCGATTGCGACGGTACGCTGGTCGACAGCGCCGGTCTCATCCACGAAACCATGCGCCGAACCTTCGCGCAATTCGGCAAGCCCGAACCGCAGGTCGAGGATACGAAGGCGATCATTGGACTGACGCTCGACATCGCGATTTCCCGAATGCAGGGAAAGGAGCATGTGGACGACGAGGCGGTCGCGATGACGGCCTATTACAAATCGCTGTTTTCGGTCGTCCGGCAGGACCTCGACTTCAAGGAGCCGCTGTTCCCGGGAATCCGGGCGCTGATCGATGAAATCGGCCCGCGCGAGGATCTGCTGATCGGCGCCGTTACCGGCAAGTCGCGGCGCGGGCTCAATCTCATCATGGAAACGCATGGCTTCCACACATACTTCGTCGTGGGGCGGACGGCGGACGATTGTCCCTCCAAGCCGCATCCGGCGATGGTGACGGAATGCTGCGACGAAACCGGCATGAGAGCGGCCGATACTCTTGTCATAGGCGACGCCATTTACGATATGCAGATGGCAAAGGCTGCCGGCGCCATGGCGATCGGCGTTTCCTGGGGTTATGCCTCGGTGGAAGAGCTGACGAAAGCCGGAGCCGACGCGATCGTCCATCATCCAAGCGAGATTCTCGCCCATATCGGCTGAGGTTGTTTTTATGCGCGACATCTTTCCCGACCCTTCGGACGTGCTGAGCCATGCGGATCCGACCAAGCGGGCGCAGATCCAGATGCAGAAGCCGCTGCCGAAACGTTTCTACAAGGAGGTAGGTGTCGCCGAAGGCGAGGGCGGTCACGCTATCCATCTCGACGGCAAGCCGGTGAAAACCCCTGCCAGGAACAGCCTTGTCGTTCCGACCGCAAGGCTGGCGGAACTTGTACGTGACGAATGGGCGTCGCAGGTGGAGGTCATCGACCCCCGCACCATGCCGGTCACAAGGCTCGTCAACACCGCAATCGACGGGGTTGCCGCCGATCCCCAGGCCGTATTCGAGGATATTCTCAGATTTTCGTCGAGCGACATGCTCTGCTACCGGGCCGAGGGACCTGAAAATCTTGTTGTCAGGCAGAACGACAACTGGGATCCGATCATGGACTGGGCGGCGAACGAACTCGGTGCCCGCTTCATCCTGATCGAGGGCGTCATGCCTCGGGACCAACCCAAGGAGGCGATCGCCGCCTTTGCCGTGACGCTTCGCAAATACGATACCCCGATCGAACTGGCGGCATTGCATACGGTGACGTCGCTGACCGGATCGGCGATCCTGGCACTTGCCTTCGCGGAAGACCGCATCACGGATCAGGAAGCGTGGACGCTTGCCCATCTCGACGAGGACTGGACCAACGAGCTTTGGGGGGCCGACGCGGAAGCGGAGCATCGCCGCGCCAAGCGGTTCGAAGAAATGCAGGCGGCGGCGGCAGTTTTTCTCTCTCTGCGCCCCATCGCTTAAGCCTTCTCTAACCCTGTTTGGTGGAACATCCGGAAGTCTCGTCTTCCGGGTTTTTCATGTTCCGCCGCCTGTCCCGTTTTGCTCTTATCGTGCTCACGGCATTGCCGTTGACCGCATTTCGCATGCCCGCAGGGCACGAAAAGCGGGAGCAACTTCTTTATGACGTGCGCGGTGCGTTCGTGACGGCGCGCGGCAATGTTCCGCAGGGATTGGTGATCGCCACCGACATGCTTGTGGACGAGGCGATCCGCGGAACCACCCGTGCGTCCATGCTGCCGCGGACGATCATCGCCATCCGGATAGAGAAGGCCTCGCGCATCCCGCAATTGATCGGCAGCCGGCATGAGGCGAAAGTAACCGTCCAGGTGATTTCCGTCAGCAGCGGCGAGGCAATTGCCGAGGGAAGTTTCGAGACATCCGTCTTCCTACTGGAAGCAGGCGAGGCGGATAAGACGCTCGCCGAAAAGATCGCCGATCGGATCGCCTCAGAATTTCGCCTCAAGGGCGACGGGCGTCCGGCGATCGCGAGCGCGCTGTTTCCGTAAGGCTCATGCCAGCCGGTCCGCATGCCAGCGCAGATGGTCGTCCATGAAGGTGGAGATGAAGTAGTAGGAGTGGTCGTAGCGTTCGTGCATGCGCAGCGTCAGGCCGATATCGGTTCCCTCGGTCGCCTCCTCGAACAGCCACGGCCTGAGCCCGTTTTCCAGAAAGCCGTCCGCCTTGCCCTGGTCGATCAGGAACTCAGGAAAACGCGCGCCGTCTTCGACCAACGCGCAGGCATCGTATTGACGCCAGCTGGATTTGTCGGAGCCGAGATACTTTTCGAAAGCCGGCGCCGACCAGTCGGCCGTCGACGGCTGGACGATCGGCGCGAAGGCCGAGCAGCTTTTGAAGCGGCCCGGGTTTTTGAGCGCAATCGTCATGGCGCCGTGACCTCCCATGGAGTGACCGAAAATGCCCTGGCGGCTCATGTCCATGCGGAAGTGCTGGCTGACGAAGTTAGGCAGTTCCTCGGTGATGTAGGTGTACATCCGGTAGTGTTCCGACCAGGGCTTCTCGGTGGCGTCCAGGTAGAAACCGGCGCCCTTGCCCATCTGCCAATTGGTGAGTTCGTCCGGCACGTCGTTGCCGCGCGGGCTCGTATCCGGGCAGACGATGATGAGGCCCAGCTCCGAAGCCAACCGCCGGTATTCGCCCTTCTCCATGACGTTGGCATGGGTGCAGGTGAGGCCGGAGAGATACCAGAGGACGGGGCAGGGCTCTCGAATCGCTTTCGGCGGCACGAAGACCGCGAAGGTCATTTCGCAGCGGCAGGCTTCTGAATCATGGGCGAAGACGCCCTGCATGCCGCCGAAGGCGGTGTTCTGCGACAGAACTTTCATTATCGGTTTCCGGATTGCATTTCATTTTTGGAGCGGCGGCAGAGCCTGTCCAGCGTTTCGAGGAATTTGGATCGGTCACGCGGAGAGAAGGCGGCGTTGTAGCCCTTGCTTTCGCCGGTCTCGCGCAGATGCGCGCCGAGGTCGCGCATCGCGCTTGCCATTCCGATGTTCGCCTCGTCGAAAAGGCGGCCGGTCGGGCCTGTCACCAACGCGCCTCTGGAAACGCATCGAACGGCAAGCGGCACATCGGCGGTCACCACGATGTCGCCGGCATCTGCGTGCTCGGCGATCCAGTCGTCAGCCGCGTCGAATGCGCCCGAGACGATGACATTTCGAATCATGGGGTCCCTGGAAGGACGAAGGCCGGAATTGGCGACAAAGGTTACCTCAAGGCCGTGACGTTCCGCGACCTTGAGGATTTCCGGCTTTACCGGGCAGGCGTCGGCGTCGACATAGATCATGCTGCGTCATTCTCTGCAGGGGAACAATGCCGGCCGAGCCCGAACCGCGAGGACGAGGCCTCAGGCCATCGCCGTGGTCTGGTCGTCCGTGGTCGCCCCCGGCGCATTCTTCTTGATGGATTCAATGGCGGCAACGGCCGAAGCCTTTGCCGAATAGCCTTCGGACGAGAACAAGGTCTGGCCGTTCGATGCCTTGAAGCGGAAACGGAATTCGTCAGATTTGTCCTTGTAGATTTCGAACTTGTACATTCGGGAGTCCCCTCATTTGCAACACACAAGATGATAGAAGCGTTGTTCCCAAAGACAAGCCGGGCGTCTCAATAAACCACGACGCTTCGGATGCTTTCGCCGCCATGCATCAGTTCGAAGCCCTTGTTGATGTCTTCCAGCGGCATCGTGTGGGTGATCATCGGGTCGATCTCGATCTTACCCTGCATGTACCAGTCGACGATCTTCGGCACGTCGGTGCGGCCGCGGGCGCCGCCGAAGGCAGTGCCCATCCAGGTACGGCCGGTGACGAGCTGGAGGGGCCGGGTCGAAATTTCCTGACCGGCGCCTGCGACGCCGATGATGACTGACTTGCCCCAGCCGCGATGCGAACTTTCCAGCGCCTGGCGCATCACCTTCGTATTGCCGGTGCAGTCGAAGGTGTAGTCGGCGCCGCCGATCTGGTCGGCCCCGCGCTTGGTCATGTTGACGAGATAAGGGACGATGTCGTCGCCGACCTCCTTGGGGTTAACGAAATGGGTCATGCCGAAACGTTCGCCCCAGGCCTTCTTGTCGTTGTTCAAATCGACGCCGATGATCATGTCAGCGCCGGCAAGCCTGAGCCCTTGGATGACGTTCAGACCGATGCCGCCGAGGCCGAAGACGACCGCCGTCGATCCGACCTCCACCTTGGCCGTGTTGATGACCGCGCCGATGCCGGTCGTCACGCCGCAGCCGATATAACAGACCTTATCGAAGGGAGCGTCCGGATTGATTTTAGCAAGCGCGATCTCCGGCAGTACGGTGTAATTGGCAAAGGTCGAGCAGCCCATGTAGTGGTGGATCTTGTCCTTGCCGATCGAGAAGCGCGACGTCCCGTCCGGCATCAGACCCTGGCCCTGGGTGGAGCGGATCGCCGTGCAAAGATTGGTCTTGCGCGACAGACAGGACGGGCATTCGCGGCATTCCGGGGTATAAAGCGGGATGACATGATCGCCCTTCTTCACCGAGGTGACGCCGGGGCCGACATCAACGACGATGCCGGCGCCTTCATGGCCGAGGATTGCCGGGAAGAGGCCTTCGGGATCGGCACCCGACAGGGTGAAATCATCGGTATGGCAGATGCCGGTCGCCTTGATCTCCACCAGAACCTCGCCGGCCCGCGGGCCTTCGAGCTGCACGGTCATCACTTCCAGCGGTTTTCCAGCCTCTACGGCAACGGCGGCGCGGACATCCATGTCTCTCTCCCTTGGTGCATTCAAGAATCTTCGGCGGACCTTCGCACGGCCCGGCACATCGGCTCAAGCCGGAAGGAGCCATTTGCCGTCGCAATTGCTATGCTCTGCTACGATCCAAAAGCGGCACATGCGGCGAGGCGTTTTTCGGCGCCTGGCCGCAAAGGCGGGGGTCATCGAAAACTTCGACCATCAAGGCATAGGGGATGAAACCCGAGCGTCGGTAGAAGGGTAATGCGGCGGGCGAGTCGAAGTGGCAGGTATGGAGCCAGAAACGGCTTATCGGGCGAGCCCAGGCCTTTTCGATCGCGTGGTTCATAAGAAAGCGACCGGCGCCCTTGCCGATAGCGTCGCGGACGATCCCGAAGAAGACGAGCTCACATTCCCCATCCTGGCGAAAGTCGAGCTCGAGCAGGCCGATCTGACGTCCGCCGTCCTTAAGGACGTAGATCTCGACAAGCGGGTCGTGGAGAATTGCAGCAAGCGCTTGATCCTCCATGACAAGGCGTGAGACCCACATCCAATCTTCTCCGACCGCCCGGAAAAGAGAACGGTAGCCTTCAAGGTCCGGAGATTGCCACGCTTCCACAACAAGCGAACAATCGTTGCCGCGGGAGGGTGTTTCCGGCGGTGCCAGCATCTCCAGGCAAGTGACGACGGTCGCAAGTTTGCCCGGCGGAACGGCGGAATAGCCAGACGGCAGTGGAGGGTTCTCGGTCTTCATGCGCCCTTTGGAGCCATTCCGCCCATTATTGTCAAGGATCGCCGCTTCACCCGAACAGATGATCGCAGGCAAAGACCACGGCATAAGCATGGATAAAAAGCGCTGCATAGAGGCCAAGTCCCGCCATCAGCCGTTCGCCGGGATGCATCGGGTCAAGGCTCCTTCGCGGCTTGACGGCGCTGAAGCCCATGAGGCTGACGAGTGTGAAGACCGCCAGTGCGGCGATAAGTGCTGTTGCCGACATGCCGATGCTATAGCCGACCCACAACTGCAGCAGGGTCACTCCGAAACTGCCGGCGACAAGCAGGCGGCGGCTCGTGAAAATCTGGCGCAGAACCTGACCGCCGTCGAAGCGATACATAGGCAGCAGATTGAGGAGATTGAAGGCTCCGAGGATGAGGAGGAAAAGGAGTGCGAAGTCCCGGACGAGAGCTGGCAGGAAATTTGAGGCGGCGAGTTCGTAAGCGGAGACCAAAACCGGCACCAGGAAGGCAGACATGCCCGGCCCCATGAGCGCGCAAGTGGCGACCTCGAAGCGGCTGTTATAGGGGCGGCCGCCGATCGCAAGGCCGCCGAGCAGCGGCACGAAGATTATCCGCGCGCCCTGGTGGCCGAAGGCGCGATAGGCAAGCAAATGACCCATTTCGTGGAGCACGATAACCACGGTGAGCATGGTCGAGATCGTCAGGCCCGCCGCGCTGAGGCCGAAGAACGGCCAGAGCAGCAGCGTGGACAGGACGGCGAGACACACCTGAACGAGTGGGTGCTCGATTGCCAGGCCGCTCTTTTTATGACCGCCCTCCAGCCATCCGGTCAGAGACTGCAGGGTACGTCGAATCATGAAATAGCGAAACAGGTAGAGAGCCAAGCCACGATAAGTGTCTGTTTCGGCGAAGGTGACCGTTGCACCGCCGGGGGTGGCCGAAACGGATCTGTATTCCTCGAAATTCCGCCAGAAGGACACGTCTAGAGCACTGTCCTCGAGCACCCGGGCGCGGCTTTCGTAGCAGCCATGATCGGGGTCGAGGCGATCGTCGATCCGGAATATCCTGCGGATCGGATCGCCGTGGCGATCGGGGTGGGTGTAGGCGACCTCGATGCAGCCGGTCTGCGTTTTGTCCGCCTCGACCCAGAGGATCGCGGGATTCCAGCCTGTCGCTTCTCCGCCGGGTTTAACCGCCTGCCAGAGGCGTTCGGGAGCGATGGCGATGGAACGGCGCAACTCGATCCGGCGGCGGCCGAGCGGCGCCGCCATCAATAGCCAGATAAGGCCGAGATTGAGCGAAAGCAGCAGCGTGGCGGATAAAAGGGGCGGCATAGGCACCTCCGGCGCCGGCTCGGGTTTGGCCGGTCGTCCGAGGCAGCTTAACGGGATCCGTTTTCCGCGGGATTTAGCCAAATGCTAAAATCCGAGCGAGGCCGTGGGAATTGCGACGCAGGGCATGCGCTCAGGCGGCGAGTTCCTCGGAAGACGGATGTACGTCGTTGGTGACCAGCCAAGGAGCGGAACGGAGGGCGTGGCGCGGTCTGTCGAGGGTTACGATCGCGTCGATCATCTCGCGCCATGCAGGGTGATGGGCGGACGCACTTGCCAGCCCGTCGATCTCGCGCAGCACCACCACCTCGAGCGGCGAGAGCACCAGCCGGCCGCGCTCCACTGCGCTGCGCAGCACCCGCCAGATATAGGCAAGGTCGTGAGCCGCAATTCCCGGCGAGGCGGGGCGGATGGCATGATAGGCGCCGCGGGCATCTGCCTGCAGGGCGAGACGGATTTGGTCCAATGTGAAGGCCGACAGGCTTTCGGGAGCTTCGGGCGCGACCTCTATGACGTGAAGGAGAAGCTCCAGCTCGGCGGGTGAACGCACCACACAATCGTCAGCGATCGTGCGCATCAGCCAGCCGGCCTTGGCTTCGTCAACGACACCGCGCGGCACGCAGCCGTGAACGAGAAACATCGTCAGGCTCTCGACAAAATAGGCCACCCATTCGGGGCTGTGCTCGGGACAATGGTCGTTCAGCGCAAGAAGAGTGAGCGCATCATCAAACGAACCGATTCCTTCCGGGAACGTGTATCTGCGCAGCCTCAGAACGTCGTCGGCATCGATCCGACATTTCCCGGCGATCAGACATGCCGGAAAAGAAAAGCGGTACCCGCTCATCCCCCATCTCCGTTTCCTCATGAAACCAATCTGGGTCTTAGAGCGCGGAAGTTGAAGGTTCGAAAAGGAGTGGAGTTAATCGCTTCTCAAAGAGGCCTTCAAAGAGCTTCGGCCTGTTTCGATTTCGAACGCTCGC
This sequence comes from Neorhizobium huautlense, assembly GCF_002968575.1. Classification (GTDB taxonomy): domain Bacteria; phylum Pseudomonadota; class Alphaproteobacteria; order Rhizobiales; family Rhizobiaceae; genus Neorhizobium; species Neorhizobium huautlense. The sequence continues at coordinate 40,227 of NZ_PVBM01000025.1, read as the reverse complement.
GCCAGATGATGAAAAGGCCGGAGGCGACGATGATCAGTATGCCAAGCCATTTGGACGCGGTCGGAAAATCGCCGAATAGGGCATAACCGAGCACGGTCGCCGAGATGATCTCGAAATACTGGAACGGCGCGAGCAGCGACAGCGGCGCCAGCCGGAAGGCCCGCACCACCAGCAGGTGCATGTAGCCGGAAATGGAGCCGAGCAGAATCAGCAGAAAAAGGCCCAGCCAGGAGGAGGGAAGTGAAGGGGTGAAATCGGCCGCGCCCATGCCGCTCCCCATCACCAGCGCCGCGCTCATGAACAAGGTGCCGCCGATGCCCGCCATGGTCTGCATGACGAGCGGCGAATCGGCATCGCCGATCGCACGGTTGAGGAACAGGTAGAGCGTAAAGAGAAAGGCGCAGGCTATCGGCAGCAGCGCCGTCCAGCCGAAGATCGCGTAACTCGGCTGGATGACGATCATGGCTCCACCGAAACCGACGAGGATCGCCAGCCACCGCCGCCAACCGACCTTCTCCCCCAAAAAGATCGCCGACATCATGGTGAGCATGAAGGGTTCGACGAAATAGATGGCGAACACGTCGGCGAGGGGCATGTATTTGACCGCGACGAAGAACATCAGGCTGGCACCAGCGTGCAGCACGCCGCGCAGCAGGTTCATCCATGGCCTTTGCGCCCTGAACACTGCGGCTCCTGTAAAGAAGACGAGCGGCAATACACAGAGGAGCTGGAACAAGAACCGATAGAAGGTCACCTGTCCCGGAGACATCGATTCGAACGTCGCCATGTATTTGGCGATCGCATCCATCAACGGCAGGATGAACATGCAGACGGCCATGATGGCCATGCCCTTCACGGGATTTTCAGATGCGGAGGAGGGCATGCCGGACGCTTTCGAAGAGGGAAAGTTCTTCAATCACAGCCATTCGGAGGGTTCAAGCCGGGGATGAGCCAGGCATGGGCCAGACAACAAAAAACCCGGCCGGAGCCGGGTTGATTTGGTGCGGTCGAGAAGACTCGAACTTCCACGTCTTGCGACACAGCGACCTCAACGCTGCGCGTCTACCAATTCCGCCACGACCGCATCGTGGTAGGTGCCGATTTGCGCCGGCGGGGCTGCATGTAGCAAAAGCATCTGGGGTGCACAAGTGCGCCGTGACAGATTTTTGAAGGATAAAAATCGCCTGTGGAAATGCCTATATGAAAACGGCCGAAAAGCCCCGCTTGCCGCATCCCTTCGATATTGTAAGAAGACTTTCATGTTGACCCGCACCGATCTCGATCTTTCCATGATGCCCCAGCCCGGTTCACCGCCGGTGCGCTGGCGCATCTCCGATGGCCTCGTGCCCTATGAAGAGGCGATCAGGCAGATGGAGGACGAGGTGGCGGCGATCGCCGACGGACGTGCCGACGAGCTTGTCTGGCTGCTCGAACACCCGCCGCTCTATACAGCCGGTACAAGCGCCGATTCCGCCGACCTGATCGAGCCTGATCGCTTTCCCGTCTTCGCGACGGGCCGGGGCGGCGAATATACCTATCACGGGCCCGGGCAGCGGGTCGCGTATGTGATGCTCGACCTCAAGCGGCGCCGACAGGATGTGCGCGCTTATGTGGGAGCGCTCGAAGAGGTGGTGATCCGCACGCTGGACCTGATGAACGTGCGCGGAGAGCGGCGCGAGGACAGGGTGGGGGTCTGGGTGCGGCGACCGGAAAAGCCGCCGTTGCCGGATGGAAGCATGGCCGAAGACAAGATCGCGGCTCTCGGCATCCGCCTGCGGCGCTGGGTCAGTTTCCACGGCCTGTCGCTCAACGTTGACCCCGATCTCTCCCACTTTACGGGAATCGTGCCCTGCGGAATCAGCACCTACGGCGTCACGAGCCTTGTCGATCTCGGTTTGCCGGTGATGATGGCGGATGTGGATATGCGCCTGCGAGAAGCTTTCGAAAGCATCTTTGGCCCGACGGTATCCGAAAACTGAAAGGGCAAGCATGGTAGACATCAAGGTCAAGGCCCGGCCGATCGGCGCCAAAGCAGTTCTCGGACGTATCGGTCACCCGCAGGTGACAAGCGAGACGGCGGGCGGGCTGGAGGTTGTCACCGGCGCCTCCGAACCCGGCTTCAATCCGCTGGACCTGATGTTTGCTTCGCTCGCCTCCTGCCTCGTCCTGAGCGGGCGGATCGCTGCAAGCAAGCTCGGCATCCTCGATAGGCTCGCCGAGGTCAGGGCGCATGTGACCGGCGAGAAAGCCCATGAAGGGCCTTCCCGTATCATCCGCTTCGCCGTGAGCCTGGAAGTTGACGGGGACCTGACGGACAGTCAGAAAGCCGAGATCGCCCATATGGCGGAGGAGATCTGCACGGTCAGCAATACGCTGAAAGGATCGCCCGAGTTCTCGATCGAAACCGCCTAATCGTCATCCGGAATCCGGCTGTCGACACCCGCGAGCCTGAGATTGTTCACAACCTGCCGAACGCCTGCGATTGTCTGGATGTGACGGCCGATCTTGCGGGACGTGGCCGCATCGTCCACCACGCCTTCAAGGGTCACCACACCGCCGTCCACATGAACGTCGACCGCCTCCATAGGCACGATGTCAAGGCTTTCGATTGAATCGGTAACCCGTTCTTCGAGATCATCCGACTCTTCCAGCCCTTCCGTACCTGGGGAGGTACTATCGACGACACGTTCCTCCAATCCGTCAAAATCAGCCTCGTCCACCCGATATCCGCGATTGCGGCCGCTATCGAAGTTGGCCTTCGGATCACCATAAGCGGCGTTGTCGACAGGACGTGCACCGGCACCGGCCGCATCGTCGTAGGGCCAGCCCTCATCGATATTGCGGTCGTCATAATCGCGAAAATCCTCTTCGCGGGAAATGTCATCGGCCTTCCTCTTGGATGGCATGGGGCTCTCCTGTCCGTTCAACATGGAACCCGGCGCACCAGCCGATGCGCCGGGTAGATTAGCCTCAATGGCTCGTGGATGTGCCATTCTTGTTACCCGTCAGGGTCAGATGGCTTTCGACATCATGCACGCCATCCACGGTTTCCGCGCTCAGCACCGCTTTGCGGGCTGAAAACACGGTATCGACAGAACCTTCGAGGACTATCTTCGTTCCCTCGGCATGCGGTTCTATCGCCGAGGCGTCGACATCCGGTAGACCAGCCAGACGTTCGGCGACCTTCCGCTCGAGTTCAACCCCACTTTTTACTTGAGATCCGTTCATCGTTGTCGCTCCTCATGGCTTGCGAGCGAAAAACGACCGAAGGGAGTTTTTGTTCGGCTTATCGGCTAAGTTCCTTTTTCCCACTTGCGGGTGAGGCGGTCGCGTTTTAGCCGGGAAAGGCGCTTCAGCCAGAAAATACCGTCGAGCTGATCAATTTCGTGCTGCATACAGATGGCGTAAAAATCTTCAGCGTCCTCCTCGTGGCGGGTGCCGTCGAGATCCTGATAGCGGAAACGGATTTTTCTCGGCCTCTCGACCTCATCAGTAGCGCCAGGCATGGAGACACTGCCTTCCATGTGGCGCATGGTTTCTGCGGAGAAGGAAAGAACCTCTGGGTTGACGTAGAAGCGTGGACCAAGCTCCCGGGATAGCTCCAACACCACGAGACGCGTCAACACCCCGACATGTGCGGCGGTTATGCCGACGCCGGGGGCCGCGCGCATGGTGTCGAGAAGATCGCGGGCGAGGGTTCGGAGCTGATCGTCAAAGACGGTGACCGGTGCACAGGGTTTCGAAAGGCCCGGATCCGGATATCTGAGAATGGGACGAAGGGTCATGATAATTCCTCTCGCCGGTAGAGCGACATTGCATGCGCCTTTGCGGTATCCTTTTGCCATGCAGACTGGACCCGGGCGACCATTTGTTCTAGCAGGAAAACGAGTGGCTGGGGCAGTGGCTCCGGATCGAGCTATCCGGTTGTTGACAATATGCTTTTAGCCGCCATTCTCCTTACGTCGATTACAGCAGCGAGGGCGGCAGATGAGCGATATCGGCGAAGATGACCGCCTGCGCACCAAGACCGACGAAGCAGGTGGCGACATCTATTCCGAGGACGGCTCCATCCGCGCCGATTTTCTGGCCATGGTCGGTGCCGCGATCGCCGATCGTGACGTACTTTTCCTGCGCCAGCACGTCGCACGGCTGCACGAATCGGAACTCGGCGACCTCCTTGAGGCCATACTGCCGGACCAGCGCCTTGCACTCGTCAAATTGCTCGGCGATCACTTCGACCTGACCGCACTGACCGAGGTTGACGAAGCGATCCGCATGGAGATCGTCGACCAGATGCCGAATGCGCAGATTGCCGCGGCGATCGGCGATCTCGATTCGGACGACGCGGTCTACATCCTTGAAGACCTCAACCAGGAGGACCGGGAAGAGATTCTCGCGCAGCTGCCGTTTACCGAACGGGTGAGGCTGCGCAGGGCACTGGACTATCCCGAACAATCGGCCGGCCGGCGCATGCAGACGGAATTCGTCGCCGTGCCGCCGTTCTGGACCGTGGGTCAGACGATCGACTACATGCGCGACGAGGAGGACCTGCCGGAGAGCTTCACGCAGATCTTCGTCATCGATCCGACGTTCAAACTGCTCGGCGTCGTCGACCTCGACAAGATCCTGCGCACCAAACGGCAGGTGAAGGTCGAGACGATCATGCGGGAGACGAATTATCCGATTCCCGCCGACATGGACCAGGAGGAGGCCGCCCAGCTCTTCGAACAGTACGACCTCCTGTCGGCAGCGGTGGTTGACGAGAACGGCCGGCTTGTCGGCGTGCTCACCATCGACGACGTGGTCGACGTGATCCAGGAGGAGGCGGAAGAAGACATCATGCGCCTCTCGGGCGTCGGCGATGAAGAACTCTCCGACTCGGTGACGCAAACTTCCCGGTCCCGCGTGCCGTGGCTGCTCATCAATCTCTTCACTGCCTTTATTTCGGCCTCCGTCATCTCGCTTTTCGAGGCAACCATCGAGGAAGTGGTGGCACTGGCGATCCTGATGCCGATCGTGGCCGGCATGGGGGGAAATGCGGGATCCCAGACGATGACCGTGACGGTGCGGGCTCTCGCCACCCGCAATCTCGACATCCACAACGCCTGGCGCGTTGCCCGCCGCGAGGCCGGCGTGGGGCTCATCAACGGCGTCGTAATCGGCTGCCTCGTCGGCATTGTAGCCGGCCTGTGGTTCCACGACGTCAATATCGGCGGGCTGATAGCCACCGCCATGTTGATCAACATGTTTGCGGCTGCCATGGCCGGCATCATGATTCCGCTGGTTCTCGACCGGGCAGGCGCCGACCCCGCGGTATCCTCGGCGGTCTTCGTCACGGCGATTACCGATACTACGGGCTTTTTCTCGTTTCTCGGCCTGGCAACGCTGTGGCTGCTCGGCTGAGCGCGGCAAAAATTGACTGTTACGTAAAAGTCAATTATTTTCGCCCGACGAGTAGCAGGATGGGATCGTGAACAAATATTATAGCATAACGGAGCTGACGCGCGAATTCGGGGTTTCTACCCGCACGCTTCGTTTCTACGAGGACGAGGGTCTTCTCCAGCCCGAACGGCGGGGCCGCACGCGGCTTTTCCGCGCGGCAGACCGAAGGCTGCTCCAAGAAATCCTGCGCGGGCGCCGGATCGGCTTCACGATCGCCGAGATCCGAGAGATCATCAAGGTCTACAAGGAGCCGCCGGGCGAACTTGGTCAGCTCAAGCTGATGATGAAGCGCATTGACGAGAAGCGCGAAGAGCTTCGCCAGAAACGCAAGGACATCGACGAGACCCTCGACGAGCTCAACAATGCGGAAGAAGCCTGCCTGACGCGGCTCGCCGAAATCGGTGTCGGGACCTGACCGATCATTGACCCTTTCGACCGCTATTGCGCCTCGATCGAGCATTGCTGCGCGAGCGACTGGACGCGGTCATCCTGGGGCGACACCTGGCCAGACTGCAGCGGGACGAGCAGCGATTGTGAGATCAGCCGGTGCGCGGTGCAACCGCAGAAGCGCTGGCAGAGACCGGGATCGTTGTTTTCGCCGCGGCATGCCGTCTCGCAGCTGAGCATATAACCGACGCGGGGATCCGGTGGCGGCGCGGGCTGCACCAGCGAGAACAGATAGACCGCGGAGATCAGCAGCGGCTGGTGTACCAGATAGACGACCAGGCTGTGCCGGCCGGCTTTCGAAAGAAGGTTCGGCGCGGCCTGTAGTGCGGCAAGGCGCGGTAGCCAATTTCTTGAAACGGCAAGCCGTGCCGTGGCAATGCCGGCCAGCAAGGCGGCGATCCAGGGAAACAGCGGCACGTAGTCATTCGAGCGCGGCGGTATTTCCGCAAAACCCAGCCAGGCGAGCAACCGGATGTTGAAAGCGCTGGAATCGAGTATTCCGGGCATCAGGCCGTAGTTGACGATCATTGCGGCGACGATCGCCACCACCGCACCGGCGGTGAAAAGGACGGGCAAGCGTAGGAAGGCAAGACCGATCAGGCTCGATAGAGCAATATTGTGCAGGATGCCGAAATAGATCCATCCATTCGCGAAGGCGATCCGTGTGGCAAGGCTGATGGCCAATGCCGCCCCGGCAACGACAGCAAAACGGTACCAGAACGAGCGCCAGCGGATCTGAGGGAAATGCGCAAGAACGAGACTGACGCCGGCCAGGAACAGGAAGGAGCTCGCGATCACGCGGGCATAGATGCGGAAGAACCCTTGCGTTGCGGTGCCGGGCTCCAGATAGCCGAAAAATTCTAGGTCCCAGCTGAAATGATAGGTCGCCATGGCGACGAGAGCGACGCCGCGCAGCGTATCGATAAGCGTAATGCGGGGTGCGCGCAGCCCGGGGCCGGGATTTTCTGCAACGGTCACTGACGGCCTTTCTCAGTTACTGCGGATCTCGTCCATGATCGCCAGCCGCGCTTCGGAGAAATATTGGCGACGAGCGAGCACGAAGATGACGAACAGGGTCATCGCCATGAACATATAGGGCCCGGCAAACCAACCGAGATAACCCACCGACAAAAACAGCGCCCTGAGCCCGGCATTGAAATGTTTCGCGGCGATGGTGTTCATGCGCACCACCTGATCGGCGGCACGTTCGGCAGCCGCCCGATCGATGTTGGTGTCGTGCATCATCGGCAGCGCGCCGAACAGGATGGTGCAGTAGTTGAAGAGCCGATACGACCAGCCGAACTTGAAAAAGGCGTAGCCGAACAGGAATGTCAGCCCTGCCACCTTAACCTCGAAAGCGGTGCGTCCGCCGTAAGCGACCAGCGGCAGGCTGCCGAATACGGCTTCGACCTGATCCGTCGCTCCCAGCAGCGCGAAACAGCCGCCGATCGCGAAGATCGAGGTCGAGGCGAAAAAGGCGGTGCCATTCTGCAGGCCGGCCATGATCTGAGTGTCGATCATCTTCAGGTCGCGGCGCAAGGAATTGTAGATCCAGCGTTTGCGTCGTTCGGCCATGGCGCGATTGAGGCTGGAGCGCGGGAAGAAGCGGGCGCCGGCACCGGCGGTGATCCAGGAATATAGGGCCCAGAGAAGAGCAAAGAGGGCAAGCGCGATGTAGTCAGCTGTCGTCATGGTGCTCACCGGATGGGGAATCAGTCCATGTTTCCGTCATGCGTTGTTTCCGGCCTATCGGCAAGAGCGGCGGAACCTGGGAAGGTTCTGTGGGTTAATTCCGATAAAGCTGTGACCGGCGCCATTTTTCCGCCATCTTCCTTATTGCGAAAGCGGGCGGAGTTTAATAAACGATTAGCCATGACGGTCCGCTGAGGACTTTAAAATGCGGCAATCCAACGGAGACCAAATGGAAGAAACTGTAGAGAAATCCTGCTGGGGCGTGACCATCAAGGCGCTGGCGGGGTTTGCGGGCGCTTTGGCTCTTGCCTACCTGTTCGGCGCTATCTGATCTTTCGCCCATAAATCCGATTTTCCATTCACTCGGCGTGGTATTCAAACCACGCCGTTTCTATTTGTGCTATGTCGCGGCCGTCAAAAGGGATGTCGGGCAGTCGCCGAAGAAGCCGCCACGCCTGACATAGACTCGGGCCATAACCGTATCAGTGCCGGGATCGCCATGTTTCTTTCTGTATTCGACGTCTTCAAGATCGGTATCGGCCCATCCAGCTCGCATACGATGGGGCCGATGTCGGCCGCAAACCGTTTCCTCGCTCTTATCCTTTCCAACGATTGGCCGAGGCCGATGGGAGCGCATGTCGGAGCGCTGAAAGTCAGTCTGCATGGTTCGCTGGCTTTTACCGGAATTGGTCACGGAACGGGCAGGGCGGTGATCCTCGGGCTGATGGGCGAAGAGCCGGCGAGCGTGGATCCGGACCGCATGGACGAGATCATCGCCGAGGTCGAACGGACCGGTCGCGTGACGCCGCCAGATCATCCGGCCTACGAGTTCCAGCCAAAGACTGACCTGATCTTCGACAAGAAGCAGCCGTTGCCCGGCCACGCCAACGGCATGAGCTTTTCGGCTTTCGATCGGGACGGGCGCCTGCTCCTCAAGCGCATCTATTATTCGATCGGCGGTGGCTTCGTGGTGACCGACACCGAACTGGAAGCGATGCGGACCTCTAAGAAGGCGTCCAGTGATGCCCGTGTCCCCTATCCCTTCTCCACGGCAAAACAGATGCTCGACATGGCGCGCGGCTCGGGCCTGACGATCGCTCAGATGAAGCGAGCCAATGAAGAGACCAAGATGAGCGCGGCTGAGCTCGACGCCGGCCTCGATGGCATATGGAATGCGATGAGCAGTTGCATCGACCGCGGCCTCAAGGTCGACGGCATCATGCCCGGCGGATTGAAGGTGAAGCGGCGGGCACGCGCCATCCACGACAAGCTGAACGAAGAATGGCGCAGCAACCGGCTGAATCCGGTGCTCGCGAACGATTGGCTGAGCGTCTATGCCATGGCCGTCAACGAGGAGAATGCCGGCGGTGGCCGCGTCGTCACGGCACCCACGAACGGCGCCGCGGGCGTCATCCCGGCGGCGGTTAGATATTATCTGCATTTCCACGAGGATGCGACGCAGGAGGATATCCGCAATTTCCTGCTGACGGCGGCGGCCGTCGGCGGCATCATCAAGCACAATGCCTCGATCTCGGGCGCCGAGGTCGGCTGTCAGGGCGAGGTGGGATCTGCCGCAGCCATGGCCGCGGCAGGGCTTGCCGCCGTCATGGGCGGATCGCCGGAGCAGATCGAAAACGCCGCGGAAATCGCCCTCGAACATCATCTCGGCATGACATGCGATCCCGTTGCGGGCCTCGTCCAGGTTCCCTGCATCGAGCGCAACGCTCTGGGAGCGGTAAAGGCCGTTACCGCCGCATCGCTGGCAATCAAGGGCGACGGCACCCATTTCGTGCCGCTCGATGCCTGTATCGAGACGATGCGCCAGACCGGAAACGACATGAGCGAAAAATATAAAGAGACGTCGACAGGCGGCCTCGCCGTCAACGTGGTGGAGTGCTGAGCCGTTTCGCCGCTGTGGAGTGATCGAGCAAACGCTTGACCCGGTGCCCGGATGGGTTTTCAACGAAACCATGGCTCTTCATCTCATCAAACTCTGCGTCGGCGCGGATTCGATCCAGGACCTTCGGGACTGGGTAGCGGAGCGTTCACTCAATGCGATTGCGGCCGGGCTCGAACCGCACAGCGTCCACACCACGCGAATGGTACCGAAGCGCGTCGAGGAGCTTCTGGAGGACGGTTCGCTCTATTGGGTGATCAAGGGGCAGGTGGCGGCCCGGCAGAAGCTTCTGGGGATAGAGACGTTTACCGGCGGCGATGGCATCCAGCGCTGTCACCTGGTTCTCGGCCCGGAAGTGATCGAAACCGTGCCGCAGCCGAAACGCCCATTCCAGGGCTGGCGGTACCTAAAAGCAGAAGAAGCGCCGCGTGACCTCGGCGGACTGGGCGAGGGCGTCGCGGCGCTTCCTGAAGACCTTCGGCGGGAACTCGCCGAACTCGGACTGCTCTAAATCAACGGATCTTGAGGCGGATCGGCGCCCGGCCGGACCGCATGCCAATATGAAGATGGATATTGGCTTCCGGTTGAGAGTGACGCCAGGCGCGGGCGCCGTGGCTCAATAGCATGGCAACCAGATCGCGGGTCTTTTCCTTGGAGCGGCTCAGGCCGACGCCTGCCAACCGCATGGCGGCTTCGTGGAGAGGGTTGAGGGCGACGCCCCTTGCTCTCGTCTTGGATGCGGGCTTGAAGACAAACTCCGCGCTGTTTTCATTCATTCCCATCGGAAACCCCGTTTACGCATTACTTTTCGAGATTCCACCGCGCCGATATCTCGGCGCGGCCACTTTCCTTTTTCGGTAGCCGCCGCTCACTGGAGCGACGCCCAGCAGCTGATGCCCTTCTTCTTCAGTACGTTGCAGGCATCGACGGCCTTCTTCTGGTCATCGAAGCCGCCGAAGCGGGCTCGGTAGATCTGTTCGCCGTTGTTGCTGTGGGCGACAGTGAAAGGTTTGGCGGAACGCAATACCTTGCCGCCTTTATCCTGCGCATTCTGCAGGAGATCCTGAGCCATCTTCTGATTGGGCGAAGCGCCAATCTGGATAACCCAACCGCTCGGCCCGGAGGACTGGCTTTCCTTCACGGAAGCCTTGGTCGACGAGGTCGTAACTTCATCGACGTTCGGCTTTGGCGACCGGAGCAGGGCGACCTCTTCCTTGCGCTCCGGAATGAATTCCGGGGCCGGAGTGGGTACGGCTGCGGCGCTCGCCATTGCGGTATTCATGGCCTGGGTGATGACTTTCTTCTCGGCCGGTTCCGCCGCATAGGCAACGGCAGACGGCGAAGCGGCTGTGGGCTGTTCGTTATAACGAGCGCCCGGCTTCGGACCGCTGTTCGGCAGGTCGAGGGCAGCCATCTGACGCGCATCGGACGGAGCTGCAGCCGGCGTCGACTTGACAGGAGCCGCCGGCGTCGGCGCAATGGGAGCGGCCTGGGCGATCAGCTTCGAATTGCCGCCGCGGGAAGCCTTCGGCAGGTATTCGGCAACCAGTTGGCGCATGGTTGCGTCACGGGCAGCGCTCGAGCGGCCACCGAGAACCACCGCGACGATCGAACGTCCGTCAAGCTGGGCGGATGTCGCGAGATTGCTGCCGGCGGCGCGAGTGTAGCCGGTCTTGATGCCGTCGACACCTCTCACATTACCAACGAGGCGGTTGTGATTGCCGATCACCTGCTTGCCGAAATTAAACGTGCGGATCGAGAAGTAGCCGTAATATTGCGGAAAGTGCTGACGGAGGGCCATGCCGAGGCGGGCCTGGTCGCGCGCGGTCGTCATCTGGGCCGTATTGGGCAGGCCATGAGCATTGCGGTAGGTCGTCCGCGTCATGCCGAGTGCGCGCGCCTTGCTGGTCATCATCTGAGCAAACCGGTCTTCGGATCCGCCAAGGAATTCGCCGAGCGCTGTTGCTATGTCGTTTGCCGAGCGTGTCACAAGAGCCCGGATAGCCTGGTCGACCGTCACGGAGCCACCGGCGCGGACGCCAAGCTTGGAGGGAGGCTCTGCGGCTGCGTTGGTCGAGACCGGCACGCTCGAGTCGAGGCTGATACGGCCGGCTTCGAGCGCTTCAAAGGTCAGATAAAGCGTCATCATCTTGGTCAGCGAGGCGGGATAGCGAAGACCATCGGGATCCTCGCCATAGAGAACCTTGCCGGTCTTTGCGTCGACGACGATGCCGGCATATTTCGGGGCCGCCTCTGCAGGCGCCGCAAAGATCGAAACCGCCAGGACCAAGGTGAATAAATATCCGAGAACCCGTCCCGGAACCGTAACGCCATCCTTGGGGAAGGATGCTGAAAACATTGCTTTCGACACTGCCGCACTCATCGCTTGCATCAACTTTGCCACGTCCGGACGCTCCCCCGTCGCAGCCGTTGCCGACACTCTAGGAGAACAGCGTTACCAAGAGGTTTATGATGAACAGCAGCTTGCCTCGATGTGCTGCATTTTAGACATCAACCCGTCCGTCCGTGGCGGCTATTTCGCCAGCCGGTTTTCGACAAAAAGCCGAACTGCGGCATCAATATGTTGCCAATCCTTCAAAAGCACGCTGGAGAAGCGATAAAGGACCGTCAGATCCTGGCCGATGTGGATATCCCGCTGACAGTCTCCGCTGGTTGGCTGCTCGCCGGCGCCGGGCAGGAGGCAGCGGACCACGTAGTCAGGCGAATCGGGGCGCTGCGCCGACAGGATGATTTCCTTTCCATAGCCGGAATCAGACCGCAGCCGGTGGAGCGTCAACCCGAACTTCGCAGGCTGCGGATCTCCGTCGAAGAGTTTCGAATAGATTGGCTCGAAGCGGCCGGACATGTCGCGCGACATGGTGCTTTGTGAAATCTGCAGGAAAATCAAATTTGAAGACTGGGCAATGTCATCGAAGCGGGCGCGCAGCGCGGAACTGTAACCTTGCTGTTCCGGCCAGGTGAAGTAGATGTCGACACGCTCGGTCACGCCGTTGCGGCGCTGGTCGCGGAAGCGGATCATATTGGCAGGAAGACGGAGTTTGTCCTGACCGATCTGGATCAGGAACTCCTCGGTACTATCGGTGTGACCAGCAAGCGCGATCCTTTCGCCGAACCAGCGGCCGCCAATGCTGACCGCCAATGTCAAAGCAGCGAGGAGCGCGACGATTGCCGTCAAGCGGTAGAGAAACCGGTTCGAGATCAGCGGCATTTCTTCAGTCGTAGCATCGGGGGCTGAACCTGCCATGACGTGCGCTCCATGTTCACGAAAGAAATTCGCCATGCACCGGAATGAGACGGAGACCAGGGATACGGAACGCGGTCCGGCGATTGCGCGTCAGTCTGGAATTTCATCCTTAATGTGGCGTTAACGGCTGGTCGGCGCCGGCAGGGAGGAACAGGTGCAGCTGTTTTTGCGGAATCAATGTCGTCTCGATTTCCGTTACCGATCTCGGCAGGGCGCGGCTCTTCTGCGGGAGCCCCGGCGGCAAATCTTGCCGTGACGCTGGCCGGGCCGGATTGGGAGCCGTCGACGGGGACGACGGTGGTTCTCAACGTGAGGGATTGCTACGCCGCAGTTGACGATTTGCGATGCCGCGGCATCGCCTGCGGGGAACCGGTCGTCTTCGACGGTCATGTGGTGTTTGCGAGCTTCCACGACCGTTCGGCGACCGCCTTCAGATGTGCAGCAATCTTCCCTAAGGCGCTTTTCACCCGATATTACTGGCCGACAGAGCCCACCGCGGTGGTGCGTCCATCCTGGAGCTTAACCCAACGGGACGGATCATCGGAGGCCTGACGCTTCAGAAAGGTATATTCCGTGTCGGACCAGAGCATGACCTTGTTGCGCATGTTGTCGAGCACGAAATCGCCGTGGTCGGTACGGACCGTAAGGACTGCATGTCCTTCGCCGTTCGGCTGAAGCACCACGGTGATCAGCAGGTCGGAGGGATCAACGCCCTTTTTGATCAGCATCTTGCGCTTCAGCAGAACGAAATCTTCGCAGTCGCCGACGGTACGGGGATAGGCCCAGCGTTCCTCGACCCCGTAGATGTCCTGGTCAGTCATCGGCGTAATCGAGGAGTTGACGGTGTAATTGACGTCCAGGATGGTCTTCCACTTGTCCTCAGTGAGCGTGAGAGGACCGGCATCCTGGTAAGTGGCCTCGCATTCGCTCGCATAGGTCTTGCAAAATTCATAGTGGCCAACCGGCGGGTTGGCCTGGCTGATGACGCGCATGGAGCCGGCGGAAATTGCGTGGCTGCTGCCGGCGGTAAAGATTGCTGCGAATGCGGTGATGGCGGCGAGGCCCAGTCCCTTGCTGAATTTCATTTTTATGTCTCCCCGTTGTGGGAAGAACACTGACACAGAGGGTTTGATCGACGGCAAAATACCGCAGTAAAATCAAACGCTTATTTGAATCGATTTCGCCTAAAATGCTGTTCGAATTTGATTCAAATTCTAACTATTCCGGCGACCAACTGGTGAGAGAGCTTAATGCGGAGCATCGCCGCGACAATCGGCGTCATGGGATAAGTTCTTTGACCGAAAGGCTTTTCGAGGCGATTGTGGGTAATCACCCGCCGGACCGAGTGAAGCGCGGGAACGGTTAAATTAACCAAGGAACGCCGGCGGTCTCACCGATGGACGAGCCGGAAGAGCTTCGAACTCCCAAATCCGGGGCCATGGGCCTCAGAAAAAAGTGCCAAAAGGGCACATTTTTTTTGATGAGGAGCGGATGGCGAGGGGGAAACGATCCCGCATCGCGCCATTGTCGCCGCTGTTGGCGAACGGGGGACGGCTCTTAGTGCGGGATTGGAAGGTAGAAAAGCGCCCTGCGGCTCAAAGAAATTCGGTTAGCGCTTCGCGGGACTGGACCGAATTGAATTCGATCGCGACGCCTTCCATGAAATGACGGACGACACGGCCGCGCATGCTCCCGAGGCGAACGGGCGTGCCGATCGACGGACGAACCTCGACGTCGACAGCCGCGCCCGAGAGCGAAAGGTCCATGATGCGGCAGTCATAACGGCGACCGTCATCGAGCGTGATTTCGGCACGGGTGTTGCGCGGTGCCAGACGATCATGGCGGCGATCTTCCGGCAAACCGAGTTCGTGCTTGTTGGCGATCCAGGTGAGCTGGGCGGCAAGTTTTTCGCGCTTGCGGTCGGTCGCGTTGATCGACATCGCAAAACCGTCGTCCGACACGCTGAGGACGGTGCCTTCCAATCGGCCGATATGGTCGAGATAGGCGATCACGCGCTCACCCACGAGAGGCCGACCGAAACAGGCAAAGGTCACATCGCCCGGGGACATATCCACAACGCTGCAGGGAAATTCCTCATGCGTCGCCAGCATCAGTCGCCCCGCGACATTGACCGACACGCGCTGAAACGTCCGCTGGGCGGGAACGGCCTGTTTGGCTGGGGTCGGGGCCGACTGAAATGAATACATCTGAAAGAGCTTTTCTCGTCGAGAGTGTACCTGAGATTGATAGCGCACCGCGGTTAACAGAATCTTTTATCCGAGAGGCTCGAATGTGCGAGAGCGTCAGAACTTGCGACCTTGAGCAGGCAGGCCAGAAGCGGGCTGTTGCGGAAAGGCGCGGAGCGGACCTTTTTGATCAACAGTGACCGGCACGCCGAAGTGCGATGCCCCGCCCGTGAGGAAGGTCCAGCTTTCCATCTCCAGTCCGTCGACCGGAAGGGCAACCGCCGGGAAAGGAGCGCCGCGCGGCAGGAGCGCTCCGAAAAGGCGATCGCTCTCCCTGCCGTCGGTCGAGCGGAGCGGCAGGAGAAGCATTTCATAGGCCTGACGGGCGTCGGCGGTCACGGCGACGAGATCGACCAGAGCCGGCTGTTCGTGTCGAATGACGTTTTGAGCGATGTACAGGGGCTGCGGCTGCTCGGCTCCAAACCAGATCTGGTTGAAAGCCATGCCGCGCAACTCGTAACCGAAGAGGTCACAGATCCGCGTTCCGGCCAGCCGGAAGGCCAGCACGCCCCGTTCATCCATCGCTGCGATGAAAAGGTGAGGAAGCAGGTGGCGCAGCGCCGTTGGATCGATTTCGGTCCGCAACGGAGCAGCGCGATCACCCTTTAGGTTGATCCAGTAGTCAAAGACCGCTCGGGTTGCCTGGTTACGCATCCGCCATTACCTATCGCATTTCGAGACAAATCGCGCCTCATGCACGACCTTCATCCTGCACGGAGCGAATTTCATGCCACGGCGCAGCCATTACGGTTAAGGAACCATCAACCTCGATGGTGCCGATTCCATCAACCCCGGAATGCTTTCCTTCGGCATGCCGCTCCTATAAGGCTGACAGGGGATTTGCATCGCTGGTTTGAAAGCAAGAGGACAGGAATGAGCGACGAGCCGGACATGGCGGAGGAACGGCGGGAGCCGAGCGAAGGTTCGCCGCCAATCTTCAACCTGCCACAAAGTCTGGTGGTGACATTGGCCCTGCTTGCCGGACTCTATGTTATTCAGGAATATCTGCTGGACGACGCAGCGCGGGCCGAGTTCATCTTCACGTTGGCCTTCATCCCGCTACGTTACGGTATCCCTTTGGGGGACCAGGATCTCGCCTGGTTATGGTCGCCGGTAACCTATTCGCTCCTCCACGGCGGCGTTGAACATATCCTCTTCAATGCGCTTTGGCTCATGGCGTTCGGGGCTCCGGTCGTCAGGCGCATCGGGACCTTCCGATATGTGGCGTTCTGGATTCTCTCCGCCGTAGCGGCCGCCTTTTTTCATGCGCTGCTCAACTGGAACAACGAAACCCTTCTGATCGGAGCATCGGGCGTCGTTTCAGCGCTTATGGGGGCTGCATGCCGGTTCGCTTTTCCAGGCGACCGGGGCTACGACAGGACCCACGGCCATCTCTACCCGCGGCAATCAATCCTCGGCTCCTTCAGAAACCGGACCGTCGTGATCTTTACCGCAATGTGGTTCGCCGGCAATCTTCTGATCGCCTTTGGAGTGCAATTGTTCGGCGCAGATCTGGGGCCGATTGCCTGGGACGCCCATATCGGCGGCTTCCTGTTCGGCTTCCTGCTCTTCGGATTGTTCGATCCCGTTCCTCCGAGCCGCGTGCCGATCACACAACCTTGATATGTTTTTGACTTAGCTCTAAAATTCGCCGCAGGCAGGGAGTCTTCACTGCGCATCTGCGCCGATCCTTGGGGGAGGGCGGCGTCTCAGCCATTCTGGTTTACGAGGAGAGAGCCATGGCAATAGTCGTCAAGAATATGCTCGATGCAAAAGGTCACGATGTCGTAACGGTGAGCCCGGATCGGACGCTGCTGGACGTCGCAGGCATGCTGCACGAAAAGAAGATCGGCGCGGTGGTGGTCATTGGCATGGAGGGCCGGATTGCCGGCATCTTTACCGAACGTGACCTCGTACGCTCGATCGCAACCAAGGGTCCCGGCGTGCTCGACCAACCGATCAAATCCGCCATGACCACCAACGTGCATCGGTGCAAGGAGGAAACGACCGTTGACGAATTGATGGGTATCATGACTGGCGGACGCTTCCGTCACGTGCCGGTCGAAAAGGACGGGAAACTCCTCGGCATCATTTCGATCGGGGACGTCGTCAAGTCGCGCATCCGGGAGATCGAGCTGGAGGCTGAACAGATCAAGGCCTACATCGCAGGTTGATCTTACCTTCGTGGCCCCGCCGCCGGGCGAGGTCACTTCTCCTCCTAGCGGGCAAACACTTCCTGCATCCGTTTGAGCGCAG
The DNA here is from genome assembly GCF_002968575.1 of Neorhizobium huautlense. Taxonomy (GTDB): domain Bacteria; phylum Pseudomonadota; class Alphaproteobacteria; order Rhizobiales; family Rhizobiaceae; genus Neorhizobium; species Neorhizobium huautlense. The sequence goes on along the minus strand of NZ_PVBM01000025.1, from coordinate 22,982 downwards.
AAATCTGCGCCATCGTCTCGGCATAGCCACGATCGATCGCCTCGCCAGCGCGATGAAATTCGGAAAGCCCTATATCGGCGAGGCGAGGATGTAACGCGAGATCGGGCGGATCACCGGCGAGCCTTGCGCGCGAAATCCGTTCCTGGATGATGTTGAACGCCTGAACCATCGTACCGGTAACTCCGACCCGCACGCCGTCCTTCTTTCGCTCGTCATCAACGGGCTGGACGCTGGCGCTGTGCTTGACCACCGCAGACCGGCCGAAGATTTCGTAGTTCAGGTTGACAGCGACCACGAGCGGCTGCTCGTAGGCTCGGCAGACGGAGGTCGGGACGGGATTTACGAGAGCGCCGTCGACCAGCGTCCGGTTGTTGCATTTCACCGGCTCAAAAATGCCAGGGAGTGCATATGAGGCCCGCAGGCCGGTAATCAGCGATCCGCTGGAAATCCAAACTTCGTGGCCCGTATGGAGTTCTGTCGCCACCGATACAAACGGGCGATCGAGATCTTCGATCGCGAGACCTTCAAGATGCTCTTGCATCCGCTTCGTCAGCCGCATACCGCCCAAGAGGCCGCCGCCGCCGATCGTCAAATCCAGCAGCCCCGCAATACGTCGCATGGTGAGCGAACGGGCAAAGGTTTCCAATTCGTCGAGCTTGCCGGCCAGATAACAGCCCCCGACGAGGGCACCGATCGATGTGCCGGCGATCATTCCGACTTCGATGCCGGTTTCGTCCAGCGCGCGCAGTACGCCGATATGAGCCCAGCCACGGGCAGCGCCTCCGCCAAGGGCGAGCGCAAGCTTTGCTTTTGGAGGAGGCTCGATGATCGGGGGACGTGGTGGCTCCATCGTCTGCGTGCCGCCGCCTTCGGCAGGCGCAGCTTGCGGATCGTGACGACTCCAACTCCAGTTCAGCATCGACTAAAACCCTCCAAGCTGAACAACCCCCGGTCTGGCGATTATAGCGCGCGGACAGGTTTCGAAATCGTTTACCCGACTTTTCCGTGTCGAAAAACGAGGCAGTTGCTTATTTGGTTCCCCCGTCCGAATAGACGGCTTCCGGATCGAAATGGCGCACGTCGTCGGCGATTTCAAGGACAGCGCTGCTGTCACTTTTTCTTACCGTCCGATAGAAACAGGAGCGACGACCTGTGTGGCATGCCGCGTCATGTCCGGCGACTGAAACCTTCAGCCAGACGGCATCCTGATCGCAGTCGGTTCTGAGCTCGTGCACCGTCTGGAGATTGCCGGATGTCTCGCCCTTCTTCCAGATCCTGCCGCGCGAACGGCTGTAGTAATGAGCGATGCCGGTCTCGATGGTCAGCGCCAGGGCCTCCGCGTTCATATGGGCGACCATCAGCAGTTCGCCGTCGCGGGTATCGGTCACGACTGCGGTGACGAGGCCATTGCCGTCGAATCGCGGTGTAAAGGCACCTGGACCCTCGATTTCGGCCTTGTCTGCCGAAGATTTTTCAAAAGAGATCGACATAGGGGATCTGGGCCCGTCAGCGGTTGCGGACGAACGTGAAGAATCTCGCCTGCTCGGCGGCATTCGTCTTGATCTCGCCGGTGAAGGTTGTCGTGATGGTTTGCGAACCCTGTTTCTGCACGCCGCGCATTTCCATGCACATATGCTCCGCCTCGATCATCACGGCAACGCCGCGAGGCTTCAGGGTTTCCTCGATCGCATGCGCGATCTGAGCAGTGAGATTTTCCTGCGTCTGCAGGCGCCGGCCAAAGATCTCCACCACCCGCGCAATCTTCGAAAGGCCAAGGACTCGGCCGTTCGGCAGATAGCCGACATGCGCCTTGCCCTTGATCGGCAGCATGTGGTGTTCGCAGTGGGAGAAGAACGGAATATCGCGCACGAGCACGATGTCGTCGTAACCGGAAACCTCCTCGAAGGTGCGGCCCAGAACTTCCTCCGCAGACTGTTCGTAGCCACCGAACAGCTCGCGATAGGCGGCAGCGACCCGCTTCGGCGTGTCGATCAGGCCTTCGCGCGCAGGATCGTCGCCTGCCCAACGAAGCAAAACCCGTACAGCTTCCTCAGCTTCCTGCTGGGATGGGCGGACCAGCTTCTCTTTCGAGGCCGGGAAATTCTTCACTATGGCATCCATCTATCGTCTCCCGATGCGGTTCAAGGCCGCATCCGACTGGCTTTACTCAAAGACTGAACAGTGTGAGGGCATCACGACTGATTTTTATGCAATCTGGTGCTATCTGATCGTTAGCAGTGGTTTTGACAAGGTATGCTATTCCCATTTCGGATGGATTTCGTGAAAACATCCTTCCTTGATGACGCCTTGCGAAAACCACATATAGTGGCACAAGCCCCTTTATGGTAGTCCGCGGCGAGCGAGACAATGTGTTCAACATGGCGATGGCCTTACAAGCGAGCCTGAAATGGACGAAATCTACAACAGCAAGATTCTCGAATTCGCCGGCAACATCACCCATGCGGGCAGCCTGCCGGATGCGGATGCGAGTTCGGAAAAACATTCCAAGCTCTGCGGCTCCAAGGTACGGGTCTATCTGAAGCTGGATCACGGCACAGTCACGGACTTTGCGCATGAAGTCCGGGCCTGCGCGCTGGGGCAGGCATCGTCATCGATCATGGCACGGCACGTCATCGGCGCGACGACCGATGAGATCCGCAAGGCCCGCGAGGACATGCTTGCCATGTTGAAGGAGGGCGGCGAGGGTCCCGAGGGCCGCTTCGAGGACATGCGCTACCTGAAGCCGGTCAAGGATTACAAAGCCCGCCATGCTTCCACGATGCTGACTTTTGAAGCCGTGGTCGACGCGATCAATCAGATCGAAGTGAAGGAACGGTCCGAGGCGGCCGCCATCTGACCATGTGCGACAGTCCGGATTGCCGACATCCCCAGCCACAGCAACGATCGCGCCGCTCCCGCAACTGGACGGGCCCGTTTCGCAAGACGCCGGGTAGACTTCTCGGCATGGGGCTGATCCGCCTCTACCAGCTGACGCTATCCGGATTCATCGGCAATTCCTGCCGCCATATTCCGACCTGTTCGGAATATGGCTACGAAGCGATCGCGCGCCACGGATTGTGGCCGGGAGGATGGCTTACCTTGTTCCGCGTCGCCCGTTGCGGGCCGGGCGGAAGCGGCGGACTGGATCCGGTGCCCGGCCTCCTTGACCAGCGCCTGCACTGGTGGACGCCCTGGCGCTACTGGCGAGGGTCTTCGCGCAAGGCATCGCAGCAGCAATGATCTACGTCGCCCTGCTTCACAGCATCGTTCTCGGGGCCGGCAGGCGGGTCGTCATGGCTGACCTGCGCAGGATGGCCGGAGACATCGGGTATACGGATTGCCGTACACTGGTCTCCACCGGCAACCTCGTTTTTCAAGCGGCTCAGTCGTCCGTTTCCGATATCGAAGCGGTGCTGGAAACCGCTTTCGCCAACCGCTTCGGCAAGCATGTCGACATCCTGGTGCGCTCGCGGGAAGACTGGCTCAGGCTTGCCGCGGCCAATCCGTTTCCCGGAAGGGACGGTTCCGAAGTCGGAGTGCGGATCATGCGCAGCCCGCTCGATGAAAGCATCAAGAACTTGCTCGAACGACATAGAGACAGAGAACAGATAGCGGTCATCGACGGCAATCTCTGGGTCGATTTCGGCGGAAAGGCGAGCGAGACGAGGCTTCTCTCCGCGATGACGACGAAGAAGCTCGGCATAGGCACGAGCCGCAATGCCAACACCGTCGCCCGCCTCGCCGAAATGGTCGCCTGACCCGCCGGCCGCCTTTACTAAATCGGCGAAACACACTATCACCGCGCCCGTTAGCAGCCGGGCAATCCGGCCATTTGCCACCACCCGCATTCGTTGGCGGGACTGGACAGGAGAAAGACATGTCCCAATCCGTTTCCCTTACATTTCCCGATGGCTCCGTCCGCGTTTTCGATGCCGGAACGACCGGCCGCGACGTTGCGGAATCCATTTCCAAGTCCCTCGCCAAGAAGGCGGTCGCGGTTGCCATCAACGGCACCTTGCAGGACCTTGCCGATCCGGTGACGGGCGGCGCGATCGAAATCGTGACCCGCACCGATCCCCGCGCGCTGGAACTGATCCGCCACGATGCGGCGCACGTGATGGCGGAAGCCGTGCAGGAACTCTGGCCGGGAACGCAGGTCACCATCGGCCCGGTGATCGAGAACGGATTCTACTACGACTTCAAGCGTGTTCACCCGGATACGCGCGAGGATTGGCCCTTCACACCCGATGATCTGCCGAAGATCGAGGCGAAGATGAAGGAGATCATCGCGCGCAACGATGCCTTCACCAAAGAAGTCTGGCCACGCGAGAAGGCCCGCAATATCTTTGCCGATATGGGCGAGGGCTACAAGGTCGAGCTCGTCGATGCGATCCCGGAAGATCAGGACCTCAAGATCTATCGCCAGGGCAAGTGGTTCGACCTCTGCCGCGGGCCGCACATGGCCTCAACCGGCCAGATCGGCACAGCGTTCAAGCTCATGAAGGTGGCCGGCGCCTACTGGCGCGGAGATTCCAACAACGCGATGCTGACCCGCATCTACGGGACAGCCTGGGCCAGCCAGGAAGATCTCGATCAATACCTGCATGTGCTGGCCGAAGCGGAAAAGCGCGACCACCGCAAGCTCGGCCGGGAAATGGATCTCTACCATTTTCAGGAAGAGGGACCGGGCGTCGTCTTCTGGCACGGCAAGGGCTGGCGTATGTTCCAGACGCTGACGGCCTATATGCGCCGCCGGCTTTCCGGCACCTATGAGGAAGTCAACGCGCCGCAGGTCCTCGATGCCTCGCTTTGGGAAACCTCGGGTCACTGGGGCTGGTACCAGGAAAACATGTTCGCCGTAAAATCGGCCTATGCCTTCACCCATCCGGACGACAAGGAAGCGGACAACCGCGTCTTCGCGCTGAAGCCGATGAACTGCCCGGGCCACGTGCAGATCTTCAAGCACGGTCTCAAGTCCTACCGCGAACTGCCTATACGGCTTGCAGAATTCGGCCTTGTCCATCGTTACGAAGCATCCGGCGCGCTTCACGGATTGATGCGCGTTCGCGGCTTCACCCAAGACGATGCGCATGTCTTCTGCACCGAAGAGCAGATGGCCGCCGAGTGCCTGCGCATCAATGATCTGATCCTTTCCGTCTATGAGGATTTCGGGTTCAAGGAAGTCGTGGTGAAACTCTCCACACGGCCGGAAAAGCGCGTCGGCTCCGACGAACTGTGGGACCGCGCAGAGAGCGTCATGACGGACGTCTTGAAGACGATCGAGGCGCAGTCCGGCGGGCGCATCAAGACCGGCATCCTGCCGGGCGAAGGTGCGTTCTACGGCCCCAAGTTCGAATATACACTGAAGGACGCCATCGGCCGCGAATGGCAGTGCGGCACGACGCAGGTGGACTTCAACCTCCCGGAACGGTTCGGCGCCTTCTATATCGACCAGAACTCGGAAAAGCGGCAGCCGGTGATGATCCATCGCGCCATCTGCGGCTCGATGGAACGGTTCCTCGGCATCCTGATCGAGAACTTCGCCGGGCATATGCCGCTCTGGTTCGCGCCGATGCAGGTCGTCGTGGCGACCATTACCTCGGACGCGGACGACTATGGCCGCGAAGTGGCCGAAGCGCTGCGCGATGCCGGGCTGGTGGTGGAAACCGATTTCCGCAACGAGAAGATCAATTACAAGATCCGCGAGCATTCGGTCACCAAGGTGCCGGTCATCATCGTCTGTGGCAAAAAGGAGGCGGAGGAACGCTCTGTCAACATCCGCCGTCTCGGATCTCAGGCCCAGACGTCAATGAAGCTCGAAGAGGCCATCGCTTCGCTCGGTGAGGAAGCAACACCTCCGGATCTGCTGCGTCGGATAGAGGCAAAGAAGGCCGCTGCGGCCTGATCACCAAGCCGACAGCACCTGCCATCCGCAGGCGCTGTCGGCTATCCTTTTCCGCACATTCGCGGCTCCAGACTGTCGGCGGTGTGAAAATTCAGCAAACCGGCAAAGGTCAATTCTGCTGGTTCGACGTATCGGCGACTTGCGCTGCATCGCGCATCAGTACTTCGACCTCGGTATTGCCGCCTGCCTTGACGGTGAAGGATCGCTGATAGATCTTGTTCTTGTTGCGAGCGACGGCGAGATATTCGCCTTCGGCCAGTACCATGGTCGAAAAGGCGCTGACGCTTTCGTTGACAACGTCGCCGGCAGCCGTCAGTACCGACCAGGCTGTGTCGGCTATGGCCTCGCCGCCGGGCTGCGATACAAGTTTCAAGGTGATCTGCGCTGCACGATGCTGCAGCACGGCCTGGGTAAGTTTGCCGGCCTCCACCTGGATATCAGCCCGTACCACAGCATTGACGTCACCGTATTCTGAGACGATGTGATAGGTCCCGGCGTTCAGCCGCACGACAGTGTTCGGCTTGACATCCGCCATGACAAGCGGACGGTCGCCGTTTTCCCGAACCTCCGACGAATAGACCGAGAAGCTGAGTTCGTTCGGCGGAATGCGCTGGTCGGCGCCTGCGACAGCGTTGAGGACAAAGCCGCCGGCATCAAGGACCAATGTCTGCTTCGACACGTCGCCGTCGGCGGGCACGTTCAATTTCTTGGTGACGCCGGCGCGACCGAAGGCGCAGTTGACGAAATAATCGCCCGGCATCAGCTGGAACGCGGCCGAGCCGCCCTCCGAGCTTGCCACGAGCGGCAACTTGCCGTCTTCGCCGGCAATCGGGCTGAAGACACGCCAGACGAGGCCTTCCTGCATGACGTCGCCGTCCGCCGTCAGCTTGGCGTCGAAAAGCACATCTTTCGCGGCGATGCCGGCGGTTCCGCCGGGCAGCGCCGAAAAAGCATTGAGCTTCGGCATTTTTGCGGTGCTGTCGAGCTGGCGGAAATTCCTGAAGGCATCGTCCTGGCCGAACGCACTGGCGGTGACGCCGAAAGCCATGCTTCCAGCGAGGATCCAGCGTGCCGCGAAGGAAGTGCCTGACATCTGTTGTGTACCGGTTGACTCTTCTTTTCCGAAACGTCACTTGAAGACCAATGCCAAGGCAATTTCAAGACCTTCCCACCGCATTCCGTTCCCAGTGAAAGTTTTGACCATGCAAAATGACATAAAGCTCATCGACTTCCTGCGCGACAGGCATTCCACACCCGTGGCCCAGATCAGGGAGCCCGGCCCATCGCAAGAAGAACTGGAAGCGATCCTCACATTTGCCACGCGCGTTCCAGATCACGGCAAGCTGGCGCCGTGGCGTCTGGTCGTTTACCGCGGAGATGTGCGCAAGAAGCTCGGAGAGGTCTTCCTTGCCATCGCCCTGAAGAATACGCCCGACATGACGGATGCCGCCAAGCAGGCCGAACTTACCCGCTTTAGCCGGGCACCGCTCGTGGTCGGCGTCGTCAGCACGGCCGCGCCGCATGTCAAGATTCCGGAATGGGAACAGCAGCTTTCTGCCGGAGCCCTGTGCCTCAATATGCTGATAGCAGCAAATGCACATGGCTACGTCGCCAACTGGCGCACCGAGTGGATTGCCTATGACGAGGAGGCGCTTGCGCTTCTCGGCATCAAGCCGCGCGAGAAAGTCGCCGGATTCATCCATATCGGCTCCAGCGATTTCCAGACGCCCGATCGTCCGCGGCCGGAACTTTCGCAAGTCGTCACCTATGCAGGCGAAGGCGAGCCCTGATGTTTTATGCGACCAATACCAATCAGCATGGCCTGAAGCACGATCCTTTCAAGGCAATCGTGGCGCCTCGCCCGATTGGCTGGATCGGCACGAAGGGCAGGGACGGCTCTCTGAACCTCTCGCCCTATTCCTTCTTCAACATCGTTTCCGACCACCCGAAATTGGTGATGTTTTCCTCCAGCGGCCGCAAGCACAGCCTGCAGAACGCCGAAGAGACGGGTGTTTTCACCGCAAGCCTCGCAAGCCGGCATCTTGCCGAGCACGTGAATGCTTCATCGGCACCTGTCGCTTATGGAATCAGCGAGTTTGAAGTGGCGGGGCTGACGCCGAAGATGGCGGAATTGGTCGATGCTCCCTATGTCGCCGAAGCCTATACGGTGCTGGAGTGCCGAGTGACGGAGATCATCCAGCCCAAAGGCCTGGACGGAAAAGGTGCCGAAGCCTTCATGGTCTTCGGGCAGGTGGTCGGCATCCATATCAGCGAGGATATTGTACGGGACGGTCGGATCGACATGAGTCTGGCAAGGCCGATCGCACGCATGGGCTATCGGGACTACGCAGACGGCGGGTCGGATGTCTTCGAAATGACCCGGCCAGGCAGTTGATCCGAAAAAATCTGATTAATTATCGGTATTTCCGATGTTAGCCGGCTAATTTTCCCATGAAAACCGCTATTGCGCGCCGCGATGCACGTGGATGTTAGACCAGCTTCATCGGCTTCATCCGAGATGGTATCCACCGCCATGATGCCTGCCGCCGCAGCCGCAAGCCCGATGGTGCCGCGGGCAAGCGAAGCGATGTCTGAAGAAGGGGAAGAGACGCCTTCCACATGCCAGCCAAGGCCGCTGACGCGCCTGCTACAGCGCTGGAAGCTCTTCGCGGCGAGTATCCCGGCAGCATCTGCAAGCGCGACGATGCTGGTGTCAGAACCGGAGCGGCCGGCCTTCGCCTCTGCGACCCGCAGAAGTACGTCGAGATGCTGGATGTCCGCGCCGCTGCGTGCACCGGCGAGAAGCACCGAATCGACCTCCGTCCGCACCGCCAGTTCGACGGCGGCCTCAGTGCGGCCGGAAGAGATTGGCGGCAGCAGGACGCAGAGCGGAGTTGGCGCCTGGGTCCAAAATCCATGGAGATCTTCCAGAGCCTGCCACGACTCAGGAGGCCTAGTCAGATCGACGACGATCCTGTCTGCGCCGCTGCCAAGTATCTCCGCCGGATCGGCAGACGGATGAACCAAGAGCCATGAGCGGATTTTCCAAGGGTTTTCCATGGTTAACAAAGATGGTGAACCAATCTTAAACTTTTTGCCCGTAGCGTATTTTCAACCAGCCAGGCGCGCGTTCTGGCATTAGTTATCGGGGCTGGGCGTGATCGTACAGGCATTTCTTCGTTGGGCGGAAACGGCAAGGGCGGCAGACAGGGCGAAGGCGGCCAGCGCTCTTGGCCGGGCTTATCTGCGCTCGGCGCTGACCCCGGAACACCGGCGTGCCGCAGCGTTCGCGTTGACGCATCTTCTCGATGATCCGTCACCGCTGGTGCGGCTGGCACTGGCGGAGGCTCTCGCCGATGCCGTCGAGGCACCCCGGGCAATCATTCTTTCGCTTGCAGAAGATCAGCCTGAAATCGCCTGCACGGTGATAGCCCGCTCGCCCGTGCTCGCCGAAGGCGATCTCGTCGATCTCATTGGGCGAGGCGACAGCCTGACCCGAGGAATGATTGCGGCAAGGCGCACGCTTTCGCGCGGGGCCGCCGCGGCAATTGCCGAAATCGGGTCCGAAAACGAGGTGACAATCCTGCTCGAGAACGAAACCGCCTCGGTCACCCGAATTTCGCTGCGGCGTATTGCAGAACGGTTCGGGCATTGCAGCGAGATCCGTAACCTGCTGCTCGACCGGGAAGGCCTGCCGGCGGACGCACGGCATATGCTGGTGAACCAGATTTCTACAGCTCTCGCCAATTCAGGCCTGATGCGCGCTGTCCTTACGCCGGCTCGCATAAGCCAGGTCACGCGGGAAGCGGGAGAGGCGGCGGCAGTCACGATTGCCGGATTTGTAGGAGTGCTGGAGATTCCCGGTCTCGTCGAGCATTTGCGGGCGGCAGCGTGTTTGACGCCTGCATTCCTCATTCACACGCTCTGCAGCGGCAAGGTGGATTTTTTTGCCGGCGCGATAGTAGCCCTTTCCGGTCTGGACGACCGGCGTGTTCGGGCCATCCTCGCGACCGGGCGGATGCATGCGGTCCGTGCACTTTTTGAATCCTGCGGGCTGCAACGGGATATCGCGGTCGTGTTTGTGGAGGCCGTCTTTCTCTGGCGCGATGCCGCGGCAACGGGCGCGGCCGAAAGCATATCCGCTCAACTGCTGAAGAGGTTCCAGCGGGCGGAGATGCAGATCTCGCCGGTCACCGAGCTTCTGAGCATGATCGAAAAGCTTCATCACCTCGAGATCCGGCTCAATGCGCGCTCCTATGCAAGTGAAGTAGCGCTGGCTGCCTGACGGTTCAGCGCTGGAATTTCTTCGCAACCCAGGAATATCCGTCTTCGACCAGCCGCACCGGCTTTGTCATCAGCGTCGCCACGCCTTCGGTCGTCGGCAAGACGTTCCTGACCCGCTGGATGGCACGACCGGCGAGCGTCTCCTTTTCCTGCTCCGTTACCTCCGGAGTTGGTTGCGCCGGCTCGGATGTCGCCACGGCGGGTTTGTCCTGCGGCAAAGGAACATTGGCGACTTCGGACGCCTCCGGCTTCTGGCATACGGCGATAATCATCGGATAGGGCTGGTTGGCATAGCCGGCGAGCTGCTGTTCCGACACCGCATCGCACATCTCGATGGTCGGCCAGCGGTTTTCCACCGTAGCGACGTAACGGCAGTCGGTTCCGGCGTCGTTGCAGCCGAGGATGGTCATAACGATGAGTGCGGCGTTCATGTCGTTTCCCTGTGGTGATCAACGTCACTAAGTCACCAATCTTGACGCGACCAAGGCAGTCTTCATAGATGCGTTGCCAAGATGACCGAATCCGGCAGGAACGAAAGCCAATGACCGTCACAATCGCTCTCGAACCGCCTCGACAGGCAGAGGTCTTGAGGCTTCTGGAGCTCTCCGACGCTTTTGCTGCCTCCCTTTACCCCGCAGAGAGCAACCACATGGTGGACATTTCCAGCCTCGAAGGGCCTGGCGTTTCATTCTTCGTGGCGCGCAACGGTGACAGGGCGGTCGGCTGTTGTGCACTCGTAGAGGCAGGCGACGGCACTGCCGAAATAAAACGTATGTTCGTGGACGAGGCTGCCCGCGGCCTGAAGCTGGGGCGCCGGCTGATGGAAATTGTCCTCGAACGGGCCAAAGCGCTCCACCTCTCGGCCATCCGACTGGAAACGGGAATTTACCAGCCGGAAGCGATCGGGCTCTATCGTGCCTACGGCTTCCTCGAGATCGACGCCTTCGGCGACTACATGCCCGATCCCTTGAGCATCTTCATGGAGAAGAGGCTTTCCTGACCGGCAGTTCGGGAGGAAACTCCTCGACGGTTGCCGCGGAGGCAACGCGATCGACAGGTTCCGATTCCGGCCCTTCGGCCATCCGCGCTTCACGGATCCATTCACGCCAGATGGAGACCAGCAGCGCCATCAGCACCGGACCGATGAACAGGCCAAGGAAACCCATGGTGCTGACGCCGCCGACAAGGCCGAAGAAGGTCGGAAGGAACGGCAGCTTGATGGGGCCGCCGACGAGCCGGGGCCGCAACGTCTTGTCCACAATGAAAAGCTCGACCGTTCCCCACAGGAAAAGACTGCCGCCGGCGACATAGGAACCATTCGCCACCAGATAAAACGAGATGAGGGTGAAGGAGAGGGGGGCGCCGCCCGGGATAAGCGCCATGATGCCGGTAATGACGCCGAGGGTGACGGGCGAGGGGACGCCCGCGATAAAATAGGCGACGCCGAGAACGATACCTTCTCCAATTGCGATCAGCGTCTGGCCGGTGACCGTGGAGCTGATGGTTGCAGGGACCACGCGCGATATACGCTCCCAGCGCGACGGGAAGATGCGCTCGCCGAGCAGGTCGATCTGTTGGGAAAAGGAGGCGCCGTCGCGATAGACGAAAAAAAGCGCGATCAGCATGAAAAGCAGCATCAGCAGCAGATGGAAAGCACCGCCGCCGGCAGCCACCACCGCGCGATAGATGTTGCCGATGTTGGCGCCGCTGACGAGCTGGATCAGCTCGCCGATCGCGCCGGGAGAGCCGATATGTTGGACCCACTGCACGCCCATCCATTCGCCTGCCCAGGGCAAACCGATAATCCAGGCCGGCGGAGGAGCCCCGAAGCGATTGACCTCGGCAGCCCAGACGATCCATTGCCGAACCTCGTCGATCGTATAGGAGACGGCGATTCCGATCGGAACGATGAGAAAGGTCAGAATGAAGATAATGGCAAGGGTGGCACCAAGCGTGGTGCTACCGCCGATGCGGGCGAGAAGCTTGCGGTAAAGGGGCCAGCTTGCGAAACCAATCACCAAGGCGGCAAGAACAGGGACGACAAAACCGTGGAAGAAATAGATGCCAGCCGCGGCGACCAGCACCAGGAGCCAACGTGCGGCCGAGATTGGCGGGATCAGAGCCACCCTCGGCGCGGCTGGCCCCAGCCACCGCGGCTCCTTCGGTCCATTGCGATCGTTGTTCAGACTCACCCGTTGTCCTTCCTGGTTTCGCGTCATATGGCGTTTGCTGCGCCAGGCTACAAGACTATGCTCTTCGCCGTTAAAAGGAAGCTTACTTACTTGCCCTAGACGCCAGATGCGATAGAAATATGAAATCAGCCTCCGGTTACGGTCGGAATTGCAAATCAACCTTCTTGATGGGGCTTCTCTGAGCCTCGACGGAATGCGGAGGTGTCCGCCGCTGTTTTGCGGCCTGGCGGGACCCACCTCAGGGACTTCAAATATGCCTTCCATGCATACGGTCGACCTAACGAACTGCGACCGAGAGCCTATCCATATCCCCGGCAGCATTCAGCCTCACGGATGCCTTTTGGCTTGCGATGCCGCTGGGGCAGTCGTCGTTCAGCATTCGGAAAACGCTTCGGGAATGCTTTCCGTGCCGGGCGATCTCAATGGACAACGGCTGGAGGAGGTTGTCGGTGGGGAGGCCGCGCACGCGTTGCGCAATGCGCTTGCGACCTGCGACGACCCGGCGCGGCCGGCGCTGAGGCACGGCCTGCGGCTTGCCTCCGGCGCAATCTTTGACGTTTCCATCCACACGCTAAACTCCAAGGTGATCCTGGAGTTCGAACCGGCATCAACCGATTCCGACCAGCCACTCGAAGTTGCCCGAATGCTGATCAGCCGCGTCCGCAACATGACGAGCCTAGATCGATTGATCGAAAACGGCGCACGGCTGATGTATGCCATGCTCGGATATGATCGGGTCATGATCTACCGCTTCGAGGAAGACGGGGCCGGAAAGGTCATCAGCGAATACAAACGCAGGGATCTGGAAAGCTTCAAGGGCCAGTATTTTCCCGCGGGCGACATTCCGAAACAGGCTCGAGCTCTCTATGTTAAGAACACGATCCGGGTCATCTCGGACGCCACCAATCCGCGCGTATCGATAGTACCGGAAGTGGATGATGCGGGAGAGGCACTCGATCTTTCCTACGCTCATCTTCGCAGCGTCTCGCCCATCCACTGCGAATATCTCCGCAACATGGGCGTCGCCGCGTCAATGTCGATCTCGATCGTGATCGATGACGAGTTGTGGGGCTTGATCGCCTGTCACCACTATTCGCCGAAGGTTCTTTCCATGCCGCAGCGCGTGGCCGCCGAAACCTTCGGGGAATTCTTTTCCCTGCATCTCGGTACTCTCAAGCAGCGGCAGCTCATGAACGCTGCGGACAGCGCCCGGCGATCCCTGGACCGTTTCCTGCAAGCCGCCTCCCATCATGCCGATGTCAGCGCTCTGCTGCGCAACTCACTTTCCGATTTCGGCAAGATGCTGCCATGCGATGGCGTCGGGTTGTGGTTGGACGGTGGCTGGACCACTGATGGAGCAGCACCGCTTCGTCATTCTGCAGAGGACCTGGCAACCCAGATCGGCGAGCTCTCGGGTGGAAAGATCTGGGCGAGCCATCAGATTTCCAGGGACTTGTCCGGGGTGGTCGCTCTGCCCGAGGACATCTGCGGCGTGCTGGCGATCCCTCTCTCCCAAAGGGCGCGGGACTACCTGTTTTTCTTCCGTCGAGAGATGGTTCAGGCGCTGAACTGGGCGGGCAACCCTGAAAAGTCCTATGATACGGGTCCGCTCGGAGACCGGCTGACGCCTCGAAAAAGTTTTTCCATCTGGAAGGAAACGGTGCGGCAGCAGGCTGCGCCGTGGACTTTGAGCGATCGAGAAATCGCGGATGCCATCCGTGCCGTTCTGGTCGAGATCGTTCTGCATCAAAAGGAGCTTCTGGCGGATGAGCGCGGCAAGGCGGACCTTCGCCAGCGCATGCTCAACGAGGAACTGAACCACCGCGTCAAGAACATACTATCGGTGATCAGGGCGCTTGTGGGCCATTCGATCGAGGCCGATGTCAGCCTGAAAGACTATATCGGTTCGTTGAAAGGCCGCATTCAGGCACTGGCTTTCGCCCACGACCAGGTGGTGCGCGGCGGGGATGGCGGGGTTTTGTCGGATCTCCTGGAAGCCGAACTGAAACCTTATAGCGAAGGCACTCGCAAGCTTAACCTCAAAGGACCGCGCGTTTGGCTCGATAGCCGAGCCTTCTCCGTAATGGCGCTTGTATTTCATGAAATGTCCACCAACGCTGCGAAATACGGCTCTCTTTCGGTGCCCAACGGACAGCTCGATATCGAATGGTCAAAGCTGGCGAATGGCGATTGTGAGCTTTTCTGGACCGAAAGCGCAGGCCCGCCAGTCAATCCTCCCAGCCGCAGCGGCTTCGGCAGCGTTCTGATCACCCGTAGCGTCCCGTACGAGCTGGAAGGGGCGTCGAAGGTTGAATACAGAAAAGAAGGCGTCACGGCTCGCTTCCTGGTTCCATCCAAACACATTCACGGTGACGATGAACCGATGGAGATCGAAGAGCCGGAAGCAATCCCGGAACCTCCCGGAAAGGCGGGGCTTTCCAAGCTGAACGATTTGGAACTCCTTCTCGTCGAGGACCAGATGCTGATCGCCGCCGATGTGGAAGCAATGCTCGCCGACTACGGAATCGCCAAGGTAACGACCACGCCTTCTACGGCCGACGCCTTCCGCAAGCTCAAGAATTTCACCCCTGACGTCGCCATCCTGGACGTCAACCTCGGTTCGGATACGTCTCTGCCGATAGCCGAGGAACTGATCCGGCGCGATGTGCCGTTCATCTTCG
The DNA here is from genome assembly GCF_002968575.1 of Neorhizobium huautlense. Classification (GTDB taxonomy): domain Bacteria; phylum Pseudomonadota; class Alphaproteobacteria; order Rhizobiales; family Rhizobiaceae; genus Neorhizobium; species Neorhizobium huautlense. The sequence continues at coordinate 7,920 of NZ_PVBM01000025.1, read as the reverse complement.
CAACCGGCTACAGCGACAAATCGATTATTCCCTCGACCTTTACAGCCCCCGTAGTCCGAAAGCCTTACGAGGCGGCGGCGTTGATCGGCGCCGTTACCAAGGTGCTTGGCGACAGGTATTGATCAGATATCGAGATTGTCGGCGAAGGCAGCGCGCTCCTGGATGAACCGGAAGCGAGCGTCCGCCTTGGTCCCCATCAGGTTGTCGACCGCCTCGCGGGTGCCCTCAAAATCCACGTCATCGATGGCCACGCGCAAGAGCGTGCGGTGGGCCGGATCCATCGTGGTTTCCTTGAGCTGCGCCGGCATCATCTCGCCGAGGCCTTTGAAGCGCCCGATTTCCACCTTCTTGCCCTTGAACACCGTTTCCATAAGCTCGGCGCGATGCGCATCGTCGCGGGCGTAGACGGTTTTTGCGCCCTGGCGCAGCACGTAGAGCGGCGGCACGGCGAGGTAGAGATGGTTGCCGCGGATCAGCTCCGGCATTTCCTGGTAGAAGAAGGTAATCAGAAGTGACGCGATATGAGCGCCGTCGACATCGGCGTCGGTCATGATGATGACGCGCTCGTAGCGAAGATCTTCCTCGCGGTATTTCGTGCGTGTGCCACAGCCGAGCGCCTGGATGAGATCGGCGATCTGCTGGTTGGCGGAAAGCTTCTCACGGCTGGCGCTGCCGACGTTCAAAATTTTACCGCGGAGCGGCAGAATCGCCTGATTGGCGCGATTGCGGCCCTGCTTTGCCGAACCGCCTGCCGAATCGCCTTCGACGATGAAGAGTTCGGCACCCTCGGCCGTGTTCTGCGAGCAGTCGGCAAGCTTGCCGGGGAGGCGCAACTTGCGGACCGCCGTCTTTCTGTTGACTTCCTTTTCCTTGCGCCGCCGCAGGCGCTCCTCGGCGCGTTCGATCACCCAGTCGAGGAGTTTCGCCGCTTCGTTCGGATTGCCGGCGAGATAGTGGTCGAAGGGATCGCGAAGCACGTTTTCAACAAGACGCTGCGCTTCGACCGTCGCAAGCTTATCCTTCGTCTGGCCGACGAATTCCGGTTCGCGGATGAAGACGGAGAGCATGCCAACGGCTGAGATCATCACGTCGTCGGTCGTGATCTGCGCAGCCCGCTTGTTCTGGGTCAGCTCCGCATAGTTCTTCAATCCCTTGGTCAGCGCGATGCGCAAACCGGCTTCGTGCGTGCCGCCTTCAGGCGTCGGGATGGTATTGCAATAGGAATGGACCTGCGGGTCGCCACCATACCAGGTGATCGCCCACTCCATGGCGCCGTGTCCGCCGGTCTTTTCGGTCCGGCCGGCAAAGATTTCCCGGGTGACGGTAAAATCCTTGCCAAGGGTGGCAGATAGATAATCTTTCAATCCGCCCGGAAAGTGAAAAACGGCCTTTTCAGGAATTTCGCCGCCGGCAATCACGACGCCCGGATCGCAGCTCCAGCGGATTTCCACGCCTCCGAAGAGATATGCCTTCGAACGGGCCATGCGGAAGATCCGGCCGGCGTCGAACCGCGCGTGCTCGCCGAAGATCTGCGGATCGGGGTGGAACCGCACCCGGGTGCCGCGGCGGTTGTGGACGTCGCCCAACTCTTCCAGGCCGCCCTGCGGTACGCCACGCGAAAAGCGCTGGCGATAGAGTTTGCGGTTGCGGGCGACTTCGACCTCGAGCGAATCCGACAAGGCGTTGACGACCGAAACACCGACCCCATGCAGACCGCCGGAGGTTTCGTAGGCCTTGCCATCGAACTTACCACCCGCATGAAGCTTGGTCATGATCACTTCGAGGGTCGACTTGCCCGGCACCTGCGGATGGTTCTCGACCGGAATGCCGCGACCGTTGTCGGTGACCGTGAGGAATCCTTCCGAATCCAGATGCACTTCGATGAAATTCGCATGGCCGGCAACGGCCTCGTCCATCGAGTTGTCGATGACTTCTGCAAAAAGGTGATGGAGGGCCTTCTCATCCGTGCCGCCGATATACATGCCCGGACGCATCCGCACCGGTTCCAGACCTTCGAGCACCCGGATCGACGATGCGCCATAGTCGTCACCGGAGGATTGCGCCGGGGCAGGGCGCGGTGTCGAGGGCTCGGCCTTTATGGCGGGCGTAGGTTCGGCGGCGACTGGCTTTGACGTCAAAGGCAGTTCGGCGAAAAGGTCGTTATTGTCATCCATCGGCTGTGTCGGTACTACCTGTCGGGGTGCGGAGGAAGAAGCCATACCCATCTCGTGCTGTTTCGAATCACTCGCGATTCTGCCAGAAACCCGGCCTTTTCGCGATGTCGCGAGGAAACGTCTATGCGAGGAATGCGTTGCGCGGCCGCGAATGGCAAGGCGCTACGGATGCAGTAAACAGGTGATGCCGACCATGTCCACAATTCATTTCGTCTCAGGCACGGTTTTTGCTGGTCTGCTCGCTTTTGTCGGCCCGTCCGCTGCGGCAGCAGACGGCCCGATCAAACCGTTCAAGGACGATCTTTTTTCAAATCAGACAGTGCTGCGGACCGAGGATGGCGGCGCTTACGAGGTGATCGACTACCAGGAAATGCGCGACATCAACGGCCGCGATCGGGAGCCGGAACGCCGCGTCAAGGACGCCTATGTCTCAGTGGGGGTGCGGCGCCACCAGGAGAACGAGACGCTGGCAATCGAAAACCGAGCGATTGATGTCACCAGGGTGGGACAGGCCAAGGGTGCGACCTTTACGGTCATCTTCATTCACGGGCGGGGAGGCGACAGACGGCTCGGGGCGAACGACTATACATTCGGCGGCAACTTCAACCGCCTGAAGAACCTCGCCGTGAACAATGGCGGAACCTATTATGCGCCGAGCGTCACCTCCTTCGATGACAAGGGTATCGCCGACATCGCCGCATTGATCCGCCATTCCTTCCAGCAATCCTCCGGCCGGCCGGTGATTCTTGCCTGCGCGTCGATGGGAGGCTTCATCTGCCAGGGGATCAGTAGCGACCCGGAGGCTGCGCGTCACCTAAAAGGCATGGTGTTGCTCGGCGGACCTTCGGACTCGAAGCTGCCAACAAGTCCTCTCGCAGAGGCGAAGGTACCCATCTACTTCGCCCATGGAAGTGCCGACAGCGTCTATAAAGCGGAGGAGCAGACAGCGATCTATCGCAAGCTCAAGCGCGCCGATTATCCGGTCCGCTTCGCCTTGTTTCAAACGGGCAGCCACGGCACGCCGATCCGAATGGTGGATTGGCGCAAGGCCTTGAACTTCGTGCTGGGTGCCCGCTGAACTGGACACAACAACCGAAGTCTTTGAACAAACCTCGTCTTTTGCGTACCAATTTTCGCAGGAAGCGTCTAAACACTTGCCATATCCGCGGAGGTTTCGGTCTTGGCCGACAGGATCGTAAGAAAGAGGAATAGCTGCCTATGACGCCAGATGTGCGCCCGCTCGTTGCCGGAAACTGGAAAATGAACGGCACTCGTGAGTCCTTAAACGAGATCAAGGCTATGGCCGAAGGTGTCCAGGGCGCCTTGTCGGAAAAAGTCGACGCGCTGATCTGCCCTCCGGCGACGCTGCTCTATGTGGCGACGGCGCTGTGCACCGACAGCCCGCTGGCGATCGGCGCGCAGGACTGCCACCAGAAAGGCAACGGCGCCCACACGGGCGATATTTCCGCGGAGATGATCGCCGACTGCTTTGGGACCTATGCCATCGTCGGCCACTCCGAACGGCGCACGGACCACGCAGAAAGTGACGAGCTCGTGCGCGCCAAGGCGGAAGCCGCATATGGCGCCGGCCTCACGGCCATCGTCTGCATTGGCGAAACAGCCGATGAACGCAAATCCGGCCAGACGCTCGATATCTTGAAGCGTCAGCTCGCGGGCTCCGTTCCGGCCGCCGCCACGGCAAGCAACACCGTCATTGCATATGAGCCCGTATGGGCGATCGGCACGGGGCTTACACCGACGACAGAGGACGTGAAGGCCGCCCATGCCTTCATGCGCTCCGAACTTGCCGCTCGCTTCGGCGAGGAAGGCAGGCGGATGCGGATCCTCTATGGCGGATCCGTGAAGCCTGCCAACGCCAAGGAACTGATGAGCGTCGACAATGTCGACGGGGCGCTGATCGGCGGCGCCAGCTTGAAAGCGGCCGACTTCCTCGCCATCTATCGCGTCTATGACGGGCTGAGCGCCTAAAGCTCTTCAAGGGGCTTGGAATGCGCGCGGCTCTCATGTAAAGAGCCGCCAACCTCTTAAGTTGCCTCCGCTCCGGAGGCATGGATTTTGATATGCAGACCGTTCTGATCGTCATTCACCTCATGATCGTGCTCGCGTTGGTGGGCGTTGTGCTGATCCAGCGCTCCGAAGGCGGCGGGCTCGGCGTCGGCGGCGGCTCCGGCTTCATGTCGGCACGCGGCACAGCCAATGCGTTGACCCGCACGACGGCCATTCTTGCGACGCTCTTCTTCATCACGTCGCTGGCTCTTGGCATCCTGGCGCGCTACGAAAGCCGTCCGAGCGATATCCTGAACCGCATTCCCCAGAGCCAGCAGGGCCAGGGCGGCGGCATTCTCGATCAGCTTGGCCCGGCGCCGACCCAGGCTCCAGCGCAATCGGGCAACGGCGTTCCTTCGGGTTCCGGCGCTGCGGCACCGGCGCCTGCAGCACCCGCAACGGGCGCTGCTCCGGCTCCCGCAGCCCCGGCCGCGCCAGCGGCACCGACGGGTGTACCGACCGGTCAATAAGACACGGTCGACGCTTCAAGCTCCGGCGGGCCAAAAGCCTGCCGGTTTTATTTTGTGAAGATTCCACAGGCGTTTTCGTCGAACGGACGATTTGGACTGGCGGAATCACCAATGAAAAGGTATCCGGTGACTCCCATGGCGCGATATGTATTCATCACTGGCGGCGTGGTTTCCTCCCTCGGAAAGGGAATTGCGGCCGCAGCACTTGGAGCACTGCTGCAAGCCCGGGGTTACCGGGTGCGGCTCAGAAAACTCGACCCCTATCTCAATGTCGATCCCGGCACGATGAGCCCGACCCAACACGGCGAGGTCTTCGTGACGGATGACGGAGCGGAGACCGACCTCGATCTTGGGCACTACGAGCGCTTTACGGGGCGTTCGGCGACCAAGACCGACAACATCACCACGGGTCGCATCTACAAGAACATCATCGACAAGGAACGGCGCGGCGACTATCTCGGCGCGACAGTGCAGGTCATTCCTCACGTCACCAACGAGATCAAGGATTTCGTCGTCGAGGGCAATGGCGACTACGACTTCGTCATCTGCGAGATCGGCGGCACGGTCGGCGACATCGAGGCGATGCCTTTCATGGAAGCGATCCGCCAGCTCGGCAACGATCTGCCGCGCGGAACCGCGATCTATGTCCACCTGACCCTGATGCCCTTCATTCCGGCCGCCGGCGAGCTGAAAACCAAGCCCACCCAGCATTCGGTCAAAGAACTGCAGGCACTCGGCATTGCACCCGACATTCTTCTCGTGCGCGCCGACCGGGAAATCCCCGAAGCCGAACGCCGCAAGCTGTCGCTGTTCTGCAACGTGCGGCCGTCTGCGGTCATACAGGCGCTCGACGTCGCCAATATCTACGACGTGCCGATGGCCTATCACAAGGAAGGCCTGGACAACGAAGTTCTCGCCGCTTTCGGCATCGAGCCGGCCCCGAAGCCGCGCCTGGAGCCTTGGGAAGAAGTCTGCAACCGCATCCGAACGCCGGAAGGCGAAGTGACGATCGCCATCGTCGGCAAATATACCGGCCTCAAGGATGCCTATAAATCGCTGATCGAGGCACTGCATCACGGCGGCATCGCCAACCACGTCAAGGTCAAGCTCGAGTGGATCGAATCGGAGGTCTTCGAGAAGGAAGACCCGGCGCCGTGGCTGGAAAAAGTCCATGGGATCCTGGTGCCGGGCGGCTTCGGCGAGCGTGGCGCACAGGGCAAGATCAATGCGGCCCGTTTTGCGCGTGAACGCAAGGTGCCGTATTTCGGCATCTGCTTCGGCATGCAGATGGCCGTTATCGAGGCCGCCCGCAACCTTGCGGGCATCGAAAAGGCATCGTCGACGGAATTCGGTCCCTCAAAGGAGCCTGTGGTCGGTCTGATGACCGAGTGGGTGAAGGGCAACGAGCTCGAAATCCGCTCGGCTGCCGGCGACCTCGGCGGCACGATGCGGCTTGGCGCCTACAAGGCGGCCCTCAAGAAGGAAACCAAGATCGCCGACATCTACGGTTCGACGGATATCTCCGAACGCCACCGTCACCGCTATGAGGTGAACGTGGATTACAAGGAGCGGCTGGAGAATTGCGGGCTGGTCTTTTCAGGCATGTCTCCGGACGGCCTCCTGCCGGAGACGATCGAGTATCCCGATCACCCGTGGTTCATCGGCGTTCAGTATCATCCGGAGCTGAAGAGCAGGCCGCTCGATCCGCACCCGCTCTTTGCGAGCTTCATCGAAGCGGCCCTGGAACAGAGCCGCCTCGTTTGATGCAATCAAGAAAACCCGGTGCTCAGGCCCGGGTTTTCTTTCAGGCGGCCTGCGGTACCGGTCCGATATAGGCCGACCGCGGACGGATCAACCGTCCTTCGAGCGCTTGCTCGCGAGCATGCGCGATCCAGCCGATCGTGCGACCGATCGAAAAGACACCCGTAAATGCCTTACGCGGAAACTTCAGCGCGTCGAGTAGCAGGGCGGTGTAGAACTCCACGTTGACATCATGCGTGCGGTCGGTCTTGCGTTCTCTCAAGATTGCAAGGGCTGCCTGTTCGACCGCTTCGGCGAGCCGGATGCGGTCGGCATCAACCTGGCCCGTGGCGACCAGGGGAACGAGCGCTCCCTTCAACGCGTCGGCGCGCGGATCCCTCACGCGATAGATGCGGTGGCCAAAACCCATCAGACGTTCACCGCGATCGAGCGCCTGTCCGAGCCATTTCCTTGCATTCTCTTCGGTACCGATGGCGTCAAGCATATCCAGCACCGGCCCCGGCGCTCCGCCATGCAAAGGTCCTTTGAGGGCGCTGATGGCGGCCAGTACCGAAGAGGTGAGGCCGGCCTTGGTGGAGGCTATCACGCGAGCGGCAAAGGTCGACGCATTGAGGCCGTGGTCCGAAATCGTCACCAGATAGGCATCCAGCGCCGATACCTGCTCGGCAGTCGGCAGGCTTCCCGTCAACATTGCAAGAATGTCGGCGGACTGGGACAGCGACGGGGTGGGAGCGACCGGCGCCTTACCCTCCCGAATCCTCAGGATCGCCGGCAGGAAGACGGCGGGGGCGGCAAGCAAAAGGAGCGCGGTCCCGAAGTCGTCACCGTCCGGAAGGCGTGCGATTAGGGCGCGCACGGCATCGACAGGCGGAAGGTCCGTCAGCGTGCCATCCATCGCCTGCACATGAACAAAAACTTCGCCACGCGCCCGCCCCAGAGAAGCCCGCAGTTCTGCGGCTCCGATCGGGCGTTCCAGCAGTTCATCGAGCAACAAGGCGGCGACGTCCTCGTAGCTAGAATCTTCAACGAGCTCTTCCAGCGATATGCCGCGTATGATCAGCCGGCCCGCATCTCCATCGACGTCAGAGAGCCGGGTTTCTGCGGCAATGACGTCTTCAAGTCCGTTCTTCATGGGTGTTTCTCCAATGAAAGAACACAAGGGCAAGAACGCTTATTTTCGCGGCTTTTCCTTGGGTTCGGTTATGTTTTGACCGGCGTTTGGGCCCGATCAGTTAAAGCTTCTCGGTTCGCAGAACGGGTTTTTGCCCGCCTGCGGTTCTGAACCATTCTCCAATTCGTGACCCTAACGCCGGTCTGTTTCCCGGCTTCGGTCACAGAGTGGCGTTCGGCTCCCGGCTTCCCATTCTCCTTTAAGAGCGCAACCCAGGCCTGCCGGGCTCGCTAGCTTCCCATCAGGACAACCGGGATATCGTCGACGACATGCCTTC
>NZ_PVBM01000024.1 GCF_002968575.1 Neorhizobium huautlense | reverse complement strand
ACCGAAACACCTGTCCATCGGAAGCAAAGGGTTTAGCCGATCGGCTCTAACGCCGGTCAAAACATAACCGAACCCAAGGAAAAGCCGGCAATTGAAGGCGTTTGCCCCTTGTGTTCTTTCATTGGAGACACTCATGAAGAAGCTGATTATCGCCGCGGCACTTGCCGCCTTCGCCGCCGCTCCGGCGCTCGCCGAAGATATTAAGATCGGCGTTACGCCCGGCCCCCACGCCCAGATCATGGAAAAGGTGAAGGAAATCGCAGCTGGCAAGGGCCTCGATATCGAAATCCTCGAATTCTCCGATTATGTCGTGCCCAACCAGGCGCTGGCGGATGGTGAGCTCAACGCCAATTCCTTCCAGCACCAGCCTTATCTCGATAACCAGGTCAAGGACCGGAAGTTCGACCTCGTCAGCGTCGCCCAGACCGTCAACTTCCCGATGGGCGTCTATTCCAAGAAGGTCAAAAGCCTCGGGGAATTAAAGGAAGGCGCAACGATCGCCATTCCGAACGATCCGACCAATGGCGGCCGCGCATTGCTGATTCTCGCCGATCAGGGGCTCATCAAGGTCGATGCCGGCAAGGGCCTGAAGATCGGCCCGGCCGATGTGACGGAGAACCCGAAGAAGATCGAGTTTGCCGAGCTGGACGCTGCTCAGCTTCCGCGCTCGCTGGATGATGTCGACGCCTCCGTCATCAACACCAACTACGCGCTTGAAGCCGGTCTCAATCCGAAGACGGATCCGATCGCCCGCGAAGGCGAGAAAGCGCCTTATATCAACGTCATCGCCGTCAGGTCCAAGGACAAGGACGCCGCCTGGTTGAAGACGCTGATCGAGGCCTATCACAGCGCCGAAGTGAAGGACTTCGTCAACACGACCTTCAAAGGCGCCGTTATCGCGGCCTGGTAACGAGAATTTAAGGAAACTCTTATGGGCCGGACCTCCTGCGGGAGGTCCGGCCTTTCTTTTTAACGCTATCTGAAGGAATACCCGCGAAAGATGTAGGACTAACGAGGTCTTCCATGTCGTTTCTTCCGTCACGTTTTCGGCGCACCGTGTCAGTCGGCCGTCGTTCCGCCGTGACCTCGATGCTGTTCGCCTTTGCGATCGTCGTCGTGCTGGTGACGATTTTCATTTTGACCGCGCTCGGCCGTATCGCCGACTACACCAACCGGGCGGACGACGCGCGCTCGCGCGAGACGACCACCGGCGCCATCGAGACGTTTCGCAGCCAGCTTCATGCGACGCTAAATGACTATGCCGCCTGGGATGACGCGGCGCAGTTCGTCTACGCGGGTGACCAGGATTGGATTGTCAGCAACTACGGCGACATGACCTCCAACAGCGATCTCTTCGACGTCGCCATCGTGATGGACAAGGACCAGAACGTGGTGATGTCCTATCAGGACGGAGCGCCCGCATCCTGGAAACCGCGCGACTATTTCGATTCGTCGATCTGGACGCTATTCGACAAGGCAGGCTCCGCCGGTCCTGATGCTCTGCCTGAAGCTTCAGGCTTTGTGCAGACGACAACGGGCGTCGCAGCGGTCGGCGTGGCGTTGATCCGTCCCAAGGCGGGACCGCTGGAGCAACCGCGCGAGAAACGGCGATTCCTGATTTTCGCGCGCCACCTCGATGCTCTCAAAGTCGAGAAGCTCGCTGAGACCTATGTCATAGACGGCCTGCGTTTTGCCGATGCGGAAGGGCGGACGCCAAATGTTGTCGAGCTCCGCAACATGCATGGAAAGCTGCTGCAGCGGCTCGTCTGGCAGTCGCGTCTGCCTGGAAGCCTCGGCTATTCCGAGGTGCGGCCGTTGGTCTACGGCGCGCTTGTGATGGTCGGCCTGTTCTTCCTGCTGCTTTTTGTCAGCGGCAGCAAAACCTTGAACCGTCTGGCGGCCGACGAGGCGGCTGCGCGGCATCTCGCCATGACCGACCGGTTGAGCGGCCTCCTCAACCGTGCCGGTTTTTTTGCCGCACTCGGCGAACTGGTGACAGAAAGCCACCGCAAGCATACGCATGTGGTGCTGCTCTATCTCGATCTCGACGGTTTCAAGGAGGTCAATGATGCCTATGGCCACACTACCGGCGACAAGCTGATCCGCGGCGTGGCTGCCGGTCTCAAGACACTGGTGGGGGACGAGACGGTTCTCGCCCGCGTCGGCGGCGACGAGTTTGCGATCGCGCTCTCCACCGGGGAAGTCGCAAAGGTCGTGGAGATGATCAGCGACCGAATCCTCGGTTTTTTCGACGAGCCTTTCCTGATCGGCGACCGCGTCGCGACGATCGGCACGAGCATCGGCGTTGCGATATCGCCCAGCGGCAGGATTTCGGGTGAGGAACTGGTGCGCCATGCCGACATGGCCATGTACCGCGCCAAGGACAGCGGCGGCGGCCGCACGGAATATTTCCATCCCGAAATGGATGCCGAGCGGGAGGAGCGCAATCAGCTCGAGGTCGATCTCAGGATTGCCATCGAACGGCGCGAACTTCACGTCGTCTACCAGCCGGTGGTCGATGCGGGCAGCTGGACGTTGATCGGGGTTGAGGCGCTGGCGCGATGGAACCGAAGAGGACACGGGCCGGTCCCGCCCGATGTCTTCATTCCGATCGCCGAGTCCACCGGGCTGATCGACCAGCTCGGCCTCTTCGTACTGCATCGCGCCTGCGAGACCGTGGCACAGTGGCCGGAACTGAAGCTCTCCGTGAATATTTCGCCGGGCCAGTTCCGCGATCCCGCCTTTGCGCTGCATGTCGCCTCCGTCTTCCACAAGACAGATACCGACCCCTCGCGCCTGACCTTGGAGATGACGGAGGGGTACTTCATCCAGAATCCGGCGCGCGCCCGTGCCGCGCTCGCAAAGCTGAAACACCTCGGGGTAAAGATCGCTTTGGATGATTTCGGCGCGGGTTTTTCGAGTGTCGGATATCTGCGGCAGTTCGGCTTCAACCGGATGAAGATCGACAAGTCGATGGTGCATGCCCTGGACGAGGGCGGTGCCGCGATGGACACGCTGCAGGCGACCGTCGCGCTTGCCCGCTCGCTGAACATCCCCGTCACGGCCGAAGGCGTCGAGACAAAGAACCAGGCGCTGGCGTTGCGGCTCAGCGGTTGCGACCAATTGCAGGGCTATCTGTTCGGCAAACCGATGTCGGCGGAAGAGATCGATGCCATCTATCGCGGCGGCCGGATGCCGGACGGAGTGAGCGCGGCCTGAAGGCGCGCATTGTTCTCCTGTCGTGAGAGTTGCTTGTGTGGCGATATCCAGCCGGACACGGAGATTGCGTTACCAGCGGGAGCGAATATTGTGGCCGCCGCTGCTGGAATAGGAGCCGGGCGATATCGGCAGCGCTATTCTTGTAGACAATTCGCTCCCTTGACTTTGGAGGAGATTCACCATGGACCGGTTTACGGGTGGTTGTCTTTGCGGCAGCGTTCGGATCGTGGCGTCGGGCGCCCCATACCGTGTCGGCCTTTGTCACTGCCTCGACTGCCGCAAGCATCATGGCGCCCTTTTTCACGCGTCGGCAATCTTTCCCCAGGATGCAGTGACGATCGAAGGCGAAACGCGCGACTATGCCGGACGCTTTTTCTGTCCGCGCTGCGGTTCGTCCGTTTTCGGGTGCAGCGCGGACGAAGTCGAAGTCAACCTCGGATCCCTGGATGCTCCCGACCAGCTGATGCCAACCTACGAGCTCTGGACCGTCCGCCGGGAGTCCTGGTTGCCGCCGTTTCCGCTCAAACGGCGATACGACCGTGATCGCGACTCCACGAGCCGCTTTGAAGAGTAAGGTTTCGGAGCAGCGCCCCGCAAAGATCCTGTCGCAAGCACCTGCTAAACCACCTGGCATCGGTTCGAAAAGATTAGGAGGCGGCAGGGAATGAGTGCGACATTCGGGGAATTAAGCGATCGTATCGGTCGGGTCGGAGAGCTTTACGCAAGGGTGCACAATATTACGCGGACCCAGGATTGGTATCTGCTCAAACTGACGGAGGAGCTCGGGGAACTCACAGCCGAACATCTGCTCATCAACGGTCAGGCCCGACCGAACCCCGATGGATTGGGCGGCACCCGCGAAGCTTTGGAAAACGAAGCGGCGGATTTGTTCGGGCAATTCGTACTCTATCTGCGCGCAAACGACATTGATATTGAAGCGGCCATCGAGCGGAAGTGGCTACGGCACCTGGATCGATACGTCGAGCTGGACGGCACGACTCATGTTTCATCTGCTGAACCGGCCTGACCGCCGCTTCCGGCCGATCGCTGAAGACATTACGTTAACCGCGGAGCGCATATTGTGGCCGCCGCTGCAGCGCGGGCGAAGTCGAAGTCAACCTCGGATCCCTGGATGCTCCCGACCAGCTGATGCCAACCTACGAGCTCTGGACCGTCCGCCGGGAGTCCTGGTTGCCGCCGTTTCCGCTCAAACGGCGATACGACCGATCGCGACTCCACGAGCCGCTTTGAAGAGTAGGGCCGCTCAGGCCTTCAGGATGATTTTCCCGATGGTGTGGACTTGGCTCCCGGCCAGCAGGACAGCGCCTGCTCGGCGACAGCCTCGAGCGTTTCGCGACTGAAACCGGCTTTTGCCTGCACCGCCATGCCGTGAAGCACGGCCATGAGGAATGCTGCAAGGGTACCGGGCTTGGCCGTTTCGGGAAGGTCGCCTTCCGCCTTTGCCTGTTCGAATCGTCCACGAAGCTGCGCCTCGGCAACGGCGCGAGCTTCTATCAGGATTTGCCGCACGGGTTCGGCGTCATCCGACCCAGCCAGAACACCGTTGATGACCAGGCATCCCGTATGATTGGAAAAACGGGTATTAAGGTCGATTGCGTTGTGAAGAATGTGCGCTGCGACTTCCCGTGATGTCGGGAGCTTCAGCGCCGCCGGGATATAGTCCAGGTATCGCTCGTAATAACGCGCAAGGGCTTTGCGGAAGAGTGCTTCCTTGTTGCCGAACGCGGAATAGAGGGCAGGTCTCTCGACGCCGGCCGCCGCGGTCAGGTCAGCGTAGGACGCACCCTCGTAACCCTTTCGCCAGAAGACGCACAACACGCCGTCGAGCGCTTTCTCCACATCAAATTCGCGATGGCGACCCATCAGATTAGCTCAGCTAATTTCATAATGATCGTTATTAAAACCCTTGACCGCAAATGTCAAATTTCATAACGACTGTTATCGTAACGTCCGTTATGTTAATGGTGGATACCAGACATCAGGTACCCGCGACATATTCAAAGGAAGGAATCTCATGTCGAATACATTGAAAGGAAAGGTCGCCCTGGTGACCGGCGGTTCCCGGGGCCTTGGCGCTGCGACCGCGGAAGCGCTTGCCGCCCACGGAGCAGACGTTGCCATCAGCTACGCCGCTTCGGCGGATAAGGCAGAAGCTGTGGTGGAGAAGCTGAGGGGGAAGGGCGTACGCGCGATTTCGGTAAAGAGCGACCAAGCTGACCTTGCTTCCGCGAAGCCGCTGATCGACAGGGTGCTCGCCGAGTTTGGCAGACTCGATATCCTCGTAAACAATGCCGGCATTGCGATCCAGGGACAGACGGTGGACGATCCGGAGCTTGACGGAGAGAAATACAACCGTCAGTGGCAGGTCAATGTTCTGGGGACGATTGCCAACACGCGTGCCGCAGCGCCCAAACTGGCCGACGGTGGCCGGATCATCTTCATCGGCTCTCTGCTCGGCTCTTATGTACTCTTCCCGGGGGTCGCCGATTATGCCGGAACGAAGTGGGCGCTGGCCGGATACGCCAAGGGCATCGCGCGCGACCTCGGGCCTCGCAATATCACGGTAAACGTGGTCCAGCCGGGGATCATGCCGACGGACATGGCTGCCGACGTCGCCGGCGAGCTTCCGAACCGTGACGCTATCCTTGATATGCATCCGATCCGTCGCATTGCAACCCTCGAAGAGGTGGCGGAAACCGTCTGCTTCCTCGCCGGTCCCCATGCGGGCTACATCAACGGCGAGGCGATCAATATCGCCGGCGGACTTGGAATCTAACATCGAAAACCAATGCTCCGGCGCATGAGCCCCGGAGCAGATGCATATGGTCCCGAGCTTGCAAATCAGCTCGGGACTACCCTTCCGGCAGGCATGCTCCATCTCCAGTCGGAAGGTACGGTCCCTTGCCATTCCTCAGATGACGGAAGGCAATAATGCCTGCTTCATCCGCCGATATGTTTCTGGCCGCGCTTCTTGGCGAGCGCGATCTGGTGCTGCCGTTGCCGGTAGCGATCACGGTCTTCGTCCGTACGGCTGTCGTAGCAATGCGAGCAGGAGACGCCCTCCTCGTAATGGGGCGAGGTGATCTCCTCGGCGGTGATCGGGTTGCGGCAGGCATGGCAGAGCTTGTGATTGCCTTCCTTCAGCCCATGCTCAACGGAGACGCGCTCGTCGAAGACGAAGCAGGCGCCTTCCCAGAGACTTTCCTCCGCGGGTACGTCCTCCAGATATTTCAGGATGCCGCCCTTCAGGTGATAGACCTCGTCGAAGCCCTGTTCCTTCATGAAGGCCGTCGCCTTTTCGCAGCGGATGCCGCCGGTGCAGTACATGGCGATCTTCGGCTTGTTGTGCAGGCCTGCGTTGTTCTTCACCCAGTCGGGAAATTCGCGGAACGTCTTCGTCTTCGGATCGATTGCGCCCTTGAAGATGCCGATCGCCGTCTCGTAGTCGTTGCGGGTGTCGATGACGATCGTATCCGGGTCGGAAATCAGCGCATTCCAGTCCTTCGGCTGCACATAGGTGCCGACGATCCGGTTGGGGTCGATATCCTCGACGCCCATCGTGACGATTTCCTTTTTCGGCCGCACCTTCATGCGCAGGAAGGGCATTTTCGAGGCGCGGCTTTCCTTGTGCTCCAGCTTTTCAAATTCCGGCTGCGCACGGAGAAAGGCGAGCAGGCGCCGAATGGCGTCGTCGGAGCCGGCAACGGTGCCGTTGATTCCTTCGCGGGCAAGAAGCAGCGTCCCCTTGATGCCGTTCTCGTCGCAGAAGGCCTGCAGCGGGTCGCGGAAACTCTCAAAGCGGTCGAAACGCGCGAAATGATAAAGCGCGGCTACGAGAAAGGCGCCGGATGTCTCCGGGCGCGATATAGCGAGATTGTCTGTCATGGCGCTGAAATACAGCTTTGCGCCTAGCCGCGCAACGCGGTTTCTTTCCCGGCCCTGCCATTGGCTTTCGCCCTGCGGCTTTTGGTCTTTCGCGGTGAGGTCGCCGCTTTTCCCCAGAGAAGGCGGATCAGGCCGCTTTCGGTCTCCGCACCATCGGCAAAGACCTCGTGTGCCTTTTCGATCGCTTCATGACGCAAGGCCTGCTGGCGGGCGATGATGGCGCCGAGAACGAGCGCCAGCGTCTCGCTGTCGCCGAAAAGCTCGGGACTTTCATTGACCAGCCCGGTCAGGACCGAAAGATCGTGCTCGTGGCCCAGCAGATCGACGAGTTCCTTTGCCTGCATCTGTTTGGCGAGCATTGCCGAAGGCCAGATCTCGCCGAGCAGCGACAGGTGCATCCAGTAGGTCTGCCCGCTTTTGCGCAGCTCATGATAGACTTCGGCGTCGGCATGTTCCTCGCAGGCGGCAAGTGCGGCAAGCGCCCTCAACCGCTGTCTCCTCCAGGCCGCCGCAAGGCGTTTTGCCGTCTTGCGGGGGTCGTCGTCGAGGTCGAGTTCTCCAAGTGCGGCAATGGCCTGCCTGCAGGTCGCGATCGCTGCTGCCATCTTGGCGGGGAGGTCGTGTTCTTCGGAAGCGATCCGATCACGCCGTTCCGTCAGCGCATTCGAGGCCACCGTCAGCGCGGCGAGTTCTTCCGCCGAGGTCGCATGTTCTGCGAGGTAATTGACCGTCTCCACCAGCGCGGTCGCGTCGCGGACTGCCGAGAGCGTGTGAGCCATGTCGCGGATCCGGGCGTTTTCCCGCCGGCGAAATTCAGGTTGGTCGCGCTGGATCAACCGGTAGAGGGCACGCACCCGCTTGAAACGTTTGCGAGCATCGTGCACCGCCTCGTGCGGGCCGTCCGGCTGTTCTTCCAGCAGTTGGATCGCGCGGGCAAGCTGGCTTTCTGCCACCGCGCAAAACTCGGCGGTGAAGCGTTTAGCGGGCTTCAGACGATAGGGCATCGGACAGCTCTGCGCTCAGATCTTCGGTCGCCATGACCAGGTTGGAATAGCGACGGTCACCCGTAACCTCTTTTCCGATCCAGTCCGGCAGTTCCGGCTGGGCGCTCTCGTCCTCCATCTCGACCTCGGCCACTACGAGCCCCTTATAGGCTCCGTCGTAGACATCCACTTCCCAGACGTAGCCTGCGTGTTTGACCTCGTGTCTGGTCTTCTCCAGGACCACGCCGATCGCGGTTTTCGCCATTTCCTCGGCATCGGTAAGCGGGATCTCGTATTCGAACTCGTCGCGGGCGATCAGGCTCGTGCCGATCTTGATGGTGAGCTTGGCGCGCTTGCCGTCCATTATGCGGATACGTACCGAGCGATCGTCGCCGGAGGCGATATAGGCCTGCAGGAAATCGGAAGACGACGAGACTTCGGAACGCCATCCGTCGCCTTTCACCAGAAACTTGCGTTCGATTTCCTTGGCCATAGGCGCCTGACTTGGTTTGGAACCTTCTGCAACCCTAGTGCAAAGTCGTGTTTTGGCAAACCCGCATGGGCACTATGCGGCATTTTTTCTCGACAATGACAGGCTTGGGCGTTATCTCCCACCACAAGATTTCAATCGTTTTAGCGGAGATGATCGCCATGGCCGGCCAGACCGAAAGCAAGACACAAAAGCTGCTTTCCATCCTGAAACTGCAGCCGGTGGTACCGGTGCTGATCGTCGACGATGCGAAGTCTGCGGTCGGGCTTGCCCGGGCGCTCGTCGCCGGCGGCCTCAGAGCGATCGAGATCACCCTGCGCACACCGGCCGCCCTCGATGCGGTCAAGGCGGTCGCCGCCGAGGTGGAAGGCGCCAATGTCGGCGCCGGCACCATCCTTAATGCCCGCGACTGGGATGCCGCCGTGAAGGCGGGCTCTACCTTCATCGTCTCGCCCGGTGTCACGCCCGGCGTGCTTTCCGCTGCCCAGGATTCTCCAGTTCCGCTCTTGCCGGGTGCAGCGACCGCCAGCGAAGTGATGACGTTGCGCGAGAAGGGTTACGACGTCCTGAAATTTTTCCCCGCGGAACAGGCCGGCGGCGCCGCTTACCTGAAGGCGTTGTCTTCGCCGCTCGCCGGCACCCTCTTCTGCCCGACCGGCGGCATTTCGCTGAAAAATGCCAATGACTACCTCTCGCTGCCGAATGTCGTCTGCGTCGGCGGCTCGTGGGTCGCGCCGAAGGAGCTCGTCGCGGCCGCCGATTGGGCCGGCATCACCAAGCTCGCTGCCGAAGCGGCGGCGCTGAAGGCTTAAGGCTTGCCGCTGAAGGTGAAATTTCCGTCATCTTCTTTGTATCCGGCACGATGCTTCCTATCTCCTGACCATATTCCATCAACGGGAGATGACGATGTTCGACGCAAAAAAGCTTCTCGATCAATTTCTGGGGTCGCAGATACCCGGCATGTCGGGAAGCGTGAGAGACAGGGCAGGGCAGGCGACCCAGCTTGCGAAGAACAATCCGATGGCCACCGGCGCGATCGTTGCCGCACTCCTCGGCACGAAGACCGGCCGCAACCTCGCCGGCAATGTCGCGACCGTCGGCGGCATCGCGGCGATCGCCGGTCTCGGTTATCTCGCCTATAAGAACTACAAGTCCGGCCAGTCGCCGCAGACTGCTCCGCAGCCCGCGCCACAGACGGAAACCCCGCTTTTGCCGCCGCCGGCCGATTCTCCGTTCAGCCCGCAGTCGCCGCAGCTCAGCAATGATTTCGCGCTGACCCTGGTGCGCGCCATGATCGCCGCTGCCAAGGCGGACGGGCATATCGATGCGGCGGAGCGGGCCAATATCATGGACAAGGTGCATGCGGTGGATCTCGGTTCCGAGGCCGAAGCCTTCATCGCGCAGGAGCTCGCCAATCCGGTCGACATGGACGATCTGATCGCCGCCGCCCGCACCGAGGAGCAGAAGGTCGAACTCTATACCGCCACCCGGGTGACGATCGATCCCGATACCCGCGCCGAACGCGGCTATCTCGATCTGCTTGCCGGCCGCCTCGGCCTGCCGGATGCGCTGATCGATCATATCGACGCGACCGTCTCGGCGGCCAAGGTCAAGGTCTGAGCGAGCCTCCCTCACGCCTCACGCGGCTCCCGCATCCATGCCGGCCTGCCGTCGAAAGTGTTCGACGGCGAAGTCGACGAAGGCCCGCACGCGGGCGGAGACCATTCGTCCCTCCGCATGGACGATATGGATCGGCACCGGTTCGCGCTCGTATTGCGCAAGCACGATCCTGAGGCGCCCTGCTTCGATTTCAGGTGCGACCTGGTAGGACTGGAACCGGGACAAGCCGAAGCCCGCCACGGCAGCGGCGATCGCCGCGTCGTTGGTGTTGCAGATGAGCCTGGAGCTTACCGGCACGCGCATGCCGCTGTCCTTGCCGAAGAGCCATTCCGAGTGCCCGAACAGCCCGTCGCGCCCGATGATCGCGTGGCTCGCCAGATCTTCCGGCTTCTCCGGCTCGCCATGCCGGCTGAAATAGTCCGGCGAGCCGCAGAGCACTTGCCTGATCGAGCCGATGCGGCGGGCGATCAGCCCGGAGGCTGGCAGGGTGGCTATGCGGATGGCCACGTCCAGGCCCTCTTCCACGAGATTGGTGACCCGGTCCACGAAAACGGTCTTCACCTGCATGGCGGGATAACGGTCCAGGAAATCCAGGATCACCGGCAGCACATGGATGCGGCCGAAAAGTGCAGGCGCGGTGACGGTGAGCAAGCCGGCCGGCTGCGTAAAACTGCCCGCGGCATTGGCTTCCGCTTCCGCGACCTCCGACAGGATACGGCGGCAATCTGCGACATAACCTTCGCCCGCCGCCGTCAGCTTCAACGAACGGGTCGTGCGGACGAGAAGACGCGTGCCGATCAAATCTTCAAGCCCGGCGACAGCCCGCGTCACCGAAGGAGGGCTCATATGCAGGAGCTTGGCAGCCGGGGCAAAACCGCCGCTATCCACAACCTGCACGAACACCCGCATCGCCTGCCACCGGTCCATGCTGCCTCCGCCGTAATTATTTCAGTTTTCGGAATGGTTCAGTTTGCGATTTCTATCTTACTATCATCAGGATTAACAATCATCATGACGGCGTCATTGCAATCAGGAGGCTGACATGAAGCTCTATCACCATCCGCTATCGGGCCACGCGCATCGCGCCCGGCTCTTTCTGTCGCTGCTCGGCATCGATCACGAACTGGTCTTCGTGGATCTTTCGAAAGGGGAGCACAAGCAGGCCGACTTCCTCAAGCTGAACCCATTCGGCCAGGTTCCGGTGCTCGACGACGACGGCACGATCGTCTGCGATTCCAATGCGATCCTCATCTATCTCGCAAAGAAGGCCGGACGGAGCGACTGGCTTCCCGAGGACGCCAAGGGTGCCGCCGAGGTTCAACGGTGGCTGTCGGTCGCTGCTGGCCAGATCGCCCATGGACCGGCTCAGGCGCGGCTCATCAACGTTTTCAAGGCGCCTTACCGCGCCGAAGAGGTCATTCCCCGCTCGCATGCCATCCTGGCGCTCATCGATGCCGCTCTCGACGGCCGACGCTGGATCGCCTCCGAAGCTCCGACGATCGCCGACGTCGCTCTCTACAGCTACGTGGCGCGGGCGCCGGAAGGAGACGTGGATCTTGCCGACTATTCGAACATCCGCGCCTGGCTCAGCCGAGTCGAGGCTCTTCCGGGCTTTGTCGATTTCCAGAAGACGCCGGTCGGCCTTGCAGCCTGAGGAGTAAGTCATGGATAGCCCGATCCTGCCTCCATCGCCATGGCATCCCGGCGAAATTGCTCTCCAGGCGCGGTACGGCGTGGACGCGCGGATGGACGAGATCGGGCGCCGTGTGGTGCGCGACCACCTGATCGATCAGCATCGGGAGTTCTATCCACTGCTGCCGATGGTGGTCCTGGGAGCCGTGGATCCGGGCGGTGATGTCTGGGCGACCCTTCGGGCCGGCCTGCCAGGGTTTCTCCAGGCGCCGGATTCCGAGAGGCTTTCGGTTGAGCTGGAAAGGGAGTTTGCCGATCCAGCGGAGACCGGAATGGATGATGGCGCGTCTCTCGCGCTTCTTGGCATCGATCTCGGCACCCGGCGCCGCAACCGGCTGAACGGCACATTGCACCGACATACTGGCGGCTTCGATCTTTCTGTACAGCAGAGTTTCGGCAATTGCCCGAAATACATCCAGCTTCGGCAGGTCAGGTTCGTGCGAGAACCGGAAAAGCCTTCCGCTGTGCCCCCGCGAGAAAGCTCCACGTTCGAAGGAGCCGCACTGGCCCTGGTGCGGCAGGCCGACACATTTTTCGTCGCGACCTATGCCGACCTTCCGGGCGGGCGTCAGGTCGACGTCTCCCATCGCGGCGGCCGGTCGGGCTTCGTGCATGTGGGCGACGACGGCTGGCTGACGATACCCGATTTCGTCGGCAATCGCTTCTTCAACACGCTCGGCAATATCGCGATCAATCCGCGTGCAGGGCTTGTCTTTGTGGACTTTTCCACGGGCAATCTGCTGCAGATGACCGGCGATGCGGAGCTGCTTTTCGATCATCCGGAAGGCCGTCCGCTTGAAGGTGCCGAACGCTATTGGCGGTTCCGCCCGCGCAGGGTCGTCTGGCGGGCCGACGCCCTGCCCATCCGCTACGAGCTGGAGGAATGGTCGCCCTTTGCATTGGCGACCGGCAGCTGGCAGGGTGAGGACACGGCGGTCCAGTCAGAGGCGTAAAGTCCGTGCCGGTCTCCGATCGGGGTGTGGCGGTGGTTCACGCCTTCAGGAATGCCAGACGGTCGTCCGTGCGTCCTGGAGCGATTTCCAGGATATCGGCAGTCACGACGCCCTCTTTGACGAACGGGTCTGCCTTAACGCGCGCCTCCAGTTCGGCGCGCGAGAGGTTGTGGGCCAGGACCACGCCGCCGATTCCCGGCAGAACGCTGCCCGTCAGCAAAAAGATGCCGTCTTCGAATCCCTGTTTGATCCAGGCATTGTGGGCCTCCATGAATTGCGGGGCCTGGGACTTGTTGGTGGAAAATCGGAGCGTGACGACGAACATGGGACAGGCCCTCCTTCAGGCCGGATGTCAGGAAGCGGTTGGAAACGGGTTGATCAGCAAGGCTGCTGGCTCTGCAGCCACTGGCACATGTCATCCACCTCCCGGCGGATGAAGGCTTCGTCTCGAAATGCGGTGGCGAGCGCCGCAACGCCTTGGCTGCGCATCAGGAGATGCATGGCGAGCGCATCGGCATAGGCACCCCGACCCATGGCTTCGAACTGACGCGCCAACCAGTCGCGGAACAGCGTGAAGAGCTTGCTTGCATCGGTTTGCGCAACGTGATCGAGCTTGGCGAGTTCATTGCAGAGAGTGCCGACTGGGCAGCCATAGGCCATGATCTTCGTCTGGTTCGTGATGAGGATATGGATGAAGCTCCGGATGCGCTCGGCAGGGGTGGGGCTCTCGGCTTCCCAGGCGTCGAGCATCGCTGCAGTATTTGAAAGCCGCCTGGCAATCACTGCATCCAGAATCTCGTCCTTGCTCTTGAAGTGATAATAGAAGTTTCCGCGCGAAAGCTGCACCGCCTCCGCTATGTGGGCAAAGGACGTGGCCTCGAAACCATGCTCGTAGAAGAGCTGGTCTGCGGCCTCCACGATATGCTGCCGGGTGTTTGCAGCGTTCATCCTCGTCTTCTTCCTCTGCCGGTTCCAATTCTAGGTCAATTGTCCTACAAACTGATTAGGACGATTGACCTAGGTCAGTCAAGAGACGTTGAACGATCCAAAGGGAAATTTATCCGGCTGCTCTGTGGCGGCCTATCGGAGGCGCCCGTTGCCTTTCCCGATGCGCTGGCCTAAGCCTCTGTTCGTCAAGACAGAGGCCTTCCATGCGCGATCTCAAGAATTACAAAGTGGGTGCACCCGCGCCCGTTACCCTGAAGGGCCGGTTCGTCACCCTGGAGCCCTATGAAAGGGAAAAGCACCTGCAGGGGCTTTGGGGCGCACTCGGCGGCGCGGAGGGCATCAACAACCTCCTGAAGTATTTTCCCAATGAGGATTACGCCACAGCCGACGACCTTGATCGCTGGCTGCAGTCGGTCCGTCAGGCGGGCGGCTATGTCACGCTGATCGCCCGCGAGAACGCCACCGGCGAGATTGTTGGCATGGCGAGCTACATGCGCCCGGACCCGAAGAATGGCGTGGTGGAAGTCGGTTCCGTCGCCCACGGCCTCGCGATGAAGCGGTCGCCCATGTCGACCGAGCTGCATTACCTGATGGCGAAGCACGTCTTCGACGATCTCGGATACCGCCGCTACGAGTGGAAGTGCCACAATGAAAACGAGGCGAGCAAGGTGACGGCGCGCCGCTACGGCTTCACCTTCGAGGGCGTCTTCCGCCAGCACGTCATCTCTAGGGGCGCCAACCGCGATACCGCCTGGTTTTCGATGATCGACAGCGAATGGCCGGTCATCAAGGCCGCTTTCGAAGCCTGGCTTGCGCCGGAGAATTTCGATGCGGACGGCAAGCAGAAACGCAAGCTCGAAGATATCCGCACCGAGATTGCAGAGGGAACTGCCGCATGACTCCCGAGAGCCGTTCCCAGGCGATTGCCGCCGCTGTCATCCTGCTTTGCGTCGGACTGGTGATCTATTTCCTGCCGACACTGGTGCTCTGGATCGGCAATTATTCGCCCGTGCTCGGCTTCGTCGTCGGCGCGGCGCTGCTCCTCTGTTTCTTCCTGATCTTCTGGCTGAGGGCTCGTTTCCAGCGGCGGAAATAGTCAGGCGCCGGCTCTCATGAGCCGCGGCAGTGCGGACGCAAGGGCGTCGACGGCGAGCCGGACCTTCAACGGCAGATACGGCGTCTGCAGCCAAAGGGCGTGGCAATCGTAGAGAAACGGCGGCTGATCCGGAAGGAGCCTGATCAGCGCGCCGGTCTCGATCCGCCCGCGCACAAGCCAGTACGGCACCCACGCCAGGCCCATGCCCATCACGGCGGCATCGGCGATCGCATCGAGATCGTCCAGCCGGATGCGGTTGGGCGGAGTCACTTCCAGCGGCGGCAGCCCTTCTTTTGGAAACAGCCAGGGCGGAACCGGTCCAGACCGCCGGTAGACTACCGCGCGATGGCTCGCGAGTTCCTCAGCGGTATCCGGCCGGCCGTGGTTTTCAAGATAGGCCGGTGAGGCGCAGACGACCATGGGTTGGCGGGCAACACGGCGGGCGATGACGCCGGCGCGGCTTTCCAGTTCGCCGGTACGGATCGCCAGGTCATAGCCGTCATCGGCAAGATCGACGAAACGGTCTCCAAAGGAGAGATCCAGCTCCAGTGCCGGATATTGCCGTGCAAAGTCCATCAGCACGGGAAGGACGCAATGCCGCCCGAAATGGACGGGCACGGCCACCCTCAGCCGGCCGCGCGGCTCCGACTGGTGATCGACTGCCAATGCGTCGGCGGCCTCCGCTTCTGCGAGAATCATCCGGCAGCGGTCGTAATAGGCGCGGCCGAGATCGGTAAGGCTCTGGCGGCGCGTCGTCCGGTTGAGAAGGCGGGCGCCCAGCCGCTGCTCAAGAAACTGCACATGCTTGCCGACCATGGGAGCGGAAAGATCAAGCGCCCCTGCGGCCGCCGCGAAGGAGCCCAGATCGACGACCTTGACGAATACGGCCATGCTGCTCAATCGATCCATATTCGAAAGCTCTGGTTATTTCTGTCTCGCCAAAACTGGCATTTATCGCGGATTTGACGGATGTCATAGCTCATTCAACTCAATAATTTCGGAGTTGTATCAATGGCACGCGTCGTTCGCTTCCATGAGCATGGTGGTCCCGAGGTTCTGCGCATCGAGACTATCGATGCTCAGCCACCTGGAGAGGGTGAAGTACGCATTCGCGTCAAGGCGCTCGGCCTCAACCGTGCCGAGGCCCTGTTGCGGGCCGGAACCTATATCGAAACGCCCAGCCTGCCTTCGGGCCTCGGGCTTGAGGCGGCCGGCATTGTCGACATGGTCGGGGAGGGCGTCAAAGAATTTGCGCCGGGCGACGCCGTCAGCATCGTGCCACCCATCTCGATGATCCGCTGGCCGGCTTATGGCGACGAGGTCACCTTTCCAGCCCGTCTTCTGGTCAGGCATCCGCCCTCACTGAGCTTCGAGGCCGCAGCCGCCCTCTGGATGTCGTATCTCACCGCCTACGGCGCCCTGATCGAGATCGCAAAGGTTGCGAAAGGCGATTTCGTCGCCATTAGCGCGGCTTCGAGCAGTGTCGGGCTTGCCGCGATCCAGATCGCCAATCTTGTCGGCGCGACTCCCATCGCCATCACGAGAACGTCGGCCAAGAAGGAGGCACTGCTGCAGGCAGGCGCCACCCATGTTGTGGCTTCGGCGGAAGAGGATCTGGAGGCTCGTCTAAAGCAGATCAGTGGAGCGGAAGGCGTCAGGGTGGTGCTGGATGCGGTCGGCGGCCCGATCTTCGAGCCGCTGACGGCCGCCATGTCGCGCGGTGGGCTTCTTCTGGAATATGGAGGGCTGAGTGCGGAACCGACGCCCTTTCCGCTTTTCACAGTGCTTGTCAAGAGCCTGACGCTGCGCGGTTATCTCGTCCACGAGATCACCGGGAACCCTGTTCGGCTGGAAGCGGCCAAGGCGTTTATCCTTGCAGGACTGGAAAAAGGCTTGCTCAGACCGGTCATTGCCAGAACCTTTCCGTTCGAGGAGATCGTCGAGGCGCACCGCTTTCTCGAATCAAACCAGCAGTTCGGCAAGATCGTCGTAACGATCTGACTTAGGCCTGCAGCGACGCCCCGAGCAGGGAGAGGCCCACCAAAAGCACGAAAAGCGCGCCGCCGATTTCGATTGCATGGCCGATGCGCCGTCCTGTTCGTGAACCGGGGCCGGCGATCCGAAGCGCGAGGTCTTTGGCGCCCACCGCTATGCTTGCCAGGATCGTCACGGTGATTGCGGTGCCGATCGACATGGCCAGCACCGAAAGCACGCCGCCGAGATAAAGGCTGTTCAGAAGCGCAAAGCTCATCACCAGGATGGCACCGGAACAGGGGCGCAGGCCGACGGCAATGATCGCCGACCAGGCTTCCCGCAGGCTGAAGTCCCTTCCTTCCAGCGTTGCAGGGTCCGGCATATGGCTGACGCCGCAGGTCTCGCAATAGTCGCCCTGGCCCTGATATTCGTGATCCTGTACCTCGACCGCCCGGAAATTGAGACCTGTCGAACCGCGGCCACCGAGGGCGGCGGAGGCGGCCGGTGCGGCCATCGGAAGGCTCACCACGCGCATGCGGAGCGCGTGTATCTTCCTGAAAAGCAGCCAGGCGCCGAAAAGCGCCACCAGCGCGAAACTTGCGATCTCCATGGCCTGGGTCGCCTGCGTCATGGAGATGCCGCTGCCGCGCAGCAGCACGAAGGCTGTTCCGACCAGCAGGATCGCCACCGCGCCCTGGAGAAGGGAGGAAACGAAGGAGATGACGATGCCGCGTTTCAGCGCGATCTCGTTGGCGATCATGTAGGAGGAGATCACTGCCTTGCCGTGCCCGGGGCCGGCCGCATGGAAGACGCCGTAGGCGAAGGAAAGGCCGATCAAGCCGGAAAGCGCCCAGGGGTCCTCCCGCATCGCTCTCAGCGCGCCCGTCAACGCCCGGTAGAACGCCTGCTGATGCGTGTTGATCCAGGCGAGGAAGGGACCGAAAGGTCCGCCGACCGAGAAGGCGGGTTCGGCCGATCCGACGCCGAGCGGCGATTGGGCATGCGCGGCGCCGGCAATCACCAGCGCCGCAAGAACGGTCAGCGCCAGAGTGCGGCGGATTGTCAGCATGTCATTTCCAGTCTGGTGGCGAACAATTTCGACATGTCGGTGCCGGTCGGATCGCTGAAGAAGGCGTCAGTCAGCGAAGCGCTGTTTTGCGAAAGCACTTCGTCTGGATCCGGACGCACCACTTTGTGCTGGCAATGTGTGAAACCGGACCCCTTCGCCACCAGGTCGCCATCGGTCGGAAAATCGATCGAGGTGTACATGGAAGGATCATAGATGCCGAAGGCGAGCTTGCCTTTCAGCGGGACGGGCTTTTCCGGCTTGATCGCGAAGATGACGAGAATCTGGCTGCCTTCGAGCGATACATGGATCGCGTCCGGCTGCTGAACGCCGACATTCGCCCCATCCATCGTGATGGTCGTGAAATAATGGTAATCGGAAAGCGACTTGCGCATCACCTCGCCGAGTTCGGCAAGCTCGTCCTCGTCCAGCTTCAGATTGGTGTTCTTGTCGAAATCGAGCAGGACGCTGGAGGAGAACACCTCGTCGAAGCGCCAGACATTGTGCAGTTCACCGAGATTGCCGTCATTGCCTGCAACGACTTCCAGCCTGGCTTCGGCAAAGATATGCGGATGGGCAAGTGCTGGAAGCGGTGAGCAGATTGCCGCAAGCGTTACAATTGTTGCAATATTATAACGCATAATCCGTCTGATTCTCCCCGTTCGCCAGTGCCTGCTTTGCCTCGTAAATGAGACGGAATTTCGACTCGGGCTGACTGAGCCTATCGGCTCAATGTTGCCTGCGGAACCAGGCGGAGAGGAAATCGACGAAGCTCCTGACCTTGGCCGGCAGGTAGCGACGATGCGGGTAGACGGCATAGATGCCGCGATCCCTGGCAATGTAGTCGTCGAAGAGGGTAACGAGTTCGCCCGACTGGATCGATGCATTGGCGATGAAATCCGGGATGATCGCCACGCCGATGCCGGCGCGGGCGGCCCTGAGCGTCGCCTGCGGGCTGTTGACCTCTATCGGACCGCTGACGGCGACCGAAATGGTGGAGCCTTCGGCATTCGTGAAGCGCACATTGTTGTGCCAGCGCGAATTGGTATCGATGATGAAGGGAACCCGGTTGAGGTCCTGCGGGTGTTCCAGAGGCCCGTATTGGGCAACGAAATCCGCCGTCGCCACGGTATAGACCCGGAAGTCGGACAGCTTCTTGGCAATCAGGCCGGAATCTTCCAATTTGGTGATTCGGATGGCGAGATCGAAATTCTCCTCGATCAGATCGACGAACCGGTCTTCCGCGACGATTTCCAGAGACACGTCCGGATGCGTCTTGGCGAAATCGATGAGCGACTGGCCGACCTCGGCATCGACGAATGTGCGCGGCACGGAAACCCTCAGCCGTCCCTTGAGATCGGCGTTGTTTTCGCGCACCAGATCGGCAAGGTTGTCGATCTCCTTCAGGATGTCGGCGGCGGTGCGATAATAAGTGTGTCCGGCCTCGGTCATCGAGAACTGGCGGGTGGTGCGGTTGAGCAGCAGCGCGCCCAGGTCGTCTTCCAATTCGCGCACATATTTCGACAGCAGCGCCTTCGACCGGCCGGTCCGTCGTGCGGCGGCTGAAAACCCTTCCGCTTCAACCACATCGATGAAGGCCCGCATGCGTGTCAGAGTATCCAAATGTCGCCCCCTTGCTTGGTGAAGTCCTAGGTGGGATGCCGTCGGCGATTGTGCAATGCGAATTTTCGATGACGGCCAAAAAATCTCTTGATTATGACGGCGAATATTCTTATCTCCCGGCTTGCCCAAAGTCGCACGTGCCTGTGGGTGTCCGCCGACCCTCGATTAGGTGAGGTCATCGGTAAGGTACCTGGAACTAACCCCTCCAGTCGCTATTCCGGCCAACCGGGAAATGCGAGGACATCTTGAAGCAACGACGGTGCGGGCCTTTCTGGTCTCTGCAGGCTTTCCATCAGCCTGCAATACTGAAGAGGCACACCATCATTGCCGGAAGTGCGGTAGGGACAACCCTCCAATCCAAGGCAGACAAAGCCGGATCATTGCTCGTGGCAGGGCGTTGATCCACATATCGCGCGTTTGAGCGTGTTCACGGTACCGGTGTCTCCACCAACTGGGCCGAACGCATTCTCATCCGTCCTTTGTCCTCCGGTTCGTGAGCCGGAGCCTGAAGATTTGAAGGGACTGACCGATGACCACTGCTCGTATCCTCGACTTCATCAAGAGCCGACGTCCGGAAGGGCCGTGCCTTGTTGTCGATCTCGATGTCGTGCGCGACAATTTCACCGCCTTCCGTCATGCCCTGCCGGACAGCGCGATCTATTACGCGGTCAAGGCCAATCCGGAGCCGGCAATCCTGAAGCTTCTTGCTTCGATGGGCTCCAACTTCGATTGCGCTTCGGTCGCCGAAATCCAGATGGCGCTCGACGCCGGCGCTTCGGCTGACCGGATCTCCTTCGGCAACACGATCAAGAAGGAGCGCGACATCGCTCGTGCGTTTGCGCTCGGCGTCGACCTCTATGCCGTCGACAGCCATGAGGAAGTCGAGAAGATCTCCCGCGCCGCACCGGGTGCGAAGGTGTTCTGCCGCGTGCTGACGGACGGCGAGGGCGCCGAATGGCCGCTGTCGCGCAAGTTCGGCTGCGTGCCGCAGATGGCTGTCGACGTTCTTGTCTACGCTCACCAGCTGGGCCTGGAATCCTACGGCGTGTCCTTCCATGTCGGTTCGCAGATGACCAAGGTCGATGCATGGGATTCGGCTCTTGCCGATGCCAAGCGCGTCTTCGGCTCGCTCGCCAAGCAGGGCATCGTCCTGCAGATGGTCAACATGGGCGGCGGTTTCCCGACCAAGTACCTGCGCGACGTGCCGTCTGCCGAAGCCTATGGCCAGGCGATCTTCGCTTCGCTTCGCAAGCATTTCGGCAATAACCTGCCGAAGACGATCATCGAGCCGGGCCGCGGCATGGTCGGCAACGCAGGCGTCATCAAGGCGGAAGTCGTGCTGGTGTCGAAGAAGTCGGACAACGACAATCACCGATGGGTCTTCCTGGACATCGGCAAATTCGGCGGTCTTGCCGAAACGATGGACGAGGCGATCCGCTACCCGATCCGCACTGAGCGTGATCAGGACGAGATGGAGCCCTGCGTGCTTGCCGGCCCGACCTGCGACTCGGCCGACGTGATGTACGAGAAGAACATGTATCCGCTGCCGGTCTCTCTGACGATCGGCGACGAGGTTCTGATCGAAGGCACCGGCGCCTATACGACGACCTATTCGGCCGTCGCCTTCAACGGCTTCGAGCCGCTCAAGGCCTACGTCATCTAAGACGTTCGTTTCCGCCGGCCCCGTAACCAGTCGGGGCGGCACATTCACAATGATCCTCCGATGCCGTCTGAAACGGTTTTGAGTTCGGGAGGCCAAGATGGCCACTGTTCTTGATTCTGTCCGCGCCCTTTTTGCGCCGAACACCACTTTCATCATCGACGCCGAAACACCGGCCGACGTGGTGGCTCGCGAAAACCTGCTCGATCGCGCCATGGGCCCGGATCGCAGGCTGAAGTCGTCTGAAAAGATCCGCCGCGGCCGCGTGCCGGCGGAGGGTCTTGCGCTCGTCGCCCGCGATACGGACGGTCATGTGACAGGCACCGTGCGTCTCTGGAATGTCGAAGCCGGCATCTCGCCCGACGGTACTCCGATCGAAGCGCTGCTGCTCGGCCCGCTGGCGGTCGATTCCGCTCATGAGGGGAAGGGGATTGGCGGCGCATTGATGCGTGCGGCGATCACCGAGGCCCATAAGCGCGGCCACGGTGCCGTCCTGCTCGTGGGCGATGCGGCCTATTATGAACGGTTCGGCTTCTTTGCCGACAAGACCCGGCATCTGGTCATGCCCGGCCCCTTCGAGCGCTCTCGTTTCCTGGCGCTGGAACTGAAGGCCGGCTGGCTGGAAGGCGCCGCAGGCATGATCGTGCCTAACGGGCGCAAGCTGGCCTGATACGCCGGCCCTCCGGGGGGTGTCAGAAACGTTTTTCGTTTTCCAGGGCGAGCCGTTCGAGCGCGGCGGAGTCGGGCTCGTATCGGCCGCCGACCTTGTTCCAGCGATAGGTGGCGCCGATGGTCCGGTCACGCCTGGCGACAGCCTTTTCCGTACACCGCTCTTTGATCGGTTCGTCGTGCAGCAGGACGTCGACACGGACGGCGGCCATCGGCATCGTGGCTTCCTTCTTCACCGAGATATGCGGCTCCTGAGTGCGGCGCAGACCACAGAGCGTTTCGGAGAACGTCATGACATCATCGATGATCTGCAGACGGTCCGGCTGGGCCAGCACCAGCGTCAGGTCCCGGTAGGACTGCTGCGAGTTCCAGTGGCCGTTGCTCACCACGATCAGCTGCGACTGCGGGCCGAGCGGCTGCAGGGCCGCGTCTGGAAAACCGGTGTCGCGATCGAGCCCGACATTCAGAACGTCGCGTAGTTTCGGTAGCAATCCGGGGCTGCCATCGAAGGAATAGAGGACGAGAAGGGCAGGGGCGGCAGGATCACCGCCTGAGCCCCCGAAATCGAAAAGGACAGCGATGTTCGGATGGGCGGCGGAGGCAAGGTCGATGACCTCCACGTTCTCGATCGTCAGGCCGTCCGGCCAATCGATATCCAGATCGAGTTTTTGCGCGGTCGTCTCGTCCAGCGTGAAGCCTTGCCAGCCGGCACCCTCCGTCTTGGCGAGGTCGGGGACGATCCGCTTGGCGAGATCGAGATAAGTCGCCGACAGGCCGGGCAGAGGCGCGTCGAGCTCCACCCGCTCCGGCCCGCCGGCGGCCACGCCGGCAACCGGTTTGAGAAGAAACAGAAGCGGGATGAGAAAACGGAAAGGTATGTGCATGGGGCGGCTTCGACGGGCAAGTGCGGCAAGCCTATGCCGAATCGGTCGGAACTGCAAAGCAGTCCGCAGCAATGAAGGCTGTACCGCCGCGGCAGCATATGCAGTCTCAGGCCGCTCACCCGCCGGAAAGCGATATTCCCTGCGACATATTTACCACTCCTATCCCCAGGGCGGTGAGGGTTGATCCTGATCAATCCGACTCTTCGATGAAGGCCGTAGACCGGTCTGCGCAAAGAGATTCTGATCCCAGGAGAGACGAAATGAACAGGAATGGCGCACGGCATCTGAGATGGCTGGCGGGCACAAGTGCGGCTTTTTTCGCATTCGGGGCAGCGGCCGCGGATTTGACGCCGGCTCCCGTTGCCCCGGCGGCGGAGGAAGTTGTGACTGGGCAAAGCCCGTGGCAGATCCGCGTACGCGGTTTGGGCGTCATCACTGAGGATGAGGGTTCCGTGAACGGTGTTCCTGGCTCGGATCTTTCCTATTCTGACTCGGTGATCCCGGAACTGGATATCACCTACTTCTTCACCGACAATATCGCCGCCGAACTCATTCTCGGCACGACCTATGCCAATATCAAGGAAGACGGTGCCGTCGGCGTCCCGGTCGGTCGCGCCTGGCTCCTGCCGCCGACACTGACGCTGCAGTACCACTTCACCGATTTCGGCGCCTTCAAGCCCTATGTCGGTGCGGGCGTCAACTATTCGCTGTTCTACAACCAGTCGGAAAAGGCCGGTTTCCATAACCTCGACGTAGAGAACAACTTCGGCGCAGCACTGCAGGTCGGTTTCGACTACATGATCGACCAGCATTGGGGCGTGAACTTCGACGTGAAGAAGATCTTCCTGGAAACCGACTGGAAGGCCGATCATGACGTTCTCGGTCCGCTCTCCGGCAAGGCCAAGATCAATCCCTGGCTGATCGGGGCGGGGGTGACCTACCGGTTCTAAGAACGACAATAACGGTAGGCGGAACGGCGCGGCTCATAACCGCGCCGTTCTTGTTGTGCGCCCAGCATGGGCGCATTCTTGTGGGTGGAAGTCCCTCCGTAAGCTGGTCATGGCGAGCGAAGTGAAGCGCAACTGCGGAAGGGCGACCGACCGTGGGGAGGAAGCGTGGATCGAACCTGCGGGCCGATGGACAAGAACCGGATATGAGGCGGTGCCGACCAGGGCGAGCGGGCAACATTCCGCGAAGCTCTTGTGACCAAGGGGCGGTGGCGTAAATCCGGCGGTCGTGCAGCGAAGGAATGCGTTCTTACCTGGGGAGATCTCGCCTTGTGCCTGAAAGGGCGACGGTGTCGAGCCGGAGCGAGAAGTCAGCAGAGGCCGTAGTAGGAGCGCCTTGCGCGAACGAAGGGCCGAAGGAGCGGAAGGGAGAGCCGCTGGTTATCGGATTTGAATGGTCTCAGATGGTCGCGTCAGCGAAGCTCGCCGATCTGGAAGATAGGGTGAAGCCCGAAGGGCCACGGCAGCGAGAAATCAAATCCGCCGAACCAGAATAAGCAAACCCAGGCGCCAGGCCGGGAGAACTACGGGCCTGACGACCTCAACTGCTCCAACCGCCCGGTGCGGACCCGCATGCCGGGTGGTGTGGGAGGGGCGGAGCCAATAGGCTCCCCCCTATCCCGATTGAAGAAATATTCAACCATATGGTTGACTGTTTGAATTCTCATCTCTATATTCAACTTTATGGTTGAATTATACGCACCCCAACTCGACAATGTCTTTCATGCCCTCGGCGATGCGACGCGCCGGCATATGCTTCGCGACCTGGCGGGTGGAGAGCGAACGGTAAGCCAGCTGGCGGAGCCCTTTGCGATCTCGCTCGCGGCTGCCTCCAAGCACATCAAGGCGCTGGAAAATGCCGGGCTGATCCGCCGTGAGGTGCGCGGCCGCACCCATATCTGCCGCCTTGCCCCCGGGCCGCTCGCCAGCGCCCACGAATGGCTGAGCTTCTACGAGCGGTTCTGGAACAACAGGCTGGACGAACTCGAAAGACTTCTCCGCGAGGAGGATGCAGCAAGACCCAAGAAAACCGAAAGAGGAGACGAGACATGAATGACATTGCAGCCATCAGTGCCTATGGCGTGGTAACCGAGCCCGCCACCATCAGGATCGAGCGCCTGCTCCCCGGTTCGATAGACCGGGTATGGGCTTACCTTACGCAAAGCGAACTGCGCCGCCGCTGGCTGGCCTCAGGCGACATGGAGATGAAGGCGGGCTCCTCCTTCGAACTCGTTTGGCGCAACGACGAACTGACCGATCCGCCCGGTAGCCGGCCCGAAGGTTTTCCCGAGGAGCACCGGATGCAGAGCCGTATCACAGAGCTCGACCCGCCCCGCAAGATGACCTTCACCTGGGGAGAGCGTGGCGAGGTCTCCTTCGAACTGGAGGCCATGGGCGGTGAGGTCCTGCTGACCGTCACGCACCGACGCATCTCCGACCGCGCGAATATGCTGATGATCGGCGCGGGCTGGCATATGCATCTGGACGTCCTCGCTGCCCGGCTGACGGGTACCAAGACGGAGCCCTTCTGGGATGGCTGGGAGCGCCTCAAGAAGGAATACGAGCCCCTGATCTCGGCCTGAGCAGTTTCGATGACGGAGGTTCCGTCGGCTTTTGCCGGCGGAGCCAAAGATGCGACGGATTTCGCATTGCCTCAACCCCGGTAGATTGCCTCCAGCCTGGCCAGATCGGCGATCTTCAACTCGACGGGATCCATGCCGTCGCGAAGAGGCTTGAACCAAGCGGATGCCTCCTGGACCCTTTTTCCGTGCGGCTCCGGATAGCCGCCCAACCCCAGCACCCATTGACGAACGATCTCCCGCTCCATCCGGCCGGCGGCGTAGCGATCATGAACCGCCTTGGCCGAGTTGGTCAGGTCTTCGACCTTTTTCATCAATGCACCGACGGATCGGTCGCGGTTTCGTCGAAGAAGGACCGGATACCGTCGCGCTCCACCGTTGCGAGGAATTCATCGAAAGCCTCGCGGTCCGTGGCGAAAGGCTCGTCCCACGAGGTTACGTCTTCCTCTTCGGTGATCACCTCGAGGATCCAGTCGCCTTTGCCGCCTGCGGGGCGGAAGATGTCGACAAGCACGGTGATGCCGTCCTCGGTAAATTCGCCGGCAAGTTCGGAATGTTCGGTTTTGGGGGCCTTGGGCATGGTGATGTCGGCTCTCATGAGACGTCGCGGGGTTGGTTCGGTCGTCACGACCGGGTTTCTGGACGTCAATACACCGCTTCCCGCGCGGACTCCACAGTGATGATGACGACCGACCGCCTTGGTCGCACCAGCGCTTAAAGCCGCTTGATTGGCAAAGGGGCAGGCCTATTTCCCGCTCATGGATACACCGACCCCTCAGCCAGAAACCACCTTCCCAAATTTCAGCTCGCTGAGGCTTGGACTGCAGCGCCTGGAGCGGGGCCGAGATTACTGGGCTCTGCGCTGGCAGGCGCTCCTGGCATTCATCGATCTCAGCATCCTCGCCTTTTTTCTTCTCGGACCCTATCTGAGGACCGGGGCTTC
Source organism: Neorhizobium huautlense (assembly GCF_002968575.1). Lineage (GTDB taxonomy): Bacteria > Pseudomonadota > Alphaproteobacteria > Rhizobiales > Rhizobiaceae > Neorhizobium > Neorhizobium huautlense. The sequence goes on along the minus strand of NZ_PVBM01000024.1, from coordinate 68,405 downwards.
CTACCTGATCATCGATTATGCGATAGCGGTATGGATCGCCGCCGAGCTTGTGGCGCGGGCCCTTGCTGCCCCGTCCTTCCGGACATTTTTCAGAAGACCGATGACGTGGATCGACGCGGTCATCCTCGCGACGCTGCTGTTTCCCGAGACCCTGTTCAACTTCGCCTTCCTCAGAGTAATGCGCCTGTGGGCGATCGGCAAAAGCCCGCTCCTGCGCGAAGGCCTGCGCTGGGCCGGCTGGGGGCATCTTCAGGACGTGGTCCGCGCCGCGCTCAATTTCCTCGTCTTCCTGTTTATGGTCACGGGCTTTGTCTATACCACCTTCTTCTACCGGGAGGAGGGCGGCGAGGGTTTCGTCGATGCCCTCTATTTCACCGTGGCGACCATCACCACCACGGGCTTCGGCGATATCACGCTGCCCGGCACCGCCGGCAAGCTGACATCCGTCATCACCATGATCATCGGCATCTCCCTTTTCGTCAGGCTCGCCCAAGCGGTGGTGCGGCCGTACAAGGTGCAATTTCCCTGTCCTCAATGCGGACTGCAGCGGCACGATACCGACGCCGTACACTGCAAGGCCTGCGGCCACCTTCTCAACATCCCCGACGAAGGCGTCTAGCTTGAGAACTCTCAATTTGGCACCAGCGGAGGCGGCAAGCTCTCACACATGATCACCTCCGTGTGAATCTCGCCGTTCGGCCATATTCCCGCGAAGGATACTGCTCTAGTTTGCGGCATGTTCACACGTCGCGCCGCCTTGATATCCGTCCCTTTCGCGCTTTCCGCTGCCCGCGGCTTTGCCCAGACTGCGTCGCAACTGCCGGTGCCTCAGCCCCCGGTCACCTTGAACACGGTCTTCGAAGGGGCGGCGGAACTAGAACCGCTGAAGGTCGTGCTCGTCTCCCGGAATGGAGCGATGCTCGCCGAGCGGGCGTTCAACGGCCATTCTCTCGATGCCTCGACCAACATCAAGTCGGCTTCGAAATCGGTCGTTTCCTGCCTCGTCGGCATCGCGATCGACAAGCGGCTCCTGGAAGGGCCGGCCCAGAAGATCGCGCCGATCCTGAAGGCTGACCTGCCGGCCAATCCCGATCCGCGCATCCACGACATCACCATCGGCAATCTGCTGTCCATGCAGGCGGGGCTCAGTCGAATGTCCGGGCCGAACTACGGACGCTGGATCGCCAGCCGCAACTGGGTGCGCTTTGCGCTCTCCGAACCGTTCGACGGAGAACCTGGCGGATCGATGCTGTATTCGACGGCCTCGACGCATCTGCTGTCTGCGATCCTCACGCGGGTCGGCAGAAAGCCGACGCTTGCGCTGGCACGCGAGTGGCTGGCGCCGGTGGACGGCTTTCGCATCGGTTCCTGGGAGCGCGATCCGCAGGGCATCTATCTCGGCGGCAACCAGATGGCCATGACCGCCCGTTCCCTACTTGCTTTCGGAGAACTCTACCGGAACGGAGGGAAGACAAAGGATGGAAGGCAGATCGTTTCGAAGGGCTGGATCGATCAGTCCTGGACGCCCCGCACCAATTCCCGCTTTTCCGGCGACGGTTACGGTTACGGCTGGTTCCTCCGGACGATCGGCGGCGAGGAGGTCAAGTTCGGTTGGGGATATGGCGGCCAGATGGTTTATGTCGTCCCATCGCTCGGTCTGACCGTCGTCATGACCTCCGCAGACACCGGACCGTCTGCCCGCAGCGGCTATCGCGACGACTTGCATGACATGCTCGCCGAGATCATCGGCGTCGTGCGGCAAGCGTGAGCGGGGACGTTCTGCGGCAGTATGCCAAAAATAGCCATGCGAATTCAATGTCCCTCTGCGTGATTCCTCCCCGCCTCATCCACGGTCCAAACAAGGACGCTACTCTGTCGGCGTCATCGGACAGGGAGCCGGGTTCGCGAACCGGTCTGTCACGGAAGCAATCCGGCGTCCGGTGATGGTCGTAAAGGCAGGGGAAACGCCGTCAGGGCGCCAGCCCCCGGAAGATGTTTCGGAATTTGGACCCTCCGGAACCGCTCTTCGGGAAAAGCCGGAACGGTCGGGCAGGCGGAAAAGCCTGACACGCACACCACCCCACATTCACTGCCTGCCCATATCCCATTTGGATCAGGCCGTGGCGGAGGTTCCTCCGCCGCGGGTTTCCGTGTTGTTTAAGCTGAAATGTCGATCACGCCGCAATCGCCCGCTTCCGACGAGAACGCGAGAAGCTTGCCGTTGGCGCTCCAGCCCATGCCGGTGATGGCGCCTTTGCCGGGACGGCGCAACAGCGCTTCCTTCGAATCAGCGATCCTGACCCCCAGGATCATCCCGTCGACGAAACCGATCGCCAGCACTTCCTCAGCAGGATGGAAAGCTACCTGCGTCACCATGATGTTTGCGCGAGTGCCGAGTTCGAGCGGCGCCTTGCCCATCGGCCCGTCCTTCGAGGAGAACGGCCAGACGATCGCAGCCGGCGCGCCGGACGAGGCGAGCCACTTGCCTTTCGGCGACCACGAAAGCGATTTCACCTTGGCGGGATAGCCGGTCATCCGCATATGCCGGTTCTCTCCCGGCTTGCCGTCGAGCTTCCAGCCGTGCAGGGCGTTTTCCTGCATGGTGGTGACGAGGAAACGGCCGTCGGGAGAGAAGGTGACGCCGGTATGCGCGCCTTTCCATTCCAGGTCGACCGGATCGCCGGACGTTGCCACCCAGTGCAGCGTGACGCCATTATAGCGGGCGGCGGCGATGCGCAGTCCCTTGGTGGCGAAGGCGAGCGCCTCGACGCTGCGCTCTTCGGTGAATTCCTTCAGCGTGCCATCGTTCTGCTTCACGAAGCTCGATTTGCCATGTGCATAGGCAACTGCGTTCTGCGGTCCGCCGGCAACGACGCTGATCCATTTGCGCGGCGCCTCGGCGACGACCGTCGCTGTGCCGTCGCCGGCGATGCGGCAGACCTTGCCGTCCTCGCCCCCGGTCAGCAAGGTCGTGCTGAACGGGTCGCGGATGCAGGTGAGCAGGCCCTGATGGGCTTCGGCGACTTTCTCGCCGCCGTCGAGCCTGTGGATTGTGCCGGCGGCTGTGGCGAAGAATGGAACGTCGCCGAGGAAATGCGCGGCGACGACATGGCCTTCGAGATCAAGCGGTGCGACTGTCGGCATTACGCAGCAACGGCCTCGCAAGCCCTGAAGCTCTTCTCGATCTTGTCGACATCGAGATCCCGGCCGATGAAGACGAGGCGGGATTCGCGCTTCTCGCCATCCTTCCAGGGACGCTGGTGGTCGCCCTCGACGATCATGTGGACCCCCTGCACGACGTAGCGTTCCTCGTCGCCCTTGAACGCGATGATGCCCTTCAGGCGCAGGATGTTCGGGCCGTCGGTCTGGGTGATCTTCTGGATCCAGGGGAAGAACCGTTCCGGGTTCATCTCGCCGCCGCGCAGCGAGATCGACTTCACGGTCACGTCATGGATCGGCGACATCTCGCCGTGGTGATGGTGGTGGTGATCATGGTCGTGGTCATGGTCATGGTGATGATGATCATGGTCATGATGGTCGTGCGCGTGGTGGTGATGGTCATGCCCATGATCGTGATCGCAGTCCGGACCGCAGACATGGTCGTCGTGGCCGTGCTCCAGGAAATGCGGATCGTTTTCGAGCGCACGTTCCAGGTTGAAGGCGCCCTGGTCGAGCACGCGGGCAAGATCGACGCCGGAGCGGCTCGTCTTGTAGACGCGGGCGGTCGGGTTGATGGCGCGCACCACGTCTTCGATGACGGCCAGCTCTTCCGGTGTCACAAGGTCGGTCTTGTTGATGACGACGACGTCTGCAAACGCAATCTGATCTTCTGCCTCGCGGGAATCCTTGAGCCGCAGCGGCAGGTGCTTGGCGTCGACCAGGGCGACGACCGCATCGAGCTCGGTCTTGGCGCGCACGTCGTCATCCATGAAGAAGGTCTGTGCGACCGGCACCGGATCGGCAAGGCCGGTGGTCTCGACGATGATGCCGTCGAAGCGGCCGGGGCGGCGCATCAGTCCTTCGACGACGCGGATCAGATCACCGCGCACCGTGCAGCAGACGCAGCCGTTGTTCATTTCGTAGATCTCTTCGTCCGACTCGACGATCAGGTCGTTGTCGATGCCGATCTCGCCGAATTCGTTGACGATGACCGCATATTTCTTGCCGTGGCTTTCGGACAGGATGCGGTTCAAAAGCGTCGTCTTGCCCGCGCCGAGATAACCGGTGAGCACGGTAACGGGAACAGGCTTCTGGGTGGCTGTGTCGGTCATGGAAACCTCGATGGGTTATATACGCCCGCAGGCGCGGTATTGGTCCGCCTCATATAAGGGCAAGCCGGGACGAGTTCAAAGGGTTTTGAATGTTATAAGATCACGTTGTCCTCAGGGCAGCGTATCGGCGTCTGTATCCTTCAAAAGCTGGTCGAGTGTCAGGAGCGGCTGCTCCATTACCCGGGCGTATGCGTAGTGGAAACAGTCGAAATTACTGAGATAACGGCGGCCGATGCCGTGTCTCTCCGCAACGGCAACGGCGTAGTGCAGGAGTTCGCGGGGTGATCCGCTTTCACGAATATCTATACCACGGGCGTCCAGCCACTCTACAACCGCGCCTTCCGCTTCGCCGTAAAGGCAATCGAGCTGGTCCGGCCGCGACAGGACGATGATGGCTTCCCACGCCGCCAGCGGTGAGGTGAAGGGAGCGTCATCCCTTAAAAGAGCTGTTTCATAGGCTTCGGCGGTGTCTTCGCCAGCCATCATGGAGACGATCGCACAGGCATCGACGAACATCAGGCACTACCGATATCATGATCCAGATCATGATAGGCGTCGGAGGACAGTGGCCGACGGTCTGGTTTGAAGGAGAGACCGCGCTTTGTCAGGATTCGTCGCGCCGTTTCACGGGGTGTTTCCTGCCGGATGCGCTTGTCGATGGTTTCCTTCAGAGCGGAAATAACCGCATCGGTGATCGTGGTGCCGTCGATGCGTGCCAATTCTCGTGCCAGCACATCTGCCTCTTCATTCCGGATATTCAACGTCATCGATGCATCCCTCTGTGTAGCCCATTGTGCCAGACTGTGTAGCTTTCCGCTACTTCAATATCTCCAGATCGAACCGCGTCACGTCCTCCAGCAACTCAATGATGCCTTTCACCGCATGGGCGATGAGCTGCTCGCCTCTTTCGGCGGTCGCGGCGGCGGCATTGCCGGCGACGCCCTTGGGGTTGAGGTCGGACATCTTCCAGCCGAAGGCATGCGGCCCGTAGGCGCGCAGGTGCCGGAATTTCCGCGCATAGTCCGACTGGCGGGAACCGAAGTTTTCGGCCTTCGCCATGTTCACCCGGTCCGGATAAAGCGCCAGCATGATCGAGGTTTCGATATCGCCGCCGTGGATATCGAGCGACGTTTCCTCCGGCGAGATCCATCCCTCGGGTTGGCCGAAGCGCGTCCAGCTCGTCGCCACCGCCAGCATGTCGAACCGTATCCGCGCTTCGGTGGCGACGATGGTCAGCAATGGCGAATTGCCGCCATGGGCGTTGAGGAGCACCAGCTTGCGGATGCCCTTTTCATGCAGTGCCTCGGTTATGCCGAGCCACCGGTTCACGGCTTCGTCGAAACCAAGGGTCTTTGTGCCGGCCACATCCATGTGCTCAACCGAATAACCGATCGGTTCTGCAGGCAGGAAGGTCACCGGCAGGCCGGCGGGCAGGGCAGGGATCAACCGGGCAACCAGCCCCTCGGCGATCAGGGTATCGGTTTCGAAGGGCAGGTGCGGTCCGTGCTGTTCGTGCGCGCCAAGCGGCAGGACGGCAATCCAGTCACGCCTTTCTGTGGACGCAAGCGTCGGATCATTGTCATGATAGTGCGGCAGCGGGTGCGGCATCTGGCGGTCAACTCTCCGTTTCGGTATGGATAGCGCGATACCGATATAAAGATAAATCCGAAAGGACAAAGCGGGCGGATCCGATGAGCAAGAAGAAGGGTGACAAGAAGGCCAAGTCGGGCAAGAAAAAGGACGCAGGCAGTCTTTGTGCGGCCGAGCTTGCTCCGGCCATCACGCAGGTCGCCCGCGCCATGCGCATCGTGCTGGGGCGCAACCTCCTGGAAACCGGCCTTTATGCCGGACAGGACGGCGTCGTCATGGCATTGGCGGAAGAAGACGGGCTGACGCCCGGCCAGCTCGCAGTCAGGCTCGGCGTCAAGGCGCCGACCATCACCCGCACGATCGGCCGCATGGAGGCGCAGGGGTTTGTGGAACGCCGTCCGGACGAGACCGACGGCCGCCTCACCAAGGTCCACCTGACAGAAACCGGCCGGCAGACGGTCGATCAGATCGGCCACTCGGTCGCCGATTGCGGGTCGCTCGCGGCGGGCGGCCTGTCCGACAAGGAGGTCCGCACGCTTCTCAAGCTGTTGCGCGCCGTCGAACACAATCTCCAGCCGGCGCTTTCCGACGAGTAAGCACTCCTCCTCTTGTCGCTGCGGATTAAATTGTTTATTTAAACTTTAATTCGAGCATCGGGAGGCGATGCCGGCCGGCGCGGGCGGGGGGACATGGCGCAGAAAGTCAAGTTGTCGACGATTGCCGAGAGTCTCGGTCTTTCCACTGCCACCATTTCTCTTGCGCTTCGCGACAGTCCGCTCGTTGCGGCCGATACCCGCGAGAAGATCAAGGAACAGGCCCGGGCGCTGGGCTATATCTACAACCGCCGCGCCGCCAGCCTCCGCACCTCGCGTTCGGGCATCATCGGCGTCGTCGTGCACGACATCATGAACCCGTTCTACGGGGAAATCCTGAAGGCGATCGAAAGCGAACTGGACCGCAGCCGCCATACCTTCATCCTCTCGAACCATTATGATTCGGTCGAAAAGCAGCGGACTTTCATCGAAACCCTGCTGCAGCTCGGCGGCGACGGAGTGATCATGTCTCCGGCGATCGGCACGCCGGTGGAGGACGTGAAGCTCTGCGAGCAGAACGGCATGCCGGCCATCCTCGTTGCCCGCTCGATGGAGGGCGTGGACCTTCCGACCTATCGCGGCGACGACAGCTACGGCATCTCGCTTGCCACCAATCACCTGATCGGGCTCGGCCACCGCGTCATCGCCATGATCGGCGGCACGGATCAGACCTCGACCGGCCGCGACCGCTATCAGGGTTATGTCAATGCCTTGCGAAAGGCGGAAATCGAGGTCGATCCGAACCTGCGCATTCCGGGCCCCCGCTCCAAGCAGGGCGGGTTCGAGGCGGCTGTCAATTTCCTGTCGCTGCCGCAGAAGCCGACGGCTGCGGTGTGCTGGAACGATCTCGTCGCAATCGGCCTGATGAACGGCATCGCCCGCGCAGGCTTTGTGCCCGGCCAGGATATTTCCGTCACCGGCTACGACGATCTGGAGGAGGCCTCGATCGCGACGCCGGCTCTGACGACGGTCTCGAACGGCCAGGCCGATGTCGGCCGGCTTGCGGCGCGGGCGCTGCTCGACCGGCTGGCTGGCAGCCACGAGCCGGACGGCCTTCACCTCATCAAGCCGGAAATGCGCATTCGCCAGTCGACGGGCATCTACAAGCCGCGGACGCATTGAGGCGGGGCGCTTTACGTCACAAGCGCCGTTGTTGACGGTTCAGGCGGCCACGTCGGCCAGGGTTTTGCGGGCCGCATAGGCGCGCACCGCCTCGCCGAAGGCATGGAAGAGGGCGCGCGACGGTGCGTCGGTTTCAGCCCAATATTCCGGATGCCACTGTACGCCGACGGCAAAGTTCTTGGCGTCGATCACCGAAACGGCCTCGATCGTGCCGTCTTCGGCGGTCGCCTCCACCTTCAGCCGCGGAGCGGTTTCGGCAATCGCCTGCCGGTGCAGCGAGTTCACCTGCACGGCACCCGACAGACCGAGATAGCGGGCGATGCAGGAGCCGTCCTGGACGAAAACCGGCTGGCGGATCGCATACATGCCGTCCCGTTCGGTCACCGGCGGCTTGCGATGGTCCCAGATGCCGGGGGTTTCGTGGATTTCGCTGGCAAGCGTGCCGCCAAGCGCAACGTTCAGTTCCTGGATGCCGCGGCAGATGGCCAGCAATGGAATGCCCCGGTCGATCGCCCGCCGGATTAGCGGAAGCGACGTGGCGTCACGGGCCGGATCGAATGGCCCGTCGCTTTCGGCGGCTTCTTTTCCGTAGAGCGAGGGATGGACGTTTGTGGCGGAGCCTGAGACCAGTACGCCGTCGACCCGGTCGAGGATCGCGTCTGTATCGTTGCCTTCCTCGAAGGCCGGAATGATGAAGCTCATCACCTCCGCGACCTTGAGCGCTGCCTGGACATATTGGTTGGGCGTTGCATGCCAGACCGCTCCCTCCAGTTCACGGATATCGGCAGGCAATGCGACGATCGGTTTCGGCATCGGTATCTCCGGAGGGCATGCGAACTGCTTTTCGTCGATGTGACGCCGGAAGGTGCCGCAAGTCAAGTTCCGGCTCCGCCACACGCATTTGCCTTGCACAAAGAATAAGCATTGCGCCATTGAAATCTTTTATGAATCTCGTTTGAGCAGAACACGACGAAAGTCTAAGAACGAAAGACTATCGGCGTTAAGGAATATCCGCGGCGGCGCTTGCAACCCACTGGCCAACATGTTTACTTCGATCCAGGACCGGGGGAGTGGGAACGGAAACCCTGCGGTTTGTCTCTATGGGAGGTATTTAATGGATCGTCGTTCATTCTTCAAAAAAGCAGCTGTGACGGGTGCCGGCGCCGCCGCCGCAACGGTGCTTGCCGCTCCGGCCATCGCGCAAACGAACCCGAAGATCACCTGGCGTCTGACGTCTTCGTTTCCGAAGTCGCTCGACACCATCTATGGCGGCGCGGAAGACATCGCCAAGCATGTCGCCGCCGCAACAGACGGTAATTTCACCATTCAGCCTTTTGCCGCAGGCGAAATCGTGCCCGGCCTGCAGGCCGCCGATGCCGTCAGCGCCGGAACGGTCGAGATGTGCCACACCTGCTCCTATTATTACGTGGGCAAGGATCCGACCTTCGCGATCGGCACCGCAATTCCGTTCGGCCTCAATGCCCGCCTGACGAACTCCTGGTTCTATGAAGGCAACGGCAACAAGCTGCTCAACGAGTTCTATGCCAAGCATGGCCTCTACGGCATGATCGCCGGCAATACCGGCGCCCAGATGGGCGGCTGGTTCCGCAAGGAAATCAACACCGTCGACGACTTCAAGGGCGTCAAGATGCGCATCGCCGGCCTGGCAGGCCGGGTTGTCGAGAAGCTCGGCGTCGTGCCTCAGCAGATCGCCGGCGGCGACATCTATCCGGCGCTCGAAAAGGGCACGATCGACGCGGCCGAATGGGTCGGTCCTTATGACGACCACAAGCTCGGCTTCTACAAAGTCGCAAAATTCTATTATTATCCGGCCTTCTGGGAAGGCGGTCCGGTCATTCACGCCTTCATGAACCTCGACAAGTGGAACTCGCTGCCGAAGGCCTATCAGGCGGCGCTGACCGATGCCTGCGCGTTTGCCAATACCAGCATGATGGCGAAATACGACGCCAAGAACCCGACAGCGATCAAGCAGATCGTTTCGCAGGGCACGACCCTGCGTCCGTTCAGCCAGGAAATCCTCGAGGCCTGCTACAACGCTTCTCAGGAAGTCTACAAGGACGTCTCGTCCAAGAACGCCGACTTCAAGAAGATCTACGACGACCAGGTGGCCTTCAAGAAGGAAGGTTATCTCTGGATGCAGCTGTCGGAGTATACCTTCGACACGTTCATGATGATCCAGCAGCGTAACGGCAAGCTCTGATCACCCGCATTGAGGCGTGGCTTCAACAGACCCCGGATCCACAAGGTCCGGGGTTTTTCTTTGCAAGGATTCCGTCGGACGCGGCAGGTTGTGTCCCCTCGACAACTACACCTGTTCCCCTATGATCGCGATGTTTGGGGGCTAAAGCAGCACGTTCCGTGGCCAGCCGGGGCATCGGTGAAGACGGGCTTCACCGACTTAGGCAAAAGCCTTGCCCTCGAACCGGAGGTAGTGCGATGTGGCGAAAACCACTGATCATTACATTGTTGGTTAGGAAAAATCGGACGAGCTGGTCAATCTCCGTCCGATTTCAGTTCTTAGCCTAGCAACAAAGGGAGGGCAGAGCGCCAACTCTGCCCTCCACTCCGAAATATAACCTCCCGTCAGCCCAGTGACAAGAGAAGCCACCCTTACGGATTGATCTTGGGCGGCTGACTGAGGTCGGGCGCTCCGGCCGGGGGCGGATTGGCAGCCGGCGGCGCCGGTTGCGCGGGCTGTCCGCCAGCGGGGGCCTGGGGCTGCTGCCCACCAAGATCAAGCGGCGGGAGACCCAGCGAAGGGGCCGCCGGCGCGCTGCCCGAAGGCGCCGTCTGAGACGAGCCTCCGAAGTCCAGCGGAGGGAGGCCCATGGATGGGGGCGAGCTTCCACTGCTGCCGGGATTGCCGAGGGGCGGCAGACCGAGTGGCGGGGGACTGGTACCGCCCTGGTTGCCGCCAAAGCCGGGGATCTCGATCTTGATGTCGTCCGGATTCACCCCCTGGTGGTCGGTCTTATAGACCATTACAAGGCCCGGAAAGGCGATGACGACCAGGATCATCAGGAACTGGATGACGATATAGGGGAAGACGCCCTTATAGATTTCGGTCGTCCTGACACCGGCCATGGACCTGCCCGTTACCTTGTCGACCCAAGCCCCTGCCGGCGCGATGGAGCGCAGGAAGAAGAGCGAGAAGCCGAACGGCGGCGTCAGGAAGGAGGTCTGAAGGTTGATGCCGAGAATGATGCCGAACCAGACGAGGTCGATCCCGAGCTTGTCCGCGACCGGGGCAAGCAGCGGAACCATGATGAAAGCGATTTCGAAGAAATCGAGGAAGCAGCCGAGGATGAAGACGATGATCGTCACCACGATGAGGAAGCCGTATTCGCCGCCCGGCAGAGCCAGCAGCAGTTCCTCGATCCAGACGTTGCCGTTGATGCCGTAGAAGGTCAGGCCGAAAACGCGGGCCCCGATCAGGATCATCATGACGAAGGCGGAAAGCTTCGTGGTGGCATCAAGCGCGCTCTTGATCGACGAAAAGGTCAGCCGTCCCTTCGCAAGAGCGAGGAGCAGAGCGCCCGTCGCCCCCATCGCGCCGCCTTCGGTGGGTGTTGCGATGCCGAGAAAGATGGTTCCGAGCACCAGGAATATCAGTGCAAGCGGAGGGATGAGAACAATGATCACCTGCTCGGCCAGCCGGGAGATGATCTTCTTTTCCACCCGGCTGTTTGTCAGGGCCACGACGTAAGCGACGATAACCGCGAATGCCAGCGCGGCTACCAGACGCCATTCCGGACTTTGAACGCCCGTGAACAGGACGTGGAGCCCGAGGTAATAGAGGCCTACCGATATCGCGATCATGACTAGGAGAGAGGTCACGCCGTTGCCCAGAGTGCGGGCCTCGAGCGGAAGGGCGGGCGCCCATTCCGGCTTCACCATGGAGACGACGAAGACGTAGACGCAGTAGCTCGCGACGATCAGCATCGCCGGATAGAGAGCGCCGACATACATGTCGCCGACCGAACGGCCGAGCTGGTCGGCCATGACGATCAGCACCAGGGACGGCGGCACGATCTGGGCTAGCGTTCCCGATGCCGCAATCGTGCCGGACACAAACGGACGATTGTAGCCGTAACGCAGCATGATAGGCAGGGAAATCAATCCCATCGCCATGACGGAGGCGGCCACGACGCCTGTGGTGGCGCCCAGCAGCGCGCCCACCAGGATGACCGCATAGGCGAGGCCGCCCCGGATCGGGCCGAAAAGCTGGCCGACGGTGTCCAGCAAGTCTTCCGCCATGCGGGACCGCTCGAGAATGATGCCCATGAAGGTGAAGAAGGGGATCGCCAGCAGGGTATCGTTGTACATGATCCCGTAGATGCGTTCCGGGTGGCTCTGTAGGAGCGGCCAGAAAAGCCGGATTTCCGGGGAAATATGCGAGAGTTCGACGCCTACGACAAAGTAGATGAGGCCGCCGGCGGCAAGCGTGAAGGCGACCGGATAACCCAGCAGCAGCATCAGCATTACGCTGGAGAACATCACCAGCGGCAGATTATGCGCAATAAAATCAATCATTTCAGACCTCGGAGGCGGCTGGCGGCATTTCGCCGGCGGTATCTTCGCGCGGATCTTCGATCCGGCCGGTCACAACGGCGAACCGCTTGATGATTTCCGAGAAGGCCTGAAGCAGAAGCAGGGCAAATCCCAGGAGAACGACAAGCTTGGCCGGCCAAATAGTGAGCCCGCCGGCGTTCGAGGATATTTCACCCGAGCGATACGAGAGCCAGAACCAGGGCCAGGCGAGCCAGGTCATCAACCCGGCAAACGGCACGAGAAAGATGGTGTGAAGCACGAGATCGATGATGTCGCGCGTTTTCTTCGACCAGGTCGCGGAAAAGATGTCGATGCGGACGTGCTCGTTTTTGAGCAGAGCATAAGCCGCAGCCAGCATGAAAACCGTGCCAAAAAGATACCACTGAACCTCTAGCCAGGCATTGGACGAGATGTCCATCGCCTTGCGGAGCACGGCGTTACCTGCGCTGATGAGAACAGCGGCCAGAAGTAGCCATGAAACCGATTTGCCGACGGCCGTCGTGACGGCGTCGATCAGTCGGCTGAGTGCAAGCAGTGCAGCCATTTTTCCCCTCCTCTCGGACCAATTTTGGATCGTTGTCCGGTCCTGAGATCTATAGATCAAGATATCGCGGAAAAGCCAATCGTCGGCGCCCGCAGGGCGCGAGCTGTATTCAGTGGCAACGCAAAAATCAATTGTCCAGGAGCCACAGAAGCCTGAAAACCACGGCTATCTCACTTGTTTCTCATGTTTGTCGCAACAAGGCGCCAAGACGCGCGACGCAAGCCCATGGCCGGACAAGAGGTGCCGAGCGTTCCCAATGCTGCGACTTTTATATTTCCGCGTCAGAATTTGTAGAGCACACCTGCCGGAAAGCGGTGTAGAATGTGATGCGAGCGGCGGGAACAATGAAATATTAAAGGGTTTTCCGCACGGTCCCTCGGACGCAAAGGGATGAGCCCGATGAGAGAGATCGAAGCGGAGAGGTTGTCGACGGATGTTTTCCTGTCGTTCGTCGCTTCGCTGTTTGGAAACCGTGGAACACTCTGGACGGGCGTGATCGTCCATGTCCTCTGGTGCCTGTTGGTCTTTTATTTCAACGGCTCCGAGCTCTTTCTCCTGTTTGCCGGCTGTTTCGTTGCGGTTTTTACCTACCGCATGTACTGGTTTTACCGGTTCGATCAGGTGGATAAGCAAACGCTCAAGCATGATGAGATCGTCAGCTGGGAACGTCAATACGTCATCGGCGCTTTTTTGACCGCTCTGCTTCTCGGCCTCGCCAGCGGTTATGCCCTGCTGGTCTTGCAGGACCCGTTCGTCAGCATCGCCTCGGTTGCGATCGCGCTGGGTTCGATGATGTCGGTCATCGGCCGCAACTACGGCTCGCGGGCCGCGGTCGATCTCCAGATGATCGGCTGCTGCGGGCCGATCCTGATCGCCTGCCTGTTCACCGGCGATCTCCATCTTTCGGCGCTGGCCATCCTGCTGGTCCCCTTCGCGCTGACGACGCGGTTCATGGCGAACGGCATCCGGGATTTTCTCTATCAGAACGTCATTTCCTCCCGGACCATGGCTGTCGTCGCCGGACGTTTCGACATCGCGCTCAACACCATCTCCCACGGGCTCGTCATGCTCGACCGGGAAGGGCGGATCCAGGTGGTCAACCGCCGCGCCCGCGACCTGCTCGGTCTCCACCTGCAGCGCGAACTGAAGGACCGGGACTTTGCCGCCGTGCTCTGCGAAGATGCGGGAAACGTACCGGCCGGCATCCTGCGGCAGCTCTATCGGCTTGCGGATGGCTCGCTCGAACGCGCGCTTCTGACATTCAAGGACGACCGCCATCTGGACTTCTCCGTCAGTCGGCGTTCCGATGGCGGGGTGGTGCTGATCTTCGAAGATGTCAGCGCGCGGATCGAAGCCGAGGAGAAGATGCGGCACATGCTGCAGTTCGACGCGCTGACCGGCCTTCCGAACCGCGCCCACTTCGCTGATCTTGCAGGGGAAAAAGTGCGCGATCGCGGGGAAGTACTTGCGGCGCTGGCGGTCTTCGACGTGGACGGTTTCAAGCACGTCAACGACATGCGCGGCCATGTGGTGGGTGATCGCCTGCTCGCCGCGATCGGGGCGCGGTTTGCAGCGCTCAAGACGGACGGTATCGTCGCCGGCCGGCTGATCGGCGACGAATTCGTCCTCCTGCTGCTCGGCGCGGATGCCGGAGAACTGGAGCAGCGGATCCGGCAGATCCATGCGGACGTGCAGGGCGACTACAAGGTGGAAGGGCTCCGCCTGCCGGTAACCATGAACGGCGGCTGCGTCATCCTGACGTCCCGCGATTTCGACATGGAGAACTGGCAGATCAAGGCGGATCTAGCGGTCAACCATGCCAAGGCCGCCGGCAACGGTACGCTTGTCTTCTTCCGTCCGGAAATGGATGCGCAGTACATCGACGAACAGAAGCTGCGGGGCGATCTCCGGCAGGCGATCCAGAACCGCGCCCTGCACGTGGTTTACCAGCCGCTGTACCTTCCGGACGGTTCGGGAATCAAATGCAGCGAGGCGCTGGTGCGCTGGCGCCATCCGGATCGCGGCGTGGTCGGGCCGAACGTGTTCATTCCGATGGCCGAGGACATGAACCTGATCTCCCAGATCACCTACCAGGTCATCGAGCAGGCCTGCCGCGACTGCGCGACCTGGCCGGAGGGGGTGGCGGTGTCTGTCAACCTGTCGATCCAGGACCTCGGCAACGACGATATCGTGACGTATGTGGCAGAGGTTCTCGACCGGTATGCGCTCTCGCCGTCACGGCTGCGCCTGGAGGTGACGGAAAGCTGCTTCATGGACGAGCCGGTGGCCGTCAGCGCCATTCTCAACCGGTTCCGGGCCACCGGCGTGACCATTGCGATCGATGATTTCGGTACCGGGTTTTCGAGCCTCAGCTATCTGGATACGCTGCCGGTGGATGTCGTGAAGATCGATCGGGCCTTCATCCGCAACATCGGCGAGGACGAACGCAAATTGAAGCTGCTGCGCGGCATCGTCAATCTGTCGCGGGAGCTCGGCTTGAAGATCGTGGTCGAGGGCGTCGAGACGACAGAGCAGCTCGCGCTGATCAACCGTCACCGCTTTGCCGATCTGGTTCAGGGGTTCGTTTTCTCCATGCCGGTCGATTCTGCCCAGATTTCCGTCCTTGCTGCTGCGCCCAAGCCCGTAAAGCCTTCAACCGCTCGGCGCGGCGTCAGGCAGACGCCGGTCCGCCGGCTGACGACCGCGGAGCGCTGATCCGCCTCTTGCGGCATTTTACCGCCTCCGCAAAGCTGGCGTACCCGGGAGCACTTAGGTGCCATTGCGCTTTCCCACGCCTTTGTGTAAGGCCTGAAGCAACGTCCGGCATGCTTTTCAAAAGGCATGATTCCGGGCAGTGACGAGGATTTTTCCGCACGCGGATGCTTTCATCTGCAAGGCCGTGTGCGGCTTGCTTCAAGGAGACGCGACTGATGGACAATCACCATAGCGGACCGGTGGAAACGGGCGCTTCCATGGACTATGCGGAACATGAAAAGACCTACAGCATGTTCCTCGCCGGCGCCAAATGGGGCTCCATGGTCGTCGTCGTGCTGTTGATTGCCATGGCCGCCGGCTTCTTCGGCGGCGTTGGCTTCCTCGGCAGCCTCATCCTGTTCGTCGTTCTCAACATCGCCGGCGCATTCCTGCTGCGCTGATCTTCACAAGCCGGCTTTTGCCTATGGCCTGAGGAAGGACGGAGCATTCCGTTCTGTTGCGATACCGACTGGGAGGAGACAGTCTTTGGCAAAGATCATTCATGTAAGTCGCGAAGGCTCGGACGAACCGCGCGTGTCGGCGTCACCGGAGACGGTGAAACGCCTAGCTGGTCTTGGTTTCACCATCGTGGTCGAGAGCGGAGCGGGGATTGCCTCCGGTATCCCGGACGGTGATTTCGAGGCGGCAGGTGCACGCATCGGTGCGGCTTCGGATGCCGGTTCTGCCGACATCGTGCTTCGGGTCAACCGACCGACCGCTGCTGAAGCTGCCTCCTACAAATCCGGCGCGGTCGTCTTTGCGGTCATGGATCCTTACGGCAACGAAGCGGCGCTTGCCGCGATGGCCAAGGCCGGCCTGACGACCTTTGCCATGGAGCTGATGCCGCGCATCACCCGCGCACAATCGATGGACGTGCTGTCCTCCCAGGCAAACCTTGCCGGTTATCGCGCCGTCATCGACGCGTCCCACGAATATGGCCGAGCCATGCCGATGATGATGACGGCGGCCGGCACAGTGCCCGCCGCAAAGGTCTTCGTCATGGGGGCCGGCGTTGCCGGCCTGCAGGCGATCGCCACGGCCCGCCGTCTCGGTGCGGTGGTGTCGGCGACCGACGTTCGCCCGGCTGCAAAGGAACAGGTCGCCTCGCTCGGTGCCAAATTCATCGCCGTCGAGGACGAGGAGTTCAAGGCGGCGGAAACGGCGGCCGGTTATGCCAAACCGATGTCGGAAGCCTATCAGGCGAAGCAGGCGGCACTCGTCGCCGAACACATCGCCAAGCAGGATATCGTCATTACCACGGCGTTGATCCCCGGCCGTCCGGCGCCGCAGCTCGTGACGCGTGCCATGCTTTCTTCGATGAAGCCGGGTTCGGTCGCGGTCGACCTCGCCGTCGAGCGCGGCGGCAATATCGAAGGCTCGCAAAAGGGCAAGGTGGCAAACGTCGAAGGCGTTACCGTGATCGGTTATGCCAATGTGGCCGGGCGCATCGCCGCCTCCGCCTCGGCGCTTTATGCCAAAAACCTCTTCGCCTTCATCGAGACCATGGTTGACAAGACCTCCAAGGAATTCGCGGTCAATCCGGAGGACGAGCTGGTCAAGGCGACCATGCTGACCCATGCCGGCCATGTCGTGCATCCGAATTTCGCAGCGGCTGTCGCAGCTCTCGTCAGGGAGGCGCCGGCCGCGCCTGCCGCCATCGCTGAGCCGGTGCCGGCAAAAACTGCCCGGCCGCGCAAGAAGGCCGTGGCGGAAAGTGCCGCGAAGGGGGAGGAGCTTTGATGGCGAACGAAATGATGAACAAGGCGCTCGAAGGGCTCGATCAGGCCGTTGCCGCGGTCAAGGCGGCAGCGGAAACGGCGCCTGATGCCGTGGCGCAGGCTGCCCATGGTGTATCGGGCGGGGCGATCGATCCCTTCGTCTTCCGGTTTGCGATCTTCGTGCTGTCGATCTTTGTCGGCTATTACGTTGTGTGGTCGGTGACGCCGGCGCTGCACACCCCGCTGATGGCCGTCACCAACGCCATTTCTTCGGTCATCGTCGTCGGCGCGCTTCTGGCGGTCGGCGTCGCAGCCAGCGGCTTTGCCACGGGCTTCGGTTTCATCGCGCTGGTGCTCGTCTCGGTGAACATCTTCGGCGGCTTCCTAGTGACCAGCCGAATGCTTGCCATGTACAAGAAAAAAGATCGCTGAGGGGTTCTGAAAACACATGTCGCAGAATTTCGCAGCCTTCCTTTACCTCGTTTCCGGCGTGCTGTTCATCATGGCGCTGCGCGGACTTTCCCACCCGACCACCAGCCGCAAGGGCAATGTCTACGGCATGGTCGGCATGGGGATCGCCATCGCCACCACGCTGCTGCTCGCCACGCCGAGTTTCGGCGGCTTCATCCTGATCGTGCTGGCGCTCAGCATCGGCGGCGGGGCAGGTGCCTATATCGCCCGTACCATTCCAATGACGGCGATGCCGCAGCTCGTCGCCGGCTTCCACTCGCTGGTCGGTTTCGCCGCCGTCATGGTGGCCGCTGCCGCCCTTTATGCGCCGGCCTCCTTCGGCATCGGCGAGCCGGGCGTGATCCACGGCCAGGCACTTATCGAACTGGCGCTCGGTGCGGCGATCGGCGCGATCACCTTCACCGGATCGGTCATCGCATTCCTGAAGCTCGACGGGCGCATGTCCGGAAAGCCGATCATGCTGCCCTACCGGCACTTCATCAATGCTGGCCTGCTTCTTCTGGTCGTCATCTTCATGATCGGCCTCGTCCAGACCGAAAGCCATGCGGATTTCTGGCTGATCGTCTTCCTGTCGCTGGCGCTCGGCGTGCTGATCATCGTGCCGATCGGCGGTGCAGACATGCCGGTCGTCGTGTCGATGCTGAACTCCTATTCCGGCTGGGCCGCCGCCGGCATCGGCTTCACGCTCGGCAACCTGGCGCTGATCATCACCGGCGCCCTGGTCGGCTCGTCAGGCGCGATCCTCTCATACATCATGTGCAAGGGCATGAACCGGTCCTTCATCTCGGTTATCCTCGGAGGCTTCGGCGGCGAGACGGCGGCAGCCGGCGGTGACGACGGCGTGCAGCGGACGGTGAAGCAGGGCTCAGCGGATGACGCCGCCTTCCTGATGCAGAACGCCGAGAAGGTGATCATCGTGCCGGGTTACGGTATGGCGGTCGCCCAGGCCCAGCATGCGCTGCGCGAATTGGCCGATACGCTGAAGAGCCACGGGGTCGAGGTCAAATACGCAATCCATCCGGTGGCCGGGCGCATGCCGGGGCACATGAACGTGCTGCTCGCGGAAGCCAACGTGCCCTATGACGAGGTCTTCGAGCTGGAAGACATCAATGCGGAGTTCGCGCAAGCGGACGTCGCCTATGTCATCGGCGCCAACGACGTCACCAATCCGGCCGCGCGCGACGACAAGTCCTCGCCGATCTATGGGATGCCGATCCTCGACGTCGACAAGGCGAAGACCTGCCTCTTCGTCAAGCGCTCGCTCGGCTCTGGCTACGCCGGCATCGACAACACCTTGTTCTACAAGGACGGCACGATGATGTTGCTCGGCGACGCCAAGAAGATGACCGAAGATATAGTCAAGGCGATGAAACACTGAGAAGAGCGAACAAATCGCAGCAAAAGAGGCCCGGCAATGCCGGGCTTTTTTAATGTGTGGAAAGCGTTAGGATATGCATTATTCAAAATGTCTCTCCGGAGAGATGCCATGCAAGTTTCCAAGTGGGGCAATAGCTTGGCGGTTCGGTTGCCCGCGACAGTGGTCGAAGCTCTCGAGCTGAAGGAAGGCGACGAGATCCAGATACGGGCGGTTGACGCAAGGGAGTTCGAGGTGGCGCGCAAGCCCACGCGCGAGGAACTTCTTCAGCGGTTGAGAAAATTCCGGGGTCGTCTACCCGAGGACTTCGTGTTCGATCGGGACGAGGCGAATGCCCGGTAATTTCTATGACACCAATATCCTGCTCCATCTTGCTTCAGGTGACGCCACGAAGGCTGCGGCGGCCGAGCGCGCGGTCGATTTGGGTGGAGCGATCAGCGTCCAGGTCCTGAACGAATTCGTTCAAGTCGCACGGAGCAAGATGGGATTTTCCTGGGAGGATGTTCATTCCTTTATCACGACAATCCGCGCCCTTTTGACGGTCGTGCCCTTAACTATCGACATCCATGACAAGGGCCTTCAATTGGCCGAGCGATATAATTTTTCGATCTATGAGGCGATGATCGTTGCCGCAGCGCTTTCCAGCGACTGTGATACCTTGTTTTCCGAAGATCTCCAGGAGGGGATGCAGATCGGAGGTCTTTCGATCGTCAATCCGCTGCAGAACACTTGATGACCATCCCCACCTCTCACCCGTTCGATTTCGATCCGACCTACGGCCTGGGGCTCAAGGAGTTGCGCGCGGTTGCGCCGCCGGAGGCGCCGGAGGGTTTCGATGAATTCTGGGAGCGCCGCTATCGCCGGGCGCTGGGTGTGGATCCGCGGCCAAAACTCCAGAAAAGCAAACTCGCCCATCCGAAATGGCATGTCTTCGACCTTACCTATATGTCGAGCGGCGCATTTCCGATCGGCGGCTGGCTTCTTCTTCCGCGGCAGGGCGAAGTGCGGCGCGGTCTGGTCGTCGGGCATGGTTACGGCGGGCGCGATGCACCGGATTTCGACATGCCGGTGGACGAGACGGCGCTGCTTTTCCCATGCTTCCGGGGCATGTCACGGAGCGCCCGACCGCCGATCTCCTCCGATTCCAGCTGGCATGTGCTGCATGATATCGACAAGCCGGAACGCTACATCATCGGTGGCTGCGTCGACGATCTGTGGATCGCGGTCAGCACGCTGCTCCTTCTCTACCCCTGGCTTGCCGGCCGGATCGGCTATAGCGGCGTCAGCTTCGGCGGCGGCATCGGCGGGCTCGGCATTGCCTATGACAGCCGCATCTGTCGCGGGCATCTGTCGCTGCCGACCTTCGGTCATCAGGAACTGAGGCTCAGGCTGCCGAGCATCGGCAGCGCCGCGGCGGTGCAGGCGTACCAGCAGAAATACGGCAATGCGCTTCCCACGTTGCGCCTGCACGATTCGGCGGTGGCGGCGGGACGCATTACCGTACCGATGCTGATGAGCGTCGCGCTTTTCGATCCTGCCGTGGCGCCGCCCTGCCAGTTCGCGATTGCCAATGCGCTTCCCCAGGCACCGGGGCCTTCAAAATTTAATGAAATCTTCATCCTCGACGCCGGGCATTTCGACTATCCTGGCCAGGAGGCGCAACACGCTATCCTCAACGAAAAGGTCAGGTCTTTCTTCGGAGCGTCATGAACCGCGAATATCATCGCTGGTACAGCCCCAGGCTACACCGGGATATGGAACTCCTGGTGTTCGGCCATGCCGGTGCCAAGGTGCTGATGTTTCCGACGCGGGACGGGCGCTTCTTCGAATATGAAGAGCTGGGCCTCGTGGCGAGCCTCAGCGACAAGATCACTGCCGGCCATCTGCAGCTCTATTGCGTTGACGGGCTGGCAAGGGAGACATTCTACGCCTCGCACTGGCATCCGGCCGATCGCCTGCGCCGCCATGAAGCCTTCGAGGCCTATATCCTCGACGAGGTCCTGCCGCTGATGGCGAGGAACCCGCACGACTGCACCATCGCGCAGGGCTGCAGTCTTGGCGCCTTTCAAGCGGCAAACCTGGTCTTCCGGCACCCGCATCTTTTCCGCAAGCTGGCCGCTTTTTCGGGCCGCTACGATCTCACGCTGAAGGTCGAGTCCTTCGGCGATCTCTTGGACGGCTATTACGACGATAGCGTCTATTTCCACACGCCGTCGCATTTTCTTCCCGGTCTTTCAGGCGATTGGCGGCTCGACAGGTTGAGACAGGTGGAGATTGTCTTGACCATCGGCAATGCCGATCCCTTCCTCGACAACAACCGGCACCTGAGCCAGGTGCTCGCCGAAAAGGGCGTCGGGCACCAGATGCATGTCTGGGATGGGCGGGCCCACCGGGCCGGCGCCTGGCGCAGGATGGCGGCGCTTTATATTTGACGGTTCCAGCGTCAGCTGGCGAGGCGCGGCGTGCTGACGATCTTCAGGAACAGTGCGTTCATCGCTTCGGTAATGCCCTGCGAGGGGCTGACCTCGAAGAAATAGCCGGGGGTGGCGCAGGACTGCATGCGGGGGCCGATCTCGCCCTGGAACGGCGCGATCCAGTCTCTGTACCAGCCGTCGGTGGGCAGCGGCAGATAGGTCGTGTAGAGCACCGCGATCTTGTAGCCGGCCTCTTTCAGTTTGTCACAGGCTCTGATGTCGATCGGCTCCTGACAACGGGTTCCTTTCGTTCTCTTCGTACAGCCGGCACCCTTGCCACTATCGTTCACGCCGTCGGATACGAAGAAGACGATCTTTTCCGGGCTTGCGGCGCTGAGGCCGGTTCCGGGCTTGTCCATCTTCTTGCCGATATTCTTCAGTGCGCGGTCGAAATCCGTCTGCTGGTCGTTGTCATAGTTCTGATATGGGATCGACATCAGATCGATCAACGCCGCTTTTTCCTTGGCGGTCTTGAGGTCGTCGCTCAGCGAGGAAATTTCCAGAAGCTTGGTGTCCTCGGCCTTCTCGCCGAAGGTATAGACCGCCATGCGGAACTGGTTGGGGCTCTTGCGCACCTTCATGGCGGTGTCCATCAGCGCGGCAGTCGCCTGGGCGACAACGTTGATACGGATGGTGACGCCGAGCCTTTTAGCAATATTGTAGTAGCTGTTTGGATCCTCGACGCCGTTTTCGACGATGTGGCATGCGAAGGCGCATTCTTTAGGCGTGTTTGCTATCAGGACGCTGATATCGTCGGGGGTGGCGCCGACGCCCATGGACGGCGTATTGTCGAGCAGCAGATAGAAATCGCGGAAGGTCTCCGTCTGGAAGACCGCCGTGGCCTGGCCCGCGACCGTGATCTCATTCTTGTTGATGACTTTGAGCAGTGTGGTGGGAAGGGAAGCCGAATAGGTGAAGACGGCCTTGAGCTGATTGTCCTCGCGGACCACCGTGGCCTTGATGTCATTGAGGGTGAATCCGCCGCTTCTTGCGAGCTGCGCGCGGAAGATATTCTCGGCATCCTTGATGGCCGCTTCGATGGAGCCGTTGCCTTTCATCTTCATCGCTTCCGACACGCCGATCGAGCTCTCCGCGACGGCGCCGAGCGCCGCCGCGTCGGCGGCGTCCTGAAGTTGCTGCTTGATCATCAGGGCGTCTGCGAAGTCGATGGAAAGACCGGCTACACCGATAAGCGGCACGAGCATCAGAGCGCTCATGAGGCCAAAGTTGCCGGATCTGTCCCTCAGTAGTTTGCCAAGCATTCTGCGCCCCCCGATATTGAGGGGTTCAGAATATTCTATAAGCGTAACGCCTTTATTAGAATTTATAGTTTACGCATATTAGAGATAAGCGGGGATGGAGCCGGTGATATTGCGGGCGCACGTCTTTGAGGCACCGGTTGCCCCGGTGCGATCAGTCCGCTTCATCGAGCTTGCTGCGTTGTCGATGTCAGCTCGTCGCACGGGTGCGCGCGGCACCATCCTGGGCCGGCTTGTAGTTGGGATCCAGACGGATGGCATGCGAATAGGACTTATAAGCCCGTGCCTTGTCGCCGCGGCGCTCGTAGACCAATGCCTGGTTCGCCCATGATTCGGCGAGCTTGTCGTTAAGCTCGATGGCATGGTTGAAGTCGGCAAACGCGTTGTCGTCGTCGTTCAGGGCCACGTAGGAAATGCCGCGGCCGTTATAGGGTTCGGCCGAATTCGGCGAGAGCGAGATCGCCTTGGCAAAGTCCTCGATCGCCTGGGCATGCTGGCCGCGAAGCTGATAGATCAGGCCGCGATTGTGGTAGGCGCGGCCGTCGGTGGTGTCCAGCTCGATCGCCTTGGAGAAATCGTTGAAGGCTTCGTTGGTGCGGCCCGCTTGCCGGTAGATATTGCCGCGGCCGATATAGGCGACGTCGTAGTTCGGGTTGATCTGCAGCGCCCGATTATAGTCGTTGGCGGCTTCCACCGGCTTGCCCATGTTGCGGTAGACGAGCGCCCGGTTGGCATAGGCCTGGTAGAATTGCGGATTGAGCTGGAGGGCGCGGTTGAAATCGTTGAGCGCCTTAGAGAATTCGCCGGCCCGCCCGTAGGCCGTTCCACGCACGTTGTAGCCTTCCGGATCGTTCGGGCTGGCGTTGATGACGGTGGACAGGGACGCGATGTTTTCCTGGCTGCCCTGCGCCCGGTCCACGGTGATCATGTCCGAGGTGGTATTGGTCGTCGAGCAGCCGGCCAGCGCAAGCGTCAGAAGGGTGGCGGAAAGTGCGGTCTTGCCGCGAATACTTGAAAAGATGGTCAAAGGGCCGGAAATTCGAGTTCCACGATTGAGAACGGCAGTTTTGGCGGCCATCAGACGCTTTTCCTCTTATCGGGCGAAAGGGTAGTTTCCTGCATGCCTTACCCCATTCAGGCCGGACATGCAGTCGGTTCAAGACCAAATCAAAAAGAGCGGCGGCGCCCATGTCGCCACCGCCCTACAAGCATTAGAAAACGTCGAAATAACGGCCGATCAACGGCTCGGGCGCGGTGCGGCGATCAGGCCTTCACGCTGAGCGCGCTTGCGGGCAAGCTTGCGAACGCGACGAACGGCTTCGGCCTTTTCACGAGCCCGCTTCTGCGAGGGCTTTTCGTAATAGTCGCGCATCTTCATTTCACGGAAAATGCCTTCGCGCTGCATCTTTTTCTTGAGAGCGCGGAGCGCCTGGTCGACGTTGTTGTCGCGGACTAGTACCTGCACGTGAATCCCGTTCCTTTGGTTGTTGCTCGCCGAGATCGGTACGATTCGAGGCGAAAAAATAACGTCCGCCCGGCGTGAGCCTGAGCGATTGGTGAAGGCAGATATCAGAAGAGTCTGCGGAAGTCCAGATGGTCGATATCCTTTATCGATCAAAATCGATTTTCGGAGAGCGGCGCGTCCGGATGTACCGTTCCGGCCGCAAGAGCAATGTATCACGGGAGACGCAGGACGCGACCAATCGTCCCGCTCTCCGCTTTGTCGAAACAATCCTCGAATGCGTCGCAAAAGAGCCATTGCGACGCATATTGATTTGCGATGGGTATGGCTCTACCCAGAATGGCCGGTTTGTCGATCCCAGGAGTTTTGAGGCGAGATGCGCAAATATTCGATTTTCGCCGTAGCCCGCGAGGCCTTGCGCGCCCACAAGGGCTGGGAGGCTCAGTGGAGCTCTCCGGAGCCCCGGTCAAGCTATGACGTCGTCATCGTCGGTGCAGGCGGGCATGGACTTGGTGCCGCCTATTATCTTGCCAAGGAGCACGGCATCACCAATGTCGCGGTGATCGAAAAGGGCTGGCTCGGCGGTGGCAATACCGGCCGTAACACGACCATTATCCGCTCCAACTATCTCTATGAAGAGAGCATGGACATCTATGAGCATTCCCTGAAGCTGTGGGAAGGCTTGAGCCAGGATCTCAACTACAACGTCATGTATTCGCCGCGCGGCGTGATGATGCTGTCGCACAATGTCCATGACCAGCAGTCGTTCAAGCGGCACATCAATGCCCACAGACTTTACGGCATCGACAACGAATGGCTGACGCCGGAACAGGCCAAGGCTTACTGCCCGCCGCTCGATATTTCAAAGACGGCGCGCTATCCGATCAATGGTGCGACCCTGCAGCGGCGCGGCGGCACGGCGCGCCACGATGCCGTCGCCTGGGGTTATGCGCGGGCGGCGTCCGACCGCGGCGTCCACATCATCCAGAACTGTGAGGTGACCGGCATCCGCCGCGGGCCGAACGGCGAGGTGCAGGGCGTGGAAACGACGCGCGGCTTCATCGGTGCGAAGAAGATCGGCGTCTCGGCCGCCGGCCACTCCTCGGTGGTCATGGAAATGGCAGGCGTGCGCGTGCCGCTCCATTCCACGCCGCTGCAGGCGCTGGTTTCCGAACCGCTGAAACCGATCTTTCCCTGTGTCGTGATGTCGAACACGGTGCATGCCTATATCTCGCAGTCCGACAAGGGCGAGCTTGTGATCGGCGCCGGCACCGACCAGTACAATTCCTATTCCCAGACCGGCGGCCTGCAGATCATCACCCATACGCTCGATGCGATCTGCGAGCTTTTCCCGATTTTCCGCCGCGTGAAAATGATGCGCCAGTGGGGCGGCATAACCGACAACACGCCCGACCGTTCCCCGATTCAGGGCGTGACGCCGGTGCCGGGCCTGTTCGTCAATTGCGGCTGGGGCACGGGCGGCTTCAAGGCGACGCCGGGTTCGGCCAACCTCTTCGCGCATCTGATTGCCAAGGGTGAGCCGCACCGTCTGGCGGCAGGGCTGACGCTCGACCGGTTCCGCACCGGCCGGCTGATCGACGAAGCGGCTGCCGCTGCGGTGGCGCATTGAGGGGGCGTGGGATGACTACCTTGGCTGTTACGGCCGCCTCGATCTCCCTCTTCTCCCCGCCGGGGAGAAGGTGGTCCGAAGGACCGGATGAGGGGGGCGAAGCCAATCGGCACGCATTGAGTTTGCCGTATGTACACCCCCTCATCTCCTCACATCCGCTCGGCACTTCTCTCCTCTGGGGAGAAGAGGAAGGCCTGCCGCTGCCTCCGTCGATCCATCTCCAAAACTTTCGGAGCCCCGCATGCTTCTGATCCATTGTCCCTATTGCGAGGAAGATCGCTCGGAACTCGAATTCCGCTGGGCCGGCGAGGCGCATATCGCCCGGCCGGAAAACATCGCGGCGATCACGGATGAAGAATTCGCGGAATATTTCTTCCTGCGCAACAACGAAAAAGGCCTCACCTATGAGCGCTGGCGGCATATCCATGGCTGCGGCCGCTTCTTCAATGCGGCGCGCGATACGGTGAGCGACAAGTTCCTAATGACCTATAAGGCCGGCCTGCCAAAACAGCCGATCCCGACGGCGGAACAAGCCGCAGCGATCGCAGAGGAAAAGACCGTCGAGACCTGGGAAGCCACGGAAGGAGACGCCCGATGAGCGCTTCTTCGAAAGATCTCGGCGCCTTCCGCATCAAGGGCGCCGGCCGGCACACGCCGGCCAGGACCGCGCGCTTCACCTTCGACGGCAAGAGCTACACCGCCATGGAGGGCGATACGGTTGCCTCCGCGCTTCTGGCGCATGGCGTGCATGTGGTCGGCCGCTCGTTCAAATACCACCGGCCGCGCGGCATTCTCTCTGCCGGTCCGGAAGAGCCGAACGCGCTCCTCGACGTTTCCCGGGATGCAGGCCGCCGCCAGCCGAACGTGCGGGCGACCGTGCAGGAAGTGTTCGATGGCGTGAAGATCGCCTCTCAGAACCGCTGGCCGTCGCTGAAATACGATATCGGCGCCTTCAACGACCTGCTGTCGCCCTTCTTCGCCGCCGGCTTCTATTACAAGACCTTCATGTGGCCGAAGGAAGCCTGGCACAAACTCTACGAGCCCTTCATCCGCCGGGCCGCAGGCCTCGGCGAGGCGCCGAGGGAAGAAGATCCGGATCACTATGCCAACCGCTATGCCCATTGCGACGTGCTGATCGCGGGTGCGGGCGTGGCCGGTCTGACCGCGGCGCTTTCGGCCGCCGCAACGGGCGCCAGCGTCTTCCTCGTCGACGAACAGCCGGAAGTCGGCGGTGCTATGCATTTCGATGCCGCGGCGACGATCGATGGGGTAAACGGTTATGAGTGGGCGCAAAAGACGGCGGCCAGGCTGAAGGCCATGCCGAATGTGACGGTGCTGACCCGCACGACCGTGTTCGGTTACTACAACCACGGTTTTGTCGGCCTTGTGGAGCGGGTGACCGACCACGTGGCCCGGCCGGGCAGGGATCTTCCCCGCGAGCGGCTGTGGCAGGTGCGGGCGAAACGCGTGGTGCTGGCGACGGGCTCGATCGAACGGCACATGGTTTTTGCCAACAACGACCGGCCGGGCATCATGCTGGCGTCCGCGGCGCGGACCTTCCTCAACCATCACGGTGTGGCGGTCGGCAAAAAGGTCGGCGTCTACACGGCACACGATTCGGCTTATGAAGCCGCTTTCGACCTCAAGCGGGCCGGCGTCTCGATCGCCGCGATCGTCGATTGCCGCAACCATCCGGGCGATGCGGTTCTGGCGGAGGCACGCGCGCTCGGCATCGACGTGCTGACGGGGCATTCCGTCGTCAACACATCCGGACGGCTGCGGGTCTCGTCCATGAGCGTCGTGCGCAACGGCGGCTCGAATGCCCGCAAGGTCGCGGTCGATTCGCTAATCGTTTCGGCAGGCTGGACGCCGTCCGTCCATCTCTTCTCCCAGTCGCGCGGAAAGCTGCGCTTCGACGAGCAGAACCAGCGTTTCCTGCCGGATATCTATGCGCAGGATTGTGTCTCTATCGGCGCCTGCAACGGCACCGACAATCTTTCCGATCTGATCGACGAGGCGATTGCAGCCGGCGGCGGCGCGCTGGCGCTTTCCGGCGAAAACCGGTTCGAATGGACCGGCGGCATGATCGGTGCAGCGGAAGGTGCAGGGCCGGATCACGTGGTCAAGGCTTTCGTGGATTTCCAGCATGACGTGACCGCCAAGGACATCCGCCTTGCGGTTCGCGAGGGCATGCATTCGATCGAGCATATCAAGCGCTTCACCACCAATGGCATGGCATCCGACCAGGGCAAGCTTTCCAACATGCACGGCCTGGCAATCGCCGCCGAAATGCTCGGGAGGCCGATCCCGAAGGTCGGGCTCACCACCTTCCGCGCTCCCTATACGCCGGTGACCTACGGCACGCTGGTCGGCCATTCGCGCGGCGATCTTTTCGACCCGGCCCGCAAGACGCCCATGCATGCTCTGGAAGCCGCCGAAGGCGCGGAATTCGAGGATGTCGGCAACTGGAAGCGCGCTTGGTATTTTCCGAAGCGCGGCGAGGACATGCATGCCGCCGTCAACCGCGAATGCCGGACCGTGCGCGAAGCGGCGGGTGTGTTCGACGCCTCGACGCTCGGCAAGATCGAGGTTGTCGGGCCGGATGCGGCCCAGTTCCTCAACCTGCTCTACACGAATGCGTGGGACACGCTGAAACCTGGAAAATGCCGCTACGGCATCATGACTCGCGAGGACGGCTTCGTTTACGACGACGGCGTCGTGGGACGTCTTGCAGAAGACCGCTTCCATGTGACCACCACGACCGGCGGCGCGCCACGGGTGCTGCACCACATGGAAGATTATCTGCAGACCGAATTCCCGCATCTGAAGGTCTGGCTGACGTCGACCACCGAGCAGTGGGCTGTGATCGCGGTGCAGGGACCGAAGGCGCGTGAAATCATCCAGCCTTTCGTCGAAGGGCTCGATATTTCGAACGAAGCTTTCCCGCATATGAGCGTTGCCGAGTGCAAAGTCATGGGCGTGCCGGCGCGATTGTTCCGCATGTCGTTTACCGGTGAACTGGGCTTCGAAGTGAACGTGCCGGCCGATTACGGCCCGGCGGTCTGGAAGGCCATCTGGGAGAGGGCAGAGGGCATGGGCGCCTGCCTCTACGGCACGGAAACCATGCACGTGCTGCGCGCCGAGAAGGGCTATATCATCGTCGGCCAGGACACGGATGGAACCGTCACGCCGGACGATGCAGGGCTCGGCTGGGCAGTCTCCAAGAAGAAGGCGGATTTCGTCGGCATCCGCGGATTGAAGAGGCCGGACTTGATCCGCGATGGCCGCAAACAGCTTGTCGGGCTTGTCACCAACAGGCCAAGCGATATGCTGGAAGAGGGCGCTCAGATTGTCGCCGATCCAAACCAGCCAAAGCCGATGACCATGCTCGGCCATGTAACGTCGTCCTATTGGTCCGAGAATTGCGGCCGTTCCAT
Source organism: Neorhizobium huautlense (assembly GCF_002968575.1). Taxonomy (GTDB): domain Bacteria; phylum Pseudomonadota; class Alphaproteobacteria; order Rhizobiales; family Rhizobiaceae; genus Neorhizobium; species Neorhizobium huautlense. Next base: position 39,133 of record NZ_PVBM01000024.1, on the reverse strand, counting down.
CGCGATGGCACTGGTGGCGGACGGCCGGGCGAGGATCGGTCAGACGCTCTACGTGCCGATGAGCGACAGGACAATTGCCGTGGAAGTCACCGACATGGTGTTCTTCGACAAGGAAGGGGGCCGCATCCATGGCTGATCTTGTATCTCGCAGCCTGCCTCTCGCAGGCTTTCATGGCGGCTCCGCCACCGTTCGTCTCGAAGCAGCGCCGCCTGCCGAGCGGCTGTCTCTGAGGGTAAGGCCGGAGGATGTGGGGGCACTCTCCGGCGCACTCGGCCTTGATTTGCCGACGAAGCCGAAAACTTCCGTTTCGGCCAACGGGCGTACGGCGCTCTGGCTCGGCCCGGACGAATGGCTGGTGATCGGTGACGTAAACGGCGGCCTGATGCAAGCTGCGGCAAATTCCGGGACGCCGCATTCGGCGGTCGATGTCTCTCACCGCAACACGGCGATTCTCGTGTCGGGTCCGGGTGCGGCCAATGCGATCAATGCCGGTTGCCCGCAGGATCTGTCGCTGAAGGCGTTCCCTGTCGGTGCATGTTCACGCACCATTTTCGGCAAAGTGGAGATCGTGTTGCTGAGGACCGCGGAGGACGCGTTTCGCGTCGAGGTCTGGCGGTCGTTTTCCGACTATGCCTTCGGGCTGCTGTCTGAAGGCGCGCGGGACGCGTCGGCGGCGGTCTAAAATCGGACGGGGCGACCTTCTCCCGAGAGGACGGCTCCTCGTGCGGGAGAATTCGTGGATGCCGTTTGCTACCTGTTTATCGTGGTAGGCGAAACAGTCTCGAACAACCTCGGAAACGATCCGAGCTGGACGCTCTTGCACGAGATCTTTGTGAACGAAATACAGGCTTGCAGGACACCGCTGTCCGGGCTGATGGACCAGACGATTTTCGGCGGATAGGTGTTCCGGCGCACCACCGGTATCCAGCCGCCGGACCAACCTGGAACCATATCGGTCGACGCAGTGGATCGACGCAAACACTCAAGCTTCGTGACAATCGTCTTCACGTTGACATAATAAACGCACCACCAGGTTATGTTTTGCTGGGTGTCGACGGCAAGGCCATGAAGCGACCAGACGCCGTTTGAAAGCCCGGCGGTTGCTGCACGGAACTCGTATCTGTCGCCCGGCTCGGCAAGAGCCTGCGTGTGGATCAGGAGTGTAAGTGCGAGTGCGAATGGCACTATCGTACCCATGACTGCCTCGTGGTCGGTCAGTCATCGGATATTAACCTCTCGTCGCGCGAACGCATCGCCATCTTTTGACGTAGGCCCGACCCATGCCGGTCCTCCAACTTCCAAGCGGAATTGCGGGAACCGCGACGGGCATATGCTCAATTTAGAGCGATAGCCGGACTTGACTTGCAGTGCAGGAACCGCACTCTCTGGCGTCAAAACGGGAGGGGTTGATGGGCGAATATCAGTTGATGGCGATTGCGGTCGCGCTGGCCGTGATCGGCGGCGGGGTCGCGGCAAAACTGGCAAAGATCGAGATCTGGAAGGGTATCGTCGTCGCGGCCGTGGCAGCGCTCGCCGCAATCGTGGCGTTCTTCGTGCCAGGTTTCGACAGAAGCCTTGCCATGCCGCTCGCAGGCCTCGTCGGTGCGGGCGTATCAGGCGCCTTGCTCGGCCTTTCGGCTCCAACCACGGCCAATATCCTGATCGGCACGGCGGTGCCGCCGATGCTTGCCTTTGTGATCATGGAGATGAGTGCTTAAATCGCAGCGAGATCACTCGCCCGGATGGCGGTTCTTGTGCTTCCGGTCGAGGTCCCATTCGTGCAGGCGCATGGCAACATAGGCGATCAAGACGATGATCGCCGGCAAGCCGACGGAATAGAAAAGCCAGAGGTCCATTAGGCCAGCCTCCTCAATATTCGTCTTGCCATGTAATGTAGTAGAACGGCACTCAAAAGCCAACCCGCAAGATAGACGGCCATCCTGCCGCCGGAAATGGCGTTGAAATTCGGAAAATTGTACAGGTAGCCTGCCAACGGCGTCACGATACCAACCGTCACGCATGCTGTCGATGCGCGATCGAAAGCATTCGCGAGAAGTTTTGTCTGCTCTACCTCAGCAGGATTAAGAGCACCCATTCTGTCCACATGCCCCATGTTCCCCAGGAGAAAGATGAAAGCAGATCGGTGCGATGTCAAACGCCTTCCGGGCGGTCCTTGGGGTCGAACTGGACGATAGTGGTCCAGATGGCGGTCAGCGCCGGCTTCAGCTCGTTTTCTATCTCGACCGACACGTCATAGGTGATCATCAGCATGCCGCCGCCCCGAAAGCGGGCCTCCGACAGCTTGAAATGTCCGCGGACGCGGGCGCCGGACTTCACCGGCGACATGAAGCGGATGCGGTCGAAACCGTAATTGATACCCATGGTCTGCTCCCGGATCTTGGGCACGCAGTCGTAGTTCATGGCCGAGAGCAATGAGAGCGTCAGAAAGCCATGGGCGATCGTGCCGCCGAAGGGGCTTTCGGCTGCGGCGCGTTCCGGATCGACATGGATGAACTGATGGTCATGGGTCGCATCGGCAAAGAGGTTGATCATCGTCTGGTCGACGGTCATCCATTCGGATACGCCGAGTTCGGTGCCAACCAGGCCGCCGACTTCGGCGAGCGAAACTTCACGCATGCAACCTCACTGATTTCAGTATTGGTTAGAAGACTTTACAGGATTTGATCCGCTTGGCGAGCGGAAGATTTTGCGTCGCATCATTCCTCGATGCAGAAGCGGACGGATCGGGCCGGCAGGACCTGATTCCAGAGCTCGCCAGAGGCGAGATGCTTCCAGCCCCAACCGGGCAGGGCGAAGCTCATCTGCTCGTGACCGCGATTGAGAAGCACGGCCAAGCGGACTTTTTTTCCGGTCTCTCGGTCGAGCGTCGCCAGGATAGCGCCGAGGACGGGATTGTCGGGACTGTCCCAGTCGCCGGCCTCCATTGGCTGGCCGCTGGCCGCGATCCATTCGATATCGCCATTGCCGGCGAAGAAGCCGGTCTCGGAAAAGACGGAGAAGCGCTTGCGCATGACGGCAAGGGTGGCGGTGTGCTCGACGAGATGTTCGTCGATCGCTTTCCAGTCGAGCCAGGTGATCTCGTTGTCCTGGGCATAGGCATTGTTGTTGCCGCGCTGGCTGCGGCCGGCCTCGTCACCCATGGTGAGCATGACCCAGCCGCGGCTGACAAACAATGTTGAGAGGAGAGCGGCAACATCCCGGCGGCGGTTTTCGACGGTGACCGGATCGTCCGCCTCTCCCTCGACACCGTTGTTCCAGGAAAAGTTGTCGTTGTGGCCGTCGCGGTTCTCCTCGCCGTTCCCCTCGTTGTGTTTCTTTTCGTGGGAGACGAGGTCCATCAGGGTGAAACCGTCATGGGCGGCGAGGAAATTGACGCTGCGGGTGGCATGACGACCGTGACGGCCGAAGATGTCGGAGGAGCCGGCAAGCCGGGTGGCGAGCGCGCCGGTGGTCCAGCGTTCGCCGCGCCAGTAGCGGCGGATATCGTCGCGGGCGCGGTCGTTCCATTCGAGGAAAGGCTCGGGAAAATTGCCGAGCTGGTAGCCGCCGGGGCCGATGTCCCATGGTTCTGCGATCAGAATGCGGTCCTTGAGCGCCTCGTCAGCAAGTATGGCCTTCAGCGTCTCACTCTGCGGATCGAAGCCTGAAGCGGTGCGGCCGATGACCGGCGCAAGGTCGAAGCGGAAGCCGTCCACGCCCGCATGGATGACGAAATGGCGGAGCGTGTCGATGATCAGCCGGCGAACATGGGGTTGATCGCAGGCGACGGTGTTGCCGGTGCCGGTGTCGTTGACCAGATGACCCGGTTCCCCCGGCACGTGCCGGTAATAGGAGAGGTTGTCGAGGCCGCGCATGGAGAGGGTCGCGCCATGACGGTCGCTTTCTCCGGTGTGGTTGAAGACGAGGTCGAGGATGACGCCGATGCCTGCCTGATGCAGCGCCGAGACGGTGTCGCGCAACTCCTTGACGCCGCCGGGGCAAAGGCGCGGGTCGAGCGCCATGAAGGCGATCGGGTTGTAACCCCAGCCGTTGGTGAGCTTCAGTGGCGGCAAGTGGCGCTCGTCGATCCAGGCGGTGATCGGCATCAGCTCGATTGCATCGACGCCGAGCTTCTTAAGATGGGTGATGATGGAGGGATGGGCGAGTGCCGCGACCGTACCGCGGATCGCTTCGGGTATGTCGGGGTGGAGGATGGTGAAGGGCTTTACCGCCACCTCGTAGATGAAGCCGCCGGTCGGCAGCAGCGGCTTGCGGATTTTTGCCAGCGGGTCGCTGGTCACGATCGCCTTCGGCACCAGGCCGGCGGTATCGACGCCGAATACCGAAAGCTTCGTATCGTGCCGGAAGGGCCGGTCCAGTTCGCGGGCGTATGGGTCGATCAGAAGCTTCGACGGGTCGAACCACAGGCCCTTTTCCGGATCATAGATGCCCCAGGCGCGATAAGCGTAGCGCTGCCCGGCAGCAATGCCTCGAACCGATGCGCGATGGATGTCGTCGCGGCCGCGCACCAGCCGGTGGCGCGCAGTCTCCTTATTGCCATCTGTATCGAAAAGACAGAGCTCTATCCGCTCGGCATGATGGGACCAGATTGCGAAGTCAGCGCCGTCTGGCGTGAGGGTTACGCCGAGTTTGGGGTTGGGGGTCACAAGGCACCCCCCTCTGCCCTGCCGGGCATCTCCCCCTCAAGGGGGAAGATCGGGTGGGGCGACGTTTCGCTCCCCCTCAGGGCCGAGTAAGCGGGAAGGTAGCGCGTCTTGCCAATCTCCCCCCTTGAGGGGGAGATGCCCGGCAGGGCAGAAGGGGGTAAAGGCATCCGCGACCTCCCAGGTTCGAGATCCTAAGCAATCACGTAATCACCGTTGGTTTGTCCCGGCCGGTGCGCTTCTTCAACTCGGAAATCTCGTCGGCGATGGCGATGAGGTCGGAGAGTGCTTCCTGCGTCTCGATTCCGTGGCGGGAGGGATTGGGTTCGTAGCGCTCGACATAAACGCGGATCGTGGCGCCGGAGGTGCCGGTGCCGGAGAGGCGGAAGACGACACGGGAACCGCCCTCGAAGAGGATGCGGATGCCCTGGTTCCTCGAGACCGAGCCGTCGATCGGGTCGTTGTAGGCGAAGTCGTCGGCCGCCGCGACCTTGAGGGAGCCGAAAGTCTTTCCGGGCAGCGTTGGGAGCTTCTCGCGCAGCGCGGCGATCAGGCTGTTGGCGGCGTCGGTATCGACTTCCTCGTAATCGTGGCGGGAATAGTAGTTGCGGCCGTATTCGGCCCAGTGCTTGGTGACAATTTCAGCGACGCTTTCGTTGCGGGCGGCCATGATGTTCAGCCAGAAGAGGACCGCCCAGAGGCCGTCCTTTTCGCGCACGTGGTCGGAACCGGTGCCGAAGCTTTCTTCGCCGCAGACCGTGACCTTGCCGGCATCCATCAGATTGCCGAAGAACTTCCAGCCGGTCGGCGTTTCATACATGCCGATGCCGAGCTTTTCCGCCACCCGGTCGGCGGCGGCGCTGGTCGGCATGGAGCGGGCGATGCCGGCGATGCCCTTGGCATAACCCGGCGCCACGGTGGCATTCGCCGCGATGATCGCGAGGCTGTCGGAAGGGGTGACGAACATGCCCTTGCCGACGACCATGTTGCGGTCGCCGTCGCCGTCCGAGGCCGCGCCGAAATGCGGGCCGTCGGCGCTCATCACGTCGTCGTAGAGTTCCTTGGCGTGGACGAGGTTTGGGTCCGGGTGGTGGCCGCCGAAATCCGGAAGCGGCGTCGCATTGCGCACCGATCCGGGAGCTGCGCCGAGGCGGTTTTCGAAGATTTCCCTGGCATAGGGGCCGGTCACGGCGCCCATGGAATCCATCGCGACATTGACCCCGCTGGCCAGAAGCGCGCGGATGGCGGGGAAGTCGAAGAGTTGCTCCATCAGATCCGCGTAATCGGCAACCGGGTCGATGACCTCGACCGTCATGCCGGCGACATCGAATGAGCCGATTTCGTCGAGGTTCACGTCGGCCACGTCGGCGATCTTGTATTCGCTGATGATCTTGGAGCGGGCGAAGATGGCGTCGGTGATCCTTTCCGGCGCCGGGCCGCCATTACCGATATTGTACTTGATGCCGAAATCCTCCGTGGGTCCGCCGGGATTGTGGCTGGCCGACAGGATGATGCCGCCGAAGGCATGGTATTTGCGGATGACGTTGGAGGCTGCAGGCGTCGAGAGGATGCCGCCCTGACCGACCATGACCTTGCCGAAGCCGCTAGCGGCTGCCATCTTGATCGCCTTCTGGATGACTTCGCGGTTGTAGTAGCGGCCGTCGCCGCCGATCACCAGGGTCTTGCCGTCGAAGTCTTCGAGCGAATCGAAGATCGAATGGATGAAGTTCTCGGCATAGTTCTCCTGAGCAAAGACCGGCACTTTCTTGCGCAGGCCGGAGGTTCCCGGCTTCTGGTCCTGATAGGGGGCGGTTGCGACGGTTTTTATCATGCTCATGCACCTTTTTTCGCAAGGAGTTCGGAATAGAGCGCGGCATAAAGCCCGGCACTCTTTTCCCAGGAAACGTCGGATTTCATGCCCTGCTTCTGCAACTGGGTCCAGACCTTGGGGTCGTGGTATAGCCGGACGGCGCGACGGATCGCCCGGCGCAGGTTTGGCGCAGTGACGGGGCCGAAGGAAATGCCGGTCGCGGCCTTTGTGGCGAGCGCCGCGTGACTTGCATCGATGACCGTATCGTTCAGGCCACCGGTTCGGGCGACGACCGGCACGCAGCCGTAGCGCAAGCCATAGAGCTGCGTCAGCCCGCAGGGTTCGAAGCGGGACGGGATGATGATGGCGTCGGAGCCGGCCTGCATCAGATGCGATAGCGGCTCGTCGTAGATCGAGAGAACCGAAACGCTGCCGGGATGACGGGCAGCGGCGGCGTGAAAGGCGTTTTCCAGCGCCCGGTCGCCGGAGCCGAGGACTGCCAGCCTGCCACCGAGATGCACGAGATCGTCGACGGCTTCGGCCAGAAGGTCCATGCCTTTCTGCCAGGTCAGCCGCGAGATGACGCAGAAAAGCGGGCCCTCCCCCTTGGTCAGGCCGAAACGATCCGCAACGGCGCGCTTGTTGCCGGCACGGGTCTTCAGCGTCGATGCGGTATAATTGACCTTTACGGCAGGATCCGCAGCGGGGTCCCAGACATGGGCGTCGATGCCGTTGACGATACCATGCAGATCGGAGTGGCGGAGCGATAGCAGTCCCTCGAGGCCCATGCCGAATTCGGGCGTGAGTATTTCCTCGGCATAGGAGGGGCTGACCGTGCTGATCGCCCAGCTCGTCTGCAGCCCTGCCTTCAGGTATCCGACGCCGCCGAAATATTCGACGCCGTCGATGCCGAAGGCATGGGGGGGCAGTTCGAGATAGGGGAATATGTCGGCGCCGAACTGGCCCTGGAAGGCGATGTTGTGGATGGTGATGAGGGTCGGAACCTCCGGCTCCGGCGCATAACGCATATAGGCCGGCAGCATGGCGGCCTGCCAGTCGTGCACATGCACGATATCCGGTTTCCAGCCCTCAAGGCCGGCTTGGGCAATCATCGCGCCGGCCTTGGAAAGGGCCGCAAATCGCCGCCAGTTGTCGAAATGATCCTTACCGGTCGCATCCGCATAAGGTCCGCCCGGCCGATCGAAGAAGGTCGGCGAATGAAGGATCAGGAGGTCAAGGCCCTGATGTTCGACTTCCAGCACCTCGGCCTTGCCGCCCAGCAGGCTGTCGAAACTCAGAACGCGTTCGGCATCCTTTACGGCGCTCAGGACTGCCGGATAGCCCGGCATCAGCGTCTTCACCGAGACGCCGTGACCCTTCAAGGCAAGCGGCAGAGCGCCGGCGACGTCGGCAAGTCCGCCGGTCTTGACCAGCGGATAGACTTCGGACGCGACCGATAGAACTTTCATTACAGATCCAGTTTGTCGATCATCGGCTGGGTGATCAGGCAGATGCCGGTTTCCGTCCGGCGGAACCGCTTCGCATCGAGTTCCGGATCCTCGCCGACCACCAGGCCTTCGGGAATGGTTACACCGTGATCGATGACGACATTGCGAAGCTGCGCACGCCGGCCGATGCGGACATTCGGGAGAATGACGGCACCTTCAAGGCGGGAGTAGGAATTTGCGCGAACGCCGGTAAAAAGAAGGCTGTTGTAGAGCGTCGAGCCGGAGATGATGCAGTCGCCCGACACGACGGAAGAGATTGCCGAGCCGCGGCGGTCTTCGTCATCATGGACGAATTTCGCGGGCGGGGTGATTTCCGCATAGGTCCAGATCGGCCAGGACTTGTCGTAGATGTCGAGTTCGGGGGTCACGGCAGTGAGATCGACATTTGCCTGCCAATAGGCGTCGATGGTGCCGACATCGCGCCAATAGGGTTCGCGCTCGAAATCGGAGCGGACGCAGGAGCTTGCGAAACGGTGGGCGACCGCTTTGCCGTTCTTGACTATGTGAGGAATGATGTCCTTGCCGAAATCGCGGCTGGAACCGGGATCGGCGGCATCGCGCTTCAGCGCATCCATCAGGAACTTGGTGTGGAAGACGTAGATGCCCATGGAGGCAAGCGCGAAATCCGGATTGCCCGGAATGCCTGGCGGATCGGCAGGTTTTTCCACGAAGGCGATGATCTCGTCCTTCTCGTTGACATGCATGACGCCGAAGGCGGTCGCGTCCATACGCGGTACTTCGAGGCAGCCGACGGTGACATCCGCGCCGGAATCCACATGCTGCTGGAGCATGTATTCGTAGTCCATCTTGTAGACGTGGTCGCCGGCCAGGATGACCATGTATTCGGGCGCGTAGGACTCGATGATGTCGATGTTCTGGAATACCGCGTCGGCGGTGCCCTCGTACCACTGCGTTTCGGAGACGCGCTGGGAGGCGGGAAGGATGTCGAAGCTTTCGTTGCGTTCGGGACGGAAGAAGTTCCAGCCGCGCTGCATGTGGCGGATCAGCGAATGGGCCTTGTATTGGGTGGCGACGCCGATGCGCCGGATGCCGGAATTCAACGCGTTCGAAAGCGCAAAGTCGATGATGCGCGCCTTACCGCCGAAATAGACGGCGGGCTTGGCGCGGCGGTCCGTCAGTTCCTTCAACCGGCTGCCGCGTCCTCCGGCGAGCACATAGGCCATCGCATCCCGCGACAGAGGCTGAATTCTTTTTTCCGTCATCGATCCCTCCCTATTGTTCAAATTCCAGCATGATCGTCGCGAGCGGCGGCAACGTGACCTCGGCGCTGACGGATCCTCCCGCGTTCACCGCCTGAACGCGCCCGCCATTGCCCTTGCCGCTGCCCCCGTAGATTTCGGCGTCGGTATTGAGGATTTCCCGCCATCTGCCTTCGTTTGGCAAGGGGAGGCGATAATTTTCACGATAGACAGGGGTGAAATTGCTGATCACCGCCACCGGCTTTTCTCCCGGCGCCATGCGCAGCCAGGCAAAGACCGAATTTTCCGCGTCGTCGACGACCAGCCAGCTGAAACCTTCGCCTTCGCAGTCGCGGGCATGCAGCGCGGGCTTGGAGCGGTAACAGAAGTTCAGGTCGCGCACGAGACGGCGCACGCCTTCATGCGGATGATACTGAAGCAGGTTCCAGTCGAGGGATTTGGCCTCGCTCCATTCGCCCCATTGGGCGAATTCCTGGCCCATAAAGAGCAGCTTCTTGCCGGGATACCCCCACATGAAACCGTAATAGGCGCGCAGGTTGGCAAACTTCTGCCAGTCGTCGCCGGCCATCTTGGCAATCAGCGAGCCCTTTCCGTGCACCACTTCGTCATGGGAGAGCGGCAGCACGAAGTTTTCGGCAAAGGCATAAACAAGGCCGAAGGTGATCTCGTTGTGGTGATGCTTGCGGTGGATGGGCTCACGCTTCAGGTAGCTCAGCGTGTCGTGCATGAAGCCCATGTTCCACTTGAAGCCGAACCCCAGGCCGCCTTCGTGGACAGGATGGGAGACTTTTGGCCAGGAGGTGCTCTCTTCGGCGATAGTCATGACATTGGGATGGGCGCCGTAGGAGAGCGAATTCATCTTCTGGAGGAAGCGCACCGATTCCAGGTTTTCGCGCCCCCCGTACTCGTTCGGCACCCATTCGCCTTCCTTGCGCGAATAGTCGAGGTAGAGCATCGAGGCGACCGCATCGACACGCAGTCCGTCGAGATGGAATTTTTCAGCCCAGTAGAGCGCGTTGTTGACGAGATAGGAAAGCACCTCGATGCGGCCGAAATTGTAGATCGCCGTGTTCCAGTCCGGGTGAAAACCCTGGCGCGGATCTTCATGCTCGTAGAGCGCCGTGCCGTCGAACTCGCGCAGGCCGTGCTCGTCGGTCGGGAAATGCGCCGGCACCCAGTCGAGGATGACGCCGATGCCGACCTTGTGGCAGCCGTTGACGAAACGGGCAAAACCCTCCGGCTCGCCGAAACGGGCGGTTGGCGCAAAGAGGCCGGTCGTCTGGTAACCCCAGGAAGGATCGAAGGGATGTTCGGTGATCGGCAGAAACTCGATATGGGTGAAGCCCATGTCGGTGCAATAGGGGATCAGCTCCGAGGCGAGCTCGTCCCAGGTGAGGAAGGAGCCGTCAGGCTTCTGGCGCCACGAGCCGGCATGCACCTCGTAGATTGTGATCGGCTGGCGGCGGTGATCGGCCTTTTCCCAGAACTGACGATGGGCGTTGTCTTCCCATTTCTGTTCCAGTTCCGACGCGGTGACGGAAGCGTTCTTGGGACGCATTTCGGCGCGCCGGGCATAGGGGTCGGCCTTCAGCGGCAGGACCTTGCCGTTCTTGCCGACGATCTCGAACTTATAGGCGGAACCTGCCCGGACATCCGGCGCGAAGATTTCCCAGATCCCGGTATCGACCCGCAGCCGCATCACGTGGCGGCGGCCGTCCCAATTGTTGAAGTCGCCGACCACCGAGACGCGCTTGGCGTTCGGCGCCCAGACGGCGAAATGGAACCCTTCCACACCCTCATGCTTCACGGGGTGGGCGCCCATCTTGTCAAAGAGGCGAAGATGCGAACCTTCCCGGACGAAATAGTCGTCCATGGGGCCGAGGACCGGGCCGAACGAGTAGGGATCGGTCACCGCCCATTCATCGTCGCCGCGTCGGGCGCGGTAGCGGACGGGCTGCAGGTGCGAGGCGCTGACGAGGCCTTCGAAATAACCCGCATCGTGGCGGCGGGTGAGTTCTCCGAGTTCTGTCCCGCTGAGCGTGAGCGCAGTGACCGCCTCGGCACCGGGAATGAAACAGCGGGCCCGGAACGCGTCCCCGAGCTTGTGGAGCCCGAGGACGGCGAAGGGATTGGTATGCCTGCCTTCCAAAATCGCCTCGATCTCGGATAACGGAATTTCGCCTGGGGCTCTTCCGTCATCGGTGACGCGCGGCGGTTTCTTCATCAGGCTCTCCAGATTTCCGACGCGTACTGGCGAATAGTTCTGTCAGAGGAGAACCATCCCATGCGGGCGGTATTGCGAATTGTTTTTGAATACCAGGATTTAGGGTCGGTCCAGATTTGGTCAACGTGCCGCTGCGCTTCGGCATAGGCGTCGAAATCGGCAGCGACCATGAACCAGTCGTGATTGTAGATGCCGTCGATCAGCTCGCTGAAGCGGGACCGGTCGTCCGGCGAGAAGACGCCAGTGGCGATCGCGTTCAGCGCCTGGGAAAGCTCGCGGGACTTTTCGATGATGGCGCGTGGATTGTGGCCGTCGGCGCGTACCTTCGCCACCTCGTCGGCCTTCAGGCCGAAAATGACGATGTTGTCATCCCCGACATGATCACGCATCTCGACATTGGCGCCGTCGAGCGTGCCGATCGTCAGCGCCCCGTTCAGCGCGAACTTCATGTTGCCTGTGCCGGAGGCTTCCATGCCGGCGGTGGAAATCTGCTCGGAAAGGTCTGCCGCCGGAACCATGATCTCGGCCAGCGAGACGTTGTAGTTCGGCACGAAGACGACCTTGAGCAGACCGCGCACGGCCGGGTCGTTGTTGATGACGCGCGCCACGTCGTTGGCGAGCTTGATGATCAGTTTCGCATTGTGATAGCTCGGCGCCGCCTTGCCGGCAAAAAGCTTCACCCGCGGAACCCAGTCGAGTTCCGGATGCGAGCGGATCTGATCGTAGAGCGCCACGGCTTCGATGATATTGAGCAGCTGGCGCTTGTATTCATGGATTCGCTTGATCTGGATGTCGAACATGGCCGAGGGATCGAGGCGGATGCCCATGCGGCTGCCGACGAGGTTTGCCAGCTGCACCTTGTTCGCCCGCTTGACGGCCGCGAACTTCTCCTGGAAGGCCGCGTTGTCGGCAAAGGCGTCGAGCGCCGTCAATGCCTCCGTGTCGTCCAGGAACTTGTCGCCGATCGCCTCCTGAACGAGGGAGACGAGAGCAGGGTTGCACTGCATCAGCCAGCGTCGCGGCGTAATGCCGTTGGTCTTGTTGTTGATGCGGGTCGGGTAGAGCGTGTGAAGATCGGCAAAGACCGTGACCTTCATCAGATCGGTATGGAGCGCCGAGACGCCGTTGACCGAATGCGATCCGACAAAGGCGAGGTTGCCCATGCGCACGCGGCGCTCGCCGGCTTCGTCGATCAGTGAGATCGAGCGGATCTGGGTATCGGAGAAGCTCTTGTGCTTGCGTGCCTCGATCAGGATCAATGCGTTGACCGCATAAACGATCTGCATATGGCGCGGCAGCAGGCGCTCAAACAGCGGCACCGGCCAGCTTTCGAGCGCTTCCGGCAGCAGCGTGTGGTTTGTGTAGGAGAAGGTCTGGCGGGTGATGTCCCAGGCCTGTTCGAAATCGAGCCCATGGATGTCCGTCAGCAGGCGCATCAGTTCGGCGATCGAGACGGCCGGATGGGTGTCGTTGAGCTGGATCGCCACCTTTTCATGAAGGTTGGTGAAGTCCGGATATTGCTGCAGGTGGCGGCGCAGGATGTCCTGCAGCGAGGCCGAGGAGAAAAAGAACTCTTGGCGCAGGCGCAGTTCCTGCCCGGCAGGATTTGCGTCGGCCGGATAGAGGACGCGGGTCAGGCTTTCGGCCTTGTTGCTCTCGCGCAGTGCGCCGATATGGTCGCCGGCGTTGAAGGCATCGAGCAGGATCGGATCGATCGGCTGTGCCGACCAGAGACGCAGCGTATTGACGCGTTTGCCGCGCCAGCCGACGATCGGCGTGTCGTAGGCCATGGCGATGACGCGTTCGGCCGGTTTCCAGACATAACGGGGCGTTTCCTCGTAACCGCCGACCGTCTCCACGCTACCGCCGTAGCCAATCTCGTAGGAACTTTCGCGGCGCTCGAATTCCCAGGGGTTGCCGTGGGCGAGCCAGGTTTCCGGCAATTCCACCTGCCAGCCGTCGGCCATCTGCTGGCGAAAGAGGCCGTGAACGTAGCGGATGCCGTAACCATAGGCGGGGATGTCGACTGTCGCCATGCTCTCCATGAAACAGGCGGCGAGACGACCGAGGCCGCCGTTGCCGAGTGCGGCGTCCGGCTCGAGCCCGGCGATCACGTCGACGTCGACACCAAGCGAGGTCAGAGCATCGCGGATTTCCTTCATCAGACCCATATTGCTGACCGCGTCGCGCATAAGCCGGCCGATCAGGAATTCGAGCGAGAGGTAATAAACGCGCTTGCCGCCGGTCCTGTAGACCTTGCGGGTCGACTCCATCCATTTGTCGATGATTCGGTCTCGCACCACGAGGATCGCCGCGGTCAGCCAGTCGTGCGGCTTGGCAACCTTCGCATCCTTGCCGATGCGGTAGGTCAGGCGTTCGATAATTTCTTCCGCCATGATTTCGGGGCGGGAGCTGCGGGGAGCCGGCTGAAGGGTTTCAGCCGTGGAAGACGTTTCATTCATAAGTCGCCAACTTTCTGGTGGAGCGGGGGGATAGCGTCCGATTCAGTCCATCTGGCACGATGTTGTGGCGACAGTTTATGCACCGTTATGACCCAGTTGCAACGGTCGTTTTATCTTTGCGCAATTGATGGGCAAAAGCACAACGAAAAACGCCCCGCCGGAGGCGGAGCGTTCCGTGGCCTGACTTTGCGGGGTCAGTTGGTCAGGCGGGTGCCGGTCTTTGCGGCCTTGCGGGCGATTTCGCCGAAGCTCTGGACCAGCTGGGTCATGCTGTTCGGCTCGTAGTAATAATCTTCCTTGCCGCTGGAGCAGTATTCGAGCAGTTCCTTGCCCTTCGTGGGTGCCATGAAAGCGATCGTATAGATCTTGATGGCATTGCCGGCCTGGTCCTTGTCTGCCTTTGCCTGATCGCAGAGGGCGCGGACCTTGACGTCGATGGTCGAGTTCCAAGTGCCGCTGTTGCCGGTCATTTCACCGTCGGTCATCAGCACGATGAAGCGCTCGAAGCTCGTATTGCCTTTGCCGGTATGCGCAGTCTTTTCGGCCCCATTCGCTGCCTTGAGCGCTGCAAATGCATTGGCCATGGCCCCGCTGGCATCGGTTCCGCCATCCGGGACGGCCGGCATGTTATTTACATAGGTCTTGACGTAGGACGTGCCCCACTGGATCGATTGTTCGGGTTTGGTTCTGTCGTCGTAGGAATCGGCGCCAACGCGGATGAGTTCCATGTTGGGATCCGCCTTGTCCAGTTCCCCGAACATGACGGCGGCCGCAGCCTTCAGAGATGCCATCTTGGTCAGGTAGTTTGGTACCTCCTTGTAGACCGTACGCTCGCACATCTTGTTAGGGTTGTACTTCGTGGGGCAGCTATATTTTTCTTTTTGGTCTGTCGCGACCAGTTTTGTCGGCTGCGCGGGATTGACCGTCGTCGTATCCCAGGCCATCGAGCCGGATTCGTCGAGCGCCAGATACATGGAGAGCGCATTGCCCTCGCGGCCGCTTGCGGACTGGCTCTCGACGCTGATCGTCATCTTGTCGAAGCCGAGAAGGGCGGTCAGTCCGCTCATCGGTACGTCATAGGTCGCCTTGAGGCGGATGTCGTAGCTTGCGGCGGTGTTCGTGGCGATCGTGGCCGTCGCCGCCGCCTCGGCGTTCTGCCTGAGCGCCTCCCGGGCCGCTGCCTTTTCTTCCTCGGTCATGTCGGACGTGTTGATCGTCTGCGCGGCCTGGGCGACGTAGAAATCCATCATCAGCTTTTCCGCGTCCGTCTCGCTCATGGTGCCTTCTTCGGACATGGCGGACGCCGCGGCGAGCGTGGCCGCGTCGGCGGCGGCCTGAAGATGGTTCTTTTCCTCGATCACGCGCGTCAGATCGATCGCGACACCGGCAGCTCCCATGAGGACCGGTATCGCAATGGCTGTCATGATTCCGAAATTTCCGGCGCGGTCCTTCATCAGCCGCGCAAAATGCGTGCAGGTTTTCATAGCCCCAACCCCCGTCCAAATCATTTGAACAACTGAAGCCATGCTAAGTTAAGGCGCGTATAGGAAGGCCTAATGGAATTAATAGAATTTTAGCAATTACAATAAATTAGCCTCATAACGAGGCGGAATTGTCAGGAATTCAAGGGAACGACGTCGACCGCCTGGACGACTTTCTGATTTCCGTAGCCCTTGAGGACGCCGACAACCGGGGCGATGTCGGCATAGTCACGGCCATAGGCGACGACGATGTGGTCGCTGCCGGCCGGAATGTCGTTGGTCGGATCCAGCTCCAGATAACCGAGCGTCTCGCCGCACCATACCCTGACCCAGGCATGCATGGCATCCGCTCCTTCGAGGCGCTCCTTGCCGGGCGGCGGAATGGTGCGCAGGAAGCCCGAGACATAACCGGCCGGGATGCCAAGGCTGCGTAGGCCGACGATCATCACATGGGCGAAATCCTGGCAGACGCCGCGCTGCAAACGGAAGGCCTCCTTCGGGGTCGTGTCGACGGTGGTGGCCTCGGGGTCGTAGGTGAAATCCTTGTGGATGCGGGCGCAAAGGGCCAAGGCGATTTCGCGCACGGTCTGTCCGGGCCTGGCGATCTCGCGGGCATAGGCGGCGATCTGCGGCTCCTCCGCGAGACGGGGGCTCGGGCCGGCGAGGTGATGCGGCGAGGCGGGATCGACCGACCAGAGTTCCGCGAGCTCCTCCTTGAGTTCGTCGAGTTCCGGCGAGAGGTCTGCCGTTATCGTCGGCGCTTCCACCATGACGCGGGCCTGCATGCGGATATCGAGCCGGTCATGCGGCGCGCGGACGAGAACCGAGGTCGCCTGCTGGCCGAAGAAATCGATGAAGGTGGTCCGCTCGTCAGCGTTCGGCGCGACGGTCACGGAGCCGGCAATCAGCCGCTGCCGGTCGGGAAGCGACAAAGGCAGGACGCGGATCACATGACGGGCGCCGGAAGCCGGAACGTCGTAGACGTAACCCATGTGGAGGTTGAGATCGTAGAGCATGGCCACTCTTCCCGCACCCTAACTGAAGTAAGTCTGGCCGAGAATATCGGACAGCTTCTCCATCTCCTGTTCGAGCTTTCGGTAGACCTCATGGTCCATCGCCTCCGGCGTCATGACGGCGAGGCCGGAATGAAGCCGCATCGCCTCGCGGTAGAAAGGCGACATCTGGCCGTTGACGAAGGCATTCGGCAATTGCTCCACCTCGGTGCGGATCTCATTCAGCTGGAAAAGGATCGAGCGCGGGTTCAAGGGATCGAGCGCCAGCAGGTCGGCGACCGTCAATCGGGCGGTGGCGACGTTGTAGCGGCGCCGATGGGTCATGACGCTGTCGCCGATCTCCAGCAGCATGTCGAGCGAGCCATCCGGGGCCTCGGGGCCGGACATATGGCCGAGCAGCCGGGTCATGTGCAGCGCACGTTCCAGATGGCGGCCGATCGACAGGAACCGCCAGCCGGTGAAGCGGTACATGTTTTCGTGAACGAGACCGGCAAAGCCGGCGAGCTTGCGGAGCAGGATGGTGGTGGCGTGGCTGGCGTCATCGCCCGGCTGGACCGCCTCGTGGAAGCGGCGGGCGGTCTTGGCAAGGTCGGTCAGGGCCAGCCAGCCGTCCGGCGAAAAGCGATCCCGGATGTTGCTGGCCGAATAGATCGCGCTGTCGATATTGCGCAAGAGCGGGGCCGGCACGGCCTTCGACATGTCGATGTCGATCGCCTTGAGGTAACGCGACACATCGGCCAGCAGCGGCTGCCCCGGATCGGCGGATTCGGCGTAACGCAAGTGCCAGGCGCGCAGGATGCGCAAAGCCCCTTCCGCCCGCTCGATATACCGGCCGAGCCAGTAGAGATTGTCGGCCGCGCGGCTCGGCAGGCTGCCGGGCATGTTGCGGGTGAAACTCTCCTCCGGCGGCAGCAGCGTCGGCTTGGGCACGGGCTTGTCGCTGACGATCCAGACGTCGGCCGCCGCGCCGCCCGCCTGCATAGCGATCGCCGCGACGTCGGGGCCTGAACCGATGCGGGCAAAGCCGCCGGGCATGATCTGCCAGCCGTTTTCGGTGCGCGCCGCAAAGACGCGCAACGACATCGGCCGCGGGACAAGCTTGCCGTTCACATAAGCCGGGGTCGTGGAAAGCGTCACGACTTCCTGGCCGACAAGCTTGGCGCCTTCCGAGGAGAGCCAGTCGCCGATCGACGCCTTCGCGGTTTGGCGAAGCGACGAGCCGAGCACCGACTGGCCATTGTCGTCGAAGAAGGGGAGGCGGGAATAGGCGGGGCCGATGACCATCTTCTCGATGTTCTTCGCCACATGATCGCGTTCGGCCTTCTGGCCGCACCACCAGGTGGCGATCGACGGCATCAACAGATCATCGCCGAGCAGACGACGACAGACGGTCGGCATGAAGGCAAGAAGGGCGCGGGTTTCGAGGATGCCGGAGCCGAGCGCATTGACGAAGGTGACCGCGCCCGAGCGCAGCGCCTGGACCATACCCGGCGTGCCGATATGGGAGTTCTGGTTGAGTTCCAGCGGATCGGCATAGGAAGCATCGAGACGCCGCCAAAGGACGCCGATCGGCTTCAGGCCGGCCACGGTCCTCACCATGACGCGGTTGTTCACCACCGTCAGGTCCTCACCCTCGAGCAGCATGAAGCCGAGGTAGCGGGCGATATAGGCGTGCTCGAAATAGGTCTCATTGGCCGGGCCTGGCGTCAGGACCGCGATCCGGTCCTCCGGATATTGCTTGTGCGCCTGCAGCGCGTCGCGGAAGGCGCCGAAGAAGGAGGCGAGACGATGCACGTGGCTTTCGCCATAGATGTCGGAAAGGGCGCGCGTGGTGGCGACGCGGTTTTCCAGCGCAAAGCCGGCGCCCGACGGCGCCTGGGTGCGGTCTGCAAGCACCCACCAGTTGCCGTCCGGGCCGCGGCCGATCTCGAAGGAACAGAAATGCAGGTAATGGCCGCCGACCGGTTTGACGCCGACCAGCGGCCGCAGGAATTCGGAATTGCCGGCGATCAGGGCCGGCGGCAGGATGCCTTCCTGCACCAGCCGGTTTTCGCCGTAGATATCGGAGACCACCGCTTCCAGAAGATCGGCACGCTGCACGAGGCCTTTGGAAACCGCTTCCCATTCCTTGCCGTCGATCAGCACGGGCACGTGGCTGATCGGCCAGTTGCGCTCGCCGCTCCCTTGCGCCCCATAGGTCCGGTAGAAGACGCCGGCATCGCGCAGATACCGGTCGGCGCGTGCGAACCGCTCCTGAAGATCGCCTTCCGGCATCCGGCTCAGATGCGAGATCAGGTTGCGCCAGACCGGCCGGATCTGGCCATTGGCGTCCAGCATCTCGTCTGCGATGCCCGGCAATGCTGCATAGCCGAGAACCGGATCATTGAGGATCCGCGTTTCGGTTACACGGTCGGTTGCCGGTGCCTTGGACATCGGGCGTTTCAGACTCCTAGCGGCCGGCGCAGATCGAGCGTCAGCGGGAATTCGGGAGAGGGCGTTTCGGCAAGAAGCGCATAGCGCCCTGCCGTGTGCCCCCACGGTTCGAACCGGGAAAGCCGGCGGGCCTCGGCCTCGTTGCCGTTGACTGGGAAGGTCTCATAATTGCGACCGCCCGGATGGGCAACATGGTAGATGCAGCCGCCGATCGATCGGCCGGACCATGTATCATAAATGTCGAAGGTGAGCGGCGTATTAACCGGCAGCACCGGATGAAGGCCGGCGGACGGCTGCCATGCCTTGAAACGTACGCCGGCAACTGCGACGCCGGACGTGCCGGTCTCCTTCAACGGCACGGCCCGGCCATTGCAGGCGACCGTGTAACGCGACGGATTGCTGGTTTCGAGCCGCACCTGCAGCCGCTCCACGGAGGAATCGACATACCGGACGGTGCCGCCGATGGCGCCCTGTTCGCCCATCACATGCCAGGGTTCGAGCGCCTGACGAAGCTCCAGTTTGGAGCCCTCGTATTCCACCTCGCCGAAGAAGGGGAAGCGGAATTCGAGTTGTGCGGTGAACCATTCGGGCCGGAGGTCGAAGCCGTTTTCCCTGAGATCGGCGAGCACGTCCAGGAAATCGGCCCAGACATAGTGCGGCAGCATGAACCGATCCGCGAGTGCCGTGCCCCAACGGACGAACCTGCCTTGCAGCGGGTTCTTCCAGAAGCGGGCGATCAGCGCGCGGACGAGAAGCTGCTGGGCGAGCGACATGCGCGCATTCGGCGGCATTTCGAAGCCGCGGAACTCAACGAGGCCGAGGCGGCCGGTCGGGCCGTCCGGCGAAAACAGCTTGTCGATGCAGATTTCGGAGCGGTGGGTATTGCCGGTGACATCCGTCAGAAGGTTGCGGAAGAGGCGGTCGACCAGCCAGGGCAGGGGCGGTACGCCCTGGCCGGGCGCCGGCACCTGGGAAAGCGCGATTTCCAGCTCGTACATCGAATCGTGGCGGGCTTCGTCGATACGTGGCGCCTGCGAGGTGGGGCCGATGAACAGACCGGAGAAGAGATAGGATAGCGAAGGATGCCGCTGCCAGTGCAGCACGATGCTCTTCAAAAGGTCCGGGCGGCGCAGGAATGGACTGTCGTTCGGATTGGCGCCGCCGACCACCACATGGTTGCCGCCGCCGGTGCCGGTGTGGCGGCCGTCGATCATGAACTTGTCGGCGCCGAGCCGGCTCTGGCGGGCCTCCTCGTAGATCGCCGTAGTGATCGACACGGTTTCCTTCCAGCTTGCGGCCGGATGGATGTTGACCTCGATGACGCCGGGATCGGGCGCGACGCGGATGACATTGATGCGTTCGTCGTGCGGCGGCGCATAACCCTCGATATGGACCGGCAGACCGAGTTCGGCAGCGGCGTTCTCGGCGGCGGCGATCAGTTCGAGATAGTCCTCGATCTTCTCCACCGGCGGCATGAAGACGCAGAGCCTGCCGTCTCGCGGTTCGACGGATATGGCAGTGCGCACGGCGCCGCCGATTTCGCCCAGCACCTGCTCGACGCGGCCGAGATTGGCCGGATCATCCGCCTTGAACGAGGATTCGGGCATGGCGCGGCCCGCCGGCACGATAGCATCGGGCAGGGGCTGGCGGGGGATGGAGGGATCGGCTTCGTGGATATAGGGAAACTGCGACGGGGGCACGTAAGGCAGCGTGCCGAGCGGCAGACGATAACCGACGGGGCTGTCTCCGGGAACGAGGAAGATCTTGCCGCGGCGGGTGCGCCACTTTTCGCTCATCCAGCGTTTGCGGCTTGCCGTTCCTCTGGCCTGTGCATTCCAGGCCTGGACGGGCAGGACATAACCGCTCGGACGCGTCAGGCCGCGCTCGAAGACACGGGCGATGCGGTTGCGTTCCTCCGGATCCTTGAGTTTGGAATTCGAGGGATCAACGTTTTCCGGCAGGCTGCCTTCCTTGATGATCCATTCCGCCGGATCCTCGTAGGCCGGGGCCACATAGTCAGGATCCAGGCCAAGCTCACCGGCAATGCCCGCCAGCAGCTTTTCCGCATCGTCATCGCCGATGTCGTAGTCGCGGCCTTCCTCAGCCACCAGGTCGGGATTGCTCCAGATGGGGCTGCCGTCCTTGCGCCAGTAGAGCGAGAAGGTCCAGCGTGGCAGGCTCTCGCCGGGATACCACTTGCCCTGACCGTAATGCAGGAAACCGCCCGGCGCGAAACGCTCGCGCAGCCTGCGGATCAGGATATCGGCCTTCTCGCGCTTGGTGGGGCCGACGGCGTCGGTATTCCATTCGTCGGATTCGAAGTCGTCGATCGACACGAAGGTCGGCTCGCCGCCCATGGTGAGGCGGACGTCCTGCGCGTGCAAGATGCGGTCGACCTCTTCACCGAGATCGTTGAGCGCTTCCCAGGATTCGTCGGAGAACGGCTTGGTGATGCGGGGGTGTTCGGCGACGCGGGCAACCTTCATGTCGAAGTCGAAGGAGGTTTCCGCCTCGCCGAAATAACCGCCGGAGATCGGCGCGGCGTTGCGGTAGTGCGGCGTTGCTGCAAGCGGGATATGGCTTTCGCCGGTCAAGAGGCCGGAGGTCGGGTCGAGACCCACCCAGCCGGCTCCCGGCAGATAGACTTCGCACCAGGCGTGCAGATCGGTGAAGTCGACTTCAGTGCCGGAGGGGCCGTCGAGCGCTTTCAGGTCGGGTGTCAGTTGGATGAGATAGCCCGAGACGAAACGGGCGGCGAGACCGAGGTGGCGAAGGATCTGGACCAGTAGCCAGCTGGTGTCGCGGCAGGAGCCCATGGCCGAGGTCAGCGTCTGCTCCGGCGTCTGCACGCCGGGCTCCATGCGGATGACATAACCGATCGCCTGCTGCAGGCGGGCGTTGATGCCCACCACCATATCGACCGTTGGCTGGCCGGGGGACATGTCGAAGGTCTTGAGATAGTCGACAAGCGCCGGCTCCGCCGGCTCCGGCTTCATATAGATCGACAGGTCTTCGACCAGCGTTTCCGGATAGTCGAAAGGCCACTTTGTGGCTTCCTCCTCCACGAAAAAGTCGAAGGGATTGTAGACCGTCATATCGGCGATCAGATCGACCTCGATCTTCAATTCGGTGACCGGATCGGGAAAGACATAGCGGGCGAGGTAGTTGCCGTAAGGGTCCTGCTGCAGGTTCACGAAGTGGTTTGATGGGGTGACCTTCAGCGAATGGCTCAACACCTTCGTTCGGGAATGAGCGGCGGGCTTCAACCGGATGATCTGAGGCCCAAGGCGGACAGGCCTGTCGTATTTGTAATGGGTGAGGTGGTAGATACTCGCCTTGATCGCCATGCTGCCCCTTTGGTCGCCCCTTGCCGGCCTTCGATGGCCGATCAATGATCGTTGCAAGGATTTTGTGCGTTGCACGAAAATAATGCAAGGCGGATTCGGGAGGTTATCCTGGTTCGGGCCATATCGGGGAAATACGCAGGAAAATCTGTCAGTCGAGCGTCCGGCGGAAGCGGGTGACGGCAATCAGCATGGCGAACGTCATCAGGCCGGCGAGGACGCTCGTATCATAGGCGAGCGTGGCGATATCCGCACCCTTCAGCATGATCGCGCGGACGATGCGGATGTAATGGGTCAGCGGCAGCGCCTCGCCGATCCATTGTGCCCAGCCCGGCATGCCGGCGAAGGGGAACATGAAGCCCGAGAGCAGAATGTTCGGCAGGAAGAACATCATCGCCATCTGAACCGCCTGCAACTGGTTGGTCGCCAGGGTCGAGAAGGTGTAGCCGATCGACAGGTTGGCGACGACGAAGAGCGCCGTCGCGGCGGCCAGTGACGGCAGGTCGCCGAGGATCGGAACCCGGAACACCAGGATGCCCGCCGAAATGATGATGAGGGCCTGGATGAGGCCTATCAGGACGTAGGGCGTGATCTTGCCGAACATGATTTCCAGAGGCCTGATCGGCATGGAGAGCAGGTTTTCCATGGTGCCGCGCTCCATCTCGCGGGTGACGGAGAGGGCGGTGAAGATCAAAAGCGTCATCGTCAGGATCGTGCCGAGCAGGCCGGGGACGATGTTGAGCGTCGACGAACCCGCAGGGTTGTAGCGGCGATGCTGCACGATCGAGAAAGCGGGTTTCGACGGTTCCGAAAACTCGATCTGCCGGTCGTTGGCGAGGGCCGACGCAACGATGCCGGAGAGCGCGCCGAGCGCCGAGCTCGATGCAACCGGATCGGTGGCATCGGCGGCGACGAGAAGGGCGGGCGTCTCGCCGCGCCTTACCGCCCGTTCGAAGCCTTCCGGAATCTCGACCACGAACAGCGCCCGGCCCGATTCCAGCAGCGAATCCATGTCCTCGGTGCGGGTGATGACGGACTGGACCTCGAAGAAATCGGTGTTCTTCAATGCGGCGAGGATCGAGCGGCCGATATCGCTGTTCTCGCGCATCAGAACGGCGGTCGGCAGATCGTGCGGGGTTGTGTTGATCGCGAAACCGAACAGGAAGAGCTGCATGACCGGGATCATGATCATGGTGGCGAGCGTCACGCGGTCGCGGGTCATCTGGATGAATTCCTTGACGGTCATCGCCCAGAAGCGCTTGAAGAAACCTCCATTGCCGTTGAGTTCCGGGTCATGGGGCGCGGTCATCGGAAATTGTCCTCCGAGCGGCCCATCAGGTCGATGAAGGCATCCTCCAGCGTCGGCTCGCCCTTTTCCCATTTGAAGCCCGGGCGCTGGCGATAGGGGGCGATCGCCTGTTCAAGCGCCGATTCGTCATGTCCCGCCACATGCAGGCTCAGTCCGAACGGGGCGATCATGTCGATGCCCGGCTGCTGCAGGAGTTCGGCCTGGAGGTGGTGGACATCGGGGCCGGAGACGGTCCACGTGACGAGACCGGTGCCTTCGATGACTTCATCGACAGTCCCCTGGACCAACAGCTTGCCGTAGGCGATATAGGCAATCTCGTGGCAGCGCTCCGCTTCGTCCATGTAGTGGGTGGAAACCAGAACCGAGAGGCCATCGGCGGCGAGCGCATGGATCTCGTTCCAGAAGTCGCGGCGCGCCTGCGGGTCGACACCTGCGGTCGGTTCGTCGAGGAGGAGAAGTGCAGGCTCGGGCAGGATGCAGGCGCCGAGCGCCAAGCGCTGCTTCCAGCCGCCGGAGAGTTCGCCCGCGAGCTGCTTTTCGCGACCCTTCAGACCGAGCCGCTCGATCGCTGCCTTCGCCTTGCCGCGGGCATCGGGAAGTCCGTAAACGCGGGCGACGAATTCCAGGTTCTCGCGGATGGACAGATCCTGATAGAGCGAGAATTTCTGCGTCATGTACCCGACGCGGCGACGGATGCGGTCGCTCTCGGTCAGGATGTCGAAGCCAAGGCAGGTGCCGTTGCCGCTGTCGGGGGTCAACAGGCCGCAGAGCATGCGGATGGTGGTCGTCTTGCCGGAACCGTTGGGGCCCAGGAAACCGTGGATGCGGCCCTTCCTCACCGACATGGAGACATCGTCGACCACCTTGCGGCCGCCGAAGCTCTTGGTCAGATGATGCACGTCGATGACGGTTTCGGGGGACTCGGCGGTTGCGGTCATGGCCGGGCTCCTGCGGCAACATCGACCGGCTGGCCGGGACGCAGCGTTGCAGGATCGGCGGGAATTGCCTCGATGCGATAGACGAGTTTTGCTCGTTCCTCGAGGCTGTAGATCTCCGGCGGCGTGTATTCGGCAGTTTTCGCGATAAAGCTGATCCTCGCATCCGACGGCCGGCAGGCGTCGCAGGTGACACGGACCGGCTGGCCGAGGGACAGCGCTGCAATTTCGGTCTCAGGCACGAAGAAGCGGATGCGGACGTTTTCGGGCGGGAGGAGTGCCACGATCGGTCGCCCGACCGGTACGACCTCGCCGAGGCGATAATAGAGGGTTTCGATGCTGCCGGCGGCGGGCGCGGCGACGGCGCGGCGGGCAAGCGCTGCTTGCGCCGAGGCGAGTTCGGCCTTGGCCGCAGCCATGGATTCCTTTGCCTGGCGGAGCGTCTGTTCGCGCGCCGGCAGATGGGCGAGCGTGATCTGGCTGCGCACATTGTCGAGCGCGGCACGGTTGGCGGCTTCGGTCGCGATCGCCGCGTCGAGGCTCGCCTGTGTGGCGGTGCCGCGCTCGGCGAGAACGCGGGTCCGGTCGAGATCCTGTTTGGCGAGTTCCAGTCTGGCATTCGCCTCGCGCTCGGATGCGCGCAGCACGTCAATCTCTTCCGGCCGCTTCTGGGCCGCTTCGGCAAGTTCGAGCTCGGCCTGTGCGCGTGCAAGCGCTGCACGGGCCGCGGCGACGGCCGCCTCTTCGCTCGATGTCTCCAGCTTGAAGAGCGGGTTGCCTGCAGCGACGGTGCCGCCTTCCTGCACGTCGACCCTTTCCAGGCGGCCCGTGCCTTCCGCGCCGATGAAGAGCGTATCAGCCTCAACCCAGCCCTGATACGGACGCGGGCTCTTCTCTGCAAAAAGGAAGGGCAGGGCGGCAAGCGCGATACCGGCCAAGAGTGCGATGACGAATATCCGCTTCATTGCGTGCCTCCTTCCGAGAGGTCCTCAGCCGGCACGAAGAGCGTGTCGAGAAACGTGTCGAAGAGCTTTTGTGTGTCGAGGTGTTCGTAGGGTTCGAAAAGCGTCGTCCAGATGATCGAGAGCAGGGGCGGGGCCATGACGAGCTGCGGCGTCTCGACGATCTTCGGGTTGCGCAGCTCACCGCGGGCGGCCGCGCGGCCGAGCAGGATGCGCAGCACGCCGAGCCCCCTGGAGATGATTTCCCGGTGATAAAATTCCGCGACGGCTGGAAACATCGGTCCCTCCGCCAGGATCAGCCGCAGCAGATGCCGGCGATCGGTCTCCAGCACCTCCCGCCTGAAGAGAGCGTAGAACATCGAGACCGCGAAGCGCGGCGTAATGCTTTCGTTCGCGACGAATTCGCCCATCTGGCCGAGGATGGGCGAGGCGACACCGGACACCAGTTCGGTAAACAGCGCGTCCTTGTCCGGAAAATGCAGGTAGACGGTGCCCTTGGCGATGCCGGCGCGGGCTGCGACATCCTCCATCCGGGTGGCGGCAAAGCCCCGCTCGGCAAAACAGGCAAAGGCGGACGCAAGGATTTCGGCCCGGCGCTGCTGCGGATCCCGCTTCTCTCTTCGTTTCTCGGCCATCGCGATTCCAAATATGACTGACTGGTCGGTCATTATCACCTATTGGAGGATTTTGCAAACAAAAGTCATTAGGGTGGTGGTAGGGGTAGGTGCAGTATAATGAAGCGGACGGAGGGTTCTGAGTGAAAGGCGTTCGAGGGCGAGATACGGAGAATGGCTGAAATTCCGGAGGCAAGGCCTCAGACCTATGAGTTGCCGCTGAGCGGACAGCTTCGAATGATGATTGGCGCCTTTTGGGCAGCGCCGGTCCGCAATCGGGTGCTTGTCCTGACGGCGGCGCTTTTGATCGTCATCTTCTCCACGACCTATGCCCAATACCGCCTCAACGTATGGAACGGGCCTTTTTACGATTCGCTCGAACGGCGCGACATGCCGGAATTTCTGAACCAGCTCGTCGTGTTCGCGGTACTCGCCTTCACATTGACGCTTCTCAACGTCATCCAGGCATGGCTCAACCAGATCACGGCGATGCGGATGCGGGAAGGGTTGGCGCGAGATCTGGCGAATGTCTGGCTCGTGCCGGGGCGGGCGCTGAAGCTCACGAGCGCCGGCGCGATCGCCGCCAATCCCGACCAGCGGCTGCACGAGGATACCCGAATCCTGGCGGAGAACACCACGAACCTGGCGATCGGGCTCGTCAATTCCACGATTCTTCTGGCAAGCTTCATCGGCGTGCTCTGGGCCATCTCGTCCGACTTCGTTTTCCATTTCGGCGACAGAAGCATCTCGATCCCGGGCTATATGGTCTGGGCAACGGTCCTCTATGCGGTGATCGGCTCGATGCTCAGCAATATCGTGGGACAACGGCTGCCGCGGCTCAACGCGGACCGTTACGCCCGCGAGGCGGACCTGCGCGCGGTGCTGATGCGCACCAACGAGAACATGAAGCCGATCACGCTTGCCCGCGGCGAAACGAGCGAGCTGCGCCGGGTCCACCTGGCGATCGACAACGTGCTCGAAATGCTTCGCCAAGTCGCCTGGGCGCTTACCAACCTGACCTGGGTTTCCGCAGGCTTCGGCTGGCTGGCGCTGGTCGCTCCGATCATCATCGCCTCGCCGATGTATTTCTCCGGCGGGCTTTCCTTCGGCGGCTTGATGATGGCCGTCGGCGCGTTCAACCAGGTCAATCTGGCGCTCAGGTGGTATGTCAACAATTTCGGGGTCATCGCCGATTGGAAAGCCACGCTGGCACGCGTCTCCTCCTTCCGCAACGCGTTGCTTGCGATGGACACGCCGGCTGTGGAAGGTGAACTGCTCACCTATCGCGAACAATCCGATGCGCAGGGCATCCGCCTGTGCGGCGTAATGGTCTATGGCGACCCCGACCGCGGCGAGGCGGGGCACGGCATCCGTCTCAGGGAAGGCGAATGCGTGATCAGGCCGAGCGGGCGGGTGATGATCAACGGCGATCCGGGCGCCGACCGGCATCTCTTCTTCCAGGCGCTCGCCGGCATCTGGCCGTGGGGGCGGGGCGAGATCGGCCTGCCGCCCAGGGATGGCATGGTCTTCCTGCCTCAGGAAGGCTACCTGCCGACAGCGACCCTCAAAGAGGCGATGACCTATCCCACCGGCCTGCCGGATGGCAGCGACAAAGCGC
Source organism: Neorhizobium huautlense (assembly GCF_002968575.1). Taxonomy (GTDB): domain Bacteria; phylum Pseudomonadota; class Alphaproteobacteria; order Rhizobiales; family Rhizobiaceae; genus Neorhizobium; species Neorhizobium huautlense. Next base: position 11,535 of record NZ_PVBM01000024.1, on the reverse strand, counting down.
TGGCCGAGGCGCTGGAAAAAGTCGGGCTGCACCGGCTCGTGGATCGCCTGAACGATGTGGAGCGATGGGACAGGGTTCTCGACAAGGATGAGGAGGCGCTTCTTTCGATTGCCAATGCCGTGCTGCGCAAACCCGAATGGGTGATCATGGACGACGTGCTGGAAGGCCTGGAGCCGGAAACGCGGGAGCGTATGCTCGACGTGCTTGCCGGCCTCGACACTTCGACCCTGGTCTATATCGGCCGCGCCGAGGACTATCTTGAAAAGTTCTCGCCGACGATTTTCCATCTGTCGCCATTGCAGCAAAACGGCAAGGGTTCCCAGAAGGCAGCTGAAGCCAAGGAAGAGGCATGACATGAGCCGCCATCCGGGAACCAACAGGACGGCGCAGTGTGTTGTCTGCGGCCGAGCCTTTCCGTTGCCGAAGCTTCGCAAGATCGGTCAGCTCAGGCCGGGCCTGCACGAGATGATTGCCGCCGAAGTCGCCGATTGCGGGACCGAAAGCCTGATCTGCGACGAAGATCTCGCCCATTATCGCCGCCGCTATGTGGAAAAGCTGCTCGCGGAGGAGCGCGGAGAGCTTTCCGAACTCGACAGACAGGTGCTCGACAGTTTCGAGAAGGGTGTTTCCACAGTGCAGAGCAGCGCTGCCAATGTGCTGGAGCGCAAACCCACATTGGGAGAGCGGACAGCCGACCGGGTTGCTTCGTTCGGCGGCTCCTGGACCTTCATCCTGTTCTTCATGGGCGTGCTTTTTTCCTGGATGGCGCTCAACGTCTCCGGCCTTTTTGCCGAGCCTTTCGATCCATATCCCTTCATCCTGCTGAACCTTGTCCTGTCCTGTCTTGCAGCCCTGCAGGCGCCTGTCATCATGATGAGCCAGCGGCGGCAGGAGGAGAAGGACAGGCGGCGCGCCGAAAACGACTATATGATCAACCTGCGCGCCGAACTCGAAATCCGCCAGCTGCACGAAAAGATCGACCATCAGATGGCCCATCAGTGGGAGAGGCTGGCCGAATTGCAGCAGATCCAGATCGACCTTCTGGAGCGGGGCGATACCCAGAGGGGGTAGCTCTTTTGATGATGCCGGCCCGCGGAAGGCGGCGCAAAATCATCAGGTCGGCGTGCACTGGATGCGGTTGGCGTTCGGCCTGCGCAGGTTGAAAAGGTTACCGGCAAGAATCAAGGCAGCGCCCAGCGCCGTCAGGCCATCGACAGCCTCGGCATAGAGCAGATATCCGAGCAGCGCCGACAGCGGAACCCGCAGATAGTCCATCGGCATGACCGTCATCGCGTCGCCGTGGGAGAGAGCCTTGGCCATGCAATAGTGGGCAAATGTGCCTGAAAACGCGATGACGAGGATCCACGGCCACATTTCTGCGGATGGCCAGACCCAGACCCGGAGCGCCGGTACGAGCCCGACCACCGACTGGATTATGAGCATCCAGAAGATGATCTTCGTCGCACTGTCCGTGCGCGTCAGGAGCTTGGTCATGATGAAGGATATGGCGAAGACGAAGGCGGCTCCAAGTACGACCAGGTGACCGGGGTTGAGTGGGGCTGCTCCCGGCCGGACGATCAGCACGACGCCCACGACGCCGAACAGGATCGCCACGCCCTTGCGCCATGTCAACCGCTCGCCGAGAAAGGCCGCGGCCATCAGGGCTGCCCAGATCGGCGCAGTGAACTCGATGGCGATGACCTGCGCCATCGGAATCAGGGTGAGGCCCATCAGCCACGCGAACTGGCCGATATAGTGGGCGACGTTGCGGCCGATATGGCTCGGCAGGATCGACGTGCGCATCGCCCGTATGCCGCCTTCGCGAAAGACGAACGGCAGCAGCATGAAAAACGCGATCACGGAACGCATCTCCATGACCTGGAAGACATCGAGTTCACGCGTTATCGCACGCCCCGAGACGGCCATCAGCAGAAGCAGGGCGATCGAAGCCATCATCCAGGCCGCAGCCTTCATGTTCGACGGACTATTGTTCACTGATGTCTCCTCTGGACGCAGGACGGAGGCGAAAGCCTAGCGCCACATGCCCCGCATGCGGGCAGTCACGTCGATACGCACCTGATGGCGGGCCTGGCGTTCGGCGTCGGACATGGGTGCGACGACCGGCCAGGCGGCGGTTTCGAAGAATTGCAGCAGCGTTGCCGGGATGAAGCGGGTGCGAGCGGCGTAGACATGCTTGTCGCCCTGCGACGCCTGGCCGTGCACAAAGAAGCGCTGCGGGGTGATGAGGTGCAGGTGGTCCTTCGCCCGGGTCATCGCGACATAGAGCAGGCGGCGTTCCTCCTCGATCTCGGCGGTCGAGCCGACGCCGAGATCGGACGGGATGCAGCCGTCGACGCAGTTCAGAAGGAACACCGACCGCCATTCCTGGCCCTTGGCGGAATGGATAGTGGAGAGGATCAGGTAATCCTCGTCAAGCAGCGGCGTCCCAGCCTCGGCGCTCGTGGCATCGGGCGGATCGAGCGTCAGTTCGGTGAGGAAACGTTCGCGGGAATTATAGCCGGACGCAATCTGTTCGAGCTGCAGGAGGTCGGCTTTCCGCGTCTCGGCATCTTCGTGGATACGGGCGAGATGAGGCTCGTACCATTGGCGGGCAAGGCCGATCTCGGCAGGCCAGCCGGCGCCGCTTTTGCGCAGTGCCGCCAGCATGTCGACGAAGGCCGGCCAGTCCTCGCCGGAACGCGGCGGGGTGGGGATTTCCTGCAATGCGGCGAGCGGTTCGGGATCGGCAGCGATGGCGTCGAGGATTTTTCCTGCCGTCTGCGGGCCGATGCCGGGGATGAGCTGCATCAGCCGGAAGCCGGCGACCCGGTCGCGCGGGTTCTGGGCAAAGCGCAGCGCAGCCAGCATGTCCTTCACATGTGCGCTGTCCAGAAACTTCAGGCCGCCGAACTTCACGAAAGGGATGTTGCGGCGGGTGAGCTCCACTTCCAGCGGACCGGAATGGTGCGAGGCGCGGAAAAGCACGGCCTGCTGTTTGAGCGTCATCCCGGTTTCGCGGTTTTCGAGGATCTTTTCGACGATGTAGTTCGCCTGCTCGGTCTCGTCCTTGACGGCGACCAAGCGCGGGCGCTCCGCGGACTGTCGGTCGGTCCAGAGGTTCTTGGTAAACCGCTCGCGGGCGAGGTCGATGACGCCGTTGGCGGCGGCGAGGATCGTATTCGTGGACCGGTAGTTACGGTCGAGGGTTACGATATTGGCCGGCGGATCGAAGGAGGCCGGGAAATCGAGGATGTTGCGGATCGTCGCGGAGCGGAAGGAGTAGATCGACTGGGCATCGTCACCGACGACCGTCAAACCTCGCCCGCCGGGCTTCATCGCCATGAGGACCGAGGACTGCAGGCGGTTGGTGTCCTGGTATTCGTCGACCAGAACGTGGTCGAAGCGGCTGCCGATATCCTCGGCGATTGCAGCCTCGCTGATCATCTGCGCCCAGTAGAGCAGGAGATCGTCGTAATCGAGGACGTTCTGGGCCTGCTTGGCCTCCACATAGGTCGCGAACAGTTCGCGGAGCTGCTTTTCCCAGGCGGAGCACCAGGGGAAGTGAAGCTTCAGCACCTCGTCCAGCGGCGTTTCGGAATTGACGGCGCGGGAATAGATGGCGAGGCAGGTGCCTTTCGTCGGAAAGCGGTTTTCGGTCTTCGAGAAGCCGAGCTCGTGGCGGACAAGGTTCATCAGGTCGGCGGAGTCTTCCCGGTCGTGGATGGTGAAATCCGGATCCAGGCCTATCTCACCCGCATGCAGGCGAAGCAGCCGGGCACCGATGCCGTGGAAGGTGCCTGCCCAGGCGAGAGCATCGGTCATGATCCCCGACTTGGCGCCCAGCACCTGCGAGCAGATACGCTCGACGCGCCGGGCCATTTCAGAGGCCGCGCGGCGGGAAAAGGTCATCAGGAGGATGCGGCGCGGGTCGGCGCCGGAGACGATCAGGTGCGCGACGCGATGGGCAAGCGTATTGGTCTTGCCAGAGCCCGCGCCGGCAATCACCAGAAGCGGGCCCGCTGGTCCGCCATTCGGCACGTCCGAGCCATGCTCCACCGCCCGGCGCTGCGCATCGTTGAGTTTTTCCAGATAGGCGACCGACATTCCGTTCCTGATTGGGCCGTTCCTGATTGAGCCCGTTCCCGATGTGTTCGAATTAGCTCTAGCTGATTCGCTTGGCTTCGCCTTCCTTTCCGTCTTCCTGCCTCCCGCTTTTCAGGCAACTGCAGAGGTTTACGCCGGATTGGAACCTTGGAACCTTTTTTCACGTTATCCGCCCATCAACGCGAAGGAATAACTCCATGCTGAAGTGGGCACTTATTTTTCTGGTCATCTCGCTGATCACGGGCTTTCTCGGCTTTTCCGGCATTTCGGCCGCAACCGCGAGCATCGCCAAGATCCTGTTCTTCATCGCGCTCGTCATCTTCCTGGTCTTCCTCGTGCTGGCGCTGATGGCCGGCGCCGCATTGACCTAGGCCTTCCGACGCGACATCCCGATCCCTCGGCGGACGCGGGGAGGTGCCCATCGCGGCCCTCTCCGCGTTTCGTATCTGTGGACGCCGGAAAAGAAAAAGCCCCGCCGAGATACGGGCAGGGCAGTTGGGGAAAATCCGCGCCAGCTGACGCGGATGAACTGACATTTCGCATATCCAGCGGCGATCGGCGAGGCTGGTTCCGGGTGATTCGGTACGGTTGCCCGCAACAATTTGCAGCCGGTCACGCCGTCTTGCGGTAGCGGCGGGCCACGTAGACAACGCCGCCTCCGGAAAGTCCCTTATAGAGGATCGAGCCTTGCGCTCCTGAAAATTCGGTCATGAAGCGCCGCATCAGCCGGGCACGGCCGATGCGTTCGCGTTTTCTCGCTTCCGCCGCGTCAAGCGCCGCAACGACGCCTACGGAAAGGCTGCGCTCCGCCACCAGCTCAAGCCCCGGTACGGAGAGCTGACGGTCGAGTTCGGAAAGTTTGCCCTTTGGCCGCATGTCGGCAAAGGTGAACCAGCCGCCCGGCGCAAGCACGCGGGCCGCTTCGCTGGCAAAGGCGGGGACGTTTGCGTAGCAATGGGAGGATTCGATGTTGACGACCACGTCAAACGAGCCGTCGGCAAAAGGCAGTCGCTCCGCATCGCCGACTTCAAAGGAAAGCGAAGCCGTGTCGGCGTTCAGCCGCCGCGCAAGGCGCACCGTCTCCGGCGAGTAGTCGAGGCCGACGACGCTCGCCGGCGCATGGTAGCGCGCGATATAACGCGATCCGCCGCCACGCCCCGAACCGATTTCGAGAACCCGCGCGCCTGCCAGCGGCAATCCTTCGACCGCCTGATGATAGAGGCCGATAAAGGCCCGTTCGGGCTCGTCTTCCGCTTTCAGCGGAAAGGCGGCGCCTTCGGGCATGAAGCCGTAGTTCATGAAACGCCAGTCGTCGTCCCGCCAGAACCGGGACAAGATGTTGTAAACGCCGCGCCATGCCCATTTCTGGGTTCGCGGAAAGGCGCCGCGCTCGACCGCGTTCAGGACATTGGAGAACATGTTTCTTGCCATGGTCTCGGTCCTACTGAGCCGGCGCGGCAGCGGCTGCCGGCGGCATATCCTGATAAAGCCAGGCCCGCCCCTTGCGCACCAGTTCGGCATCGTCGCTGTTCTTCGGATCGAAACCCGGCAGGTAATATTTCAACACCAGGGGCATGCAGCGCCGCCAGAAGCCGGGGGCGAAGAACACGACCCAGATGAAGCGCAGCCAGAAGCGGATGCCGGTCTTGACGCCGTCGGTGCGGGCATAAAGCCGCGTATTTCGCAGAAAGATCAGCAGGAATGGAATGACCGTGGCATTCATCGCCGAGACCCGCAGCAGGTAGCGTTTCCAGCCGGGCAGATCTGGCGTCACCGCCTTCAAGACATCGAGCGCCACCGCCTTGTGCTCGAGCTCCTCCAGAGCATGCCACATCCACAGGCGACGGTAGGCTGGCGCTGCCGTTTCCAGAAGGTCCGGGCGGCGCAGGGTCACCGTCGACAAGGTTGCGGTCAGGTGTTCGATGGCGCAGGTAACGGCCAGCCGGTGCAGCGGGTTCTTGGCGACCCCGAGCGCAAAACGGACCGGCTTTTCCATTTCCTCGACGTCATAGCCGAGCGACGCCATGGCCTTGTTATAGTCTTCGTGTTCGCGGGTATGGAAAGCTTCCTGCACCGCATAGCCGTTGATTTCCGCCGCCAGCTCCCGATCCGTGAGCTTCGACGCGTAGTGCTTCAGGGAGCGGATGAAATAGCGCTCGCCTTCCGGCAGGAAGATGGAAAGACCGTCCGCCATCACCGTCTTGATGATGTCGCCGTCATACCAGTGCCGCGTGGCGTTTTCCAAAATTCCGAAGCGGATGTCGCGTGGGATGATGTCTGCTTCGTCTCCCGCCGCATGCTCACTAAAGCTGCTCGATCCTGCCATTATCCACCTGTTTGTTCGAAACCGGACGCCGGTGCACCGCGACCCGCCGGACTGCAACCACTGTCCCCCGCGTTATTGCAGATCGGCAAGCGGCAGGGCAAGATCATCGTTGTCCGTTGCCGACCCAATACCGAAATTGCGTCGGGATTGCGCCGGCCGAAAGGCCAAGACGCAAAAGCGCCGCCCAAGCAGCGGGTTCGGCCAGCCGGATCAAAGTCGTGAGAAGGTGAAAAAGCGGGTTATGTCGTCAACCGCGCAAACGCCTGAGAAACCAGGAAAGAGGGATGGTGGGCGTGACAAGGATCGAACTTGTGACCCCTACGATGTCAACGTAGTGCTCTCCCGCTGAGCTACACGCCCATCCGTGGCGGCGCATAGACCATAGACTGGTCGGGCCGTCAACTGGTTTTTGTCGCGAAATGCGAAGCTTTTTTGAAGGCCTCGCATTTCCCGGCATTCGACATCTCAGGCGGCGAGAAGCTTGTTCACTTCGTCCACCAGATCGCGCAGGTGGAAGGGCTTCGAGAGCACCTTTGCGTCCTTCGGAGCCTTCGAATCGGAGTTCAATGCAACGGCGGCGAAGCCGGTGATGAACATTACCTTGAGGTCCGGATCGAGTTCCGTCGCGCGGCGGGCAAGTTCTATCCCGTCCATTTCCGGCATGACGATATCGGTCAGGAGAAGCGAGAAGGGCTCCTCGCGCAACCGGTCATAGGCGCTTGCGCCGTTATCGAAGGAAGCGACCTTATAGCCCGCCTTTTCCAGCGCCTTCACCAGGAAGCGGCGCATGTCGTTATCGTCTTCGGCGAGAAGGATTTTCTGAATCATCTCCGGGACCGTCATCCAATGCAATTTTTAAGTTAGGGAACACTCACACTGCCAAGACACGGTAAACATCCGTTTAATGGGGGTGGAAGAGGTTTTCGTGGGGTATAGATAGTATGGACTTCATGCCAGGCAACTGGCAACATGCGGTCTTGAACAAGTTCGTGACATGGTAAAGGCAGGATGGATTGCAGCGAGGGTGATTTTGGACATTTCGAAGTAAGGGAGCCCGCTGCGCAGACAATCCCCTTCGTTTTCAACTCGCCCCATAGCGGCCGCTTCTATCCTCCCTCCTTCCTTGCCGAGACCAATCTCGATTCGCTCGCCATCCGCCGCTCGGCCGATCATTATGTCGACGATCTGTTCGCAGATGCGCCGGAGCTCGGCGCGCCGCTGCTGCTTGCCCATTTCCCGCGCGCCTACCTGGACGTGAACCGCGAGCCCTATGAGCTCGATCCCCGCATGTTCGACGGGCCGTTGCCGCCCTTCGTCAATATCGGTTCCATGCGGGTCGCAGGCGGGCTCGGAACGATCCCGCGTATCGTTGCGGAAAACATGGAAATCTACCGGCATCGCCTGTCGGTGGAAGAGGGTATGAGCCGCATCGAGACGATCTACAAGCCCTATCACGCCTGCCTGAGAAAGCTGATCGCCCGAACCCATGCCCGTTTCGGGCTTGCGATCCTGATCGACTGCCATTCCATGCCGGGCAATATCCGGCTGTCAGGCTCCGACGTCCGGCCGGACTTCATCATCGGCGACCGCTACGGCACCAGCGCCTCTGCCGAGCTTTCCCGCGCGGCGATGCAATTCCTGGACGGCATGGGCTTTTCGGCCGTCCGCAACAAGCCCTATGCCGGCGGCTTCATAACCGAACACTACGGCCGGCCGGTCCGGGGTCTGCATGCGCTGCAGATCGAAATCAACCGGGCGCTCTATGTGGACGAGATGACGCTTGCCAAAAAGCGCGACTTTCCGGCGATCGCTGCCGCGCTTTCCACCTTCATGCGCCAGATGGCAGATTTCGCCGTTGAATTTTCCGGCAGCGGCGGCGCACTCGCCGCCGAATAACACCCCATTATCCACAAGCTTTTGTCTGCCGGTCGATCGCGGGCAAAAAAAACCGCGCTTGTGGGCGCGGCTAAGTCTAGGGAGGAAACACCCAAGGAGGGTATTTACAGTCAAAGACTGTAAGATGAGATTAGTATTGCGCTGCACAATTGTCAAGCAATAACTTTTTGTGCTCAATTTTTCAGCATTTTTGGGCGAAGCGGTGAGATATGCGCCAGTGCCTGCCTGTTTTCCCGCTCTACGCCTCCAAATTCAGCCGGTTTCCAGCTTGCGGCGATTCGATTAGAAGAAGTTTCCATTCCACGAGGGGATTTCTTCGATGCTTCCCGACCGCAATTTTTTCTATACGCTTGCCGATGCCGCCAAGGCTGAAACGCTGCCGCGTTTCCGCACCGGCCTTTCAGTGGTCAACAAGCTGGAAAGCGGGTTCGATCCCGTCACCGAGGGCGACCGCGCCGCCGAGACCGCGATCCGCCTGCTGATCGAGGAAAAGTTTCCCCATCACGGCATCCTCGGCGAGGAGCACGAGAATATCGGTCTCGACCGCGAGCATATCTGGGTCATCGATCCAATCGACGGCACACGCGCCTTCATCTCTGGCCTGCCGGTCTGGGGTACGCTGATCGGCTTCCGCTCGAACGGGCGGGCGACGATGGGGCTCGTCGACCAGCCGTTTACCGGCGAGCGTTATTTCGCCGATGGAACACATTCCTGGTACCGCGGTCCGGACGGCGAGCGGCAGATCGCGACGCGGGATTGCGGCGAGCTCAAGAATGCGATTCTCTTCACCACCTCGCCGCATATCTTCACGGGAGCGGACCTGGCGCTTTACCGCTCCGTCGAGGAAAAGGTGCGGCTCTTCCGCTACGGCTGCGATTGTTATGCCTATGCGCTGCTCGCCTCGGGCAACGTCGATCTCGTCGTGGAAAACAACCTTCAACCTTATGACGTCGGGGCGCTCATCCCGCTGATCGAACAGGCGGGCGGGATCATTACCACCTGGGACGGCGGTCGGCCGGAAAATGGCGGCAATATCGTCGCGGCCGGAAGTCCGGCGGTGCACCGGCAGGCGCTGGAGCTGCTTTCCGGCAAATGACCGGAAAGATCAGGCGGCGCTTTCGGATAGGCCGAAACCGCCGTCCTGGCCGGGCATGAAGGCTTCGATCGCGGCCAGTCCCTGGGCGCGATAGATGTCCTTGTCCTGGAAGAGTTCGTGGCGAGCGCCGTTTATGGTCACGAGCTGGGCGGCGCGGAAATTGCGCGACAGCTCCTCCTGGGCCCGGTAGGGGACGATTCCATCCAGCACCGGAGCGAGGATCAGAGTCGGGATCGTTATCCGGGTCAGATGCGCCTGGTTCGATACGCGGCGCGCGGCCTTGAAGGTTTCGCGAAGCCAGCGGGCGGTAGGCGCCCCGACCGTCAATTCGGGGTGGGCTGCGATGATTTCCGCATTGCGCTGGAAACGCTTGAAGTCCGAGGTCAGCGGATTGCCCTCGAACGGCCGACGGCTCTTGTCCGTTCCAAGCTGGATGCGGCCGAAGCCGGTAAGGCAGGCGAGACCGGCAACAGTCCGGATCACGCCTTCCGGTACGCCCTGGCCGGAGAGCGCGACATAGGGGGCCGCGAGGACCATGCGGTGGATACGGTTCGAAAGCCGCGGTGCCGCAGACAGGGCTATCAGCGATCCCGTCGAATGGCCGACCAGGAAAAATGGCAGGCGGGCATCCGGCAGCACGATGTGCTCCAGGAAGATCTCGAGATCCCGCTCGTAGTCGGAAAAGCGGCGCACATGGCCCTTGCGCGGATTTTTCGTCAGCCGGTCCGATCCGCCTTGGCCGCGCAGATCGAAGGTTGCAACCCACAGCCCCATGGCGTTGAGGTCGCGGATCGTTTCGAAATACTTTTCGATAAATTCGTTGCGGCCCTGCATGATGACCACGGTGCCGATCGCCGGCGAACGCTCCGAACGGAAGAGTCCGTAGCGCAGCCGCGTGCCGCGATGACCGGTGAAATAACCGGCCGTATAATTGGATGGCGCCGGATTGCCGGGGGTGAGGTGGAAAACGTCGTCCATGGAATCTGCCGCTTCGGTCATAGGCATAAGCGACAGCAGCAGCGGCGGCGCGTCAAGGGGAAAAGAGGCGGCGCGCAGCAGACAGAGAGCGTCGCATTCGCTGGCTGCGGGTTACAGTAAAAGAAAGCCGGAACCGCGGTTGGGGAAACCGGACGGCTCCGGCCAGGCAAAGGCCGAAGCGAAGGGACGAATAGGCTTCAGCCAGTAGAGGCAGTCTGCCTTCCAATAATCTTTGTTCTATCAGATGCCGTCTGAACCTAAGCCGAATCAGCTGTTCATATGGGGTTCAGGCGCAAAACCGGTTTCTTCAAAAAAAGGCCTTGAAGCGGGAAAATTCAATTCCCATCTCAGTCCTGCGGGCGCCGATGAGGGTCCGCCGAACGGCTCCGGCATCGCCAGAACGGGATGCTGAAGGCCAACCAGAACCGCAACGTCGCTTCAAGAGAGGACACCATGCGTCACGTCGATTTTTCCCCCCTTTACCGCTCCACCGTCGGTTTCGACCGCCTTTTCAACCTGCTCGACAATCGTAGCGTCGCCGACCAGACCCCCAGCTATCCGCCCTACAACATCGAGCGGACTGGCGAGAATACCTACCGCATCACCATGGCCGTCGCCGGTTTCGACGAAAAGGAACTTTCGCTCGAAGCCCACGCCCATGTGCTGACCGTCAAGGGTGAAAAGAGCGAAGAAGACATTGGCAACGGCCAGAGCGAATACCTCTACCGCGGCATCGCCAAGCGCGCCTTCGAGCGCCGCTTCCAGCTCGCCGACCATGTCGAGGTACAGTCCGCTTCGCTGAAGAACGGCCTGCTTCACATCGATCTTCTCCGGGACATCCCGGACGCCATGAAACCCCGCCGCATCGCGATCGCTGCCGAAGCCGGCGATACCGCAAAGCAGATCGAGGCCCAGGTCGCCCCGCAGCAGATCAACTGATCTTCGGCTCCCAGACCTCTAGCCGAGGACAGCAAGCCCCGCGGCCCTTCCGAAAGGAGGGGCCGTTTTCGTTGTGCGCCCAGCATGGGCGCATTCTTGTGGGTGCAAGTCCCACCGTGAGCTGGTCACAGCAAGCGAAGAGAAGCGCAACTGCGTGAGGGTGACCGAGCGTGGGGAGGAAGCGTGGATCGAAACT